>JAWKNK010000001.1:0-349275 GCA_041391745.1 Flavobacteriales bacterium
CCAGGAAGGATTACATTCATTCAGAGTGGTATAGTACAACCTAAAATGGCAGATGTTTATCATTTGGTTATTCCCCAAGAATTAAGAGGAGAAGGTAAAAATTTCAATTTGCTAATTGAAGTAACTCTGACATTTACTTCTAATACTCGAAGTACAAGAAAAGGAGCTCATCAGTACTTAGCAGGCTGGGTAGAATGGAGATCCTCGAAATATAATGAACCTTTAAGTACATTTAGGCAGCGCACAGTATCTATCTTAGAAGAAGGTGAATCTGAAGAGGATCAGCAACAAGATCATGATTCTATTAAGTGGGTTTTGAGGGAAAATAAGAATTGGTCTCCTGGGATTGAAATAAGTAGAAACAATTCAACTGCCCAAAAGAGTTGGACCATTTTGCAGCCTCACCAATTTGCTGAAGAATTTGGAATTTCGATTATTGGTCACCAAGGCTGGGAAAAAGATATAAGTATTGGCATACCTTATTCTCTTTGTGTTTCGTTTGAAGTTTTAGATGCAGAAATGGACATTTACAATATAATGTCGGAGGCACAGGTTGTTATTGAACCAGAGATAGAGCTATAATTTGTATTTGATTTGTAATTTTTTTTTTCTTCTTTTATTTCATTTCTGGTTAGCGATTGTCAATTGAGTTCCATTCCTAAGGTGTTGGTCGGTTTCACAGTACTTTTTCTTGCGATTGAACTTCGAGTTGTGCCTTTTCGCTTTGAAATCAAACTAATAAAGTAGGTAAATATGTAAGCAAACCTATCGAAAGTAATTTAATGTTGAGATTTAAAGTTTTATTTCCAAATGTTAAGTACCCGTGGAGCTAGTTGTGCTAAAAGTATTCTCCTGACTAGCGATGATAATAATTCCGTATGAATTGGTTTGTATTATATTTTCAATCTCCCCCCAGCATTAAACCTCCCCGTAGCCTTTACCTCCCCCTTGGCCACTTCAATGATCACGTCTACTTCGTGAGCATGGGTATTCGTGCCTTTGAAGCGGCCTTCTTTGGTAGTGTGATAGATGAAAATGAACGATGTTTCTGGGTGCTGCTTTCGTAGTAGCTCGATGTCTGGAATGTCGATGCCAGCTTTTGAAACGGAATCAATGAAAACGAACTGATACATACTCACGTCTTGAGGGACACGGTCTGTGATGTACAGATTTGGATGTGAAGCATTCAATCGCTCGATTTTGTCTTTAAGTGTGTAACCAAATCCTTCTTCTACGGCACAAAAAAGTACTTTACCGTGGTGCTCTGCCAAGTACTTTGCAAAGTCCAAGCACAGGGTTGATTTGCCCGATTTCGGTAGGCCATAAACCATTGCTGAAAAGCCGATCGATGGATCACCGATCAGTTCTTTGTATTTTCCTTTGAGCCCTATGGTCTGAAATTCCATTCCCAAGAGTTCGCCTGAAGGAACTACAATGGTTTCATCATCATAGTCCTCCTCCTCTCCGTTTCGGTTTAGACTTTTTTTGACTGAATAAATCTTCACCTACAATTCCTAAAAGCCCATTCAGCTCTGCCTTGGCTATGGATAAACTGCTTGCTCCACCTTCCACAAATGATTTCAAATTCTCATAGGCGTCATTGAGCTTCTTTGCATACTTATCGTTTCGTGAAATTTTCCCACCGGCCACCGCTTTCTTCATGCGATTCATCAAGCGCTCAGCCTTCTCTTTGATTCCGACCTTTCCATTTAACCCAACATAGGCTTTCAACAGGGCAATAGACAACATACTTTCCTGACTATTGGCAATTTCCAGATAGCGTTTCAGATTCTTAGCGTCGATCTTAATTTCCGCCATGTCACCCATTTTCTCGTAGGCTTTAATCAGTTGATCCTGCATCAATCCAATTTCTTTGGCAAACGGAGAGTCCTTTCGTATTCTTCTCTCAAGGATTGCGCGTTGAAGCCCGGAAAGCAAATTCAAAATCTGAGCTTGGGTTTTCACCTTGCCGTGCATGTTCGCGTATCTTTTGATGAATTGAACGTCTGTGTCGATGCGCTCAACAAGATCCGCTTCAGTTTCTTCTGGTTCTTCTTCATTGGTGACAGTTCTAACCAGTTCCATTTCATTTTCTTCAATGAACGATTCCGCATCTTCTATTGAATCAAACTTTTCGTTGGCAAATTTCTGACCTGTGACTACATCCCAGACGATGAATTTAGATGAGCTTTTGGAGAATGGTCTAATCTCTACTTTCAATCCAGCATAGTTCTTCTTCTCTGCCTTTGGTTGAGCTGCAGGTGAACTTTTTGTTTCGGGTTTGCTCTTAGATGTTGCTCGTTTTTCTTGCTTGATAGAAGTTGGATTTTTCACCAGGTAATCCGACAACTTCTGAAAGTACGCTTCAACAACACGTTTGATGTTTTCATTTGAATTGTAGGCCGCCCAATTACCTTGAGCTGCGCCTTCCACGAGTTTGTGTCCTTTAGCCAATGCTTCAGGCATTGAAGACCAGTCTATATTTTGTGCTTGAGAGAAGTAGTTTTTTGTATTGATCATGGGATGAGATTTGAATGGTTAGAATGAAAAAAGTTCGAGCTCAACTTCTAGAGCAAGAGCTTCAAGTTCGAGTTCATTAGAAATGGCTTCGGTTGTTTCCTGTTGTCGTACTCCCGCTTGGCGGTATTCAAGCAAGTAATTAAGACGCCCGAATTCTTCAGCTCTATTCACTGCTGTTCGGCCTTCAACCTGAAGGGCTGATTTCTTTTGTTCGATTTCAGCCCTAAGAGCGCTCCAGCGGGGTGAGTTCTGATCTCCTTGATAAGTTTCCGCCCGAAGTTGCAAAGCTGTTGTATCGGCTTCGTATTGAGCCGTGACAGGTGCGAGATCACTCGATAATGAAAACCCCTTGGGCTTTAGGACTGTGCGTTCAGTCTTTTTGACTTTGCTCACATATTCTTTGAAGTAGGACAAGTAATATTTCGCAGAGAAATACATACCTAAAACTGAGTAGCTGTTTTCGATCTTACGTCCAATTGCCAACAAGTCCTTATCCTGTTGATCGGTGCTGTTAAGAACCGCCTCAATCTCTTCTTTAAGCTCCTTGGCCTTCTTTACTTGTTTGCTCGCAAATTCACCGTCCTCCGTAACCTTTGGTGTTTCTTTCAAGAATTCAGAGTCCAACAAGGTTGTATGAAATGTTCGAATGGCTTCGATACTTTTCTCCCTGTAATCGTTATAGTCTTTGATGTCGTTCTGAACTTGTTTGATGGCCTCAATGGCATTCAAGAGCTTTCGGTATTCACGGTTGAGTTGCTCCTTCTCCTGGTCAAAAAACATCTTCACAAGTCTGTCAACGTCTGTGATCAATGCAAGTTTGATTTCTTCTGGATCAAGACTTTCCAAATCAAGTACGTTACCGCGATCACCACGGAACCAGATATCATTGATGCGTGAGGTCTTTTCTTCAAGTTTCTGGAATACAAACACGTCCATTGAATCTTGAATGAGCGGCATCACAATGCGCACATAGCTGAACTGATTTCCTTGTCTCCAGATGCGGCCTTCGAGCTGACGAATGTCCGTTGGATTCCATTCTGGGTAACAGTTATATATCACAGTGCCGCGTTTCTGCAAGTCAATTCCTTCTCGAATAGTTGCAGTACCGATAATGATCTTTACAACTCCGTCCAGGAAGGCTTCCTTAATAGTCTCCTTTCTGGTATCATTGATTTCAGACGAAATGATCTCCACCTCATCCACCTTAGTTCTGTCATACATCACTCCGGATAGATAACCTACTTCTTTCTCTAGGTACTCTTTGATGAGCGGAAAAAACTGCTTTCCACGGTTCATGTAAATCACTTGGCCAGATACGGCTTCTTCATGCTCTTCATGCCATGACTTCACCGACTTGATGCATTCCATGACATATTGGATCTTCGGACTCTCTTCTACAAATTCTTTGTAGTCCTCTGGATTTCCATTGAGGATAAATGGCGACAAGGCATTGTCCAAGCTGTATGCGAGCGCTCTGAAAAGATTTCCCATATCGAGCTTGCCCTGAGTCGAATTTTTGGCAAGACTAACGATGCCATTTTGATTCTCCCGTTGCTTAGGAGTCATGTTGATGTATGTAAGCACCTGCTTGTCTTGAGCAAGTCTCACCTTGGTATTGTTGAAGTCATAGAGCAACGGCAGATTGATCTTCTTTGGACGAACGACACCAGCTTCTTCACCTGTTTTGTAAAGAATGTGGTTGTAGATCAACTTTTGCAAAATCCTGCGATTGGTAAAACTCTTGATGACTTCTTTCTCTACAATTTCTTCCTTGTAGTTGGCAGTCCATTCTACCGTTGGCAGGACGAACAAGTCAAAGAATGTGTCCAGGTTTTCAATCCCGTTGTCACGCAAAGAGTCGTATGCCACAAGGGATAACATCGAGTATATCTCCAGAGGTGAATTTGAGAATGGTGTTGCAGTGAGCAACATGGTATTTCTTCCAAACTTTCTTTGGATGAAATTGAGAATTAAAAATGCCTTTTGTCCGGTCTCAGAGGTTGCTGACTGAATGTTGTAACGCTTGTTCCCGTCATCGTCTGCCTTTACTTGCGAGAATACATTCTTACAACGGTGCGCCTCGTCAATCACTGCATAATCAAAGCCAAGTACATCAACGTCAGCAATGGTATTTTTCAATCCAATACCAATCATTTCACGAAACTTTTGATACTGATCTCTTTGTCTCGATGCGATTTTTCTTTGGATTGTCCAAGTATATTGACGAGCTCGGTAAAGAGCTCATCCGATACGGATTCACCAAAGCCTAGCCTTTTGAAACCTTCGTAGGTGACCATTGTGCTACTCTTTTCAGGTACCGCGTTGCTGAGGTCAATCTTTCCTACGATATCTGTTCCAAAGTTGTACCAATCATTGACCGTGATTCCTGTGTGATAGAACGCCTGAAACAAACTCTCCCGTTTTCTTATCGGTGAATCCAATGATCTCATTCATCCACTTTTTGTAAGTAGGTTTTGGAACGACAACAAGTGGGCGTTTGCATTTTCCGGAATAAAGTGTTGCGCGCTGGGTTGACGATGGCCGTCATGGTTTTACCTACCCCTACATCGAAGGCATTTATTCCAGATCCCATTGCCTCCATAAAGGCGACACCTTCTCTTTGGATATCGGTAATTTGAGTAGTCCAGATTTAAAAACGCGCGGAACATTCAAAACCGATTGGGACTTTAGAATAGTTGATATCAGACTGTCCATTGTAAAGTCTATTCCATGAATAATCTAGCCTTTGCTGATCTTCAAAGGTGAGCACCTCGTGCAAGAACTTTGAGAATAGACGCTCACCTTCGATTCGTGCATTTGCTTTGAGCTCTGCCTTTTCTTCCTTGCTCATCTTATCGTCTCGGAGTGCGCGATTGGCGATATAGTAATCCGCGATGTCAACGGCAGTGCTTTTCTCAAAATCCGAATCCACATTCAGCGTATATAGCCACTTTACAAAAACTTGCTGAAGGGTGTATTTGGTTTCACCGTCGAATCGAATATTGATCTTCTCGCGATCTTTCTTTCGCTCCAGTTTACCATTTACCTTTTTTAGTTCTTCAGCATTTTCAAGTTCCATAAATTCCTCACGGACCTGAGTGACATGAAAGATAACGGGATCCTGAGCGAAGTCGGAAATAGCTGTAATGATTGGCCTTTCCTTTTCGGGTCAACATTGCTTACGGAAAGTAGCTCTACTTTGCTTGAGCGATAGCTTTGCGGTGCTGCTCATATACTTCCACGCCCCAGCTTTTGATGATATCTTCTTTATCCTTTTCAAGTTGCACCTCCCTGTCATACATGTTGCCGTAGGTATAAATGGGGAATGGAAGCAGTTCGCCAGCCATATAGAATAGCGCGCCCACTCTCACTAAATTGAAAAGCTCGTCTTCTAAAGCTTTGCCCGTTGATTTGATATAGTACTGTTCCCAACCTTTCATCGGGACAAAGAGTTTCCTTTTGTACCAAACCCAAGCTTTAATCTCCGCCTCTGAAATGCCTTTGTTATACTTGGCCACAACGTCCTGGAATTTGAGCACCTTACCTTCGGTGTCACCAAGTCCAGACAACTGTTTTGCCTCACTTAGAATACTACCAAGAAGTGATTGCTTGCTTCTTATTTCTGCTGTTAGGTATGGGTTTAATTGCCCAAGTCCATCGATGGAGTCTATTCCTGATAAGTAACTCATAGGTCTGTTATTTGAAGCTCTATTTCAAGAGCCTGTGCTTCTAATTCTAAGGTTTGAGATGAGGTAGTGCCTTTGTGCTGTTGCATAAACTTCATGATATGAAGATTGGCCGCGCTCAACTCCATATAATTGATATTCTCGACCATCCAGTCACCGTCAGTAATTTGAAGATTGTAATCAATACCCCCTTGATAAAGGCGTATCTTGAACCGATCGTTTGTGTACTCCACATCAAAATCGGGATCTGAGGAATCGAAATAGCTTATGCGCCATTCAAAGGGCACAGGTAAGATGAGGCGACCTTCACCAAGAGCATGTTCTATCGTATTGACAATCCACCTTTTGTCGCCTTTAACTGATAACGGAAATTCGCGCGAGGTGGTAATGATCTCCTCACCACATATTTTTTCAGGGTGTGCGCTGAACCAGTTATTGAAACTGCACTGCTCGATGAGTGAAAGTTTCTCACTTGGAAATTCCTTCTCTTGCATTCTTGCTTGACACAGCATTTTTTCCCTTGCTTTATCGCGCATTACTCCATTGCGAAGCAGTGCTATGTCGGGTGAATCACTCGGAGTATCTCTTATGGCTTCTCTAAAGATTTCCAGACGAGCTCTCCAGTATTGAGGTCTGAATTCAAAATCCATATTCAAATGATTTGATTCTCTCAAAGATGAATTCTGCGATGTCGGGGATAATGGAGTTCCCGAGAGCTGCGATGCGCTGGGCTTCGTCCAGTTTTCGGGATACCCCATCATGTATTCCAAAAGATTTGGGCAGAGTCTTTTTCCCGTTAGCGCGGCGTATTGTTCTGCTAGATTCCCATTTGGATGATTGTGGAATCTGTTCTCTAAACTCGTCGCTGAAAATGATGCCCTCGTGTTCCCGTCCGATGCCGATGGGGTAAGCCACAATCCAGAGTCTTTTGCGAAGGTGGGGTGCTCCAAACTCGGCAGCAGATATGATTGTCCATTCCGCATCATACCCGATGACGGCAAGGTCATATAAGACCTTCTCGAAACCTTTTTTGGTGAGCGCAGGGACATTCTCAATGACTACATATTTGGGTTTGACAATAGCGATAATCCGCGCAAAATGTGTCCATAGTCCACTTCGCTTTCCTTTGATACCGTCGCCTTTAAACTTGCCACCAGAGTTCCATGTCTTCGCATTTGAAATGTCCTGACATGGGAAGCCACCGGAGATGATGTCCACTTTTTTAGGTTTGAGAAAGGTTGTGATGTCTGAGTGAAGCTCTGACTCAGGAAAATGAGCACGAAGTACTTCCTGACAATGAGGTTCAATCTCACAGCACCAAATGTTTTTGAATCCAACATTTCGTGCTGCAAGGTCAAATCCTCCGATGCCACTGAATAAACTTCCATGTTTCATTAGACCATCTCAAGTTCTTGTTCAATTAAGGGAATCACAGCCGCCGGAACCATCTGGTCATGAATCACCTTTCGGATCACCATTTCCTCGACTTTGCTGTAACCATAAACACTATTAACCAAAGCGAAAAGGTTTGGCGCGTTCGCCTGAGTAACCTTTTTCAACTGTTTTAAAATCTCCTCACGAAGCTGATTAATACTTCGAGAATTGACCAGATCGGTTCCTTGGAGGCTGCGATCCCCTGTATCTGCAAATGAGAAATGCCCTTTATCTGTCACGATGATGTGATCGAGAAGTGCCACATCAAATAATTTGAGTGCCTCTTTTATCCGCTTAGTAATGGCTTTATCTGCCTCACTGGGCGTGAGATTTCCGCTTGGATGATTATGAGATATTATCACCGATTTTGACAGCGTTTTTAAAGCCACTGCTGCGACGATTTCAATATCAACGGGAGTAGAATTTATAGTTCCCGTTGAGTGATGGTAGTACCCAATGATTTTATTTGCCTGGTTGAGATAAATAGCAATAAAGTGCTCTTGCACCTCTATTCCTTTCAAGATGATTTCTCTGATGAATTGAAATGCATCATAGGATGAGGTGACGTTCCCAAAGAAGTAGCGCTCTCCAGTAAAGGTCAGTTCTATTTCGCGCACCTTGAACTCGGCATCGAGTTCTTCGATTTTGCTTTCTAGGTCTGAGTAAAATCCTTTCTCAAAGACCATTCTGGGGGGGGTATAGTTAGGTTTATAGGTCATGGCTATTTCTTTCTGAAAATGAGAATGTCAGTTGGTACTTGTGAGGCTTTAAAAACAGGTGGCAGACGATACGCATCTACAAAGTCTGCGATCTCTTGAATCTCCAACTTTTCGTCATTGTAGGAGATACCATTACGCATGAAATTACTCGAGGTCAGATATACTAGCAGTCCTCCAGGACGAAGCAGTTTCAAACCGTAGTACATGAAGAATAGCTCGATTTGGCGCATCTTCGGTTTCGGAAAATAACTGGAGTATTTGTTCTTGTACTTTCCATAGGGTGGATTTCCTAATACAAGAGAAAATGGGTAACCTTCCAGCCAGGTCAGCTTGCCTTTTAGTCGCTGGGTAAACCTAGGAGGTTCTAAAAATGCAGTTTCAAAGTAACCGCCATAGATTTTAGCATCAGGATACGTTATCTCCGCTATTCGCTTTGAGATCGGATTAATCTCAAATCCATAGCATCTGCTCTTAAATGGAGCAGGACCAATCAAACGTCCCGTTGCAATCGATGGTTCAAGAATATTTCCCTTCGCATCAAAGCCATGACGCATGGCCAGCTTCCACATCAGGTTGACAATGTAATCTGGAGTATAAAACTCATATAAGAGACCTTCTCCGGTTGCACCCTTTGAACCTTGGCCACCGTCCCCTTCGTATTGTTGAATGAATGCAATATCAGAGGGAGAATAGCCCTCATTTTTCGCATCCTTTTCTTTAATAAAAGACTCGATCTTCTTATTGAGTTGATACTGGTTCATTTTTCTTTTTGAATCTCTATGAACTGGGAGTAGGAGATTTTTGCGTTGGGATTTTTGAGTGCAATCCGTTGTTCTAGCTTGCGTGGAGAAAATATCCAAAGCCAAGGTTTCTTCCTTTCACCTTTGTACACCACTTGAATCAAGGTGTCTTGCATGGAGATCACCACATGCTGTTTTTTGTCGTCGGAATATCCAGAGACATTGTACCACTGGTCTGAGTATGCGAATGCCTTTACCTGAATGGTGTCGTATATGACACTATCCCGAAGCTCGATGGTTAATTCCTTTTGCGATTGAATCGAAGTTGTGAGAATTGATTCTGCTCGTTTCGGCTTAACCTTCAAGTTCTTTATTTCATTAATCAAGTTTGGATATAGCTCAACGAGCTCTTTAAGATGTAATTGATACACTCCATTTTGATAGGCTACTTGTCCAGCTTTCGTTTCTATCTCAACAAGAGCTTTCACCTCAGCTTCCAAGTTTGCGCTAATTCGGCTATTCTCGTTTTTCAAACGATGCATTTGTTCCAGGCACCACAGTACCATCAGGATGGATAGTGCTACGAATGCGAATACCACGATCGTTTTGAGATTCGTCCTGATGAGATTTAGAAGAACGTTTTTCATAGTAGGAAGGTCTTTTGGTTTGTGCCCAGATATAAGCCGATAGAATAGTCATGATGCCAGCAATTGCGGTGGTTGCAACTGTTTCTGAGTGGTTGTAGGTTGCTGCTGCCGCCAATGCACCTAATAGCAAAAAGGCGGCAATGGTTAGTTTAAGTCGTGTTTTGGTTCGCATAGAATTTGGGTTGGTTTATGGTTTAAAAAGTATCATTTGTCCATACTCCTCCTTTGTACATCTGCACTGCGGGGCTTCCAGTTGTAGGATGCTTGCCGATGCGCATATTTCCCTCTTGATTCAGTATGGCGGGATTCTTTGTCCAATAGATAAAAGTTCCTTCCATTCGGATATAGACAGGAGAGTTTTGTCCATCTACGGTCCTGAAGGTGGCCGGATTATTAAACGTTTTTTCTCCCGCTATGACCTGATTGGTGCTGTTGTCAACTGCTCCTTCAACCTGTTTTACTTGAACTTTTTCCATGATTGAGTTATATTGAATAAAAGATTACGACCGTATCCATTGCATCAATGGGATAGGGTACAGTGAATTCTACTTGATCGCTGCCTATGGTGGCAGTCGTTTTGAAGACAAGCACTCCATTGATGAAAAGTTGAATGTCTTGATCGTTAGTGATCGGCTTTGATAATTGCAGATTAACTTTAGTGTTTGCAGTCGCAACAAGACTTTTGAAGGTTTGCTTTACCCTTGCTGAACCTTGTGAAAGCCCATCCAATCCAGATTTGGCCTCCGCGGCGAGAGTGCCTGCATCAATTGCAAGCTGCTCCACTTGGGCAATCTTTGCAAGCTCACTTGCAAGATTTTCAACCTGTTTTATCTTAACAAATTCGCTCATCTAAGCCTACACGATTTTGAGCCATTTCACGATGAGATGATCCTTTGAATCAATAGGGAATCCTCCGTGCCAGAGAAGCTGTCCATTTGCCACATGAAAGTCTTTCGTTTGGCCATACTCGTAGAGCACTCCGTTGATTGAAAAGAAAAGGCCGACTGTTTCATTTGATCCAATGAAAGGGAATGAGGATGCGCCATCAGACGCAGGCAACTGAACAGACTCCCATTGAAACGTAGGCATCGTAAAGTCACCTCCGTCAGTGGCAACGAAAGAACTGATCCGGTAAACTTCTCCTTCAGGAGAATCTCGTCGTTGATTTTATCACCCAGCAGCTCAAGCAATTCCTTTGTGCTAAAATGCTTGACCTCGGCTGTTCTTAAATGTTTGAGTGTAAATCCCATTATTTCGATTTTTTCGAATTATTCTGCGCAATCAGGTTTTCCAAATCCAGCGGCCTCCAACGAATAGGGCTACCGCACCGACGATCCCTATTCCACCTTTAGCCGCTGTCTGAGGGGTTATATCAAGGCTTTTTTTTAGCAGAGTCAATGATGCGATCATAGAGTTTGATGATCCCATTTTTGTAGTTCTCCCTGTTATCGCCATTCTTCTCACTTATGTAGGGAGAATAGGCAATGCGCTGCGCGTAAGTCTTGTAGTCCTTTCCAGCAGCGTGTGCTGCTTTGTATTTGCTCGAAATCAGGCGAGCAAAATCCATGAAGCTTTCCTGAGGTGTTTTATACACTCTAAACTTTAGCTTGTATTTGTTCTTGGCCTCATAGAATTTTCCATCCCAAAACTCATTGGGTTTACCACCAGCGGTGAATCCAAAGAAGTTGTTGTAGTTCTGAGAGAGATTAGAAGTGCCCCATCCGCTTTCTTGCGCTCCTTGCGCGAGAATCACAAAAGGATCCATGTTGAATCGTTCACCTGCAGCTTTTGCGTAGGGAAGGTATTTCTCCACATAACTTTCGCTTTTATCGCTCATAGTTCTTGTATTTTGATATGATTGGCATTGACCCACCTCTCGGTTTTGTCAACGGTTATAAACTTGTAGAATCGACCCTTTCCTGTGTCGAGTGTCATGATGAGATTGCCAAGGAGTGTATTCGGTTTTACGTGAGCGATCACTTTGAATTTCTCATCAAGAACCTGCGAATGGGCTAGAGTTAGAAGTCGTGAGGAGGAATAGCCTTTTACAGACTTATCACCTGCTTCGAAAAAATCCAGCGGTTTCATCCAAGGGGTGAGCTTAATGCTCTCTGGATACCGATCAAACATCGGTTTGTAGTATTCGAAAATGTCAACGTAGGTAGAAGAAGAACTCACCCAAAAGATGTACTTCTTCTTATTCATAGACTTTAGGTTAGAAGGTGCTTTTTCACCATTCACCACATATCCCACCTCAATGAACTTGACGTTGTTGACCTCATCGAAATGCTGCTTCCCTGTGGCATATCCAATAAACTCTCCAGCCTTGGCCTTGCGGATGATATTGTTCTCAGAGAACATTTCATAAAACGCTCCATGATTAGAGGCATCGGGAGTTTTGCGAATGGTTACTTCTTTTTTGGCAACAACAAGGTTTGATTTCTTTGCAAACTGAACGGGAGGTGCGCTTCCGTTCTTCGTTGACTTTTTAGGATTGCTGCTAACTATTGTAAGAAGTTTAGAATAATCGTCAGCAGAGAGTTCTCTTTGTAAATCGTCCAGTAGATTACTCTGATATAAATCCTTGTAATTCTTGGATACTTCATCAAGGTCTGTAATAGAGCGTGCTGTGTCGAAAATCAATTTTTCATTTGTCCCATCGGTACTGATGAGCCAGGAAACGCCACTTGGATTAAGTCCAGATCGAAAGTTCATAGCTTGACGCACAGAAGGCTTATCATCGGCTTGACTTTGAGCAGCATTTTTGCTGATGTCTCCAACGATCTTTTTGCCAAAACGATAAGCGAGATAAGTTCCACCAACGATAAGCAAACCGTTGATAATCTTACCTCGATTATTATTTACTGCTTCTATGACTTTTTGCTGGATTGGCATTTTATAGCATTGATCTGATTTTCAATTGTACCAGTGGCATTTCTACCTTCTTTGCAATGAGCGCAAGCTCTTGGGGCTTGAAAGTCTTCGCAATGGATTCTAGTGCTTGTTTTACTTGACGCGCTTCAATGTCATTTCGCACATTGACAGCAACGGTGATTTCATTACTAGGCATGAGCTGTTTGTTGTGGCTCTGAGGCATTTGTGATGTACCTAAGAATTTTTTGAATGTTGTTTTTATCTTTTTCGAACTCTATGAAAAGCAGATATAGTGTACCGAGCTCTTGGTTGTCAAGCGTTGCGCTAAACTCACCAATGAGTTTGATAATGCTTTGGCGTTGATCCAGTGCTCCCTCTTCAATCAATTCTTTTTCTTCTTCCTGACCAGCGAGAAAATTCATTGCCTCCGCGACAGGTGTTCCGGTAAAGAACTTTGCAAGTCCTGGCATCGCCATTCCAATGATGCTAGAGTAGTACTCGACTTGTTTCTTTGCATCGAGTGTAGTCTGTAAATCAGAAACCTGAAACTGCAACTCAGCATTGAGTTCTTTTGTACCTGAAGTTCTGTTTGCAACTGCTCAATGGCTTTCTGCCTTTCGAGCTCCGCAAACTTTCGTTGAACCAGATCATTGACCTCCGCTTCACCCAGACCTGAGAAGTTAGAAGTCGTTCTATGAATTTCTTCATCGAGTTCATTCACCTCAAAAGTCTTTGCCCAAATCAGGACCCCTTTGTTTTGATCTTTGAACTCAACTTTTACTTTGTCAGGATTCTCACTCTTGTCATAGCTTCGAACCAATTGAGAAAAGTTTGCAACCTCCGCGTGCTCAATGGCATTGAGTTTTTTACCATTTCGATAGAATGTAGCATTAAACAACACACTTGAATAGCCTTGCTTGGGAAATGTGTTAATCATTTTCCGGCAGACTTCTATCAAATGATATATTCTTCGCTTACTCAATTTCTAAAGGGTAATTTGTATAAACTCTATGGTTTTCTTTTTGGCTGGAACACCTGACAGTTGAATGGTAACAAGACCTGAAAAATCTTCAATGCCTTGTATCTCGGCTACATCGGTAGGTATGACTCTCGATCTACATTCTGAAACGATCACAGTTCCTACGGGAAGTTGACTTGGCTTAATGAGGAAAAGGATTTCATTGTAAGCCTTCATTTCATAACGTGTTAATCCCGGCTCAAGGCTCAAGTATCGAAACTGTTGAAGCTTCGGCTTAATGCATCGCTGCTCCAGTTGCAGATTGATGTGACTTAGGAAGTCGTACATACGCTTGAATCATTCGTTACTTCTAATTCACATCTGAGGTACACTTGAATAGTATATGGATTAAAATCTGCAGGGGCGATTTGCTTCGTATCCATGTAGTATCCAGTAAGCAGTTGACCATTTTCAAGGGGAATGTTGACCTCCTGGTAATCCGGTAGCTGCTCCACGCGTGATTCGTACCCGACCATCGCATTGATTAAAAGCTGTTTTCTGCTGTTGAATTCAAGCGCGAGCAGTCCAATCTCGTTCTGATTACTTGTAAGCTTCAATCCCTTGGTGTGTCTCGCAATGAAGCCAGTACATACCTTCAAGTGGAGCGGTAGCTTGTGACTGATCTCCACGATTTGACCTAGCTCGCTCACTTCAATTGGAATGATGCGGTAACGAATCTTTGTAGCCATCAAGGGGTTGTCTTTTGTTCATCATTCACGAGCCACAAGTATATCTTTGCCTCATAGGGAAACGAAGATTGATCCATCGTTCCGCCATCGGTCACACGACCTTCAATTGCAGATCCGCCAGCTTCAATGTTTTCCTCGAAAAGAAAGAACTTCATGTTGGGTGCTACTTGGTGTCCGCAGGTGATAAGCCTCATTTCATGTGCATCATCGAAAATCTCAATTCCGTTGATCTTCAAACCTAGGGTAGTACCAACAAGTACATCGTCATTAGGCATCGAGATATGAATGCCGCGTACACGCGCAAACTGCTTGTCAGTTTCAGCGCTGAAACGAACCGATTCACTGGGGTCTTTTACCTGAACGCGTACTTGTTGGAACTTGTGATTTTTCATACCGAGGAGGAACTTTTGAATTAAGCCTTGATTACAGAAGTGCCGCGAAGGATCGCCTTCAAATAGGTGTTTGCTGGCGCATTCGTACCCCATTCAAGATTGAACTCAATGGCCTGTTGATCCTTAATTACCTTTGGGTTATCAAGAACATAAAGCCCCTTGAATACATCTTTTCCTTCCGTGAAGAATGCTTCGTTTGAAGTATTGGGAACGAGTACTGTTCCATTGGCTTTGAATTCAAACTCTCCATTTCTAACGTAGTCAGGAATGCTGTTAAAATTCACATCAGCAGCCGTCTCATTCGCCTCTGCAATACCTGCCATGAGCTGAATACCGTAAAGAAGGAAGAAGTTTCCCTTTTCCAATTTTCCTGATGAAATGTTAGAGATTCCGACAACTTTGTTGTCATCGTCCTTGAACATTTTTACCACTTTGCTGCCAGCAACCGATTTAACAACGTAGATCACGGTGTCAACTGCTTGCAAGCTTTGACTTGCCAACCCTTTTTGAATTTCAGTTGGCAAAAGGTGAATACGCTTTTCAAACTCCGCACGGCTGCGTGAGCTCGTTGCTGTGGTTTGAACACGCGATTGCATTTGCATCTTTTTGAAGAACTTCTTCTTTGCTTGAGGTGGCGCACTGTCCAATGCTTCAAGGAAGTCATCCTCTGTGATAGCTCCGAGCAAATTGTGCTCACTCTGTTCGATTTCTCCGAGTGTAAACATGATGTTTTTCTTTATTTGATTTTACTTAGATGATTTCCATGAAGGCACTATCCGCTTTACGACCGCGTGTGCCTTCCATGCTTTGGGCGCGTTCGTTTTCTTCTTCTACATCCATTGGATTTGGATAAGGCATGTAGATCGCATTCAATTCAGGAAGGTCTGGATCATAGCGTTCCACTTGTAGTTGAACAGGATCACGGAAGATGGATGGTTCATTTGTTCCGAGTCCTTTGAAATCTGCCAGGCCAGCAAGGAGGTCTTTTTTGAGAATGACCTTTACGCCACTGAGAACTCCTGCAGCACCTACACCCGTTGCAAGCATTTTCATGTTCTTGTCCTTGAGCATGATTGCACCAGCGGTACCGGCTGCGATTAACACCACCGGACGTGCAAGCGCCTTGGCTTGAAATCCGGTTGCTGCTGGATCGACCTTGAGTACTTTGTCAATGAGCCTGCCGCCCACGGAACCCAGAACTACACCGCCTCCGAGCATTGCCAGCGTTTTTACTTCTTCCATAACCGCCTGGCTGCTGATCTTGGAAGGGGCTTTCTTTTGAGTTGCCATTGTATTGACTTTTTTATGGGTTGATTAGAGAAGTTTGACTGCCTTAATTGGAAGTTTTTTAGTTTGATTTTTTGAAGAATAGCTATTTGGACTCTTCTTTCGATTGGCCGCTTTTTGCGCGCGATAACCAGCGAGATTATCGACCTTCTTTTTCTTTGGAGTCATGACCTTGTAAATACCCTTAAGCAAGCAGGCCGCCTCAATAACAGAAGGCACCGGATTGCCTTTACAAAGCCAACAATACCACCTTGCTTTTGAGGTTCAGGGCTGCTTGATGGAGTTTCTGATCCTCCGCCACTTTCGCCACCTGAGTTTTCGAGTTCCTTTATCGCTTCTGCCGCCGCTGGATCGTTGCTTAACTCGGCTGCGAGGGTCCCGCATCTATTTTCGTGGCTCCTATGAGACTAAGCCTTCTTCAGGATGTCCACCGTTTGCAATAATGATCGGAGTCGCTGCCACTATTACTTGCTTTCGCTGGATCACCAAGGCCGTTAAAACCAGACTCAATAATACCATTGAGATTTCCCGCCTTGCCTTTCAAAATAGCGTTTTTCAAAGCCTCTCGCTTTCCTTGAAGCTTATCTGCGAAACTTTAACCTTCGCCGAGTGCGTCTTTGCTCTTATTCCATTCGGACTCACACTAATGCCTTTAGCTGCCACTTCTTCCTTTGTAGCATAGCTTATTTGAGGTTGGATGCCATTTTGCCAAGATTAAGCTTTAAGGCGATGAGAAATCCTCGACCAGCAATGGATAAAGGGGTTGAATCGAACCACTGCTTTTGCCGCTTTCTTGATGCCTTTGCCAACGTCTTTCACGGCATTCTTTACTCCCCTTAAAGCCTTTCTTGCCCGGACCACTGAGAACGAATTCGTCAGAATCGAACACATCGTCGCCCAGGCCCGAAAAGCCATTTCTGAGATTCAACTGCTCCTCATTTTTTGCGAGGATCGAAAGAGCGTGATCTCGTTTGTCGGTATTCCAATATTGAATCGCATAGTCAAGCATCTTGAGAAGTGCCTTAGGATCATCAATCGATGAAACCATGCGCGGATTTTGCGAATCGGTGCGGTAATATCAACAAGGTGTTGATAGAGCTTATTTAGTTCTTCCCTCTTGGAGGAAGGAGCGCCAGGTCTGATCCCGTGAGACGGGGAGCAAGAATAGCGTTTTCAAGATCGCTACCAGCTCCGCTGAACCGCAACGTTGATTCCATTTAAACTCATAGGAATTAATCCATTTTCTGAATAAGGCTTCTCATAGTCGAATTGAGAAACAACTGCATCGATAGTGAAATGTCTTTCCTTTGCCATCGGGCACAATCACATAAACATGCTGCAGGTGATCGGCTGAATACTTAGTGATGCGGAAAGCGTGAGGAACTTTGAGATTGGTGAGAGCTACTCGATGCGAAAATGCTCATGCAATCACAATCCACTCCAGTCTTGCGTTCTGACCATGATCTAGCTGGTCTGCGAAGCTGCTCTAGTCCCTTTTTATCCAACTTGTATTGGATATTCTGGTAGATAAATCCCAAATCTTCCGACACGTTTCACCCGTTGATTTTCCTTTCAGTAGCGGTGCGATGCGCGAAGTATCCGCAGATACTTATGCACCACCTTTTCCATCAGGTCAACAGTGTCTTGTACCTGCCATCTTTGATGATAATGCGATCACGTTCATCAGGCTTCGGGAAATGTTATCGTACTCCAAACCGCTTCGAATAGAACGAGGTCCTGAGGTGATCTCCATCTGATTTGATATGCTAAGGCTTCGCTCCATTACAGAATTTTTTCAGGTTTAGATTGATAGAAAATTCCGTTGGCATAAGTGGAGAAAGTCATTTCCATTGGAATTTTGATTGCTTGAAGCAAACCTGTTTTTTGACCCGATTTGTGCGCTGCAATAATCTCCGGTATCTTTCAAAAATACACTGCTACGAACGTGCCGATGACCGTCCAACCAAGAGTCAGCTCAATGGTGTCTATTTGCGAGACGTTGGCTCTATGGTGATTGTTTTGTTTTCTGATGCGGACTGAGTTAAGAGCTTACCGTTGGTAGTGAGTGTTACTACGAGGTTTAGTGATGGTAATACTATCGCGCGTCGGGTTATTAATAGAAACTTCCGTGCGAAAGGACATTCCGTAAGGCTAATCTTGTGGATACGAGGATTAACAAGGCGCGTTGAAATGGAATCACTCACATTCTTCATGCGAAGAAGTTGAATGAGACCAACCCCAGCGCCAATCAATCCTATGCCCACAAGCTTATTCATCTACTTTTGGAAGTTTTGATTGTTATCCTTGGACTTGAACTTAGCTGCGAGACGATCTAGACCAAGTTTTACGAAATATCCTACTGTAGCCGAAACGGCAGCGTAGAACATTACATTGGAAAAGTTTAAGCTTATAGTCATCAGTCTTGGCTTCGCTGAAATAGCCTTTACAACGCCCCCGACCATGCCGGAAACAGTAGTAAATGCGCTTGTATCGTGAGTAGGGTGCATGAAAACATTGCGTTTGTGAGAGCAATGTTTTGACTTTTTCAAGTCATTTAGTTTCCTTTTGCTTTTATCTGCTTCTTTGAATAGATTTGTTAGACTAAAATAGGACTAACCAAAGCAAAAAATACACCTCGAAAATTGATATAAACTATTTATGCCAACAGAAATTAGTATAAAAAGCCTCTTTCCTGCAATTTCAACTAGCGAGGAAGTTCAATCAAATCGCGACAAGATAAAACAAACCACATTTGTAGGTATCGATTTCGGCACTTCAACTACAGTTGCATCCAATTGCATACTCAACGGACGATGATGAATATAATGTTAAAACTCGTACTATTTGGTTAAATCAAAAGCTATTCGATGATTTCATTGATGTCCTCTGAAAGAAGCATATACAGCCATTGCTTGGGTGGACAAGCAGTTGTTCATTGGTCAATGTGCTTCTGACTTAAAATACTCACTTCAAAAGAAAAATTAAGCATATGGTATTCATTCAAAATGGAGCTAGGTGAAAGTCTTGGGTCCAAGTATTATAACAGCAGGTGGATAGAAATTCCCGCTTTTCCTATCTTAAACCCAAAGGATGCTGCAGAGTCTTCTTCGCTTATCTTAAGGCACAAATTGAGCGCTTTGTCCGAACAAGCTAGTGCAGAGCACATTCATTATGCGATAAGTATACCTGCCTCATTCGAGGCCAATCAAAAGAAAGGAACTAATCGAAGCGATAGAACAAAATGGAATTTGGCGTTAGCAAGCAATGCCTCATTGATGAGCCAAATGCTGCATTTCTGAGCTATGTTCAAAATGCGGTACACAAAACACTCCATTGGTTATCCCAGATGGTGAGTTAGCAAACCTCTTGGTGTTTGATTTTGGCGCTGGAACTTGTGACATTTCCATTCTAAATTGGGTAAAAATTTGAACGGGGCATACTCAAAAACTTGTCAATTTCCAAGTTTGAAAAATTGGGAGGTGATGATATTGACTACAAGGCCATAGCAGAAATGATCTTGTTGCCAAAGACTATTGGCTTCAAACAATAAAAGCAAACGGGATTTCAGGACTCAGGAACTTAGACGGATCATAGCTCAAGAAGCTACTGAAATCAGCAGAACAATTAAAAATTCTTATTAGTGACAACGTAGCATTACAAATGCAAAATCGGGTTCTTCCTGATATTGCAAATCGTGAAAAGCAGTTCGACTGGATATTCCGGTGCTTAACATCGACTCAAGGAAGAGTGTATTATCCCTTAACTCACCTTCATTGACATATTCCGAATTCAAGATTATGTGGATATATTCTTGTCAATCAAAATCGTGTACTTACACACAAAGCACTTGGAGACTACACAGTATATATATGCCAATTGATTCCGCTCTTAAAAAAGCAAACTTGAAAAAAGATGAAATTGACATGCTTTTTATCGGTGGTAGTTCAAAAAATCCATATGTCCAAACAGCGCTCAAGGAATACTTGAATGAATCAATTATTATTCCGAGCGACCTTCAAACTCACGTTTTCCTCTGGAACAGCTATTCATTCTTTAATATATGGTGGATACGGCAAAAACGTCATTCAACCAATTACAAGTGAACCTTTGATTGTGCTTACAAAGGATGACACCACCCAGGGTTTTGCTAAAAGCTGGAACACATATTCCTTGTGATTTAATCGTTATTGATGATTTAGTTTCAGGAAAGGACGGACAGCGAGCCATAGGAAATTACCAATTTGTCTGGGAAGCAAGAATAAAATTCTTTACAATATTCAAATTATCTGTCAAAGTGAAAGTGGATTCCCAATTGGAACTCTGTTTCGCTTAGAAATAGAAATTACAACTGATAAATTGCTTTTAGCACGAGCTTCTGCTGTAGGTCAAGAAGTCTATGCTTAGAACCTATTAATCCTTTTGCTAACAAAGAGTTGGATCCATTTCAAAGAAACATACTCAAAGCTGAGCGACAAGCAAATATTGATGCAGAAAACAATGGAGGTGTTCCTACCTTAGAGAGTTTGGACAAACTCTTTAAAGCCTATGAAGCTGGTGGTAATAGTTTACGCGCAGCTGAGACTCTTGAAATAATGAACGAGTTAAAAGTGGACATTGCTAAATATAATGAGATTGGTGTGCTATATTCAAATGCGGGTTATGACGAAAAGGCGCTTGAATATTACGCATTAGCATATTCAAACAAGAAGAACGCCACGAGTGCGTTCAATTATGCTTATAAGTTAAAAGGACAAAGACCGTTCAAAGGCGAAGGAGATACTCATTGAGGCAACGAACTTAAATCCCGAATTGCCACACCCTTTGTTTGAACTTGGAACTGTCTTTATTACAGAAAACAAACCCGAAGGGTCGGGATATAGTCAAAAGTCATGTAAATTTGGAAAGCGAAATTTGAAAAATCAGATGAGTGAGTCCGATTATGAAGGGTTGGCTAGCATCAGCGGCTGAAAGCGTGGGCATGAGAGAATTTGCAAATCAGGTTAGACAAGTCAAACCAAGTCGTAAAGCATCGAATTTGTACAATGAAGAAAATCTAACTACTACGTCTATTTCTAATTCAATATTAAAATTTTAATCGGATTGCTATGGCACGGATGATTAGAGAAGAACAACTTGATCCTGATCAAGAATTTATTAATGTCGAATCCAAAAGAAATGGTAATATTTGGATCAAGGGATTTGCAGGAAGTGGAAAATCTGTATTGCTGGTCCATGCTCTAAGAGACTATTAAGGGAAAACCCGAATTCTCGAGTTGCTATTATTGTGTACACCAAATCTCTTGTAGACATGTTTAAGACGGGATTAGCGGAGTTGAATTTGCCCAACGTTCGTTTGACTTATATCGAATTCGTTGATAGGGATACATCAAGTTATGATTATCTATTCTGTGATGAGGTGCAAGACTTACCTAAAAGAGTCCTGTATGCAATGAATAATCGCCAGCTCAAAGGTAATTGTGGCTGGCGACTCGAATCAATCAATCTACGAACGCGATCCAAGATGGGACGAACTGTTGTAAATCAACGAAGTCGGAGAGCTCATATCAGCCAGAGCGTTTCAACTAAAACTAATTCACCGCTTAACTAGAAGTATCATTTCTGCCGTTCAAATTTGATACGGAATGAATATTTGGAATTGCGCGAGATACGACATGAAGGCCGATGTGAATATTAGGCTTTGCGAAGCTCGCAATGAACGACGAAGTAGAATATGTATACACTCAATCTACCAAAGCAACGGCTGTTAGAGATTCAAAGTGCCATCCTTTTACCCAGACACGATTATATCAAGTTTATTTCGACCTTACTAGATAAAAAAAACAAACCGCAATGGATTGAAACGACGAATAGGTTTGGAAAGCCTGATTATGGTGCTATGAACACTTATCTAAGGCAACATGGTCTAAAGATTCATTTCATTGGTAACTTGGGTATGGTAGTCTCTCAGAAGCTTCTAGCAATGGGGAGTCCATACTAATGACATATCATAGTTCGAAGGGACTTGACTTTGACAATGTTTTTTTACCATTCGTCAATAATAACTTGGACTTCGGAAGAGCGCCTGAACATACTTTAATGATGGTCGCTATTACACGGAGTAGGAAGAACGCGACATACTGTGGATGTACTCGCGACTTAATTGACACTTTTAAATCAGGCTGCACCAATATTGATATTTCAATGAATGGTGGTAACACCAATTCTCAGCACAGTCTAATGCTTTTGACTTCGGTTTTACAATGATGAAAACTCAAATAACATTCATACCAGACAACAATATTTGCAACTTTATCGGTTTGGTTTTTACTTGGATTGCACCCTCATTCTGTATTGAGCGACATGACTCTCACTTCGAAAAGAAAATTAATCAGACAATGAGCGCATGTCCATTTGAATATGAAGAGGATATGCTGCTGATTGAATTTGAAGATGAAGAAATAGAAAAATCAAAACCCTATCGACTGGAAATAGAGAAACACAATAGGATTGATTCCATTGAGTGAGAGATCAGCGACTTTCTTAGAGATAGAATGAACCCGAACATAAGGATTTATTCTCCGATTGAGAATAAAGTACTTGAAAATGTATTTAATCTAATTTCCAGGAATGAAATTGATAATTCAAAGTGTTTGAAAATGGAAAATTCTAAACCTACCTTTTAACCAGGAAGAAGTGGTTAGCAACATAGGCATTGAAAATCTAATGAAGGGGCTTGAACTCAGAAAAATCGGATATAAACTGAATGATATTGAAAGCTTATCACAAAGTTTCTGGACACTTCTTATAGCATATGATAGATACGAGTTCTTTCCTAAACATACCATTGGTTATTTCTACGATGTAGCCATTCAGTTTTCCAAAGGCAAGATCGACGGTTGGTTGGTACTAAAGTACATCGTGCCTTGAAACGATATACCAAACTCATCCTACTATACAACTGCATGAAATTGTAAATCATTTAGATCAAATTTCAGATGCAGAAAATTTTATTTCGGAGAATACCAAAGAGGTTAAACACTACGTAAGCGCTGTAATTTACCTGAGACTAAAAGAAGAGATTGTCAAATGTAATGGTGACCTTTCCAAAGGTATCTTTTCAACCAACAATTTGAGCACATTACAAAGAGACTTTCATGAGGAGGTCAGTTACGCCGTCACTTTGTTATCAGCATTTTTTTGGTTACAAGACGTTTTATGATTTTTTCTATGAGAAGATGGCAATTCCACTTTTTGAGATTAGGAATTTCGAAATCGCTAGATAAACAATTGGGCCCGAGGTAGAAACCTCTGAAAGGCAAATAGAAGAAGCATTGAACATTCAACAACCTAATGATCAGGAGGATATAAAGGAGTAATGCTGAAAGGTTTAAAAAATTCATCATGGAGTTCATATCTGACAAGCCTCAAACATTTAAGGCCATTCAAAAGCAACATTTAAAATCCAATCAATTTAAGGATTTGAGGCTATATCGAACAATGGCTTTCACAACCGCCCAACGTTCAAAAGATAAACAAAGAAAGGAACTGCAATAAAATGGCACCTTGTAAATTCCTCAAATACTTTAGAGTTTCAGAATAAACAAGCCTCAATCGAAAATAGGAGTATGGATAAACACATCGTCAATAGTGAAGTTGTAAAAGAAAAATTTGCGATCGAGAATATTTGATTTCGAACAACAGCATGTATCTTTTCATGTCTGGGAAGAGATTCTGATGATATGCTCACAAAAACACATTCGAATGTCTTTCAGGTATCGACCCAAGGGAATCCTGAGTTTGAAGAATGGCAAAAAGTATCTTCACGAATTGACACGCCTTTGTATTCCGTGGCAGTTGAAAATGGTCAAGTGGTCTCCGTTGTGCTCCAGCTTCTCAGTAAAAAATCAAAAGATCAATGAATCTTTGGCACACGAAAAATGAATATCGCAGAATAGGATTGGGAGCACGGGTAATTTGGCAGCTCTTGAATCACGAGTTTTTATATAGAATACAGACAAAGTTTTTGCATGGGATATAACATCCTCAGTAGTGGATGAATTTTTAATTTCATTGGGTTTTTCGCAGGCTCGCCTAAATATTCTATCACAGACTTAACTTGTAATGGAGTAAGAAGTTTTGGCCCTTACAAAATTCGAGTTTAGCTTAGTTCTTGTGTGAGTGATCGATTTTCATTATCCACCTTCGCAGCTGCACACGCTCGCACTCTTCTTCGTGATGTGAGGAAAGTACAACTGCGCCAATTCACTGTATCCGTATGCTCTGATTTTAAAAGTCTCTTCCATTCTGCAAAGTTCAGAAATGAAAAAGGGAGAACATGCTTTCTCCCTTTACCCTTAGCGCGTCTTTAGACGGCATTTTAGACATGTTCGGAAACGAAGAGAGCTGCTAGCTCACTTTCGCCAACTTTGATTCTAGTTTAAGCGCCAATCGCTCCATGTCTTCTCCGACCTTCTGGTCTACAATGCGAGCGTAGTGCTGTGTGCTTTTGATGTTTCTATGACCAAGCATTTTGCTTACCGATTCAATAGGAACTCCATTCATCAGCGTTACGGTTGTCGCGAACGTATGCCTGGCAATGTGGAAAGAAAGACACTTGTCGATTCCGCACAAATCAGCGATTTCCTTCAGGTAGGCATTCATCTTCTGATTGCTTATGATAGGTAACGAATACATCTATTGGAACGTCTCGTTTTGCATACTTATCCAAGATTTGTTCAGCTACATCGAGCAGTGGAATGTGTGCGCAGACACCTGTCTTTTTCTTCGTGTGCGAATCCAGAGTTTACCGGCCCAGACTTCAGCTCAAGCTCGCTTCGTTTCAGTTTGTGCACGTCAGCGTAAGCAAGTCCTGTATAGCACGAAAAAATGAACATATCGCGTACATGTGCCAGGCGTCAATCTTAATTCTTTCTCCATAACGAATAATTCTTCTTCGGTCAGTAGGGGCGATCAACCTCTTTCAATGAGAGTTTGATAGTTGCGAATGGATCATGTACTAGCCAACCATTGTGCTGTGCGCGTTTGACAATCTTCTTGAAGTTTTGCAAGTACTTCACAGTGGTGTTGTAATTCCCCAACCCTTTTCACCTGTAAGGAAGTGCTCAAACTTGATGACTAGATTTCATACGATCAGCTAGTTCTAGAATGTCCTCAGCTTTTGTGCACTCGCAAGAAGTCCTTCATGTAACGTGGGTATTGTACTTCTGGTAATTGGCGTAGAGTTTCCCGTCCTATCAATTTGCTGGCTCCAAAGTTATCACTCCTCCCAGAGATCAATGAGTGAGACACCTTTTTGCGGAATTGATGTTGAGAATGGCATCGCGCAGCTTAATTCAGTGTGAGCTCATCACGAGAAGTGAGCAGCTCGTTGTGTTTTTCATAAGTACGCACACGAACAGCATCAATGTACTTGTTCATGCTCATGGCCTCAGGAGATTTTCCTTTGGCAATTCCTGCTGCCGGTTCCCAAATTTCAGCGTTGATGCTTCGCTTTAAGCTTGTGGCCACAGAACGTCCGTTAAGTGTAATGCGCAGCATTACCGGACACTCACCATTTTTCTTTTGTTTCGATCTGTTGATGTAGAAGAACAGATTAAATGAATTTCTTGACGACATAATGCAATGTGTTTATGTGCGCCCCCCATTGATTTTACAAAAGTATCTGACCGATTAGACTTGCGAAAGCGTATTAAATTGACTTTGCGCGACTTATGTGCTTTCGCGTGACCCTTTTTACCTTTTTGGAGAAAGGGGTCACGCTTTTGGAATGAAATAATGCGTTTTTTGACGTTTCGTGTCGCATGGACTAAAACAAAAAAGCCGTGAAAGTCAAGTACTTTCACGGCTTTTCGCATTTGATTATTCAATCGAGAAGCCCCGGAGAGTGATTCGAACCCCCGGACACATTACAGTCAACGGTTTTCAAGACTGCCGCAATCGACCACTCTGCCAACTCTCCGCGGCAAAAGTAGTCTTTTTTTTGATTTCGCAAACATTCCCTCAAATTTTCTTTACCTTCACTTTGCAATCCATTCATTTTGAGTTAAAAGTGAGCCATTTTTTTTCTTGCAAATCATGAAATACACCCTGCTATTCGCCGTTTTACTGGGTTGCACCGCCCTGTTTGGACAGCAAATCCCTGATACTACATTCCATTATAATATCACCAAGCCAGCATTTCGATCGCACCACCCTGTGGTGTTTATTGATGAAGCACACGGAACTTCATACAGCGGATAATCGCTTTCGTCCCTTAGCTTTTTTGTTGGAATCGGATGGCTTCGTGGTGAAAAGTTCCAATCAGGAATTTACATCTGCAAAGGCATTAGAAGGTTGCGATATACTCGTTGTTTCAAACGCACTGCATCCCGACAATCAAGATTGGATCGCTCCGATTAAACCAGCCTTTACAAACGAAGAAGTGACGATAATAAATGAATGGGTAAAAAGTAGGTAGGTTATTGCTAATTGGTGATCACATGCCCACTTTGCTGGAGCGATTCAAAATTTAGCAAACTCCTTCGAAATTGAATACCTCAATGGGTTTGAAGGAATCACCGCTGGAGTTTGGCCTCCAAATAAGTTTGCGATAAAGCCAACGCAGAGTTCCGATCCCTCCATCTATCGCGCATTTTTAAAAGTGGACTCTGTTGCAACATTTACCGGTAGCGCCATAAAGCTTCCCGAAACTGCAATCAGCTTACTGTCGTTCGCAGAATCTGATTCTATTCATTTCACGGATACTGCATGGGTGTTTCTTCCTGATCATCGTGTGCTTTCGCTAAAGGGGTATTCTCAAGGTGGAATAATGCGCTATGGAAAAGGTAAAGTGGCGGCGTTTGGTGAAGCAGCAATGTTTACTGCCCAACTCGCAGGGCCATCAAGATTCAAGGTTGGTTTCAACGCAGACGTTGCCAACCAAAACTGTCCTTTTGTTTTGAATTTATTTTACAATCTTTCCCCTTTTTTGAAGGAGTGATGCGAGGTTTAATTGTAACTTAAGAGCAAATAATAATTAATTTAAAGAAGGAAGTCATGTTCTAGATAGAATTAACAGCACCAGCATGGGTCCTGCATCCAGTTGTTTATAAATTGAATATTGTAAATCCATATATATTACTTGTTTTGCAGTTATATTTAGTCTATCTGTAAAAAGTGTCTGAGCAAGGCGATGAACCACTTTGTAGTTCAGATCAAGTAAACAGCACGGAACGCACTAGATTGGCTGGATTTTTATTTTTTCAATCAAGCTTAAATCCCGATCGGGTTTCAGTGTATATATTGAATTCCAATGGAACCGTGGAAACCTGATATGGATTACAATTATCTAATGCTCAAGCTAATTTGGCTCCTCCTCTTTTTTAAACTATATTTCGGATAATAAAAAAGTTATTGGGGTGTTTATCATATTGTAGCTCTAATATTTACATCGATACTTGGCACGCCATAGCAGGTAATGGTAAGGATTATGGTTATCGTTGGACTGGTGAAATATTATCGGACACAAGTTTTAGAATAGTAAGTAGCCAACTTTGTAATGGTTCTGAATTTAGTGCATTAAATGAGATTTACTACTTTCACCCTTTAGAGAGTAAACCAGACAGTGTGACTTCGCTTATTCCATAATTTCATAACTCTCCGCCAGAAAAATGAATCCTCACGTTGTGGGGATTTTTTGTTAGTATTCATTTCTTCCCTATCTCTTTCTCACACTCAATTCATTTTTCATTCCCATTCCCATTCTCTCGCTCTCACTCTCACTTCATTCGGAGGATTCAGAAAGACAAGGATTTGAGGATTTTTTTGACTCCATTCATTTTCATTCCCATTCTCATTCTCTCGCCCTGCTTCTTTCCGGAATTCAAAGAACAAGGATTCAAGAGGACAGAAGGATTTGAGGATTTTTTTTGACTCATTCATTTTTTCATTCACATTCACATTCTCTCAGCTTTCACTTCTTTCGGAGAATTCATCCTTCGTCCCGAACTTGATTCGGGATCAGGAACCATCCTTCGTCCCGAGCTTGATTCGGGATCAGGAACCATCCTTCGTCCCGAGCTTGATTGGTGGTTTTAGAGCGAGCGAGGGAATGAGAAGCAGATAGAGAATGAGATTCGAGGATTTAAGAGGACAAAGAGATTCAAGGATTGGATTCTGCATGTTATTTTTGTTGTAAATTCGTGTACAATCTTTCTCCATTCATAAAAGAATAATCATGCGCGGGTATTTTTCTCTGTCTTCAGTATTAACTGCCTTTTTAGTTGGTATTAGTTCATGTTTAATTGCTCAAACCAACATAGTAACTTATGCAGGGAATGACGGCAAGGAAACATTTTATGATGTTACGCAATTGTCAGACGGGACGGTGCTTGTAGCTGGGTACTGCGAATCGCTGAATTGGATAGCGCCGGGTGTCAATCAAATTCAATTGACGTTCAACGGTCAAATTCAAAATGCATTGGGCACAAATCGATATGGAATTTTATGTCACTGTAGTGATCTTTCTAATATGCTCGACGTAGTTTATTTTTCCTCAAGGTGCAGTAGAGGATGTTCGTTTTATCCAAGTCTACCAACTTACCTTACCATGAAACGGGCGACTTGTTTATCAGCTGCAACACTTCTGATACTTATAATAATGACGGTGGGTATATCATTGCAAAATTAAATGCCAACTTTATTTCGGAGAGTACCAAGCGCTCTGGAATGGTTTAAGGTGGTGTGGGCATTATTATCTTATGCGAAGGAAGCTCACCCGTGGGATGTGAATGCCGATGGTGAGGTCTATTATGTGAGTGGAGGAAGCGCATGGATACGACTGGAGTGCGATGTATTGCTTGAATGCAAACGGTGACAGAAAACCTGTATGAAATTGGAGAACATAGCGTGGTTGACCAATGGCTCGGAATGGAAAGGTACGCCCGCTCAAAGACAATCTCTTGGGGATATTAGTGAGGTGGCCAATTATTCGGGTATTGTATTCAAAGCATGGGGCAGATGCGAATTGCGCTCATGGTCTCAAGAAGATTTTGATCTTATTACAGACAATGGAAATGGCGGAAGTCAAAAAGGAAAATGGCCTGCTGATTTTATTTTCTGGACCTTGCGATGTCAATAGTATCCCAATACGAATGGCCCTGGATACAATGGTTACAACCTCGAGTCGTGTTGCCCCGTTTATGGTGCGAGTTGCGTGGTCGTGGATTAGAAGAAATGGTTTTGTTTATCTCGGAATGAATTTTTAAGTTATGCTACTGCTGAAGATTCACCCGACTTTGAACCAGCCGTTATTGCATTTGACAATTCAGAGCGCTATGCTTTAGTGGGCTAGGCTTTATCATGAAATAAATCCTGATGGTGAAATTATGAATTCTCTTCCCGATCAATATGTTGATGCATTGGCAATAGATTACACAAACAATCAATTGGTTGTTGCCGCGCGCTCATGGTAACAATACCGAGGAATTTATGGGGAAGGTGATGAAATCACGAATAATGTGAATGCTAATTAGTTTCAAAATCGATTTTGGGTACCAATGGCAACATTCATGAGTCGTGGCTGGGCAAAATCAGTCTTGAGTCTGGTGCCTTAATGTGCTACTTATGTGGCTGAATATGCTGAGGCAACAGATAATTTTGGCGCACCACATGCTGACCCCAATTTGGATGGGTGGCCTGATCCAAATCAAGGATGGCCTAATGTGAACACTACCAAATTGCAAAAAATAATATCAAGGTTTCAAGCAATGGTGATGTGATCATTGCGGCAGTGGGAAGAAGAACAATCACCACTTCCAATGCTTATCAAAAAATGGTTCTACCTTATTATGGAGGCTTGAGCTGTTGGAATAGTTTTGTGCGACAATATCAAAGTGATTTATCTCTACCTAAATATTCATCGCTTATTGTTGGTGCATGGGATACCATCACACAGGAAGGAGGCGCAAACACAGATATTTACGCAGTTTATAAAACGAATTTGGGCATTTTGGCTGTTGGTAGACATCAAGCGGATGCAAATACAGGGATAAAAATAGGAGAGGATATTCCAGTGAACTCAGTGCCTTCTTGGGGCGCAATTCGAGACATGAGGGTCTGCCATAACGGGTGTTAAAGTTATTGATCCCAACGAAAATGTTTGCCGATCAATGAACACGCGAATTTTAATCATTATTCATGATCTCCTTAATACTACGAATCCTACCAATGATTCATTTCGAATAATTTCAAATAGAAAGGAGGATATTTACATTTTTGATATGCTCGGGAAATTAGTAAGCGTAATCAAATTCAAAATATTCCAGTCAAGAAATTGATATTTGAACACTTGCCTAAAGGAATGTATATCGTGCAACAATGCATCACAGAGATTGATGGTGAAATACTTGCAGAATCGTAGAACAGAAAATAATTCTTCGAGAATAGAAGAAGGCGTGTTTCGGCATTTTGATGATGCATCCATTGGAAGTAGCTTTAATCGCGAGGTTTTTCCGCATGTCAACGCATTGCTCGATTATGCAAATAGCTCCAAGCCTGTTGAAATCGTAAAGCAAACGAAGAACAGATTTCTGTATTTATTCTGTCACCAAGAGTCAAACAATGTGGGGAATATTGGTGTTGGAAAGAAGTCGGAAATCGGAAAAGAGAAAATAGTAAAGCGTCTTCGTGATGGTTATCTCATTGAAGTAGGACTAGTGGAAGAGTTTGAAACGACGCCTTATTTTAGTGTGGTAGTTGAAAAGCAAAAGGAGAAATTGGTGCTTGTGACGACCTATCCTGGCAAACCCTCGGAGCCTTTCCCGTATTCAGGTCAAACGGCGGAAGAACGTGCCCAAAGTGTTGCCTTCTGGCGCGATCGAGTGCTTTTGATGAAGGAGTAATATTCCGTTGTATCTTTAGTCACTACTTACACGGATGTCTAAAACAAGAATTGCCATATACGAAGATCAATCTGCTTTGCGCAATAGCCTAGTGGAATTGATTGAGTCGGAATCTCAATTTGAGGTGGCTGTGGCTCACGGGAATTGTAAAAAAGTAATCGAAGACATTGCCACAAAACAACTTGATTTTGTCATTTTAGATATCGATCTCCCTGGACTAGACGGTTTGAAAGCCCTTGAAATGATTCGCAAGGAGAATAATGAGGTGAAAATATTACTGCTCACGGTATTTGAAGATCAACAAAAAATAAAGCGAGCTTTGAGTTTGGGAGCGAATGGCTACTTGGTAAAAAGAGATTGCGCTGATTTTCTGATTCACTCTATACTTACTATCAAAAATGGTGGTGCGGCCTTTAGCCCAGTGGCATTGAATAACCTATTTCAAGTTTCAAATTCAGTTGCACCTACATTCCAATTAGAAGAAAGGGAATTGGTAATTTTAAAAATGCTTTGTCAAGGTCAGAGCTATAAAATGATCGCTTCTAATACGGGCTACACTTATGAGACTGTCCGCTCTTATATGAAAATGCTCTATTCAAAAATGGAAGTGCACTCTGCTACGGAAGCAGTGAATAAAGCATATTCATTGGGCTTGATTTGATTTTACCCCAAGATTGGGGTTGTAGGATATTTATCGGATTTGGACTTTTGATCTATTAAAACACTAAAACACATCCTAATGAAATCATTTTACATTTTCCTATTTTCTTTATTCACTTCATTCTACAGTTTCGGGCAAAACTTCAATCTCGATTGGGTTATTTCTCCTGAATGTGACAACCATGTATTGATTCATGATCTCGCGGTACTCGACGATGGCGGAGTAGTCATAGTAGGTGGCTACATGGGAACGGTGAATGCTGATGTAAATGGTGGTAGTGATATGCACTCTGCGCCAGATCAGATTTATGCTTTCGTAGCAAAATATGACGCCAATCAAAATATCGTTTGGTGGGAACAAACATTTCCATCCGGATTGGCGGCCAACTGTGAATTCACGAATGTAAAAGTCATGGATGGTGGTGACATATTAATTACCTACTATGCCATCAGAGGAAATACATTTCAAGGTGAAGAACTGAGTGTTTACACACCAAATGAAATGTTCGGCATACTTTCCATTTCAGCTAACGGCGAATATCAATGGAAGAAACAATTGATCTCCGATGATGATGTATATGGTACTTATTCTCAACTCGACTTTGTGCCCAATCAAGGATATCTCTTTACGGGTTGGTTTACAGGTACACTTGATTGTGATCCTTCTGAAGGGGTTGCCAATATTACAGGTTCGAATAACCCAAGTTTCGTTTGTCGCTTGGATGAAAATGGAGCTTTCGAGAGTGCGTTTAGTTTGAGCGCTAATAGCTTCAGTATCGTTAGAATAAAAGCTTCTAGCCTATTGGAAGATGGAAGTTTTATTTGTGTGGGTTCCTTCGATGGAAGCGCAAATATGAATCCCGAAGGTGATGAAGTGACTGTTCAAGAAACAAGCAATTATGAGTCGGGCTTTATTGCAAAGTATGACGTGAACAATATTCTGCAATGGGTGAAATTATTTCCGAATGATATAAGCTATCTTGATAAGGTAAAATTGATAAATGAAGGAAACGGAAACTTGGTTTTGACAGGACATTATTATGGTGAATTAGATTTTACCGATTTTACAGGCGGTTCTTTGATTTCCTCTCAAGGAAATGCTGATGCATTTTGTTTAAGGATGAATGAAGAAGCTGAAATTTCTTGGCTAAAAAGTTTTGGTTCTTCTGGAGTTGAAACGATCAGGGATATAGAGGTAAAGGATGATAAGGTTTATCTGTGTGGTACTTTTACCAGTAATATGACTTTGGATGTGTCAACGGGAACAACAGTACTGCAGACCAGCAATGGAATAGATGCTTTTGTTTATTTGTTGGACAAAGAATCGGGTGAAGGTGTATCTGCATACACTGTAGGAGCTACGGGAATGGATTCGTACGAGTGTATAGGTGTCGATGACATGCAAAACCTTTATCTCGGTGGTATTCTAACTTCAAGTGATGATATCGACTTTACATCAGGTGTATATTCACTTGTGGCACCATCTCCGTTTTCCAGAAGTTATGTAGTGAAGATGAATGCGGGACTAGTCGCAATTGACGAGAGTAATGTAACTCCTTTGGAAATTTATCCCAATCCAACATCGGACATCATTCGTGTTGGTGGTGAGTTCGAGGGAATGTCCACCGTGCAAGTCGTGGATATCATGGGAAGAGTTATACAACAGGAAATCGGGAATAGAGAAATTGATGTAACTCAACTACCTTCTGGAATTTATTTTCTGAAGGTAATTGACGGAACTGAAGAGGGAATTGCTAAATTTATTAAGCAATAACAAACACTTAGAATGAGAATATATGCTTCACAATGCACTAAGGTGGGTCTTTGGCTCACTTTAGTGTTTTTATCGTCTTCAGTTTTTGCTCAAAACGTAGAGCAATTACAACAGGCGTTTATGCAGGCATATAATCATCCAGATTCAGCTGAAATAATTGCTCAAACTGCTTTGACAAAGTCGCTTGATTCTAAGGATAGAATATTGGAGGCGCATAGCAGAAATACTCTAGGATGGGCGAAATTTCACCAGGGAGATTATTCGAATGCAATCCAAGAAATAGCTCGTTCAGGAGCTATTTTTAATGATCTAAAGGATACCATAAGTTTTATTAAAACCAATTTTAATCTTGCAGAAATTTATCTAAGCAAAGGCAGTTCAAATGAGTCCGTACAACATTTATTGATTGCGCGCGAACTAGCTCAAAAGGTTGGGAATGATGAACTATTAGTGAATGCTAACCGACTTTTGAGTATTCATTATAGAAAACTAAATCAATTCGAAAATGCTGAGAAATACTCGAAGCTTGCCATGCTTGGTTACTTGGCGCTAAAGGACACAATTCAATGGTTTAATACCGCTTTATCATTTTCAAATTTATACAGAGAAAAAGAGCAATATGCGAATTCGCTGAAATTACTTGACGATATTAAATCACAAGTAGATTTTGAGGAAATGTCGAATTATCAACGAGCGATGTGGTTTGAGAATAGAGGAGAAACGGAATACGCGATGAGAGCATATGAGAAGTCAATAGTTTCCTATTCGTCTGCCCTTGCAATTTTCGACGAGATGGAAAATCCAGTTGACCGAGCTTATGAGAATTATTTTGTGGGACGTGCTTACAGCAAACTTGGAAATACCATTCAAAGTCTGAAGTATATGCAAACGGCGAGTACACTCTTAAGTGAAGGCGTGGCCGACGAGTTGCTTGTTGGTATTTTGGAGGAAATGGGAACTATTGCAAAGAATGGAGGTGATTATAAAAGTGCTTATGAATACCTATCTCGACAGCAAGCGGTTCAAACACGAATCAATGAGACAGCGGCTGCGCATAAGGCGGATGAACTCTTGAAGGACTACCAAGCAAAACTTGAAATTTCTCAAGTGGACTTGATGAAGAATAAATTGATCACTCAAGACATCCAAAATCAGCGGGACAAGTGGTTTTATACCTCCCTAATTTCATTGCTCATATTGTTGCTTACAACTGCGATCATTTTCTATTTTAGGTATCGAAGGAAGAAGGTGGAGGAGCTGGAAAAAATTCAGCATGATCTTGCAGATGATTTGCACGATGAAATAGGCAGTGGACTTTCTAGTATTGCTATTCGTTCAAAATTGCTACTTCAACAGAATCAGCCAGAGGAGAATACTTTGAAGATGCTTAATAATATAAAGTCGGAATCGACCCGAATACAGCAACGTCTTCAAGAAATTGTGTGGTTGGTAAAGCCTTCAGCACTTTCACTGGAGGAGCTTTCTTACAAAATGATGAGCTTTTTAAAAGGTGTTTGCGAAGATTCAGGAATTTCATATCGCATGAATGAAGATTTTGTAGCTGATATTGTAATTGACGCGAATACTTCGAAAGGTATTTATTTAATTTTTCGAGAGGCGGTAAACAATGCAGTTAAGCACGGCCAGTGCACTCAAATAAAGGTTCAATTTTCAGCTTCAGCATCAGGAATTGAAAAACTTTGCGTTTGTGATAATGGTGTTGGTATAATTGAAAATTCAAATTCGCATGGAAATGGAATGGCATCTATGAAGAGAAGAGCGCAATTACTGAATATGGATTTCTCAATATTATCCAGCGATGATTGGCTACCGAGGTAATTATCGTAAAGTAGTGATTACCTTTGCGGTATGAAACACGCTATTGTTCTACTTTACAGTCTATTTTCTATTTCTCTTTTCGCACAAAAACAGGATGTTTTGGTGCCTTATCGCGTAGGAGAGAAAATGGGGATTTCCAATCTCAAAGGGAAGATGGTGGTGAAAGCAGCGTACGACTACGTGGAGCCGATGGGCGATAACTTGTTTAAGTTTTCCAACTATAAAGTCACTGTGGATACCATTCGTTATGGTAGGGATCAATGGAAACTTCAAAGAACAACAACTACAACTTCTGGAGTTATTTCAGGAACAAAAGTGATTATTCCCGAGTCGGAGGTAGCAAACTATGTGTTGACCTCAGGTGGTTTTATTGTGGGTGCTAAGTCCCGTTATTCGAAGGATGGAGCTTTGTTTTTTAATAAAAATGGTGAACGTATTGTCCATGACAAAGTGCTCTCTTTTCGATTTGTAGATTTCGATGATACGGGTATCGTAAAAAAAGGAAAGCACGCGGCTTTAATCATTGCCTTTGCAGATGAAACTTACAACATTCTGGACTTTCAAAACAGTACTCAGAAGTCGAAATGGATGTTTGAGAAAAATGTTTCTCAACTGAGATTAGAAGGAGATTATGCGGACCAGATTTCTTCGTGTTCAGTTTTGTGGATGAGAATTACCAATCAAAAGTGTTCAGTCTTTTCTACGATGAGTCCATTGACGAGCCTGAAGATGTCTGATTTTGCACATACGCAGAGGAAAGAGTGAACGAAGGGGATTTGTATGGAGGTGACGGAACTTATGTGATGGAGGCTTCTCCGGGTGATTTTATTCCAGACGCCATTCCTCCTATGGAGGCGGGGGATTATCCTAGAAGTGTGAAACCAGTGGAAGTAAAAAGGTGGAACCTACCGTTTTTGGCGACACAAAAAAGGATGGGTTGATTGCAGGTGGAAAGAAGATTGATTTAGGAGTTGATGGCGAAGGATATCTCGCAGACAGATATGCGCAGTTTCAGCGCTTTCCTGTGATTTATAAATCTCAAGGTAAGTATGGAATTGTATATTCCGATACGGTAGTTGGAAGAACAGAATATGATAGTCTTGTTTATGTGAAAGGCAATGTACCTCGTCAAGGCGAGGTTCATTTTTACCTAGCGGGAAAAAAGCAAGAGGATGGAAAATTGAAGTTCGGTTTGATCAGCAAAGAAGGAGAAGTGGTGTTCCCATTTGTTTATGATGAGTTGATTCCAAATTTGAAAGAGATTGCTCAAATTGAAAACGAAAAAACTGTCCGACACGGACTCTTTGGTGATTCGTGTAAAGAGTTTTCTGCCTGGGATTTAGGATGGAATACTGATTTATCAGGAAATTATTTTTCAGCTTTAATAAATGGAAAATGGGGTATAATCACTTTAGAAGGAGAAACGATATTACCATTTGAGTATGATCAAATATTCAACACTTTCAATTTCGACATCATTGGAGAATAACAACTTTCAATATTTACAGAAAATGGAAAAGATATTCAGAATCCACAACAAAAAGATAGAAAGTAATTCAGGAGCAGTTTCAATTTATTCCGTCTTCTATTACACCAACTACAATAATAATCCGATTGAAACTCTTCAATCTTGCCACGCAGGACAACTTTATCATTGCCTACAAGAAGACGGGAAGCATTATTTGAAGAAGTAAAACAGAGATTTTATCGATCGCGAAACTAGTTCGACGAGAAGCCATTTTGTATGGGTTACCTAAAGAAAATGCAGAGGAATAGGTTGTTTGCTACAACAGGCAAGTGTATTATCCATTGGTATAGTCTCCTGGTAGTTTCCAAAATGAGTTACTGTATTGTATTTAAGACGTTTTTGCATATCCTTTGAGTTCACCATTTTTTTACCGAAAAGTGTAGAGTTCTGTATTTGGTTGAATTCAATTTTTACCCAATCATGCAAGTTTAGATTTATCGCTAAGTTGAATATAAAGTCTTTTGACTTAGGTTTTTCTTTCGTAGTTACCGAGCAATGGATGTTTTATTTGGTATGATGTCGTGCCATTTGAATTGGTGTAAGGCACTAGTTCTATGGTGTAGCCTATTGACTGCGTATGGTCATTTGAATAAAATAAAACTGACGCAGGTCTCTGTTCAGGAGCGTTTTTCAAGTAGTCAAAACCACAAGCTTTGCATGGTTCTTCAAAGTTTAATTTGATTTGCAATACCCCAAGTTGGCGCAAATAAGAAATATGAATACGATTAGATTTTTCGTTCAGTAAGTATATTTAGTATTTCCGTTTTTAATTTGATTGTACTCGTGGGCGGAACAATTCAGGAGGTAAGAAAGGATGAAAATAGTATTCATCCAAATTGAGTTGTTCCATTATAAGTGTTCGCAAATTTGGTTGATAATTGAAACCCAAAAACTTCGCTCCCAAAGTTTGAAAAGTGCAGACCATAGACTTGTGCTTGAGACAGAAATACACCAGTCGGCTCAAAAAAGCAGGCGAAATACCCAAAGAGTAGGGGTTCATTTTTGTTATTGTTGAAAATTGAAACCAATTGATAGACGGCTTTATTAGTATTGAATCATACGCTAAGAATAGTACTTGTTGGAAAGATTGAAGATAGATCAAATTCACCAAAGGGGATGGGATGTAGCCGTTGACCAAGACCCACACTCAACAATCTTTTTTCATTAAAAATAATCCAGTCTAAATTGAAGCCTTTAAATCCTACTCGACTTACGTGATAATTGCCCTTAGGTAAATATATAGCGCAATTGGTATTCCTACAGAAAGTCTAACAACTCCTCGATATCGCTGTATTTTCTAGCTACAATGTATGGATAGTTTAAGGTAGTATCTGAGGTCAATAGTAATATTCTTTGGTACAGAATAAGTTTCTTTGCAAAGTTTGTCTACAAAGGGCCAATCATAGAAAAGTCATGTTTCCCAGCCAGAACCTACCGGAATATAGTTTTCAGCATCACCTTTCTTTGAATAGTATCTTGCAATTAAAGTGACATCTCGATATGACCGATCAATTTTAAGAGTTGCAGGTAGATAGATTTGACTTGTGTCGTAGGATTGAAATATCACGTGGAGTGGTCTTCGAGTAACAAAACGTTTGTGAGGCGCTATGCGTCATCGTTGCGCACGACGAAAACAATACAGATAAACAAAAGAGCTAATAGGGTTTTTAATTTCATGGCTAAAAGTTGATCACAAATATAATATAAGCGCGTTGCTTTATCAGATGCTTAAGCAGGTGTGGAACTTAAACCGGATTGAGCATTTGAGCCTTGGATGATACTTTTGGTAGGAGAGGGAGGATTTTTGATTGAATCTCAACTTGCAGGAGTTCAAGTACTTTTTTCTTTACAAAATGAGTATGCACTACTAATCCAACACTTCGGAACGGCACCGGTTCAACGAAGTGGCTCACGCGTCGCTTTTCCTTTTCAGTAAGATCTATTGCTGCTAAATAAGGTAGAAGTGTAGAGGCTTTACTCGCATTTACAAATCGCAACAAACTGTCAATAGACCCTGCCTTGTATTTGAAGTTGAGTTTATTGATGAGTTGTTTATTATGGTAATCGCACAGTTCGAGAACTTGCGTGCGCATGCAATGACCTTCTTCGAGCAAGCATAAATTACTTAAATCAAGGTCCTTTACGTCTGCTTTTTTTTTGTGTTTGTGTGCAGTGTCATAAAAGACAAAAGGCTCATCATAGAGATGATGCTCCACAATTTCTTTGTCATTTACGGGAATGGAAATGATGCCTATATCGAGGTCGCGGGATTTTATCAATCGCATGATTTCTTCTGTGGTGTGCTCCTTAACCTCTATATTCAAGTTGGGAAATTTCTCAGCGAAGTCGGGTAAGAATAAGGGTAGAAGAAATGGAGCAATAGTGGGAATTACAGCGATGTTTAATTTCCCTTTCACTTCTCCCTTTAATTGGTTGGCGATTTCATCGAGGCTTTCAATTTCTTTGGAAATTTTCTTTATCTGTTCTAGAATTATTTTTCCCTCCGTGGTGACCGTCAATGGCTTTTTCTTTCTATCAAAAATGAGCACTCCAATTTCATCTTCAAACTTCGAAATCATAGTGCTTAAGGTGGATTGGGAGATAAAAGATTTCTCCGCTGCCTTTTCATAATGGCGTGTTTCGGCCAGTGCAAGGATATATTGAAACTGTTGAATGTTCATCTATTTTGTCAATATTGGGTTCGAAAATATAGTTTTTATAGAAGAACTCCAAATTCTAGTTTTGTCATCAAATTGTATAACAAACTTCATTTTAACCATGAAAAAAATATTTACACTCTCATTCGTGGCTTTAGCATTTTTGGCTCAAGCACAACCTTCATCAGAGGCGGGTGGATGTCCATTTCACATGGGCGCTGCACCTAAAGCTGACGCCGCTACAACAGAAGGAAATTTGGATAAAGAACCAATGCATAAGTCGGGAACGACCAACAATGATTGGTGGCCGAATCAATTGGACTTGTCGGTTTTGAGACAACATTCAAACATGTCGAACCCAATGGGGGAAACATTTGATTATAAAGCTGCTTTCAATAGTCTTGATCTGGCTGCTGTAAAAAAGGACATCGCAGATGTATTGACACAATCACAAGATTGGTGGCCGGCTGATTTCGGAAACTATGGTCCATTGTTTATCCGCATGGCATGGCACAGCGCAGGAACATATCGTTCAGGCGATGGTCGTGGAGGTTCTCGTGATGGACAACAACGTTTCGCTCCGTTGAACAGTTGGCCAGACAATGCCAATTTGGATAAGGCGAGAAGATTACTTTGGCCTATCAAACAAAAGTATGGTGCGAAAATTTCGTGGGCAGATTTGATGGTGCTGGCAGGTAATGTTGCACTTGAAACTATGGGATTCGAAACCATTGGATTCAGTGGAGGTAGAGAAGATGTGTGGGAACCAGAAAGCAATGTGTACTGGGGATCAGAGTCAAAGTGGTTGGAAAACAATCGCTATGCTGATGGTCGCAAATTGGAGAATCCACTAGCTGCTGTTCAAATGGGATTGATCTATGTAAACCCTGAAGGACCAGATGGCAATCCAGACCCTAAGGCTGCCGCGTTTGATATCCGTGAAACGTTTGGAAGAATGGGAATGAATGATGAAGAAACGGTAGCATTGATTGCCGGTGGTCACACTTTCGGTAAAACACATGGTGCTGGTCCTGCATCGAATGTAGGTCCAGAACCCGAAGCGGCGCCTATCGAAGAACAAGGATTAGGATGGTCCAGCTCATACAAATCAGGAAAAGGAGCGGATGCCATTACTTCAGGATTGGAAGTAATTTGGACAGCTACTCCAGCTGAATACAGTCATTTCTTTTTCAAGAGTCTATTTGAAAATGAATGGGAATTGGTGAAAAGCCCTGCTGGTGCGCATCAATGGCAAGCAAAAAATCCTAAGGTGATGGTTCCGGATGCTTTTGATCCTAATAAAATGCACAAGCCAACGATGCTAACTACAGATTTATCCTTGCGCTTTGATCCTACCTATGAAAAAATTTCTCGTAAATTTTATGAAAACCCTGCCGAGTTCGATAAGGCTTTTGCTCGTGCATGGTATAAGCTTACACACCGTGATATGGGACCAAAAGCATTGCATTTGGGACCTGAGGTGCCAAAGGAAGAATTCATTTGGCAAGATCCTATTCCGGCGTTGACATACGCTGTGGTGAATGAAGCGGATATTGAAAATTTGAAGTCGAGCATTTTGAAATCAGGTTTGACCATTAGTGAATTGGTGTCTACCGCATGGGCTTCTGCTTCTACATTCCGCGGCACTGATTTCAGAGGAGGAGCAAATGGAGCGCGTATTCGTTTGGAACCACAAGTGAGTTGGGAAGTAAATAATCCAACACAATTGAAAAAAGTGCTTGGTGTGTTAGAAGGAATTCAAAAAGAGTTCAATAAAAACAGCAAGGACAGAAAGATTTCAATGGCCGATATGATTGTGCTTGGCGGAGTAGTGGGTGTAGAAGAAGCAGCAAAGAAAGCTGGACATCCAACCAAAGTGGCCTTCACACCTGGTCGTACAGATGCAACGCAAGAAATGACAGATGTAAATTCATTTGGAGTACTTGAGCCAATGGCAGATGGTTTCCGCAACTATCTGAAAACACAATATACTTTCTCAACTGAAGAGTTGTTGGTAGACAAAGCCCAGCTATTGACGCTAACAGCGCCAGAGATGACGGTATTAGTTGGAGGTATGCGATCGATGGGAATTACCTATGATAATTCAAACACGGGTATTCTTACGAATAATCCAGGAGCTTTGACAAATGATTTCTTTGTAAATCTCTTGGACATGAAATACAAGTGGGTGGCAACCGATAATAGCAAAGAGAAGTTTGAAATTCGCGATAGAGCTACCGATAAAGTTGTTTGGACCGCGACTCGTGCCGATCTAATTTTTGGCTCAAATTCTGAACTTAGAGCACTTGCAGAAGTGTATGGTTCATCAGATGCCAATGCGAAATTTGTAGAGGATTTTGTGGCAGCATGGGTGAAAGTGATGAATTTGGATAGATACGATTTGAAATAATCTATTTTGCAATAAATTTTAAAAAGGGTATGTCGAAAGGCATACCCATTTTATTTTTCGTATTTCAAGATTTCGATAATCAAGAGTTTGACCCTTTTTTAATTTCTGTCGTCATATTTTTCCGCTATTAAATCAGAAAAGTTATGACCGCAACTGAAAAAACAGCTCCTAATCAAGGAGATACCCATCAAAAGAGCATGGTCTTTCATCAAGAGGAAAAGATCAAACTACTCAGTCCGAAAGCAGCCGTAATTCTCAAACAATATTTATTTGAGCATCTTTATTTGCCTCAAATGAATAGCTTTAAATCTTTGAAGCAGTTGGATTTTTCCAAGCTTTCATTGAATAAAAAAGAAGCACTCTTATTCGAACAATTAGAGTCGGAGTTTCAGGAGTATTTGGACGATATCCGATATCTCTATCTCGATGGACCCAAGACATTTTTAAAAGAAGGATGCAGCCTTGTAGCGCGAGTAGGAAAAAAAATGGAAAAAAGCCTTTCCTTGGAAAAGATTTTATCGGAATTAACCTTGCGTTCCAATGAATTTGCTTGCGTGTTTGACATAGATAATCAAAAGCTGACACCAATAGATGACAGGGTTGAAGATGTATTAGCTATTTCAGAAGGAATATTTTCGGAAAATATCTTGTGGGGTGCCAAGAATGTCAACCTGTATACCGATGAAAGAGATATGCCACATATTATGCGCTATATGGCTCTCGGAATCATAACTATCTCCACTCCAGGAATGACCTATGAAATGGTAAAGGATGGGTTTTCATTTAACTATCGTCTGAATACTGACAATTGTTTTAACGCTGATATGCAGAAATTAAAACAAGTGATGATTCAACAAAGAAATATTCCTGTTTATGAGAAAAGAGGAAATAGTATGATATTGTCGAAACTGCTCTGCATTATGGAAGTTCGAGATGTAAATGAGTTTAGAACAGTATATCCGAGGTTCAATGCATTGCCTGTGTTCTCAAGCAAAATGAACACGCTTCTTTATCTGTATAATTCCATTGTTTTGGATTTATCATATAAATTTATTTTAATGCTTAATGAAAAGTATGTGACGGATAGAAGTCGACATGTTTGTGAGAATATCAATAAAAAGTTGAAGCAATACGGAATCAACAAATTTGAATACACGGAGGGTAAGGTTTCAGATTGTTTTGGCAAAACCATTCGATTGAAATTGGCACAAGCCGTGGATGAATGGCAAATGAATCAAAACACCACGAAGTATTATATTGATAGGGAAGCGGTAATTGCGGCTGAAGAAATGGGATTGATTCCCCTACCACCCGTTGTAGAACATTTGACTTATCAATTGATGCAGGAGGGATTGGTTTAAATAAAAAAAGGGCCATCCTTTTGAGATGGCCCTCCTAAGAAGAAAAATTACTGTTTGATCAGTCGCATATTATGTTGATTTCCTTTGTAATCAAGGTTAACAACATAAACTCCTTCTGTGTATTCCTGAATGTTCAGGGTAGTGATAAGTGTGTTTAGTAGTTGGCGCTCAATCATTTTCCATTCATGTCATAAATGGTCATAATCGTTCCAGGTGCAATACCTGAAACTATAACTTCTGTTTGAGCTGGATTAGGGTAGATTTTAGAATTGAGGTTCAACTCCTCCACGTTGGTGATGATAGAAAATACTTCTGAAGTAGCCGAGCAATCGCCATTTGAAACTACTACGTAGTAATCACCAGGCGCAGTAGATAAAAGTGTTTGACCTGTTTCACCTTCCATCAATTCACCGTTGAAGTACCATTGGTTTCCTGTATTTGAACTGCTCACCATTCCTCCGAAGAATGAAGTGATTACAGGGACTTCTGGGGTTTGATTTACTACAATTTCAATGCTTGTTGAAGCCGAACAAATTCCACCGTTATTACCTGTGGCTGTGTAGGTAGTAGTTTCCATAGGCATAAAGGCGACGTTATTTACAACATCATTGTCCCAAGTAATGGTAGTGCTTCCTGTTGCGAAAAGGGTGACCTCTTCTCCTGAACAAATTTCCTCTACGGAAGCGAAAATTTGTGGAGCGTTCGGTAGTTCATTTACTACAACCTCAATGCTTGAAGAAGAAGTACAATTAGTACCATTGTTCGCTTCTACGCTATAGGTCATTGTTTCATTTGGTGTGAAAGCAACACCGTTTTCAATTCCATTATCCCAGGTGTAAGAGTCGTTTCCTGAAACGCTTAATGTAACTGATTCTCCAGCGCAGATTTCAGTAGAAGAAGCAATAATTTCAGGAGTTGCTGCAATGCTATTTACGGTAATTGTTACCATGTCTTCGGCAGAACAAATTCCACCGTTTGATGCTGTTACTGTATAGGTGTACGTTTCACTTGGAGCAAAAGCTTCATTGTTTGTTACTCCATTGTCCCAAGAGATAGAAGTAGCTCCACTCGCAGAAAGCGTAATCATTTCACCTTCACAAATGGTTTGATCTTGAGAAGCAAGTATAAGTTCAACACCTTGAACATCGACTTCAAATGTAGAAGTGTAATTGAAGTTGTCGTCCACAGCTACAATCGATACAGTTACTGTTCCTAGAATATTATTTGAAAGGTTGTTGATGGATAAAGAATAGTTGCCCGAACCTTCATTAATCACCATGATGTCTGAATCATCAACGATGGCTTGGTTGCCGCTTGTAGCGTAAACGTCAGTAATATTTCCTCCGTTGTTTGACACAGAGAAACTCACTGTGCTTAATCCATCTGTTTGGCAAATGGCTTGGGCGCTTACCGCTGAAATCGTTGCGTCGTCATCTAGATTAGTTACATTGACTGTGAAAGCAGAAAGTGAATTGTAATTGGCGTCAGCAGAGCTTGCACTCAAAGTTAAAGTTGTTACTGTATTTCCGTCATCCGCCGAATCATCCAATCCTTGCACAGTTATGTATTGAGGAGTATTCCAGTTTGCACTGGTGAATGTAAGCGTAGCAGGAGAGAAGCTGATTTCAGATGGATTAGAACTTGAAATGCTGATAGTAACATCCGCTGATGGTTGGGTATTCAAGGTAACAGGAATGCTGTTAGTGCTTCCCATTTCACTTACTTGATAGCTCGTATTAGCAGCTGCGAATCCAGGGTATGCAACGGCGTTGTACGCTCTTGAGTAAATTCCTTGAGAATCACCTTGGAATCCATTTCCTGCCCAAGCTGTTACAAAACCTCCATTTGGAAAAACAGCCAAAGCCACATATTCTTGATTACCTGCATTGGTCGCATTCAACTGAAGTAAGCCACTGTTGCTTTCGTTGTAGTTGCTTCCTGATATGACATAAGCTTCATTTCCATTTGGATTGGTGTATCCACCAGTACGGATAGATTTGGTGACAAGGAAATCTCCATTGTCATATAGGTGACATTCAATATTATCATACCAATCATTTCCTCCACCAGACAGAAGTTGAGAATTATTCACGATGGTAGATCCACTTGCTGAAAGAATCCAAAGTCTCATATAACGGTTGGAAGAAGTTGTACCGTGAGTGGTAACAATCATTACTTCGCTTTCTGCATTTCCTTCAGCGTCTAGATCGGACCCTACGTTCAATTCTGAGTCAACATACCATAATGTTTGTTCGGGTATTTCAGCTAAAAAAGAAGATGAGAATGTTTTTCTCATAATGTTGCGGTAGTAATCGCAGCATCCTGAAACCAAAATGTATTGATGGTAAATAATAGTCATTCTGCCATCTGGGTGGATCACGACATTTGGCTCGCTATAGTTTACACCAGCAGATTCTGTAACTAATACTTGAGAATTGATCCAATCGCTGGTGCCTAGGTTATATCCTCTTAAATAGATTTGAGAGTTGTTTGCCGTTCCATTGTAGGCAAATACGAGTGAATCGCCATTGATATCCATGTCAAAGTTCTCAATGTTATTGAGCACTGTTACTTCTGTTTCCAGAGAGTTGTCAGGATTGATAATGGTGAATTTCAAATTGTTGCCTGTGTTTTCAATATAGCTCAACACGAATTTTCCATCCTCCCAGTATTGAGCAACCATCAATTTAGAATTATCTGAATTGATTGTAATCTCGTCAGAAATGGCTTGGTGGTTACTATTATATCTGCGCGCTTTGATAGCACCAGAATAAGAATTCATTGTCCAAAATATGATGTAGTTGCCGTCGTCGTCCGCGGCTATAACCGGACAATATTGATTTGATGCAACATCAGTATTAACAAGTTGCTCCAAAGAAACTGGGTCCAGCGTTTGAGAGAAACTTGAAATAGAAGCAAATAAAAAAGTAAATAGTAGAAATTTATTCATCGATAAAAATTATGTGATTGAGGGGGCAAATTACATAGAAATATTTTTTTTGCTAAATCAAATGAATATGTGTTGTATTTATTAGGATATGTGCCAACCTTAGGAATATGGGCTTATTTTCGCTAAATAATTCATCTTGAGGATGCAGAAAACGAAATTTGATTTTGGGCTTCTAATAATCTTATTCATCACCATTGTATTTTCATTTTTAATGTATGGTGATGTGATGTTGCATCCCGACATGTATATGTTCTCCAATACAGGTGATGGAATAAAGAACTATTTCACATTTGCTTGGCATGTTCGATACGATGAGAGTTGGATTGCATTTTCAGGAAGCAATTATCCTTATGGCGAACATGTAGGGTATTCAGATGGACATTCTTTACTATCATTATTGTTTGGTGGATTTGATTTTGTGAAGGAACATCCGATTGGATTCTTGAATTCAATAATGATCTATTCTCCCATTTTTGCTTCATCAGTCTTATACAAAGTATTGAGAAGGCTAGATGTTTCGATGTGGGTGGCAATTGTTGGAGCCTTTTGTATCTTGTTGATGCAACCACAACTTGTTCGAATGACGGGCCATTATTCGTTGTCTTACAGCTGGGTAATTCCACTTTTTATTCTATTGTTTTTAATTTTTCAGAAAAGCAATCGAGTACTTCAAATCGTCATTTATTCAGCATACATCACAGCGATCTTTTTTATTCATCCTTATTTAGGAATGGGATTGGCATTGTTTGCTTGTTGTGTATGGTTAGTACAAATTATTGTTGCTAAATGGAAGAAGGAACCTGCCAATTTCTCTTTATTACTTGGTGGAGTTGTATCAGTAATATTTTACGCAGCATTCAGTAAGATCACTGATACCCATCTAGATCGCTACCCACTATTGCCAAAGGATTTTTGGAATATAAATCTTCTATTCAGTCGGTTTTTTTACCCAATTACGGAGGCTTTAAATCGCTATTCAACTATGAAAATCAGCATTGGGAAGGTTTTGCTTATGTTGGATTAGGAACAGTATTGCTTTGGTTAGTAGGTGGTTATGTTTTTTATACAATAAAAAGATCAAAATAAAGTTTTTGGACAAACGTTATTATTGGTTTTGGCTTCCATTCCCATACTTCTATTCTCGTTTGCATGGCCATTTATTTGGAAATTAGAAAGTGTGTTAGAATACATTCCCTTCATTGAACAGTTTCGTTCACCAGGCAGATTCAGTTGGATTTTCTTTTATGTATTTTCAATTGGAGCGATAGTGATATTGCAGGAACTGGTGGTTCGAATTACAAGTAAAGTAAAACGCGTTGCTTTGGTTTCTGTGGTTTTGGCACTTGCAATATTCGAAGCTTTGCCTATTCAATTAAAAGTAGCGAATGATTTACAAGCTCACCGCAATGCTTTTGATATTCATTTTTGTGATGGATTTATAAGAAGTGAAGTTGAGAAAGTAAAAAATGAAAATGCACAAGCGATAATTCCCATTCCATTTTTTCATTATGGATCTGATTTATGCAAAGCATGGCAACGATAAGATTCAACAGCTTGCGTATTTAGTAGCGTATCATTCAGGAGTTCCTTTGGTAGCCTCAAGCAATCCTAGAGTGAGTATAACAGAGTCAAGGCATCAATTGAATTTATTAGAACCCATTATTCGTCATGACATCGATAAAGGTTTATTTAAAGAGGATAAACCGTTTTACATTTTACATGACGACCGAAACGGATTACTCGATGTGCCAAGAGAGGAAGAACAGGTGTTCCTGAATCGATCCAAGTTTTCTCCGCGTTATGCCAAGGTGATGTCGTTGGTAGAATTAGAAGAAGATGTTCATACTGAAGACAGCTTATTTAAATCTTTAGTTTGGAATAAATGGGAGCGCATCAGTCAACGGTTCGGCACTCAAATGGAACGTTCTTCATTTTCACCAAAATCAAAAGAGTTCATCATATTAGACCAGATAGAAGAGCAAGAGTGGAGTGCAGAGAAATGGTATCGCGTAGAGATGATTTTTAGGTCCGATGATATTCAAAACTTCACGGGTTTGCAATTCATTGTTCAACAGCAAAAAGCAACGGGAGAAGTGGAGTGGAGAGGAATGTATACAGCGGAACAGTGCAGTGGATTGCCCGATAACACATATCTCATTTACGGTTATTTCAATCAATGCATTCCGAGCGCACCGCTTCAGTTGGTGGTGTACAACAACGAGCGACCGGATATTTCTTTTGAAATAGAGGAGTGGGGGGTGAGTGTTGGGAGATAGGGGATGGGAGTTGGGAGTTTGGGGATTGGAGTTTGGAGGGAACAAGAGAACAAGGATTCAAGAAGACAAGGATTCGAGAAGACAAGGATTCGAGGATTCAAGAGGACAAAGTCCTGCAAAACGGAGTTTTGCAGGACTTTGTCCTATTAAAATGTGCAGTCCGGGCCCTCGAGCGTAGCGTTAGCAAAGCGAGAGGTGGCGCCGTATGAGAATGCTTCTCCAATAGTATTTCGAAGCGAGAGGTATTGCCGACCATTGTCCTTATAAAATGTGTAGTCAGGGCCCTCGAGCGTAGCGTTAGCGAAGCGAGAGGTGGTGCCGTGTGAGAAATGTTTCTCCAATAGTATTTCGAAGCGAGAGGTGGTGCTGTGTGAGGGGTGTTTCCCAATAGTTTTTCGAAGCGAGAGGTGGTGCTGTGTGAGAATAGCTAATATTTGCTCAAATGCGGGAAACTCAGATGCTTTTTAATAAGACATTTAAACTCCAAATGGAAGACAAAATTCCGATAAATAAATAGCTCCATCTTGTATTGAGTTTGCCCGCAAGTTTCGCACCCAAGGGGGCAGCAATGACACCACCGGCTATTAATCCCAGAATTTCAGTGTAATGCTGTAAACCCAAGAACATAAAAAATGTTAGTGCAGAAAAGAATGTAACAAAGAATTCTGTTAGGCTGACTGATCCGATTATTGCTTTTGGATCGTGGCTTGTGCGCAGTAGGGTGGTGGTAACGAGAGGTCCCCAACCTCCACCTCCAAATGAATCTAGGAAGCCTCCTATTCCTGCAAGTCTTCCTATGTGCTGTATTTCTTTTGTTAGAAAAACTTTTTTAAAGAACATAAAAATATATTTTCCTCCTAGGAATAAGATGTAGGCTGCCATTATTGGTTTTGCAAATCGCTCGAAATCGGTACCCAATAGACAAAGTGCCATAGCTCCTAGTATGGCACCCAGAACGCCAGGAATGACAAGTTTTTTAAAGAGTTTTTTATCTACGTTTCCAAATTTATAATGAGAGTATCCTGACGCAGCGGAAGTAAAAATTTCAGAACTATGAATACTCGAACTAATTGAAACTAACGGGATGTTGAAATTGAGCAAGAATGTAGCACTTACAATTCCGTAGCCCATTCCTAATGCTCCATCTACTAGTTGTGCTAAGAACCCCGCGAGCATGCACCAAAGGAATATTTCATCTATCCAGTCGAACATAATACTACTCTTGGATTATAAATGCACCAACAGTATTGTGTGTCGTTTCGTCAATGATAATTCCCTTGTTCAAGGCACTTTGAGTTGACTTTCGGTGTTTCAGTAACGCTTTCTGAGTTTTCAATTTAATACTCACTATATCATTTAAACGTACATTTTGAATTTCGGTCTCTTCTTTAAAAGAATGAATGTCTACTTTGTGAATGATATCTTGAATTAAAGCTTTTGTTTTAAAGCTATTTTGTTGCAGCGTGTACTTCGTTCCCAATTGCAATTGATGCTCACTCATCCAACATAAAAGGACTTTGGATTCATTACTCGCTTCATAAACATTTAGATCATTTACAATTAAATCTCCTCGAGAAATGTCAATATCATCATAAGTCTCGATGGTGCAGACAAGTCCTTCATTTACTTCTTCAACTATTTCCCCTTTGTAGATGATGCTTTTAATTTTTGAATGAAGTCCGCTTGGATGAATCTGAATTTCGTCGCCCTTTTTTATTTTTCCATCTAGTACTTTACCAATAAAACCTCTGAAATCATGTAGTTCGGAAGTTTGTGGTCTATTGACGAATTGTACTTGAAAAATAAAGCCTTCTTTTTCTTGCTTTACATTCACAGGAATATTTTCAAGAAGGTGAATCAAAGATGGTCCTTCGTACCAGTTCATTTTATTCGATTTGGACACGATGTTTTCACCGCTCAGAGCTGATATCGGAATGAAGGTGATATGATCAAAGTTGATTTTGCTTGACATTTTCATAAAATTCTCCTTGATCTCATTGAATACATCTTGTGAATAATTGACCAAGTCCATTTTATTGACGGCAACAATTACATTGGGCAATGAGAGCATTGCTGCTATATAAGAGTGTCTTTTAGTTTGTTCAATGACTCCATTTCTTGCGTCAATTAAAATTACCATTGCTTCAGAATTGCTTGCACCTGTAATCATATTACGGGTGTATTGAATATGACCTGGCGCATCTGCAATGATGAATTTTCTTTTACTGGTGTTGAAATATTTATAAGCAACATCAATAGTGATTCCTTGTTCTCTTTCCGCTCTTAGTCCATCTGTGAGTAAGGCTAAATCGATTTCGCCAGCGGGTACATTTTTACTTTGTTTTTGTAGAGACTCTAGTTGATCTACAAGTATATTTTTACTATCAAATAGCAATCGACCGATTAAAGTGCTTTTGCCGTCATCTACACTTCCGGCGGTTATGAATCTTAGAATTTCCATTTAGTTTGATTTAGAAATATCCATTTCTTTTTCTGTCTTCCATTGCGGCTTCTGAAGTCCTGTCGTCCATTCTGGTTTCGCCTCTTTCACTTATTCTTGAGGTTTGTATTTCAAGTATCACCTCTTCAAGAGTTTTAGCCGTACTTTCCACCGCTGCCGTGCATGTCATGTCACCGACAGTGCGGTATCTTACAGTTTTTAAAGCGATTTCATCAGATGAATCTATTTTTATAAATGGATTGGTGGCCAACCATTGCTCACCATATTTTACCACTTCACGCGTATGTGAAAAATAGATGGATGGCAATGAGATGTTTTCCCGAAGAATGTAGTTCCAAACATCTAATTCCGTCCAATTGCTTATTGGAAATACACGTACGTTTTGACCGTTTTGAATTTGACCGTTGTACATATTCCATAGCTCTGGTCGTTGCAGTTTTGGTTCCCATGTACCGAATTCATCTCTTACAGAAAAGACTCTTTCTTTTGCTCTGGCTTTTTCTTCATCTCTACGGGCTCCTCCGATGCATGCATCGAATTTAAACTCTTCTATAGTGTCTAAAAGTGTATAGGATTGAAGTGCGTTTCTTGAAGGAAATTTACCTTGTGGTTCACTAAGATTATGTTTTTTGATGGAATCCTCAACTTTGCGTACAATGAGTTTGGCACCAATTTTTTCTGCGAGCGCATTGCGGTAGTCAAGTGCTTCGATAAAATTGTGACCTGTGTCAATATGTACCAAGGGAAAAGGAATTTTACCAGGAGCAAATATTTTTTGTGCAAGGTGCACTAAAACAATACTATCCTTTCCTCCACTGAAAAGAAGCGCTGGTCTTTCAAATTGACCAGCTACTTCTAGCATAATATGCATGGCTTCGGATTCAAGTAAATCGAGGTGATCTATTTGTGAGTACATTTTATAATATTATTTAGTGTGTAAACCACATTCCTTTTTGTTAGAATCTTCCCACCACCATCTGCCAGATCTTTCATCTTCTCCTTCTTGAATTGCTCGGGTGCAGGGCGCACATCCAATACTAGCGAAACCTTTATTGTAAAGGGGATTTACAATAATTTCATACTTGTCAATGGCTTTTTGAATTTGATCGTCAGACCAATTCATGAGTGGGTGAATTTTAATGATTTGATTCGTATCATCGACTTCAATCAAGGGCATTGATTTTCTATTTGCAGATTGGGATGCTCTGATTCCTGTAATCCAAATATCGTATCCGATCAGCGCTTTCTTTAAGGGATTGACCTTTCTAATTTGACAACATTTCTTTCTGTTTTCTGAAGACTCATAAAAGAGGTTTGGCCCATTATTGTCAAGCATATCTGAAAGTTCATCAGAGTTCGGAAAATAGCTTTTAATGGACTTTTGATAGCGCTCTACTGTTCTAGACCAAACACTGTATGTTTCAGGAAATAACCTACCAGTATCTAGTGTGAATATGTCTATTGGATAATTATTTGAGAAAATCAAATGTGTTATGATTTGATCTTCTTTGCTGAAGCTTGTAGATAGGACCTTGGATTGATTCGCTGTAAGCTGTATGAACTTGTCAAAGTCAATTTGGTATGCTTCGCTATCCGCAAATAAATTATTGAGCAATTTTGGTGTAGATTGCATTGTAATTGAAAATTATTTGAAGTGGATTCGAGACTCAGATCATTGCTTAAGACGACTTCCGCGACAAATATAGAAGTAAATATTTTATATCCTACTAATTTGGTATGAAAAGTAGGAAATGAATAATTTTGTATTATGCTAAATAGAAAGACCCGTTACGCCATCAAGGCTTTGATGCAATTGCTAGACAGTCAAATATTGGACTTCCTGCAAGTGTGTCCAGTATTTCGGGAGCAATATCAAATACCTAATAAGTTCCTGGAGGCTATACTTAGCGACTAAAAACTGCAGGATACGTAATTAGTAAAAAGGGCAGTAGTGGGGGCTATTATTTGAATAAATCATCCTCAGATATTAATTTAAGTGATTTATTACGGGCCACGAACGGTCCAATAGCAATGGTGCCTTGTGTTAGTCTGAATTATTACGAGCCATGCGAACAGTGTCCTGATGAATCATTTTGTGCTATACACTCAGTAATGGAAGAGGTACGAGATGCGAATTTGAAAATACTCAATAATACGAGCATTCAAGATCTTCTTGATCGTGAAAACCAATTGGTTTCGTCGAAGAAAAGGAAGAAGTAGTTTCGCAATTCCAGCATTGGATTTTCAAAATCCCATGGAGTTCTTTGTGAATACTTTGTGTTCTTAGTGGTTAAAACAATATTCGAAGGAACTTGCAACTCCAAAGATCTCACAAAGTGTATATTTTCTTCTTTGCGAAACTTTGCGTACTCCGCGACTTTGCGGTAAAGGAAGCTTGACGGTGAGTGCTGATTCTTGACACGAGGAATTGATTAGACGCAAAGTCGCAACGAACGCCAAGAAGCGCAAAGAGGTTTGTTCTTTGAATGATGTGATACACCACCAATAGCTGAAACCCCTTTGCGAAACTTTGCGAGATTAGAAAAGCGAACTTTCAAATAAAAGCAATTGATTAAGCGAGAAGATGTTCATTTATCTAATTGTAGTACCTCATTAGAAAGTTTCTATTCAGAATTTATCTAATCTTTTTTGACCAACTCATTCAATTGTCCTTTTTTCAATTCTGTTTAATTAATCTCCAATAATAGGATCAGCCTATCTTATAATTGTCCCATTATTATATTTCAATGTCTTGTGAGATTCATTTCGATAAATCACAAAATCTCCATCATATAAATACGGCCGCGCTATCAAACCAAGAAGTTCCATATCTCCTTCATAATATTCATTTAACCACCTAGTGGTATCTGAGTGGCTAGTCCAATACACACTCGCTCTATGCGACAAAAGACCATCTCTATTATAAGAGCTTTCAAAACCTTTGTTTTCAATTTTATCCCTTTCGAGCATGAAATACAACCTTGTTCCATCAAATTCCATTAAGCATGATGTACTCGAATCTTCTAAAATAATAATTGGCATTTCACCATCTTCAAGAAATATCCTTATCGTATCATTAGATTGATAAATTCTATTTCCTCTATTTTCATTTGGCTTAAAGGCATAAGATGTCATAAGAAATAGCACGAGTAGTATTATTATTGGCAAATATGATCTACTCTTCATGCGCGGCCATAGATAAGGATGATTCATCTTTTTCATATCCTCCATTTTCAATTTTTCTTTTTAGTTGAAAGTAAAAATATAAAAAAGAAATACACCACCAATAGCTGAAACCCCTTTGCGAAACTTTGCGTACTCCGCGGCTTTGCGGTAAAAGAAGCTTGACGTTGAGTGCTGATACTTGACGCGAGGAATTGATTAAACGCAAAGTCGCAACGAACGCCAAGGAGCGCAACGATGTTTGTTCTTTGAATGGTGTGTAAGTGCGTCATTTTTAAACCCGATATAAATATGCAGGTTGTCTCGAAATAGTTTTAAATAATAATTTGTCCAATTATTCCTGACTATCTCACTTTTGCAAAAAGCAAGTTTTAATAACTGTATTACAATTTAGGCATCGTTCCTAGACAAGGGGGGACTGTAGCTTCACTTCATCCGAATAGCCACGACTGATAATATAATAAACGGTGTTACTGAAAGGAGGATCTTCCAATTTAGAGATAGCGCGCCGACGAATAATATAAAGAGGAGTAACAACCCTATTAAGGCGATTCCTGAAATAGTGAGGACTTTACTTGGGACTTCTGAACTAATGTTACGGCGAGCAATATTTGACCAATAAGCGGGAACATTACAAATGGATGCAACACTTCCTTAGGGGCTACAAATAATTTGGCGAAAACATCTGCTTCCACTTCAAACAAAAATGATGAAGTTCCTTCACCCCATTCAAGATAACCTAAAGTGGAGGTGATGATGAGCAGAAAGTTGATGACCTTTTTCATGGGTGTTTCTTACAAATATATCTATTCCCGCTTTTTGATTTTTATGATCTATTGAACAATAACAGTTCTCGTTTCCCGCATGGTGCTATCGCTCACTACTAGAATATAATTTCCTGAATGAAGCGTGCGAATATCCATGTAGCTGATGGTGCTCCAGCTGGAATAGTCGTGCTTTTTACTAATGCACCTTTGGCATCGAAAAGTGATAATTGTTTATTTTCTTGATTCAAACCTTTGATTTGCACCGCTAATGTTTCATGCGTTGGATTTGGAAAAATTTCAATACTAAATTCATTGGAAATTGCGGCCTCCACTTTTGATACGGCCTCGGTATATGTGGTTACAGACTCCGCAATGCTCGTAACTTTTGCGGCTACTTTATTGCCATAAAATGTTGGTCCAACACAATAGGGATAAGCCGAATTGTGATTCTCATCGACCGTGCAGAAATAGGCATAGATACCATTTGGATATTCAGGTGTAATGCACCATCTGCCGTTATGTTCGTCCAAATATTGTGGTTCGCCCGGATGCGTTACAAACTCATAATCTTCTCTATAATGTCCCAGCGGATAGGTGTCGCTAACGGCTGGACCATCAGTTACGTCTGTGCCATCAGCATAGTGGGTGCGCACTGTGATATCGCGAAGTTGGTAACCTGATTGAATTCTTACTATTGGTCCTGTCCCGTCTGTGTTTTGAAAACCATAGGCACCATAGATTGGAAATCCGTCATAAGCGAATCCAATCAAAGGCGAATGTTCGTTCGGGTTGATTACATAAAGACCATCAGCATCATACAGGTTGCAAACATCTGATACTTCTACTAAATCTAAATCAAAAGCAGAGGGATTTTGATGATGATGATAATTCCCCATGGCAGGGTGTCCTTTTGCACAATCAAACCCTCGCGTTCGGATGGAACAGCATCGCGATTCCAGATGCTTGACCAGGAGGCCCCATGATTGGACCTCCACCTTCTTGTTGAGAATTATTGTTCCAAGAGACACCATCGCGATAATCAAATAGGGCTACGCCATTAATAAAAACTCCAATGTTTCCCAAGGTTGTAGGTGTCGGAGTTCCGGTATTCTCTGTTGGATTTAATGGGAATTTGAAAATCGCATTTTGATCGGAAGCAAGCGAAGGATTTCCGTCCATGAACGGCCCTGTTACATAGGCAGGAATTCCGTGGGTTGATACATACACCCATTGGGTGGAATACTGCACCAATTGACAATTGGCCAATACATTGTCCTGAATTGGAGTGGAATTTCCCTGAACATAATGTCTTCCCATTACCGTTGTGTTTTGTAGCCACTCTGTAATGATGGGATTGTCTTGAGCATAGCTCGAAATTGATGTCGCTATTACAATTGCGAAAGCTGCAATTTTGAATATTAATTTATTCATTTTCGTTTGGGATTTTATAGAGGTTGTGTGGATATTTATTCGTTGGGTTAAATATGAAAGAGGTGTCGTTTAAGGCGATCAGAAAGCTCATTAAATCCTTTTTATCATCGGAGGTTAATGTGATTTTGGGAGTCAAATTCGCTTGAGAATAATGATCGAGAACTTGACTGAGTTTTTTGAATCGACCATCATGCATGTAGGGGTAGGAGTGGTCTAAATTGCGAAGAGATGGCACTTTAAATTTGTAGTTGTCCTCTTCTTTCTGGCTAATTTTAGAACGGCCTACATCGTTTAGAGCAGCGTCCGGGGTGAGTTGATTGGTTTCAAAATTTTGATTGGTAAAAAGTGGCTCGGTATGACATCTGTTGCAATGTTGAACGAACAGTGCGTATCCTTTTGCTTCTTGTGCTGTAAAGGTATTTTCACCTTTCAGTACTTGATCGTATTTCGAGTTAGCGCTAATCAGTGAAAGTTGAAATTGAGCGAGAGCTTTTAAGAAATTTTCTCCTGTGATTTGTTCTGAGTCAAAAGCTTCTGAAAACTTGAATTTGTATAGAGGTGACCGCTCAAGTCGAGCAACAACTGTATTGATATCGCAGTTCATTTCAGAAGGTGATGAGATGGGCGCCAATGGTTGGACATCTAAATGATGAATCGCACCATCCCACATAAATGATTTGTTCCATGAGAGATTAAACAGTGCAGGAGCATTTCGAGTGCCTATTGTATCGTGAATGCCGTGACTCAAAGCATGATCGGCATGCGCAAATGCATTGTAAGGTGAGTGGCAGGAAGCGCAAGAAATTGTGGAGTCCAATGAGAGAATAGGGTCATAGAATAACATTTTCCCTAATTCAATTTTTTGAAAACTAAGTGGATTGTTTTCAAAGGAATAGTTGTGCTCTGGGAAGTGTTTCGGGAATGCGATAATGTCCAAATGCTGTTGCATAGAAAGAGCAAACAAGGCCACAATTAGAGCTATGTAAATTCGCAACTTCATTCTTTCAAAGAGAATACATTTTGGAGGTATTGGGCAATATGATATGCATCAGCGCCTGGCGACATGATATTCGTCTTTCTTTGAAGTAATGCTAAGGATAGAAATTTGTCTGCGTCAAATACAAAGTGGGGATGTTGATTGTTGATTTTAAAAGAGAAATTCTGTATAGTAGGATAGGGAGAAGCGTATCCTCCGAGGTGATATGTAATTTTACTTGATTCTAATTTAAAATTAATATAGCCACTTTGCCAAGTCCAATACATTCCTTTGGTAGGGTCTAAGTCGCCACCCATCACACCGCTAACATTGGTGATGCTATCGATTCCGACGGAAAAATTTATTTGAGAAGGGAGTGAAGTCATTGGGGAAATCGACTTGGATGGTCGTCGTTGATGGAGATTCAAAATCGATAAGGTGAAATTGTTTTTTTGGTTGAAAGCATCTTCCACTAGTATCCGAGAATGAAAGTCCTGAAATGTAGAATTTTAGTGTCTTAATATCGCCTGTTGTGCTATCGAGCTGATGGATTGTAGAGCCATTGATCATGGCTAAAAATGAAACAGAACCGCTTTGTGACAAAGCGAAAGAAGAAATTAGAAGCAGTGCAAATGATATGATGAATTTGCTGGTCAAGTCCTAAAGGTAGTGGTTTGATGATATTAGACTCGAAAGGAAGGGAAAGGTTTAAAAGTGTAGAAATCGATTTGCAGAAAAGTAAATTATTATTTACTTTTGTGTTCTTAGCTTAATCTGAAATGAAGTGTTCTGAACTCTATCGTATCCTTTTGAGGAATGGCTGGTTTGCCGTTTCCCAAAAGGGAGTCGCATATTAAATTGGCACATACATCGAAAGAGGGTGTCATTATCTTCCCAAATCATGGGAGTCAAGAAATAGGAAGAGGGATTGGAAAGAAAAATATTGAAACAAGCGGGTATAAAATTGAATTATATATGAAAAAGAAAATAATTTTTCAAGTTGAAAAAACCAATACTGGTTTTTCGGCTTTTACAGATGAATATCCGATATATACACTACTGGAGCTGGGCCGTAATGTACTTGAACTTATAAATAATACTTACGAGGCAGTCGATTTCTATGCGCAAGAAGAAAAAGTTAGGATAAAATCAGAGAATGTGTCCTTTCAATTTGATTTTCGACAGTTTTTCAAAGATTATAAAGTTATCAATGCCAAATATTTGGGAGAGAGAATAGGAATGAGTGCTTCTTCTTTATCTCAATATGTTTCAGGCAACAAAATACCCTCAGCACGTCAAACTGAGAAAATTCTTAATGGCATTCATCGAATTGGACAAGAATTAGCAGGAGTGAATCTTTTATTACCGAGGTAGTATTTTTTAAATTACAAATTGAATAAAAATAAAAAACCGCCGCAGTTTGCACTGGGCGGTTTTTTAGTTGATTTTACTATATGATTATTTGCTCACAACTAATTTCTCAGTAGTGATCTTTAATCCATTGTTAGTCTTCACGAAGTAAACACCATTTGGAAGGTAGTTTACATCGAAAGTTGTGAAGTATTCATTTCCGCGTTGAACTTCGCTGCTGAATACGTTGCCAATCAATTTACCTGTGATATCGTAGATGTCGATAGACACACGTGTGTTGAGTGTTGCTTTGAACTTGAAGTTTACATTGTCTTTAGCAGGGTTTGGATTCATAGAAACCTGACCGATTGCCAATTCATCTGTTTTAGATGGAGTGTATTCTTCTACAATGTTACCTCCGTTGTTCGTTGCATCTGATGCTTCAAAGCTGATCGTTTGAATACAAGTTGAAGAGTTACCAGAGCAATCAACTGCAGTCCATTGACGAACGATTTGATAATCTGGGCAACAATCCAATTCGAATGCAAAGTCACCAGCGCCACTTACGCTTCCTTGGTTTTGACCACTAAGGTACTTCATTGATTTGGAAGAACCCGTTGTAAGTGAACCAACCACCGAATCCATTATCAGCGCCGTTGTAGTTGTTTGCACCGTCACCTTTTTGGAAGCCAAAGTAGTTGTTGCTTGGAGCATGTGACAAATTCAATGCAGAACCTTCAAAGTCACCGAATCCAGTCAATTCAGCACCGTCACCATTTTGAAGGATGTAGTACATCCAATCTTCATGGTTCGCTGCGATTCCACCACAGTCAGCTTTGAAGGAAGTAGGGAATCCTTGAGTGCTCCATTCTGACCAATCCATTGGGTTGTTGAACCATACATCAACATCGAATCCTGTAGATTCGTAGTTAGTGCTGTGCATTTCAGCTATTACATGGATTGAACCATCAGGATATCCAATAAATGATCCGTTCTCAACTGTGTAGTATCTGTACTGAGATGGCATTCCAAACATTGCCATTGCCCAAGGAGTTGGGTAAGCACAAGAATTACCTTCAGGAAGAGCAGGAGTAAGGATGTTGCAATCAGCTACAGAACCTTCAGCAGGCACATCACCAATGATGAATTCGTCAAAAATTACTTCTACTTCATTATCACAGTTGTCTGTTGCTACTAGTATTTCTTGCTGCTGGTACCACACCGTCACAAGCTAATACAATGTTTTCAGGACAAGCTTCAAACATTGGGTCTGTATTATCATTCACATAGATGTAGTATCCAGTAGAAGCTGTGTTTCCACATTCGTCAATAGCTGTGTAGATAACGTGGATGGTTTGATTTCCACAATCATCACTTCAACTACAACTACTTCGGTAGAAACTTCCACTTGGCTGCAAGAGTCTGTTGCAGTTGCTACTGCAGGCGCAGGAACATCACCAGCACATTCTACAGTTACATTTTCAAACTCTTGATCAAATACTGGAGCGATATCGTCGAATACAATATACTCAGTAGTTGCTTGAGCAGAATTTCCACAAGCATCCGTTGCAGTGTATGTTCTTGTATAAAGAATTCCACAAACTGATTCAGATTCACATGAGAAGTTACCTTGATCTACTCCGTTTCCGTCGTAGTTCAAGTTGATCACTTCCATAGCTGAAGCCAATTGTTGTAACGTGTATGGTTGAGGACAACCACCGAGCGCGTTGTTAGCATATCCTACAACTTGAGCAACTGTCATTCCATCAAATGTTCCGTTGTTGAAAGTTAGATCACCAAGGAAAGCTGAAGAAGCACCGAAGTTTGGATCGTAAGCATCAAAGCCAATCGAAAGTGACGCCGCTACTAATTGGTTAGCCAATTGGTTGGATACACCAGTTGGGTTAACCGTTGCTCCTGTGATAGTATTTGAAGTTCCACCAGCAGGTAAGAAGTTTTCAATTGCTAGAGCAGAAGTGAAAGTATAAGTGTTATCGTCACATCCAACTGTCAATCCGATTGGGAACGCACCTGCAAAGTTAGCATCTCTGTAGTTAGCAGCTGCTCCGTTTGGAGCACCCCATCCACCGGCAGAGAAAGTAGTCAATTGACCACAATCCCCATCAGAACCTTCTTGGCTGAACACTTCAGAAGTTTCTGTGTAGGTTACTTCTACATCTCCACAAGCATCCACAGCAATAGCCATTGGAATACCGTTGAAGTCTGCACAACTTACGCTGTTGTTATCAGGAACATAAGTGAATACAGGTGCAGTAGTGTCAACAACATAGATGTTTTGAGTTGCAGAAATGTTATTTCCACAATCGTCTGTAGCCGTGTAAGTGCGCACTATAGTGTAGTTGTTAGCACATTCACCTTCTACGATTTCTTCAGACATCGTTATTGTAACATCTTGGTCGCAAACGTCATAAGCGTACGCCATTCCAGGCAATGGAAGTTCTTCGCTGCATTCAACAGTGAATGATTCAGGAACATACTCCCATACTGGGTTTGTAGTATCAACAATTGTTACGACTTGAGTCAATGTAGTAGAGTTACCACAATTGTCAGTAGCCGTCCAAGTGCGTGTGATGATTTCAACGCAGTTGTCATAAGCTACGCTGCTTCCAGCGTAAAGCTCAAGTGCATCATCACAGTTATCCATCCACTCAGGAATGAACATTGGGATTTCAGTGCCACACTCAATAGTAATATTCTCTGGTTGAACTTCTGCAACTGGTGCAACTTGGTCAGTCAGAATAATAAATTGATTTACTGTTGATGAATTTCCACAAGCATCAGTAGCTGTGTAAGTTCTAGAAACAATACCAGCACATCCATCTTCCAAAATTTCATCTGTATATGTGATTTCAACTTCATTACAGTTGTCAGATGCAGAAACGAATATTCCGTCATAGTTATCACAAGGAGCCTGTAATCCGTTCAATACATCAAAGAACACTGGAGGAGTTGTATCAACAATTGATATCATCTGAACTGCTGAAGATGAGTTGCCACAAGCATCGGTAGCTGTGAATACTCGTTGAATCAATGTGAGGCAATCACTTGATTCAATAACAGTGTCTTCGTGAGTCAATTCTACTTCTCCACAAGCATCGTAAACTGTAGGCTCTATCAATGCGATGGCTTCATCACATTCATAGGTTACTTGTGCTTCGATATCTCCAAGTACTGGAGCAGTGGTATCGAATACAGAAATGGTTTGAACATAAGTTGTTGAGTTCTCACAATCATCTGTTGCAGTATAAGTGCGAACAATCGTGTAGTTGTTTGGACAGTTGCCAGCTTCAGTGCTTTCAACCATAGTCACTTCTACATCTTGATCGCACAGATCCCATGCATACGCCATTTCTGGAGCTGGCACTTCGTCGCTACATTCAATAGAGAATGATTCAGGAACATACTCCCATACTGGAGCCTGTAGTATCTACGATAGTTACTACTTGAGTCAAAGTAGTAGAATTACCACAGTTGTCAGTAGCAGTCCAAGTGCGTGTGATGATTTCAACGCAGTTGTCATAAGCTACACTGCTAGCAGCAAACAATTCAAGTTCTTCGTCACAGTTGTCATACCAAGAAGGGATGAACATTGGGATTTCAGAACCACATTCTACAGTGATGTTTTCAGGAGCTACTTCAGCCATTGGAGCAGTGTCATCAGTAAGTGTGATGATTTGCTGAACAGAAGAAGTGTTTTCGCACGCATCCATAGCATAGTATGTACGGATGATACGTCCTTGACAACCACCAGAAACGTGTTCGTCAGTGTATGAAATTTCTACTTCAGAACAGTTGTCTGTTGCAGTCACAAATACACCTTCGTAGTTATCACATGGCATTTCAATTTCTACCATATAGTCGTTGAATACAGGAGCTGTATTATCTACAATTGAGATCCACTGAGATACTGAAGCTTGGTTTCCACAATCATCAGTAGCAGTGAAAACGCGTTCTACTAGAGAATAACAACCACTGCTTTCTACTGTGTTGTCTGTGTAAGTAATGATTACTTCACCACAGTTGTCGGAGGCAGAAGGGGCGATGTATGGAATTGGAGCATCACATTCTACAGTCAACTGAGATTGGAATTCACCAAATACTGGAGAAGTTGTGTTACAACATAAAATAATGTATTCGATGCAGAAACGCTATTTCCACAATCATCCATTGCAGTATATGTGCGAACAATGGTGTAGTTATTTGGACAGTTGCCACTCAGGATGATTTCTTCAATCATGGTGACTTGTAACATCCATTGGTCACAGATTGATCCCAAGCATACGCTATTGCTGTTGCTGGAGCAGGAACTTCATCGCTACACTCGATAACGAATGAACCAGGCAACGTATTCCCATTCAGGAGCTGTAGTATCAACGATAGTTACTACTTGAGTCAATGTAGTAGAATTACCACAGTTGTCAGTAGCAGTCCAAGTGCGTGTGATGATTTCAACGCAGTTGTCATAAGCCACACTGCTAGCAGCAAACAATTCAAGTTCTTCGTCACAGTTGTCATACCAAGAAGGGATGAACATTGGGATTTCAGAACCACATTCTACAGTGATGTTTTCAGGAGCTACTTCAGCCATTGGAGCAGTGTCATCAGTAAGTGTGATGATTTGCTGAACAGAAGAAGTGTTTTCGCACGCATCCATAGCATAGTATGTACGGATGATACGTCCTTGACAACCACCAGAAACGTGTTCGTCAGTGTATGAAATTTCTACTTCAGAACAGTTGTCTGTTGCAGTCACAAATACACCTTCGTAGTTATCACATGGCATTTCAATTTCTACCATGTAGTCGTTGAATACAGGAGCTGTATTATCTACAATTGAGATCCACTGAGATACTGAAGCTTGGTTTCCACAATCATCAGTAGCAGTGAAAACGCGTTCTACTAGAGAATAACAACCACTGCTTTCTACTGTGTTGTCTGTGTAAGTAATGATTACTTCACCACAGTTGTCAGAAGCAGAAGGGGCGATGTATGGAATTGGAGCATCGCATTCTACAGTCAACTGAGATTGGAATTCACCAAATACTGGAGCTGTTGTGTCAACTACAGTAATGTATTGCGAAGCAGAAATGCTATTTCCGCAATCATCTGTTGCAGTGTAAGTGCGAACAATCGTGTAGTTGTTAGGACAGTTTCCAGCTTCAGTGCTTTCAACCATAGTCACTTCTACATCTTGGTCACATACATCCCAAGCGTAAGCCATTCCAGGCAATGGAAGTTCTTCACTGCATTCAACAGTGAATGATTCAGGAACGTATTCCCATTCAGGAGCTGTAGTATCTACGATAGTTACCACTTGAGTCAATGTAGTAGAATTACCACAGTTGTCAGTAGCCGTCCAAGTGCGTGTGATGATTTCAACGCAGTTGTCATAAGCTACACTGCTAGCAGCAAACAATTCAAGTTCTTCGTCACAGTTGTCATACCAAGAAGGGATGAACATTGGGATTTCAGAACCACATTCTACAGTGATGTTTTCAGGAGCTACTTCAGCAATTGGAGCAGTGTCATCAGTAAGTGTGATGATTTGCTGAACAGAAGAAGTGTTTTCGCACGCATCCATAGCATAGTATGTACGGATGATACGACCTTGACAACCACCAGAAACGTGTTCGTCAGTGTATGAAATTTCTACTTCAGAACAGTTGTCTGATGCAGTAACGAATACACCTTCGTAGTTATCACATGGCATTTCAATTTCTACCATGTAGTCGTTGAATACAGGAGCAGTAAGGTCTTGAATGGTGATGGTCTGAACGAATTCAGAAGCATTTCCACACTCATCTACCGATTTTAATACTCTTTCAATTAGAGTATAACATGACGATTGTGAAATCAGATTGTCTTCATGAGATATTTTTACCTGGCCGCAGTTGTCTGAAGCTGCTGGCTCGATATAAGGAATTTCATTATTACATTCAATGCTCACTTCAGCAACAGCATCTTGTGCAAACACAGGAGCTGTTTCATCATAGAAGAAGTGTGTTACAGTTGCAGTAGTGGTGTTTCCACAATTGTCGGCATATTCCCAGATATACAATAGGGAGTAGCTCTGTGGACAATCACCAGCAATCATTTCTACAAATGGAGTAACAGTGAGCTCTTCAGTACAGTTGTCTGTAGCAGCTGGGGCAGAAGGAGCAGTGTATTCTGCATCACATGAGAAGTATGCATCTTGCAACATATCTTCTACCACTGGAGCAGTTGTGTCTGTTACAGTGATGATGGTAGTGGCTTCACTAATGTTTTCACAATAGTCCATAGCTACCCAATGCCAGATGATCTGGTAAGTACAACCATCACCTTCAACTATAGTTTGAGTTGCTTCTAAGATTTCAACTTCGAAACCACACTCATCATAAATTACGATATCAGGAATTGAAGTTGGAGCTTCATCACATTCTACAGTAGTATTTTCAGGATTCAAAATTACCGGACCAACTAAGTCATGGATGCTGATGTATTGAACAGCTGTAGACTGATTTCCACAAGCATCAGTAGCGTAGTAAGTTCTCATTAATGTACCAAGACATCCACCCGAGTTCAATTGATCAACCCAAGTGATGGTAACTTCATTACAGTTGTCGGTAGCAGTGATTCCAATGTATTCATCCACTTCAGTACAAGACATACCAAGATAAGGCACGAATGGACCGATTACCGGAGGAACATTGTCTGTAACAGTGATGATTTGAGTTGCAGTTGTTTGATTTCCGCAATCATCAGTCGCAGTCCATGTTCTGTGAATCTCATATCCACAGTCAAGGTCAACTATTGAACTAGCGAATGTTACAGCCAATTCTTCAGCACAGTTGTCAGAGAATATTGGAGCAACCACTTCTGGTTCTGCATCACTGCATAGAATAGTCAAATCTCCTGGTTGAGAAACAATTACTGGAGCAGTTGTATCTCTGATATGAACACCCTGAGAGAAAGTGATTGAATTTCCACAATCATCAGTAGCAGTGATAGAACGCGCAATATCATATCCGCACTCAGTAATCACAATTCCACTGATTTCTGAAAGTGATAAATCGGTATCACAGTTATCAGTAAATTCTACTTCTAAAGCAGGAACTTCAGCATCACATTCAACCCAGATTTCTTCTGCTGGAGCAGAAACGATTGTTGGGTTAGTAGTATCTCTAATATGAACTACCTGACTGAAAGAAATAGCATTTCCACAGTTGTCAGTAGCAGTGATTGAGCGAGAAATATCGTATCCACAATCCATTGGAGCGATTCCGCTGATTTGTTGAATATCAAGATCAGCATCACAGTTATCAGCAAATTCCACTACAAGAGCAGGAACGTCTTGATCACATTCCACCCAGATTTCTTCTTCTGGAGCAAAAACAATGTAAGGAGCTGTTTCATCAACAACATTCACCGTTTGAGTGAAAGTGATAGCGTTTCCGCAATCATCAGTAGCAGTTACCCAACGAGTGATAGTAGCACCACAATCAAGCGTTTCAGTAGAAGAACCATCTGTGATTGTAAGATCTTGGTCGCAGTTGTCAGCGAACACTACTTCAAGTGTTGGCATTGGACCGTCACAAGACACTTCAATGCTCGCATCTGGAGCAGAAACAATTGTTGGGTTTGTTGTATCTCTAATATGAACTACTTGACCGAAAGAAATAGCATTTCCACAGTTGTCAGTAGCAGTGATTGAACGAGAAATATCATATCCACAATCCATTGGAGCAATTCCGCTGATTTGTTGAAGATCAAGATCAGCATCGCAGTTATCAGCAAATTCCACTACAAGAGCAGGAACGTCTTGATCACATTCCCCCAGATTTCTTCTTCTGGAGCAGAAACGATGTATGGAGCTGTTTCATCAACAACATTCACTGTTTGAGTGAAAGTGATAGCGTTTCCGCAATCATCAGTAGCAGTTACCCAACGAGTGATAGTAGCACCACAATCAAGCGTTTCAGTAGAAGAACCATCAGTGATTGTAAGATCTTGGTCACAGTTGTCAGCGAACACTACTTCAAGTGTTGGCATTGGACCGTCGCAAGACACTTCAATAGTCGCATCTGGAGCAGAAACGATTGTTGGGTTTGTAGTATCTCTAATATGAACTACCTGACTGAAAGAAATAGCATTTCCACAGTTGTCAGTAGCAGTGATTGAACGAGAAATATCGTATCCACAATCCATTGGAGCAATTCCGCTGATTTGTTGAAGATCAAGATCAGCATCACAGTTATCAGCAAATTCCACTACAAGAGCAGGAACGTCTTGATCACATTCTACCCAGATTTCTTCTTCTGGAGCAGAAACGATGTAAGGAAGCTTGTTTCATCAACAACGTTCACCGTTTGAGTGAAAGTGATAGCGTTTCCGCAATCGTCAGTAGCAGTTACCCAACGAGTGATTGTAGCACCACAATCAAGCGTTTCAGTAGAGAACCATCGTGTTGATCTTGGTCGCAGTTGTCAGCGAACAACTCAAGGTTGGCATGGACCGTCGCAAGACACTTCAATGTCGCTCTGAGAGAATGTTGGGTTGTGTATCTCTAATGAACTACCGACTGAAAGAAATAGCATTTCACAGTTGTCAGTGCAGTATTGAAGAGAAATATCATCAAATCCATTGAGGATTCCGCTGATTTGTTGAAATCAAGATCGATCCAGTTATCGCAAATTCCCAAGAGCAGGAACGTCTTGATCACATCCACCAGATTTTTCTCGGAGAGAAACGATATGAGCGTTTCATCAACACGTTCACCGTTTGAGTGAAAGGACAGGTTTCAAATCAGTAGCAGTTACCAGTGATAGTAGCACCACAATCAAGCTTTAGTAGAAGAACCATCTGTGATGGTAAGGTCTTGGTCGCAGTTGTCAGCGAACACTACTTCAAGTGTTGGCATTGGACCGTCGCAAGACACTTCAATGGTCGCATCTGGAGCAGAGACAATAGTTGGGTTTGTTGTATCTCTAATATGAACTACCTGACTGAAAGAAATAGCATTTCCACAGTTGTCAGTAGCAGTAATTGAACGAGAAATATCATATCCACAATCCATTGGAGCGATTCCGCTGATTTGTTGAATATCAAGATCAGCATCACAGTTATCAGCAAATTCCACTACAAGAGCAGGAACGTCCTGATCACATTCCACCCAGATTTCTTCTTCTGGAGCAGAAACGATGTAAGGAGCAGTTTCATCAACTACGTTCACCGTTTGAGTGAAAGTGATAGCGTTTCCGCAATCATCAGTAGCAGTTACCCAACGAGTGATAGTAGCACCACAATCAAGCGTTTCAGTAGAAGAACCATCTGTGATTGTAAGGTCTTGGTCGCAGTTGTCAGCGAACACTACTTCAAGAGTTGGCATTGGACCGTCGCAAGACACTTCAATGCTCGCATCTGGAGCAGAAACAATTGTTGGGTTAACTGAATCTATAATTGTGATTGTTTGGTCACATTCGAAACCTTGAGATGAAGTCCAGTGACGACAGATTACGCTACCGCAAGCTATTCCTGCAGAGCAATCTGAATCGCTATATGTCCATTCGTCAATTCCGCAATTGGTAACAGGAGCGCCTGTTACATCAGGGTTAATAGATGAACCACAAGCGATTGTAATATTTTCAGGACATTCGAATGTGCTTTGTGGAATTGTAAATGTTGAAATACAAGTAGCATTTCCGCAATCTGTGCTATATAAGAAGGTAACCGTTTTGGTTCCACCCGTAGCAACATCTGGGGCTGTATTGCCACCGTCATGTGTTAGCACTCCGTTGCATCCACCGTTTCCTGTTGCTAATGCCAACCAAGCCAGGTATGCAGCATCTGCTTCCTGTTGTGTTAAGCAAGCTGTTCCATTATAAACTGGAGGACAAGTCACTTGAGGAGTACCTGCACCTTCAACAGAGAATGAAGAAGCACACTCATAAGTGTTACCACAACCATCTGAATAGTTTAATAGCATGTATGCAGTTCCGCCAAGACAAGCGTCTGGCATTGGATCTACTGTAATTTCGAAACTTCCGCCACATGGTCCACCCGTTGCATATGCATTAAGCCAAGCGTTATAAGCATTGCTGATTGAGGTTGGATTTGAACATGCCTGGAGTTCAACGCTGTTTGGACAAGTAACTCCACTGCATAGATAATCTTCAACTTCACCATTAGAAGCCTGAGCAGTTGATCTCTCGTCTACGTTTGAAGTTCCAAGATTATCAACTAAAGAATTTGTTGTTAATCTGATTCTTAAATAGTGGTTGCCAGGATTTCCTGAAACATTCACGTTTGACCAAGTTAGAACTTTAGGTCCGGTGTAACCAGCAGGTACAGCAATTGAAGTGTATTCGCTGCTTTGGAAAGCGCCGTCGCTGTTGAAGTCAATCCATCCCATCAAAACACCTGCATTTGGAGTAGTGTTTTGAACATTGTCAACTGTTATGCTGAAAGATTGGTTGTTTCCAGTAGTGATCAATGGCAAAACAGAAATTCCATCCTCATCATCAGTGTCATCGTTGTTGTCACCATCTGCATTCGCAGAGGCAATATGTCCAGCTTCACTGTCAATATCATTTCCAATGAAGATCGTGCTACAGTTGATAACGTGGGCAGGAGAGCCGTAAGAGCTTGGAGCATCTCCATAGTCGCTACCTAAAATGGCAGCAAACTGAACAGCGAAAATGACATGAGTATCGTCGAAAGTTGGATCTGAATTATTCGTTTTAACTGTGTCGAAACCGCCATTTCCTACGATAGCAGGAGTGTGTGTTGCACTGTGAGTAGTGGTACCTACATAGATGTTTGCACCGTCTACCCATAGGTGGTTAGAACCTCTTGGTGAACCTGTATCTCCCAAGTAGTCATTTTCATCACCACCGATATAAGTACCGAATACAAGAGGACCAGATACGTCTCCTTTAAAACCAGCGAAGAACATATCAAGGCCGCCGTTATTTGTGCTATCAAAGAATGACTCACCGTTTAGGTTTTGTGTTGGAAGACCACTTCCATTTGTATCAGTTGTACCGAAAACTAAAAGGAATGAGTTGGTAATTCCATCGCAACTTGTTTGTGTTACGAGCTTAATTCCATTTCCAATTTCATCACCGTTTCCACCATAATAAGTACATCTGTATTGACCGCTTCCACCATTAGCTGAAACTTTACCAACGATAGCATCTCTACCGCCATTATGTGAAGAGTCGTAAACACCACTGTTTGAAACTGGGAATCCACTTTCAGCATAACCTGTAAAATAAAGAGTTTCACCGATGATTTCAATGTCATTCATATAATCATCGTTCGATCCACCAAGCTCATCAAGATATAAGAACGAAGTACCTGTTGCATTTAATACACCAATAATTGCATCTTCATTGTTTGAACTTGTTGATCTTCCAGCGGCGCTATTAACCTCCGTAAGATCGTCATCACCATATCCTGCAAAAGCTACACGGCCATCTTCAAAAACTTCCACATCATTGCAATACTCATCACCATTGCCACCTACATAAGTTCCCCAGCTCAATGAGTTATTGCTTACAAATTTTGCGATATACATATCGCGATCACCGCTGAAGCTATTATCAGCAGCGCCAGCTGAGATATATGAAGAACCGAATGAACCTTCGGCAGTTGCACCAATTACGTATGAGTTATCGCTTAGTGCACGAATAGAAGTCACACCTCGTGTTTCATTACCCGATCCTCCGATGTACGAAGAGTAGTGTAATGTTCCCAAATCTTTAGAGAATGATGCTACGAAACCATCACTGCTAGAACGAGAACTATCGAATGGACTGCCTGTCATCGGAATATTCTCATTAGTTCTACCTCCGATGAACACGCGGTTTGCAGATAGACTCAGCGCGTATGCAATTGTATTGCTTGCATTCGAACCACCGTCAACATCGTTTGGACCTAACAATGTCAAGTCCATTAAATCGCTACCATCAGCACTAATTCTATACACAATAGCTACACGAGGTGTAGCACCTGTACCGAATCCAGTAATGTTGTTTAAATAGCCATCTGCGTCGTATGGAGCAGAGCTTGTGCTGATTTGACGGTTGGTACCACCAGCGCAATAAACGATACCAGTAGTAGCGTCTGCTTGAATGGCAAATAAATACTGGTCAAAGTTGCTATCATTTCCATCGAAGAAAGTTCCCCAGCTCAAGATTGGATCGATTACAACTGGATAGTTGCTATCGATTGGAGAAGTAGTGTGGAAGCCGATATGCTTCGCATCCTTCTTTTCAAATGAAATATTGATTGGAGTTTTTCCTGTCTCTTTTACTTGATAAGATTCAGGAATGTTGAAGTTAACTGTTGTAAACGCCAAAACAGCACTCATGCTGCCGTCGTTATTTACAAGTAAGTTATTTTGTCCTTCAAATCTTAGATTGATTTTATTGATATCCGCATTAGGCGCAACAATCCAGTCAAATTCGATTTGGCCATTTTGAGCGCTATATAAGCGAAGATCAATTCCATCAAAAACACCTTTAAGGGTAATCTCTTTTGATGCGTTTACATTGTGAACCCATTCGTTGGTATTCTCACCGAAAAAGTAGTTGTAATTCGTTGAGAAACTGTCTCCAAGTTCTGTTTTGAACATTGGATTACCACCTTCGAAATACATCGAGAAGGTATGTGTTCCTTTTACTCGTGATTCCTTGTCGGTAACTTTAGAGTTTCCTTCGGCTGCTTTTTCAATGGTCTCCACATCCTTTGCTACAAATCGAATTCGATCAGACTCAATGTAAACAGAGCCTTGAGCGCCTTCGTAGTAATAACGAATGTTTGGGTTGGAAAGCTGACCAGCGTTTTTCATGAAACGAATGCTGGCGCCGTTTTCTTTTAAGGTTTCCCTTACTTTCTGTTCCATCTCTTTCGTCAGGTTAGCACTAGACTGGGCAAAGCCAACTATGCTCGACAAGAGAATCAACACAGTGGTCATGGAATAAATGACCAAGCGAATGGTTTTGGTTAACATGTTATAAAGTGTTTAGGCTAACAACTAAGTCGAATAATACTTTCGCTGTACTTATAAAGACAATCTCGTATAAAATCCGGTTAGGTGTCGTGTAATCTTCGACAAAGATAATAAATAACCCGATAAATAAGCATTTATTTTCGATTAAAGTATTGTATTCTATGTTTTTAGTAAATAAAAATGGGATTTGACCTTGTGAAATGTGCTTTTCAGTTAGTGAACCAAGTTTCTTCCTATTTTCGATGTTATATTAATATTAAATATGATTATCAATATTCGCTTCACTTTTTGGAGCTTATTTATAGCTTGTCTTTTATTCAAAAATTCTGAAAGTCAGTTAGTTATAAACGAGGGCTCGAATAGGAACTTTAACTTGATTGTAGATGAAAATGGGGATTCTGAGGATTGGATTGAACTTTATAATGCCGGTAATTCTGCAATAAACCTATTGGGGTACTCGTTGACAGATGATTTGGCCAGTCCACAAATGTGGGTGTTTCCCAACTTCATTTTGGAACCTGAACAGTATCTCATTGTTTTTTGTAGTTCAAAAAATAGATTCTATTCACCGCCCTTCCAGCAAGTCGTATTCGAAACCAATTATCAACCACATGCAGGTTGGAATATTCATAATTTTCAATATTCTTTTGAGTGGGATGGTACTTCGGATATCGTAGTAAATACTTGCTCGTATTATGATCAAGGTTATACGGAGAATTCTGTTTTCTATCAATCAGCACCTGGATATAATTGTTCTGTAGCACGATTTAATGATGGTAATGATGCTTCTTGTTCTATGCAAACTGGAGACTTGCATAATAGGAGACCAAATATCCGATTGAATGGTGTTCAAATTGGAAATGGTAATTTACAAAATGGAAATACGGATTATCCGGCACCGTACGGAAATTGGTATTGGAGCGCAAGAAATCAGAGTTTGTATAGAGCAGAAGATCTAATTAATGCCGGATTGACTGCCGGACCCATTTCAAGCATAGAATGGAACATCACATCCGATGCAGGAATAGCTTACACTTACATTGATGTTTCAATAAAGCAATTGACATTGGATGCCATGACCAACAATTTTATAGGAAATGATGGCGCTTTTTTTCACACCAATTTCAAATTGGATAGCGATGGAGAGCAGGTTTGGTTATTTAATCCTGAAGGTGAAATGGAGAGCACATTGAATGTGGCATCGTCTTCATATGATTTAAGTGTAGGTGTTCAACCTGATGGTTCTAATTCCATTAATCAATACATGACACCGAGTCCTGGAGGATCAAACAACAACTCGAATTCTCCAACAGCTATTTTATCGGCTCCGGTATTCTCATTGGAGAGCGGAGTTTATAATAATGTCGTTTCAACGGAAATTTTTGATATTAATACGTCATTGGAAAATGTTGAAATTCACTACACCGTAGATGGTACTGAACCCGATGAGAATAGTCCATTGTATAATGGAGAAAACTTATCCGTTTTTATGTCGTCTTCGATTAGAGCGAGAGCTTATAAGTCTGGCTATGTGCCGAGTGCTATAACATCCAATATTTATCTCATTAACATTAATCACACTACTCCAATAGTATCTGTGATTATTGATCCAGAACATTTAATTGGAGAAAATGGAATATTCACCAATTGGGAACAAGACTGGGAAAAGTACGCTCAGGTGATGTACTTTGATTCTACTGCGACTCATCCTTTACTTTTTCAAAAAGAGGTGGCTATGCAAATTGATGGAGGAGCAGGCGGAAGTAGATCTAATCCTCAACACTCGTTTCGATTGGAGTTGGCAAAAGGCGCATTCAATGAAAATCCCGTTGAGCTGCCGCTTCTTCCAAACAGACCGGAGAGAAGTGAGTACAGCAAATTATACTTCAGAAATGGAAGTAATCAATGGTTAACACTTCCTTATAAGGACGCTTGTCAAGTGGAGATGATGTGCGGTGAAACCAACACTTATTTTTCTGCAATGCGTCCCGTTTCGGTATATATCAATGGAATCTATTTTGGGTTGTACGAAATGCGTGAAAAATTGGATGAAGAATTTTTCGAAGTTTATGATGATTTTAATGGTGGTGAAATGGATTTGCTCACCTTGAGTTATTGGTATGGAGGGCAATTGCGTGCAACAAGTGGCAACGTTCAAAACTATTGGGATACTTGGATCAATGTACTAGGCGTGCCGATTAATAATCAATTTGAAGAAAGTGTAAGTGCATGGTACGATATGAAATACTACACCGATTATATTATCAGTGAAGCATGGATGGGAAATAGTGATTGGCCGTACAATAACATTAAAATATATCGGTCTGATTCCAGCGATCAAAAATGGAGATTCGCAACCATAGATTTAGAGTTGAGTTTAGCTCCGAATGGTTGGACAGATTGTAATTTCAACGGCCTGCAACATATTTTGGATTATGGTCAAAACGATCCGTTTTCTGGATTGTGGTGTAGAGCTGTTCAAGACCAAGGATATCGTAATTATTTCATCAATAGGTATGCGGATATATTGAATACATCTTATCGTGTAGATCGATTGGTGGCTATGGAAAATAACTACTTCAATCGATGGGTAGTTGAAATGCCGAAGGAATATCAGTTATGGGGAGACCCGTGGAATATTCAAGGATGGATGACAGATTTGAATCAACGTCATTTAGATTTTCAGAATGATTTGATATGTAAGTCAGAGGTGATTCGTGGTCAGATTCAAGAAATATTTCAATTGCCTTTGCAAAGCAATATTCATTTGGATGTGTTTCCAGCTGAAGCAGGAGTTGTTTCAATTAATACGATTACTCCTGAACAACTTCCATGGGATGGAATTTATTTTCAAAGCATTCCTATTAACCTAACTACAACACCAAATTCAAATTTTGAGTTTAGTCATTGGGAGGTGAATGGCTTGGTGGTCAATCAAAATATACCCATCATCAATAATTATTTGCCCGGTGATGAGGTGACTATAACTGCAGTTTACAATTCACTTATTTCAGTTGGTGAAAAGAATTCTGTTGAATCTAAACTTTTAGCCTATCCAAATCCAACAAGTGATTTTATTTTGTTGTCGAATGACGGTAAGCGTATCAAATCGTTGTGGATTCAAAGTATGGATGGTAAAACGGTAGCTTCCCAACAGAACATTCTTTCACAAACAAATGTGACATTGAATTTAGGTAGTTTGACTAAGGGGCTTTATTTTGCAAACATTACTTATTTGGATGGTAGTTTTGAAACAATTAAAATATTAAAAGATTGATTATGAAATTTCTTATCTCGCTGGGAATATTCTGTATTTCCATGGTATCATTCGGACAGTCCACTCAGCCTTATTCCATTGGAGTAATCGATTCAATATATTCTAAAGAACTCGGGGAGTATCGAAGACTAAATATTTATTTACCACTCGAATATTCTAAAGACAGCGCAGATAAATTTCAAGTGATATACTTGATAGACGGGAGTCATGATGAAGATTTTCTTCATGTAAGTGGAATTATTCAGTTTTGCAATTATCCATGGATCAATTGGGTGAAGCCTTCTATTGTAATTGGAATAGAAAATGTAGATCGTAAGAGAGATTTGACATTTGAAACGACGATTGAAGAAGACAAGAAAAAATTTCCCACTACAGGGAGCTCAGCGAAGTTTATGAGTTTTATCGAAAAGGAACTTCAACCATACATCGAAAAAAATTACAGTAATTCCGAGGATAAAATGCTCATCGGTCAGTCGCTTGGAGGTTTGTTTGCCACAGAAATGCTTTTAAAGAAAACATCTTTGTTTAACACATATATGATTGTGAGTCCGAGTATCTGGTGGGACAAAGAATCGCTTTTTAATTTTGCTGATACATTAGAAACTGTAAAGCTTGAAAAGCCTATTAAAGTTTATGTAGCAGTAGGGGATGAGGGAAAGACCATGGAAGCGGATGCAAGAAGATTGTATCGTTATATCCACAAAGCTAAGAATCCGAACATTCAAGGGTATTTTGAATATTTCAAAGAAAACAATCATGCGGATATTTTGCATGTTGCGCTTTTGAAAGGGTTTCGAAAGATTGGGGGCAAGTAAACAAGAGGACAAGGATTCATCCTTCGACAAGCTCAGGAACCATCCTTCGACAAGCTCAGGAACCATCCTTCGACAAGCTCAGGAACCATCCTTCGACAAGCTCAGGAACCATCCTTCGACAAGCTCAGGAACCATCCTTCGACAAGCTCAGGAACCATCCTTCGACAAGTTAAGGAACAAGTATTCTAAAATTCAAGGATTCAAGAAAACATCCTTCGACAAGCTCAGGAACCATCCTTGTCTTCTTGAATTCTTGTTTTCTTGAATTCTTGTTTTCTTGAATTCTTGTTTCCTTGAATCCTTGTCCCCTCGAATCCTTGAGTTTGTTTTATCTTATCACCAGCCTCGCTGTTTCGTTGTTTACTTTGATGAGGTATAGTCCGGGGGCGAATGATGTTACATCTAATTCAAATTGAGATGCGTTTAAATTGTCAAGTTTGAAAATACATGTTCCTGTAATCGAGAAAACTTGAAGGCTCTGTATTTTTTCAATTGATGTAATCAGCGCTTTAGTAGTCGCTGGATTGGGGGAGATTGAAATATCATTTATAATATCCTTTTCTAAGTTTTGTGTTGACAGAATCGTTTCGTTTTCGAAGCAAGTGTTTTCGTTAAAGAATAAACGAATATTTTTTAGTCTTTCATCCATTAATTCCAATACTGTTAAATCAGGGTCTTGGCTTTCCGTTGCGAGCACAAAAGCAATGTCGAGATAATGCGTTGCCGAAGGTTGAAAGGTGAATGGACCAGTTGAAATCATTGCTGAAAAGTCTGTGGGTAGATTGTTTCCAATTTCTTCCGTCCATTCGAATTGGTCTTCTAAACCGGTTGCTGTATTCAATGGGTCGTATATGCCTGGAGCATAGTAATTGGTATTTGGAATTTCACCTTGACCAGTACCATTGTTTCCATGGGTGAGTGGCTGTCCATTTTTCCAATTTCCTCTTAAAAAATTGTAGTAATCGGTAGCATTCACCGGAAGAGAAGTTATCGGGCTGTTTTGTCCAAAAAGTTTCATGGACTTTGCCAATCCTAATCTTTCATTGTCAATAATACCGTCTTCAAATCCTAGAGCAGCGTTGCCGTAGCTTTCCGTTTCTGATGAAAAAGTATTGTCAGGAAGCGAATTATCTTCACCATCATCATCCATGAATGGTCCACCTAAAATCATAGTTGAAAAAACACCGAGATCATTTCCAAATCCGAAGCCAAAGGCAGTATTTTCATCTGTAGCATCAGCGTTATAAACTGAGATTGCGCTTCGTTTCACATTAGTTAAAAGATAATCATCTTGCGGATTTCCGAGATCATAATCTGCCCAAATTCCGATATAGGTGTCGGTAAGTGTTTGTGTTCCTTTGTTTAAAATTTCGTAATGAGCAAAAATGGTATTTTCCAAATCTGGATTATTTGAATCTTCAAAACCATAAATCATCAAGTGAAATTCAGCACCTATCGGTTGACCTGAGGATTGAGTGTGTACACCGCCATTATCGTTGAAAATCATGTACAAACATTTATCTCCACAAATCATGGGGTAATCGCCATCTTCTGGATCATAGTTTCCATCTCCATTCTCATCTCTATATGGTGCCGGACTGATCAGAATGTTCAAATCAGGATTCAGATGTGCGGGCCATTGAAACATCCATTGTGGGATAGTATAACCATTAGGAAAGTCCACATCTTCTGTACCATTTTCTAAAGCATCGAAATATGCAATATGTGTATCTATATCTGCTTGGTTAGCAAAGAATACAAAATTGTAGTAGGCATTGATTTCTTCTGTATTATTTGATTGTCCATTCATATCTAATGGTCCGCAAAAGAAATCGGTGAAATTGGGAAAACTATATAATTCACCAGCCAATCTTAATTGTTGATCTGACGTGGTCCCTCCAATCCAAAGGTTTCCACCAAATACCGTTTTAATAGCCATTTCACTCCATGATAATCCAGCAAAGGATTGATCATTTGTGTGAAACAAGTCTCCTGTGGAAGTCATCGGAAATGTAAACTCATTCATGGTGGTGGTAGCCACTCCTTGTTGAGCAAAATTGAATTGAGAAATGAATAGAGTGCAAAGTAGTAAGTAGAATCTTTTCATATTGACTGGTATTGATAGTCAATATTACATTTTTCTATTTTTAAATGAAAATAAAGGCTTTCAAAAAAAAGCTATTGCTATACAGGTGAAATTTAGTTGCCCTTTATTTTAAAAACCGTATCTTCAGTTTGGTAACTGCAAATTGCATGCGCGGTAGAAGGATTGTCGAGCATTATTACATAAATATTCACAAGGAGATGTGAAGGCTGAAACCTCGCTGTGAAGGTATTTCCGGATTTATCAAATACCACAGCATTCTTGTTGTCGCGAATAAGTATTTCTGAAGCAAAATCACACTTGAATGTAAATGTGTAAACAGAGTCAACGCTTAATGTTCGAGTGTCCGGACAATTAATTTGAGTAATTGGAAAGGGAGTGTCGTACGTCATTGGCTGTACATGCTTGATATCACTTTGATAATAGCTAATTATATCACTACTACTAAAGTTGAGTCGTTGAAAGCTATCACGAACAGTTGGCAATGATTTAAAATCCTTTTGAGTTATTTTATTTGGAATCAGTTGCCAGCGATCTTCATTTGGAAAATGATAAAGCAGAAAGAAGTGTGGGTCCGTCGCAAACCAGAAGTCGTCAAACTTGGAATATATTTTATTCTTTTGCTTGTAAACAGAATGCCCTGTAGCGCCCCATGTTACATCAAACAATTTCCATTCTCCATCTATAAACACCGCATTCCATGCGTGCAATTCGTTTTTTGTTAGGCGCTTTTTTCTATTCGAAAATTCCTTTCCATATCCCGAAATGAATTCAGCACTAAATCCAGCTTCGCTGCATAATTCATTGAATAAACGTGCAAAACCTTCGCAAACAGATTTTTTCTTAATGAGAGTGTTTAAAGCTGAGCATTCTGGTTTGTTTTTTTTGTAGCTATGATCGTAGCTAATATGTGTTGTGACCCAAATGTAAATCGCTCTCACTTTTTCCATGTCATTTTTTGCAGGAGCTGTGAGGTATTCGGCTAATAATTTGATGTCTTTCGATTTTGATGAAGGCGTTTTATAGGCATATAAGTCTATTGCCTCGTAAGGATTGGTATAGAATAATTTTTTCTTAGCCTGAGCAAATGACTGATTACTTAGTCCGAAAACTAGAAGACAATAAAGTGGGAATAGTTTAAGAATGTTCAGCATTTAAGTTTAGTTTTAAATCTCAAATACGAAGCCTTTTTGTTTTAATTCTTCATATTTGTTATGATTCCAAGCATATAGCCAGGGTGCTCTGTGTGGAACACCGACTTGTTTTTTCTTCAAGTCTGTAATGATTCCAAAACTCATCATTTTCTTTCTAAAGTTGCGCTTGTCTATTTCTTTTTGCAAAACTTCTTCATAAAGATGATGTAGTGACGTAAGCGTAAATTCTTTAGGGAGAAGTTCAAATCCGATTGGTTCTCGTACGATTTTATTTCTTAGGGCTTCTATCGCCTTTTCTGCAATTATATTGTGATCGAAGGCGAGTTCCGGTAATTTATGAGCAGGCCACCAAAAGGCTTTACTTGCATAATTGGTTACAGGATGAAGACCAGCTTCTGTCGCCTGTATGATGGCGTAGTATGCAACTGTGATAACGCGTCCTTGTGGGTGTCTATTGATATTTCCGAATGTTCGGAATTGATCCATGTATATGTTCTCTAGGCCGGAAAGCTCATACAATACGCGAGCCGCAGCATCGTCAATATCCTCATCATCATTCGCCAAATTGCCAGGAAGTGCCTTCCATTGCTCGAATGGTGCTTCATTTCTTTCAATCAAAAGTATTTTTAATTCGCCTTCATCGAAGCCGAATATGACACAGTCGACAGAAAAGTCGGAATGGAGGGATGGTAGTTTAATTTCCTGCATGCTATACAAATCTAAAAAAAAGTGTTAATCAAGAACTATGGTTTGAACCATTTCTTTTGGGGCATAATACAGTTCATTCCAGTAGATGTGTTCAGGGAATATAGCTGTGGATTTACTTGAATGCCCCTTCGTTTTCTTGCCATTCAAAGTGGGAAGTGACTTTGGATCGAAACCATGAAGTACTATTTGACGAACTTTAAACTTGCTGTTGAGCTTGCCTTTATTTCCTGAAAAATTGATGTTGTTTTTGGCACCGTCGTAGGTGATTTCTTCAAGGAAATATGCTGCATTTTCAAAGGCATATGAAACGCCATCATCTTCATAATAAACATAAGTGTTCATTTCACTTCCTTTGTAAATATGAATGTATAACGTATCACCAGGGTTCTCATCACACGACATCACTGCTGGTTGCATAGGAATAATGCTTCCCGCTTTAATGAAAATAGGTAAACGATATAATGGAGCTTCTACTAAAATTTCTTGCTCACCAGCGTATTTTTTATCATTGTGGAAATCGTACCATTCACCTTTCGTGAGATAGACTTTTGCCATTTTCGCATCGCTTGTTACTGGAGCAATCAAAATGTTTTTTCCGAAAAGAAATTCGTTTTGATATTGCTCTTTGTAAACCATATCACTGTGAGGATACATCATCGCCAAAGAACGATTGACTGGTATTCCTGTCAGTGAGTTTTCGTAGAATGCACTATACAGGTATGGTAGCAGACGATAACGTAAATGAATATAGTACTTCGCTATTGCTTCTGTTTCTTCGCCGTAACTCCAAGGTTCAGATGCTTTCATATTGATCATCTTATGCGCTCTAAAGAATGGAGTAAATGTTCCTATAGTCATCCAACGCGTGTAAAGTGCAGCGGAAGCGTCTTCGTTGAAGCCTCCAACATCGACACCACAGTTGGCGACACCGCTTAATCCAAGGCTGTTCACTAAGCGAACGCCAAGCATCATGTGCGCATCTGAAGCTGTATTGTCGCCAGTCCATACTGCAGAGTATCGCTGAATTCCCGCGAATCCTGCTCGTGTGAGCACAAGTGGACGTTTGTTCAATAGTTGCTTGGTTCCTTCGTAGGTAGCTCGAGCCATCTGCATTCCAAACATGTTTCGACCATTAATAGTAGTTGTTGGATGTCCGTCGAAGTCAAAGATGATATTGGAAGGGAAGCTTTGTCCCCAAGTAGCAGGTTCGTTCATGTCGTTCCAAAATCCGGCTACGCCATCATTTACCAATCCTTTAAAAGATTGTCCCCACCATTTTCGCGCAGCATCATTGGTAAAGTCAGGAAAGTGACAGAGACCGGGCCACACTCCAGCTTCGGCAAACGTTCCGTCTGGATATTTTAAAAAATGTTGAAGTGATTTTCCTTGTTCATAGGCGAAATAGTTCTTTTCAACTTTAATTCCAGGATCGATGATAACTGTTGTCTTGATTCCCATTGACTTTAATTCATCGAGCATTTTTTTAGGTTCTGGAAATCGATTTTTATCCCATGTGAAAACTTTATATCCTTCCATGTAATGAATATCCAAGTACAACACATCAAGTGGTATCTCTTTTTCACGAAAAGTCTTAGCGATATTCAGAACTTCTGAGTCCGGGAAATAACTCCAACGACATTGTTGAAAGCCTAGTGACCATAATGCAGGTAGGGGAGTACGGCCTGTGAGCATGGTATATTTTTCTATGATGCCTTCTACATTTTTATCATAGATAATATAATAATCCAACTCTCCACTTTCTACACTGAATGATGAGAAGCGAGTATTTGATGCGCCAAAATTGAAATTTGATTTGCTTGAATTATCGAGGAATACACCATAACACAAACTATCGTGAATACCGATGTAGAAAGGAATAGAAACGTAAATGGGATCGGTTTTATCTGTGTAGCCAAAGGCATCCGTATTCCAGTTGGTATAGGCATTTCCTCGTCTATTGAGGTTGCCTGTTTTTTCACCAAGGCCAATAAATTTTTCATCATCGAAGATGGTATGGTATGAGGTAAGTTCTGTACCATTCCAAGTAGTATTGAACTTTGGGTCATCCGCGATGATCGTTTTTCCATCTTTGTTTTTAACAGAGATGTATAATGGATTTTTATTTACCGTCACATCTAACGAAGATGTGGAAATGATAATTTGATTTTCTGAATCATTGGCTTGTGCGGAGATTGCTTCGAAATTTTTAACCAAGCTGTAGCTAAAGTTTTCTTCTAATTTTTTGTCGATTCGAATATGAACGATATCACTTTGAATCAATGAAAGTTCCATTTCACCATTTTCAGTTTTGAAAAGGTGCATCCCTTTTTCTTCAGAATGCGATTTAACGTTTCCTAAGGTAAATGGGGTTTGTCCAAATACAGAAATGGTGCTGCATAGAAGCAGCACCATCGAACTATTTTTAAGAGATAATTTCATTCTACTTAATAAATTTAAACAAGGCTTTATTGTCGGTGGAACTATTAGGTCCAATAAAAACTTCAAATTCTCCTGACTCTGCTGTCCAGGTTAATTCGTTGTTGAAGAATGACAAATCCATTTCAGTAATCTCAAACGATATTGATTTTGTCTCACCAGCTTTCAAACTCACTTTTTGAAAATGTTTCAACTCCTTGTCGGGTGGTGTGAGGCTGCGAATCATGTCATGAATGTAACATTGAACTGTTTCAATGCCATCTTTATTAGATTGATTAGTAACATCAACAGTGGCTACGATTTTTGAACCTGATGTCATGGTTAATTGTATTCAATTTTACATTGCTGTATGTAAAATTGGAATAGCTTAATCCATATCCGAATGGATACAATGGAGAATTCGGACTGTCGAGGTATTTAGAAGTGTATTTGTTGTTTTCATCGAAAGGACGACCGGTATGTTTGGCGTTGTAGTAGATTGGAATTTGACCAACGCTTCTCGGAAAGGTCATTGAAAGACGACCTTGTGGGTTGGTTTTTCCACTCAAAAGGTCAATAATTGCAGGACCAGCATTGGTGCCGCCAAACCATGTTTCTAGAATGGCTTGTACATTTTGATCTTCCCAAGAAAGGTCGAGCGGACGTCCATTTAATAGTACAAGAATTATTGGTTTTCCTGTAGCTTTCAGTGCTTTTAGAAGGTCGCGTTGATTGCTCGGTAATTGAATATCCGTTCTGCAAGCAGCTTCACCAGACATACCAAAAGTTTCGCCGAGTGCAACAACAATTACTTCAGATTTGTTTGCAATTGCGACCGCCTCTTCGATAAGTTGTTGAGGTGTTTTTGTGTCGCGAGTAATTTGACCATCGTGTTCATTTAATCGTTTGATCAAAGCTTCGTCTTCTAGAATATTGCAACCTAAAGCGTAGTTGGCTTCGTTGGCCCATCCTTGAGCCTGCGCTGCCTCCCAAATGCTTGTTGCTTTTTTCCAATCACCAGCGCCACTCCAGTTGCCAATCAAATTTCTTTTGTCTTTTATGAAGGGTCCAATGAATGCAACATTTTTCGGTGAATTAAGTGGAAGAAGGTTCTTATCATTTTTCAAAAGAACAGCACTTTTAGCCGCTGCTTCTTGAGCGAATACAAGTTTGTCGTCGCTCATGATTTCCGTTTTATTTCTTTTTTCATCGATGAATCTAAAAGGATCCTTGAAAAGACCAAGGTCCCACTTAGCTTCTAGTATCAGACGACATGCGTGATCCACCTCTTCAACTGGAACAACGCCATTTTTCACCAATCTCGGAAGTTGAGTGATGAATAATTCACCTACCATATCCATTTCAACAGGAGCGTGAATGGCTTGTTGCGCCACCATTGCATCATTGCCGACTCCGTGTTGAATCATTTCATTGATGGCAGTATAGTCTGTTACAACAAAACCTTTAAAGCCCCATTGATTGCGAAGTAATTCTGTCATTAACCAATGGTTTCCTGTTGCAGGCACACCATTTATTTCATTGAAGGAACTCATGATGGTAGAAACACCTGCATCAATTCCCGCTTTGTATGGAGGCAAGTATTCATTGTACATGCGCTGAAGGCTCATGTCAACAGTGTTGTAGTCGCGGCCAGCCTCAGCAGCACCATAGAGTGCGAAGTGCTTGATACAAGCCATGATGTTTGTTGGGTCATTGTAGTTTTCACCTTGATAGCCACTAACCATAGCTGTTGCAATTAAACTACCGAGGTATTGGTCTTCTCCAGCACCTTCTGAAACGCGGCCCCAACGTGGGTCACGGGCAATGTCAACCATTGGACTAAATGTCCAGTTGAGTCCATCTGCACTCGCTTCCAATGCAGCTGTTCTTGCCGTTTTTTCGATCATTGGAATGTCCCAACTTGAAGCAAGTGCAAGTGGAATAGGGAAGATGGTACGGTGACCATGTATAACATCGTAACCAAATAGTAACGGAATTTTGTGACGTGTTTCGTTGACTGCAATTTCTTGAAGTTTTCTAACTGCTATCGGAGTGTAGGTATTAAATACACCGCCCACTAAGCCTCGTCTTATTTTTCCTTCAACATCTTCGCTTAAAACGGGTCCGGTTACATCAAACCCAATAGAAGGCAAATTGAGTTGACCAATTTTTTCCTCAAGTGTCATTTGACTCATCAAAGAATCGATGAATGCATCTCGTTCACTTTTTACAATTTGATTTTGAGTGGTTTCTACTTTCGTTTCCACTACTTTTTTATGTCCACTAGCTGCCAATACTCCAGCAGATACAGCCGACACCAAGATAATTTGATGTAATACTTTCATATTTATGTTATTTGAATCGATCAATTGAAACTCTTATTTGGTCTTGATTGGCGAGTTTTTTTAACGAGTCGAATGAAACAAATGTAACAGAAAAAATCTAAGTGTAAATTTTACACAGAGCGACTTGAAACTAGTTTACTGGAAATAGTGGGAAAAAAAAGAGCGATCATTTTTTGATCGCCCTTCATTTCTATAAATTCGGTTGTGGTGTTATTCGCAGGTAAGGTTTTATTTCCTTAAAACCTTTGGGGAACTTTGCTGGGATATCTTCAGTTTTGATGGAAGGGGCTACCACTACGTCATCTCCATGTTTCCAATTGGCGGGAGTAGCTACGCTATAGTTGGCCGTCAGCTGAAGGGAATCGATCACTCTTAGAATTTCATCAAAATTTCTTCCCGTTGATGCCGGATAAGTGATGAGTAGTTTTACTTTTTTATCAGGACCAATAATCACCACTGAACGAACTGTGAACTTGTCACTGGCATTTGGATGCACAAAACCGAACAAATTGGAGACTTCAAATTCGGGATCGGCAATGATTGGATAATTGATGTTTGTATTTTGAGTTTCATTAATGTCGCTAATCCACGATAAATGTGATTCTAAGGAGTCAACACTCAAAGCAATCGTTTTTACATTTCGCTTTTTTGAATTCATCTTGAAGTTTGGCCACTGTGCCCAATTCGGTGGTACAAACTGGTGTAAAATCAGCAGGATGTGGAAAATAGAATTCCCCAGTCGTTGCCTAACCATTCTTGAAATCTTACAACTCCTTCAGTTGTATTTGCCGTGAAGTCGGGCGCTAAATCTCCTAATCTAATTGACATATTTATATATTTTAAGTTTTATATTGAGGGGATTTTAACCTTGATTGAGGTCAAAAATAGAAAATATTTTAATATCCTATTAAACCATGGTAGGAATTAATATTGTTGAATTATTAAAAGTGAAAATTTGCGATCGCTTATTTCGTTTATTTTCGTTTCACGAAATGCTAGACCTCTATCAAACCCTTCAAATATCGGAAAATGCTTCAATGGCTGAGGTTAGGGCAGCCTATAAAAAACGCCTTTCTGAAGTAGAATCTTTCGGTCTAACCAAGAGTGAGAAAAAGGAATTAATTTATAAAATAAAATTGGCTTATGAATTGCTTGGCTCCGATGCAAGCCGCATGGAGTACGACATTTCGTGGGAATCAAATCCTGTCCGTCAAAGACCAACACAATCCGTATCTTATAATAGGAGCCCAAATCCAAACTATAGAAAATCTGAAGGGTACAACAAGTCTGAAAAAGGATATTCAAGGAATTCATCTGGATCGTCTCTTTTTTCCAGATTGTTTCAAAAGAACTCTTTCCAGTGGATTTTCGCACTAACGTGCATTTTTGGACTTGTTTTTATATCTGTCTACGTTGTTCATTTGGTGAAAGAACACAGAAGAGAAAAGTTGTCCAAAGAAAAATTTCAAAAAGAGGCTATTGCAAAGGTGCAAACGGAAGCCTTCTTAATTAATATTACAGAGAATTCAGGCTTTGAAGTAAACGACATCGATTCTGCATTTTATGGACTATCATTGATAGATATCAGCACTTATGAATTGAAGAGGGATAATGTCTTGCGCTCAATTCAAAAATCAAACGCCCTAGAATTGGGACTTGATTCTTCTCAGGTTCATCAGTTTTTCAATAAGTGGAAAAATAGTCATTGCTATTCTTACAGCAGATTAAATATAGCGACTTTTTACGCCCCAGAAGTGGTGATGAATAATCATGATCTCACAAAAGAAGAAATTAGATTGAGTAAAGTTGAGCGCTTTAAAATTTATCCATATTCTGTACTCTCCTTGTCGTCAACAGTGAAGTTTGAGGATATGGGTGATCATAAGTACTCAATGAAATACATCAGGTATTCTAATACGGGAATTTGGGAAATTACTCCAGGTTATATCGAGTTTGAAGTGCTACCTAATAAGATTCAAATTACCAGGGAGGACATTATTTATACAGAATGAGCTCTTTATTCTTTTGATCAATTTCCCAATGGGAAAATTTATTTAGAAAACTATTTCCACATAGCAATGTACCTGAAGGAATAATCGCGGCTTCAACATTGTTCACCACATATTCTCCTATAGTAATCGCATTTAGAATAATATTCTTACCAATCACGACATCTCCATTAGCCAAAGTATATTCAGTTTCACCCGTATAGCTCGCTTCGGTTATTGTGCCGTTTTTTAAAAGCTCTTGCTCCACATCTGCCGTGATCAATAAATCAGAAGCTCCTGTATCAAGTAGAAAATATTTAGATACTCCATTGATATCCAATTTTAATTTATATCCTTTTCCCAAATAATCGAGCAGTGGTGCGTGCGTACTTCTCAAATCACCTATGATGTCGTCCGGATTATAAAAGTCCATTGCAAGATCTTCAGTGTAATTCATATTATCTGCAAGCACGCTTACCATGCAAGGAATAATAATTTCATTGAAAGCTTCACTGTCTTCATTTTCAGCTTGTAACATTTCTTCGTAGGTGTAGCCATTTTCTACCAATGTCTCCATGGCACAAATACAAAAACGCTCAGCACTTGCTTCGTCGAAAACCGCAGCTGCTTCAGGATCCTTTAAGATCTCTTCTTTACACACCAAGACACTTGCTTCAAATGCTTCATCATCTATGGTTTCTGTAGAATATGTAAAATCACTTGCTATTTCATAGTTGCCTTCCAAACATTGTAATAGAATATTCAAATTGTCGCCTGAAGTGAGAAAATCCATCATGTCGTCATCCATCATAGCACGCTCCAAATCGGCATAGATTACTTCGGGTAGTAAATTGTCGCAAATGCAAGAGCAATAAGCTTCCTTCTGAAACTTGATCCCTTCCATTTCATATTCTTCCGATGCGGCACCAGCAACGCATTCAGACATAAACTCTGACTTTTCTCCAATATAAATATTGTCTTTAGAATAAATGGCCTGTGACCAAGCAATACTGGTTATTATTGATAGAAGGGCAAAGGAGAAAAGCTTTTTCATATTAATTTTTAATGATGTGTTCAACTTTAAATGAACCATCTTCCATTTGAAGTTTCAACAAATATAATCCTGAAGATAGATTGGATAGTTGAATTTGAGTAGTGCCTCGGAATTGTTCTGTCTTTTTCAAACTTCCCGAAATATCAATGAGTTCAAGATGAACAACATTTGGATTCGCAGTCTGCACAATAATATATTCGGTAGCGGGATTCGGATAAACGTTCCAATCAAAAGCCTCTTCCTTTTCAGATAATGCTAGGTACTCCGCTGGCAACTGCTGACGGTAGAAGAATTTCCAAATTTCTGCCGAATAGTTAATGTCATTTAGAGGTGTCATCCAAATATGATCTGCCCCAATTACTTTAAATAACTCTACATCGCCGTGCTCCACGCAATTGGCGTATATCCAATGCTTCACCGTATATCCATCGGAGTAAGCGTCCGGAATATCAATTACTTCTGGACTGGCATCACATGAGTTGTGGGAACGCCAAAATTCGCATAGTTCTTCAGCATCATTGCCAAACAAGTTGTTAGTGTATCCAACAGTTCCATCAGTAGTTCCATGAAAATGACAAACAGGTATAGGGTTGGTGGGATTACAATTCAATTCACCTCCTATCGTACCTGCCACAGAAGCTATAGCCGCAATTCTCCCATTAAGCTCACATGCTAGTCGATTGCTCATAAATCCTCCCATCGAAAATCCACAAGCATAAATCCTTGTTTCATCTATATTAAAATGATTCATTAAAGTATCGATAATGGCGTTAATAAACCCAACATCATCTACAGTTGGGTTCAACGAAATGCCGAATGCACCGGCACCACTATTCCAGGCAGTAGCATTTGACAAAGGATCTACAAGTGCCTGAGGAAATACGGCTATAAAGTTGGCAGTATCTGCAATAGCATTCATTCCTATTTGATAAAAATTGGACATACTATCTCCTAAACCATGCAAGCAAAATACAACTGGTGTGGGAGTACTTGCATTATAAGAGGAAGGAACATAGGATATATATTCTCTCGAAGTTCCATCGAAATTCCATGTATTATAAGATTGTTGCGCGAGTACAGCATTTCCGAAAGTCAGAAATGTAATGAAAAGAATGAATCTCATCGTAGTGGTTTTGGTTGTTCGAAGATAGGACAAATGCTCATTTATAAGTTTTGGACTTGTGAAAAAAGCTCTTTGTCGAAAAATGGAAACATTTCACAACTCATTTAGTAGAACTAATTGAAGTCCCTATTCCTTTTTATCCCTATCAACTAAACTTTTTAAATCCTCGCAAGGGATGAAACCAAAAATGCTGAGCTATGAAAAAGGTGTACTTTTTAATTATTGCGGTGTTTCTTTCTTTAAGCACCAACCTTTCTGCCCAAAATTCATGTAATAACAACAACAACGGTTCTGGCTCCTAGGCGGTGGTTCGTCTTGCTCCAACAACAATGGTCAGGGGCAAAACAACAATGATGAAGATGATGATGAGGAGGAGGAAGAGGATAATAACAATGGCGGCGGCAGTTGTGGAAATGAAACAATGGTGGCGGCAACAACTGCGGTGGAAGTTGTGGAAATGGAAACAACGAGGCGGTGGCAACGGCGGTAACAACGGTGGGGGCAATTGTGAAATGGAAACAATGAGTAGGCGGCAACGGCGGTAACAACGGCGGCGGCAATTGTGGAAATGGAAGTAATGGTGGCGGCAACGGCGGTAACAACGGCGGTGGTGCTGTGGAAATGGAAACAATGGTGGTGGCGGAAACGGCGGTAACAACGGCGGCGGAAGTTGTGGAAATGGAAATAATGTAGGAGGCGGCAACGGCGGTAACAACGGCGGAGGAAGTAGAAATGGAAATAATGATGGAGGCGGCAACGGCGGTAACAATGGCGGTGGAAGTTGTGGAAATGGAAACAACGGCGGCGGAGGCAAGGAAATGGAAACAATGGCAGCGGCAACGGCGGTAACAATGCAGAAGCTGTGGAAATGGAAACAACGAGGGTGTAACGGAAACAATAACAATGGAAATGAGGTTGCGATGGAAACGGAAACAACAACAATGAAGATGATGAAGAGGAAGATGGTGAGAACGATAATTGGAATGGCGGCGGCAGTTGCGGCGGTAACAATGGTGGTAATAATAACGGGGGCGATAATGATAACGATGATGACGAAGAAGGAGACGACGACGACGATGACAACAACAACAATTCATCATTCAATTGCCCAGATGATGTAACGCTCTATTGTGATTACAACACGACTCCTGAATTCACAGGTGTTCCAACCTCAACTTCAAGCATTTCATTTTCTTTTGAAGATGAAATAATTTCAAATGCTTGTCCATTTACAATTGTTCGTCATTGGACAATTATATCTAATGGATCTTCTGCTACTTGTAATCAAACGATTTCGGTAGAAGACACTGTAGCGCCTGTAATCACTGTTAATTCGAATACAGTAACTTCTTGTGAAGATCTAAACAATTTATCTTACACGGTTACGGATTGCGATCCAAACCCGATAGTAAATATTACTTACACCACTTCTGATGGTCCTCCTGCGGAAAATGTGGATTGTAATATCAACGGATTCAGAACACAAACTCAAGGCGGCTGGGGTGCCAATCCAAACGGAAACAATCCTGCCGTTTATCTATACGCCAATTTTGATAGTGCATTTCCAAATGGATTAACCATAGGATGCAACAATACTTTAACGCTCACATCAGCTCCTGCTATTACGGCTTTCCTTCCGAGCGGGTCTACACCAAGTGCATTGCCAGCGGGAAGCATGACGAACCCTGGAGGAACATACCACAACGTGCTTGCGGGACAATTGGTGGCAGCAACTTTGAATGCAACTTTTGATGCATACGACAGCAGTTTTGGAAGCAGTGATTCACAAAGTCAAGATTTGATTATTGCTAGCGGTACTTTCCAAGGAATGACTGTCTCAGAATTGCTTCAAATTGCAAATGAAACAATTGGCGGATGCAATACTTCCTATTCTTTTTCTCAAGTAAATGCTGCGTTAACAGCTTTCAACGAGAACTTTGACAACGGAAACCAAAACAATGGTTTTCTTGATTGTCCAGAAGCGAATGCAGGCGGTAACGGAAGTGGAAACGGTGGTTCCGGAATCAACGGATCAAATGGAAGCGATTGCGTAGTTTATCTAAACTATACCATCACTGCTACGGATGCTTGCGGAAATACTTCTGAAGTATCAGGATCTTTCTCATACACTGATAATGCTGCTCCTGTTTTTATCAATGCTGTATCAGAAGTATATGTAGAATGTGGTGATGAAATTCCAACCGTAGAAGTGGAAGACGATTGCGGCAATTCTTCTGTTACAGTTACCTATGTGGATTCAGAATTCTCTGGGGCATGCATTCCTACAATAGAAAGAATTTATACAGCAACTGATGCATGTGGTAATGCATCTACTTTCACACAATACATCTTTACCAACGACACTCAAGCTCCAGTAATTTCAGGATTAGAAGAGTCAGTGAGCATTTCATGTTCAGCTGAATTGGCTTTACAACAACCGATCATCACTGATGCTTGTTCTGACGTAGAAGTTAGCTATTCGGAGCAAAATAATATGAGCAATTGTTCAGGCACGCTCGTGCGCACTTGGACTGCTGTTGATGCTTGCGGAAACGCTTCTAGCTTTACACAAACAGTAACAATTGCAGACAACGAAGCTCCTGTGTTCACGTTTATTCCAGCAGATGTTCAGATCTATTGCGGTAGTGAACTGCCAACTGATCAAGCACAAGCCGTTGACAACTGTGGCAATGTGACTATGATTGTAAGCGACGAACTCATCGAGCAAGATGGAAACTGTTCATACATTCAAAGAGTATTTAGAGCTCAAGATGATTGTGGTAATATGGCTATCGCTATGCAAACCATTTCATTAATAGATGATGTTGCACCAGCTTTTGTAAATGAGCCATCTGATATTACCATCTCTTGCTCTGATATCGTTCCTTCATCAAATATTGAAGTAACTGATAATTGTGACAACAATGTCAATGTTCAATTAGAAGAATCTTATTTCATAGATGGTTGTGCAACGATTATTTTCAGAATGTGGACAGCAACTGACAATTGCGGAAACTCAGTTTCAACAACTCAACAAATTACAATTGCTGACTTGGAAGCCCCTCAATTCAATATGGAAGAAGAGATTACTGTAGCGTGCGGAGTTGAAAATAATATCAGTGTAAACATCACTGACAATTGTACTTCAAGTGTTCAGTTTGCTTATACAGATGAAGTATTTGGTGATGGATGTAGCTATGACATCATCCGCATGTGGACAGCCAGTGACGATTGTGGAAATACTTCAACTTTCGAGCAATTGATTCACGTGATAGATAATCAAGCACCAGTTTTCACTTTTATTCCACCATCATTTACCGCAGCATGCAGCACCCCAGCTGAATTAGGTACACCTGTGGTAACGGATAACTGTTCAGATAACATTCAACCTGTTCTCACTGAAGTTTGGTCGGGTGCTGGATGTTCACAGCAATTGATTAGAACATGGACGGCTACTGATGCTTGTGGCAACGTGGCTACAGCAACTCAAACAGTAACCATTGCTGATAATGAGCCTCCGGTAATTGTCGGCGTACCTCAGAGTTATACAGTTTCATGTTCTGAATTTGTAGAACCACAAGTTCCTACTACAGTCACTGCGGTTGACAACTGTGTAGGAGAGCCTACTTTAACTTTCGAAGAGTCTACCGTTCCAGGAGAATGTACAGGTACATTTACTATTGTACGCACTTGGACGGCTTTTGATGAATGTGGAAATTCAACCATCTCAACACAAACAATTACAGTCGCTGATACAGAAGCTCCAACTTGGAGTAGCATTCCTCAAGATATTCAAATTGCTTGTGGCGATGTATATCCAGCTGCTCCTCAATTGACAGCAACAGACAATTGTTCAAACGAAGTGAGCATTGATTTCATGGAATTTGAAGAACAAGGTTCTTGCGGAACCACAATCTATAGAAGCTGGTATGCTTATGATGAATGTGGTAACATGGCATATTTGTCTCAAACCATTTCAGTATTAGATACGGATGCTCCAGTATTTGTTCAAACTCCTGATCCAGTGCTTGAAGTCTCTTGTGGAAATATTCCAGCGCCGGAAGTTTTGGATGCAACAGACAATTGTTCAAGCGTGGAATTATACATGACTGAAAATGTCATTTCAACTGGATGTCCTTACACCATCGAAAGAACATGGTATGCTACAGACGGTTGCGGCAATACTTCAACTTTTACTCAGTTGATTTATGTAACGGATACAGAAGCTCCAGTAATTGATGGTGGTATCAGCGAAATGGAAGTTTCATGTGATAATATCCCTGTCTCTTCACCGCCTGCGGTTTCAGATTGCAGCAGCGTTCAAATATTCTCTGAAGAAATCATCAATGAGTCGGGTTGTGCCACTCAGTATGACATTGTAAGAATTTATACTGCAATTGACCTATGTGGCAATACAGCAGAGTGGATTCAAACGATACATGTTGTAGACAATGAAGCGCCTATTTTGGTGAATGTACCTTCAGATCTTATTGTTGGATGTAGTGATATTCCAGTTCCTGCAAATGTGTATGCGATCGATAATTGTGAAAACCAAGTTGAAGTGATGTTCAACGAAGTTTCTTCAAATTCATCGAGCAACTCACAATCCTGCACGTTGACTACTCCAGATGCCATCTTTGGTGATGTGTCTTTCTGGTTGCCAGGAATTGCTGGTGTAACAGAGAACTATTCATTCGCAAGCCCTGGTGTATTTACTCAAGATTTGATCAATGGCACAGCAACTGTAGATGCGGAAGTAGTAAACAATATGAATACGAATCAACGTTGGTTGGTGCATCTAGAAATGGCGAATGCACGCAACTGGACGGAATGGAGTGCACTCGGTAGAAGCTACAAAGATGATTTGAATATCGATAATGGACATCACGTTGATTGGACATACTATGAACTTCAAACATCAAGTTATGCAGTAGGTCAAGGAGACCTTGAAGGTTCAACCATCAACCTAACGCACATGCCAAGCACATACTACTATGGATTCCAAGTAGGAGAGAGAGCAAACAATAGAAATACAGACTATGGAATGAGCGGTTGGTTCTATTACAACGGAACAGTAAATGGAAATGCAGTAAGTGGACAAGGTGACTTCTTTGCGACAAATGATTGCTGCGAGGCGCAAGACATCATTCGTGAGTGGACGGCAATAGATTGTGCAGGAAATGTGAGCACTTACACGCAGACCATCCAAGTTCAGTCAGCCCCAGCTGCTCCGTTAATGGCTTTTGTGGCGCAGCGCGAAGAACCAACTATTTCGGTTAACAATACTGGAGACATGTTTTTCAGAGTGAGCTACACCGTTCCGGAAGATGGAAACATTTCAATTGATTTGTACAACAGCAATGGTCAAATGATTTCGAAAGTGTTCGAAGGAAGCGCCGTTGGTGATCAACAATACACGATTCAATACAAAGTACCAAGTGTAGAAAATGCAATGTACTTCTTCCGACTTCAAACCAAAGAGCAATCGGCGAGCACTAGCGCGTTGATGTTGAGATAGAACTCTGGAATAGTTGGAATTGTTGGAGTATTTGGAATTATTTGAATTAAAAAATGGGCGCTGTTCTCTGACAGCGCCCATTTTTTATATAGCAAATATTCGCTAGCGCGATTTAGTGATTTTGGAAGGTTGAAGTTTGATTTTCATTTGTTCCAAACTTTAACCAAAATGAAAAAGTCACTATTCACCCTTGCTCTTTTCGCGATATCCTTTATCGCATCGGCCCAGCAAATTCATTGCAACATGGTCGAAATGCCATTAGATCAAATGCTCGACAGATCTACTAATATTGTAGAATGTCTTGTGCTCAATACAGAGTCGTATTGGGATGAAAAACGTCAATCTATATACACCCGCTCCGAAGTTCAAGTGCTACAAAACTTTAAAGGAGATGAGTCATTTGAATTCATCCAAATCATCACTGAAGGTGGAGAAGTGGAAAATATCGCAATGAATTTTAGCGATAAAATCAATATGCGCGAAAACCTACATTTGATTCTATTCTTAGAGCCAACACCTCGTCATTGGTACGATCCAACAGGTTATGGTCTTTCACCTGTAGCGTCCTTGCAAAGTGTATTTTATGTGGAAGAGGATGGAAGCATGTTCGATACTTTTAAAAGGTTCAAATCAATAGATCAGTTTAAAATGTTATTTGGAGCATCACCAGACACCAATCCGAATCCACAGCTAGATCCAGCTCCAAATCCGAATGCACTCATTAGTATTACTTCATTTAGTCCAACAACCATTTCTGCAGGAACTAAATCAATCTTAACCATCAATGGTTCTGGTTTTGGAAATGTGAGAGGAAATGGAGTAGTTAAGTTTTCAGTAGCACAAGGTACAGCTCGCGAAACTGCACTTGCTGGTGATTATGTTTCATGGACAGATACTCAAATTCAAGTGTTTGTTCCGAGTAGAACACTTGAAAATATTAGCAACTCTAATCAGTCTGCTGCTACTGGAAAAATTGAAGTTATTAATAATAGTGGTGAATCATTTTTATCTTCTACGAATTTGAATATTCCATTTTCTATTCTTAACAATTTCGCTCCAGGAAATTCGACAAGTCCATCAGTTATCAATATTGGCAGCAATAGTGCGAGTGACGGATTTGATTTCTCATTTAGTAGCAATATCACTTCTTTTGCTGGTATTCCTGCCATAAAGAGAGCCATGGAAACGTGGATATGCAACACACAAGTCAATTGGGGGTTCACAAATGTTGTTTCAAATGCAACAAATACAGGAGCCGATAACGTGAATGTTATAGTATTGGATTCAAGTAATCCACTACCAACAGGTGTAATTGCGAGAGGTGTAAATCTTGTAACCAATAATTGTTTTGGCGATGGATTTACTCCCGTAAGTTTGGAAGTGGACATGATCATTAGCGCGAATGCAGCTGGCTTTAGTTATAATTTCTCTACGGGCAATCCTTCAGGCCAGCAAATAGATTTGGAAACAGTTATTCTTCACGAGTTTGGTCATCTTTTGACTTTGTCGCATGTAAGTCCTTCAGCAAGTGGTAATCAAGTAATGCGCGCTTCGGTAAATCTAGGTTTCTCACTGCGCACACCTCATCCAAATGATTTGGCTGGTGCTGAGTTCGCGTTAGATCGCGCTGAAACTTTTAGTTTTTGTGGTGCTACCGGAATGCAGCGTTTGTCTGAAGAGACACCAACCATTTCCATTTCAAGCCCTGATAATATAGAGGATTGTTTATTTAATCTTTCTCCCATTACAGCGGTTGTAACAAATGCTTGGTCAACAGATCAAATCAAATGGTATATAATAATGGGGTACTGTTGAGTCAAACGGGAAATGTGTTAACGAATATTCCATTTTGGAACCAAAACAACATCGTAGCAGAATTGATTAGATGTGGTACATCTTATTTTTCAAATGAAATTTATCGTGAAAGATACAGCAGTTTGCCAAGTCAAACTTTAGATATGTGTGTATTGCACCAGCTGGTTCCGGAGTGTTTTATTACACTACACCAAATCCAGGCTTTGGTGGTAGCGTTCAATTTTTTATGCCCCTTCGGGAATTTCAATCACTCACGATTTCAGCGAATGCTATTATACCTAATCAGTTACTCGAGTGCTTTTAGTGGAGGCAACATTACATGGTCGATGTTACAACTCAGTGCGGATCCTAAAGCTTTCAAAGTTACAATTCTGAACGTTCCCCTTTAACTATGTCTGGTTCCATTTCTGGAACTTCCACCAGAGTTAGAGGTTTAACCAAAACATATTCTATTACTCAGGTTGCCGGAGCCACTCATTATGTTTGGACAACTCCGTATATGTCGTCTATTGTAGGAAGCACCGGGAATCGAGTATTCAAGTTCAATTTAACTCTAGCTATTGCTCTGGCAATATCACTTGTAAAGCAGCGAATGCAGATGGTTGTTTTCAAATCAACTTTCCAAGGCTGTCAATGGAAAACCATTGCAACAAAGCAATATTCAGTTTTAGTGAATAACATGGCCTTTTGATATGATAGGAAATGCTCTGTAGTGAACTTGAATACCGTTTCAAACTACCAATGGACGGTACCCACTGGAGCAACCATATTGAACGGACAAGGACAAGTAATATCACCGTTCAAGTAAATAGCACTATTGCGAATGGTGGTACTATATGCGTTACTCCAAGCAACTCATGTGGCACTGGACCTGCGCGATGCAAAACAGTAAATGTTTACAATTTCAAAGATAATGAAATCGATGCTGAAACAATTTCTGATAGCGAGTTGAACTTCGAGTACTATCCGAACCAACACAATCAGAACTCTTCATTTCTTTTGAAGAATCAGATTATAATAAAACGGTCTTTGTGGAATTACTGAGCATCGAAGGCAAGCTTCTCGAGCAAAATGAAATCATCGTTGATTCTGGTTTTGTATATACATTGGATGTTTCAAAATACGCTGCTGGCAATTATATGCTGCGCGCTCGCTCTGGTGAAAAGGATAGAGTAGTGCAGATTGTAATAAGTAAATAGTGTGATGTAGGTTTTGTGCAAAAAGAACCCCGATGCAGCGCATCGGGGTTCTTTTAAAGTCCTATGGTCTTGCGAATCTCTTCGGGCAGTCGGTGTAATTCTTCTACTACTCCCTTCTTTTGAGCTGGAGTCCCCATGAGAATGCTTAACGCTTCGAAGTCTTTAGTTACCACAGCATTCGCCGCCACCACACATTCCGGCCCCAAAGTAATGCCCGGTGAAATGGTTACGTGCACAGCGATTTGACAACCACTTCCAATGGTCGGTCCTTTTTCACCTCCAAATTTCTCGATCAATTGAGGGCGCTTGTATCCCATTGGATTTCCATTCGTAGTTACTGTAAATGGAGCTATGAAAACATAATCACCAATAGTAGTTCCAAAACACAAATGACAATTGGAGTGAATCGAACAATATGTTCCTATGGTCAAATTTCCTTCTATGTCACACATCGAACCAATGGATGAGAAGTCTCCAATTTTAGATTTTTCTCTAATCAATACTTTGTGATGCACCATTACATTGTTGCCTAAAGTGGAACCAACATATAAAGTACATCCTTCATCGAATTAAGCAGTTTTCGCCAATTTCCAGCGCATCATACTTTACGCCCACAGCACTGCCAGGTCTTGAAACCCATCCTGTAATATGTGTGTAGCCAAGTATGCAATTTTGCTCAATACGTGTACCACTGCCAATTTTTGCATGATCAATAGTGGTATTGCTGCCCACGTAAACATTGTCGCCAATGATCACATGGTCGCCGATACTTACATTATCTCCAAAAAAGACATTGGTACCAATTTGGGCTTTGCTGCTAATATTGCTCATAAGTATTCAAGTATAATTCTGTCACTTCGGTCATGGTATAAGTAGTGCGTTGTTGCAATTGAATTTTCTCCAGTAGCTCCGTAAAAAAAGTCAATACACCTTCCACATGAGGTTGCGTAAATTCATCAGCTGTGGATTGATCTATGGCATTCAATGGCATCACCCCGCTGATCTTCTTTTTCAAAGCAGTATAACGTGAAAAATCAGTTTCATTCAGCTCAACATAAACTGGATGAAAATTAAAGATTTTCATTCCTTTAAAATGAAAAACACTGTCATCTACTTTCCAAGAAGGCATCGGTCTCAAGCACTCTACATCGTCTTCCCAATTGTATGGAATACGTACTAATGGTGTCGTATTCCCTGCATGACATACTGTATTCGGATGATATAATGGTGTATGAGGAAGGAAGAGCGAACAGTCTGTTTGAATATTATAAGCAGACTTTAATTTACAAAGCATTGGTGAGCTCTGAACCAAGGCGTGCGTCCTCACTGATTTGGCATCGGGTACAAGCTTCAAACAATATTCAATGATCTCGTCTTCGTTACTTCCATGACTAGTTCCAGGTAAAAAGTTGGGATGAATCCCCAATTCAAAACTTGGGTTGGATTTCAGTCGGTCTACTGCCGGGGAAGCATGTGTCACAAACCACGTGCATTTGACTCCGGCTTGGCTAAATCGAGCAGCCAATTGATCAATCATAAAATCTGGAGCCCAATCTATATCTACTGTAATTGCTGTAATATCGAGGGGATGCGAGGGCTTCAACTTATTCATACCGTTATCAATGCCACAATGATAGGAATAATTTTTACATTCGTCAAATGAGAAACCTTACCATTATCCTTTCACTTCTGATTTCATGTTCTTCGTATGCTCAAGTTACAGGAACAGAATTCATTGTACACTACAACGAAAATCAAATCAACTCGGTGCTCAGTAGTTTCGGTATTCCGAGCAACTTAGTAAGCGCCATTTATGAAGTCGATTTCTATCGTGTCACCTACATGACGATGCATCCAAATGGTGAAATGGTGGAGGTTTCAGGTGCATTGTGTGTGCCGAGCGATGCCAATTGTCCGTTGCCCATTTCAAGTTATCAGCACGGCACCATTGGTTCGAGAGGTGAAGCTCCTTCCTTCGTTTCAGGCGAGGCCATGCTGGGGGTCATTTTCGCATCTGGAGGTTATATCACTTGCATGCCCGATTACATTGGACTTGGTCAAAGCGAATTGCTGCATCTTTATGTACATGCCGACTCAGAAGCTTCCGCAAGTTTGGATATGATTCGTGCTACACGCGATTTGCAAGAGGAATTGGGATTTGAATGGAATGAAGAACTTTTTCTTTGGGGCTATTCTCAAGGTGGACATGCCACTGCTGCATTGCAACGTTTGATTGAACTCGATGAGTCGAATGAATTTCAAATTACTGGCAGCGCACCCATGAGCGGTCCTTATGACATTAGCGGTGCACAAGCTAGCGTTATTACCGCTGATCAAATATATCCTACACCCGGCTATCTGCCTTATGTGGTGTTGAGTTATCAAGAAGTGTATGGCAATATTTTCACGGATTTGGAAGAAATATTTTTACCGGAATACGCGGCAATCATCCCTGATCTATTCGACGGCACCCACAACATGGGGTATATCAATAGTCAATTTCCCGACATCCCGAATCAAATGCTTCAGCCGAATTTATTAGAGCAGTTTCAATCGGACCCTAATCATCCGTTGAGAGTAGCACTTGCCGCAAACGACGTAATGGATTGGGCGCCTCAAGTGCCTACACAACTTTTCTTTTGCGAAGGGGATGACCAAGTCAATTATATGAATTCATTGAATGCTTATGATGCTTTTCAAAATCTAGGATCAACTTCTGTGCTGCTTTCTGATTTTGGTGATTACGACCACGGCGAATGCGCTCCCATTGCCATACTTGCCGGATACTATTTCTTCGAATCATTGAGAACTCCGGTGTTCAACCCTCAAGTATCGGCTGTGGTGGAAGGTATTTCAGATGTTGGATTAGGATTCGTTTTCGTTAATGTGGTATTTCCACAAGGCGATTACACTTTTGAATGGAGCAACGGTTGGGAAGAGTTAGATTTAGAGGCATTTGAACCGGGAGAATACACCCTAACACTAACGGACGATGCCGGTTGTAGTCAAAGCTATACTTACACCATTGAATATGACCTATCAGTTCCAAACCTAAATGAAAGTCAGAGTATCAAGTTGTTTCCAAATCCTGCCAGCGACTTAGTTCAAGTGCAACTAAATAAAACGGAAAAAATCATGATTTATGATGTTTCCGGAAGACTATTATTTACTCAAAAATAAGTGGTAATGGTGCTGTCAACACCTCCAACTTATCAGAAGGTGTTTACTTTTTGAAAACAGAAAGCGGCTTGAAAAGAATGATTCAGATCATTCGATAATACCAACTTTTTTCATCAAGAAAGTAGCGCTTTTATTTTTACAAATACCTGGGCGCAACTTGTAGTCGAAGTGTAATTCATTGTTAGTGATTTCCACTTCAAAATTCTTATTGGTGAAAAAATGTGGGTACTCTTCCGTTAATGAACAGACCTCCACATCATGTGTCGCAATGATTCCAAGAGCTCCTTTGCGTTCTAAATTTTTAATAATTCTATTGTCCCAAGTCGCTTGTCATCGCTGTTCGTTCCTCGAAGTATTTCATCCAAAATAATAAATGAGGGCTTCGTAGGAAATTCCTCGACGATCATTTTTAATCGATTAATTTCAGCGAAAAAATAGGATTGACTATCAGCTAACGAATCATCCAATCGCATGCTCACTAAGATGTGATAAGGAAATAATTTGGCATGTGAAGCACACACGGCGCTGCCCGCATTAGCCAATATCATATTGATGCCCACTGTGCGCAAAAAGGTAGATTTCCCAGACATATTAGAACCGGTAAGGAGCACAAATTGAAATGCCTTGTAGTCGATGTCGTTTACTACACGCTTATCGGTTCGAATGAGCGGATGACCGAGATCCTTAAACTCCAATACTTGCTCATCAGTAATTTCAGGAAATTGGTATTCGCTAAAATTGTATTTCAACTGAGCGAAGGAATGAATTACCTCCCAATTTCCCAGTGCACCAAACCATTGCGGTAGTGCCTTTCCATGCTGTTCTTTCCATTGCAGCAATCGGAAATACTGGTGCAGGTGAAAGCAAAACATACCACTGAAGAATGAGAACGCCACCAAATTTTGAACGGTGGAAATATTATCGATAATAGAAGAAAGCGTTTTGATTTTAGTGGAAGCATTTCCATTTTCCGCTTTCAGTTGCGATTGAATATCCTTGAGCACATTATTTTCAAACGAGGCGTTCTCAATGATTTCGATGTAATTTTTATAGTGAAATAATTCGTCTTTGATTTTTTCAAAATAAGAAACCTCACTGATAATCGATTTGATTTTGGATGCTGAAAGTGCGAGTTGTAACACAAAAATGACCGCTGCTAATTTTCCAAAAGGAAATCCTGCACTAATAAATGAAAGTGCGATGCACAACACAAAAAGTCCTGTGAGTGCAAAGGCAGTGTAACGCAAACCTTTCGAAACGTGTTCTTTCGGTTGTGCTATCCAATCCATCAATAACTTATGGCGATTTATCGTGTCGTTTACTGCTAGCGAGTGCGCTTCTGCGTTTTGTCTAAAGTCAATATTTGGACACACTTCTGCTACCGCTTTTTGATATGCTAAAATTTGCTCTTTCGATTTCGTTCGCAGTAGTGCTTGTGCAAGATGATTTCTGCCGAAGCGCGTGTGCGTGCGATTGATATGAGCATACAAACTATTCTTTCCGAAAATATCTAAATCAAACGAGTAGGAGTGGTGCGCATCTTTGAATTCCTCGCCGCCATCAAAGAGGTGGTTATTTCCTTCGAGAAATTTCAACTCACGCTCATTGATTTCAAGTAATAGTTTTTCGATGCTATATTTTCTATTCAGCATCCATTGCCACTTCATAGCGATGCTGAATACAATCACCCCGAGAATAATTAATCCCCAATAGGATTTTTCGTCATTTTTTACGAGTAAATAAATTCCCAGAATGGTGATAAGGGCACCGCCTAGGCGCATCATGGCCAATCTATTGATGACCGACTTCATCCGGGCAGTAGAAGCAGCAAATTGAGCAGCTTTAGCGGTATATGTTTGGTGTGGATTAAAATTACTCAACGTCTTCAAGTTCTATTTTCAACGATTCAGTGCTTTTAAATAATTCCCATAGCGATAAGCACAGAGAAAATACAAAGAGAATAAGGGAAGTAGCAAAAAGGTATTTCGCTATGGCTTGGTTGCCCACGTAAATTTCGTACATCGACATGATGGCAAATAGGAAACTCAACACACCGAAGATTTGCATGTTTTTGATAAGCCGAATGCGAAACTTCAGGTTGGTGATTTGAGCGTGAATCTTTGGGTTCGTGCTTCCGTCGTGGTTTTTATATCTGTCGTGTAGTGCTCGAATCACGTTGGCCAGAGCCAAAAATCGATTCGTGTAAGCCAGCATAATCAAGCTAATAGCGGGGAAAAGCAAAGCTGGGGTATTCATCGAGATCTCCATGCTGCAAAGTAAGCGGAAAGCACCATGGGAGGTACTATTTTTTAGGACATTTTTTACAGCGTTTGCCGTGTTTCCAGTTTTTGCAGCACTTTTTGTTTTTACAGAAAAAGAGTTCACGCAGCGCGCATTCGCCTGCAATGGCATTCGATACCGATTTCTCTGTTTTCATCCCCACAAATGTCCACCCTTCCTCACCCCCCTGCAATACCATAAAAGGGGTAATTTGTTGAAAAGTAAACAAGAAGACTAGAAGACAAGGATTCAAGGATTCAAAGGAAAAATGGATTTTTTAGCGGAGCCGGGAGTCGGGAGTTGGGAGAATGGTGTCGGGTGTTGCAGAGCCCAAATCTTGCATTATAAATCATGAATAATGAATCATGAATAATGAATAATGAATCATTCGGGAATCGAGAATCGAGAATTGAGAATCGTGCCCCAAGAACCAAGAATAAGCCAAGCGATCTCTATCTTTGCTCTATGCGAATTATTTTCATTTCTATTCTAGCATCCTTCCTTGCACTGCAAGCCGTGGCACAACCCACTCGCAAAGATGTACTCCGCGGTGGCGAGCGACACGAACGTTCATGCTTTGATGTGACTTATTACAATCTCCATGTGAACGTAGAAATTGGAGAACAAAGCATCTCAGGTAGAAATGAAGTGAGCTTCACCGTTGTTGACACAACGAGCAAAATTCAGCTGGATTTGTTTGAGAACATGATCATAGATCATATCAGTAAAGAGGATGCCATGCTCAATTTCAAGCGTGACTTCGATGCGATATTTATCGACCTAGATCGTGTCTATTTGCCCGGTGAAAAACTTGCCATTGAAATAGCATATCATGGCAAACCGCGAATCGCCAAAATGCCACCTTGGGATGGTGGTTTCACTTGGACCAAAGATGATAATGGAATGGATTGGGTAGGGGTGTCGTGTCAAGGCATTGGAGCGAGTCTTTGGTGGCCATCGAAGGAAGTTTATAGCGACGAACCAAATGGCATGGAAATTCATTGTACGGTGCCATCACATTTGTATGCCGTTTGCAACGGACAAGAAGAGTTGGAAACAGTAAATGAGGATGGAACTACCACTTACAACTGGAAGGTGACCTATCCGATCAACAATTACAATGTGACGCTCAACATTGCGAATTACACTCACTTTAACGACACCTACACCGCTTTGGATGGCGAAGTGCTCAGCTTGGATTATTATGTGCTTCCATACAATTTGGATAAAGCGAAAAAACAATTTGAGCAGGTAAAACCAATGCTCAAATGCTACGAGCAATTCTTGGGTAAATATCCTTTCTGGAACGATGGATACGCATTGGTAGAAACTCCATACTTAGGTATGGAGCACCAAGGTGCCATTGCATATGGAAATAAATTTAAGCGGGGCTATATGGGTATGGACCGCAGCGGTCAAGAATTAGATTTCGATTACATCATCATTCATGAAACAGGTCACGAATGGTGGGGAAATAGTGTGAGTTGTCAGGATTTGGCCGACATGTGGATACATGAAAGTTTTTGCACCTATTCGGAAGCAATATACGTGGAGTGTCTTTGGGACTATCCAACTGCCATGAAATACGTGAACGCAATGAAGACAACCGTTGCAAACACGAGTCCTATTATTGGCGTTTATGGACTCAATAAAGAAGGTCACAGCGACATGTATGTAAAAGGCATGTTGTTTCTCAACACCCTGCGTCACATCATCAATGATGACGCAAAATGGTGGGCGATGATTAAGAATATGAGTGATAAAGAATTTAAAATTCGAACCACCAACTATGATGAAGTGGTGGCCTATTTTAGTCGGGAGTCAGGAATGGACTTGAGTAAAGTTTTTGACCAATATGTACGTCATAAACAAATTCCAATTTTAGAAGTAAAGACTAAAAGGAAAGGAAAGAATTACACACAATATTCTTGTAAATGGAAGACAGACGTAAAAGATTTTTCAATGCCCGTTGCCATCAATCTGAATGGTCAAATCACCTATTACAAGTGCAATTCAAAGAAGGCTATAACTATTACCCTTCCCAATCATGCAACAAATGTTTTTGATCAAGATGTAATGTATTATGAAATAATGTTTTACTAATTACTAGTTACAATTATCCATACTTCGACTTCACTAATGTTCCACATTATGAATGAATTATGAATCATGAATCATGAATCAGGAACCATCCTTCGACTTCACTGACTTTACGATTAGGAACCTTGAACTATGATCCATGAACCATGATCCACGAACCATGAACCAAAAACCAACTAGTAACTCCACTTCTTCGAATAGGTGTTGTAGAAATTGATGCCGAATTTGAATTCGAATCGGGCGCGGTTGAGAGAGGTGGCGCTTGAAGCTCCGTATATACCGAATCGGAAAAGCTCTCTTCGAATGCGCACCACTCGCTCCAATCCAACATACATCTCTGCGTGATAAAATTGTTGATCGGGAATACTGAGGAACGCCGCTCCAAATGCTTCTGTCAATTTTAGTCTATTGATCAACGGGATTTTATTCAAAAATAATCCGTCCAAATGATGAAAATAATTTCCTCGTAAATAGGCGTTCGGAGTGGAGAGGGTAGGACCAAGCAATTGAAAACTTCGAAGTGGATCACTGAAAAATAATACGTCGGAGCCACGGAAATATCTGTATTCGAGAAGACGTAAATTCTTTTTATTTAAAAATGAACCTGCAATCATCGACCATTGCGCTGTGCCCCACCTGCCGAGTTCGGCATCGTGCTCCACACCAACCTCCACAAAATCAAAATTCACTTCACTGTTGAATAAACCTGGAACACCTTTTCTATAGGTCAAATGAAACTCTGGATACTGTGTGCCTTGAATAATCTTTTTCCCTTTTTTAATGATATACTTCTGCTTTATGCGGTAAAGTAAATCCAGTCGTATTTCTGATTTAATATATCGCTCGAAAGTAAGTGGGGTGTTCACATCGCCAAACAATTGTTGCGACCACAAATCTTGTTGCAGATTATTGATAGGCTTTTGGTCGGAGAATTCAAGGCTTAACTCTGCAAATAGTCCGTTGACCAATTCCATGCGCTGCGCAACACTAAAACTTTGTGTACGCACATAATTGCTTCTGCTAAATATGGAACCAAGCGATGCATAGGTATTGATCATGTCGTAAAAGTCTCCCACCCGAATGAACGTTCGGACAAATTTTCTTGGAACATAAGTGAGACCAACTCCCACTTTTCCTCGAATATCCCTATTACGAAATCCATAATCGACTTCTCCGTTGGTTTCGAGCAAATAGTTGTTTTGAAATTCTTTGGAGAAAGCTGCCCCAAACTTGTGGCGATATCCTCCAATTCCTACAGGATTAACTTGCATTGCAAGAGGGTAGAAGTAATACATTTCCCGGCGTGCCCTATTCTTGAAACCAACACCATAAAGAATAAAATCCATAAAGCGCACATCGTTAAATGTAGAGTCTTGTTCGTGATAATATTCATCTGAAGTATAGTAGGCTTGCAAGCTGTCACACTCAGAAATATAGGATTGCTGAAGCGTGTTGACACTATCGGTTCGCAATACATTCCAATAGGCACTGTCGCGATTAAATGCTTCAGGGGTATAATATTGAGTTTCGTTGGAGAATGTATTTTCTTCAAATTCGGCTGGAAATGAAATCTCCGTTCGCGCCACGAGAACGGAACCGAAATAGGTCGTTTTCCCTTCTTTAATTTGATAGGAAATAGCTGTGCGCTCAGGAAAGTAAATATCATTGCCAAATTGCTTCATTTCCTGCTTAACATTCAATGCGGCATACATCTTTAAACTCCTTGGAGTGGCATTCAAATCAACTTTAATGAGTGCCCAAGTTTCGTTTTCAATTACGACCTCTCCTTCAAACAAAGCTTCTGATTTCCAGATAGGTGTGACTTTTATTCTATAGTATTTCTTTGAGTCAACATAGTAAGTTCCTATCAAATCGAATTGATAATTGATGGAGGCAGTTGCTGCGAGTGGCGACAAATAGGGCTTCTCGGCGAGTCCCGGTAAATCCAGCAAATTTTGGTTAAAGTCAAACTCGAAGTATCCCGTGTTACTATTCAGTAAATAAGTATTTGCGTACATCCATTGTTGAGGAGCAATATTGTGCTCTCCAAACTCCATGGATATAGAAATACTCAAATCATCAGAAGGTGGATTCCTTGAATAATCTTTTGCAGCTATAATCTGTTCGCGATACTTATTTTTCTGCTTCTTAATTTCAGAGTATGATTCCAACAAATTGCGCTGAATGGATATATAGGGAAGGGTATCCCTATCTATTTTTTCTTCGAAATGAGTAGTATCGGGCCCAAGTGTATGAAGAGAAATCTTTTGATAGCTTTCCAATGATATGTTTTCATAGTTGGATTTGTAAAGATCAGATTTCTTGCTTGCTTCATGCATAACATGTCGAGCAATGTCTCTCGTATTAGCATGAATTTCAATTTCACCCAATTCGGATGGATTTTCATCTAAAATGAATGCAAAATGATTTTTTTGATTCGCTTTTACATCAATTTGTATTGATTTTGTGTAAAATCCTAAAGCTGATATTTCAATAAAATGTGTTCCAACAGCAAGTGAAATGGAGAAGTTTCCATCAGCATCGCACAGTGCATTTTTCTTGGATTCCTGAGTGCTAATTCGGGCGAATGGAACGGGATTTCCGTCTTTATCTTGCACATTTCCTTCCACCATTATAGCATGAGCTATTGTGGTTGCAAGCAAAAGAAAAATGGTGATATAAAGGTTTAGAAATTTCACGTAATGTCAGGACGATAAAGTCTTTGCAAAGTTACATTTGTAAAAATCACTAAGGACAATGTCAAGAATAAAAGATGAAATAAAACTAGAGCCGGGCAACTATGCTGTGATCTTTCTTTCGGAAAGACCAGACAGTCCTGATGGTTATTCGGATATGGACGAACAAACGATGGAGGCGGTGAGCAAATTACCAGGATTTTTAGGTTACGAATCGGCAAGAGTCAGTCCATTTGGAATGTTTATTAGTTATTGGAAAGATTTGGATGCTATCAACGCATGGCGAACAGATAGTTTGCATGCTGAAGCCAAGCAAAAAGGCCGAAGTACTTGGTACACCGCCTATCGCAGCGTGGTTTGTAAAATTGAAGAGACACATCAGTTTCGTCGAGAATAGCTGTTTTCTAGTGAAAAAAGGAGTAAACAAAGGTTGATTTCGTTAATAACTGCGTTTAAAAACTAAGGAAATCAGTGTATCCAAAAGGGATTTTGCCTCGTATAAAAAAATACTTTTGATACCAAGAATTCCTTAAAGAAATGCAAATAACCGAAACCAGTTCCCCCTTGAAAATTAGCAGATTCCGCTTCATAGGCCTTGTCGCTGTTTTCTTGGCTTTCCAAGTTTCGTCGTACGGCGGATTTTTCGATAATCACTTCTCCCACATGTTGCTGGCTCCAAACACGAGTTTGGATATTCAACCCAACAGCTTGGAGAATTGTGGTTCATTCAACGCAGGACTTACTATCATCAATAGTCAGGCTGGCGTGAGCTACCAGATTTTTAGTGGTGGTTCTCCTTCGGGTACACCTGTGATGGGAACTGGAGGAAACATTGTTGTGACCTCTGGTGTATTATCTGCGAACACCACACTATCTGTTCAAGCAACAGAAACATTTGCTCCTTTCGAATCTGCATTTCTTACTGAAACGATACCAGTAACCATCTATCAGAATCCTACCACTTCGTTTGCTGGAAACAACCAAGTGAACTGTGGTTTGTCCATTGCATTGAATGCTAATAATCCACTTATTGGAACGGGAACGTGGACATTAGTTTCAGGACCAGGTTCTGCAAGCTTCGGAAATATTCATCAGCGCAACACTGTAGTCACAGTGACTGCTCAAGGAAGTTATACTTTCAGTGGTCTATCGCAAATGGCGTTTGTCCACCATCAACTTCAAACGTTACTATAACTTTCTTCGCTCCTCCAACAACTGCAAATGCTGGTGCAGATCAATTGGTATGGACTCACCGCCAACTTGATGGGAAATACTCCTCTTAATGGCAACGGTGCTTGGTTCTTGGTAAGCGGTCCAGGTGGTGCTTCATTTGAAAATAGCACCGATCCAAATACAGCTGTTTCTGTTTTCGTAACGGGAACTTATGTTTTGCAATGGATCATCTTTAATGGTGTATGTCCATTCTCAAGTGATCAAGTATCGACCAATACATTCACAACTGACGAAACAATAGCGGACGCAGGTGCTGATCAATCAGTCTGCGCAGTTTCTGCTACATTAAGTGGTAACAGCCCAGCTGGAAACCCTGCTACGTGGGCAGTAGTGAGCGGACCAGGCAACGTGGTGTTCAGCGATATTACTGATCCAAATGCAACGATCACAGTCGATGCAGCTGGTGTTTATGTACTAAGTTGGTCTATCGACAATGCACCGTGTCCAGTTTCTTCGGATGAGGTTTCAATTGAACTCACCTTAACCGCAGAAATTTGTGATGGTATAGATAATGACTGCGACTTATTAATAGATGAAGACTTTGATGTGGACGGAGACGGATTCACATCATGCAGTGGGGACTGTGACGACAACAATAATTTGGTTTACCCTGGTGCTCCTGAAATTTGTGACGGACTGGATAACAACTGTGACACTCAAATAGACGAAGGAGTTACGATTACGTATTATGCAGATGCTGATGGAGATGGATTTGGTGATCTCAATGTAACAGTTGACGCATGCTCACAGCCGGTGGGCTTTGTTTTGGATAACACCGATTGACGGCTACCAATTTCAATATCAACTGGGGTCGCAGAAATTTGTGATGGAATAGACAACAACTGTAATACACAAATCGACGAAGGGTCTAAACAACTTATTACGCAGATGCTGATGGAGATGGTTCGGTGATGCATTAAACAGTGTAGATGCTTTCATACTCAACCGGTAGGATTTGTAACAGATACCGATTGTGACGATTCCAACTTCAACATCAATCCTAGTGCAACAGAAGTATGCGATGGCGTCGATAACAACTGTGATACACAAATTCGATGAAGGTGTTCAGACTACTTATTACGCAGATAACGATGGCGATGGCTTTGGTGATGCGCGCTGAATTAACACTTTGCTGCAGTCACCAGGTTTGCAATCACGTCATTGGGATTGCGATGATACAGATTTCAACATCAACCCAAGTGCAATCGAAGTTTGCGATGGAGGATAATAACTGTAATACACAAATCGACGAAGGAACATAAACTACGTTCTACGCAGATAGCGATGGTGGATGATTTGCGATCCACTTGTAACGGTTTTGGATTGTACAGTCTGCTGGATTTGCACTGATAATACCGATCGTGATTGACACCGATTTTAATATTGAACCTAGCGCAACAGAAATTTGTGATGGACAACGATTGTGACACACAAATTGGATGAAACTGGAAACATTGTGTTCTATACAGATACAGACGGTGATGGATTCGGTGATCCTTTGAACACTACAATGGCATGCGTGGCTCCTGTCGGTTATGTTTCAGACAATACCGATTGTGACGATACCAACTTCAATATCAATCCTGGAGCAGCTGAATTTGGTAGGATGTGATCGACAACAACTGTGATACTCAACGACGAAGAGCTTTTACTACTTATTATGCTGATGCCGATGGTGATGGTTTTGGAGACGCTTTAAATAGTGTAGATGTTGTACTCAACCAGTAGGATTTGTAACAGACAATACTGATTGTGATGACACAAATTTCAACATCAATCCATGCGTAACTTTAGATTTGTGATGGAATCGACAACAACTGTGATACACAAATCGATGAGGGTGTTCAAACTACTTATTATGCAGATAAACGATGGTGATTACTTTGGAGATGCATTGAACACAACACTTGCAGTAGTCAACTGTAGGTTTTGTAACCGACAATACCGATTGTGATGATACTGATTTCAATATCAATCCAAGTGCTACAGAAGTATGTGATGGAATTGATAACAAACTGTAATACGCCAAACGATTGAGGAGTTCAAACAGTTTTCTATGCAGATAATGATGGAGATGGATTTGGAGATGCACTAAATACAACTTCAGCATGGGTCAATCAGTCGGACATGTTTCAGACAATACCGACTGTGACGACACGGACTTCAACATCAACTTGCTGCTACTGAAGTTTGTGATGGAGTAGATAATGATTGTGATACACAAATCGATGAAACAGGAAACATTGTTTTCATGCAGATACTGATGGCGATGGATTGCAGGATCCCTTGAATACTACAATGGCATGTGTTGGCCTCTGTTATTTTGTTTCAGATAATACTGATTGTGACGATACTGATCACCATTAATCCTGCTGCCGTTGGAGAGATTTGCATGAACTGAGCAACAACTGTGATTTAGTAATTGATGATGGTATTACCTATTATATAGATGCAGATGGTGACGGTTTTGGAGATCCAAACGTATCTATCTCTGCGTAAAAGTTGCCCAGTGGGATATGTTTTAGATAACACCGATTGCGATGATACCGATTTTAACATCAACCCAAGTGCTACAGAAGTGTGTGATGGCGTCGATAACAACTCGTGATACACAAATCGATGAAGGTGTTCAAACAATATTTTATGCAGATAATGATGGCGATGGATTTCAGTGACCCATTAAATACTATCTTAGTATGTACGGTGCCAGTTGGATATGTTTCGGACAATACCGACTGTGACGATACGGACTTCAACATTAACTCAAGCGCTACTGAGGTTTGTGATGGAGTAGATAATGATTGTGATACACAAATCGATGAATCCGGAAACATTGTGTTCTATGCAGATACTGATGGTGATGGATTTGGTGATCCTTTGAATACTACAATGGCGTGTGTTGCTCCTGTAGGTTTTGCTTCGCACAATACAGATTGTGACGATACCAACTTTAATATTAATCCTGCTGCAGCTGAAATTTGTGATGGAATCGACAACAACTGTGATTGGTAATTGATGATGCTGGCAATACTTATTATATAGATGCGGACGGTGGATTGATTTGGAGATCCAAATTGAAAGCTTATTTGTAGGCGAAGTTTTCAATTCGTAGGTTATGTATCAGACAATACCGATTGTAATGATGCAGACTTCAACATTAATCCTGCTGCTGCTGAGATTTGTGATGGAATCGACAACAACTGTGATTTAGTAATTGATGATGCTGGTATTACCTATTATATAGATGCAGATGGTGACGGTTTTGGAGATCCAAACGTATCTATCTCTGCGTGTGTTGCTCCAGTGGGATATGTTTTAGATAACACCGATTGCGATGATACCGATTTCAACATCAACCCAAGTGCTACAGAAGTGTGTGATGGCGTCGATAACAACTGTGATACACAAATCGATGAAGGTGTTCAAACAATATTTTATGCAGATAATGATGGCGATGGATTTGGTGATCCATTAAATACCATCTTAGCATGTACGGTGCCAGTTGGATATGTTTCGGACAATACCGACTGTGACGATACGGATATCAACATTAATCCAAGCGCTACTGAGGTTTGTGATGGAGTAGATAATGATTGTGATACACAAATCGATGAATCCGGAAACATTGTGTTCTATGCAGATACTGATGGTGATGGATTTGGTGATCCTTTGAATACTACAATGGCGTGTGTTGCTCCTGTAGGTTTTGTTTCAGACAACACGGATTGTGATGATACCAACTTCAACATTAACCCTGCGGCCACTGAAGTATGTGATGGCATTGATAATAACTGTGACACCCAAATAGACGAGTCAGGAAATTTCGAATTCTGGGCTGATGCTGATGGGGATGGTTATGGTGATCCAAACGTAAGTGTGTTTGATTGCGTGGCTCCTGTGGGATACACCAACAACAACTTAGATTGCGACGATACCAACAATGCAATCAATCCTGACGCCATTGAAATTTGTGATGGAATTGATAACAATTGTGATACACAAATTGACGAGACAGGCGATCTTGAATTCTTTGCAGATGCGGATGGAGATGGATACGGTGATCCATTAAACAGCATTTTGGCTTGTACAGCACCAGTAGGTTTTGTAGACAATAGTTTGGATTGTGATGATACGAATTTTGATATCAATCCAGATGCATCAGAAGTTTGCGATGGAGTTGACAACAACTGTGATCCTCAAATCGATGAGACAGGAGATATTTTGTTCTTCGCTGATACGGATGGTGATGGCTATGGAGATCCAGACAATACCATTTTAGCTTGTGCACTTCCTGTGGGTTATATCGACAACGACTTGGATTGTGACGATACAAACAGCAGCATATTCCCAGGAGCTATTGAAGAATGTGACGCATTGGACAACGATTGTAATGGTACAATCGATGACGGACTTCCTACTACAACTTTCTATTTAGATGCAGATAACGATGGATTTGGTGATGGCGGATTTACAATTGATGCATGTATTCAGCCTGATGGCTATGTGGATAATGATTTCGATTGTGATGATAACGATGCCACTGTAAATCCTAATGCAGAAGAGTTGTGTGATGGACTAGATAACAACTGTGATGGTACTATCGACGAAGGTTTGCCCGGAACAATTTTCTATGCAGACAATGATGGCGATGGATTTGGTAATCCAGACAACACCGTTACAGCTTGTGCATTGCCTCCTGGGTTCACCACTGACAACACCGATTGTGATGACGACAATCCATTTAGCTATCCTGGTGCTGAGGAAATTTGTGACGGATACGACAACAACTGTGATGGAACAATCGATGAAGGTTTTGAATTGTTCCCATGGTACATGGATAATGATGGCGACGGATTTGGTGATCCAACCGCAATGTTGATGGCTTGTGCTCCTCCAATGGGATACACTGACGACAACACGGATTGTGACGACAGTGATTCGAATACCTTCCCAGGTGCTGAAGAATTGTGTGATGGAATAGACAACAATTGTGACGGAACAATCGATGAAGGTTTGAATGCTGAAACATTCTATGCTGACTTGGATGGTGATGGTTTCGGTGACTTGAATAACACCATTACTGCATGCGCTGCTCCAGCCGGATATGTTTCTGATTCTAGCGACTGTAACGATAATGATGCAGCAATCAACCCAATAGCTTCTGATATATGCGATGATATAGATAATGACTGTGACACCTTCATTGATGAAGATGCCATTTTCAATGACTACTACGCTGACGTGGACGGAGACGGTTATGGAGATATCAATGATATCGTGAGCAGTTGTTCCCCAGTCACAGGGTATGTACTCAATAGTCTTGATTGTGATGACACCAATTCAGAAATCAATCCTGATGCAGAAGAAGTTTGTGACTTTATTGACAACAATTGTGATGGAGAAATTGATGAAGGTCTGTTTGAAGGGGACTGTGCTGATACAGATGGTGATGGTGTGAAAGATGGCCTCGACCTAGATGATGACAACGATGGAATTTTGGATACTGTTGAAATGGCGACCGCATCCAACAATGGTGACACGGACAATGACGGCATCATTGATTCTCTGGATAGTGATAGCGATGGCGATGGCATTTTTGATGTCATTGAAGCTAACGGAACAGATGAAGATAATGATGGATACATCGGTACAGGACCTATCACCGATCTTAATGGTGATGGATTGGACGACAGCCTTGATCCAAATGGATTAACTCCTGTAGATACGGACGGCGATGGTGAATTCGACTTCCAAGATTTGGATAGCGACAGCGATGGTATTCTGGATGAAAATGAAAACGATGTGGATGGAGATGGAGTAGGTCCAGATGATACAGATGGCGACGGTATCGACAACTATCGCGATCCAGATGATGACGGTGACGGAATTCCTACTGACGTAGAATTTGATTACAATGGCGATGGAATTACTCCAGATGATTGTGACTACGACGGTATTCCAAACTACTTGGATGCAGATCAGTGTCAATTGTTTATCCCAGAAGGATTCTCTCCAAATGGCGACAATGAAAATGATGTTCTTGTAATTGAAGGCTTGAAAGGTGGTACGAACATCAGTATTCAAGTATTCAATAGATACGGTGCATTGGTTTACCAAAACAGCAGTTATAAAAACGACTGGGATGGTAAATCAACTGAGGGTAGCTTCACTGGTGATTTGCCAGTAGGTACTTACTACTACATAGTGACAGTTGAAGGTGAATCTTCAGAGCACGTTGGTTATATCACATTATGGCGTTAATCATGAAAAACATGAAAAAAATAGCAATACTCGCATTACTTGCAATAGCAGGAAATGCTTATGCGCAGCAGGATCCGCAGTACTCGATGTACATGTTCAACAACTTGGCCATCAATCCAGCTTATGCAGGAAGTCTTGAAGGGATCAATGCATCTGTGCTATACAGAACACAGTGGACAGGAATTCCTGGTGCTCCAAAAACTTTGGTCGCAACAGCACACAAGAATTTCTTCAATGAAAAAATTGGTGGAGGAATTTCATTCTTCAATGATCAAATTGGAGTGATGGATAGAAACACCATTTCATTGGCTGGTTCTTATCATTTGCACCTCGAGAAAAGTCGCATCTCATTCGGTATTCAAGCGAACTACAGCCAATACAATGTAGGACTTCAATCTGTGCAACATAGTTTGGATGGATCATTCGATCCAACATTCTCAAGTAATTTGAGCATGTCTACCATCAATGTGGGAGCCGGTGTATTTTATTATTCTGAAAAAATATTTGCAGGAATTTCTTCTCCATCTATTTTTAAAAATAATATTTCACCTGTTGTGATCACGGGTGCCACTTCAGCTTTGGAAGTGCCGCACCTATTCGCGCAATTAGGTTATATCTGGGAGATTGATCCACTCTTTACATTGAAGCCAAGCGTATTGGTGCGCCAAATTGAAGCGTCACCACTATTGGCCGACATTAATGCAAATCTGTATTATAAAAAGATTATTGGTTTAGGAGTAGGATATAGAACTAACGGCGCTGCCATTGCCATGTTGGAATGTCAAGTGCATCCTTTCCTAAAACTCGGTTACGCTTACGATAGAGAAATGACAGACCTCGGTGTGTTTGCTCTCCATACACATGAAATTATGCTTCGTTTCCAAATGGGAATGAAAGGCACTCAGATTTCACCAAGATTGTATTGATCTTCCAAATTCCACCTGATATGAAATTTTCATACATAGCTATATTCTTCGTTGTATTGATGTCATGCGGCACAAATGCAAAGTTGAAATATGCCCAAAAATTATACGATGAAAAATCTTATGCCGAAGCGGCGAAGGTTTGCGAATCGATAAAAGATGATAGCGCTGATAAAAACAAATTGTTGGCTTTGGCAAATTATCAAATGCTCAAAATGGACAAAGCCGCTGAAGCCTTCTCGAAAGTGGGAGAGGAGAGTATGTCGGCCGAAGACAAGTTGATGTACAGTGAAGCACTCAAGCAATCTGGCAGCACGGGGGAATCGGTGAGAATTGCAAGCGCCATTTCAGAAGGTGAAGGTGGAAAATATGTGGTGGATTATCAGAATCCATTATTGGAAGAACCTTTAAGTGAAATTAAAGTCTACGCTGAAGAGAATAGCACGATGGATGATGAAATGACTCCATTCTATTATCTAGGTGGAATGTTTTACATGTCCAATCATCAAACGAAATTTTCACCAAATAAAAAGTTTGCTTGGAATGGAAAGCCTTTCATGCAAATCATGGACACAGCGGGTACTTCAAATCATTTGTTCAAGACCTTAAATACCAAGATGCACGACGGGCCAGTGACCATCGCAGAAGACTTGGGATTGATGGTGATCAATAGAAACGTACAAGGAAAAGGTAAATCAGGTCCACACTTGTCACTGTTTCAAAAGAAAACTTCTACCATCAAAAATGCGAAGTCGGAAGAACTTCCATTTTGTAAAGATGGTGCATCTTATGCCCATCCATACTTCAATGGAAAAAGCAATAAATTATTTTTCTCTAGTAATAGAAGTGATTCTAAAGGTGGAATGGACTTGTATTATGCCGATCTAAATGACGATGGTTCTTGGGGCGAACCCATAGCTGTTCAAGGCGAAATCAACACGGATAGAGATGAGGTTTATCCAACATTACTTACGGATAGTATTTTAGTTTTTGCTTCTAATCGCCCTTCAGGATACGGTGGACTCGATTTGTATTCATGCTATATGAACAGAGATGGAAGTTGGTCTTCTCCGAAATTGTTGGACCAACCACTCAATTCTACCAAAGATGATTTCTACTTGATCAATGATCCTGAAATGACGGGGAAATATTTCATGACGACCAACAGAGATGGTAATGACAATATTTACTCTGCGTTTATTCCAAATACTTTGGCGGGAGATTGGGAAGTTCAGATTGCAAACAATAGCACGGAAGAAATTCTTCGTGGACTTCCAGTAAAAATTCAATACGAACTTTCTTCTATCGCTTCTGAAGAACTTACCACAGACGATGCAGGTGTAATAGATGTGAACGCAAATGGAGGAGTGATCAATGTTGTTGCTGATGGTTATAAGCAAGCACAGTTGAGCTACTCACCTCCAAAGCATGCTTATTTCAGAAGTGTAAGACAAACTTTGTCTTTGACACCGGTTAGCAGTTTAGATGTAAATGGTAAAGTGAAAGATGCAGAAACACAAAATCCAATTGATGGAGTTTTGGTTAAAATAGTTGGTCCGTCTTCCATTGATACCATCAGAACAAACGCTGCGGGTCAATTCACTCAAGGTGTTGATTTGAAGTTGAATGAGGCAGGCGGAGTGTACGATATTGAACTATCTCGAGCTGGATACGCGCCTAAGAAAATTAAAGGAGTGAAATTTGAATCTGCAGGTACTCAACTCGATTTGAATGCTCTTTGTGATTTATCATTAAAGAAAATCAATGTCGGTGATGACCTTGGTGCATTGCTAGCTATCCAGCCGATCTACTTCGAGACTGCTAAATGGGACATTACTCCGCAAGGAGCAGAAGAGCTTGATAAAATCGCTGATATCTTATTGAGCAATCCTGATTTTAAAATCGAATGTGGTAGTCATACCGACTGTAGAGGTAATAAAAACTCGAACCTTACCCTTTCTTCAAAAAGAGCGAATTCCACTGTAAAGTACCTCATGAGTAAAGGAATTACTCCAACTCAGTTGAAGTATAAAGGTTATGGAGAAGATCAACCAGTAAACGATTGCCGTTGTGAAGGTGCTCAGCAAACGACTTGCTCGGAAGAAGAGTTAGCTTTGAACAGAAGAACAGAATTTAAAGTACTTCAAAAAGATGAAACGATAGAGTCAACTCTAACAGTTGATCCAGTTGATGCAACATCATATAATGGTGAAGAAAATTCTGGAGAACCGAAGGTGATTACTGGTGGTACTGAAATAAGAGTAGAAGGAGAACCTGTTACTCTTTTAGATCCATTGACTGAGGATAAATTTGATTATGGTGTGGATGTTACCTACCAATCAAGTGAGTCTATTTCTCAAAATAAATCATTGCCTGCAGGAAAACTATACATGGTTCAAGTAGGTGCATTCAGAGAGGAAATAGATGTTGAAATTTTCAATGGAATGGAACCGGTCTATGCTGAGAAAACGAAGTCAGGACTTACTAGATATTGTGTTGGGATGTTCACTTCTTATTCTAAGGCTGAAGCTGCTATGCAAATACTTCATAATCGTGGATTTAAAGATGCATTTATAGTGGGGTATAAAGAAGGAGACCGCGTACCTGTACAGTCTTTGGATAATTAACACGGTAAAGGTTAAAAAAATCCCGTTTAATCTTGATTTTTTGTCGATTAGTTCTAACTTTGAACTACGCTAACACTTAAAATCTTGATTACTATGAGTATCTTAAATGCTCCGGATGATTTGTTTCCGCCGGGAACAGAAGTCCCAGATGTCTCCATTCATCAGTATTACACTGATAAAACATCTGAAAGAGGAAAAATTCAACTAACGAAGAATGTGATCAGCATGTTGCTCGAAGGAAAGAAGCAGCTGCACATTAAGAACCAATCCATCGAATTAGATAATAAAAATATTATTCTAATTTCAAATGGAAATTGTTTGATGAGAGAAATGGTAGAAGATGCTGTTCCTTATCGCTCACTTTTGTTATTCTTTAGCAATACAGAAATTGAAAATGTTCTGTTTGAAAGTGGAATAACTCCTTCCATTTATCTCAACCGAGCTGTAAAACCACAAAATGGTTTTTACGTTATCAAAAAGGATGCACACTTGCAGAGTTTGATTTCAAAATTCAACGCTCAGCTGCAATCACCAACTTATTATGAATTGAAAGAAAACTTCAAGACTACCTTGAAGTACTTAATTGATAGAGAAGGAGACGGCTTCATCGCATTTCTTTGTTCTATTGTATATGGAGTAGACGACACCATTTTCAAAAGAGTAGTTGAAAGCAATCGTTTTTCAAACCTGGGATTAGAAGAACTTTCATTCTTGTGCAATATGAGTTTGTCTTCTTTCAAAAGACATTTCGTAATGAAATATGGAGAAAGTCCCGGCAAGTGGTTCTTGAAAAATCGTATGACGAAAGCAAAAGAATTGCTTGAGAAAAAAGTTGCCAAACCTTCCGACATCTACTCGCAATTTGGATATGAAAATTTATCCAACTTTAGCGCAGCATTCAAGAATGTTTTTGGTTACAGTCCAAGCAAAGTTTCGGCTTGATAAACCAGACAATAGGTTTTCATGCCTTTTAGTTCAAATGTATCGTAGGTCTTAAAGCCTATGCGTTCATACACGTGTTTATTCTGAAGCATGGTAGTTTCAGCAAGAATCGGCAAGCCAAGGCTTGCCGATTCTTTTAATAGCATATCTTTTAATTCAATGGCCGTTTTCATATCGCGGTATTCATGCTCAACTCCCAAATACCAGCAATGAATAAATTGCTCGAATTGTCTATGTCTCTTTTTGACTTCTTTGCTCCGCTTAAGTACTGCACCCAAACGCAAAGGGCCAATAGCCAACAATCCTACACATAATTCATCCCAAAAGGTGAGGAGCCATGAAACTTGAAAATCATTTTTATAAAAACAAATTATTCCTTTTCGATTTTGTGACAATCGTACTCCGTTCCTGCGGTGACAATAGTCGAACATAAAAGCGGCCAATCTCTTCTTTCGAAACGAATAATTGCCTTCAGATCCAATGGAGAATGATACTGCCGGATTGCCGTCAAAAGTGTTGTTCATTATTTCTACCGCGCGATTTCTCATCCTGCTGTGCGGTTGCCTAGCTCGATTAACTCTAGATTCTGAAGCTTACCTTTAATGATTTCAAATCGCAACATCGTTCTCACTTTGTGAAAACCATGCTTTCCTGCAGCTCCTGGATTCATATACAGAAACTTCTTGGAAGTATCCATCTTCACCATACAAATATGGGAGTGCCCACAAATAAAAAGTCCAGGAGGATTTTCCTTTAATTCTTTTCGAATGGGAGTGGCATAATTTCCTGGTCGACCACCAATGTGCGTCATCCACACATCAAGTCCATGACAATTCCAACGCAAATGCTCAGGGTAAGTAATGCGAACCTGATGATCGTCGATGTTTCCATAAACAGCTCTCACTTTTTTAAATGTAGCCAGTTCATCCATCAAGGCAATTGGACCAATATCTCCAGCGTGCCAAATCTCATCCACATGCTCAAAATATTCATACACCAATGGATCCAAGTAGCCATGTGTATCTGAAAGCAATCCTATCTTCATTAGTTCGGATAAACAGGGTTCAAAACAAGCTTGTCTTTAATGTGTTCTTCTGACAATTTCATTTGTTGAATTCGGAATTCTTGATTCACATACTTCTCAAATTGATCATCATAGTGCGGACTCATGATGTGTCCGCTTTGGCCGCAAGGTGTAATATTTAAGGCACTATCAAGTCTTGCAAAGTCGACAATAATGCGCATTTGAGATCCAAAATAAACTTTATATTCTCCATCAGGATTCAACAGAAATCCACTTTGCATGATGGTTTCATTACCACCTGCAACGGGCAATGGTCCAATATTGAATATTGGACGTAGTACTGCAACTTCACCAAGAGGATGCTTAGGTTCAAGTGTGCACACTTTTCGCCAATTCCAAATTTTTGGATTGTCTCCAAATTGAGCACGCAGTTCTGCGATAGATTTTTCAAAAGCCTTGATTAAAATGTCAGAACGCGTTTCTTTTTCCTCAGTATTTACATTGTCCCACCAAGGCGAATTCTTTGATTTATTCAAAATAGGATAGGCCCTTTGCATTTGATGCGTTGCCAAGAATAGCTTGAAGTTTTCTTCACCTAATTCATCGGCGCAAGCCTCATGAAGCACGTGGTACAACATTTTTACAAAGAAGGTTGAACTGAAAGACTCCTTGGTGTAATAGCCATCCCACTGAAATACTTCATCATACATGTAGTACTTATCATTCTTATCAAAATTCAATTTTTCATCTAAAATATTGTGCCAATTCACCATGATTTCATAATCTTCAGCAACGTACACATCCGTCATCATTGACTCCATAGAAGCGTAGTCCCAATCTTTTCTAAATTCGAGCAAACTCTTAATTCTATTTGATCTGAATTCAGGTTTGTAGTATCCCGGATACCAAATCACTGCGGTGTCCGAGTCTACCGTCGGGTATGATTTCATTTCAGGCCAATTGTTGGCACTATGGATATAACCTTCAGGAGGGTTCACACGACGAGGATTTTCTGAAAATGAATAATACCCTTGCCAGTCATCATTTCCGGATGTACCATCTAGTATCGTCCACGAGTTGACATGGCTTGGTCGCTTCACCAAATGAGCACAGGCCCACCATGCTATATTACCTTCCGCATCTCCGTAGTTCACGGAAAGTCCAGGAGCGTGAATGTCATTTAATGCTGTTTCAAAAGTTTTCATGTCTTTTGAATTATTCATAGTATAAAATGCATTCACGGTTTTGTTGTCCTTCATAGTATATGTCCAAGACATACTAATGGGTGGTGCTGTAGCATCCATACCATCAAATACTCCATTCACTATCGGACCATGATTGGTGTAAGGAACTTTCAAAGTAATATCGTTTCCATCTTTCACTTTGATGATCTTTTCACGATACTCCAATGGCTTTTTTTCTCCTTTGTATTCATAAGAATCACCTTCTATTTTTTCTTGAAAAAAATCCATGTCATCATTTAAAAGCATGGTCAGTCCCCAGCTCAATTCACTATTTCTTCCAACCAAAGCAAAGGGAACACCCGCCATAAAATGTCCATATAATTCAAAATCTGGGCAAGAGATGTAAGCTTCATACCATGTTTGAGGCACGAGGTAACCAATGTGTGTGTCATTGCAAAAAATAACTTCTTTATTCTTTGTTTTAGAAGGACCCACCACCCATGAGTTTGAACCTTCCAATGGTGCAAATGGCAATTCTTGGAGTATTTCGTCCAAACCTGTTCCGATATGTGAAATGGCTGCAACTAATGCTGTGTCTGGTTTGCGAACATCGTATGAACGCATAAACCCTTCGTCGTCTTGATGCCACAAACCAATATCGCGCAAATACTCATCGCCATACTTTTCGTGAATTGCTGTAACTACAGGTTCTGTTTTTTGTGCTTGAGAAAAGCTAAAAGACATAGCCCCAGTTACGGCAAACAAATCTTCTAAAGTAAAAGGCTGTGGTGTTGCTCCAAGAATGTCAAATTCTGGAGAATGCGCACCTGAGGCGATGTATGCATTGATTCCACTTAAATAGGCATTGATATCTTCCAATTCGGGTCCATTATTCTTACGCATCAATTCAGCAGATGCAACGGCATATTCGGGCAGTCCTATCGTATGAAAGAGCTTATCAATTTTTACAACCGGCTCGCCCAAAAGTTCGGCAAGTCGACCACTGCCAACTCTACGAAGCATTTCCATTTGAAACAATCGATCTTGAGCATGTATATAGCCAAAAGCCATGTACATATCTTTCTTATTGGTAGCTTCTATATGGGGTACACCATACTCATCAAAATTCACCGAAACTTGGCTATTCAAACCAGCTAGCGATAAACTCCCCGAATACTCTGGAGCGTATTTGTTCGCTTTGTAGTAAAGAAAACCTCCAGCAATGAGGAGTAGGGCTAAGAGTCCAATCGATATTCTTTTAATCCATTTCATGCGTGAAAAATACAATAAAACCTGATGAATGTTATCATTCAGATAATTTTCAGTCCCACCGATTTTTTTATCTTTGTTATATAAAGACGAATTGATATGGGAAGATTAAATGACGATTTATTTACGGAGAGAAACGAATACAGAAGACATATTCTTTTAGAATCTGATGCGGAAACCAATCCTTGGGATCAATTCGAGATATGGCTTGAAGATGCCAAGCGTGAAGGAATCAAGGATTATAACGCAATGACCGTTACCACCATAAATGAAGAGGGCTTCCCCAATTCTAGAATTGTGTTGCTTCGCAGTTTCGACCATGCAGGATTGGTGTTTTTTACCAACTACAACTCAGATAAAGGTCACGACATAGAAAGAAACAATAAAGTAGGTATCAATTTCTTTTGGAATACCTTGGAGCGCCAAGTGCGAGTTCACGGAGTAGTAAAGAAAATTTCAACTCAAGAATCCGACGAGTATTTCGCTTCACGCCCTCGCGAAAGTCAAATTGCAGCTTGGGCCTCTATGCAATCTTCTTTCTTGCGCACTAGAGATGAATTGGAGCAAAAAGTGAAGGATTATGAAAAAGAGTTTGACGGTAAACCAGTTCCTCGTCCTGAACATTGGGGTGGGTATGTAGTCGTTCCTCATTATTTCGAGTTTTGGCAAGGTCGCCCAAGTCGACTTCACGATCGACTGATATATAAGGTAGATGCCGATTTCAATTGGTTTGTCAACCGTCTTTCTCCTTGATTATCGTTTTCTCGCTAATTTTGCAACATGAGTTTTTCGATTGGAGATAGAGTTCGTTTTCTCAATGATGAGGGAGAAGGTGTAATCATTGCCTTTCCAAGCAAGGATATTGCTTTGGTAGAAGACATATCTGGTTTTGCCTATGAACACGAAGTGAAAGAACTAGTAGCAGTTATCGGGTTTGCAAAAGAAAATGCCAAATACGACAAAGTAAAACCAGACTTAGTCAATCTTCTTGAAAGAAACATCGATCAAGAAATGGTGAAGAAGGCGAATGCTGATTTCAAATCTATCTATAAAGGTAAAGACGATAGTGCCAACCGTAGAGTAGATGATGATGTGATGGAGGTGGATCTTCATGCCCACGAAATTCTAGACAACCAAAGAGGAATGTCAAATGGCGACATCGTGGAAGCTCAAATCGAACATTTTGAAAGAATGCTCCGCAATGCTGAACAAAAGAAAATCCGAAAAGTAATTTTCATACATGGGGTAGGACAAGGAGTCTTGCGTCAAGAAATCAGAAGAATTTTGGATGAGTATTATCCTCATTGCGAATTCATGGATGCTCCATACCACACTTATGGCTACGGAGCCACTGAAGTACGCATTCATCCAATGAGAAAAATGCGCTAATTACCTCCGCCTTCTAGGTCGTGGGTCTTTATAAGGAATTTCAGAATCTTCTACGAATTGAGAAATATCGATATTGTCTATAAACTCAAATTTATCCTTTTCCAACTTGTACATGCTGTATGTCCCATCAGGTCCATAGTCCGCATAAATTCCTTCCATCATAGGATTCTTGGGAGAAAGGTGATCTACTACGATGCACTTTTTCTTTGCATAATATTTCACGCTCATACTTACATCGTTACTGTACTCAAAAATCACTCGCTTGCGAGATCCTAGTTCAGACTTGAAAAGATTCGCACCCAGCTTGACTTTAGTTCCTGAAAAATCAATGACATCTATAATCTTTCGTGTTGTCAAATCATCTTTCCCCTCCCAACCAAGGACAACATATTGGGTTTTGTTTTTACTGATTTGAATGGGAATAATGTCGTAATACAACGTGCCAATCCATCGATCAGCATTCAAAATTTTATTTTCAATTTTATCTACTTCTCGTTTTGCTTGAGTCAACTCAAACCACTCAAGTGGTGCTTTTTCACTATCTTTTTTTAATACAAAACAATAGTACTTGAATGTCCCATCTTGATTGGGTTGATTCCAGTTGAATAATCTAACTTTTCCATCAGAGCTCTTGATCTTACACATTTTCAAGCGATCAAATGAATAATTAAAAACCTCTGGATTATTGAAGGCTTCAATAAAGGCATTGCGAATATTAGTGCTGATTGTATCGCTGTTCTCATCATTTTTCGAGTTAGCAAGTTTATTCATCAGCAACTCGATATTGGTTTCTACTTCTTCTAAATCCTGAGCTAATGCTGTAGTTATACTAGCACTCAAGAAAAGGAATAGAAGAAATTTTACGTTTGTCATAAACTAGGTTTTGAGGTTTCTATAATCCGCTTGTTTTTGCTTTTTACTTGGGAATATCCATACAAACTCGATGTTCGCATCCCAAATTAATGCCATTCGTGCTTTTTCTTGCAAATAGGTTTGATCGCCACCCGCAACGTAATACGGCAGGTTTTTATTGTAAGCATTCGGGATGATGCGTGCTCCAGCATAAGGAGTCACTGCAATTTTCTTTGCAATAAGCAAGGTGCGGTACCCAATGCCTCCCCCAAAACTCCATGCTAGACTTCGCGTTTCTTTTGACTTCTCAAACTGATCATTATAAATAAAATCTCCTTTTTGAGAATAGGGCGAGAGCAGATGCACTCCAAGATTGGTATACATAAAGAAGCGTGTGCCAATAGGACCAGCATTCGCTTTTCGAAAAATCCCTCTGGGATTAAAATTCAAGTTGGCATGCAAACTATAAATATCTAATCGCATCAATGCTGTCTCACCAAAGTTTTCAGCTTTCGATTGATACCGATTAAAACCGAACTCAGGTTTTAAGTAAATGCTTCGACTAGGTTTTATTTTAAGTAAATAACCCAACTTTGCTTGGTATCCATGGATAAGCGGAGTCAATTTTTGTTCGTTCCAAGGATGAGAAAAATTGTATTGATGAAACGCTTCATCCCATTCTGAAGCATTCAAATTCGTATATCCCATTGATAGGCTCAATTGAGAAATCGCCAACTTGACAAGTAAATTGAAGAGTATCGTTGCTAGGATTCTCATGCGTTCTCAAAGATTTTTTGAATTGCACGAATTGAAGATTCCATAGCACCATGTATGGTTCCGTGATGGCCAGAGAAATGTGTAGCCTCGCCAGCAAAAAACACTTTATTCAACACAGAAGTACTCAATATCGTGCGCACTTCTTCGCTTAATTGAGGTGGATAGAAACTTTTTACTCCTCCAAACAAATCATTGTCGCCCCAATTTTCTATGTGAGAAGAAACAAAAGTTGTGGATGGAATATCACTATTGAACATAGCGTCTAACTCTGACAGAATAGCTGCAATGCCATCAGCACCGAGCGCTTCAAATTGGTCTGCATAAGAGCCATTGATATCGGCAACTAAAACATTGTTGGTCAAACTGACTCCACCTGCACCAGGTGCGAAATACTGAGGAGCTACAGTGCCGCCAACAAACTCAGAAACATTATCTGGCCAAAAACGCTCATTAAATTTCAGAGCAACACGAATACCTTTATCGAAACCAATGGCATTAATTGCTTGAATATGTTGCGGGGGAAGATCCGGATTGAAATTAATCAACTGAGCTTTTAAAACGCCGAGAGGAGCGGTAACAATCACTTTATCGAATTCAGAAGTATTCCCATCTGAATCTGAAAGTACCACTTTAGCGCCACCGTAGGAAATTGTAGAAATTCGAGTGTTCAGCGAAATGTCGTTCGTAAGTGAACCAAACGCAACCTCCAACAACGATTGAAGGTCGGTGTTGGAAATGGTAAGCACGTCATCGCCCGCTTGCCAATGTTGGCGAACAAATTTCAATCCCTCGGTTCCAATTTGGGTAGCATCTGTTCCATTGGAATTACCTGTTAGGGCATTGTGTATTGTTAAAAAATCGTTCGGTAAGCCAGCTACTTGAGCATAACTTGAACATGGAATATCTGAACCACTGTAATTCTCTAAGCCATCGGTAATTTCTTCGAGTATAGAATAGGAAGCTTGATTTTGAAGTTCAGATTTTGAAATGAGGTTTTGATTGAAAAAATAGTTTTGTTGTAAGTCTGTAGCAACAAACGAAGCTCCGTTTGCATTCAATAGATCACACCATACCGAGTTTCGCCCAAAAGTCTGAAATGCCCCAAGGGGAACATTAAAGTCAGAGAATCCAGAAAGACTCTTAATTCTTCCACCTATATTATTTGAAGCTTCGAATACCTTGACGTTTACACCAGCCTGCTTGAGCATTAAAGCAGCATACAACCCTGAAATACCGCCACCAACTATACCAACAGAACCTTTGAAGTTGGAATCTTCATATAGATTTTCTCGTTTGCATGATTGAAGAAAGTAGGGGAGAACGAAAAGAGAAGAAACCCCCAAAGTAGATTTTACTAAGAAGTCCTTTCTATTCATTTCCTGTGTTCCATTTTGTTCCCAAATGTCCATCCAATAGTTGTGGCGCGCATCTTAGCATCATTGGCCTTTTCACCATCAAAAAGTCTATCGACCGTTTCATGAAAAATTTGAACCCAACGATTGAAGTGTTCCATTCCAATTTTCATGTGTGCATGCTTGTCGAAAACACTGGTTGTATATCCAGCCTTGTCAAGAAGCACAAATTCCCAAAAAGCAATCATCCGAGGTCGATGGGCAGGAAAGTCAATATCTACAAAATGTGGAGCAAGAAGCTCATCCATAAATGCAACAGCATAAAACTCATCTACGAGCAAAGCGACATCTTCACTGCTAGTTATATCCTTCTTCATTTTTTCTTTCTCTTTGGTCTATATACTACGCCTAATGTGGCTCCCACATAAGGCTGTCTAAAATTCCAATTTGCTACACCGCAAATTAAAATCCCCCATTCATCGGTCACAAACGCGCCTGCTTCCAATTGAACTGGGACGCCAATAGTAACTCCTGTAAGTTTTCGCACTAGGGTGGTGTCTTCTACATCATCACCATATCTGCGGATATTCAAGCCCATTCCACCATTGATCGACATGTACCATTTTTCTCCTCCAAATCCATCTCCCCACATCATTCCAAGTTCTACTGATTTATTTTTAAAGGATGTCACAGAATCATTTTGGGCCGAAAACAATTCTTGATTGTATGCCAATCGGAAAGATGTAATTAGTGTTTCAGACCTCATGGAGTGGGAGAGCAAAACTTGATAAGAAAAATTATCTGCCGTATTCGCGCCCAATGTAAGTGAGCTCCATTGCTTATCCTTGAGGGGATTGTCTTCATATTGCCCAAAACAGAAGGCGGAATAGCTGCTTAGGGTGCTGAAAATGAATATATTGAGGAGGTTTGATAATCTCATAAGTGTCTTCAAAGATAAAACTCAAATATGAATACAAATTGGACTTAGTTTTACCCATTCATATCGAGTTATTTACGGGCAAAAGTTGACTAAACGTAAAATTTCAGATTTTATGATTTATCCGTTGGAATTCAGGAATTTTGATTACTTTTGCACCCCAAATTAAATTTATTGTTAATCGGGTTTCGTACCCACCAAACAATTTTACAATGTCAGTAAAAATTAGACTACAACGTCACGGTAAGAAGGGAAAACCATTCTTCCACATCGTTGCTGCTGATGCTCGTTCACCACGTGATGGTAAGTACATTGAGCGTGTAGGTAGCTACAATCCAAACACTAACCCTGCGACTATCGTTCTAGACAACGCTAAGGCTTTGACCTGGTTGAAGAACGGTGCTCAGCCAACAGACACAGCTCGTGCTATTCTTAGCTACAAAGGTGTGCTTTACGCTTTGCACTTGGACAAAGGTGTTAGAAAAGGTGCTTTAACCCAAGAAGAAGCAGACAAGAAATTGGCTGCTTGGATGGAAGGTAAAGAGCAAAAAATTCAATCAAAGCGCGACGGACTTGCTAAAGCAAAAGAAGATGCTAATAGCAAACAGCTTAACGCTGAGCGTGAAGTTAGCGAAAACCGCCTTAAGGCGATCGCTGCTGCTGAAGCCGCTGCTCACGCTGAAGCTACACCAGAAGAGGCTCCTGCTGAATCTGCTGAAGAAGCTCCAGCTGCTGAAGCTACTGATGCTCCTGCTGAAGGTGCAGAAAATGCTGAAGCATAATATTGAAAGAATATTACTGCAAGAGGCCTTTTCAATTGAAAAGGCCTCTTTCTTTTAAATCAAAACCATGCTTCCAGATAAATCAGAATTACACGAACTAGGATACTTCACCAAACTTCACGGTTATAAAGGTGAACTCACGGCGTATCTTCATACAGAAGACTGGTCGGACTATGCTGATGTGGAAAATGTTTTCTTGGAAGTAAAAGGTCAGTTGATTCCATACTTCGTTGAAGATCTGGGATACAAGACCAACAAAACAGTAAAGGTGAAGTTGGAAGGTGTGGATACTGAGGAAATGGCCAAGACTCTTGTCAAAGCCAAAATCTTCATATTCAAAGATGAGATTAGCGAATTAGATGAGTCGAAACTAGAACTTCGTGCAATCATAGGCTACGAAGTCATCGACAAGGAAAGAGGTAATATTGGAAGAGTTGAAGAGATATTGGAGTTGGCTGGAAACCCACAGCTTCAAATCAATCAATTTGGAAAGAAAATTTTAATACCTCTTCACGAAGACTTTATCACTGAAATCAACAAGGAAAAACAAGAGGTGCACATCGAAACACCAGAAGGATTGATCGATCTTTACCTTTAATCGTTTCTTTCTTTAAAGACAAAAACTTCCTCATTGTCTTTTTTCATGTAGTAAGTTTCTCGAGCAAACTTTTCCAAAGAATTTTGATTGTTGTTCAATTCCTCTAGAGCTGTCTTGGCCTGATCATTCTTGCGCTCCAAATCCTTTGCTTCTCTTTTTAAAGAATAAAGTTGGTAACGACTTTTCATGATATAAAACAGGTCAATGTCATTGAAAAAACAAACCCACAACACGAAAATAGTCGTCGTGATAGCGTACTTGTTTTTAAAGAATCGAATGACTTTCCTTTTCATTGATGCAAATGAAGAAAACAAAAGCCGTGTTTCACCTAGAAATAATTCCTCTTTTTAAACAACCCTATTTTCATTAAAAACACTTTTTGAAAGTGGAGAACTATCTGTCCCTTTCTGTGTTTAGCTTTGCAGCGCGATTATGAACCATTTTGACGAACAAACCATACAAGATTTAGAATTCTCCACTTTGAGAGAATTGCTTGTAGAATTTGCTGTAGAGACTACAGCTAAGGAGCGTCTTGCCCAATTGGTTCCATCCACAGACAAGAATAAGGTGCTTCAAGAACTTCATAGGCTCGAAGAGTATGTTCGAGTGAGAAGGGAAGGAGTCACATTGCCGGCCATCGACTTCGAGGAGTTACACCAAGAGATCAAATGGTTGCAGGTAAAAGACAGCACCTTGAGCGAACAAGGTTTTGAAAAGATTCACCGTGCAAGCAATCTAACGAATGAAATTATTACCATTCTTCAAGATTTAAGTGAAGCATTTCCCGAATTGTTCGCCCTCATTGCCGACATAGAAAAAACACCAGAACTGTGCAAAGCCATTGAGAAAGTCTTTACTTCAAAATGGTTGGTGAAAGATGATGCGAGCCCAGAACTCGGAGCAATTCGAAATTCGATCGCTTCCGTTAGAAGACAAATAGCACGAAATTTTACTAAAGTTCTTAAAGAGTTTACGGGTAAGGGATTTTTGGCTGATACTGGTGAATCGTTTATCAACGAGCGCCGTGTGCTAGCCATTTACAGCACACATAAACGAAAGGTGAGTGGAGTGGTAGCAGGAAGTTCTAAGACGGGAAACCTTACCTATATCGAACCTGAAATTAATGTTCCCCTTAATTTTGAATTGGAATCATTGTTTGATGACGAAAGAAGGGAAATTAGAAAAATTCTTCAAGCACTTACCAATGAAATTCGTCACCGACTTCCATTGATACAACAATACAATGACTTACTCATTGAGTTGGATTTCATTCAAGCCAAAACAAAACTGGCTTTAGAAATGGATGCTGTGATGCCCGAGTTGGAAGATGAAGGTGTGATTGATCTAGTAAAAGCATATCATCCGATTCTACTTTTAAACAATAGGAAAATGGGTCGTGTGACTTATCCTCAAACCCTGAAGATGGATAAGTTTAGTAGAATGTTGGTGATATCAGGACCGAACGCTGGTGGTAAATCCATTACAATGAAAACAATCGGTCTTATACAGATTATGCTGCAAAGTGGCTTATTGGTGCCGGTTGGAGATAAAAGTAAGATGTCCTTCTTCCATGCTATTTTGACGGACATTGGAGATAATCAAAGCATCGAGAATCAACTCAGTACATATAGCTACCGCCTCAAAAGAATGAAACATTTTCTTGGTGTAGCTAACCGCAGAAGTCTGATTTTGTTGGATGAGTTTGGTACAGGTTCAGACCCTGATTTAGGAGGAGCTCTAGCTGAAGTATTTTTCGAAGAGCTCTATAATAGAAAGTCATTCGGGGTCATTACGACTCACTACGGAAACATCAAGCTTAAAGCAGCACAACTTCGCAATGCAGTTAATGGCTGTATGCTTTTCAACACGGAAACGCTAGAACCTACATACAAACTGAGCATTGGTCAACCAGGCAGTTCATTCACATTTGAAGTGGCTGAAATCAACGGCATACCAATGGATATGATTGATGCAGCAAAGTCAAAACTGAGTCAGCAAAAAGTGCAAATGGATGAATTACTTTCTTCATTACAAATTGAGAAAACGCGCTACGAAGAGTTTACAAAGAATGCCGAAGAAGCTGGTAAACTAGCGAATGAAACGATTAAGAATTTCGAAAAGAAAAAAGAGAAATTCGAGGAAAGACTTCAAAAGCAACAAGATATTATTGAGCGCAACAACAAGTTTTTAAGTCATGGTAAAAAAATGGCTCAGTTTATAGAGTCTTGGCACTTGAGACAAAAGAACAAGGAGTTGCAAGAGGAAGTGAAGAAGTATATAGTGGTGGAGAAGAATAAAATTGACGAAGAAAGAAAAGCAAAGTCAATTCAAAAGAAGATTTCGGAAAAGAAAAATGAAAAGACGACAAAGCTTTCTAATAGAGATAAAATAAAAACCGGTTCACTTGTGCGTTTGGAAAACACAAAGCAAACCGGTTCTGTTCTGGAGCTAGACAATGGTCAAGCCATTGTAGCTTTTGGTGTCTTTAAAACAAAAGTGGATATTGACAAGTTGGTGTTTATTCGATAATCAATTTTCGAGTTCCTTCGTTTTCAACTCTAATAAAGTAAACGCCCGACTCCAATGTTTCAACATTGAAGTTGTGTTTTTGTCCTAAAATATTCTCGGTCATTACCACTCGACCTAGCGCATCAAAGATTACAAGTGTACCCGTTCCTTTCAAAGCATTTCTTGAAATGGTAATGTCGTTTTTAGCAGGGTTTGGATAGATGTCGAAAGTAGCCATTTCCAACTCAGATACATTCAAATCGATAATGTTACCAGTGTAGTCAATCGTGCAGTTGTTCGCATCAGTAATAGTGCACGAGTAGGTTCCTTGTCCAATATCATTTGCAACATTGTCTTCATCCCCATTGGACCAAAGATATTCGTATGGTTGAACGCCTCCTGAAACGGTCAAATTGATATTTCCATTATCACCAAAGAAAGCATCAGTGATCACCGCGGAAACTTCGAGAGGCGCGGGCTGTTCAATTGTGAAATCTATAGAAATAGGACATGCATTCACGTCCATTCCTGAAATTGAATATTCGCCTGCGGCCAATGCGTTGGGGTCAAGAGTTCCGAAATCCCAGGTAACTTCTCCAGTACCGCCGGTAGCAGAAAGTATAACTGTACGTTAGTTTCATTATTACATAAAACATTGGTAGTAATTGCTGATGCTTCCAAAGCATCTGGTTCTACAATTTCAAAGTTCAATGAAGTAATGCAGCCATCTTCTGAAGTTGCTTCAAGTTCATACGTGTCTGGGGACAAATTCACAGCATTAAAGCCATCTGCTTGATCTAGCCATACGATGTTCGTTACGGCGTCATTACTTTCAGTTAAACTGATAGCTCCATTGTCATTCCATTACAATCAATTTGTTGTACTTCTGCAAAAAATGTATTGAAGTATCCATCAGTAATTTCAATTTCGGAGTAAACAGAATAGCCCAATTCATTTGTAACAGTTACGCTATACATACCTGATTCTTCAATTGTGATTGTACTTTCTTCTGATCCTGTGCTCCAAGAATAGGTGCTCCACTCACCAGCAGATAGAGCTAGAGTAGTGCAGAGTATAGCATTGTTTTCAGCTTCAATTGTCTTCGATAAAGTGCTGCCTTTATATAGTCGTAACGCTCGCCAGCTTGAAGGTTGTAATATGTTTCTACCAATCCCATGGGCCAGTGAATAGAGAGACTATCAATGGCGTTAGCTTCATCAATGCCGATGATTTTTGTATGCGCATTTTGACTTAAAAATCCTTCACCAATAAAAGTTCCATAGCGTTTTTTATTCCCGTCAATCCAATATTCTACTACGCTTCCAATTGCGTCGGTATTGCTATACGTGCCATGTAAGTCAACTTTAACATAATTGCCACCAACGCCGTTATTTTCCCAAAAATATAGGAGTTTTGACTGCCTACAGTCGATTGAATCAAATCATAGAAACCGTCATTATTGAAATCTCCTCGTGCATTAGAGTAGGCATTGTAATATCTCCTAAAAAGCCTAATTCATTCGTTTCGGTAAAAGTGTTGTCTCCATTATTTACAAAAAATGGATTTTGGTTATTGCTTCCTGTGTCGTTACCATGTGAATGTCTTGGTCTCCATCATTATCAAAGTCAATCCAAGTTGTTCCATGTCATTCTATTCACTTCCAAGTTTGCTCCTGCAGCTTGATCTGTGTACATCCCTTCGTCATTCACTAAAAGAATATTTCATTGGCAATATTAGTAACGTATATCCCAGTCATCATCATTTTGAAAATCATCAATTGAAATACACATGGCTTCAATCATCAGATGCGCGCCGTTGTCAGCACCAACATCAGTGAATGTTCCGTCACCGTTGTTCATGTACATCGTGCTTGTTTGATTTAAATCATTTATAAGAAACAAGTCAGGCCAAGAGTCTTCATTGAAATCACAAAAAGTAGCTTGAAATGTAAGGTTAGATCCATTGCTCACACCAGCCAACATCGATACCTCTGTAAAAGTTCCATCACCATTATTGTGAAATAACCAATTCGTAATTCCACCTGTGATGTTGTAATTGCAGATATACAAATCAATCCAACCATCTTTATCGTAATCTCCCCAGGTATGACCATATGATCGAACTCCCGTCATATTAGGAAGATTTAAATCATCCGTTATTTCTGTAAAAACAGGATAGCCATCGTTGCGATAGAACTTCGTGTTATTTCCTGTGTTACGAGCTTTCGTTACCAATAAGTCTGGATCTCCATCCTTGTCAAAGTCGCACCACGATGCTTGGCGCATGTCCAAGTTGTTTGGAATAATTTCTTTACGAATAAATCCAGTACCTGTGCTTTCGTAAAAAACTAATGAATCACTTGCAGAGCAAAATGTAATATCGTCGTATCCATCTTGATTAAAATCGTAAAAAGTTACGCCTGCACCGTGTGAAATCGCACCGGTATTTACCATGCTTATTCCATAAGTTGAATTACCATTGGTAAAGCCCTGAGAAAATGCGATAACGGGAAGTAAAAAAAGAAGTGTTGTTAGTTGTTGTTTCATGATTACAAAGATACCGTAATCATCAATAAAACCCTATTAGATTTTAGTTAAACCGAGCGCTTCACCTTCTTTTAACATGTAACTAAAAGCACTGTCAAAGTCATTTTTTATAATACCGTCGAGGATAGCATCTTTGATGGCGTTTTTAATAACACCAACCTCTTTACCGGGAGCTATACCAAATGTTTTCATGATCATCTCACCAGTAACTGGGGGTTGAAAATTGCGAATGTGGTCTTTCTTTTCAACTTCTTCCAGTTTTTCCTTTACGATCTCATAATTATTGAGATATCGCTTTACTTTTTCTTCATTTTTTGAAGTGATATCGGCTCGACACAACAGCATCAAATCATCAATGTCATCCCCTGCTTCAAAGAGCAATCTTCGAATTGCACTATCCGAGATTTCTTCCTTCGTTAATGCAATTGGACGTAAATGAAGTTGAACAAGTTTTTGTACATACTTCATTTGATGGTCGAGTGGCAGCTTTAATCGAGTAAAGATTTTAGGTACCATTCGTGCTCCCAAATCTTCGTGCCCATGGAATGTCCAACCATTGCCTGGCTCAAAACGCTTGGTTTGAGGTTTCGCGATATCGTGTAATATGGCGCTCCATCTCAACCACAAATTGTCCGATGTTTCACAAAGATTATCTAACACTTGAAGTGTGTGATAGAAATTGTCCTTGTGTGTAATGCCGTTTCTCTTTTCAGTTCCGTAAAGTTTCACCATCTCAGGGAAAACTGATGCAGTGCTTTAGTTTCGAACATCATTTTAAAACCCTTACTCGGTCTTCGCGTCATTATCACTTTGTTCACTTCAGTGATAATTCGTTCCATACTAATAATCTGCAGGCGATGCGCATTACGCGTGATGGCTTGAAAACTATCTGGATGAATTGAAAATCCTAATTGAGACGCAAAACGAATAGCTCGCATCATGCGCAATGGATCATCACTAAAGGTGATATCTGGGTCGAGTGGTGTGCGAATGATTTTATTTTGAAGGTCATTCAATCCATTAAACGGATCGATGAGATCTCCGAAATTCTCTGTCTGCAATGAGATGGCCATTGCATTGATTGTAAAATCTCTGCGATTTTGATCGTCTTCAATAGTACCCGGAATAACATCTGGTTTTCTAGAATCTTTATTGTAGGATTCCTTTCGTGCACCAACAAACTCTAGATCATAATCCGCAAAGCGAAATTGAGCTGTTCCGAAATTCTTGAAAATGTTGACTTTTTTGACTCCCAATTTGTCCGCAACTTGCTTGGCGAGTGCTATGCCATCTCCATTTGTTACAAAGTCGTAATCCTTGTTGGGACGTTTGAGGAGAATATCGCGCACCATTCCTCCAATCGCATATACTTCAATGTTCAACTCTTCGGCAGCTTTACCGATGGTTTTAAACATTTGCGCGCGTATGTGAGACTTGAGATTCAAAGCTAAAAAATGGGGGTGCAAATGTAGGTCATTATTTTTGAATGTCAGACCTAATGCGCCACTACAACTTTGATTCGGTTTTGATCAGCTATCAGTAGGTACACTCCATTAGGTAAATGACCTAAATCCATTTGATTAACATTATACTGCTTTTGAATACACGTTCCTTGAGATGTAAAAAGGTTAACTTCTTTAAAGTATCTATTCAAATTCAAAAGGGAAGTAGTTGGGTTAGGATATGCCATGATATTTTCATCGTATTCAATCACACTTAGCACAGCATTCGGTGCATTTGGAGTAGTGTTCTCAAACATCATCCACATATCAGACAATTCTGTTACCCTACCATACGATTGATTGGTAGGAATATTAGGTAAAACAGCGAAGTCAACTAGCCTCGGAAATCCTTGAAGGATTTGAAAGAGGTAGATATTTTCATTTCCATTGCTGATGGCAAAATTGCAATGTGAAATTCCCAATTCAGGTTGGTTATCGGCCCAATAAGTTCTAAAGCTATTTTCGAGTTGAATCTGATTAGGAAGTTTCCATTTATTCCAATTCTGAATATCATCTGACAAATAGAAATTCTGAAGATTCACATTACTTCCCGAGCCGTTATAGATTTCTATCCAATCACTAAAATTTCCTGATTCATCGGGATAAGTGTCAAAATTTTCGGCCATCACTTCATTTATTTCAAGCCTTTGGCTTGGAATCGTTGACCATTTTATCATCCATTCATCATTGCATGGATAGAAATACTCGTCTCCATTGGAAGTAATACCTTTTAGGCGGTAGTAAACTTCATCTTCTTCATTGATTTCTATATGGGCATGGTAGAAAGAGTCACTTGAGAAATTGTCGGGATAATTTCCATCATCAAAAAGTTCAAGTTCTGTAAGCTGATCGTTGATTGAATATTGTAGGAAAACGTGTTCCGCATTTTCCACTAATCCTTGAAATTCGAGAACCGCTGAAAACGGTGTTTCATCAATGATATTGCTGAACATAATATTTTCGTTGTATTGTTCCAATGTAGAAAGAGCTGAGATTCTTCGATTGAAAAAATAGCTATTTAATCCATATGCGATATGTCCTCCCCAAGCGCTAGTGGCGGCGTTTTCAAAATCTTCCATGGTGAAACCATAATCCAATGGATAATAAGGGTCGCTGGCCACAAATTCACCTATTAATTCTTGATAATAATTTACCTTTTCATCCAACCATTCTCCTTCATAAAAGGATTGTAAAAATTTCTGTACATAAAATGAGAACTTATCACGGAGTATCTGATTGTTCATTATGAAAGAGTAGAGCGGGCGGGCTTGTCCTGAAGGTTTCCAGTTGTAAATATTCCTATTCGTCCAGTTGATTCCGAACCAATCTATGCCCAAAGTATTATCTAGATCATATGGTATCCACTCCATTTGTCCATTTTGATCGTTGGAATAGAGATAGTAATTGTTGGTATTGTACACATAACCATCCCAATGCCCCTGAATCACTTCCAAAGCAAGGTATTGAATATACCTGTCTACATCGAAACTACTGTAAATATCGCAAGTGTTGGTCTCGTTGAAATCAGTATTTAAGAGAGTTGCAAAGTCTCGAATAGTGGAATAGTCGTCTGCCCATGTGTTGGTTTTCAGTTGATAGATCCTTCTTCCAAAAACTTCGAGTTTGTAGTCTTGTTGGTTGGAACCGAGATAAGTAAGATCTGCAGGGTATAGACATTTATAGAGCGCACCGTCACCTTGTTGGTCAAAGTACTTAGCTGCAAAATTCTCATCGATGTGCTCAGTATTCAAATACAATCCTCTGTATTCATCGTTGATATAAAGCGCGACGAAAGACGTTCTACAGCCGGGTAGACCAGATTCTCTCATCATGTCCCAACACAGTTTTGTTCGCAGTAAGCTTACATCGTTATGTTGTCCATTCAGGTTCATCTTTTCCAAACCATTCCACTTCCTATTTTCGAAAGTATTAAAGGAGACTTTGAATGATTTTTTCTCTGCTTCTCTTGAAGTGTTTCCTCTCAAGCGAAAACCAATGTTGAGAACAGTGTCGTTTATTGATGAGCTTTGATAAATAAAAGTTGCCGGAAATTCATGATTGCTATACAAGTTGGGTTCGGCAAGAATCCAACTGAGACTGTCGGGATGAATTAAAATTTTCACCGTAGCTACCTCATCTTGTGGATATGCCACCCCGAATGGCTCTAAACTTTGAGCGAACGCAAAAGGTATTGAAATGTAAAAAACTGATAATAAGGCTGATAAATATTTCAAGGGTAATGATATTCCAGATGATAATTTCAAAAATAGTGTATTTTGTACACTAGCCTCAGGAATAGGTAAGATTTCGTTATCTTTGTTTAAGATAATTTCAATCTTGAATTAACAGAAAATCAAAGGTTAGAAGCAACTTCTACCTTTTTTTTTACATCATATTTAAGATTGCTTTACAAAGTTGACATTTCTGTGTTTTCTTTGGCAACCCAAAATTAACCAAACCAAATGAAAAAGGCCTTAACTATTTTATTTTTAGGTTTTTCTACTGTGCTTTTTGCTCAACATACAGCAACTGTGCAGACCTCTTTTCAAAAAGATCATCAAAAAAATGAAGTATCAATTCAATTTCAGCTCGATTCAGAGTTGAATTCCAGTGAATTAGCTTCAGTTTTAGAGTGGGCTTCAGACAATTCGTCTTTGCTCATTCTCCATGTAGAAAACAAAGTTGTTTCTTTCAAAACTGCCATTGACAGATTGGAGAGAGCCTATTTCACCAAGCCATTTGCCATGATGAATATTGATTCAATCATAGTAGAAGGCCGCGAATTAAGTATTGAAGAATTCTTCACCACGAATAACCTATAATGACAATGAAAAAAGGGAATTTATTCCTAGCGTTAATTGCAGTTGTGCTTAGCACTTCTGCTTTTGCACAAATCACCGGCAATGGTTTCGACAGTCGCTCTCTTACTGCTTATACCAATGGCGCGGATAACGATAGTATTTACTTCTACTGTGCTGGAGCTTTAGGCTCTTTAACAGCAACTCCTGAAGGTGGAGTAGGTCCATACGATTTTGTATGGCAAGTTTATGACCCAGGAACCAATGGCTATGCTGCAGTTTCCACTGAAAATGATGTGGCCACTTCTACTGTTACCGGGTTAAATCCAGGAGGATATCGTGTTACTATAACGGATGCAAACGGAAATAATGCGGGCTGTTTTAGAGCTTGGGTGTCTCAAGTGCTTTCTAACCCCTCGGTGAATGTGAACCCAATTCCACCTGGATGTGGTTCATTCACTTTGAATGGTCAAGTAACCTACGGTACAGCTTCGCCATTTTATAATCCTCCGGCAGAACCGATGATTATTAATGCGAATACTGAAATTACAGTTTGTTTTTCGGCAACGCACACTTATGTATCGGATTTAGCTTTCTATTTTGTAGGTCCCACTTCTTGTGGTTCGCCAACAATTTTATTGGCATCAAGCCCTGGTATATGTAACGGTGGTAATGATATAAATAATCTTTGCTTCACGACAGAGGCTGCACCTAACTTCAACGTTTGTGGAGCTCCAACTCCATTAACAGGTACATATGATTCTTATGGAGCTGGAAACACACCAATCAACTGGGCTCCGCTTTACGGCTGTGATGCTGCTGCTTCTGGTTGGAGAGTTCAGATTTATGACTGTGTAGGTGGAGACGTTGGTAGCTTGACAGGTGCTAACATCACCTTCAATGGAGCTGGCGGATGTACTGAGAACAATCAATTTATTATACAACACCTGCTGGTTTCGGTAGTGTAATCAATGATAATAGTTGCACTGCCGGTACAGCTTCTATATACACTGTTCCTTCACCAACTACCAATGCAATTCCATATACAAATGGATTCCAATGGACAGCTAGTCCTACTGTAACTATTCCTGGTTCAACAACTAGCTTAACACCTACAATTAATCCAGGGCCACAAGTAAATACAGCTTTCACGCTGACAATTACTGGGAATGGTCCAGGTGCGGCTTGTGGTGGTAACATTTCAGATACTGAAACACGTGTATTCCAGATCCCAGATAACCCTTCAATTGAACCATTGGATGGACCTGTTTGTATTGGTTCACCTGCATTCAACCTCGTTGCAACCCCAGCTGGCGGTACTTGGAGTGGACCTGGAATTGTAAATGCTACAACTGGTTTGTTTAATGCGTCTTTTGCAGGTGGTCCTGGCATCAAGACAATAACTTACGGGTTTGTTAGTGGTGGTTGTAATATCACTACTACCATGCAGATAGAAGTTCAAGCTTCTGTAAATTCATCGATTACCAATGCACCAGCTGTTATTTGTGATGACGCTACAGTTGTAGATTTAAATGCTGCAACCGGTGGCGGAACGTGGAGTGGAACAGGAATTACAGATGCTGCTACGGGTATATTTGATTCAAGCGTTTCAGGCTATGGAGAATTCGAAGTGACTTATTCCATACCAAATGTATGTAATGGTACAAGCACCGCGACTATTGCTGTGGTGCAAGCGGGACCTGCACAAATTACTAACCCGGGTACATTATGTGAGTCACAAGGCACCGTGTTCCTTCAAGGATCTCCAAGCAATGGTACTTGGGCGGGAACTGGAGTTGTTGATCCGGCTACTGGAGAATTTGATCCTGCAGTTTCTGGAGGTGGTATTTTCAATGTGAGCTACAATTTTGATCCAAATGGATGTATCACATCTTCGAATACGGACATAGAGGTAACTCCATCTGCAAATACATCTATTATTGATCCAGGAACGATTTGCGAATCATTCGGTGTAGTTGATATCGCACTAACAAACGAAGCTGCGAACGGAACATGGTCTGGTAATGGTATTACCAACCCAGCAACCGGAACCTTTGATCCGAGTATTACTGGTGGTGGAATCCAAACTGTATTCTTTACTGTTCCAAATACATGTGACGGAGAATTGTCATTGGACATTAATGTGGTGCCAGATGAGCCAACTGTAATCAATGATCCTGGTGCCATTTGTGTGAGTAGCACAAGCGTGATACTTACTTCAAATATTATCGGAGGAGCATGGACTGGTGGCGGCATTACTAACGGCACAACTGGTGAGTTCTCTCCGGCTAGTGCAGGGTTAGGAGCGACCACTATTACTTTTGATCCAGACAACCAATGTTCTGAAACGGCTACAATTGATATTGTTGTTAACCCAGATGTAGATCCAACAATTACTGATGTTAATCCAATTTGTGAGGATGCAGATCCTATCCAACTTCAATCTGTAGATGCGGGTGGAACTTGGTCAGGAAATGGGGTGGATCCAAATACGGGAATTTTCAATCCTGGTGCAGCTTCAATAGGATCTAATACAATTTCGTACACTTTCTCTGGCGCTTGTACTGGTCAAGATCAAATTACAATTGATGTTGTGGCTCAACCAACTTTAGTTCTTCAAACAACAGCTCCAATATGTGTTAACAATACAAACTACCAGCTTACTGCTACACCAGCAGGAGGTACGTGGAGTGGACCTAATGTTAGCGCTTCTGGTGTGTTCAATGCTCAAGCAGCGGGCGTTGGTCCTCAATCTGTGACCTATTCAGTTGGTGGAGTATGTGCGGTAAGCACAGACTTTAACTTGAGTGTTGTGGCTTTGCCAACTGTAACGGCAAGTGCAGACGATGCCATTTGTGTTGGTGAATCAATTACTATTAGCGCAAGTGGAGCTGTGAGCTATTCTTGGTCGTCTGGTAGTCAAAGCAGCAATGCAACTGTTCAACCAAACACAACAACCACTTATACCGTAACAGGAACCGATGCTAATGGTTGTCAAAACACAGATCAAGTTGTAATTACCGTAAATCCACTTCCTGTGGTTACAGCAACCGTAAACGATAATTCTATTTGTGAAGGTGAACAGGTAACGCTTACAGCTACTGGATTAGTAAATTACAACTGGACTTCTTCTCAGAACATCCAGAATGCAAACAACAATATTGCGACATCTACTCCTGCCAACTCGGCAATCTTTACAGTGTCTGGTACAGATGCTAACGGTTGTGGTGGTTCGGCTCAAGTTTCAGTAGCGGTAACAATTATTAATACCATTTTCTCAACAATTGGTGGTTTCAACAACGAACTTGTAGGGCCAGTTACTTTCCAAATCTCTTCTAATGCTACAAGCTTTGATTGGGACTTTGGAAACGGTGAGACGGAAGAAGGTATTATTGGTACGGGTAATGTGGAAATGACATACAATTCTCCTGGATTGTATGATGTAATCGTAACTTCATATTTGGGTGAGTGTTCTCAAGAAGATCAAATCATTTTAAGTATTGATGAGGACGTTGTATTGATTGTACCAAACGTAATTACTATCAATGGCGACGGATTGAACGACGTTTACCGTGTGATGGGAAGATGTATTGATACATTCGATATGTTGATCTACACAAGATATGGTGAGTTAGTAGCTGAAATTCATGACTACGACCGATTCAAACCAGATCCACTAGGAATATACGGAAGCTATAATAATGACCCATATGATATTTGGGCTCCTAGGAATAAATTGAATCCAGGAACATACTTCTATCATTATGAAATGGTAGACTGCGCAAGCAGAAAAGTTTCGAAGACTGGTGAAATTACTGTTCTTGATGGTAAATAATCAAAAACATAAACTCATAAAAAATCCCGACAATTGTCGGGATTTTTTTTATCCTATTGATTGTAAAATATTCCTTTCGATTCGCTGAAGAGCGCCGTTGTAATCCTGCTTCTCAAACGTTAACCCAGTGACTTTTTCATAAAGCTCTATGTAACGCGCTGAAACTTGATTTACGAACTCATCCGACATCACAGGCACTTGTTGACCATCTTTACCCATGAAGCCATTTTCGATGAGCCATTCTCTTACAAATTCTTTGCTCAATTGCTTTTGCTGTTCACCCTTCGCTTGGCGTTCTTCATATCCATCTGCATAGAAATAACGAGAGCTATCAGGAGTATGAATCTCGTCCATAAGGAGAATTTCACCATTCAAATTTCCAAATTCATATTTGGTGTCTACCAAAATGAGTCCTTGAGCTGCTGCTAGTTCCGTTCCTCTTTGGAAGAGGGCTAGAGCGTACTTTTCTATTTGAGTGTATTCTGACTCGGATACAATGCCTTGCGCAATAATTTCTTCTCTACTGATATCTTCATCGTGACCTTCAGAAGCTTTAGTAGTAGGAGTAATAATAGGTGATGGGAGTTTGTCGTGTTCTTTTAAACCTTCAGGAAGAAATACACCACATAATACGCGCAATCCGCTTTTATACGTTCTCCATGCATGTCCTGTGAGATATCCACGCACAACCATTTCCACTTTGTAAGGCTCACAGCGTTTACCGATGGTAACGTTTGGATCAGGACTTGCCAATTTCCAGTTAGGAACAATCGATGAGGTGGCGTCTAGCATGCGCTCAGCGATTTGATTTAATACTTGACCTTTGAATGGAATGGGGCGAGGTAGAATAACATCGAAAGCAGATATGCGATCGCTGGCTATCATTACCAAAATATCATTTTCCAAGCTGTACACATCACGAACTTTTCCGTGATACACGTTTAATTGTCCTGGCAGGTTGAAGTCAGTAGTTTGAATTGCGTTCATTTTATTAGCGGCGCATGCCTTTCATGTTTTTCATCATGTTCATCATTTGACTCTTGTTTGTAAGCATTTTCATCATTTGCTTCGTTTGGTCAAATTGTTTCAATAGCTTATTTACTTCATCCAAATTGCGTCCGCTTCCTTTAGCAATTCTGTTTTTACGTTTAACGTCTAGAACAGATGGATTAGAGCGTTCTTGTGGAGTCATAGAGCGAATGATCGCTTCGATATGTTTGAATGCATCATCGCTGATCTCAACATCCTTCATGGCTTTGCCAACACCTGGTAACATTCCCATCAAATCCTTCACGTTACCCATTTTCTTGATTTGTTGGATCTGATCCAGAAAGTCATTGAAATCAAACTGATCTTTCTTAATTCGCTTCTCTAGGCGCTTCGCTTGTTCTTCGTCATATTGCTCCTGTGCTTTTTCGACAAGTGACACCACATCACCCATACCAAGGATACGAGAAGCCATACGATCGGGGTGGAATACATCTAATGCATCCATTTTTTCACCCGTACCAACAAACTTGATTGGTTTGCTTACTTCGCTTTTGATTGAAAGAGCGGCACCACCGCGGGTGTCACCGTCCAATTTCGTAAGAATAACACCATCAAAGTTGAGGCGCTCGTTGAAGGTCTTAGCAGTATTTACCGCATCTTGACCAGTCATTGCATCCACAACGAAAAGCGTTTCAGAAGGAGAGATAGCTTTTTTTACATTTTCAATCTCTTGCATCATCTCCTCGTCAATGGCCAAACGACCCGCAGTATCGACGATTACGACATTATGACCATTCTGTTTTGCAAAAGCAATCGCTTTGGTAGCAATATCGACAGCATTCTTATTTTCCTTGTCGCTAAATACTTTAACGCCTATCGAATCTCCCACCACATGTAGCTGGTCGATCGCCGCGGGGCGGTAGATATCACAAGCTACAAGAAGGGGATTCTTTCCTTTTTTGGTTTTGAGGTAGTTTGCTAGCTTTCCTGAGAAAGTCGTTTTACCACTACCTTGAAGACCACTCATCAAAATCACCGCAGGACTGCCTTGAATTTGAATGTCTTGCGCTTCACCACCCATGAGCTCTTTCAGCTCATCGTGAGTGATTTTTACTAACAATTGACCTGGCGAAACCGAAGTCAATACATTTTGACCTAAAGCTTTTTCTTTGACACGCTCCGTAAAGTCTTTGGCTGTTTTGTAGCTAACGTCTGCGTCCAAAAGGGCTCTGCGCACCTCTTTGAGCGTTTCTGCAACATTTACTTCACTGATCTGGCCTTCACCTTTGAGTACTTTAAAGGCCCTTTCAAACTTATCGGTTAAATTTTCAAACATATGAGTATCCTGTCTTTGATAACTGGACTGCAAATGTAATAGGGGATAGGCTCAAAAACCTTTACTTTGTTCAACGTATTGTATCTTTTTATAAAGTATACCGTACAAGCAACTTAGTGATTAACAAAAGATCAACACCTATGAGTCTCCGCCCCATATTCATTAGTAGTTTGGTTTTGGCCGGTTTTGCACTGATTATCAGTACCGGATGCGAGCAACCAAACGCCACCAACAACGCTGCACCTATTCTGGATAGCAACAGCGTTTCATCCGCAGGAACAATCAAATTGGAAGGACAAATCATCTCGATTCCGTCACCAACACAACTTGCCATTTTGGTGGAACAAACGAATGTTCCTTTTAGAAAGGAAAAATTACACGATTTGACTAAAAGAGATGAATATCTCAGTGAGCACAAAAAAGCCATGAATTTGGGAATATTTGGTGCTGACTTGGCATATATCTCCAACTTCAAACAAGGTCAGTTAGGAAGCGATTACTTCGATGCGGTCGGCAAAACAGCGAGTGAGCTTGAGGTATTGGATCATATTGATGGGAAACTAGTGTCTCGATTGTCAAACAATATTTCAGAAAGAGATTCGGTGCTCAGACTTAGTGCTCAATTCTTTTCATCTGCTGACAGGTACTTGAAAAATAATCAACGAAGCGACTTGGCAGGTCTAATTCTTCTTGGAGGATGGGTGGAGTCAATTCACTTAGCTACAGATGCAGCTGTGATCAGCAAAGATGTTCGCAATCGCATTGGTGAGCAAAAACATGCTTGCTCGAGTTTGAACGGACTACTCTCAAAAATTGAAGATCCTGCTTTAAATGATTTGAAATCGAAAATGGATCAATTGCAAGAGGTTTATGAAGATCTTGAAATGACATATACCTATGGCAAACCGATAACAGATATCAAAAACAAGACAACTTACTTCACAAGTAAGAGCAATGTTGAAATGGATCTGGAAGAATTGAAAGAAGTGGAAACACTTATCAATGAAATTAGAAATCTAATCATCCAATAAGTAGAAATCATGAAAAAATTTGTCTTCACCCTGGCTTTAGCTATTGGATTTTTAATTTCAAATGCACAATGTGATAGTTTGGCTGGTTCATGCGAAACGCACATTACTCAAAATTATATTACCGACGGACAAGCGTACCGTGCTTTGTTGAATGGAGGTGAAATAGCCGAATTCCAAACAACATTATTTGGCGGAAATACATACCGAATTGCTGCGTGCAGTGGCAATGGTGATGGTAATTTGATCTTTAAAATTTTCGATCAAGAAAAAAATCAACTTTTCTCAAGTCAAGAAAACGGTAACTCTCCATACTGGGATTTTGTGATTGAGAATACCATGACTGTCAATGTAGAGGCATCATTAGATGAATCTAGAAGCACTTCAGGGTGTGCCGTTATTATAATCGGTTTTAAAAAGTAAATTAATATAGAAATTACTCTCTTCTAATTAATGAGCGCAGGGATATTACGTGCCTTAATGCAATTGTTTGCAATTATCGCTGGAGCAAATAAAAGCTCCGGTAGAGAAATTGTGGCTGTCTTTCTGAGACAACAGTTGAATAAGGAACTGGTAAATAAGTATTTGGAAGATTATGAGAAGTTCGCTGAGAAATTCCACCAAGGAAAATCCTCAGAAAAGAGAACCTCACTCGCTTCTGTCAAAGTGCTTCGCATTTGTTCTCAAATCAACGACGAACTACAACAAAAAGAGAAATTCTTTGTGTTGGTTCGACTTCTAGAATTCATCACTGATTTTAATGAAAGTGGTGAGCAAGAGTGGGAATTTATTGAGACCGTTACTGAAGCATTTAATATTGACAAAGAAACCTTTGCACTCATTAAGAAATTGGTTGAAGGAAAAGAGGAAACCGATTTTGATGCGAACGCATTTCTTACAGCCAAGTCTACCGGGCACGAGCATACCATCGATGGAATTTTGAGCGTAGAAGGCTTAAGAGGAAAGTTAGTTTTTCTTAGACTCGAAGAGGAGAATTTATTCTTCGTACGATATATTGGTCCTGACTCGCTTTATCTGAACAGTCAGAACATTATTCCCGGTCGTACTTATGTTCTAGGCCAAGGTTCTACTATTCGTGGTAGCAAAATCAATCCTGTATTTTATAGCGATGTTTTGCATAAATATTTGAAGCTTGAAGGTACAAGTAGAATTGTCTATCGCGCTGAAAATGTTTCATACTATTTCCCAGGATCCAATAAACAAGCTTTGCATCAATTTAACTTGATGGAAGAGGGAGGGAATTTAATTGGAATTATGGGGGGGAGTGGTGCCGGAAAAAGCACGTTGCTAAATGTACTGAATGGAAATTACACTCCAACTTATGGTACTGTTACCATAAATGGATTGGATATTCACCATCAACCAGATGAAGTATCAGGTGTGCTAGGATATGTGGCTCAAGATGACCTACTAATTGAAGAATTATCTGTATTTCAAAATTTATATTACAACGCCAAACTTTGTTTCAACGATAAAACAGATCAAGAACTTTCAGATCTGGTGATTCATACATTGCAATCTATAGGATTGTTTGAATGTAAAGATTTGAAAGTTGGTTCTGTGCTTGAAAAAACCATTTCAGGAGGGCAAAGAAAACGCTTGAATATCGCTCTCGAATTAATTCGTGAGCCCTCTGTTTTATTTGTTGATGAACCCACAAGTGGACTTTCTAGTAGAGATTCTGAAAACATCATGGATCTCCTCAAGGAATTAACACTTCGAGGAAAACTCATTTTTGTGGTCATTCACCAACCAAGTAGTGACATTTTCAAAATGTTCGATAAGCTATTTATCTTGGATAATGGTGGTTACCCTATTTATTATGGCAATCCGGTAGAGAGTATTATTTACTTCAAGAGACTTGTAAACCAGGTAAATCTATCTGAAAGTGAATGTCCTCATTGCGGTAATGTGAATCCGGAACAGATCTTCAATATCATTGAAGCGAAAGTGGTGGATGAATATGGTAATGAAACGGAGCACCGAAAAATTTCTCCAAAAGAATGGAGTAATTTTTACAATGTTATCATCGGTAATCACCTAGATAAGGTTGAAGAAGAAAATGTTAAGCCGGAAAGTACTTTCGCACTACCGAGTAAATTCAGCCAGTTCAAAGTCTTTATCGTCCGGGATGTTTTAAGTAAAATTGCCAATAAGCAATACATGCTCATCAATTTCCTGGAGGCTCCTGTATTGGCATTGGTACTATCTCTTTTCATCAAATACTATCCAACAGGAGATGGAGGAGAAGCTTCTTACACATTGAGAGAAAACTTGAATTTTCCTCAATACCTATTCATCTCCGTGGTGGTAGCACTTTTTCTCGGTTTGACAGTTAGTGCGGAGGAAATTATTAAGGATCAAAAAATACTTAAAAGAGAAAAATACCTTCATCTCAGTAAAGGGAGCTATCTCTTGAGTAAAATAGGAATCATGTTTTTCATAAGCTTGATTCAAAGTTTAACATTTGTAGCAATCGGCAATTCTATTTTAGAGGTGAAAGGAATGCTCCTTCCTTTTTGGATGGTTCTATTCAGCACAAGTTGTTTCGCAAATGTATTGGGCTTGAATATCTCAGCATCATTCAACAGTGCTAAGGTTATTTATATCATAATTCCTATTCTGATTATTCCACAGCTGTTGTTTAGTGGAGTAATTGTAAGATTCGACCGACTATTTCCTGCCATTGCAAGTCAAACCAGTGTACCATTAATTGGTAACGTAATGACATCGAGATGGGCCTATGAAGCCATGGCGGTTCATCAATTCAGAAACAATGATTTCACAACACATTTCTTTGAAGTAGATCAAAGCAGAAAATACTGTGGCTGGAAAAAAGATTATTGGGTGAAGGAATTGACCTCGAAAGTCAATGAAGCAAGAAAACAATTGCAAAGCGGAAATAAGTCTGAAAATTTTGAGTATAATCTTGAGATTATTCGAAATGAAATTGAAAAGGAAATTACTCATAATCCAAGTTTTCAATTTGAAGCGGTAGAAAGCCTGTATCCTTCCAAAGTATCTGTTGGGATTTTAAATGATCTTGATGTGGCCTTGTTGGAAATTGAAAAGTTCTATATCCGTGCATACAATTATGCCAATAGCCAAAGAGAAGAAATCATTACAAATCTTACAAAGACACCTGAGTCAAGAGAGGCTTATTTAAAGCTTCAAGACGATAATTTCAACGAGAGCTTAGAAGATTTTGTAACAAATAAAAATGACATCAAAAAGATCGTCGAGTATGATGGTCAGTTGGTTCAAAAACAAAATTTGATCTACCTTACACCAGTTGATGTTGGACTATTTGGGGCACATTTTTACGCACCTACTAAACCATTCATGGGACGCCAGCTCACGACACTATCTGCGAATATTATGGTAATTTGGATGATGACTATTGTATTGGCAATTGTGTTGTTCTTTGATGGATTCCGCTGGTTTTTCAACTTGTTGGGAAGATTAGTTAAGTCGGTGTCAACCAGAATTTCGGCAAAAAAAGAAGCGGAAACCTATTGATTTCCGCTTCAAAAATATTTAGGGCTTACATGATTCTTATTTAAGCTCTTCCACCTCAATCATTTTAAAAGGAACATTGATGATTGCTTCATAATCTTCACCTGCTTCCAACATGTCCTCGTCGTCTTGCTCGTAATACCAATTGATAACGACTTTGTTCGAAATTGCTTCTAATCTTTTGAATAGATCCAGCAAACACTTACTAGAACTTGTATTGAAGTACTCCAATTGAATGTGAACTACAGTCTCTGGCTTAGAAGAAGCCGCATAATTTTCAACCCATTCAATCAAAGGCTTGTAAAAGTCCAAAGAATTTTCTGGAATCGATCTGCCTTTAATTTCGAGCACTCCTTCAGCCTCATTAAAATAAATGTGAGGAGTTTTCGGAGTTGGCTGCATTTGAATATTTTCCATCTGTGGGTATTTGATTAAAACCGTTGCAATATGCTAAATCAAAACGTAAAAGTGATAAAAAATGTTCAATTGTATTAACAATTAAACGGTTTATATCTTCGCGGCTGATTTCACATGCCGCCGAATGAATAAGAATACCCCCGAATGGTTTAAAACATGGTTTGATTCTCCTTATTACTCAATACTTTACAAGAATAGAAGTGAGGAGGAAGCGGCGGATTTTATCGATAGACTAACCCTTTTCTTAAGTCTCAAAAGACATAGTAGTGTGCTGGATTTAGCTTGCGGAAAAGGCCGTCATAGCATTCACCTGAGAAGTTTGGGATATGATGTTGTAGGAGTAGACCTATCTGTAAATAGCATAGAAGAAGCTAAAAAAAATGAAAAACCAGGACTTCATTTTGAAACAGCTGATATGAGAAATTTCAAATTAGGAACTTCTTTTGACGCCATTTTCAATCTATTTACCAGCTTTGGCTATTTCGATAAAGTGGAAGATAATGTTAAAGTGCTTGAAAATGTTCATAAGCATTTGAAGCCAGAAGGATGGTTTGTGATTGATTATTTTAATTCCTCTAAAGTTAAAAATGAACTTATTTCTTCTCAAGAAAAGACAATCGAAGGAGTGAAATTTCTAATAGAGAAAAAATTAGAAGGCGGATTTATCAAAAAATCAATTCAATTTTCAGATAAAGGAAAGGATTATCACTTTGAAGAACGCGTGCAGTTGATCGAACCAGAAACTTTGATTGAATGGCTAAAGAGCCAAGGTTTTCAAATTGTTCATACTTTTGGCAGCTATTTTTTGGATGAGTTCGACCAAAACGAGTCTGATAGATTTATTACGATTTCTAGAAAACGATGAACGGAGAATCTCCATTTTTTTATATGCTTGTGTTGTTCCTCGCTGCCATGTTGGGCGCCGGGATATTCTTCATTACACGTAAACAGGCCACTCAAGGAATTAAGTTGTTACTAGCTTTCAGTGCTGCTTACCTATTAAGCCTCACCTTGCTTCACCTTTTTCCAGAACTCTTCGAATCGGGCATTGAGTATGCTGGATGGTATGTTATGGGAGGTTTTTTACTGCAAGTAATTTTAGATTTCTTCTCCCACGGAGTGGAACATGGACACGCACATACGCATCATCACGTAGGGACCCGATTTCTCTTTATGGTAATGGTCTCTCTTTGGATTCACGCATTCATCGAAGGAATGCCGTTTGGTGGTGAAATGGCTGGACATATCCATAACCACGATCACGGTGCACACGACCATGCAGGTCTTCATGATCACAGAGGTTCACTACTTATTGGTATTTCATTACATAAAGTAACCGAAACACTCGTTTTTGCTGCTTTACTTGTTAATAGCGGAGTGAAGATTGGTCGCGCTTTAATTTGGATTGTTCTTTTCGCTTTAGTTGCACCAGCGGGCGCTTTGTTCCATCACACCATGATAGATATGGATATTCACGGCATTGAAACCTTGACTCCTAAAGTAACCGGTGTCCTTATCGGTATTCTTCTTCACGTTTCAACCACCATTATTTTTGAAAGTGAAGAGGGCCACAAGTTCAATTGGATGAAGTTTCTTGCGATCCTCATCGGAATTGCTCTTGCAGCCCTCGTCGTATAACAAAGCAGTCTTTTTACCAAGTCACATCTACAACCATTTCTTTACCATCTCTTTCGATAGTTACTGGCGTAGTTTGTCCTTTTTCATATTTGCTCAAAGCCTCCATGTAGCTGTACATGTCAGAGATACTCATATCACCAATCTTTTTCACAATATCTCCTGCTTTCATACCAGCTAATGCGGCAGGTCTTTCTTCCTTCACTCCATCAATTTTCATCCCCTCTCCACTGTACAAATAGTCTGGCATAACCCCTAAAGTAACTTTAAAATCTGCAGCCTTAGCGGTGTCTTCATCCTTCGTCTTTTTAAAATCCAATTTCCCATTGTCATTAAGATTCACAACTACATCATAGATGTAATTTGTAACATCTTTCAATCCTTGGTAATTGATTTTATCTGCGTCATCACTTGGCTTGTGATAGTCTTCATGTTGACCAGTAAAGAAATGCACAGCAGGAATACCAATGTTATAGAATGAAGTTTGATCGCTTGGCCCAACACCTGATTCAGTAAGCACTAGATCAAATCCATATTTGTTTTCGGCTTTTAAAACTTCTTCCCATGGAGTTGAAGTACCAATCCCGCTTACTGCAAGCGACTTTCCAGTATTCAATCTGCCCACCATATCCATATTCAACATATAATTCATGTTGTCAATGGTAGGATTTTTCACGAAGTAGTTACTTCCCCAAAGTCCTTTTTCCTCACCGCTAAAGCCCATGAATAAATAGTTGTTGTTCTTCAAATTTGATTTTGAAATTTTATCCGCAAGCGTAATCATTGCTGTCACACCACTTGCATTGTCGTCAGCACCGTTGTGAATTGCTGGACCACCAACAAACAATGAGTTTTCATCCCCATATCCAAGGTGATCGTAATGAGCTCCAATTACAACAGTTGTAGCAGCACCATTGTCCAAGTAGCCGATTACATTACGTCCAATGATTTCTTTTGAAAGTCCCATTCCCATTTTCACAGAATCTCCCACTTGATGCAGCTGAGCTGTGTGGTGAGGAACATAGCTAAAAGTTTGAAACCAAGTTCCATCATCGCCCATAGGTTTCAACCCAATAATTTCAAATTGAGAAACGATATAAGCCGCAGCCTTTCTTTCACCTTCCGTTCCCGTTCCTCTTCCTTCCAAAGAGTCAGATGCTAAAACACCTAAAATGCGTTCTTGCGAGTCAATGCTCTTTTTGGGAGCACTATCTTCCCAAATAGCTGCTGTGCCCACAGCTCTTGAACACTGAAAGCCTGGAGAAAAAACAAATGTGACACCAAGCAATCCGAATGCTAGCATCAATTTTTTCGAATGATTCATATTGTCTGATTTTGGGCGCAATTTACAATTCTATGAGACTTCGTTTGTCACAGAGGTTACATTTGCATCCAATTTTTGCATTTACTATGAAAATTACAAATTATTTTATTCTATCAGCGATGGCCTTAATGGCTGCTTCTTGCGGTGATGCTCCAAAAACAGAGGAACCTAAAGTAGAAAAACCATCACAAGCAGACCTCATTTATCCAAATGAAAAGCACTTCGAAAATGTGCGTCAATTGACTTACGGTGGAAACAATGCTGAGGCATATTGGAATTTTGCAGGAACACACCTGATTTTCCAAAGTGATAATCCAAACTGGCAACTAGGTTGCGACCAAATTTTCATGTTGGACATCTCTGAAAAACCTGATAGCAATAAACTTCAAATGATTTCTACAGGAAAGGGTAGAACAACTTGTAGCTGGTTCCTACCTGGTGATAAAGGCATATTATACGCGAGCACTCACTTAGGAGGCGACTCTTGCCCTCCAGTGCCAGATATGGGGCACCGCTACGTATGGCAGCTTTACCCTTCATACGACATCTTCACTGCCGATCTTTCTGGAAATATCACAAATCGTTTGACCGACAATCCACGATATGATGCTGAAGCTACAATCAGTCCTAAAGGAGACAAAATCGTATTCACATCTTTGAGAAGTGGTGATTTGGAATTGTACACAATGAATCTTGATGGTTCAGATGTGAAGCAAATCACAAATACCCTCGGATATGATGGTGGAGCAGCATTCAGCCCAGACGGAACTAAAATCGTTTGGAGAGCCTCAAGACCTGAAGGGGAAGACGCAAAAGCTTACAAAGAATTACTAGATCAAGATATGGTGGAGCCTTCAAACCTTGAGATTTGGGTGGCCAATGCTGATGGTTCAAATGCTCAAAGAGTTACAAACCTAGGTAAAGCTAACTGGGCACCAACCTTCACTCCTGACGGAAATAGAATCATTTTCTGTAGCAACCATAAGAGTGAAAGAGGATTTCCTTTCAACTTGTTTCTAGTAAATTTAGATGGAACAGGGTTGGAGCAATTGACTTTTGATGAGCAGTTCGATTCATTCCCAATGTTCTCACCTGATGGAAAGAAATTTGCTTGGTGTAGCAATAGAAACAACGGCAGAACACGTGATACTAACGTGTTTGTGGCGGATTGGAAAGATTAAACTTTGTAATACCACATTATAAGATATTCAAACCAGCGGTCTGGAATAATATCTCTGGTTAAGACACTGAATTTTTGAAAAGGCGTTGCCACCTTGTATCGCAAACGGGGGTAACGCTTTTTCATTATAGAAATGATCTTCCTACCAATCAACGAAGGATTGGGGGCGGAAGAAACCTCTCGATTCACCTGATCCAACACCTTATTCTCCAATTCCAAGTACTCCTCTGGGGTGTTTTTGGCAATCTTTCTTGTTTGATTGATATTGGTATTAAAATCGCCAGGCTCAATAAGAATCACTTTGATTCCAAAGTCCTTTACTTCTTGACTAAGCGATTCTGATAACCCTTCAACTGCATACTTACTAGCACTATAGATTCCTCTAAATGGCAATCCCATCAATCCCGCTATGGAAGTGATATTGAAAATGTATGATTTTGATTGCTTTTTTAAATAGGGGATGGTGTGCCTACACACATTCAATACTCCGAAGACATTGGTGTCAAATATTTCTTTCACTTCTTCATCACTCACACTTTCCACAGCTCCAATGATACCAAGACCTGCATTATTAATTACAACATCAATTTTACCTTGTTCTTGAATAATATAATCAACTGCAGCCTTAACAGAGGGCTCAGAGTTGACATCCATTTTTAGTTGGATGATGTCATTTTCAACAATTCCAGTAGTTACTTTTCGACTTGCGCCGAAGACTGTAAATCCTTCATTTCTCAGTTCAAGTGCTACTGCTTTTCCTATACCGCTGCTTGCACCCGTCACGAGGGCTACTTTCGACATATTGGTTCGTTTGTTTGACAAAGCTAACATTCTACCACTAACTCGAAAGTAGAGGGCAAAAAAACAGCTTCAAATGAAGCTGTTTTTTATTTTTTTATGCTGCCATCCACGGAGGCAGTACTTGATTCGTTTTGCTTGATGCAGAATCTCTTCATATCGAGATTGCAAATGTTCGTGATGATTGGGAAAATACTTTTTGATTTTTCCATTCTCTCTTGAATAGCGTGCAACGCTGTTACAAGTGATTTTATCTGTTCCAACTGTACATTGCTCATGATTTCTGTTTTTTGTCAGGTTCTTTCCCCTTCTTACGGAAGCACCTCACAAAAGTTTCAATTTAATTCAAATCAGGGAAACGACTCACAAAATCATCTCTTTTCTTCTTGGAGGCAATATACTGGAAGGTGTACTTCTTGTTGTTTTCCTCAAATCTCCGCTTATCGTCCTTAATTTCTGTCATGATGGTCAAGAATTCCTTATCACTACCGATAATGTTCATGATTCCAAGCTTATATTCAAAGTAGTACCAAGTACCCGCATCCAATTCGATGTACATTCTCAATACATCAGCATTTCTGCGGCGTTCGATCTCTATCTTACCTTTCACATAACGGAAAAGCTGCTTCTTATCCATACTTGCAATACCAAGAGGTCCTACCGTGGAGAAAGTTTCGTCTGTCGGATTCCAAGTCCATTTCACATCTGCAAAGTAGAAAGTGCTCAATATTTCTTCGGGCACTTTTTTCAACTGACCGCTTAAGTTCAATTCTGAAAATGAGTTTATCCGACTTTTCAGTACCCATAAATTCAACCAAAGCCTTTTCGTACTTGGTCTTAGTTACATCAACAGGATTCAAATTTGGCCATTGTTCAATTTGCTCATAGATACGCTTCAAGGCACCGTCATCGAATGGGAAATTCAACAAGCAAACCCCAGAAGAGGACAGTTCATTCTGATTGGTTTTGTAGTTCATTTCTCCAACATTCCTGAACTTAATCAGACCATAGTCGACATTAAATGTGACTTCTCCATCTCCTTCAAGTTCGCATTTCTCGGTATTCAATACCACCAGATTGCCCGGCAAGTTTGGTTGTTTGATTTTTTCTTTTGACCCAATCAAATACCTTCTAGTGGCTTTGTCAAAGCATAAGAACCCTTAGCTTCTACTAGGCCTTTATCATCCTTATCAATTTTATTGCTTAAGAATGCTGGGTAAATTTCCATTGGCGTATCATCCGTGACCATCAAGCCCACACCAAGCTTACTGTAGTCCATATCTCTAAGAGCTGAGTCCACAGGGATATAGATGTCGTTCGGATTGATTTCAGAAGTAAACTTATAGTATGTGCGCTCCATCGTTTCACAGTTGTGAAGGATTTTGGCCCCACCCATGAAAGTCAAGTATTGATTATTAGCTGAAAGGGCAAAGTCGCCATAGAATTCATAAGCAGGTGAGAGGAAGAACTGATCCTCCATTTTGATTTTTCCTTTACCTATTGTTTGCCTACTTGTATCCACTTTAATATCGTTCAGTACAATGGTTTGCTCTTTCTTATTTTCATCTACGTATTTGATAGATCCTTCTCCATAGTATTTGTTGCGACCTTCAATTTTCAAGTTCGCATTGAAAATTTTATGGTACTGTGTAACGTAGTTACTTAGAATTTGCGCACGTTCCAGCGGCTGCATATCCGCATATTTTTGAATTACAACAGTTCCACTATCTGGAGTGATTTTGGAATCAGCTACAATGATGTACTGAATTTTCTTACATGTAATTTCGCTTTTCCTTAAGTCGTATTTGGCTTTGGTTGAAAGAAAATTGAGGGAGTCTTGTCCTGCAGCAACGCTGAAGAAATTGCTTCGTTTTTCTTCTTCACTTGTATCAATAACCAAGTCTTCTTTAGCTTTTCTAGATGAGGACAAATCCATTTCGTCCTTGTCCATGAACCATGTGAATTGGTCCATAAAGCAAACATATTGGTTCGTAGGGAACTCAATCTTGGTTTCACCACTGTTGGATTTAAACAAACCTTGTCGTTTGTCGAAATCTACATTAGCATTTACGTTGTCAGTCTTAAATGCAAGTCCACCTAAATCACCCATTCCAGCCAATTGGAAAGCACTTGTGTCAGCTAGGATTTTTCTTTTTTGATAACTGAAGTCTTCAGAGGTCAATTTCGCTCCACTGAATTCCATTAATCCTTGCCCTCTCATTCCTTGAGGCTTCAAGTGAATGGTGCCGTCTAGTGTCGCTTCATTTTCAAAGAATGAAATAGGAGTCTTCTTACTGGTAATATCGAGTAGATCCTTGGTTGGGAAGAAGGCTAGATCAGTGGTGTCGCAAGAGGCTTTTGGGACTTCCACCTTTGCGGTTTTCTCTCTATTGACGTACCGTTTCGTTCGCCCAAAGGTCTTTTCTGGCAAGAAAGTAAATTCATCAGAACTAGCAGAAGAAGTGAGGTAGTTCAAATCACCGCCACCCTTCAATCCTGAGTAGTCAAGTTTCAAATCAGCCACCACCTTTGCTTTACCTCCATATGCCGGCAAACCAGCGTCTCCTGTTCCTTTTTTAAATCCTAAAGAATAGTCGTCCATTAAGACGAGCGGCTCCTCAATATCTGGAAATATGCCTCCGGAGACGAGAGTGCCATTAAATTTCAAATCTTTTTTGGTAAAGTTATCGAGCGAGTCGATTACGAACGGTTGAACTTGATAATAGAATTTTTCACGTTGATACACTCCATCCTGAATGGCTTTATCATCCCAATAGACATAGGAGAGTTTGGTACATGTAAAAATGGGATACTGTGGATAGGCGTAGGAGTGATAACCTCCCTTATTCGTAGGCGAGTCGACTCGTATTTCACCAGCGATGTCTCGTAATACTGACTTTAGTCGGCGCTTGTTATAATTTCCATAAATGTCTTTTCCACTCGTTTCATCTTCAACATAAATGCGGCAGCTGTCCACTTTTATAAGATCCAGTTTAAAGTTGTCGTATGTAAACTCATACTCAGATCCGAGGAATTCAAAATTACCGGCAAATACGCGACCACCAAATGTGAAGTTTCTGTCCTTTCTCAAAAGCACTTCACCACCTCTAGGATAAATGGTCACTTTTTGAGAATCACTCAACTGGAAGGTTTCGATTCCCTTTAGAAGCAAGTCATAGTTCAAAAGACTCAATTGTGCATTGTTTCCTTTCGGAACTTCACTATTAAATTGAATTACGTCGTAGTCTTTTTTACCGATGTTGTTTTCGATATAGTGATAAAGCTTTGGTCGCACTATAACCCATCTCGTATTCAAATTGTAATCTACAAAACCTTTATTGTTCAAGTCAATCAATGTGATGTGCCATTGTTCTTCAGACATATTATGGAACTTGGAAAGATCGAATGCATAAAATTCATCACGACCAATACTCTTTGTAAAAGATTTAATCTGCGATAGGGGATGGTTATAGCTAATACCCATCATTGTATCAAAACGCTTCTTTTTGAAATATGCATTGGATTCAAACGATGCGTAGTGCTGAGAACTACCGTCGAGGCTACCCATTTTAATCATTGGGTCATCTATATTCCAATAGATTGCCTCAAAATACATATCCACGTTGTGATACGTGTTTTGGAATGGACTTTTAGATACACCTTCTTCCGATCTGTACAGTACGAGCTGTCTACTTTTCTTATCAAAAGTCAAACTCAAATCGGGGTGTGTGATGCTGTCCTCTTTCACAAAAAATGTAACAGCGACATGTCGACTCATAATTCTATCGGGTTTGATATCAAACTCGAGACTTCGAACCACTAAGAATTTTTTAGAATCACGATAGAATGTAAGGAGTGCAGGTTCTTCAACAGTACCAGATCCGGCCAACTTCGTTCCGGCAAGCGTGAAACCTCCGTCGAAGTCAACTTTATCTACAATGTTTTGAATTTGTAGTCGCTTGTAATAGGATTCAAAACGTGGATAAGTCGCATTTTCAGCTGATTTGTCGGCGAGTATTTTTTCGGTAATCTGTCCTATTAATGGCTTTTCGAAAAACTCATTGTAAAATGTAACGGAGTCAATCACGAAGGTAGAACCTTTAATACGGATATTGTAATCATTGAATGTGGCAAAGGTTTTTCCAGGATCAAAGCCGGCTCTTTGCCAATTAATTTTTCCTTGATTTCCAATGAATCTCTCAAGAGTTGGATAGTAAGCACCTGAAGTTTCGTATATAATGCTGCTATCGCCTTTGCTATAACATTTTAGGTCTAATCCAGGAAATTCAATCAAAGGAATAGAGTCGAAAACGAACTTGTATCCGGGGCTGCTCGATTGCCATTTTACGGCATCACTTTGATAAAAAGTTTTTTCGGTAAAAAGCAGAGCTGAAGTTTCAAGAAATTCAGGAACGTATTTTTTAACTTTTTTCTCCGCCATCACTTTAGACAAAACGGTTTGCCATTGAAGAAAGTCAGCATCAGTTTTTCCACTTTTTGGAAACGCAATTAGAGCAATAACATAATTTTCAATATCAGGGTATACCTTGTTTTTATTCTTCAAAAATGTATCGAAAGTCTCATAAATAATTTCTTGCTGCTGCACCGTATAGGCCGGTTGATCAATCCAAATGGGGGCAAATTCCTTCTCAATAAAATCTTTTCCCGTGCCTTTTTTTACATCATTGAACAAATCTGAAAGTTCATCAATAAACGGTTCCGCATCCCTCGTGAACTGAGATAACCTTTGACCGAAACTTGAGATGGATATGGTTAAAAGAAACAAAATGAGTGTGTTACGCATGCTTAGGATCATAGTCTGTGAACGGATAAATCTATTATCAAAGTGATATACAATTTTATAGTGTACGCTTTAATAACTTGATTCATAATACAAAAAGTTACCCACAATTTCATGAATCATAGTTTTAAACAATTACTTTGAAAAATAATGATGCAAAAAAGTTGGTGTATTTTGTACACTTTCCTTTATTTGCGGAAGAGATAAGCAAAATATGATTAAGTATCTACATACACATCCGTGGCAGATTATCGAAGAAGGATTTGAGCCCAAGCACCATAGAAGTTCTGAAAGTATCTTCAGTCTTGGAAATGGAACTTTTGGTCAAAGAGCGAACCATGAAGAAAAATACAGCGGTCCGACACTGCAAGGCTCCTATGTTGCAGGAGTTTACTATCCAGATAAAACCAGAGTAGGTTGGTGGAAAAATGGATATCCAGAATATTTCGCAAAAGTTCTAAACTCCACCAATTGGATCGGAATCAACGTTCACATTGATGGTGAAGAATTAGACTTAGCAAAAGTTGAAGTGTCTGAATTTAGACGCGTGTTAGATATGCAAAAAGGCATTTTAACACGAACTTTTGTTGCGGACCTCAATCAACCTTTATTGGGCAATAGAGATGGAGGAGAAGCAAAGCAAGTCAAGGTAGAAGTGTCAAGATTTTGCTCTATGGCTGACTATGAAACAGCTGCTATTGAATATAAAATTACTCCAATCAATTTTTCTGGTGATATCACTTTCACTCCATACCTAGATGGTGATGTTAAAAATCACGATTCAAATTATGACGAAAGTTTTGGGTTCCAGTGGCTGCGAAGGCTTCAGCAGGAACAGGTGTAGCTACCACAAGAACCAAGAAAACAGATTTCGAACTTTCGGTGGCAATGTCTTGCGAATTAGATGGAGCGCATTGGAAGAATGAATCATCCGATTTATACGCAAGTGCTACCTCAACTCATAAGGTCGATAAAGGCAATACTATTATTTTGCACAAATACATCGGAGTAACGAGCAGCTTGAATTACAAGCCTGAGAAATGTGCTGAAGCAGCGGAATTAGCCGCAAAACGCGCAAAGGGAATTGGGTTTGAGGCAATGATGCAAGCGCACATTGAAAAGTGGAATCGCATTTGGGAACTAGCTGATATTCGAATTGACGGTGATGCAGAGGCACAGCAGGGAATTCGTTTCAATATTTTTCATTTGAACCAAACCTACACCGGAGAAGATGCTCGATTGAACATCGGTCCGAAAGGCTTTACAGGTGAAAAATACGGTGGGTCTACTTATTGGGATACCGAAGCCTACTGCATCCCGTTCTACATGTCCACAAAAGATCAAGCAGTAGCAAGACAGCTTTTAGTTTACCGCTACAATCAATTGGGCAAGGCAATTGAAAATGCAGAAAAACTAGGGTTTTCAAATGGCGCAGCACTTTATCCGATGGTAACCATGAACGGAGAGGAGTGTCACAATGAGTGGGAAATTACATTTGAAGAAATCCACAGAAATGGTGCAATCGCTTATGCGATTTACAACTACGTGAATTATACTGGAGATAAAAAATATGTAGCCGAACACGGTTGGGATGTGCTTTTAGGCATCGCTCGTTTTTGGTCTCAGCGTATCACATGGAGTGAGGAAAAACAGAAGTATGTGATGCTCGGAGTTACAGGTCCAAACGAATATGAGAACAATGTAAACAACAACTGGTACACCAATTACATTGCCGTTTGGTGCATGAACTATTGCGCTGAGATGCACGATTGGATGAGCAAGAATCACAAAGAAGCATTAAGAGATAAAGTCAACAAATACAATTTCCAAGAAAGTGAAATTGAACGTTGGAAGGATATTTCAGAAAAAATGTATTACGGTGTAAAAGCAGGTACCAATGTGTTTTTACAACAAGATGGATTTTGCGATAAAGAAATTGTACCTGCCGCGCAATTAGATCCAAAGCAACGTCCTATTAACCAGCATTGGTCTTGGGATAGAATTTTGCGCTCATGTTACATCAAACAAGCCGACGTGCTTCAAGGTATTTTCTTTTTTGAAAATGATTTTGAGGAGAGTATTATCAAGGAAAACTTTGACTACTACGAACCTTTAACCGTTCACGAAAGCTCATTATCTCCTTGTGTTCACAGCATACTAGCTGCGAAGCTCGGTTATGAAGAGAAGGCTTATGAAATGTACCTACGCACAGCGAGATTAGATATTGATGACTACAATCACGAGGCTCATGAAGGATTGCATATCACCTCAATGGCTGGCACGTGGATGTCGGTAGTTCAAGGTTTTGGTGGAATGCGCGTTAATAATGGTGAGCTTTCCTTCAATCCAATGTTGCCGAAGCAATGGACCGGATTTGCTTTTAATGTGCTTTTCAAAGGAAAGGTGGTTCACGTTGAAGTATCGAAAGAAGGTGTTAAAGTGAGCTAATTCAAGAAGTATATAAAGTAAAAAGGCCGTTCATTGAACGGCCTTATTTATATCTCTAATTGAAGAATTATCCTCTTTTTGCCAAAGGCACGTAATCTCTTTCTGTAGCACCAGTGTAAATCTGACGAGGACGTCCGATTGGATCACCTTGTTCTACCATTTCTTTCCACTGTGCAATCCAACCTGGTAGACGACCCAATGCAAACATTACTGTAAACATTTCAGTAGGAATACCGATAGCACGGTAGATGATTCCACTGTAGAAGTCAACGTTTGGATAAAGCTTTCTTTCTACGAAGTACTCATCTTTCAATGCTACTTCTTCAAGTTGCTTAGCAATATCCAATACTGGATCGTGAATACCTAGTTTGTTCAATACATCATCACAAGCCTTCTTGATAATGCGAGCACGTGGATCAAAGTTTTTGTAGACTCTGTGTCCGAAGCCCATCAAGCGGAAGCTATCATTTTTATCTTTTGCTTTAGCAACCCATTTGCTTACATCTCCACCGTCAGCTTTGATGCGCTCAAGCATTTCGATTACCGCTTGGTTAGCACCACCGTGAAGTGGCCCCCAAAGAGCAGCAATACCTGCTGAAATAGAAGAGTATAGGTTACTTTGTGAAGAACCAACCATTCTTACTGTAGAAGTAGAACAGTTTTGTTCGTGATCGGCATGAAGAATCAAAAGTTTGTTCAAAGCATCATCAACTACTGGATCAACTTCGTAATCGTAAGTTGGTAGAGCGAACATCATGTGTAAGAAGTTCTCAGTGTAAGAGTAACTGTTCTTAGGATACATGATCGGGTGACCGATGCTCACTTTGTGAGCTTGAGCAGCAAGAGTTGGCATTTTAGCCATCAAGCGATGCATAGTCAATTCAATGTCTTTGAAAGGTCTGTTCGGATTCAAAGACTCTGGATAGAAAGTTGACATAGAAGCAATCATAGAAGACAAAACCCCCATTGGATGCGCTCCAGTTGGGTAAGCTTCATAAAAACGCTTCATGTCCTCATGAACCAACGTGTGGTTCCTGATGCTTTCTGTGAAATAAGTCAATTCCTTTTCAGTAGGAAGTTCTCCATGAATAAGCAGGTATGATACCTCTAGGAAAGTTGCATACTCTGCAATTTGCTCAATTGGATAACCTCTGTACCAAAGCACGCCCTTCTCTCCATCTAGGAAAGTAATAGCACTTTTAGTAGCACCAGTATTTTTGTAACCACTGTCAAGAGTGACGTAACCGGTAAGGTCTCTCAATTTTGTGATGTCAATTGCTTTTTCGTCTGCTGAACCTTCAATTACTGGAAGTTCATATTCTTTACCGTCAAGAATTATTTTGGCTGTCTCGCTCATGGATCGATTGAAAAGTTTTAATCTCTAGAAAAAAATCGGCGCAATGTACTAACGTACGAATGATGTACCAATGATTTTCACCACAATTTTAATTTATTCGCAATTAAAACGAGAATTCAATACAAAAGTTCACATTATTAAAGGTTTTGTTTGGGGGAAAAGTCCAACTAAATGTATTGCAGTCCAAGAATCGACCAAAAATTGGGTAAGCATTGAATGGCCTTTGTTATTAAATCGTTACATTCGTGCCCCTAAGGATTATTTTAAACATTAACCAAATCTTTCAAATGAAGAAAATCTACCTAATGGCATTCTCCGCTTTAATGGCGGTTTCTGCGAATGCACAAACCTTTTCAGTAGGTACGGTTGCAGGTCCAGATAGAAATAGCGGTAACTGCGGTGGCGTTACCGATGTTGACAATGACGGTCGTGCAGACATCCTAATTCTCGATCAAAGCAAGCAGCTCTATGTCGCTTATCAGCAAGCTGATGGCTCTTTTGAAACTCACTATTATGGTCAGGTTTCAAACAGTAGTCAGTGGGGTATGGCTGTTGGTGACGTTGACAACGATGGTTGGGCAGATGTAATGACTGGGGGTAGCTATGATGATGTTAAAATCGTAAACATCAATGGCTACGATTCATACACAATGGATACTTATGCTTGGGCTGATATCTTCATGCAAGCATGCAACTTTGCGGATATCGATAACGATGGATTCCTTGATGGCTTCGCATGTCACGATGATGGACACAATGCTATTCTTCACAACAACACAACTGGTGGATTTGTGAACGGTGTAGGTATGATCGACATGGTATTCTATCCAGAAGTTCCAGGTGGAAACGATAACAGCGGTAACTATGGTACTGTATGGTGTGATTTCGACCGTGATGGAGATATTGACTTGTTGATTGCAAAGTGCCGTCAATTCATCAATGATCCATACGACCCACGTCGTACCAATATTCTTTTGGTAAATGATGGAAACAACAATTATTCTGATGAAGCTCCAGAAAGAGGACTAGTAAACCTTCAGCAATCTTGGACTGCAGACTTTGCAGACATTGATAATGATGGAGACTTTGACTGTTTCTTGACTACACACAGTGGTACTTTGGAAATCTATGAAAACGATGGCTTTGGCTATTTCACAGAAATTACAGCTGGTTCTGGTCTTGAAGTGAGCGGTTTCTTCCTTCAAGGAAAATTAGCTGACTTTGATAATGATGGTTATGTTGATGTGTTGCACGCCGGTGGAGCTCATGGCTACTACCACAACAACGGTAATAAAACTTGGACATTGGTTCAAAACACATTTGATAACAACGATACCATGCACAGCTTTGGTATTGGTGACTTGAACCACGATGGTTTCCTTGATTTGTATGCTACTTATGGAAACAGTTATGTAACTCCAGATAATGCACACCCCAACAAGCTTTTCATCAATGATGGAAACAACAACAATTGGGTTGTTTTCGATCTTGAAGGTACAATCAGCAACAAACAAGCGGTTGGAGCGGTTGTAGAAATTCATGGTTCTTTCGGAACTCAAATCAGAGACGTTAGAGCAGGAGAGTCATACGGTATCACCAATACCAACCAATTACACTTCGGTCTTGGAGCAGCTGAATCAGTAGATTATGCAATTATTCACTGGCCAGCTGGAGGAACTTATGTTATTGAAAACCCAGCGATCAACACATTCCACGACGTGGTAGAAGGTGTTTGTCCTGATTATTCTGTTTCCATTTCTGTAGTAGGATCATCTACTGGATGTCCAATAACGCTTCAGGCAAACGAAACTTTCTCAAACTATATTTGGAGTAACGCTGCAAACTCAAACATGACAGAAGCTTATTCAGATGGTGTTTACAGTGTTGTAGTTTATGATGAAAATGGTTGTGGATCTATTTCAAACAGTATTGAAGTAGATGTTACTGAAGATCCAGCGCCAACTGTAGCCATCAACGGTGAAACTTCATTCTGTGCGGGTGGTAGCGTAACGCTAACAAGCTCAGAAGGACTTTCATACTTGTGGAGTAATGGTGAAGATACTCAAGCAATCGAAGTAACTGAAAGTGGTACTTACTATGTAGATGTAACTGCAGGTTGTGGTACTCAAAGAACCATCTATATCGATGTAGATGTATTGGAAACTACATTACCAGTAGCTGCAGACCAATCTGTTCAACTTGGCACTTCTGCTACTTTGGAAGCTACAGGTCAAAACATTACTTGGTATGATGGTTCTAGCAATGTATTGGGAACTGGTAACTCATACACTACTGATCCTTTGAACTCAAATACTACCTTCTATGTGACTAACACAGTTACTTACGGTGGTGATGTGAATGGAGGTAAAGCGGACTTTGTTTCTAATGAAGGTAACTTCCTTACTAACTCAAACTTCTACTTGAAGTTTGATGCATTTGAAGAGTTCACTCTTGTTAGCGTTGACGTAAATGCCAACTCTGCTGGTTCTCGTACAATTGAATTGGTTGATGCTGCTGCAAACGTATTGCAATCAGCTACTGTAGATGTTCCACAAGGCGAGAGTACAGTTACACTGAACTTCACTGTGCCTGCGGGTTCAAACATGGGCCTTCGCTCTCAAAGCGGAACTAACCCGAACATGTGGAGAGATAAAGATTTGACAACAGGCGCACCATTTGGTTTCCCTTATGCTCTTGGAACTTCAGGAGCGATCACTGGAACAAATGTTAGCGGTGCTGATTTCGATAACTACTATTATTTCTATTACAACTGGATGATTTCTACACCAGAGGTTTCTTGTGAAAGCGCTCAAGTTCCTGTGGTAGTTTCAGTAATCACTGCAGTAGAGGAAGTAGAAGGTATTGAAAACCTTAATGTGTATCCAAACCCAACAAGCAGCATTTTGAATGTTCAGTTCAGCAATACTGCTTCTGGTAAAGTAGATGTTCGTCTTGTAGATGCTACAGGTCGTGTGATCATCGCTTCAAACATCAACAATGGTGTTGGCAAGCAAAATGTTCAAATGAACCTTGAAGGTGTTGCAGCAGGCGTGTATCAACTAGAGATTAATGTTAACGGAAACACTTCAGTTTCTAAAGTGATTGTAGAGTAAACGATAATAATCGACCGATAATAAAAAAGCAGGAAGTTTTACTTCCTGCTTTTTTTTATGTGTTAACTTTTATTGCTTTTGAGTTTTATTATCCTTCAAAAGTGAAAGAAACGATAAAGGTCCGACTTCTTAATTTATCAATAGAATTGGAAAATGGTGTGTCTTCATGAATAAGTAAATCCGGTAATCCTATTGCTGTTTTGAATTCTATAGCAAACTTGAAATAGGGGAGAAAGAAGTCAAATCCACCCCCCACATCAATTGAATAATCTCTGTCTTGAAGTTTGATAATCACTTGTTCGGCTACGGCATTGTTAACGTCTTTTTGAGATTGCATATCGAGAGAATACTTGGCTCCCACAAGCGCGTATGCAGCAAAATTACCTGTACGGTTGGTTCTCATCTTTAGAAGAATAGGAAAGTCCAACCAAACCGATTCAGTTCTTTTTAAGAATGTCTCATTTTTACCTTCAAATGTTCTGAATGTATAATTCAAACCTCGATCCTGAAAAGAAAGACCTGGAATAAATCGGAGGTTAATATTTTTAGTAGGATTGAATGATGCCAGTAGTGCTAAATTAAAACCGGCTTGTGGCACATTTTCAATAGTTAGAAGAGAATCTCCCGTTGCAGCGGGATCGAATGATCTATTGATGTAAAATGAACTTGTGTTCCATGATAAGAGGAAACCAAAATGGTAGTATCTCATATCGAATCGTTCGAGATTCGTGGTACTACCCACTCGTTGGGCTTTTGCCTCATTGGATGAGGCTAAAACCAACATGGTGATAATCAATACGAAAAGGCGCGTTTTCTTCATTTACGAGGCAAAATGTAAACACACAAATTCAAAGATTATTGTATCTACTGCATTCTTAGTAACAACCTGAACAGGAATACTGCTAAATGGAATAGAGGAGGCCAACAAAGACAAGAACAATAAATGAGGCTGAACTCACTATTCTTGGGTTAGTAAACAAATCGGTACGACTGTTTGCCACTTCAATGATTTGTTCCCGCGAAAGATGAGCAAGCTGGTCGTTTTCAGCCTTGATTTTATTCAATTCTTCATCAGTGTCTAATGCTTCAATTGTCAGTGTATAATCCTGCTTCTTCTTTACCTCTAACTCATCACTGATAAAATTGTAGTAAGCGAAAATGCACATACCAACCATCACTGCATACTTTATTGTAGCACTGGCAGCTACTTTAAAATCTGCCATAAAACCAGATTGTTGACCTCTTCTTTTAGCTCTGTAAATTCCTCTAAGTTCAATAAATATCAAGATGATAATAAAGGACAAGTTGGTAATAACTCCCAGGGAGCGGCCCGCATCGGGGTTGTCTTTGAATAACACAGTTGCCCCTAAAACGCGAATACCCAGCCATACAAGGCCGAGTATCCACGGTAAAAATGATTTAATTCTATTCATTTTATGAGTTCATGGAAGCGAGAACCTCGTTATCCTTGGTTTTTATTAATTTATCTTCATTAGCACCCATTGCTTCAACAGGATTCATATCTGCTAGGTGTCTTCTCAAAATCCACATTCTTTGAAGAACATCTCTATCGTGAAGCAAGTCTTCTTTACGAGTACCTGAAGAAAGGATATCAATAGCAGGGAATATTCTTCTGTTGCTGATGCGGCGATCCAACTGAAGTTCCATATTACCTGTTCCTTTAAATTCTTCGAAGATTACTTCGTCCATTTTCGAACCTGTATCAACCAAAGCGGTTGCTATAATTGAGAGTGAACCTCCATTTTCATAATTTTCTTGCAGCACCGAAGAAACGTTTTGGTTTTTCTAAAGCATTAGCTTCCATATCACCAGAAAGAACTTTACCACTTGAAGGAGCTACAGTATTGTATGCACGTGCCAAACGTGTAATTGAGTCAAGTAGGATACACACGTCGTGGCCACATTCTACAAGGCGCTTCGCTTTTTCAAGAACGATGTCGAGACTTGAACGTGACGTTCAGCAGGCTCATCAAAAGTTGAAGCAACTACTTCACCTTTAACGCTGCGCTTCATGTCCGTTACTTCTTCAGGACGTTCGTCGATGTTGAAGTACGATGAGGTAGGTTTCAGACGATTTTTCGCAATGGCGTTTGCTACGTCTTTCAACAAAGTGGTCTTACCCGTTTTTGGTTGAGAAACGATCATACCTCTTTGACCTTTACCGATAGGAGAGAAGAGGTCCATAATTCTCATCGACACATTGTTATTATTGTCGGCAAGGTGGAATCTTTCGTATGGAAAAAGGGAGTAAGGTATTTGAATGGAACGCGGTCACGCACCCATCCTGGATCGCGGCCATTGATCGAGTCCACGCGAATCAATGGGAAGTACTTTTCACCTTCACGAGGAGGGCGAATTGCTCAAGTACAGTGTCTCCAGTCAACAATCCATACATTTTGATTTGCTGCTGAGAAACATAAATATCGTCTGGGAATTCAAATAGCGAAGTCACTAGATCTCAAGAATCCGAAGTCCATCTGGCATGATTTCTAGAACACCTTCAGCGATTACAACACCGTCGAAGTTGTAACCATGCTCATCTGGTTGACCTCTCTTGCTTCTATCCGGACGGGCAATATTTTGATTATTGCCGTTATTATTATTGTTGTTATTGTTTTGATTGTCGCGTCTTTCGTGTCGATTGTTGTTATCTCTGCGATCGTTGCGGTCGTTGCGATTATTATTGTTTTGATCGCGATTTTGATTGTGTTGCTTAAACTCTTTTCGCCACCTTCATTTTGTTGTTGTGGACGTGGAGCAGCTTCTATTTTGAGGCTGCAATCAAGTGGTACTCGTGTTTCAGCTTGCTCTGTCGTTGCCATCAGCTTGAGCAGATCAACCATCTTCTTCCACCAAACAGATCAGCCTTAGGTTTTGGCTCATCCGATTTGATTATTCTTTCACGCTTTTTCCTACTGTTATTGTCTTCAGCTGGAGCTGCTTTTTCGGTAGATACAGGAGCGGGAGGAGTTGGCTCATTAGATGCAGGTGCACTTTGAAGTGACTGAACATCCATGATTTTGTAGATAAGATCTTGTTTTTTTAGCTTGTCTGCACCAGAAATTTTTAATTCTTCAGCAACTGATTTTAGTTCAGCCACCTTCATTCCGGTCAGGGTAATAATGTCATACATGTGCAGGGAATCCTTTCGGATCGTTTTTACTGTATAAAAATGGAAATATTAGGAATGCCGCGAATGGGCGCTGCAATTGTACGGCAAAAAATGAATTATCCAATTAAAATTGAAAAATAATTCTCTTATTTGCACTTGATAAAAATAAGAAGTTTCCTACTAAAAGTCTAGGAACTAAGCATAAACCATTATGATTCAAAGAGTTCAAACGCTATTTATGTTATTGGCCATTGGAGGCATCACGGCCATGTATCTAACTCCGATTGGAGCTTTTACTGCTGATAACCACCACTATGTGTTATCTATATATGGCATTAAAGACGAAGCAGGAGTGCCATTTCCTGAAGTTGTTTCTAGCAATTTTGTGTACATTCCTCTTGCAGTGGCTTTGATTCTGACAATTTATGCGATTTTCCAATTCGGACGCAGAAAAACACAAATGCAAGTGAATAAAATTAGCATCGTGTTGATGCTGGTTTCTGCCTTTTTAATGGCACTTTTCCTAAAGAATGCAGGAGACATGATGCCAGAGAGACACATTGGTTTTGGAGTAGCTTTCTTCATGCCTTATTTGTGCATATTACTTCTTGTTTTCGCAAATCGCGCCATCAAAAAAGACGACGATTTAGTTCGCTCTGTTGATAGAATCAGGTAATACTTGAGAGTTTTTCAACTACATATATTCATATTATTTCTAACGGTAAGTTCTCCGTTGTCTATCATTGCTCAATCTGAAGGAGTTTTGAAGAAGGACACGTTGCTGGAACTTGAGACGCAAGTGAGTGGTCAATTTCTAAGTCTTAGACCTTTTCATCTTGGATTACTCGAAGAAACAGGTTTCGCCTATCAATATCCTATTGATAGCTTATCGCTACTCTTCTCAGAATTGAAGTCAAATGCGGATAGTTCAATCGTCTTGGTTCATCAAACAAATGAGAAGAATCTCGACTTACACATTTTGATTTTAAATGAATTACTTCTGAGTTCAAATTCAAAAAATACTGCATACAAAAGGCTTTGCACGCAAAATCGTATCCTTCGAAGAAATGCCGATGAGATGATTGAGTATGTGGGGAAATTGCTCTATCAATGGCAAGATTCATTGATGACGCAAGGACGTGTATTAGGAAGAATGAAGTCAGAGTTGAATCAAACCATCGATATCAAGACACAAAAGGAAGCATACAAAACTTCATACCATTTCATTAGTGAAGCAGAAGCTATCCACAAGAAATGTCAAACCTATTTGGTTCAGGTTGAAAATTCTCAAACCCGATTTGAGGCATCTAACGGTGAGGCTGTCTACTACTGGGGTGTAGGTATTCAACCCAAACCAGAACAAGCATCGCTGGATCAAGTATTAGGGTTGTTTTTACTCGATATGCAGGAGTTCCGAAAACTTGAAAATGACTTTATCGCTTCAATTAAGCGCAATTAGAGATTTCCTTTTTCGAATGCCATGATAATCTTTTTCACCAGTTTATGGCGTATCACATCGCGGCCATCAAGTTCTATCACCGATATTCCATCTACATCTCGCAGCAATTCAACACTTTTCATCAGACCACTTGGCTGATTTTTAGGTAAGTCAATTTGAGATGCGTCGCCGGTGATAATAAACTTGGCGCTTTGCCCCATACGAGTCAAGAACATTTTCATTTGACCTACAGTAGCATTTTGAGCTTCATCTAAAATTACAAAAGCTTTATCTAAAGTACGACCTCTCATAAAAGCAAGTGGTGCAATTTCAATTACACCCTTATCGATGTAGTCGGCGAGCTTTTCATAGGGAAGCATATCCATCAAAGCATCGTAAAGCGGCTGCAAATACGGATCGAGCTTTTCTTTCAAATCACCAGGCAAAAAACCAAGGTTTTCTCCTGCTTCAACTGCTGGACGTGTTAGAACGATTCTTTTTACTTGCTTTTCTTTTAGTGCGCGAACGGCAAGGGCTACAGCTGTGTAAGTTTTTCCAGTTCCAGCCGGACCAATAGCGAATACCATATCGTTTTCGTCACAGGCAACTACCATTTTCTTTTGGTTTTCGGTTCGAGCTGTTACTCGATGACCGCCGGGGCCATAGACCAAAACATCACCACCTGGAGATTCTGTTTTAACCTCTTTGACATCGCCTTCAAGAATTTTCTCGAGTTGATCGATGTGCAGATGGTTGTACATTTCGATATGCCAGAAAATAAGGCTGAGCTTATCTGCAAAGACTTCTAACTCTGAATTCTCGCCATTAGCCTTGATAATATTACCTCTCGATAATATCTTCAGCTTAGGGAATTTGGATGTTATCAGTTTAAATTTATTGTTGTTCGGACCAAAAAACTCCAACGGGTCGATTGCCGGAATAATGATTTCTTTCTCTCCCAAGGTTAATTCCTTTATTGAAAACTTATTTGTTTTTGTGTTTACACTTTGACGAAAGTAGCCCAATTTCGTTGTTGGAAAAAGAGGTGATGAAAAATTGTTGAATTTTCTATGAGCGTAATAACATTAATATCAGACATGGGTTCATCCGACCATTATTTGGCTTCCGTAAAGGGAAGTATTTTGGCGTATGCACCTGATGCTCATATTGTGGATATTTCACATGAAGTTCGACCATTTGACATATCTCACGCGGCTTACCTGCTTAAATCCGTTTGGCAAACATTCCCGATGGGGAGTGTTCACGTTATTGGAGTGCAACCTGAATTGACACCTCAACATGCCCATGTGGTGGTGCATTACATGAGTCATTATTTCATCGGTGCCGACAATGGTATATTCTCACTTCTGTTCAATGATTTACCTGAGGATGTTTTTGAAATAACCCACATTCAAAGCAATGAATGGAACTTTCCTATGAAAGGGGTCTTTGCATTGGCAGCAGCACATATTTCGAAAGGAGGAGCACCAGAAATGCTTGGACGTAGAGTTCAGGAAATCAAAGTGGCTCATGGTCTTCAACCGATGATTGAACCTAACTTGATCAAAGGAAATGTTGTACATTTTGACAGATATGGCAACGTGCATACAAATATTCACCGATCACTCTTTGAATCTCAGCAGGGAAGACGTGCCTTTGCTATTACGATCAAATCAACGAAAAACTCCATCACAAAAATCAGCACTGAGTTTGGTGAAGTTCCTGCTGGAGTTACAATGGCAGTGTGGGGGCATAACGGCTATTTAATCATAGCTATCAGCAAGGGAGTAGACGGACATGGAGGCAGCGCACGCTCGCTCCATGGAGTGAAAATAAATGACACAGTTAGAATTGAATTCAATGGTAACTCGGATAGTTAAGATGACATTTAAGTCTGAAAATGTGGACTTATTTGAAAATATTTTTGAAAAATATCACTCAAAAATCAGATCAGCGGAAGGTTGTTTGAGTTTGAAGCTCCTACGTGGGGTTGACAATCCGAATGTTTTCTTCACCTACAGCACTTGGCAAGACCCTTCTTTTCTTGATGTTTATAGAAAGTCTGAAACTTTTGGAATAGTTTGGCCTCAAACGAAGGCATTGTTTGCAGAACCAGCTGAGGCTTGGACTACAGAGGAAAAATACGACTTATAGCAAGGAAAGTACTAGATTTACGGCAGATTTAAGAATATGATAGCGCTTCTAAAAAAAGAAATTAAAAGCTTTTTAAATTCACTCATTGGCTATGTGGTCATCGCAGTGTTTTTGCTGATTACAGGATTGTTCATGTGGATTTTTCCTGGTGACACCAATGTGCTGGATATGGGGTTTGCTTCTCTTGAAACACTTTTCTATGTTTCTCCTTGGGTATTTTTATTTCTAATACCGGCAATCACCATGCGCACCTTCGCCGAAGAAAAGAAGAACGGTACTATTGAACTACTTTTTACAAAGCCCATTTCTGATATGCAAATTATCCTAGCAAAATACTTTGCAGGTTTAATTCTCGTAATCATTGCGCTAATCCCAACACTCATTTATTACTTAACCGTTTATCAATTGGGTAATCCAGTAGGAAATATAGATAGTGGTGGAACGTGGGGTTCATATATCGGTTTGGTATTCCTCGCTGGAGCTTATGTTGCAATCGGAATATTCGCATCAAGCATTTCAAGTAATCAGATCGTAGCGTTTCTTTTAGGAGCTGTCATCTCATTTTTCATGTTTACCGGTTTTCAAGCCATCGGAGATTTCAAATTACTTGGAGCGTTGGACAACTTCATTATCAAACTTGGTATCAACGACCACTATGTTTCTTTGAGTAAAGGACTTATTGATTCTCGTGATATCATTTATTTCGTTGTGTTGATTTCAATTTTCCTTCTATTAACCCGCACCATTTTACAAAGTAGAAAGTGGTAAAATTTCATCTTGATTAAAGTGAATAAGCTTACCATACTCTTATTGAAATCCTACATCGGTCCATTCATTGTGACCTTTATCGTAGCGATGTTCATATTTGAGATGCAGCTGATTTGGCTTTACCTAGATGACATCATGGGAAAAGGTCTTGGTGTTTTTGTAATCCTAGAACTTTTGATGTATGCAAGTGCTCGAATAGTTAATATGGCATTACCACTTGCCATTCTGATGTCGAGCATTATGACGCTCGGGGCATTGGCCGAGCACAATGAATTGACCAGCATGAAAAGCGCTGGAATTTCATTGTTCAGAATACTCCGACCACTTATTGTGTTTAGCATTGGACTAAGTATTAGTTCGTTCATTTTCGCGAATAACATTTGGCCAATTGCGAATTTAAAATTCAGAACCTTACTGTTCAGCATCATGCAGCAGCGTCCTGCTTTGAACCTCAACGATGGTACTTTTTATAACGGAATAGAGGGAATAAGCATCCGAGTTATGAAAAACAACAAGGATACAGGAGAGCTTACAGATGTTTTGATTTATGACCACCGAGGCAATGACAGGGGCAACCGAACGGTTATTCGGGCCGAACGAGGTCAAATGGCTCAAACAGACGACAAGCGTTTCTTGATTATGACCTTGTACAATGGTTATTCCTACGACGAACAAGAAGAGGGTAAAAAAAGAGACAAGGATTATCCCTTAGTAAGAAGTCATTTTGAAGAGAACATTCTAAGATTAGATTTAAGCTCATTCATTTTTGAAGCGAATAGTGAAGAGGTTTTTAAAACGTCTTATGAGATGATGACCATTGGTCAGTTGAATCATGCCATAGATAGTTTGAACAACAAGTTAGATAGCGCGAAATATCGAATTGCTGAAGCCAATTTAAAAACGCTTCATATGCCACAGGAAGAACGTCAAATCGTATCGGAAGAAAGGAAATATTTTTTTGACGAACTTTCAGATAAGGATAAGATCCGAGCATTGTCATTTGCAAAGGAGAACTCAAGAAGACTCAAAGATTCAATTAAAAAACAGGAAGAAGAGTTTTTCAATCGACAGAAATTCATCATCCGTCACGAATTAGAGTATCATAGAAAATTCTTTCTTGCAGTAGTTTGCTTAGTAATGTTTTTCATTGGAGCACCGCTTGGTGCAATTATAAGAAAAGGTGGATTGGGACTGCCAACCATTATAGCATTAGGTCTTTTTATTATTTACCAATTGACTACGATTGCTGGTGAAAAAATGGCTAAAAGTGGCATCATCGAGCCTTGGCTGGGAATGTGGATGAGCTCCATCATTTTCTTGCCTCTAAGTATTTGGTTGACATATAAAGCAACTAAAGAAGCGGCGTTGCTAGATAAAGATATCTATTCTAAAATGTGGAGAAAGGTGTTGAATGTATTTAAAAGAAAAGGGGAGGTGGCGTGAGAATACTTCAACTCTGTCATAAACCTCCAGTGCCTGCTGTAGATGGCGGTTGCATAGCTATGAATAATATTTCGCAAGGATTGATGGATGCCGGTCATAAAGTTCGAATCCTTACTATCTACACGCACAAGCATGATTTTATGCCTGAAATCATGTCGGAAGAATATTTGAATGCGACCAATATTGAAGGTGTATATGTAGATACAAAATTGAATGTGGTAGATGCATATTCAAGCATCCTTACCTCCGATAGTTATAATGTAAGTAGATTTTTTAGTACCGATTTTGATATAAAGCTGACAAGAATTTTGAAGAATGAAACTTTTGATGTGATTCATTTGGAAAGCTTGTTTATGACGCCATATATCGGCACTATAAGAAGATTTACAAATGCTTCAATTGTTTTGCGGGCGCACAATCTAGAGTTTGTGATTTGGGAGAAAATCGCAAAAGGTTCGGGTAATATTTTAAAGAAGCTTTATTTAACTTATTTGAGTAAAAAACTCAAGAAGTACGAATTGAAAATAATGAATGAAGTAGCTGGAGTGGCTAGTATTTCTGATGAGGATAAAAAGCGATTTCAGTCTTTAGGAGTGCATACTCCAATCATTAATATTCCATTTGGAATTGATTACCACAATTATCAAATTCAAGAAACAGGAGAACCAGAACTGGCGTTGTTTCATTTAGGATCGATGGATTGGAGTCCGAACCAAGAAGGTATTGCTTGGTTTCTAAATGAGATTTGGCCTAAAGTTCATGCAAATAAACCTTCGCTTAAGTTGTACTTAGCTGGCCGAAATATGCCTGAATATTTCACCAGAGGAAATTGGCCCAATGTATATGTTATTGGTGAAGTAGAAGATGCTAAAGCTTTCATGCAGAGCAAATCGATAATGATTGTCCCGCTCTTGAGCGCAGGAGGTGTTCGGGTGAAGATAATTGAAGGTTTAGCCTTAGGAAAAGCAATTATTTCGACGTCAATAGGAGCAGAGGGAATTGATTGCAATCATGATGAACAAATGCTTATTGCCGATAGTGTAGGAGAATGGGTGAAAGGAATCAATCGTTTGCTGGAAGAACCTGGACTATTGAAAAAACTGGGTGAAGCGGGTAAGAATCACACGAAGAAATTTGATAATAGTGCTATCATTACTGACTTGGTAGACTTTTATAAATCCTTGAAAAAGAAGTGAAGTTATTTGTCCTACTATCTAGAGTACCCTATCCTTTAGAAAAAGGGGATAAGCTTCGTGCCTACCATCAGATTAAAATATTGGCACAAAAACACGAAGTACATTTGTGTTGTTTGACAGATCATGATGTAGAAAAATCGGCAGTTGACCATCTTGAAGGAATTGTGCATGAGCTGCATATTTTCAAATTGAACAAATTGCTAATTGGTGCCCGATTACTGAGAGCTACCATTTCGGAGAAGCCTTTTCAAGTGCATTATTTTTATCAAAATTGGATTCAAAGAAAAATCAATGCCCTCTTAGATCATATTCAGCCCGATCATATTTATTGCCAATTGATCAGATGTACTGAATATGTGAAGCATTACCATCAGTGCAATAAAACAATAGATTATATGGATGCGCTAAGTGCAGGTCACCGCAGGCGTATCAAGATCTCAAGAGGGATTCACAAGCAATTATTAATCGAAGAAACGAAGCGATTAACAACATACGAAAATCGTATTTTCAATTATTTTGAAAACCACACCATCATTAGTACTCAAGATCGCGATCTAATATATCACGAGAAAAAGGACAACATTGTGATCGTTCCAAATGGTGTGGATGGAGCATTCTTTAAGCCTATTTCTACTTCAAAAAAGTATGATTTACTTTTTACGGGAAATATGAATTACCCTCCGAATGTGGATGGTGTCATCTATCTAGTAAGAAATGTAATTCCACTTCTAGAAAAATCGGGCAAAAAGCCCTCGTTGCTCATTGCAGGGGCTAATCCTGCCAAGGAAGTATTAGAGTTGGACAATCAACACAATATAAAAGTAAGTGGATGGGTAGAAGATATTCGAGATGCTTACAATCAAAGTTCTGTTTTTGTAGCTCCGATGCAGATTGGTAGTGGACTACAAAACAAACTGCTCGAGGCATTGAGTATGGCGCTGCCTTGTGTTACAACGCCTTTGGCGGCAAATGCATTTTCTAAAGAACAAAGAGAAGTACTTTTCATTGGAGACTCGCCTGAAGCTCTTGCGAATCAAATCTCAAGTCTTCTGGATTCACTAGAATTAAGAGCTGAAGCGGGGGAAAAGGGGAGGAACCTTATTCTTCAATCGTTTGGATGGGAGTCAACGGTTGAAAAATTGGATTTAACCATGTCTTCATCCAAGTAAGGGCTCACTTAAATACATTTGAATAAATTTTATTCAAATGAGATTCATTTCAGCATGTTTATTTCTGATTGTAAGTTCAAATCTGTTTGGTCAAGTTTGCCAACTTTCGGCACCACCTGTTTTGGGACACATCGATTTTAGAGAAGCCAATATTTGGGTGAGTACTACTGATCCATGCACTGTCGATATCATCTATTGGAATGTATTGTTTCCAGAAACAAAGCTTCGTGCTAGAGGTGCAGTGGACAATAAAGAGTATTTGTGTACAATTATTCCTGTAGTCAATCTAGAGCCGGGCACTACATATGAGTATCAAGTGAAAGTAAAGGGGATTACAGCGGAAGAGGTTTACCCTAAGGGCAATGAGCATTTCTTTTTTACCACAGAAACGCTATGGCAGTACAGAACTGATCCACCAAATTTTAAAATAGCAGTAGGAAGTTGCGCATTTCTAAATGAACCTAAATACGATAGACCGGGTAAAGGCTATGGAAATAGCTATACAATTTTCGACACTATAGCTTCAAAACGTCCAGAGCTTATGATTTGGCTTGGAGACAATGTATATTTTAGAGAAGTCGATTTTGAAAGCAAGTCATCCATGATTCGCAGATATTACCAAGCGCGTCAACTCCCAGAATTAAGCAAGCTTTGGACTACATGCGCGCACTATGCAATTTGGGATGATCATGACTTCGGACCAAATGATTCCAATGGAAGCTATGTTCACAAGGATTGGACGCAAGATATTTTCAAACATTTTTGGCCAAATCCTTCTTTCGGAGGCCCTGCAACGGGTGAAGGAATCACCACACATTTCGGATACAATGATGTAGAATTCTTTATGCTAGACAATAGATATCACAGAGGGTTGAGCGATGCTGAAGGAGTGGAGAAAACAATATTAGGACAAGAACAATTGAATTGGCTCATTGAAGCTTTGAAAACAAGCAAAGCGAAATTTAAACTGGTTGCAATGGGCGGACAATTTCTAAACACTGAAGCCAAATTTGAAAACTACTCTACATTTCCAGAAGAACGAGATGAAATAATTCGTTTGATTGAGGTGAATAATATTAAAGGAGTAGTCTTTTTAACGGGAGATAGACATTGCACAGAGTTGAGCAAACTGGAATTAAAAAATGGAAATGTGATTTATGATCTTACTGCTTCTCCGCTTACAAGTGGTGCATACAACAATAGTAAGGAGAACAATACACTTCGTGTTGAAGGCACAATTGTAGATACTCAAAATTTTGCGTTATTGAATTTTTCAGGTCCTTTAAAGGAACGTTTAATGCAAATTGAAATTTATGATTCAGAAGGAAAGTTGAGATGGACACATAATATCACATCGAATTGAGATCAAAAAAAAACTCCCGACGTTTCGGGAGTTTTTTGTTAGGTTACAGAAGTCTTTGATCTGTATTATCTGACAAGGATCGTATTACCGTTTTCTTTTAGAAGGCGATCAGCTTCAGTGAGCGTGATGCGCTTTCCATTATAATAAGCTGTGATGAATGCATCGTTGATACCGAGATTCTTCGCAGCGTCTCTTTGATCTACAGCATCTTGTAGAGATGAGTAAATACCGGAGGTGTATCTGATTTTCTTAGTTTCTGTCAATTCACTATTAACAGGAGAAATATTTCTCAAGCTAGATGAAGGAACAGGCTTGCTGTACACACCTACCTGAACCGTAAAGAATAACCCTTTAACTGTTTCGACTTGAGTAGCAGGAGCAGCATCAGCTACACCTGAATAGTAGTTCGTATTCACACCATTTGATGCAATATTGCTATTGTTGCCGCCATTATTATTGGTTGCACTCGAAGTGTTGTTGTTACTCGCCGCTGACGCAGAAGTGTTTGAAGAAGATCCTGCATTTGTATTGTTAGTGCTGCTTGAAGTATTCACAGGAGCTTCACCACCATCGCCATAAATGTATTCTCTTTCCATTGAAGCCATCGGATCACTTTCAGTGATTGCCATAGCTTCATAAATTGGAATTCGCTTTCCATCTCTGTATGCAACTACAAAAGCATCGCTGTAGCCCATTCTTCTGATATCCAATTTCACTTGATCAGCATTCTCAAATGTCAAGAAGAAACCAGCTGTATATCTTGTGAACCCAGCAGGTGTGGTAGTAGCCACAAGCGGAGCGAATTCATCAAATAAGTTTTGTGGAATTGGATTTCTGAACGCTCCAATTTGCACACAGTAGTAAACTCCGCTAGGCATAGCAGGGTTAACTGGAATTGGCTTAGATTCAGAGTAAACTGCTCTTGATGTTCTCACAAACAAACTCTTTGTAAGTACAGAAGGAGTGTTGTACAAGAAATCATATGCCTCGTTATCTGAATAGTATTCAGAAGATGGAGTGGATGCTGCAGGACGACTTGTAGAAGGAGCTACAAAAGTTGTCGCATCGTTTGCTGTTGATTCAGAACGTTCAGAAGCTGTGGTATTCGTTGGAACTTCTGCATGTACGCTAGTTCTAACAACTTCAAAACCTGTTTCACTATCTACCTCATTTGTTGAAGGAGTAGTGTCTGTGTTTGAAGAGGTAGCTTCAGTTGTAGTCACTTCAGAAGCTGGAACTGTTTCCAGGTTTTCTGCAACATCAGTTGATTCTGACTTATAAACGTTTGCAGGGTTCCCGTATCGAAGTTCAGTCAATTCTTGATCAGAATACGCCAGGAACATATCCATGTTGCTGTGCATGTCTACAATTTGAGACATCATTTCTATAGCCAATGCTTCTTTTGCAAATGCCTGTCTGTAGTAGTCAGCTTTTTCAATATCGTCATTGATAGGACCTGCTTTTTGACGAAGAACTTGAGCTTCCTCATACTGAGATTTAGCGTTATCGTAGAGTCTTCTTACTTCATCACGAAGCATTGTTCTGCTATTCAAGTCTTCTTGGTTTTCTGTATTCAAATCATCAACTTTAGAAGTGATTTGATCAAATTCAGCCGATGTCATTTCAGCTACAACAGGAGCGTTCTGAATTTCCATTTTCGCGCGCTTGAAGTATAAGCTTTCAGCTTTCTTGTCCAATTTGCGTTGCTTCGAAGTACTTGATTCAGTCTCAATCTCAGCTTCAATCATTAAAATTTCACCTTGAACTTCATTCAACTTTTCGTCGTTCTTAAGACGTGAAGCGATTTCTGATTGATTATCTTTTAAGTGAGCATATCCATCACCTTCGTAGGCAAATACAGATTCAGATTCAACACGAGCTTTGAAAATCTCGCGAATGTTTTCTGAGTCTTGTTTTACTTGTTCTTCCTTCGACAATTCTGAAGCAGTCGAGTTTGAAGAAGAAGTTTCCGTTTCATTTGACGATGTGCTCGAAGAAGATTCTATAATTTCTTCTAGGGTAGAAGGAGCGGCAGAAACTGTGGTAGTAGAATCTACTGTGTTTGTTGGCTCGCTGGTGTTAGCAGTCAATCTCAAGTCGCTTTCATAGCTCATCAGCTTTGTTTCAGCGATTTGGTATTCCTTTCTGATTTCACCAATATTCATTCTGATTTGTTCACTTTCTTCAAGATCTGTGCATAGAGCAAGTTCTTCTTGCTTTTGCGCTTCTAGAGCTTCTAAAGTGTTCATATAGCTTTGAGTCAACTCAATTTGATCTTCCAGCTTTTCTCTAGAAGATGTTGATTCAAGAATGGTTTTGTTTTCAGTGTCAAATGCAGCGCGATAAGTCTGAACATCATTCACTTCATTATTTATAGCTGCGATGGCAGATTCAATCGAATTGTATTGTTCAGCATTTTTAGCAATCACATCAGCATCAGAAGTGCTCATCGACTCAGCGATCAACGCATCTTGCTTCACGCGCAATTTCTCAATAGTTTCCTTTTGATAGGCCACGCGCTCTGCTGTTCTTTCCAATTCCGTTCCATCATGATTTTCGATGTCTTGAAGAGTAGAAACATATTGAGGATCGATTTCAGTAGCTATCACACGCACCTTGTCTGAAGATGCTGGAGCAGTTGCTTCAGAGTTTTCCTTCAGCTCATTTCTATATGAAATCAAATTTTGAAGTTCATCCTTTTCTTCCTGTGTAATTCCTGAAGTACGCTTCTTTTGAAGTTCTTGAATACGCGACTCTGCGCTACGCATGCTGAATTCATTTACCATTGACTCAGTATTCTTTCTTTCTACTGAGTTAGCTGGTAATGCTGCAAGCGTTGCTTCTTTTTGAGACTTCAATGAAGACACATCCGTTTTTACTTCCATCGATGATGGAGTAGTTGTACCGTTCTGAGATGAAACATTAGAAACTGTTACAACAGGTGTAACTGGAGTAGTAGCTTCAATTGAAACATTAACAGAAGAATTCTCAGTGCTGCTAGAAGTTTCACTTCTATTCGAGGCAGTAACTTCAGTTGATACAGAATTAGTTGTATTCGGCTTATCTTCTGTTAGAGTTGAAGTGATATTGATAGATTGCTCAGAAGTCTTAGACTCATCAACTTCATTGGAACCAAGAATAGCGAGAGTCTTATCATCATTGATTCTTAGTTGATCAAAACGAGTTTCTAATGCATCTACTTTCATAGCAACTGCAGAGCGCTGAGCATCATCTAATGTGATCAACTTATCTGTCGTTAATCCCATGTTTGAATCAGTACTCAATTCTTGGAAAAGGGCTACTGCTGCAACAGCTTCTTTCGCTTCTTTACCCAATTGGTTTGAAGTGCTATTTTGACCAATAATTTTGCGACGAACAGATTCTAAGTCACTGTTCATTGCTGTTAGGCTAGCCTGAAGTTCTTCTTTTTCACTCTTCTTTTTAGCAGATTCAATTTTATTTTGAGTAGCTGCAATATCCTTTTGAAGATCACTTTCTTGCTTTCTCAAGCTTAGTAATTTATCCTCCGCTGCGTGCAATGAGCTTTCTTTGCTAGTAGCTTTTTGCTTGAGGTCTCCTAGTGGGTCGCCTGTTCCAGCACGAAGTGCTACAATTCTATCTTTTTCTTCTTTCAGTTCTTCATAAACAATATTAAAATTGTTTTCTTCCAAACCGTTTTCAAGCGCTTCAATATTAGCTTCCAGTGCCAGGGCACGTTGAGCTTCTGATTCTTTGAATGACTTCACATTTTCAGCAGCGAGGATGGCACCGCGTGCTTCAATTTTCAAAGCTTCAGCTTTACCTAGAAGCGATTGTGATTCGCGCAATTTCTTCACGTCTTCATCACTCATATAACCACTAACAGAAGCTTTCAATTGCTCTGCTTGGTTAGTCAATTCCTCAGCTTCCTTCTGTTTGTTCAAAGCATAAGCGTATGCGTTGTTGTATTTTTTGTCTGATTCAGCAACAAACGCATTGATGTTTGCTGCATCCTTCTTCATATCTGCAAGGATGGTCTGGGCTGTTTGACCTTCTCCAAATCCCGCAGCAAGTGGAGCATTTTCAATTGTTTTATCTACAGAAAGATATTCCACTTCTTCTTCAGAATTATTATTGAAGTCGGGTAGTGGTCCGTCTGTAACTTCCAATCCAGCTTTCTTACGAAGCATTTCAGCTGCAAGAGCAGAGATGTCTTCATCAAGAATTTCGTCGAAATAATTATTTACCAATAGTTTTTCTACACCATCTTCTTTTACTAGTCGCAATTCTTGGCGCAATGCCACAGGTTTATCAAAACTTGGAACGGTAACTTTTGCTTCGTGAATAACAGGTGAGTTTTCCGTTTTTACGAAATACTGATAAACTCCACCTTTAGGAACATATACTGTGTAGTTTCCGCTATTTGGATTACTTGATTCTTCCATTACAATGCGCCCCGACATATCGTCACGCACTTGAATCGTTGCATTTTTTTGTTCAGCGTCAATTTCAGAAACGAACTCTCCTTTCAAATAAACTACTTGAAGAGGAATACCTTGCACAAGTACATTATAAACATGCAAGTGATTCAAGTCGCTTGTACGTCCACTTGCGAAATAAGCTTTTTGATTAAGCGAGTCAGCGATGTAGAAAATGTCATCATCAGGAGTGTTGATCGCAAAGTCGAGGTTGATGGCAGGGCCAAAACTTCCTGTTTTAGGATCCAATTCACACTTGAAAATATCATAACCACCCATCGTATTGTGCCCTTTTGAAGCGAAATACAAAGTGTGACCATTGCTGTGCATAAAACAATAATCTTCGTCGTATTTGGTGTTCACACCGCCACGAACCTTTTCAGGAGTAGAGAATTTGCCGTCAGGCAGCACTTGAGCTTTATAAATATCCTTTCCTGTTGCTCCATCATTACCATAGCTTGAGAAATAAATGGTAGTAGAATTTCCAGGATAGTGAATTACTCCTTTAGATGTGCTTTTCTTGTCTAGTTTAGATTGAAGTTCCTCTGGAACGGTTAGAATTTTTCCACCGATACCTTCAAGATTCATATAACGAAAGAAGTTTTCTTTATCCGCTTCCGTTTTGTTGATCACCACTACATCTTTGATATTGCTCAATAGATTAGAACCATAAATGCAGCTTTGGATTTCGCGATCGGTTTCAAACTTAGCAGCTGTTTTAGGGTCTGCTTTAGAAACAAAAGTTTCATAAGCCGAAACAGCTTCTCTAAATTGATAATTGAGGTGGTAGGCTCTTCCGAGGTAGTACCAAGCTGTTGCATCTGATACATTTCTTTTTGTAGCAGAATTCAAAAACTGTATAGCTTTTGTTTTGTCTGGATCACTGTAGATAGCACAGGCTCCAAAGCGAAAACTATAGTCTGCATTTTGTGGGTAAAGTGAAACCAATTGAGAATAGAGCGGATATGCCTTCAAGAATTCTCCTGAGGTAAATAGCTCGTTGGCTTCTTTTGCCAGTTGTTGCTCGGTTCCCGCCTTTTGGGCGAAAGCTGTCGCTACTAACATGGCCCATAGGGTGATGACCAGTGTTATGCGTTTCATGCGCTTAGATCAAAATTAGACTTCCATTGTCGACTCGAACCTAACTTCCGAGTCCATTTATTCTTTGGTAGCTGCTGCTTATTCCTTGTCAATAGCAACTGATACCATCCTTTTTAACGGAAGTCTTTCAATTGGGTTACAATTTCCTTCATTTTCACCCATTTGGCTTCGTAAATATAGGTAACTTATCCAATGCCGTATGTGTACGAAGATTAGGGTTGATGCGGCGTTGCTTCATAAATTAGCGGCCTCAGATCTATTTTATGAATTAAAACATTCAGATGAAACAACTTAGAATCGCTTTGATATTGCTGGCAATGGCCGTTGTGCTTGGAGCTTTTGGCGCTCACGCATTAAAAACGCGCCTTACGGAGTCTTCTTTGGAAGTTTGGAATACAGGAGTGCTTTACCACTTTATTCATGCCATTGGAGTTGTGCTTTTGGCCATACTATATAAGATGCATTGGCTGAAGCCCAGAGCATTCCAGGCATCATCCTGGTTGATGATCATAGGGATTGTATTTTTCTCAGGCTCGATTTACGGACTTTCCACCTTTGATATTCATATGGCCAATGTGAAATGGCTGGGGCCGATTACCCCTTTAGGAGGCTTGTTATTTATTTCTGGTTGGTTGGTAGCTGCCTTTGGACTTAAAAGCTCAGGCGACAAAGACAGTCTTGATATTGCAAAATGAGAGTAGTCCCTCTTTTGAGAGTTCTCTGCCATACCCAGATTGCTTGACTCCTCCAAAAGGTAAGCGAGGGTCAGACTTTACAATAGAATTGATAAAAACGGCACCTTCTTCAAACTTTTCGATGAAAGGAAGCACTTTTTCGACTTTTTCTGTGAAAATACTGACCCCAAGTCCAAAATCGGTGTTGTTGCTAATTCTTATAGCATCTTCAAAATTCTCGTAGGATACAATAGGAATAACGGGGCCAAATAACTCTTCCTTCATGCAGGTCATCTCGGATGTTACATTATCCAGTAAGGTCGGTTGAAAAAGTGCGTTTTCACGTATCCCTCCTGTTATAATTTTGGCTCCCTCAGCAACGCTTTTCGCTACCTGACTTTCCAATTCCTCGGCAAACTTGACATCTGCCAACGGTCCAATATAAACATCCGACTCTTGGGGGTTTCCAATTATTAACGACTTGATTTTCTGAGATATAATCTCTTTTACTTCGTTAATTACTTTAACATTAACAATTAGTCTTTTAGCAGCAATACAACTTTGACCATTGTTTTGGAACCTCCCTAATATGAGATGAGCACAAGCCTTTTTTATATCAGCATCTTCTGTAATAATAAAAGCGTTACTTCCTCCTAATTCAAGAACATGTGGCTTGAGATTTTTGGCTGCAATGGATGCAGCCATTTTCCCGGCATGCACGGATCCCGTTAATGAAATGCCTTTGATTTCACTTCTTTCTATAACACCCTCCACCTTGGCAGAGGATATGTGTAATACTTGAAACTGAAAAGAGGCAAACCCCGCTTCAATAAAGAGCTCTGCCAGCGCATCTGCGCACATTTGAACATTGGACGCATGCTTGAGCAAGACATTGTTTCCAGCTAACATCGCGGGCACTGCACACCGAATGACCTGCCAAAAAGGATAATTCCAGGGCATGATAGCCAGCCAAACGCCAAAAGGTTCATAGGTCACATAGCTTTTTGCGGCATCTGTTTGAACCACCCGGTTTACTAGCCAAGATTCTGCATGTTCCGCGTAAAACTCGCAACACCAAGCACATTTTTCGACCTCAGCAATGCTCTGTTGGATCGGTTTGCCCATCTCCGCAGTAATCAGTCGACCAAGAACATCTTTTTTATTTCGAAGAATTTCCGCCAGCCGAATAAACTTGAGAGGCTGCTCATTTCTAATACATCGATTAGAATGAGCAGCCTCAATTTTTTGATTAATAATCAGATCAGAATCTTCTTCCATGAAAGAAAGAATTTCCCCGGAATATGGATTCTTACTTATTAGCATTAAAAATGATACCCTAGTTTATTCTGCAACTTAGGACTTAATTCAGGAATACGACTTCTTTCTACGAGAAAACTTGTTAATTCAGCAAATTCTTGGAAAATGTAGTGCTTCAAAGCAGCTTCTCTTAAATATCCTTTTCCGCTTGACCCACCTGTTCCTACTCGAGTGCCAATCATTCTGTGGACCATATTCATGTGGCGCCATCTCCAAGTTGCAAGAAGTTCATCGATCTCCAAAAGATGATTGATGAGTCGGAATGGGTTTTGTAAAATTGGATAATCGCGATAAAGCATAATAAATAGGGCAGAACGGCGCGCCTTATCTGTAAGTTTTCTGTCGTTTTGAGTCAAGTCAGTCATGAAAAGCTCTTCAAAAACCTTCACGTTTTGCTTTTCTCCTTCGCCAAGTGAATCGGCATAGGTGTCTTTGTAGATATTCCAAAAATCATTTCCATCTCCCCATTCTGTCCAGAATTCCGGAGTATTGAAATAAGGCATTCTTTCCAACCAATCATTTACCAAGCTCAATAGAGGAGTTTGTTTTGCCAAGTCGTAGATTTCTTGAGAATCTTCTGGCTTCAATTGACTTGTGAAATACTCGCGACCGTGGCGATCTTCCACTTTTAGACCCAAAACTGTTTCTAAAACTTTGAATTGCATGCTTTGGAATCCTGAAGCAGGGCGGAGCATATCTCTAAAATCGAGGAAGTCAAGAGGAGTCATTGTTTCCATTACGTCCACCTGATGAACAAGAAGTCTTAAAATTTCAACTACACGATTAAGTCTTCTCACTGCCACTTGCAATTCTGGTGAATTATCATTGATCGATTCTTTCGACATGATCTCGTGTACTGATTTCACCTCAAAAAGCACTTGTTTGAACCATAGTTCATACGCTTGGTGAATCACGATAAATAGCATTTCGTCGTGAGCATGCTTATTTTGTTTGTCCGATTCTAGTGCTTGAGCATCAAGAATCTTGTTGAGTTGCAAATAAGAAGAATAATACATTTCATTGATGTTTGAGCGGCGAATATACACTCTGATTTTTTTCGACTGCTGACCAAGGTCAGTTTAGTTCGAAAAGTGGATATTTAGGAGTGCTCGGTGAACAAAAAACTTTAGGATTGTTTCAATCTCATAGCCATCTTTGAAGCCTTATGCAGCAGGAAGAAATCATTGAAGTAATAGGTGCTCGCGAGCACAACTTGAAAAATATAGACGTCACCATTCCAAGAGACAAATTAGTTGTAATCACAGGATTGAGTGGAAGTGGAAAGTCATCACTTGCTTTCGACACGATTTATGCAGAAGGTCAGCGCCGATATATTGAGACGTTCAATGCCTATGCGCGTCAGTTCTTAGGTGAAATGGAACGACCCGACGTGGATAAAATCAATGGACTCTCACCAGTTATTTCCATTGAACAGAAAACAGTAAGCCGCAATCCTCGATCAACCGTTGGAACTATCACGGAGATTTATGACTTCTTGCGACTACTCTACGCCAGAGCTTCTGAAGCTTTCAGTTATGAGACGGGTGAAAAGATGATTCGTTATACCGACGATCAAATTGTGCAATTGATTCTTAAAGAGTATGAAGGTGAAAAAATCGTAATCCTAGCACCACTTGTAAAAGGAAGAAAAGGTCACTACCGTGAGTTGTTTGAACAATTGATGAAGCAAGGTTATGTGCGTGCTCGAGTGGATGGTGAAATTGTAGAATTGGAAAAAGGATATAAGATTGATCGTTACAAAATTCATGACATTGAATTGGTAGTAGATCGTTTACAGGTAGATAAAAAGGATAAACTCAGAATTTCACAAACCATTCAAACCGCAATGCGTCAAGGCAAAGGCAGTGTAATGGTGATGAAACACGGGAAAAAGGAAGTGCGTCACTTTTCAAGATTTTTGATGTGTCCAACATCAGGAATTTCTTATCCTGAGCCCGAACCGAATTTGTTTTCTTTCAATTCGCCTTATGGCGCTTGTCCCCATTGCAATGGATTGGGTGAAGTGGCAGAAGTAGATATCAATAAGATTATTCCAGACTTTAAAAAATCGGTCAAAAAAGGCGGAATCGCTCCATTGGGTGAATCCAAAAACTCACACGCAATGATGCAAGTGGAGGCGGTGCTCAAGCATTTTGATTATGATTTGAATACGCCACTTTCAGATATGGAAGAAGATGTAATCAACACTCTGCTTTATGGTTCTGAAGAAATATTTCAAGTAGCTGCATCGGGAGGATACACCTATCCTGTGAAGTTTGAGGGCATCATCAATACCATTGAAAAACAAGTAGAAGAAGAAACTAGTCCTGCCTTGAAAAGATGGGCAGAAAGTTTTATGAATAAAATGGCGTGCCCTGAATGTCATGGCAGCCGCCTTAAAAAAGAAGCACTTTATTTTAAGATAAATGACAAGAGCATTGACCAACTCGCGGCAATGGGACTTGTTGAATTAGCAAAGTGGTTTGAGACCGTAGATAAAAAAATGTCCGAGCGTCAATTAGCTATTGCTACAGAACCGCTCAAAGAAATCAGTAGTCGATTGAGTTTTTTGATTGGTGTTGGTTTGGATTATCTCACTTTGCACAGGAGCGCAAGAACATTGAGCGGAGGAGAAGCACAACGCATCCGCTTGGCCACACAAATAGGTTCGCAACTAGTAGGCGTTCTTTATATTCTTGATGAACCAAGCATTGGATTGCACCAGCGTGATAATCACAAATTGATTGAGTCACTGAAAAAACTTCGCGACACCGGCAACAGCGTTTTAGTAGTAGAACACGACCGAGACATGATGCTCGAAAGTGATCATTTAATTGACATAGGACCAGGAGCTGGTGTGCATGGAGGTAGAGTGGTGGCTCAAGGTTCACCCAATGAACACTTGGCACAAGACAGTGTGACGTCAAAATATTTGAAAGGTGAAATTCAAATTGAAACACCAAAAAACAGAAGAAAGGGAACGGGTAAAAAACTGGTGCTGCAAGGAGCAGAAGGGCACAATTTGAAGAAAGTGGATTTGACACTTCCTCTCGGTAAGTTCATTTGTATTACTGGGGTTAGTGGAAGTGGCAAGAGTTCACTGATAAGTCATACCCTTTATCCCATTTTAAATAATCACTTCTTCAATGGCGTAAAAAAACCATTGCCCTACAAAGGCATCAAAGGGTTGGAGCACTTGGATAAAGTGATTGAAATAGATCAAAGTCCTATTGGACGCACCCCGCGAAGTAATCCTTCTACCTATACTGGTATTTTCACGGACATACGAGCATTGTATAGCAATTCACCTGAAGCAAAAATCCGCGGATATCAACCGGGAAGATTTAGTTTTAACGTTGCCGGCGGAAGATGCGAAACATGCAAGGGAGCGGGGTTGCGTACTATTGAAATGAATTTCCTCCCGGATGTATATGTGTTGTGTGAAAGCTGCAACGGCAAACGCTACAATCGCGAAACATTAGAAATTCGATACAAAGGAAAAAGCATTGCGGATGTTCTTGATATGACCGTCGATCAAGCGGTCGAGTTTTTTGAAGCACATCCAAAAATCAAAAAGGTTGTGGATACGCTTCAAGATGTTGGGTTAGGCTATATCACCCTTGGACAACACAGCACCACATTGAGTGGAGGTGAAGCACAGCGTGTGAAACTCTCTACTGAATTGGCGAAGCGGGATACCGGCAACACCATTTATATTTTGGACGAACCAACCACAGGATTACATTTCCAAGATGTACAAATGCTTATCAACGTTCTGAATCGCTTAGTGGATAGAGGTAATACCGTTTTGGTAATCGAACACAATATGGACATGATAAAAGTTGCAGACCATATTATAGATATCGGTCCTGAAGGCGGTCAAGGCGGAGGCCAAGTCATCGCCGAAGGCACCCCCGAAGAAGTCGCTAAAGTGAAAAAGAGTTATACGGGGAAGTATCTTTTGATGGAGTTGTAGATCATGGCTCATGGCTCATGGTTTCTGGTTCCTGAAAAAATAGAAAGACTATTTGAACTTTGTACCTTTAAGTTCGGAAGCACTTAAGTATGAAATAAATTTCGATAATTGTTTGAGGATAATCAATGCTTTACCTTCTAGTAATCGATGTTGATCATCATTTAACTGGCCAAGCAACTTCATTCTTGAAATTTGATTTGAATACTCATTACATGAGCCACTAGCTATATAAAGGAAGTGAATCAATTCTTTATTTCCTCCTCGTCCAACACCTTCTGCTATATTATCCGAAATGCTTCCGCATGAGGACTCGACTTGTTCTGCCAACCTGTAATACTTACTGGAACGCAAAATGAAAATATGCTCTACCGATAATGCATATAATTCAATTGCATTTTTCCAGACATCTAGTTCTTTGAAGTTTTTCATTGTCCAAAATTACTGACTTCAAAGTCCCATGTAGTTTGAATAATTATTCCATCTTATTTGAATAATATTCTTATATCACGCTTACCAAGGGCTTGCACAAATCTCAAGAACCAAGAACTAGGAGCCACAAACCATAATCCACGAACCATCACAAAATCTCCCCAACGTGTTTTTGAATGTTTGCAGAGATTTGTTCTGTGGGGAGGTCGTTGGCGTCGCCGCCGAATGGGTCTTCAATTTCTTCAGCGATAAGTTCGAGAGAAGCAAGGATGTAGAATATAAATGCAACAACAGGCACAGTATAATATCCCAGAGAAAACACATACCCGAAAGGCAGTGTCATTACATAAAAGAAAATAAATTTCTTCAGAAAGATGCTATATGAAAAGGGGATAGGAGTGTTCTTTATTCTTTCGCATGCTCCACAGATATCGGTAAAAGATGATAGCTCACCATTTAGTATCAGCCATTGCTCGTCTGTCAATTTTTGAGCTCTTCTCAATTCTGCTGTTTTATTGATCATCATTCCTGCAATTTGATTCGGAACGTGTTTATCGGTAGAAAGATGATTCCAAATATGATTCATGCCGTCTTCCGTTTCGCGCATGGGTAATTGTGATCGCAAATGCCTCATCAATCCAAATGCATACGCTGGAATAGCGATTCTAAAAAAGTCGTGGGTCTCTTTGTCTTCTGGGAATAGCGCTTTGATTTTGATGGCCAAGTTGCGCGAATTATTGACCAAGCTTCCCCAATGTTTGCGTCCTTCCCACCATCTGTCGTAGGCTGTATTTGTTCTAAATACTAATAGAAGTGATATTACAAAACCCACCAATCCATGCATGATTGGGATATTTTTCACATGACTAGTCTCCGACAATTTCCAATACTCTAGTTCCAGCCAAGCCACTCCCCAAGAGTAGAGGCTAATTACAAGGATCAAAGGAATTAATTTCCTGAAGGTGTCTGCTTTGTGAAATCGAAAAACAAATGAAACCCAGTCTTTAGGATTGTAAGCTATCATGGGATAAATATCAAAAAAAAATCCCCCCGAAACTCGGGGGGATTTAAGATTATTCGATTGAAAGATTATTCAGCTGATTCGCCGTCTTTACCTTCCATTTTGTCTTTAAGATTAGCAAGAACGCTAAGGTCACCTAGAGTAGATTTTTCTACTTGTGCGTTTACAGCTTTCACTGCAGAAGAAGATTCGTTTCCGCCTTCTTTCTTAGCACGTGGCTTCTTAACTGTTTCAGCTGCCGCTTCATCTTCTTTGAAAGTACCAGTGTGAGATACGGTGATCTTGCGTTGGTTTTTGTTGAATTCAAGTACAACGAAGTCAAGAGCCTCTTCAACTTTAGCAGTTGAACCGTCTTCTTTCTTCAAGTTCTTGTTTGCACAGTAACCTTCAAGACCGTATGGAAGAGCTACGATAGCGTGGCTACCTTCTTTCTTCACGATAGTACCTTGGTGCTTAGAACCTTCAACGAATACAGTTTCGAACACATCCCATGGATTTTCTTCCAATTGTTTGTGACCTAGGCTGATTCTGCGGTTTTCTTTGTCAAGTTCAAGAACCACTACATCGATTTCGTCGCCGATTTGGCAGAATTCAGATGGGTGCTTGATTTTCTTGCTCCAAGAAAGATCTGAGATGTGGATAAGACCGTCGATTCCGTCAGCAAGTTCGCAGAACACACCGAAGTTAGTGAATGCACGAACTTTCGCTTTATGCTTGCTTTCTACTGGGAAACGAGATTCGATACCTTCCCATGGATCTTGCATCAACTGCTTCATACCCAAAGAAAGTTTGCGCTCGTCTTTATCTACATTAAGAACTACACATTCTACTTCGTCACCTACTTTCAAGAAATCTTGAGCAGAACGGAGGTGTGAGCTCCATGACATTTCAGATACGTGGATAAGTCCTTCAACACCAGGAGCTACTTCTACGAAAGCACCATAGTCAGCAAGAACTACCACTTTACCTTTCACTTTCTGCCCCTCTTGAAGGCTCTCTTGAAGAGCATCCCATGGGTGAGCTGAAAGTTGCTTCAAGCCGAGAGCAATACGCTTCTTCTCATCATCAAAGTCAAGAATAACAACGTTGATTTTCTCGTCAAGAGTAACCACTTCTTCAGGGTGGTTGATACGACCCCAAGAAAGATCTGTAATGTGGATAAGACCATCAACACCACCAAGGTCAACGAATACACCGTAGCTAGTGATGTTCTTAACAACACCTTCCAATACCTGACCTTTTTCAAGACCAGACATGATTTGTTTTTTCTGTTCTTCAAGTTCCGCTTCGATAAGAGCTTTGTGAGAAACCACAACGTTTTTGAATTCGTTGTTGATTTTAACCACTTTCAACTCCATCACTTTACCAACGTAAACGTCGTAATCACGGATTGGCTTAACGTCAATTTGAGAACCTGGAAGGAATGCTTCGATTCCGAATACATCCACGATAAGACCACCTTTAGTGCGACATTTAACGTCACCTTTGATGATTTCACCAGTCTCAAGAGCTCTGTTCACATTACCCCAAGCGCTAAATACGCGAGCAGTTTTGTGAGAAACTTTCAATTGACCGTTTTTGTCTTCTTGTTGTTCTACGTAAACAGGAACTACATCACCAGGCTTCAAATCTGGGTTGTAACGGAATTCTGTAACCGGAATAACACCTTCTGATTTGTAACCAATGTTTACAACAACTTCTTTTTTGTTTACAAGAACAACTGTTCCATCTACTACTTCTTTTTCAGCGATAGTAGACAATGTGTTTTCGTAAATGCTGTCAAGCTTAGCGTGATCTTCAGCTGTGTATCCTCCGCCCGCTTCGTATGCGTCCCAGTTGAATTCACCAGAAGCTGTCATATACGCAGCATCATCAGCTGTGCTATAAATGTCTAGTGGTTCTTCTTTAGATACATCTTCTCTTTCAACGCGTGCAGTCGTTTCCTCTGCTGCGTTTTCGATTGGATCTACGTTTTCTGCGTCAGCAGCTTTTACTTTTTTTGATTCTGCCATGTGGCTTTAATTTGTATTCGGTCTCCTCATTTTGAGTACATTCTAAAACCGAAGGGGTTATTTGTTTTGTTTTAATACAATAACCGAATGCTTGATTATTGCTTTTCAGACATTTACCTCTCTGAAATTGAGGGGTGCAAATATACGAATTTTAAATATTCATTGTACACTTAATTGCATTATTTTCAGTAAAAAAAGCGGTGATTTGAATACTTTCGCGGTGTGTCTTCAGCCAAACTTACATCTGTTCAAGCTTTACGTGGTATCGCAGCCTTAATGGTTTGCATATTTCATTTGGCAACTCATAAAGATCCCTCAAGACCACTTTTGCCTGAAAACAACCCAGTTAGAGAAGTCGCAATGGTAGGGCCTGTTGGCGTTTTTATCTTTTTCGTGATTTCTGGATTTATTCTTCCTTTTGCAATGAATAAATCAAAATATAACATTGGGAAATTGGGTGCTTTTTTGATCAAACGAATACTCAGGCTTTATCCTCCATATTTTGTATTGCTTTTGTTGACCACCGGAATGCTCATTTGGAACAATTATTTTCAAGGAATTTTATTCGAGTTCAAATGGGGCGAATTCATATCTCATATTTTTTACATCACTCATATTTTGCATTTTGATTGGTACAATCCCATTTTTTGGACTCTTGCTATTGAGTTTCAGTTCTACATATTTCTAGGATTAATTTTTCCTATTTGGAATTCTGAAAAATGGATTGCTCGTTTTTTATCTGTGGTTGGTTTTATAATAGCAAGCTGGTATTGGCGTGATGATAGATTTCTAATAAGCTATATCGCTCCTTTCGTAATGGGATACGCTGCATATTTGATCAAACTGAAAAGATCTAAATGGATTGAAGCGCTATTTTATATTGCGACATCGTCCATAGTCATTTGGAAGTATTTTGGGTGGCATTGGTTAATAGCCTCAATAGCTGCAGTATTTGCTATCTTATTTCTTTCCATCAACTTTAAACCACTTCAATATTTGGGAAAAGTGTCTTATTCACTCTATCTCGTTCATGCAATGTTTGGCGGACTTGCGATATACTTATTGATGCCGTATTTTACATCAACATGGGGGAGTTATCTAACATTGTTCATCGGTATTGCGTTTTCTGTGCTTATATCAGAAATATTCTTCAGGTGGGTTGAACAACCCGCAATGAAATGGGCGGATAAAATAAAAAGCCGCTAATTGCGGCTTTTTTCTTCTCTTATTCTTGTAAATTCCTTTCCGACTACTGCGCCATGACGCTCCAAAGCTTTATCATCCAAGCCATCTTTAGAGATTACTTCCGCATTGTAAAGCTTCTTTAGCATTAGTTTTTTGAAGCCAATAGTATTCGCTTCTTCACAAAGCAATTTTTCCAAATTATCGGCATCATAAATCTCGTAGTAATTATAGTCTCCTATAAAAATCCATTTGAAATAGATCAAGTGACTTCCTGTAAGATCGTCGATGTAGAAGCTCCCTCTCACGGAAGGGTCATCACTTAAAACACAAATCTCCACTCCATTCACTGACACAACATCCTTTTTAATTGTGATGTCTTGGGCGAAGCTTGAATTTATAAATATTCCGGTGAAGAGTAGGAGAGTAGTGAACATTTTTTCATCGCATTGAGATTTGGTACGAATATCGTGAAAAATGAATAAATAAAAAAGCCGCTGTGTACAGCGGCTTTTTTATTCTTTTCGATTCTAATTATCCTAAGTAAGACTTAAGGATTTTAGATCTGCTAGTATGCTTTAATCTTCTGATTGCTTTTTCCTTGATTTGACGAACACGTTCGCGCGTCAAGTCAAAACGCTCTCCAATTTCTTCAAGTGTCAACGGATGCTCACCGTTCAACCCGAAATAAAGTCTGATTACGTCAGCTTCACGACTAGTAAGCGTCTTTAAAGAGCGCTCGATTTCTTTTCTCAAAGATTCGTGTAGAAGATCCGTATCAGGAGAAGGTGTATCGTTTGTTTGAAGTACGTCATACATTGTAGAACTGCTATCATCACCATCTTTCAATGGAGCATCCATCGATACGTGACGACCGCTGTTTCTCAATGATTGTTTTACTTCATCCAAAGTCATTTCAAGAACTTCAGCTAATTCTCCTGGTGTAGGAGGACGTTCAAATTCTTGTTCCAACTTAGCAAAAGCCTTGTTGATTTTGTTGATAGACCCGATTTTGTTGAGTGGTAGACGAACAATACGAGATTGTTCAGCCAAAGCCTGTAGAATGGATTGACGAATCCACCATACTGCGTATGAGATGAATTTGAAACCACGAGTTTCGTCGAATCTTTGAGCAGCCTTGATAAGTCCGAGGTTTCCTTCATTGATCAAGTCAGGAAGTGATAACCCTTGGTTTTGATACTGCTTAGAAACAGAAACCACGAAACGCAAGTTAGCCTTGGTCAATTTTTCAAGGGCTACTTGATCTCCTGCCTTAATTCTTCTTGCTAACTCAACCTCTTCCTCTGCTGTAATAAGGTCCACGCGACCGATTTCCTGAAGGTATTTATCCAGGGAAGCGGTTTCACGGTTGGTAACCTGTTTGGTGATTTTTAACTGTCTCATTTTTATTTAAAAAATTGAGCGATGAATATTCCTTTATTATGATAACGTGATTAGTACACCTATTTGTTTCCTTTTCCTCAAAAAGAAACGTAATTTAACATTAGGCTTGTGGTGCATCCTCAGGCTTTGGAAGAAGTACTTTTCTAGAAAGCTTCAACTTACCGCTCTTAGGATCTCTACCAATTACTTTAAACTTCACGATATCTCCTTCTTTCACAACTTCGCGAACATCGTTCACGCGTTTCCATTCCAATTCAGACACGTGGATCAAACCGTCTTGTCCTGGCAGGATTTCAACGAAAGCTCCAAATGCTTGAATATTTTTTACAGGTCCTTCATAGATTTCTCCAATTTCAACTTGTGGAGGCCATACGATGTTGTGTACGCGCTTCACAGCAGCATCCAAACCTTCTTTGTTTGCTGATGAAATTTCTACCCAACCTTTGTTATCTCTTTCTTCGATAGTGATAACTGTACCAGTAGTTTTTTGAATTTCCTGAATGATCTTACCACCTGGGCCAATCACAGCACCAATATTCTCTGTAGGAATATCGAAGGAAACCATGCGTGGAGCGTGTGGCTTGTAATCTTCATTTGGTTTAGAAATGGTTTTCATCATTTCACCTAGGATATGCAAACGACCTTGTCTAGCTTGTTCCAAAGCGTTTTTAACCATATCCATGCTCAACCCTTTGATCTTGATGTCCATCTGACAAGCAGTGATACCGTTTTCAGTACCAGTCACTTTGAAGTCCATATCACCCAAGTGATCTTCATCTCCAAGGATATCAGAAAGGATTGCATATTTCGAGTTGTCTTCGTTTGTGATCAAACCCATTGCAATACCTGATACAGGAGCTTTGATTTGAACACCGCCATCCATAAGTGCAAGTGTACCTGCACAAACAGTAGCCATCGAAGATGAACCGTTCGACTCAAGAATGTCAGATACAATACGGATAGTGTAAGGACACTTATCGGTTGGAGGAAGCATTGGCTTCCAACGCTCTAAGCGCCAAGTTACCGTGACCAATTTCACGACGACCGGTGCTTCTGATTGGGCGAGCTTCTCCAGTTGAGAAAGGAGGGAAGTTGTAGTGCAACAAGAATTTGTCGCTTCTTGGTTGAACAGCACTATCAATAGTCTGCTCGTCCAACTTTGTACCTAATGTCAAAGTAGTCAATGACTGTGTTTCACCACGAGTGAAAACACTTGAACCATGAGAACCAGGGAAGGTAATCAACTTCGCACCAAATCGGGCGAATTTCAGTAGTGTTTCTACCGTCCAAACGAATACCATCATTGAGAATCATATTTCTCATGGCATCTTTCAAACAGTCATGGTGATATTTTTTCAATAAGAATTTTTATCAGCCAACTCTTCTTCAGTGAAGCGAGTGTTGTATTCTTCTTCGATAGCTTTGAAAGCCGCAGATCTAGCCTTTTTCTCAGAAGGTGTTTTCGCAGTTTCATAGTACTTTGAATAACACTCGTCCCAGATGGCTTTTTCAATTCTTCATCTTTTGGCTCGTGATCATAAGTTCTCTTTACAAGAGATTTAGCAACTTGAGATGAAAGATCTACCTGAGCTTTGATTTGAGCCTTGATAGCTTCTTGAGCCAATTCAAGTGCTTGAATCATTTCAACTTCAGATACTTCTTGCATTTCACCTTCTACCATCACTATGCTGTCTGAGCTACCAGCTACCATCAACTCGATGTCAGCTTGAGCAAGTTGAGCCCATGTAGGGTTGATTACGAACTCTCCGTTGATACGCGCAACGCGAACTTCAGAAATTGGTCCGTTGAAAGGAATGTCAGAAACAGCGATTGCTGCAGAAGCGGCAAGACCTGCAAGGCTGTCGCTCATATTTTCTTTGTCAGCTGAGATCAAAGTAACCATTACTTGAACTTCAGCATGAAAATCGTCTGGGAACATCGGACGAAGTGCTCGGTCGATCAATCGAGCCACGAGGATTTCGTCGTCGTAAGGGCGAGCTTCACGTTTGAAATAACCTCCTGGGAATCTTCCAGCAGCAGCGTATTTCTCGCGATACTCAACAGTTAATGGTAAAAAATCGATACCTTCTTTGGCCTCTTCTGCTGCGACCACTGTAGCCAGCAGCATGGTATCACCTTGTCTCACCACCACAGATCCGTGTGCTTGTTTTGCCAATTTTCCAGTTTCAATGGTAATTGGACGTCCATCTGCACGGTCGATGGTGATGGTCTTTAAATCGTAATTCATTTCGTCTATTTGCGGATAAATGTGTACTTAAAAAAAACGCAAAAAGGCAATTGTGTTCAATTGCCCTTTGCGTGTAGCATCAGCTATTTTAGTGTCTTATTTACGGAGCTCAAGTTCTTTGATAATTGCTCTGTAACGATTAATTTCTGTCTTTTGAAGATAGTCCAAAAGGGCTCTTCTTTTACCAACTAGACGGATCAATGAGCGCTGAGTACCGTAGTCCTTTTTGTGCTGCTTCAAGTGACCTGTAAGGTGGTTGATTCTTAGTGTGAAAAGAGCGATCTGGCCTTCTGCAGAACCAGTGTCTTTTTCATTCTTGCCGTGTTTAGCAAAGATTTCTTTTTTTGTGTCTGTTGTAAGGTACATGCCAATACTATTGTAAGTGATTATTATGTTGATCCTTAATAAATATCCATATGGATTCTAAAAGGACTGCAAATGTACAACGAAATTCCGTCGGTACAACAGTTTCTAACTATTTCTTTAATAAACTTTTAGAACTCGTGAATCCATCTCCAATAAGTCGCAACATATAAAATCCAGCACTTAGATCGCTCATGTTCAAATTATTATATCCAGCACTGTTAATTTGAGCTTCTCCCACCTTCAAGAGCAACCTGCCATCTGCACTGTAAAGCTCTATTTCTTTAATTTTCAAATTCTCAGTTGTCAAATCGATAGTTACTTCCTCCGAACATGGATTAGGAAAGACTCTAATATCTCCTGAATCCAATTCAGAAACCCCAATTTCAATTCCATTATTAGCTGAGAAAGTAGGCTGTTGTATCACAAATGGACCTGTTCCATTTGGAACTCGAGCAAAACCCATATCCGTTTGTTGTGCTCCAAACTCAGTGTAATCTGCAATGTAGCCCGTCGAATTGATCAACATTAAAGATTCACCAGAAGCTGACAATTTGAAATTGGCATGTAAATCACCTTGTGATCCATCTTCGTCAGCCCAAACGATCAGGTATTGATCCGCTCCTAAAACTGTACCCGTTGGAATTTCAAATTTGGTCAGGTTCCATTCATTATCCGTCAAATAATAACCAGATAAGTCAATAGCTTCTGATCCGGTATTGTATAGTTCAATCCAATCATCAAATTCTCCAGCTTCATCCTGAGATGTGCTGCTATTTGATGCCATAAATTCATTGATTACAACTTCGCTCGAAACAAACTGGGGAATGACATGAAAATAATATACATCATGCTCAGCACCTACAGGATTGTAATTTCGAGTACCCGCTGAATTATTTGCTATTGATTCAATGTAAAAACGAACCACCTCTCCAGCCGCGAATTGGGGAAGGATTGCAGTATAAACGCCATTGCTATTTGTCATTTCCAATTTGTCGAACGTGCCAACTAGCTCATTACTGTAGTAAACCCAGACAGAGGCAATTCCTTCTGTATTGTTCACCTCAGCCGAAACCATTACTTCATCGCCTTCGTGGGGTGTTTCCCATTGCTCACCGTCCACACTCATGAATACATTCGAAATACTTGAGCCAGAAACATTGACCTCAGCATTGTTGGAAAGTGTGTTTCTTCTTGAAGTGATACGTTGTTGTAGTACACTTAACTCACTTTGAAATGCAGCGTACGTCGTTAATTTTTTCGGATCAGATTCTACCAATGGATCAATTACAGCACTCCATTCATCAATAAAAGTCTGGGTTGTTTCTAGATTCAATAGTTCATCTATTATGGTACGCATGTGCGCTAAATAGCGTTGACGAAGTGCAGGAACTTGCATCACACGATAGAGGAGTGGGTAGTTGGCATTATCAGCATGGTAAAAAGGTCCCCAGGTATTAGCCACATTTTCCAAAACAGAATTTCCGTCATATTCAAGAGGAACGGTTCGGCCTGTTTCCACTTCATTATAAACGTAGTAGTCCATTTTTCCTTTATAAACATAACTATCGTCATCACCAAAAGCGATTTCACTTGCCATGAACCAAAGTGCGCGATCGATGTCGGACTGCTCGACTAATGCTTCCTCCAAATTTGCACTCGGTGTATTTTCTAGAACATCACAAGCATCAATCAAAACCTGCCATGGATCAGTGCTTCCCGTCGACTTCAATGTATAATAAGTTTCATAATCGGTGGGGTCGGTTCCTAAATAGTTCAGAGCTGCTGTTCCGTCTCCCCATTGAGGACCGCCACCTGGTCCACCTCCAGGGCCTCCTCCTGTGGTTCCGGAAGGTGCGTCAGCCCTCCATAAAGTTCCATCATTTGACATGAACCATTCTTCTAAATAATCCTTGTTCATCTGTTGAACACTCGGGTATAGTCCCCAATCTTCACCGTTTATATACAGATGAACATAAGCGACTTGGGCAGCAGGAATATGTTTTTTAATGAAATTCAAATACAAGAACTCTCTCATAAATGAAGCGTCCTGAAAGGAATTATTGAGGTTGAAAGTTTTATAGCCTCCTAGCGTTTGACCAGATATGTAGCTGTCTGTTTTGATACTAAAACTTTTCTTTTCACCGTTGGCTTGCATATAGGATGTTTGCCCCTTAAAGGCCACTCCGACTTGATCATACGTAACACCGTCAACAACCAACGTGGCTGGTATTTCATTTTCTGTTCCATAATTATTGGTGAGAAGCGTCCAGTAATTCGATTGATCAAATGTCAAGTAAAATGACTTGATCTCTGCAACGTCATACAAGCCCGATGTAGCGTTTTTACCTTGGGTGATTTGATGGTTGGTTTCGTCAATATTCCATTGAAATGGCACACTTTGTGAAAAACCAAGTGCTGGAATTGCAAGAAGAAGTAGTGATAATGGCTTCATATTGGTAATAGTTACCAGAACGTGACTCATTTGTTAAGAGAAGGTTTAATTCTTTTGATAAAAAATACAAATCGTATGTTTTTTCACAAACTATTTGATTTTGTTTTGGGTCTGATTACTAACCTTTGCGCAGAAACGAATTAAGATGATAATAGAACAGATATATACAGGATGTTTAGCACAAGGCGCGTATTACATTGAGAGTAATGGCGAAGCAGCTATAATTGATCCTTTGAGAGAGGTTGACTCGTACATTAAGAGAGCGGAGAAAAGTGGTGCACAGATTAAATTCATTTTCGAGACACACTTTCATGCAGATTTCGTGAGTGGTCACTTAGACTTGGCGAAGAAGACAGGAGCTAATATTATTTATGGACCAGAAGCCGAAACTGAATTTGAAATTTATAATGCTAAAGACGGTCAAGAGTTTGAAATTGGAAAATTGAAACTTGTTGCTCTGCATACTCCGGGGCATACTTTGGAGAGTACTACTTGGTTACTTTTAGATGAAAATGGTAAACCTCATTGTATCTTTTCTGGGGACACATTGTTCATTGGAGATGTTGGACGACCTGATTTAGCTATTAAAAATGGTCTTTCACAAGAGGATTTGGCATCACTACTTTTGATTCGCTTCGAAACAAAATTATGACCTTGCCTGATGATGTGATTGTTTATCCGGCGCACGGAGCGGGAAGTGCTTGTGGCAAGAATATGAGTAAGGAAACGACGGATACTCTTGGTCATCAAAAGCAAACCAACTACGCGTTGCGCGCCGACATGACAAAAGAAGAGTTCATCAAAGAAGTGACAACTGGAATTCTTCCTCCGCCGCAGTATTTTGCTAAAAATGCGATGATCAATAAGACAGGTTATGAAAGTTTAGACACTATCATTAGCCGTGGACATACGCCATTATCTGCAGAAGAATTTGAGCGAATTGCAAATGAAGAAGAAGCAATTGTACTTGACACTAGAGCAGGAAGTGAGTTTATCAAGGCCCATGTTCCTAATTCTATTTTCATTGGTATTGATGGTGGATTCGCTCCTTGGGTTGGTGCGCTCATCACAGATATCAACGCTCCTATTATTTTCATCGCGCCTGAAGGAAGAGAAGAGGAAGTGATTACCCGATTAAGTCGAGTAGGATATGACAATACGCTTGGCTTTTTAAAAGGAGGTATTCAAGCGTGGAAGGATGCAGGAAAGGAAACGGACAGTATTCATTCCGTATCCGCTGATGCTTTTGTAGATGAAATGTCGAGCACTTCATGTGAAATAATCGACTGCCGTAAGCCTGGCGAATTTGAAGGTGGGCATATCGATGAAGCGCGCAACCTGCCACTTGATTTTATCAATGAAGAAATGAATCAAGTAGATAAGAACAAAATGTACTTTGTGCATTGCGCTGGAGGCTACCGCTCATTGATATACATCAGTATACTCAAGGCACGAGGTTACGAAAAGTTGATCAATGTAGAAGGAGGCTGGGGAGCAATAAAAGGCTTACTGGTAAACCAATAAGCCTTTGAATTTATAGTTGCATAGGAACTTCCATCAACAAAATACGAGCATCGCTGTCAGCTTTGATAGCGATGCTTTCTTTTCCCATATACCAATTGCATCTCTCTCATGCAATGACTCACCTTCAATTGTGGCGCTTCCTGAAAGCACGAAAGCGTAAACCCCATTTGTTGACGGCGCTCTTAGTTGATGTTCAATAGAAAAATCCTTTTCCAAGTTTCCTATATCAAACCAAGCGTTTTGATGAATCCAAACACCCGCATCATCTGGAGATGGTGAAAGGACTTGTTGAAATTCATTTTTGTTCGCAGCGTCTAACTTGATTTGATCGTATCGTGGCGTTACGTTTTGTTGATTTGGGAACACCCAAATTTGTAAAAATTTAGCTGTTGCATGACTGTCGCCATTCATTTCACTATGAAAAATCCCTGTACCTGCACTCATCACTTGAATTTCTCCTTCTTCAATCACCTGCTCATTACCCATACTGTCTTTGTGAACAAGTTTTCCTTCAAGAGGAATGGAAATGATTTCCATATTGTCGTGTGGATGTCTAGAGAAACCAGTACCTCCTGCAATGATGTCATCGTTTAAAACACGTAAAACTCCGAAATTCATTCGATCAGGATTGTAATAATTGGCAAACGAAAACGAGTGTTTCGAGTTCAACCATCCGTGGTTAGCAACACCACGCGTTTCCGCTTTGTGTATGATCATGTTACTTTTCATTTTCGTTGAATATTTAGGGTTGTGTTTAAATTTGAATCAAAATTAGAATTTAATACGACCAACTTTCATTGACCTATATCAATGTAATATTATTCTTCATCATTGCACTTATTTACAGTGCAGCAGGGTTTGGTGGAGGTAGCTTGTACTTGGCCATTCTATCAGAATCAGGTTATTCTCCACAAAGCCTGAGCACTATAGCTTTGATATGCAACTTAATTGTAACTTCAATTGGACTTGTACAATTTGCGATAAATAAAGAAGTTCCTTGGCGCAGAGCTGCTCCATTTATCCTGATGAGCATCCCTTTTAGCTTTTGGGCGGGTCAATGGAAATTAGAAAAAGACGCATTCTTTTTAATACTTGCGTCAGCATTATTTCTCGCTGCCATTGCCATGTATTTAGGTTCTAGTAAAGCAGTTGTAAACTCTTCACCAAAAAAAACTTGGCTGATTTCTCCATTCATTGGAGTGTTGAGCGGCGTCACGGGGATAGGTGGTGGAATTTATTTAGCTCCAATTTTATACTTGGGAAATTGGGATAAACCAAGACAAATAGCAGCAACCGCGTGCTTCTTTATTTTTACAAATAGTATTAGCGGATTAATAGCAAGGTTATTCAAGTATGATCAACTTCAAGTACCAAATGAGACTTGGTGGCTAGCTTTAGCAGTTGTGATTGGTGGCTTTATTGGAAGTAAATGGAATAATAAAATTACCAAGCAACAATACATTAGATTCGCAACGATAGTTGTGTTGCTTATTGCTTCTATTAAAATAGTTTTAGATCACATATGAAAATTGTAATTAAAGCATTTGGTATCGCTCGGGAGATTGCAGGAAAGCAGCAGTGGGAAGTGATAGTTGATGACCATTTCACCATTGATGAATTACGAGCACTACTTATTGAAGAGTTGCCAAAACTAAAAACCATTATTCAATTTTCATTGGCAAAGAATCAAGTGTACGTGGTTACGAATGAGCAACTCAGCGAAGGAGATGAAATCGCCATTATTCCACCAGTAAGCGGAGGATAAATATGTCAAAATTAGATTTACAAATTTTAGATAAACCGCTTGAATTGGCTGGTATTATGCAATCTCATCAAACCGAGGAGGATGGGGCTGTTGTAGTTTTTCAAGGAAATATTCGCGGCAATGCAGGAAGTAAAAAAGTAGTTCACATTGACTTCGAAGCCTACGATGAAATGGCATTAAAGGAATTGGAAAAAATTGGAGATTTATTAATTACAAAGTATCATGTTTCCAAAATTTCAGTTCATCATAGAGTAGGTAGGGTGCTTCCAAGTGAATGTGCTGTAATTACAATTGTGTCCTCTCCACATCGTGAAGCTGCATATGAAGCGAGTAAAGAATTGATGAACATGCTAAAAAAAACAGTTCCTATTTGGAAAAAAGAAGTTTACAGTGATGGTCACACTTGGATCAGTGCGCACCCATAATTAGAATGGAAATCCGATACCAAGATTAAAGACTCGGTTGACTTTAAAAGTAGGAGGAGGGTCTGTTCCTGCCACTCTCGCCAAGTATTCATTGTATTCTGTTTTCGGTTCCCAAAACCATCTTTCTCCAGGTATTTTCAGAGGATCTTTCATTTGGAATCCGAGATCGAATCTCACTAGAAAGAATTCGAAATCTAAACGAATACCGGTACCAGCTCCAATTGCAATTTCATCAATAAATGTAGCAGTATTGAACTCTGCGCCAGGACGTGATGCATCTGCGTTGAGTAACCAAATATTTCCCGCATCTACAAAAATGCAGCTTGAAACATTTGCGTCAACTTGAATCGATATTCCACGTTAAATTCTAGCTTCACATCACCAATATTGTTGAAGGTTTTAATGTCTGAGGTGTCGCGGTAAGAACCAGGGCCAGAGTTCTTGCCTGCCAAGCGCGAATACCATTGGCACCGCCGGCAGAAGAAACTTTCTTCAAAGGGAAGTACAGGTAAATTTTTTCCCGCTACGCCTAAGCCACCACTCGCTCTAAAAACAAAAGCATTTCTCTCATTCAAGTTGAAGTAGTATCGAGAGTCTCCATCCACTTTAACATAATCTGCGTAACGAATGCCTCCAAAATAATAGCTACCTGCTTCATCTTGATGCACACCCAATGACTTAGCAATAAGCGGTGGGAATATTTTTCCCGCAAACTCAATTCCGTATTTATGAAACAAATAATGTCTTTGAAATTTTGGTTTCTGAGTGTTTTGAACGAAGTCAACTCCTGCGGAATGAACCAAGTGATTTTGATAAGAATTTGCAAGAAAGCTATCATTCAATCGAATCAAAAAAGCTTCGAATGCATCCGACTTCTTAATATCAATAATACTCAAATCCCAATGAGGAAAAAACTTGGTTCCTTTATCTTTATTCTCCGTAAATCCCCATTGAGTTCGAAGTTGAGTAAGGGTCCTTTCATAGTCAGGACGACGCTGATAATTGACAGCCAAAGAGAAATTTGTGAACGGTTCACTATTCTTTTTCATCTTCACAAATGGAGCTCCAACAATTCTCGGTACGCGTAATGAAAGTTCAGGACCAAATTCGAATGTATTCAATTGGAAAGACCTTCTTACATCTTCCGTTCCATCAGAATTAGTAGTGGCTTCAGTAATTGCTCGAGTTGCTTCAAAACCCGTCACGATTTTAAATTCTAAGCTCTCAGCTCCACGAAATACGTTCTTGTGTTTATAAACCACGTTGCCATACAAGCCCGTATTTCCCGAGCGGTTGGTAAGGCGAGGATCAAATGAAATGATTTGTTTTTTAGCAGGAGTTAATCGGATATAAGCATCTAAAATATTTACTCCTGAAGAATCAACTGTTGGTCTTGGAATTAATTGAATGTTCACAGCTTTGTTCGTCCCCAACTGTGTATATCGGCGGTAAGTTAGTTCCACACGATCTTTTTGATACATCTCACTAGTTTTAAAAATAGTAGTGTATTCAATAAGACTCTCTTTAATATCAGGTTCACCATTTGAGATGATAGTTAATCCTTCGTAGTGAATGGTGTCTGAAAATTCCTCATCTGTTTTTAGTGGGTCACTATCTGTAAACACATAAATATTTCCAATGAAGTATTTTTTGTGCGGTACATAGACGAGTGAATCTCTTTTTACTTGAGAAAAAGATTTCGGTCTTCTGAGTTTCAATGTAACATCAGCTTGCAAATTCCCCACCGTTGAATCTACGTCATAAACAATATAGTCTTTCGTAAATTCATAGTAACCTCTGTTGTTGAAGTAGTTGGCTATGCGGTCTCTTTCCGAATCCAAAACGTCTACATCGAACAAATCACCAGGATGAATCATTGATTCATCTTTAATCTCATCTGTTCTCTTTGCCATTATTTCATCGTCAATCACATACTTTACATTTCGAATGTGATATGGCGTATTCGGGTAAACATGGTACGTGACTTTCGCTTTTTCCCCTTTTCTCCAGAAAACGATTCCTTTGTTTTTATAGATTACTTCGGGTTCTACTTTATTATTAAAAAAACCTCTCTTACTGAGATATGTGCTCATCTGTTCTGCTCCAACTTCCATTTTAGATGAATCCAATTGGGCAGGAGGTTCACCAACAGTGTATGCCATCCACATCCAAAGATTGGAACAGGTTTTCGGTTTTTTCCCTTTTTTAGCTCTTCGTGCATTCTTCTTTTCACATTTCAGTGCCACTCTTTCTTTGCTTCTTTCAAGTGCTTTTGGTGGTACCAAAGTGTAAATCCCCAAATTGAAACGGGCTACAAGAATTCTTCTATTAGGCTTAAACTTGGTGAGACTGATGAGGTTGCTGCTTTCTACCTTGTAGTCTTCTGGCGCATCGTGCACCTTGATTCGGTGCTTTTTGAAATAGACTTCTCCTTCATCAATTCTATTGAATATGGTGCAAGACGATGCGCTCATAAGCATCGCCAACAATATCCATATTTGCCATTTTTTAAACATCGTCAAGAGTTCTCTATCTTCGGGGCGCAATTTCAGTCAAAAATGTTGCCGATAAAAAAAGACATCAAATTAGTAAGATCACTTTCGCAAAAAAAGTTTAGAAAAGAACTCGGACTTTTTATTGTGGAGGGTAAAAAGATGGTAGAAGAGGCCATACAATCGAACTTTGATGTGGATGCAATATACAGCACGGATCCTCAATGGGCAGAAAGCAATGATGCTTTTTTGGTGAATGCCAAAGAAATGGAACAGATGACAGCCCTCAATAATCCATCTCCATACTTGGCGGTTTTGAAGGCGAAAAACAATATCGCTCCAGAAAATACGGATCAGTTTCACTTGATCTTAGATGGAATTTCCGATCCTGGAAATATGGGAACCATACTCAGAACTTGCGAGTGGTTTGGAATACATCAAGTGGTTTGTTCAGAAGATTGCGTAGAACTCTACAACCCAAAAGTGGTGCAAAGCACCATGGGAAGCATTTTTAGAGTGAATGTGACTTATTGTAATATTCAGGAATATGCGGATAAACTTCGTAGTCGAAACTTCAATATTTATGGAGCCGATCTAGAAGGAGATGACGCACTGAAAAGTGAAATCGCGAATAAATCTGTATTAGTGATTGGTAGCGAAAGCCACGGTATCCGTCCGCAGATGGAACAAAAACTCACGCACAAATTATTCATTCCTGGAAGGGGAGAAGCAGAGTCTCTAAACGCAGCTGTAGCCACTTCCATTCTTGTGGCACAATGGTTTAGACATTCGGCTTAACGTAATACTTTAAAGGAAAAAGTATTGGGTTGAAAACGAATTTTTGAGCTAATGCATATTCGCCATCTTGCGTTTTAGCCCAATAAAAATTCATATCCCAAGGAAGTATGTTTCCTTCTTCGTCTCTATGAGTCTTCGCAGCTCTCTTGTTGTAAAGCAGCAAATCTTTGTATTGACCATTGCTTTCTTTCACCTTGATGGTGTATGCAGGAATTACTTTATCAATGCTATCCATGGCAGATGCTTTTAATAGCGTATTGTAAGAATCAAAGTGCACCTTTTTAAACAGCAACAATAAATCCTTCACCGCTAAGCTATCAAAATCACCAACTCTTCCTGTGAAAGCATCAAGTCCTGGTTGGTAACCACCATATAAGGCGATATCGTTTCCTCCATGATATTCTACCTTCAAAGAATTCTCTGGCACATAATTATCAATGATTTGAACTTCTGAAAAGTTGAGCTCGGGGTACGAATAGTATCCTGTGTAACGCCATTCCATTTCATCGGTAAAGAATCGAGGAGTGAGGAATCCGGTAAAGCCCTCCATATGGGTGATGTATGGCTCTTCACTTCTTCCAATCTCTGGAATCTCCAAAAGCATAATCGTTCCGAAGTGATCAGGCGTAGAAGAACCTACATAGTAAATCTTCGAAGGCTCATCATTTCCGTTTTGATAAATCTCAACTTTTTTACCTCCAGCTGCCAATACCTTCATCATGTTGTCACGACTGGCGTTTGACACCATTCCTCTAACACGAATGCGGTAAATTGTTTCGAGTACAAGGTCAATGGCATCTTTGCGAGCTTTGTACTTTCCGTTGAGCGTCCAAAGTTGTCCAGGATTTCTTTCGAGTAAAACTGCATTCCCCTTTTTATCTGTCAGAAAAAGTTTAGTTATCGAAGCAGTATCTGCGATTGCAAATTCAGTCAATGGTTCATCGGCGATGGTAGAGCCATTTTTTTTCAAATAAACAAAATAGGCAGCGATTGCAAGTACAACGAAAACGATTAATAACAGAAGGTTTTTCTTCATCCCAAAACAATTTAAACTTTTTATTTACTCCACTTTCTTCTTCTCATGAACGTTTGAAAAGCTCCCAGAACGAGGAGCACTATGATTGGCATAGCCGCGTTGTTGAATTGAATTGCAGAGCGGTTTTCAGAAACAACATTTTCATCCAATTTTCTTAATTTGATTGTTCTTGAACGAACACTAATCAAAGCTTGATCATCCAATAGATAATTCATACAATTAAGCAAAAACTCCTTATTGTCATATACCACTCGCTTGGCATATCTATCAAATCCTAGTGCTTGAGGCATTGGTCCTTGAGGTGTATCCATCACTACATTTCTGCACACATCACCATCACCAATCACTATCATTGCAGTCTTTTTGCTTTTATCCTTGAATGCAATTTCTTCATTCGTTCGAATAGCCGCCGGAACTTGATCTTTGAACGCCGATGTAAACTCACCTTCCATAAGCATGGCCATTGGCAGAAAAGGAGTAGCACCTTGTCTAAAATAGTCTAATCCCAATTCGACAACAGAGGTGTTGATTCGAACTGGCGTTTTAAGCGCTTTCGAAAGCTCTGATGACGCGAGTAAAACAGTCTTCTTCACATCTTTTGATGCATTCACAGAATCTATTGATGAAGCGAAGTCGAATTTAATCGGATCCAAATTTGCCACAATCGGATGAGGCTCACTAGGAGGAAAGCAAAGAGGTGCATAATACCAAGAGTACAACTGCATATTTCTTTGATTTCCCATCGGACCGGCATCAAATGCAATTGGTGCTGCTTGATAGTCGATGACAATATTTCTATTCAAACGAGCACCGTATTCAAACAGCATTTGATACAATCCCATTTCATTTGAAATACCCATTGTTTGTTGTTGAACTCGAAGGCTATCTAAGTCGGTAAGCACAGGGTCAACCATCCACAACACTTTTCCGCCATTCATTACAAATTGATCGATAATCACTCGATCCTTGTCTGAAAACATGCTATCTGGCTTTGCTATAACCAAGGCCTGATAACGATTTTCTCTTTCGGCAATGTTTGTCAACTTATCACTGAAAGCATTGATTTGTTCGTCAATGGTAACAAGATCAATAGCATAGTTTTGTTCAAGACCTCCCAAGAAATCAGCCATTTCAATAGGATCTAACTCGCCATGTCCTTGCAAAATAGCAATAGCTGGCTTGTCTTTTCTAAGAGCTTTTCTGATCGATGATGCCAACTCGAATTCTAAGCTGTTCACAGATGAGTTGATCATCTCGTCGCTTGGTTCGGGCATATCACTTTTGAAAAATTGAACAGGATATTCTTTTCCTTGATATTCAATTATTGCAGCTGGCCAAATCAACTTGTACTGCTGAGCGCCATTCTCTTCAAATGCAAGACGTGTAAATTTTAAGCCCTTCTCATAAAGCGCTTGCTCCGTGTCGGAAACGATTTTCTTATTATCAGACTCATACGGATCGATAAACTCATATTCAATTTGATTATCGCTGTAGTCACGGAATTCATCTAATCTCTCCTTGATACTTTGCTCCAATCGTTTGAATCCAGCGGGGAACTCACCAGTAAGGTAGCAACGAATGAATAACTTGTCTTCCAAGTCACCAAGCATTTCCTTGGTTGGATCAGTAAGGGTGTGTCTCTTTTCTTCTGTCAAATCGATTTTGAAAAAAAAGAATGACAAGATGAATCCTGCAAACAGGATTATCCCAACGGATAAAAGAAGGCTAAAAAGATCGTTTCTTCTTGATTTCATGATTCATCACAAAGGTGCAATGAAATTGGGCATCAACACTGTAGTTTCTTACTATTTTTTATTAAAAATCAATAGTCAATATACTCTTTTCCGCGAGGTCCCATATTGAATACAAGGTCAAGTACAGACAAATTGTTTTGAAACTCAAATCGATCTGAAAACACTTGAGGGTAGGATTTAAAATCAGATACAAGAAAGGCTGGCTCAAAATTCAATCTTAAATCAGAAGCAGAAAAGGCCACATTTTCTTCAATTACACTTAGTTTCGTTTCAGGCAGAATCACACGCTTCACAATATTCAAACTTTGGGAATTAAAGTCTATAAGCAATTGTGGTTTGCTTTGATACAACGCTTCTATTTCATAAAAAAAATGATCGAAAAAAGCCGATTTACCGTAGGCTGAACGAATTGCTCCCAAATGCTCATTGACCCAAGAGCCGTATGCAATTTGAATTTCACTAATAGGAGTTTTTACTCCGCTCGGTCTATTTACCGGAATAGTAAGCGTCTGTCGTCCATTAGGTCCCAAAATATCATATCGGTTTCGATAAGTTTGTTTTGGGTAATTTTCCAAAACATCAACCTTTACCTCTTCTTGATTTGCGGCAAGTGAAAGCCAATAAATGCTTGGAAAAGGGCAGGAGGGAAGGATTACCATATTAATCTACAAACTTGAACATTCGGTTCCAGCGAATGCGAGACGTTCCTCTGTAATTGGGGTCTTCTTTAGAGAACCAAGTGAATACAGCTTTACCTACTATGTGATTTTCAGGCACAAATCCCCACACCCGTGAATCTGCTGAATGGTGACGATTATCTCCCATCATCCAATAGTAATCATACTTGAAAGTATAGCTAGTGGTTTCCACTCCGTTGATGAAAATCTTGCCGTTTTCAACCTTCAAATCGTTCTCTTCATAAACAGAAATGGCACGTTGATAGAGTGGTAAGTTTTCTTCTGTAAGCTCAATTTTTCTCCCTTAGCTGGAATGTGAACAGGTCCGTAGTTGTCTTTCGACCAATGCTTATACTGTTCAAAATTTGAGTTGGGGAAATAATCCCCCATGTTGTTTTTCATCAAGTCATTCATCACAAGTCTAACGCTATCTACATAAGATAATGTCTCAACGTCTTTTGCGATGTCACGTGTCATAGTCATAATCAAATCACCATTGCCCCCAATGTATCCCAACTCGGTATAGTTCAATTCAAATTTCTCGGCAATTTTTCTGATAGCTTGATATTGCTGATCTTGAGTATAAGTGGAAGTGACGTACACCTTGAATTCATACTGGAGTCCTTCTGGATTCTCAATAGGCTGATCATTAATGTAAACTTGCTGTTCAATGATTTTCAAATTGTCACCAGGTAAACCAATGCAGCGTTTGATGTAATTTTCCTTCTTATCTACAGGACGATATTTTACTCCATTTACTGTAGCACCTCCGGGGCCTGCATTTTGGCGACATGATGTACAAATATGCTTATCATTAAAATTAGCGCGTGCCTTCGCATAATAAATTGATTTTTGTGCGATAAAGGCGTTGTACATAGCTTCACCAGTTGTGTCGCTCATGTACTTCATCTGATTCTCATTTCTGAAAATATAATAGGCTTCTCCGTGAAGCAATCCGTAATAGTCGTGCCCTGCATAGTAGGGGTGTACCAATGTTGAATCTCCGTTAGGAAAGTTGAATACAACAGGATCAAAACGTTCTACTTCACCGATTGCGGGCAAACGATAGTATGGCAAAGAAAACCAATCAACATAGCTATTGGTCATAGTACCAGGGATGGCATTGTGCACGAATGGAATCGAAACAGGCGTTTGTGGAATCTTTGCACCGTAGCTCATTTTGCTCACAAACAAATAATCACCCACCAACATGCTTCTTTCCATTGAAGGTGTTGGAATAGTAAATGCTTCAAATAAAAATGTTCGAATCACACTTGCAGCAACAACAGCAAAAATAATGGCCTCACCCCATTCGCGAGGTAATGACTTTTTCTTACCTGTCCAATCGCGAGGACCTACATAAGCAACTTCCTTTTCTTTAAAAGCGAGGTTTGCAATGGCATACCAGGGGAGAACTCCAAAAATCCATTGCTCTTTAGAACTACGCTTTCCAAATGCTATTCCTAACTCCACATTGATAATAACCATCATCAATAGATTTACTCCAGGCAATAGTAAAAGAATAAACCACCACCAAGGTCTTCCAATTATTTTTAAGAATGGAATGAAATTTAAAATAGGAATGAACGCCAAAGGCGAAGATTTACCAGCTCGTTTGGCAAGGCTCGGAAGAGAAGCACAATAAACTAGAATGAGTAGTAAAAGAAATATTTCAGGAAGTCTCATAATCCATTAAAATTTTAAAAAGTCTTTCATTGTGTAAACACCTTGTTTACCTACCAGCCACTCCGCAGCTTTCACAGCACCTAGTGCAAATCCTTTTCGGTTTTTTGCAATATGTGTCATTTCAATAATATCAATCTCCGATTCATACTTGATGGTATGCGTTCCCGGAACTTCATCCGTTCTTTCCACATCAATATTCAAAACATCGTTGGCTTCTTTTTCATGGTCAATCGCCCATGAATCCAATCGTGCTATTTCATCAATAATACCCTCAGCGATTGTAATTGCTGTTCCACTTGGCTTGTCCAACTTGTGCACATGATGAATTTCCTTCATTGAAGGAGTGTATTCATCCAATTTATCCATAATGCTCGCAAGCATTTTGTTCATGTGAAAAAGTACATTTACGCCAATGGAAAAATTGGTAGAGTAGAGGATTGCACCTTTATTGCTATTCGTTTCAATTTTCACTTCATCCAAACGATTGTACCAGCCTGTAGTTCCAATTACTACGGGTACTCCAAATTGAATACAAAGTAAAATATTGTTGACAGCAGCATCAGGACGCGAAAACTCGATTGCAACATCTGCTTCTTTGATAGCAACTGTTTCGGATGTCAAACCAACGGAAGTTTTAAATACGATTTCGTGCCCTCTGGAAATAGCCATTTGCTCTATTTCCTTTCCCATTTTACCGTATCCAACTAATGCAATTTTCACGTTTTTCTTTTTTATAAAATTAAAAATTGATTAGTAATCCTAGTCCTGGTCTTACTCTATCGGATGTGGAAAAGGATGGATGGATGCTCACTGAGATGTCTGGCGACACATCGTAATAAAAGAGATGTCCATCTACATTCGCATCGATTATTTGTAAAACATAAACACCGAATAGAGCCATATAACTTACGTCTCGCCAACGGTGATACTGCTCTTGCCATTGATTAAAAAATGCCGAGTTTCCTTCAATCGAAGGAACCGTAGTAGGGTCGTCATCTACACTTGCGATGTATGCTGTTTTGTAAAGCTGGTAATTCTTGTTGTTGTCTGAAATAAAATAAATACAGGTTCCCATACCAGCATATACTATGAGCGACTTCCACCACTTTTTGTTGTAGAGCTGTCCAGCGCCTGGAATAACAGCCGAATACACTGTAGCCTTTAAAGGGCTGTGTGGTTCCATGTGCCATTTCGCTTTAAATGAATTTGGCTTTTCTACTACAGTGGTATCGACAGTGCTTAGTCCGATAAGTGTATCAGACTGCCCATGAGTACTTAGGGATATAAAAACAACAAACAGAGCTACAAGAGCTCTGCATGTTGATATTGATATTTTAGAAAGAAAATGCACTTTTAAAAATCGAGCATGTCTACAATTCTTTGCAGATCATCATCAGTTGCGAAAGGTATTTCGATTTTTCCTATTCCGTGATCATTTCTTACCACTTTAGCTTTTTTACCAAATTTCAATCGCAAGTCTGCTTGCATTTTTTGAAGCTCGATGGGTAAAATTTGTTTTTCCGATTTGAAAAGCTTTGGCGTATCATCTTCCTTCACCATTTCTTCCACACGGCGCACACTCAAATCCTTTTCTAAAATCTGCTTATACATTTTCAGCTGCTTCGACTCTGGCTCGGCATTAATTAATGCACGAGCATGACCCATTGAAATCTTCTTTTCGATAATTCCAATTTGAATTTCAGGTGGAAGTTTGAGTAATCGAACATAGTTTGTAACCGTTGTGCGGTCTTTACCAACACGCTCGGCCAATTTCTCTGTAGTCAGGTTACATTCCTCCATCAAGCGCTTATAACTGATAGCTACTTCGATTGAGTTAAGATTTTCTCTTTGAATGTTTTCTACCAAAGCCATTTCAAGCATGCTCTGGTCGTCTGCTTCACGAACATAAACTGGAACTTCTTCCAATTCTGCCATTTGAGCGGCACGGAAACGGCGTTCACCACTGATGATCTGGAACTTCTGTGCTGAAAGTTTTCTTACTGTTATAGGCTGGATGAGTCCAAGTTCGCGAATGCTTTGTGCCAATTCTGCCATTGGTTCCTTTTCAAACTCTTGACGAGGCTGAAATGGATTCGCTTCAATTTGCGAAATTTTAACCACTGACACTGGACCAGCAACGTGACCTACAGTTTCTGCAGCAACTTTATCCAACACAGTTGTACCTGCTGATGTTTTATCTTTAGGCATTGGTGCATTATCTAAAAGCGCACTCAATCCTCTTCCTAATGCTTGTTTCTTAGCCATTGTCTACGTTGATGTATTTGTCTTCTCCTTTCATTTTCGTCAAGTCATTCTTTTGGAGAATTTCTCTCGCCAAGTTCAGATAATTGACAGAACCTTTACTGCTTGCATCGTGCATAATGATAGTTTGACCAAAACTTGGTGCTTCACCTAAAGTGGTGTTACGATTGATAATGGTATCAAACACCATTTCTTGAAAGTGCATTCTAACTTCATCAACAACTTGATTGCTCAAACGCAAACGTGTATCGTACATAGTTAAGAGAATTCCTTCAATTGACAAATCAGGATTCAATTTTTGCTGAACGATTTTGATAGTATTTAAAAGCTTACCAAGACCTTCCAATGCGAAGTATTCACATTGAACAGGGATGATTGCCGAATCACTTGCAGTGAGCGAGTTTACAGTAACCAAACCTAGAGATGGAGAACAGTCGATGATAATAAAATCATACTCTTCTTTTAGAGGAGCCAAGGATTCGCGCATCATGAATTCGCGGTTTGGCATGTTGATCAATTCAATTTCAGCACCAACAAGGTCAATGTGCGCAGGAATCAAATCTAAATTTGGATTTTCTGTAGAAATGATAATGTCCTTCGGATTGATATCATTTACCAAACATTCATAAATGCTTGTCTTTACCGTCTTCGGATCAATGCCAACACCACTAGTTGCATTTGCCTGAGGGTCAGCATCCACCAACAATGTTTTGTACTCCAAAACCCCCAAACAAGCAGCTAAACTAATAGCTGTTGTTGTTTTTCCTACACCGCCTTTTTGATTGGCTACCGCTATGATTTTACCCATCTAAGATGATTATTTTACTTGTTTATAACACATTGTCAATTCCGTGAAACATAGAGTTGACCATATGTTGAATGCGAAAGTACCGTGAAACTAAAATGTTTCACGCCTTTTGAAGGTCAAAGTTTTACACACGAAATTTGTTGAAAGGCGGTTGATAAAAAACTTCGATGACTGATAACCAAAAGTTTAGAATAGGGCAGGAGCCTAAACTCATGAACATCCGCAATTTTTTTATTCAAAAATTAATCCGCACAAGGATCATTGGAAGATCCTAAAAAGAAATCGTAGCATCCTTTCCAATCGCCATTTGTAACACCCCGGATATCTTGACCAACACCATTTGGCTTACCTACTACACTAGATGCATTATTACTAAGCTTGAAGTTGAAGCTACTCCCATCGCAGAAAGGAGGAGCGATGCCATTGATACAATTCACGAACCGGCTATCTTGATCCACATTGATGTCTGTATCTACCAAACAATAATCGAAAAATAGAGATTGAGATTCCGGCGAAGCCAAATCAATGGCCAATTCATTAAAGTCATTCAAGAGCGCATTATTCCCGTACATAATGCAATTGGTGAAAACGGTATTGATCAATGACCTCACCTGTATATTCCCATTTACATCCTCATAGTAGTTGTCAATAGCACATGCAGCACCCGTTCTAGAACCTAAACCCCAATAATCAGCAAAGGTGCAGTTATCCATTTTATATTTTCCACCTATAGAAAAATAGGCACAAGACTGACCACAGTTTGAAACCAGAAGGTTGGTAGCTTGAATAGAACCTCCGCGTCCCCAAAGACCAATACCTGAGCAGTTTTCAATCTTAGTATTTAATACTGTTGTAGAAAAAGCGCCTGAGTTGTAGTCAACACCAGTTGAATCTACTTGCAATCCCATTCCAGCATTTCGGATAATGGCGTAATTGATTCTTGATTCAGGTGATTGGTTGATCCAAATTCCCCCTCTTGAAACGGATGCTACCGTGGGAGCACCGCCCGACAACACAATTCCTTCAATTTGAATTCCCCACTGACCGGGTTGATCTATATAAAAAGACTCCAAACGATCTCCTCTGAACAGAACTTCATTGCCCAGCTCGCCATTTACATATAACTTGCCTTTATAAATGTAGAGTCCAGATTTAGCGTGGCAATAGACTGATGTTCCAGCATTGATGGTAAGTGTGCAGGCCGAATCAACTGCCACAATTCCGTAAACGATATGGGGCTTATCAGGGTTCCACACTTCATCGCAATCCAAAACCGTTAATGCTCCAATTCCTCCATGATAGTAAGCATCCTGTCCCCAGGCATTTAAAACAACTTCTTGTTCATTTCCATTTACGGTGAAATCGATAAAGTCTTCTACGACAAATGGAGTATTGGTATTTCCAGGGTCAACTGTAACTTCAACAAAAATGAATAGACTATCGTTTCCTGCGATTTCAATGTTGGAAAATGATGTTCCATTATCACCGTCTACATTGATTCTAAACTGAGAAGAACTCCCATCACGCAGACGAATGCTTTCGATCTTAACTGTTTCATTAGAAGTATTGTAAACCTTCAAATATTCCGTAGTGCTGCCAATGGTGGTGAAAACAGTATCGAATAGAACAGTGTCTTTATTGAAACTCAGTTGAAAGGACGAACTGGTGTTGAATTTTTCCTTTTTACAGCTAAAAATGAAAAGAAAACACGCCAAAACAGAGAAAACGGATAGAAATCGACGGGTTGGAAGGCTTAAATTCATTCGGCAAATTAAAGGCCTGAAAACGAAAAAACCGACGAATTATTATCAAAACGTTACAAATATTCATTTGGTGTATATACCTTATAATGTGCAACCCTTTAGGCGGTACTTTTGTCCATGAAGTTGAAGATTTATTCTTTTTATTAAATAAAACCTTCGACTAACTATCTTTGCACCCCGATTTTTGGGCTATGGGAGAATATAGACGACTGATATACACATCATTAACTTGGGTGATGGCACTTTTGCTTGTGCCCAATTTTGCTTTTTCCCAATGTGAGGCGGATGCTGGACCTAATCAAACTATTTGTCAAGGTGAGTCCGTGACCTTGGGTGGAAATCCGACGGCAATTGATGCACCTCCTGGAGTAACTTACAATTGGAATAACGGAGCTGCTGATGTTGCAAACCCTGTTGTGAGCCCAAATTCAACTACTACATATACTGTAGAGCTTGGAGGAGGTGGAGGATGCAATAATGAAGATGATCAAATTACTATCACTGTAATTCCCGCGCCAAACGCGAACTTTACATTTCCCCAAACAATCAATGTGCGAACGTTCCAGTAAACTTTACCAATACAACTACGGGTTGTACAAGTTGTACTTATGAATGGAATTTTGGAGATCCCTCAAGTGGCTCTAGCAATACATCTACGTCTCAAAACCCTTCTCACACCTTCTCAGCATTTGGTGGGGGATCTCAGAGTTTCACTGTTACCCTAACCGTAACTGGTCCTGGACCAAATTTTTGCGAAGATGTTCAAACTGCAAATGTGACGGTAAATCAAATTCCCCAAGTTTCACTTGTGGATCCGATAACCGATTTCACACAATGTAGCGGAGATCCAGCTTTTCCAGTAACTGTATTTGATGGTTCAACTCAGCTACTAACGCAAATTACACCATCAATTGGGGAGACGGAAGTGCCAACTGGACTGGAAATACAAGTCCTCAAGGAGTAGTACATAGCTATACGGAAACAGATATTTTCAACTTGGTATACACTATCACAGGAACCAACGGTTGTTCAGCATCTGAGAATATTTTAGTTTCAAATATCACTAACCCCGCAGTGGGTGCTGGTATTGATGGGGGTACACAAGGTTGTGCTCCATTGGACATCTGTTTTAACATATTGAACTTCGCAAATAACCACGAATCAACAACTTATGTGGTTAACTTCGGAGATGGTAGTCCTCTTCAAAACCTGAATCATCCGCCTCCACCACAGATTTACCCTCTTACACAGGTTCTTCTTGTGAGGATGGCGGCGCTTATACCTTTACAATCACCGCTGTAAATAGCTGTGATAACTCGGTTGCTACAATTACTCCTGTGCGCGTTTACACGGCACCACAAGCCAACTTTGATGCTACGCCAGTGCCAGGATGTATCAACACTCCAATAACATTTACAAATACATCTGTACTAGGATATAATAACTCATGTAGTCAAACAGCCTTATTTACTTGGACTTGGGGAGATGGATCGCCAAATACTGTTGTGACAACAAATGCTGCACAATCGCATACCTACACCGCAGCAGGGAACTACACTGTAACATTGTCTGCCCAAAACTCTTGTGGAACAACTACGATTTCACAAGTTGTCTGTATCGAAACACCCCCAACGCCAGTTTTCACAGTAGATAACAACTTGGGTTGTGTTCCAATGACAGTAAGTACGACCAATACTTCTAACAACGGAATTCCTTGTAGTGTCAATTATTCTTGGATTGTAGATTATACGGATTTGCCTTGTGCTCCAAATACAGGTACTTATAGTTTTACTGGCGGAACAACCGCATCATCTTTAGAACCAGATTTTCTTCTTTCATCCGTTGGAACATACACGATTCGTCTTCAAATGACCAACTCATGCGGTGTATTTCAGGATACTGAAACTGTGACTGTGAATACTACTCCAGTTGTCGCTGTAAATACAATTGCTACGATATGTTCTGGAAATACGGTTACTCCAGTAGGAGTGGTAAATGCTTGTAATTTACCGATAACTTCCTACGCATGGAACCTTCCTGGAGGTTCGCCAGCAACAGCCAATACACTTTCTCCAGGACCAATTACATATGCTGCCGCTGGAACTTACACAGCAACCTTAACAGCTACTAATGCTTGTGGACCAAGCAGTGGTTCGGCTACCGTAAACGTATTAGCACCTCCTGTTGTAAACATCTCTACAAGCACAGGTAGTACCGCTTTTTGTAGTGGTTCGAATGTGAGTTTGACTGCATCTGGCGCTGCCAATTACACTTGGATGCCTGGAAATTTATCCGGTAGTACCATTAATATTTCTCCAACATCAAACACTACGTATACTGTCACAGGTACAAGTGGATCTTGCACTGATCAAGAGACCATTTCTATCACGATTAATCCTTTGCCAACAGTAACTCCCACTGGAGCTTTTTCAATGTGTACAGGAGAAACGGAACAGTTAAGTGTAAACGTGAATGGAGGAACCGCGCCTTATACCAATTACAGTTGGAATAATGGAGCTACATTATCAAGCACTTCTATTTCCAATCCAATTTCTTCTGCAACCACTACTACAACCTATACCGTTCAGGTAACTGATTCTAACGGTTGTGTTGGTGTGGGCAACGTTCCCGTGACGGTAAATCCATTGCCTGTTGTCAACGCAGGGCCGGACAATCAACTTTGTAATCAGCCCGTAGCCACGGCATTAACAGGATACTCACCAACAACAGGAGGAACAGGCGTTTGGTCGGGTCCTGGAGTGACCTCGAACGGAACATTCACTCCAAGCGCCATTGGTTGTTTTGATTTGACCTATACCTTCACCAACGGTACCACTGGATGTGCGAATTCAGATATTGTTCAAATTTGTGTGGTAGATCCTGTACCAGCGGATGGAGGCCCCGACTTGTCGGCGTGCTTTGGTGCGCCGGCAGTGGCACTTCCTACTGGAGGAACATGGTCTGGAACAAACGTTGCTGGAAACACTTTTACACCTGCTACAGTTGGCACCTACACTTTAACCTTCACTGTTGGTTCTGGATCTTGTCAAACATCAGACAACATACAAGCGACGGTGCTTGCTGCTCCAGTAGTAAATGCGGGAACTGATATTGCGAACATGTGCGCAGGAGAAACGGTGCAACTAAACGGTACTGCGAATAGTGCGAATGGCGCCATTACCTCATCTTCATGGACTTCACCATGTGGTGGAATAAGTGATGCTACGGTTTTAAATCCAAACATTACTCCGTCTACTGGAGCCTGCACATACACATTAAGCGCAACAGATGCTGCTGGTTGCCAAGCAACAGACCAGGTACTTGTAAACGTAAATGCCTTACCCGTTGTAAATGCTGGTGCCGATCTTGTATTGTGTAATCAACCCATTGCAACTACCCTTTCAGGATTCAATCCTGCGGGTGGAACATGGTCAGCTGACCCGGGGATAGGACTTTCAGGAACAAACGTTACACCACAAGGAGTTGGTGTATTCAACCTTACTTATACATATACCAATCCTACAACAAACTGCACGAATACAGATATTGTAGTGGTTACAATTAATGACCCGTCGAATACTGATGCTGGACCTGACGTTGAGCTTTGTTTGAATAGTCCAGTCTACAATATTATCGCTCCAACACCTGGTGGAACATGGACCGTTACACCACAAGTAACAGCAACTGGAGCATTTACTCCTAGCACAGTTGGTACTTATAATTTGACCTATACAGTAGGTTCTGGAACTTGTGCTACAAGCGACAATATGAATGTTATTGTAAATGGACTTCCAACTATTGACGTTGGTCCAGATGGTTCTATTTGCTTAAACGATTCTTTAGCTGTGAATGGAACAGTAAGTGGAGGAGAAGCGCCATACGTAGTGTCTTGGAACTTCCCAGCTACTTTGAGCAATCCAAACAGCGCAGTCACATTTGCTTTTCCAAGTGTCACCACAAATTATACGGTTACTGTAACCGACAACAATCAATGTGTTGATACTGACAACATCATCGTAACAGTGAATGGACTGCCAACTGTCAATGCTGGTAATGATCTCATTCTTTGTGATCAACCCATTGAAGAAGTATTGACAGGATTTAGTCCTACAAGTGGAGGAACAGGAACTTGGACCGGAACGGGAATAGTTGATCCTTCAGGTTCATTTTTAAGTCCTGGTGTGGGATCATACTGGTTGTATTATGAGTTTACTGCAGGAGGAAACGCTTGTGCGAATACCGATTCTATTCTAGTTACGGTTAATGCACCGGTCATTGCGGATGCAGGAAGTGATTTAACTTTCTGTCTGAATGATGCTCAATACACGTTTACAGGTGTAACTCCAGCTGCTGGTGGAACTTGGTCGGGAGACGGAATCACGAACACATCTGCAGGTATATTTAATCCTTCTGTTGCCGGAGTTGGTAACTATACTATTACTATCGAATACGGCTCGGGAACTTGCTATACCACTGACGATGTTGATATCACAGTATTGGGATTACCAACAGTAGATGCTGGTCCAGATGATGCTGCTTGTGGAAATGCAGACCCATTTGATATGTCAGGTTATACCCCTGCAACTGGTGGTATTTGGGAGGGTCCAGGAATAACAAATTCTACTACTGGAAATTTTGATCCTGCAATTGGAATGGGCACTTACGATGTCTTTTTGTGGTACACTGATCCTTTGACAGGTTGCGCTGATACTGCATATAAAGTTGTCAATGTTTCACCAGTACCGAATGCAGCTTTCACAGTTCCTGCTCAAGGTTGTACCAACTCTCCAGCAGATATCGTAAACAATTCAACTGGTGCAACTCAGTATGATTGGGATTTTGGTGATGGCACTACATTCAGTGATATAGATCCTGTATATACATATCCAGATGAAGGTTTTTTTGATATCATGCTCGTCGCTATTAACAACTTTGGATGTAGAGACACCATGATATTGAACAATGAAATCGTGGATCCGCCTTCTGCTCAATTCAACTTACTACCTTCAGAAGGATGTGCTCCTTTAGTAGTAGATTTTGAAAATGTGAGTGTCGGTCAATATTTAAGTTTTGAATGGGACTTGTCTATTACAACTTCCATCAACCAAACACCGCAGACTTTGACATATCAGCAAGGTCCAGACGTGATGATTTATCCAATAACCTTGACAGCCACCAACTATTGTGGTTCAGATCAAGCTGTGGATGAAGTAACTGTTTTCCCGCAACCTGTAGCTGGATTTGGAACTAACATGGATGTGTTCTGTAGTCCATTTACTGTGCTTTTCAACAACACTTCTACGGGGTTGCCTGATACTTATGAATGGAACTTTGGTGATGGTTCACCTAACGTTTTTGTTGAAGAACCGATCAGTCACGTGTTTTATACCGGTGAAGAACCTACAGACTATACCATCTATTTGTATTTGGAAAATGAATGTGGTCTTGATACTGCTGAATACACTATTACTGTTTTACCGAATACTGTTACTTCATTCTTCAACACCAATATTACTCAAGGCTGTTCTCCTTTGGAAGTTGAATTTACAGACTTTAGTGAAGGTGGAAATCAAATCCAATACAACTTTGGTGATGGCACATTTACAGGCACAGCCAACCCTACTCATACCTTCGATGATGCTGGGGAATATACGATTTACCAATATGTGGACAACGGATGTTCTTACGATACAACATTCATTGTAATTGAAGTTTATCCATCTCCAGACATTGATTTCACAACCAATGATGCAAGTATTTGCGTAAATGAAGGTATTCAATTTACACCTCAGTACACGGATGTTGTTGGAATTACTTGGGACTTTGGAGATGGCAGCACTTCTACACTTTCGGCGCCATTGCACGTATTTGAAACAAGCGGACAGTATATAGTTACGGCGACAGCTGAAAGTGATAATCAATGTACCACTGACGTCACCCATCCTGTGACTGTATATTCAGCGCCAACGACAGCATTTACAGTTCCTGATCAAGTAGGATGCAGTCCTTTCAATATCTGTTTTTCTGATGCTTCTCAAGGAGCAGTATTCTATGAATGGGACTTTGGGGATGGTAACACAGATAACATTGCTGAGCCTTGTAATTTGTATGAAAATTTCACGGCAGCACCACAGTTGTATACCATTCGATTAATTACTCAAAACATGCAACTATGTAGCGACACTACATATATGGATGTCATTGTGAGCCCTCAACCCGTAGCAGCCTACACGCTTTCTACTTTTGAATCTTGTTATTTCCCAGTAGAGGCACATACTACCAATTTCTCCAATTATGCCAATGGATATTCATGGCTACTTGATGGAGAAGAAATATCTGATTTAACGAATACGACATTTGAATTCAATGAAGTTGGTACATATAATACCACCTTGATTGCATCAAACCAATACGGATGTTCATCTGAATCGTCAATAGACTACACCGTACATCCGCTTCCTGTGATCGGATTAGACGCCTTGCCTTATGAGGGATGTGTTCCTTTGTTGGTCGATTTCCAAAACATCTCCACTGGCGCAAATGCATTTGAGTGGGATTTTGGTGATGGAAATACATCAAATGCTTTCAGTCCAACACACAACTACACAACTGCGGGCTTCTATGATGTTTCATTGATTGAATTACAGATCAGGGTTGTAGAGATACCTTGGCGGTAGATGAACTGATTTCAGTTTACCCAATTCCACAAGCAATGTTCACATTGTCACCAGAGGTGACGACGATTTATGAGCCTCAGATCATGTTTTACGATGGTAGTTTTGGAGCAAATCAGTGGTTTTGGACTTTTGGAGACGGTACGGCATCATATGACCAATACCCAATTCATGTTTACGAAGAAGGCGGGTATTACACTATTGGGCTTTTGGTGACCTCAGGGGCAGGTTGTAGATCCTACACTGAACGCAATCTATACATAGAAGATATTTTCAATATCTATGTTCCGAATAGCTTCACTCCAGATGATGACGGAATCAACGAAGTCTTTATTCCAAAACTCACAGGACGTTCATTTGTAGAACGTTACACCTTCCAAATCTTCGACAGATGGGGAACAGTGATCTTCGAAACGCATGACATGGACGAGCCTTGGACTGGTGATGTCAGAGGAGGAGAGTACTATGCAAAAGACGAAGCTTATAATTGGCAAGTACGTATTCAGCTCAAAAGGCGTGGATGATGAAAGAATATACTCTGGACACGTAATTATGCTGCGTTAAAAACTTTCTGTACATTTGAGCACATTACAATATACTTATGTGGCGCGAAATTGATAATAAACTAACTAGAGAATTTCGTTTTAAGGACTTCCAAGAAGCTTTCACATTTATGACAAGAGTGTCATTTATCGCTGAAAAGTTGAATCATCACCCAGCATGGTTTAATGTTTACAACTACGTTCGTATAGAACTAAGTACGCATGATGCAGGTGATATTATTACTGATCGCGATCGAAAGTTGGCCTTGGCCATTGATGAAATTCTGCAGTAGTTAACAATTATTTTTTAACAGAAAAACTTAAAGATGATTCCAATCTCATGGAATCACCTAAATTTGCGCCCTCTCAGGAAAAAGTGTTCTGAGAGTGCCAACCTGCAATAACATGATTGATACTCAAGAAAAGGCTAACGTTGCCTCTTTAACAAGTCGAATGTCGACTTTCGACCACGAACAAGTGGTATTTTGTCAAGATAAAGCTACAGGCCTCAAAGCCATTATTGCCATTCACAACACAACATTAGGACCAGCAGTAGGAGGAACACGTATGTGGGCCTATTCCAACGAAGATGCAGCTGTAACTGACGTATTGCGTTTGTCACGCGGTATGACTTACAAAAACGCTCTTGCAGGTTTGAATATCGGTGGTGGTAAAGCAGTTATCATTGGTGATGCCCGTACTGATAAAAACGAAGCTCTACTTAGAAGATTCGGCAAATTCGTAGACAGCCTAGGTGGAAAATATGTAACCGCTGAAGACGTAGGAATATCTACTAAAGATATGGAATATGTGAAGATGGAAACTGACTCAGTTGTAGGTCTCCCTGACTACCTTGGCGGTGGCGGCGATCCTTCACCAGTTACTGCTTATGGAGTTTACATGGGAATGAAAGCTAGTGTAAAAGAACTTACAGGCAATGATTCATTGGCTGGAAAGAAAGTTCTCGTTCAAGGAGTAGGTCACGTAGGTGAATACTTAGTAGGTCACTTGGTAAAAGAGAATGCTGAAGTCATTATTTCAGATATTTATGAAGATCGTGTGAAAGCGGTTGTAACTAAATATGGTGTGAAAGCAGTAAGTGTCGATGAAGTTTATGATCAAAACATTGATATCTATAGCCCTTGTGCACTTGGAGCTACGGTAAATGAAGAAACACTGGCCAAATTGAAGTGTCAGATCATTTGCGGTGCAGCAAATAACCAATTAGCCAATGAGCAAATTCACGGAGCGGAAGTTCAGAAAAGAGGAATTTTGTACGCACCAGATTACTTGGTGAATGCAGGAGGAATCATCAATTGCTACTGGGAAATTATTGGATACAGCCGCGAAGCTGCACTTGCACAAGCTGAAGGAATTTATTCTAAAACACTAGAAATTTTCTCAAAGTCAAAAGCTGAAAATATTCCAACATACTTGGCCGCAAACCTTCTTGCAGAAGCACGCATTCAAGCAATTGGGAAAGTTAAACTCTCTTATTAATTTTTTAAAGTATACGGTATGTTAAACAGAAGGCACATAAGGATTAAAGTTCTCCAAATCCTCTTTGCCTATTACAGCGATGAGAAGCCAGATATAGCGACTTACGAGAAAATGCTTTTTGAAAGTATCGATCGTTTTCGCGAGTTGTATGTAGCATTCATTTTGTTGCTCGGAGAAATGCAGGGATTGGCTATTGAGAAGATTGAGGCAGGAATGAATAAAAAGCTTCCATCTCATGATGATTTACATCCAAATACCAAATTTGTAACTAACTCACTGTTGCGCATTATTGCCAATTCAAAATCTTTGGACAAAGCTTCAGGCGAATTGCATATTCGTTGGAAAGACAATAAAGACTTGTTGAAGCAAATGTTCAAAATGTTGACAGAAACGGAAGATTACAAAGAATACATGAACTCTAAGGAGCGTGGCTTCGATCACGATCGTGAATATTTGTTGCGTTTTTTCAGAAGACATCTTGTAAACTACGAATTGATGCACGAGTATCTTGAAGACCAAGGTATTTTCTGGAACGATGATTTGGACTTATGTGCTAGCATGGTTTTGCGCACTTTGAAACAAGTAAAAGATACGGATGACGATATCGATTTTCTTCCACTTTGGAAAGATCCAGAAGATGAAAACGACTACTGCAGAAAGCTTTTCCGTAAGACGTTGACACGGGTGAAGAAAACCAGGAAATCATTTCTAAAAACACACCTAACTGGGAAGCAGACCGTATCGCACTTACTGATATGATCATTTTGAAAATGGCTTTTGCAGAAGCGCAGTCATTTGAATCTATTCCAATCAAAGTCACGATGAATGAGTATATCGAATTATCGAAATACTATAGCACCCCAAAAAGTGCAACTTTCATCAATGGTGTTTTAGATACTATCATCCCAAAGATGGTGCACGAAGGAAAAATTAAAAAAGTAGGTCGAGGACTCATTGAAGAATAAACATCTCATAGTAATTGCAGGTCCAACGGGAATTGGAAAAACTGCACTTGCCATAGAAGTTGCCCAGCATTATAATACCGAAATTATTTCTGCTGATTCTCGACAATTCTATAAGGAATTAAATATTGGTGTTGCCCGTCCATCCAAAGAAGAATTGGAGGCCGTGCAACACCATTTTGTTTGTAGTCATTCTATCAAAGAGCCGTTAAGTGCGGGAAGATTTGCCAATCAAGCCCACGAAAAGATTCAACAACTTTTTTCACACAAGGATTATGTGATTGTAGTAGGAGGGAGCGGGCTCTTTATTGATGCCATAATCAAAGGGTTGGATGATTTACCATCTGATACTTCATTAAAAAGAGAACTCGAATTGGAGTGGAATAATCAAGGACTTGAGCATCTTCAAAACAAACTTGCTGCTCTTGATCCCGAATACTTCCATTCAATGGATCAAAATAATCCGCATAGATTAATTCGAGCAATTGAAGTATGCTTGCTTACCAATCAAAAATATTCGGATCTAAGAAAAGGAAAGGAGGAAGCGCTTCCATACGCAGTAGACCTTTTTGTGCTCAACACTGATCGTAATTATTTGTACGAAAGAATAAATAAACGTGTAGATATAATGATGGAGGAAGGACTCGAAGAAGAAGCGCGTTCTCTTTATCATTTAAAAGAACTGGTAGCATTGAATACAGTGGGCTATAAGGAACTGTTTGAATACTTCGAAGGATTGTGTACGAAAGAAATAGCGATAGCGAAAATAAAACAGCATTCTAGAAACTACGCCAAGCGTCAAATCACCTGGTGGAAAAGGGATCAAAGCGCTATTTGGATTGATCCACTTTTGCCAACAAGCTTGCTATCACAATTAATATCCAACATTAAAAATTAAAAAGGTTTTGAACCAATCTATCGTTGGTTTCCATGCCTTGTTCTATGATTCTGTCAAGCCAAACGGGATAAGTACATTCATCCATCAACGCTTGGGAAGTCTTGATATATCTATTTTTTACTCCATATTGTGTTTCAGCTTCATATTGGATATTCCAACCGATAACCATTACGCGAATTCCGTGAGAATGAAGTTTTGAAACAAGATGCTTGTATTCTCCATCACCGGCAACAATTACCACAACATCGAATTTTCCTTTAATTGCTGTATCTAAAGTTTCTGCTGCCATCCACGTAGTAATAGACTTTTCGGAAGCCTCGCCTGTCTCTTGATCAACTTGTAGCGGAAAATAATGACTTGTAATCCTTGATAAATCAAGGTATCTTCCATTTTACGCTCATTAGTGAGTTACTTCAATCTTCTCTGCGCGTCTGGATATCTTGTTTCTAATGCTGCTGTTGGGAAACGCCCACGAAACCAGTGCGCATCAGTTACTTGGCATAGGTTGTATCTTGAATGTTCTAACTGGGCAACTTTATGTCTTACATAATCTGTAAATCCAGAATAGTAAAAGCTTTTCCTAAAGAACTCTGGTATTTATAATAAGTATTTACCTGAAGAAAGAAACTGCCATCAATGAACATGGCAATTCTCGTCATTTTCACTGGCTCGTGCATAACTAAGAAATATTTTATTCAATAAATAATAATTCAGATTCAAATAGACCTTGGAGAGAGCTTTCTGAATCGATACAAATTTAATAAAATATATTTATGAAATGAGGTCACCCATCAATCATCTCTGAACTCTGATTGGTGTTCTTTCTTTTGAAAAGAGATTGATCCAATTTACCAAATTTCCAAGACACATTGAGCCTCCACATTTGTGGGTCACGTCTTCGAAATACGTCTTGAACAAAATACTCACTTTCGCTATGCGTGCGAGATACTCTTGTTCTGAATACGTCAGACATCATCAATGAGACTGAAAGTGATTTACTTTTCAAAAAGGATTTTCTAACTGAAATATCAAAGCCATAGATCGGCTCTACATAGCCTTGAACAGTGTTGTCGGTTCCTCCATAGCGACCTCCTCCAAAATCACCGCCACCGCCACCACGAGACGTTCCACCCGGATCAAGTGCCTTCTTACTACTGTAATCACCCATTACACTGATCATGAAGTTTTGTGGCAATCTAAAAGAGATATTTGACTTCAACCAATAAGTACTTCTACTGTTCTTCAGATTAGCAGAAATATTCGATCCATCAATAGTTGCGTTGTACATGTTGAAATTGGTAGTCATTTCCATCCATTTCGTCCATTTGTTTCTAAACACAATCTCCAACCCAGAAGCATTACTGCTCTTGGCGTTAGCATATGTATTAATTACAACATCCTTTCCAAGCACATCGCTATATTCACTAATTATATAATTGATAGTCGTATTGGTCGTGTATCTTCCATAAATCGTGGCCAAAAAAGTATGTTTATCATTGATAACATACTGGTATGATAATTCTCCTGAATAGGTAAATTCTGGTTTCAAGGCTGGATTACCTCTTTCGATATTCAGTGAGTCACTGTAATCCGTAAAAGGAACCAAGTTTCTAAAGTTGGGTCGATTTACTCTTCTATTCAAAGCTAATTGAATATCCTGTTTACTATTGATCACTCTTGTAATAAACGCAGATGGAAAAAAGCTTAAAGGAAATTGATTTCGGAAAGTAATTGTAGTGTCTACCAATTCCCCCTTATAGTCTGAGCTTTCAACTCGCAAGCCAATTTGATTTTTCCATTTCTCACCGTTATTAGATAAGTTGAAATATCCGGCATATACTTGATCTGTGTATTTATAATTCACACCAAGATTCGAAATCAAAACAAAACTATCATCAACGAGATTGTAATTTTCGAATGAGCTTGAGTATTGTCTGAATGACCCTCTAACACCTGCTTCTAATTTAATTTTATTGTTATAAATATCCACGAAATCGAGTTGAGCAGTGTATAGATCCTGACCTCCAGAACCCGTTTGCTTTTGGAAGGTATTTATTCCTGTGCTGTAGATATTATCATAGGTGCCTTCAAAGCCACTGTTGAACGTATTAAAGTTGATATCAGCCGTCAACTCTTTGCCTTCCTTAGCATAAAGGTGTTTGAACAGAATACTAGATCCCCAGTTTTGAAAGTACCTTTCGGTTTCAGAATTTCTGTAGTAAAAACTAACGGGGTTCGTATCGTCTTGTCCTAAGGTATCCGTCACCGTTTCTGTATAATCAGTGGGATTGAAAGTTCCACGTCTGAATTCTTGAGAAAATGTAATGGTGTTTCTATTATCCATAAACCAATCCACACCAAATCGTCCATTCGCAAAATATCCGTTATTGATATTGTTTTGAGATTGCTCTAGAAGTGTATAGGGATCTGTTTGCAAGTTGATACGTGACGTTTCACCAGTAGTCAAGCGCTTTCTAACATTGAGATTCGCATTGGCGAAAAAATTCAATTTTCCTTCTTGAACATTGATATCAAATCCACCATTTGGTTTGAATCTCTTGTCAATACCAGCTCTGATACTTCCGTTGTATCCTGTAGATCTATTGTGCTTTAAAACAATGTTGATAATACCACCGCCGCCGCCGCTCGCATCATACTTAGCCGATGGGTTAGTGATCACCTCCACACGTTGAATCTCATCTGCTGGTATCTGATCAATGGTGAGTGTTGTTGGTCTTCCATCAATAAAAATTTGAGGAGAAGCATTCCGCATGGTGATGTTACCATCAATATCTACTTGAACCGATGGAATATTGCGCATTACATCTTCACCTGTTCCTCCTTCATTCAATGGATTTTTGGAAACATCATAGATACGCTTGTCAAATTCAATTCTGAAATCAGGTTTGTCTCCTTCAATCACAATTTCTTTCATAGTACTTCCTTGAGAAAGCTTTATGTTTCCCAAATCTTTTTCTACGCTGCTACCACTTGGTACAATTGTAATTTTACGTTCCTGAGATTCAAAACCAATCAATTCAAAAGAGACAGTTAATTCTTTTCCTACGGGTAAATTCTCAACCCTGAAGTCACCATTTCCCGAACTTAATGCGCCGCTTACTAATTTGGAAATAGTGGTGTCATTTTTCACCTCGCTTATAGAGACCTTGATAATGGCGTATTCTAAAGGGTTTTTCTGATCATCGAGCACTTTCCCATATAATGCGCCAGTAGTCGCAGCCCCACCTCTTGCGCGAGCTCCTGCCGGTGGCTGAGCCCATAGCGTTACTGAACAAAATAGAGTACAAACAAAAATTAGATATTTCATAATCTTCAACGGACAAAACTGCTTTGACAACAATTAGCCTTTTTGGTTTAACGAAAGCTGCAAATATCGCTGTTGAATTATGTGAAAATAGTTTTTTTAGATAAGTTATGAACTTTGCTAATTTCGCGTACGAATGAGAACAATTCCATTTTCCCCACCCCGCATTGATGAAGTAGCCATTGATGCTGTCACTGAAGTCTTGAAATCTGGATGGATTACTACTGGTCCAAAAACCCGACTGCTCGAGGAAAAAATCAAAATATACACCAATAGCAAAGCCGTAATTTGCTTGAATTCATGGACGAATGCGGCTGAATTGGCCTTACGCTGGTTTGGAGTAGGAGAGGGAGACGAAGTAATTATCCCTGCCTACACTTATGCCGCCACAGCGAATATCATTAAACACGTAGGAGCTACTCCAATATTGGTAGACAGCAATGAAAGCGATTGTCTTATAGATTTAGATAAAATTGTTTCAAAAATCACCTCAAAAACCAAGGTGATCATGCCCGTGGATATTGCTGGAATGCCTGTAGATTATGACCGAATTATTGAAATCATTAATCAACCGGAAATTAAACAGCTCTTCAATCCTTCAAATGAAGTTCAGAAGCAACTCGGACGCATCTTGTTTTTGAGCGACGCCGCTCATTCATTTGGAGCGATGTACAAGGGTAGTAGAGTAGGAAATCAAGCTGATATTGCTGGATTTTCCTTTCATGCCGTGAAAAACCTAACTACAGCCGAAGGCGGTGCACTTACTTTCAATCTTCCCGAACCATTCGATAACTCGGCCATTAGAGCTTCTTTCAATGTGAGTGCTCTTCACGGTCAAACCAAAGACGCTTTTAGTAAAACACAAGCGGGTCAATGGCGGTACGATATTGTGGAGGCAGGATTCAAGTGCAACATGACGGATATTCACGCTGCTATTGGGATAGTAGAATTTGATCGCTATGAAGAAACCTTGAATCGAAGAAAAGAGATTTGCGATTTGTATAGTAGCCTGCTAGGTAAGAATCCTCGTGCTATTCTACCAGAGTTTTCCTCAAGTTCAGCTCAAAGTTGTTATCACCTTTACATGCTAAGAATAGAGGGATATACAGAACAAGATAGAGATTTGCTGATTCAAAAATTAGCTGAAAAGGGAATTTCGACCAATGTGCATTTTCAACCTTTGCCAATGCTGAGTTTTTATAAGAATTTAGGCTATCAAATATCAGAATATCCAAATGCTTTCAAAGCTTATGCAAATGAAATTTCACTTCCAGTATATTTCAATTTGAGCAATGATGACATTCAATTCATTTGTGATGAAATTTTAAGCGCCATCTAACTTGAAAAGAATATTCGACATACTTTTTTCATTGGTGTTCTTAACACTTTTCCTTCCTTTTTTTTTAGTCATTATTATCTTAATTGTTACTGATTCAAGAGGAGGAGCTTTTTTCCGTCAAATACGTGTTGGAAAAAATGAGAAGACTTTCAAACTATGGAAGTTTCGCACTATGCGTCCAATGTCCGAAGCTTCAGGTCAAATAACCGTTGGAATGCGTGACCCGAGAATTACCAACATTGGCTATTTTTTGAGAAAATACAAGCTCGATGAGTTGCCACAATTAATCAATATTTTGGTAGGTGAAATGTCTGTTGTAGGTCCAAGACCCGAGGTTCCGAAATATGTCAGCCTGTATAATGAGACACAAAAAAAAGTGCTCTCAGTAAGACCTGGACTTACGGATTACGCATCGATTGACTTTGTAAATGAAAATGAAATTCTAGCCAAAAGTGAGAATCCAGAACAAACTTACATTGATGAAATTATGCCGTTGAAGCTCAATCTCAATTTGAAATACATCAACGAAATGGGTTTGGCCACGGATTTCAAGATCATTTTTGGTACCATCAAGGCGATTTTCAAATAGTTTAAAATAAACTGTCAACTTTTCAATTTTTCTTCGTCTATTTGGAGTAAACCTTAACCAATTTGCTCCGACATCTTTTTACCATAATATGTCTGTTCACTTCGTACCTGTCTATTTCTCAATTTACTGAGATTTCAACAGAGGAAGAAATCTTCATCATTCAAGAAGGATGCTTGTGGGGTAATGGTGCTTCATTTTACGACTATAATCACGACGGATGGGATGATCTTACCACAGCAGACGGAAGTGATTTCGTTAGGTTCTACGAAAACACTGGCGACGGACATTTTCAAACTTCCACTATTAATCTCAATATCGCTTTCACAGGACAAATAGTTGGGGTGCTTTGGCTTGATATAGAAAATGATGGAGACGAAGACTTGTTGATCACCCAAAATATGGGCAGAGTGCTGCTCTTCGTAAATGATGGCAACTTCAATTACACAGAATGCGCAGTAGCCTCTGGTTTGCCAAGTCAATCTTATTTTCACTTCGGAATTAGCGCTGCTGATTACGATAATGACGGTTTCATTGACTTCACGATTGCCAAATACTACAACCCAACAATCCAAGGTGGGTTCGAATATACATCCAGATTATATCACAATGATGGGGACGGTACCTTCACTGATGTTACAGCTACCAGTGGTTTATTAGCTACTCCAAAAAACAACATTTATGTGCAGTTTTCTCGACTACAATAATGATGGCTGGATGGACATATACTATGTGGTGGATAGAGCAAGTTGGTCCAACGATCTATTCAAGAACAATGGAGATGGTACTTTCACAAACGTTTCAAATAGCAGCGGCACTGGAGTTTTTATTGATGCCATGTCGTGCACCGTTGGCGACTACGATAGAGATGGCGACCAAGATATTTTCGTAGCAAACACAACAGGCGGTAATCGCTTTTTTAAAAACAATGGAGATGAAACTTTCTCAAATATTGCCGTCGAAACAGGCCTAGCGATTAACTCCGTGTGCTGGGGTGCCAACTGGATAGACTATGACAACAATGGCTGGGAAGATCTCTTCATTCCCACAGCTGTGGGCGCGAATTACACTATTTCTCAAAATCTTTTTAGAATAAACCAAGGCAACGATGTGTTTCACAGTTGGTGAAGAATCATTGGAATTACTGGAGACATTGATCCTACATTTTGCAATGTAATTGGCGACATCAATAATGATGGCTATTACGACTATTACAATAATAATAACGATCCAAAACCATGTCGTTTTGGAAAAATGATGGCAGTACAAATGCTTTCATAAGTGTGACTTTGCAAGGTGATATTTCAAATATCAATGCCATCGGTTCTCGTATAAATTTGTACTCACAAAACTTCATGCAATCCAAGCAATTGCTTGCTGGAGAAAGCTACATTGGTCAAAATTCTAGAAAAAAATATTTGGACTTAGGTGAAAACAATGGTGTTGATTCTTTAGAGATATTTTGGCCATCAGGATTAAAAGAAGTTTATTACAATTTAGAATTGAATACCCATTACAATTTCACGGAAGGGAAATTCTTTTCTAGTAAACTGATTTTATTCAAACAAATGATTCTACCATTTGTCCAAATCAAATTATAACCCTTGATGCTGGCCCCGCAGTCAGTTGGCTTTGGAACGATGGTTCAACCGAAAGGTATTTAATGATTGACAGTGAAGGTGAATATTCTTGTATTAAAACTCATGAATATGGCTATAGTTCGATGCTCGATGTCATTTTAATCGCTTCACAAGAAGATCCAATCATCGATTACATTTATCAAAATCCCACTTGCCATAATTCAAGCAATGGTTATGTTTTTCTCGAAATTAATTATGAAGAAAATGTATCCATGGAATGGAACACAGGGTCACAAAATATGATTCTAGGTTCGCTGCAAGCGGGAGTTTACAATTGCGTTGCGACATCTATGAATGGTTGTACTTCAGATTTTGAAATTCAACTAACTGCACCTTTACCTATCAGCTTTGAATATGAGCTTACGAATGTTAGCTGTTTTGGAGGGAATGATGGTGGCCTTACAGTTACATCCATTGAAGGAGGAACCGAACCCTATTTAATATATATAAATGGAGAAGCAAATGCCCTCTCAGCCGGCAACTATAGTTTAGAAATAGTTGATGATAATAATTGCATAAGCGTTTCAAATTTCAGTATTTCAGAACCCGAGGAAATTGTAGCAGATTATCAAGTACTCTCTTCAATAGAAGGTCTGCCTGGTGAACTGAGCATTACACTTTCAGGAGGAGTTCCACCTTTTGAAATTTTAATCAATGGAGACAACTATCCTGAAATGAGTTATTACTTATTACCAAGTGGAGAATATTCATTTTCTGCCACTGACGCGAATGGTTGTTCGATTCAATTCAACTTTATAATTGAAACTGAATTAGGCTTGGACGAAATAAAATCGACTGATGTTATTGTATTTCCGAATCCTTTTTTAAACGAAATAACACTTGTTTCTCCCAATGTAAAAGTGTTCAACGCTCTGGGGCAAGAAATAGAATATTACTATTTACACCAAAAAATAAACACCACTGAATGGTCGAGTGGTGTTTACATTTTTATTGATAATAAAGGCTATTCCTATCGCATGATAAAGCAATAATTATTGTTTCATCAATCGAATAAGTTGTCCATTTTGGTTTTGCAAAAAGTATAATCCTGCTGGAAGATAACTTACATCAATGCTTTTTTCATTTCTGTACTGCTTAATCATTCTTCCTTCAATGGAATAAAGCGTTACATCAAAAGCATCATTAAAATTCACTATTCCATTACTTGGATTTGGGAAGGCCGTAAAGTCATCACCTGCACTAATGGTTTCTACACTAACAATTCCAGAATTATTTGAAGCATCTGGCGTTGTTCCAATGAATAACACCCAATTAGGATCACCATCATACAAGACGCCCATAAGAAGTGTCTGCCGTAAAACCAGTCCATGCTATTTCATCGACCAACGTAATTCCATCAGGCGACGTAAATCGCACAGATTCACCTAGTATTATTCAACCTAAAACTTGAATGCAGTACTCCTTGACCTTGATCTTCATCCGCCCAAAAAAGTAGCCATCCACCAGCATCAATGGTCACGCTGTCTGGGTAAAAGAAGGAATTTGCCACTTTCTTGGGTTCTCTGGATTATCTGATAGATAGTATCCTCCAATATTCACAGGAAAAGCATTTGGGTTGTAGATCTCAATCCAATCTTCCAATTGATCTGCATTGTCCAAAACATCATTATGATTTACAGCCAACAGTTCATTAATGTATAAAGTAGGAGATGGCACGATTACCAGCGAATTTGTTACTTCAGGAGTTGGTGTCACGAAAACGATGCTGTTTGTCGCTCCATCAGTTTGTCTTCCATAGCTTTCGTTTTCACCAGTAGCAGAATAGGTATATGAATCAGAAATAGCATTATCCGGACCTCGCAATTCAATTGTACCTGTTTGAGTCAAGATGAAATTCGTGTGGTTTGCGCCTTCTAATGGTTCGCCATCGCACCAGTACAGTTTAAACTCACCAGGTAAAATAACAGTGCGATAAGGCTCATTCGAAGGAAATGTAAAAGTCTCGGAACCATTTAGCGTTAAAGAATATCCTGCAAGATTAACTTGTGATGTATTGGGATTAAAAATTTCGATCCAAGGTTCATATTCATTAGAAAGATCTTTCCAAGTGCTCGTATTATTCACTTGCACTTCATTGATGAACATCAATTGTGTGGATGGAACAATTTCGCTATTCGGCGCATCAAAGGTCACATGATTGAAGTATTGAAACTCTGCACATCCATCACAAACGCGACCATAGCTAATATCAGATGCCATCTGTGAGAAATCTACTTGATCGATAATCGTAACACCATCTGGGCTTGTTAGAATTACACTTTCACCATCAGCACTCAAACTAAAATCGACGTGATCAGCACCTTGCTCTGGATCTTTATCAATCCAAAAAATTAAATGATTATTTGGTAGGATGGTGGTGGTGCCTGGATCAGTGGTAGGAATTTGCCATTTCATCAAATTGGTAGGATCATCTGAAAGATAGTAGCCTCCCAAGTTGGTGATTCCACCGTTATTATAGATTTCAATCCAATCTTCTCTTTGAAAAAAATCATCCATTTGCTCCTGCAACATTATCAGCAATGATTTCATTGATGAAGAGATTCTGAGCACTTGAATATACCGAAAGCAATACAAAGAATGTTGCGTAAATAAATTTCATAATGGTTTCATTTTCCTAAAAACAAATATACCCCCGCAGGGGCATATTTGTTAATTCTATGTAAACTAATACTATTTCTTGACAAACAACCCCTACTACAACTCCTTCATTTTTAATAAAATAAGAACCTGCAGCTATTAATGGTGACAAATCTACCGACAATATAGGAGACGCCTGAACGTTCAAAACAGTTTGCCCAATCATATCAACTATCTGGATATTGCCGTTTTTGGCATTTGTTCGATGGTCAAATAACTTTCCACCGGATTGGGATAAAAACTTGAATGCTATTCACCGAAGATTCTTCAATTCCAACCGTGCACGCATCACATGAACCAAAGCATACTTGATTGCTTATCGTAAAATTGGTATTATTCGTAACTATACTTCTATTATATCCTCCAAAACCATCGTTTTGACCACATTCAAAAGGAACACTTTCTACAAATGCGAAATCATTTCCATTGATATACTTAAAGAAAACTTGTGTGTTTTGTTCAATTGTTATTGTAACAGAATAAATTCCCCTCCGCCAATTGAAGTCATTTCTGTAGCTGTTGCAGAAAAATTGTTGAAACTTCCAGCAATGTGAACACCTTGAGCGCTGACTACTTCATTACTCATATCCACCACAAAAGTGACATCTACTGTTGGAATCACCTGACAAGCTGCACAAGAACCAAAGCAAACAAGTGGAGTTGTAACAGCATCGTTTAAAACTTCAATGGTTCTATTGATATTTCCGCTTCCATCATTCATTCCACATTCTGACGAAACATCTTCCGCATATAGCCAATCTATACCATTTACAAATTTGTAAATCACATCGGTATTGCTATTCACGAATGCCACGGCTTGATAGGTCCCATCTCCGTTTGCGGCCATTTCTGTTGCCGTCAAAGTTCCACTCATTGAAATTACCGACAACATAAACTCCATCAGGAGAAACTGTTTCATTCGTCATATCCACTTGGAAGATGACCATCACTGGAACAGTTGGCGCACAGTCGGCACATTCACTAAAGCAAACTGGGCCATATACCGTATTTGTGGCCCCAACATCTAATGTTCTGAATATTTTCGCCAAATCCATTGTCTATTCCATAATCAGAAGGCACCGTTTCAGCGTTGATCCATTCGCTGCCATTTACAAACCTGAATTGAGCTTGAGTATTTGCAGGAACTTCATAAAGTATTTCATAATTACCGCTGCCTAAATCGGTCATTACAGTTGCATTGGGATTCCAGCCTTGAAAATTGCCAGCCAAATGGACACCTTGAGGACTTACCGATTCATTAGACATATTCACTTGAAACAATACCATCACTGTTTCTGGCTCAACTACAATCCCACATTCATCACATTCAGAAAAGCAAACAGCGCCGTATGCAACATTCTCTTCCAGAACATAAATTGTCCTGTTAAACCCGCCGAATCCATCGGTAACTCCACATTCAGAAGGAACAGTCTCTTGCTGTGGCCAATCGTTTCCATTTATAAATTTGAATGAAGCGGTACTGTTGGTTTCCACTTGAAGCGTTATTGAATAAGTTCCATCTCCATTATCATTCATTGGAGTAGTAGATGGATCCCAACCTTGAAAAGAACCTGCAATATGCACTCCGTTAGGGGAAACGGTTTGGTTAGACATATCTACTATAAAAGTGGCATCGACATAAGTGGGCTCTACCACAATTCCGCAGTTTTTCGCAACTTCCAAAAACACACAGGGCCATAGGTTGAGTTTCCTGTAGTCACCATGTAATTTCGATTGTATGCACCAAAACCATCATTTGCTCCACAGGCAGATAGCACACTTTCTTGCATGGGCCAATCATTTCCATTGATAAACTTGAACAATATCTCTGTGTTATCAGCCACATCAACGTCCACAGCGTAAATTCCATTTCCCATATCCATCATAGGCGTGGTGCTGGGATTCCATCCTTGAAATGAACCCGCAACGTGAACCCCGTTGGGAGAAACCGTTTGCTCAGACATGTTGACTTGAAGTGTGATTGTGTTTTGAGAAAAGAGTGTTAAATGACATAACACTCCCAATAGCGTGTAGTAAAATCTATTCATGTGGTTAAGGTAATTTTTTCAAATATAAGTAAGTGTACTTTGTACATTTACCTAAATTGTAACAAATCATTAGGCAATTCGTCCTGCTATTTTGGAATACCTTTGAATATGAAAGTTTGGTTGCTCACTTTAATAGGTGGATTTATATCGGTGTTGTCCTTTGGTCAATCGGATACCACAACCATTAAACTCATTAGAGTGGAAGGTAAAATTCGAGAGCAATTTAATCAGCCTATTTCCAATGTGATTGTTATCAATCAGAGCACGAAAACAGGCACTTTCGGTAAATCTGATGGATCATTCGTGATTTCATGTCAAAAGTCAGATACCCTTGTTATCACATCATTGGGATATTATTCTAGAACGATTTGTTTTAGCGACTCTGTAAAAAGAGATGTATATCATCCTATTGTATTTCTGGAAGAACGAATTCAATCATTGGCTGTCGTTGAAGTTTTCGCTCCAAGAGATTTAGAAAAAATACAAAAGGATATTGAAGCGCTAGGATACAATGAGAAAGATTACATGTTGAGTGGAATCAATGCACTTTCAAGTCCAATCACGTTTTTATACCAGCAATTCAGCAGGGTAGAAGAGAGTAAAAGAGAAGTAAAAAGGCTTGAAAATGAAGATCGCAAGCGTGATCTTTTGAAAGAGTTGTTTCAACATTACGTTGACTATGATATTATCCAATTATCAGATGAAGACTTTGATGATTTTATCTTTTACCTGAACGTATCCGATGATTTCTTGAAAAACTCATCTCAATATGACTTCTTAATCTTTGTACGCGATCGAATTAAAGATTACAAAATCAATAAGCGCAACAACGTGAAGATTAACGAAGAAGATTATAATTTTAGCAACGACTAATTTCTTGCTACGCTGTTTAAGGCGGCAATACCTACAAGTCGATCGCAACCTCTTCTCATATCGTAGTAATAGACCAAAATGTGATAGTCGTTTTCCGTTTCGTAGTGATTTCCTTCAGTATAGGAGTAATCACCTTCAGGATGATAACGATCTACCGTTTTGTAGCGATAATTGTAATAGCCTTGCTTCATGAGCTTTGTAAGGGCATATCCTTTTTTTTCAGCGTCGTAAACCATCTCAAATTCCTCAGGATGAAAAGTAGTTTCAGCTACTTCTAAATACATTTTTCCACCTGGTACCTCTGGAGCCTCCAAGAAGAAATGTACATAAATGTATTCAGCTTCTAAAAAGGAGTCGTTCCCAAGATCATTTCGAATAAATGTTTTTCCGTTTAAATCGTAATCACTTTGGTAAGCCTTGCCTCCGCGTTCGAGATCATGTCGCAAATAGGCATGCCAATATCCATTTTCCAATTGAATAGATTCTACCTGGATACTTGCAAACTTGATACTTTTAATTTCGAATGCCCTCCATTCACTTCCACCTTTGAAATTATTAGGACCGGCAAGATCGAAATTCATTTCATTGTTATTGATAAAATTGGGTTGCAAATTTCGAATCGCTGTGCTCCAATCATTATTTTGAAGAATCACCGTTTTCAAATCCCGGGATGGGGTGGAAATGTTCAGAGCACCATAATTGACAATGAAATCGATTTCTTGATCTTTGAAACGTTCTGAGACAATACTGCTGTTTGAGACTTGGCCCGTAATAGCCAAAAGATTATCATAAACAATCATTCTATAGGTGAGTACTGGTGAATTGAGAGGCTCGTCACCATTGTACACTACAATTCCGTAGTTACCGCTTATAGTTGGCTTGCTCAGAGAGTTAGGGAAGTCGAAATGATAATGAATAAAGTCAATAGCCGTACTAAATGAATACTCAACATCTGTAATGTCCTGATTAGAAAAGCCTGAGATATATTCAATTTCGGAGATATCTGAAATGGACCAATCACTTTCACAGTGGTACACAGCATAGCGTAAGTCTTCTTTTGAATCCGACATAATATCAAAATGGAACTCGACAGGGCTTGAGGAATATGACTCTACCATTGGGTAACCAGTTGGGTTTCCAGATGGAAAGGCTAGGGGAGTTCTGATATCCGATTTAAATATGCGGTTTTCAATAACTTGAGCATTTGAAAGCAAAAATTGACTGAATAGAATAAGAGTACAGACGTATTTAAACAACTTCATACTGAATAAGTAAGTTCGTGCTTTCTTTGCACATACATAATTCGTGCTAATTTCGCACTATGAAAGAAACAAAGTTAGTTTTCCTGACGATTTTCGCTCTATTTTTTTTGTTTAGCGCTTGTAAATTCCAAAAGGAACCAGAAGTGGGTGGACGAAATTATCAGGGTATATTTCTTTCTATGCCCTATGAAATCGATGTTGTAGGCGACACTTCTAATCTTCAGTCGCAAATAGACAGCGTCTTAGAACCCTTTGAACTCATTTTCAATTTGAATAATCCAAAGAGTGTTTGTAGCAGGTTGAATAATTTTGATAGAACTGATTCTGCTTTCGTTTTCAAAGACAGTACTTTGATTTTTGGGATTGTATTTGACTTGATGAAGGATATGCATACTAGGTCAAACAATTTGTATGATCCGACATTAACGCCATTGAAATTGGAATGGATGAAAGCAATGATGACCGGAATACAAGGTGTTGAACCTAATTTGGATTCGCTATATGAGTTTGTGGGGTACGACGGTGCTAAAATTGATTTGCTCGAAGTTTACGATGAAACAGGTAAGTACTCTCATTCTGTTATACGTAAAAAAACAGGTTCCGTGAATTTGGACTTGACCAATCTGGCGAGAGCGTACGCTCTTGACGCCCTTTCAGATTATTTGAATGATTTGGAAGTAGAACAATTCAAAATACATTCAGGCAATAATACTATTTGCTATGGGACCTTGGTGCCGGAATTGAATTTGGTGAACCTAGGAATTGGAGAGGAGGGGGACCAACAACAAATTAAACTCGTAAATCGTGCTTTCAGTTTCAAAGACTCCAAAGACAAACAAGGAATGCTTGATGTGTCTTATGGCTATCCTGTTTCTAATGAAATGGTATATGTAGGTGTGTCTGCTCGGAAATTATTTGAAGCAGAAGTGTTCAGTGAAACCTTCATGATTATGGGAATTGAACCATCCTATCAATGGTACGAGTACAATAGTGAAAGTGACGTTCAGAGCTTTATGTTATTTATGAAAGACTCTGATATATCATACGCTTCAACTGAGGGCTTTGTTCAATTTATGGTACAACAAGATTCGTTGACAGTAAAGTAGTGGGGGAAAAGTTGAAAATATTAGCCATCGAAAGCAGCTGCGACGAAACGTCGGCAGCTGTTCTTGAAAATCTTAGAGTATGTAGTAATGTAATTGCCTCGCAAACCATTCATGAAAATATGGTGGAGTGGTGCCGGAGCTTGCGAGCAGAGCCCATCAGTCGAATATTATTCCGGTAGTTGATCAGGCATTAAAGGAAGCAGGAGTTTCTATTTCTGAAATTGATGTTGTGGCGTGTACCTCTGGTCCTGGCTTGCAAGGGCATTGCTTGTTGGAGTTTCATTTGCAAAAAGCCTGAGCATGGCTATCCAAAAGCCTCTTGTTCTTGTAGATCATATGAAAGCTCATATTCACGCTCATTTTATCAGTCGTGAAGAAGAGCATATCGCGCCAGAATTTCCTCTTTTATGTTTGACCGTGAGTGGGGGGCATACTCAATTGGTTTTGCTTAATTCTCCAAATGAATTTGAAGTTGTAGGTCAAACTCTCGATGATGCCGCTGGTGAAGCTTTCGATAAAGGGGCAAAAATTTTACAACTTCCTTATCCTGGGGGACCATTAATTGATAAGTATGGCAAAGAAGGAGATCCATTAAAGTTTCAATTTACCATACCCGACACCCCTGAATTAAGTTATAGTTTCAGTGGGATTAAAACGAATTTACTCTATTTTATAAAAGCTGAGACGGCCAAGAATCCGAACTTCATAGCTGAAAATATGAACGACATCTGTGCGAGCTATCAGCACACCATCGTTACTTATCTATTGAAAAAATTAAAAAAGGGAATCAAACAATATCGTCCTTCGTCTATCGCACTAGCTGGAGGTGTTAGCGCAAACAGCAGACTTCGTGAAGAAATAATTAATTTATCGGAAGAATTAAAAGTGCCTTGTCATATCCCTTCTTTTGAGTTTACTACTGACAATGCAGCAATGATAGGAGCAACAGCTTATTTCATGACTCTAGCGAAACAGTTTTCTGAATTATCTGAAGTGCCAAATGCCAGAGCTTCATTTTAGGAGGATCCATCTACTTGTTTTTTGAGTAAAAAAGTTGTTATCTTAGCTACTCCTTAACTATTATTGATCGATACCCCATGGGACTAATCGCAAATTCGGCTTTTTCCAGAAGTTGGATTATTCGACTTTCTGAAGCCTATTCTTCAATGTCTTTTCCATTTGCAATTGAAATGGTGGAGGATAAAGTGGTGTCCTTGATCAGAACAAGTCCACTTTTGCGGATAGAGGGAACGCGATTTACCCTTGAGGGCATTCAGGAAAAAGAAAATAATATTAAAGTTCACGCAAATCACATTCTTGGTTGGGGACTTACTGTGAGTATTCTGAAAAAAGGTGAATATGAAACCGAAGTGCAAGTAATAATTTGCGCCAATAATCTAAGACGAAACATCAAGTTGGAGGAGAGTTTGGTAAGTGAGCTAAAACTTCATTTGTTTTCAAAATTCGAAAGCTAGCATAATTCCACTATCTTCGCCCGAAGTTACGAATTGTGCAAGTATCCGAATCAACTGAAAATAGAATGGTCGAATTGCTCCAAGTTGGAGATTCTGGTTCGTTTACCAAACTATACGATGCTTACGCAGGGGCTTTATTCAATATCATTTCCAAAATTACTTTAGACAACCAGCTTTCAGAAGATGTCTTACAAGAGGCATTTGTAAAAATCTGGGAAAAGAGATCGACATATTCTTCCGAAAAAGGAAGAATCTTTACGTGGATGCTCAATATTGCTAGGAATACAGCAATTGATGCTATAAGAAATAAGCACGTAAAAGTGTCTTCAAAAATCCAAAACATTGAGGACAACGTACATAAGGTGAATGAAGGAAATAAATCAACCATCTCAACGGATACAATTGGAGTGAATGATATGGTGTCACAATTGAATGAAGATCAACAAAAGATAATTCAGCTCGCTTATTTTCAAGGATACACCCAGGAAGAAGTGGCTGAAAAATTGAATATACCCATTGGGACAGTAAAGACCAGAACTAGAGCCGCGCTACAATTATTAAGGAAAACATTTAATAAGGGAATAGAGTGAAAGTAGATCAAATCATAGAATCAGGTATTTTAGAGACCTATGCTTTGGGCCTATGCTCTGCCATGGAGCAACGTGAAGTGGAATCAATGCTTGCTAGCAGTCCAGAACTGAGAGCGGAGTTGGCAATTATTGAAGCAGGATTAGAAAATTGGGCAATGGAGAATGCTGTTGCACCACCACCTCAAGTAAAAGAAAATTTGCTTCAGACATTAAATTTTGAAGCTAGTGAAACATCAGCTACAAAAGTTATAAATCTTAGACCGTATAAAGTATTAGTTGCAGCCTCTGTGACAGCGCTGGTAGGTTCGTTAATTTTCAATGGAGTTATTTGGAATAAACTTCAAAATGCACAGTCTACCATTGCCGAGTTGAACGACAGAAATAGTGTGATGGCAGAAGATTTGGGAGTCTCAAGAACAAATTATTCTACAGCTAAAGAAGAGCTCGCATTTATTACAAATGCGGATGTAAAAGTTGTTGAATTATTGAGCGCAAATAATCAAGGAAGCGAAAGAGCTACGATTTATTGGAATAGGAAGAGCGATGAAGTTGTGCTAGCGATTAATTCATTACCAAAACCACCAGAAAAGAAACAATACCAGTTGTGGGCAATTGTTGACGGCGTTCCTGTTGATGCTGGTGTATTTGATATTCCTGAAGAAAGTATCTCATTGCAAAAAATGAAGAGTTTTAAAAATGCTCAAGCATTTGCAGTCACTATAGAGAATGTTGGTGGAAGTCCAACTCCAAGTCTTGAAACACTTACCATCATTGGGAATGTTTAGCGCTTACTCAATTTTCGGATAAAGAAGTTTTTTTTTTATTAGTTCAAAATCCAAATGTCCTCTAATTTCGTATATGAAATGGAAGGGCATCATTTACCCTCTGTTTTATTTAGAGTTTTGTACAATAAAACCTCTATTTATTTCTCTCCAACTTGGGCAAACGAGCCCATTCGAAATGAATAGTAGTATCTCGTAGTATAGTGTGGAAGGGAGTCACAATGTGGCTCCCTTTATTTTTTTCAAAAAATAAAATCCATACCACAATTGGTTTCGTAAATCTGAAAGAACCAATTAAAAAATAAAGTCATGAAAAAAGGAATCAAATTGTTAGGACTACTATTAATGAGTTATTCATTTTCATTCGCACAGTCAAGTGATGTTGTGCAAGTAGGTGGGGAGCCCATGTATCCGAAAAAGAACATTATCGAGAATGCTGTCAACTCAGCTGATCACACCACACTTGTAGCTGCGGTACAGGCAGCCGGTTTGGTTGAAACACTTCAAGGTGATGGGCCTTTCACAGTATTCGCACCTGTAAATGATGCATTCGAAAACTTGCCTGCCGGCACGGTTGAAACGTTATTAAAACCTGAAAACAAAGCGACATTAACAGCAGTTTTGACGTATCACGTTTTAGCAGGAAAATACGATTTCAATGCACTCAGTGCCGAAATTAAAAAAGGAAAAGGTAAGGCACAACTTACTACTGTAAATGGAGCAAAACTCACCTTCACAATGAACGGAAGCCATAATATCGTTGTAACTGACGAAAATGGAAATGCGGCTAATATCTCAGTTTATGACGTTTACCAAAGTAATGGTGTAATTCATGTGATTGATAAAGTAGTGCTACCTAAGTAAGCACTACGGCTTAACCTAAACAAAAATCCCGACTCAATTGAGTCGGGATTTTTTTTGTTTATTCTTTTATAAATGGTTTTATCAAATCGACTTGACCATCTTCTGATGTGATTCGGACAAAATACAAACCGCTAGTCCATGTACTTGGTAGTTCCATTATTAATGCAGAACTAGACTCTGGAAGTAAGAAGACTTCCAACTTTCTTCCCATCGCATCAATAATTTCAACTCTTGATGAAGAATTGATAGATTTATTCATGCTAATGTTAAGCACATTACTTGCAGGGTTTGGATAAAGATCAAAATTCAAATTTGAATATTCTTCTCCACTATTATTTGCAATTAGTCCATTCGGTTGAGGAGCGATTTCTACACAAACTGCTGGCCCAAACTCTATAGGAAGTCCACTTGCTACAATTGGACGAACGCGAACATCAAAAGTTCCTCCATAAGCGAAACCATTATTAATTGAAACTTGTAAGAAGCGACTCGTTCCCATTACTGATGTGTATACGGGAATTCCTGGCACATCTGTTCTCACCACTTCCCATTCATAACCTTGTGTACCACAAACTCTCGGGTTACACATAATATATTGGTTTAGTCCCTTAACATTTGGACATGCATCAGATGACCTAACTTGAACTGACGGTGGATTTCCAATATGAATATTACAAGAATTCGTAGAATTTACTTCAATATTTTCAACATCACCTGCGCCATTCGTGACATGGAAAACAGGATTAATTTGAAGAGAATAATCTGCATTGTACGTTAAACCTGAAACCCATTCTAATATAATTTTTGTAGTTGTGGCATTGTAATAAGTTAAAGGTTCACCACCCGAAATAGGTGTAAATATGAAATTGTAGCTAGCAGTGCTTGCGAATTGTGCTTTAATAATTGTACAAAGTGATAAGTTAGATGTATTAAAATCACAAGCAGACTCCCTAAAGTGCGAGACGCAAATATTGAATTGACCTGTTCCTTGTGCAGAGTTGTAGTTTCTTACTCCAATGAAATATTCTTGACCAGGGTTTAAATTACCAAAATTCAAAATTTCAGTCCCCACAATATTCTGAATATTCTCTTGATCAATCAGGTTGCCAAGTTCATCTTGAAGTTCAACCAATATATTACATGAACCAGAATTAACCACAATGCGCGCTCCAGATGTTGCTGCTGTAAAACTGTACCATAAGTCTTCACCAGTGATACACAAAGTCTGAGCCTCCACAGATGGAGTAGCTTCGGTTAAGTCGCCATCTATGGTGAAGCATCCATATACAGGAACAGAGGTTAATTGTTGAGCATTTAAAATATTGTCGTTTGCAGGAGCAGTGCCAGAGCACCCTTCATCAACAACAGTATTACAGTTATTGTCCACGTTATCGTTACAGATTTCAATTGCTCCAGGATAACTTGTCGATTCTAAATCATCACAATCTGTGCTGTTCGTTACATATCCCACTAATGGTGTGCAACTTTCTGCACTAACAGCAGCGTTTCCAAAGCCATCGCCATCAAGATCTTGATAATATGTTATTGCATATGTGCAACTTCCATCATTTGAATTCGCATTCGAGTCGAAGTTACAAGCTGTATTATCTGTACACCCCAAGAATATGCAACTGCCATTGTCATTGTTAGCAGAAGCATTGTAGTTATCTGCTGTAGGATCAGTACATCCAGAAATGATACAACTTCCATCATCCAAAGTTGCGGTTACATCATAGTTATCCGCAAGAGGGTTTGTACATCCTGAAATAATACAACTACCATCATCTTGGTTGGCACCTGGATCATAGTTGTCAGCGGCTGGATTAGTACATCCAGAGAAAATACAGCTACCATTGTCGTTATTTGCTAAAGCATTGTAGTTGTCAGCTGCTGGATCAGTACATCCAGAAATGATACAACTGCCATCGTCTAATGTCGCATTTGAGTTGTAGTTGTCTGCAGTTGGATCTGTACATCCCAACACGTCACAGCTTCCATCGTCAACATTCGCACAAGGGTCATAGTTTGGCGATGTTGGATTGGTACATCCAAATGTGTCAAAGACTAAATATTCGATACTAAATCCGCCTTCCAAACCTTGAAAACCTCCAACTTGAATCAAATAAGTTTGGCCTACAGTCAAATCGCCACATAAAAACTCAAGAGTTGAGAAAAGTCCAATATCGTTATCATCATTACAAGCTACTTGTGCACCTCCACAACTTTCATACACTGCAATTCGAGTATCCGTAATTGGTTCGCCTCCAGCTGGACTTCCGAAAGAAGTTTCAATAATTACGTCACCTCCAAGATATTCAAATGAATACCAAACATCCTTTATTTGAGTAGATCCACCGCATGATGGATTGGATGAATCTGAGCATGTTCCCACATTAGTACCCTGAACTGGCGCAGCATTGGCAACAAGTTCAATGGCGTCATTGCAAGTATCATTAACTGGACCATATACACAAGATCCGTCATCAGTTTCCGCTGAAGCATTATAATTACAAGCCGATACGTCCATACAGCCACCCAAGGCAGCATTGAAACAGAAGTTATAAGATACTTGAAAACCGAAGGCAGGATTAGCTAACTGAAAAATTGTAGAGTTATCCGAATTGTCTTCCATATAGAAGCTACCATTAGTAGCACATCCTGAAGGATAGCTCATACCGTCACCATAAGTGTCGTAGAAAGTGAACGTGAAACATCCATCTGGTAAGCAAAGCTCTGTGTCATAAGTAGTATTATCACCAAAGCCTCCACCATTATACAATTCCACACCTAAATCGTCTGTCAGCGACCACGAAGATTCGCTTCCATAACAATCGGTAGTTAAATGGAATGTAACTGAGTTAGACCCTATGACTACATTGTAAGGACTACTGCCCGTATTGTTTCCGGATAAATCATCTTCTACAAAGTTGACAGAAATAATTTCAACGCTATAAGTGAAAGAACCAGCGCCGTAATTGACACTTGGAAGAGTAATCAATTCAGAATTACCCGATGTAATCAATCCTGTCCAATCGAAGGATTGAACAGGGTTGGCATCCACCTGATATTGGATAGTCAAATTAGTGATATCATCAACTCCAGTATTTAAGACCTGAATAATTCCAGCCACATCTGCTGTGCACAAAGTTCCGGTTGGTTCAACCACATCAATTATTGCAGCATCCAATTGAGCTGGAGAATATAAGGGCGCACTCCATGTTCCACGACCATAAGTTGCAGCCACTACAATTTGAGAAAGGTATTGAATCTCTAACTCACTAACCACAACATTTGGAAGTCCGTTCATGTACGGTACCCAGTTACCCAAATCATTATCACGATAATAGACCCCAGCATCAGTACCTACGTAAAGTCCACCATTTGACCCCTCTTGATAAGTGATACAGTTGGTAGGAATATTCGGAAGACTTCCTGAGATATTGGACCATGTTCCACCTGCATTTGATGACATATAAACTTTCGTTCCTGAGGAAAACCCGGAGAAAGTCACATATACTTCTTGTTCATTGGTTGGGTTTACTTCAATGTAAGTGATATATAAACCAGGAAGTCCGCTTACTGTGCTGAAATTATTGCCATCCGTTGAAACATATAGGGTAGAGCCCTTTGAAGCGTAGATATAATTGTTGTTAGACTTTGCAACCGCAAGAGCATTGAGGGTTCCTGTTCCCATTGTTCCGAGTGCTGTGAAACTGGCACCCGCATTCGTTGATTTATAAACTCTTGTTTTTCCAACGTACAAGTGGCCAGAAGTTGATCCAACAACATAAGGAGTGACCCATGCACCATCTTCATTCACACCTGTTCCTCCAGAATTACAAACCGTTGTAGGGAAGGAGAGACCTGTATTCGTACTTTTTCTAATAGCACCATAATAAAGTTCTCCATACATGATACTTTGGTTGGTCGGATCGATTATACATTCCATTCCATCACCACCGATAGGTCGAGTATGTGTTGCACCATTTTTCAAATTGGTACCATTGTCTTGCCATCCAGTAATAACGTAGTTGCTGCTTTGATCAGAAACGCTTAATCTATATTGTTGACCAATTTGAAGATTTGAAGAAATATCCGTGTAATTAGTTCCGTCGGTTGTTGTAAATGCACCGCCATCACAACCTACAAGTAGACGTGTGGTACCTGGCACAAAGTATAAAGCATGAATATCTGCGTGAACATAGGGAGCACCGCCACCACCATACCAGTGACCACTTAAAGACCAGTTCAATCCCCCATTACTTGATTTCCAAACGTTTACACCACCTGTATAAATGATATCTGCATCATTAGGATCTGCAACGATTCTTAGGTCATACCAAGATTGGCCACCTGAATCCGTTCCACTTGGATCCCAACCCATAAGGTTTAAAGGACCTGAATATCTTGTCGTAAATGATACTCCCGCATTAGTAGAGCGATAAACTCCCTCCATTCCGCTATCCGAAGACTTTCCTGTTAGAATATAAACGTAGTCAGGCTGATCTGCTGAAACTGCTAAAGCCATTCTATTTACTCCTGAAGTGGGCAGTCCAGATGTTATTTGCGTCCAAGTAACGCCATTGTCATCTGACTTGAAGAATTGTGAACTACATGCATAAACTGTATTTGAAGTTCCTGGATGAAATACCAAATCTTTGAAATTCCCCGTTCTCACCTGAGTCCATGATGTTCCGCCATTTGAAGTTCTGTAAATACCATTGCTGGTAGCCACAATCACTACTTGTGTATTACTAGGGTCAATAAGAATACGGTTCGACGTTCTCGTTGAACTAACTCCCCACGACAAGCCAGTTGTATTCCATGTAGCTCCACCATCTGTTGACTTTAAAACCCCTAAAGAATATGTATCTCCCGCATCACCATCACCAGTAGCGATATACATCTCGTTGACATTGTTTGGATTAATAGCAATATCACTTACTCCAATCGAAGCCAAGAAATCGGTATTGAGCATGGTCCAGCTTGCACCAGAGTTTATAGACTTCCAAACACCACCACCGGGAGCACAAGCAAAAAATGTTGTAGTACTTCCAGGTTCATTTCTAAGAGAGTTCACTCTTCCTGCGCCGCCTCCGCCTGATGGTACAGATGTATTTCCGATATAAGTCCAATCACCTGGCATGTTCGCATTATTTTGGAACATTTGAGGTTGATCTTGCATCGCACGATAAACGGCGTCTGGTGCAAAACGCTCACCACTAGGGTAACATCGTTGCTCCATAAAATACTCCCAACGCTTGAATTGCTTGTAACCTTTTCCTTTTGTCACAGGACGATTCAGCCAAGCTTCGTTGAATGCATTTTGTACGTCTTGAATTTTCACAGTACTATCTTGCATTAAACTTTGCCAAGTCTGCGATAAAGAACTATTAGTCAGAGAGATAAATACCGTTAACGAAAGTAATACTTTAATTGATTTTTGGAGTTTATGCGCAAGAAAATTCGCATTTCTCGAGAAAATGATCATCAGGAGTATGGTTATTTGGTTTAACTAAAAATACATTAACAAAGTAACTATAAGCTAGTTTTTAAAAAAATCAAGAAATCAACAATGTTGTAATGCAAAAAATATTAGCATTGCATGTTGAAAACTCCACAAGGTTTTACCGAAAATCTATCAAGCTATCGTTCTACTTTCGCTGATTGTTCAATTTTTGATTCGACAGAAAGAAGCGTATGGCACAGAATACACAGTACACAGAGGATAATATTCGATCATTAGAATGGCACGAACACATTCGTTTGCGCCCGGGTATGTATATTGGAAAATTAGGGGACGGGTCCACATCAGATGATGGTATTTATGTGTTGCTGAAAGAAATTCTTGATAACTCTATCGATGAGTTTGTAATGGGAAATGGAAAAACCATTGAAGTTACGATTAAAGATGGAGTAGTGGCAGTACGAGATTATGGTAGAGGTATTCCACTCGGTAAAGTCATCGACTGTGTTTCTAAAATCAATACAGGAGGAAAATACGATAGCAGAGCTTTTAAAAAATCTGTTGGACTAAATGGTGTTGGTACAAAAGCCGTAAATGCTTTGAGTAGCTACTTTAAAGTAGAATCTTTTAGAGAAGGTCAAACCAAAGTAGCAGAGTTTGCTCAAGGTAACATTACAAAAGATTATAAGGCTGTAAAGTCAACAGGTAAAGATGGAACAGCAATGACTTTCATTCCTGATGAAAGTATATTCCACAATTATCAATTCAGAGCGCAGTATGTAGAAAGACTTCTATGGAACTATGCGTACCTAAATTCGGGACTCACTATTGTGTTCAATGGTCAAAAATTCAAATCTGAAAATGGTTTGATGGATCTTTTGAATAACAATATGTCCGAAGAGCCGATTTATCCTATCATACACTTAAAAGGTGATGATATTGAGGTTGCGATCACTCACGCCAACTCGTATGGCGAAGAATATTACAGTTTTGTGAATGGTCAGTATACTACTCAAGGAGGTACGCACCAAGCAGCGTTCAGAGAAGCTTATGTAAAAGTTATTCGCGACTTTTTTCAAAAGGATTATGAAGCAGTTGACATTCGATCAGGAATTATTTCAGCAGTTGCGGTTAAAGTGATCGAACCTGTATTTGAATCACAAACAAAAACCAAATTGGGATCGAATGAAATCGAACCTAACGGCAAGAGCATGAAAGCCTTTGTGCTTGAGTTTTTACAGAAGGAGTTAGATAATTATCTCCACAAAAACCAGGAACAAGCCCAAACGATTCAAAAGAAAATTCAGCAAAGTGAGCGCGAAAGAAAAGAGCTCGCCGGTGTTGCTAAACTTGCGCGAGAAAGAGCTAAGAAAGCCAATCTTCACAACAAGAAACTGAGAGATTGCAAAGTTCACTTAAATGATAAACATGAGTCGGCAGGTGAAACGATGATTTTCATCACCGAGGGTGACAGTGCTAGTGGTTCTATTACGATTTCAAGAAACGTGCAAACTCAGGCTGTATTCAGCTTGAAAGGTAAGCCACTAAACACATACGGACTTACAAAAAAAGTGGTTTATGAAAACGAAGAGTTCAACTTACTTCAAGCAGCACTCAACATTGAAGATGGTTTGGATTCTTTGAGATATAACAAAGTAATCATTGCAACGGATGCTGATGTTGATGGAATGCACATCCGCCTTTTGATGATCACTTTCTTCCTTCAATTCTTTCCAGATCTTGTGAAGTTGGGACACTTATATGTGCTTCAAACACCACTATTCAGGGTTAGAAATAAAAAGGAAACGTTCTATTGCTACAGTGATTTGGAAAGACAAACAGCTATCCAAAAGTTAGGCGGAAAACCTGAAATTACTCGATTCAAAGGACTTGGCGAAATCAGTCCAGATGAGTTCAAGCATTTCATTGGTGAAGACATCCGTCTTGAGCCAGTAATTATTGGAAAAGAATCGCATCTTAAAGATATGTTAGAATTCTACATGGGTAAAAACACTCCGACCCGTCAAGAATTCATCATTAATAACTTGAAAGTTGAAAAAGACCTAGCTGATATAGTAGCTAAAAAAGAAGAAGTAGAAGAAGAGGCATAATCAAACGAAATGGCAGAAGAATTAGAGAATCAAAATACTCACTCCGAAAGTGAATTAGGTAAAGTAACGCAAGTACAAGGACTATATGAAAATTGGTTTCTTGATTATGCGTCGTATGTAATATTAGAAAGAGCTGTTCCCCACATCAATGATGGTTTGAAGCCTGTACAACGAAGAATTCTTCATTCTTTGTGGGAAATGGATGATGGTCGCTTCAATAAAGTGGCCAACGTTATTGGTAATACCATGAAATATCACCCGCACGGTGATGCTTCAATTGGTGATGCCATTGTGCAAATTGGACAAAAAGATCTCCTTCTCGACACTCAAGGAAACTGGGGAAATATTTTCACTGGCGATAGCGCAGCCGCTCCTCGATACATTGAGGTGCGTTTAAATAAGTTTGCGAAAGATGTTGTATTCAATCCTAAAACTACCAATTGGCTATCGAGTTATGACGGTCGTAACAAGGAACCTGAAACACTTCCAGTTAAGTTTCCTTTGTTATTGGCGCTTGGAGTAGAAGGGATTGCAGTTGGTCTTGCTTGTAAAATTCTTCCTCACAACTTCAATGAATTGATCGACGCAAGCATTGATGCATTGAAAGGAAAGAAAACGCGCATTGTTCCGGACTTCCAACAAGGTGGAATGGCCGATTTTTCAGATTACAATGGCGGATTGAGAGGTGGAAAAGTGCGTGTGAGAGCAAGAATTAAAAAAGACGATAAGGACAAGACGCTTATTATCAACGAAGTCCCATTTAGCACGACTACAGGCAGCTTGATTGATTCCATTCTCAAGGCCAACGATAAGGGAAAAATTAAAATCAAAAAGATTGAAGATAATACTGCGGAACACGTTGAAATTGTTGTTCACTTAGCTCCTGGTGTTAGTCCTGATAAAACTATTGATGCCTTATATGCATTCACGGATTGTGAAGTAAGTATTTCTCCGAACTCCTGTGTAATTTCAGAAGATCGACCTCATTTCTTAACAGTAGACGACCTTCTTAAGGCCTCTGCTGATTACACCAGAGATCTCATCAAGTTAGAACTTGAAATTGAACTCAACGAATTAAGAGAGCAGTGGCATTTTGCTTCATTGGAGAAAATTTTCATTGAAAAGAGAATTTACCGCAAGATTGAAGAATGTGAAACTTGGGAAGAAATTATGGATACAATCCACAAAGGATTGAAACCATTCACCAAGCATTTACTTAGAAAGGTCACAGACGAGGATGTTACTCGACTTACTGAAATTAAAATCAAAAGAATTTCTAAGTTCGATAGCTTCAAAGCAGATGAACATCTTGCGAAACTTGAAGGGCAAATTGATGTGGTTAACAACAAGCTTGAAAACCTCACGGATACCGCTATTGCATACTTCAAAGATTTAAAAGCTAAACACGGAAAAGGGAAGGAGCGCCGGACTGAAATCAAACCTTTCGATGTTGTGCAAGCCGCACAAGTTGCCATTGCCAACGCAAAACTATTTGTAAATTGGAAAGAAGGTTTCATCGGAACAGGATTGAAAAGAGATGAAGGAGAGTATGTATGTGACTGTTCTGACATCGATGATATTATCGTGTTTAGGAAAGATGGGAAGATGCTTGTTACCAAAGTTCAACCAAAATCCTTTGTTGGTAAAGACATTATTCATGCAGCTGTTTGGAAAAAAGACGACAAGCGCACGATTTATAATATGATTTATCGCGATGGAAAGAGTGGGCCGGCATTGATGAAGCGATTCGCCGTTACCGCCATCACTAGAGATAAAGAATACCCTTTGACCAAGGGTTCAGCTAACAGTGAAGTATTGCACTTCACTGCAAATCCAAATGGAGAAGCAGAAGTTGTAACAGTTCATTTAAGAGCACTTGAGCGACTTAAAAAGCTCAAGTTTGATATTGATTTTTCTGAATTAGCCATCAAAGGCCGAGACGCTGTAGGAAATATTTGCTCGAAGCATCCAGTAAAGAAAGTTGAAATCAAACAAGAAGGAATATCAACACTTGGAGCTCGTGAATTGTGGTTGGATGAAAGCGTAATGCGACTCAACGAAGAAGGCCATGGCAGATATCTTGGCGAATTTGAAGCAGAAGACATGCTTTTGGTCATCCTTGATTCAGGAGTTTATAAGCTTATACCACCAGATCTTTCTACTCATTTCGATGATAATTTGTTGATTGTAGAAAAATTCATTCCTGAAAAGCCAATTAGCGCTGTTTACTTTGATGGCGATAAGGAATCTTGGTTTGTAAAACGATTCTTAGTAGAACCTTCTAAAGGCCCAGTCACGTTTATAACGGAACACCCGAAAAGTAAGCTAGCCGTAGCCACTTTGTTGCATCACCCAACAGTTTATGTTCGCTTCAACAAGAAATTCAAGCAAGCTCAGAAAAAAATGGACGAAAGCGTTTCCTTGCGCGACTTTATTGCTGTAAAAGGATTGAAGGCACTGGGAAATAAGCTTACCAATCTACCTGTTTTGAGCATAGATTTATTGGAATCTGACGAGCAACGTGAAAGGGAGTCTGAAAATTTGCTTCAAGAAATGTTGAACGCGAAAAAACCAAAAAAGGTAGAGATCGACAGACCAGATGACGAAACAGGGACAGTGCTTGATTCGAACAAAAAAGGAACGGGTCCAGGTAAGCAAGAAAGTCTTTTTTAAAAATGAGCTATCTTTGTATGACTTAACAACTAAGTTTATGCGAATTAAAAACCTCATTACTGCAGCGATATTTTCTATTTGCAGTGTATCTGCAATGGCGCAGACAGACTCTTCTTACTTTGAAATTGGTGCGGATGTTACACCACTTTTCAGAAGTATGTTCTCAGGAGGCAACACGATTACTCCAGCATACGCCTTGTACCTCGAAAAGTCTTTTGGAAATTTCGGTTTGAGAGCAGGAGCAGGGATTTCCAATTCTACTACCGTTGAACTTGCAGGCCCAACAAATGGAAACACAGAAACAACCAATGTAGTTAACTCAAATAGTTTCAGACTTGGTGTGGTTTTTTACAAAAACTTCAACCCAAAATGGGGCATCAAATACGGCGTTGACGGTGTATTTAGTACTACAAAAAGCGAGCGCAATGATACTTTTATTAATTTAAGTAATCAGGAAGTCAACACGATTTCCTCCATTACAACAAGTGGAGCAGGGGCTCAAGCCTTTCTTTTCACCCAGTATCATTTTTCAAAAAATATCAGTGTCGGTACCGAGTTAGCTCTGCGCTTTCAACAAGTAAAAATGGAAGATGTCGATAAAAACTCTGAATTTCCAGAATTTGATACAGTGACAAATACAGAGTACAATTATTTCAATTTCATCTTACCTACGAATTTGTATTTGATTGTACGTTTTTAATATATCATGAAAATCCTAACCGCATGACTATTAAAAAGACAATTGTTTTTAGTGTGATACTGTCCATTGTGGGCTTGATAGCTTGTTCGAAAGAACAAAGTGAAATGACCATGCGCACACCTAATCTTCCATCGACGGTTTACAAATATGACTCAATAGGGGGGCAAGTGCTTTTCGATCCAACAGATGGATTCCAAGTCGACAACGAAAAAGCGACTTTAGGAAGAGTGCTATTTTATGACACCCAGCTTTCTCGAAACAACAGAGTCTCATGCGCATCTTGTCACAAACAAGCATACGGATTTGCGGATAATCGCGCCAAAAGCTTCGGATATGAGGACATTTTAACAGATAGAAACTCACCTGCGATATTAAATGCCGGCTTACAATCAGCATTTTTCCATGACTTGCGAGAACTTCATCTTGAAAATATGGTCTTGCAACCAATTGCTCACCATGTAGAAATGGGATTGATTGAACCTGAATATTTAGCCGATAAAATTCAATATATAGAATATTACAAGCCATTATTTATAAGTGCTTTTGGAGATGAAAATGTTACTCGAGAGCGAATCAGTGAAGGGTTAGTCAATTTCATTAGATCTATGATAAGTGTGGATTCTAAATATGATAGAGGGCAACTCAACAATTTCGCGGACTTCACACAACAAGAATTAATTGGCAAAGATTTGTACTTCCATGGCTTGCCTTGCAGTGCCTGTCATGGCGGAAACAACTTAAATGGCGGATCTAGCGCAGCAGAAAATATTGGATTGGATTCATGGTACTCGGATACTGGAATGATAGGTACGGACCCCGTTTCAGGTCAAACAATGAATGGTTGGTTTAAAGTGCCTTCATTAAGAAATATCGAAGTGACTGGTCCATACATGCATGATGGTCGATTTCAAACTATTGAAGAAGTTGTCGAGTTTTACAATAGCGGAATTCAAAATCACACGCAGTTGTCTTTCATGTTGAGGAAAAACACAAACGGTGGATTTTTCTTCTTAGGACAAGACCCACAAGACATTGCCCTAAACGAAGCAACAGGCGTACAGCCATTAAGAATGCACATGACTACTGAAGAGAAGCAGGCATTGGTAGCTTTCATGAAAACATTTACAGATTGGAATTTCTTAAATGACCCAAGATTCTCTGATCCATTTAAATAGCAAAGAATAAAAAATGAATAAGCAAGAAGAGTTAAAAGAAATCTACGGATATCATTATTGGAGACATCGCATATCTCTCGGGGATAATCTGTTCACTCCAGGTACTCGATTTGAAAGCCAATGGGATGACTTGCATTTTCCTGACAACTTTAATGGTATGACATTTCTTGACGTAGGTTCTAATGATGGAATGTACTCTTTTCTCGCAGAATCAAAGGGAGCCTCGGAAGTTTATTCAGTAGACATCTATCATGAAGATGAGCATAACTGGGAAATGACAAATGGTTGGCCAATTAAGGGAATTAAAACCGCAAAACTCTATAAAAACTCAAATATTCAAATTCACTCTTTATCCATTGAAAACCTGGATCAATTAAATAGAAAATTTGACTATATCTATTGCGGAAATGTAATTATTTGGATCGATAATCCATATGGGGCACATCAAAAACTTATTGAACTTTCCAATAAGGTCATTCACCTTAGAGAGGATATAATTGATAACGATGAGCCAGCACAATTTAGATTCTCTAAAATTTGGAAACCAAATTCAAAAAAGCCATATCTAGCCGCCAACAAAACCTATTACAGAGAAGTATTCGGACACGCAGGATTTAAAAATGTAGAATTTCATTATGTTGATGAACAACAACAATATCTTGAATACATACGCAAATGTCCTAAAGTAAATGTGAAAAAAGGTGCTCAGATATTTGGTGTACCATCGGAAGCAAATTCCATGTCAGAACTGGCAGAAACTAAAGTTGGTCGTTATTCTGAAACTGTTAATGACAAATATTTTGTAACAGGAATTGGTTGGGTCCCAAAAGAATTTTGTGAAATAATACCTGAAAATCTTGCTTCTCCGGGCATAAAACAAAAAGCCAAATCAATAGTAAATCACTGGAAAGAAGGTAATAGCAGGGAAAGAAATATGGTGATTATTGCCTCGAAATAAATTTTTAAGACATTTTTTTTTCACTCCTAAAATCTCTATCCTTTTTATAGTCGTATGTCTGATGAAATTCCTTTCATCAAATTTATAACTATGAAAAAAAAATTACTCTTATCTGTTGTGATTGGTGCTCTCTCACTCACCTTTCACTCGGCAAAAGCACAAAACATTTACGGCCTATCGGGCAGCAATCTTGTGCTTTTTAACGCTTCTGACCCTGGTACAATTATTCAAAACACTCCAATCAGCGGAGTTCCTGAAGATCTTGAAATTTCAGGCATTGATTTTAGACCAGCAACTGGGGAATTATTCGCGGTGGGATATAACCAAATGAACGGCGCTACTCAATTATTCGTAATTGATAAAGCTACTGCCGAAGCAACTATGATTGGTGCTTCACCATTAATGTTAGAAGCAGGCTTGGGTTCCATTACGTTTGATTTTAATCCGACTGTAGATCGTATCCGATTTATGGGAAGCAGCGGTGTCAATTATCGACTAAATCCAATTACAGGTGGACTTGCTGCCACAGATGGATCATTGGCATTTGCTGGTACTGATGCTAATTCTGGACAAATGGCACATGTGATTACTAGTGCGTATACCAATAGTTTCATTGGCACAACCTCAACTGCTCTTTACAATTTTGATAGTCAATTGCAGGTATTAACGCTTCAAAGTCCTCCAAACGCAGGAACACTAAATACTGTTGGAGCAGTAGGAGGGATGTTAAATATAGGCGACATGGACAATGGAGATATGGAAATCTACTTCAACACCATGACTCAAACCAATCATGCTTTCTTCGTAGGCATGATGGCAGAAGCCAATTTCGAAACATTGTATGAACTCGATTTGAATTCAGGCATGTTGATGTCGATCGGAAACCTTCCTATGGGACTCATGATTGATGCTATCGCTTCAGAAATTGAATTGGTTGATTCGAATATTCAGGGTCAAAAGGTATTTGCTATTACTTCAAACAACTATTTAATCGAGTTTGACAGTGCCAATCCAGAACATGTAATTTCTCATAAAGCAGTATCTGGATTTGCTTCAGGACATGTAATTTCAGGCTTAGATGTTCGTCCTGCAACTGGTGAACTTTACGCCATTGGCTACAATAATACGTCGGGTGAAGCACAACTTTATGTAATCAATCCTGCTTCAGGGGCTGCAATGCCTATTGGTGATGGCCCTATTATGTTATCTGCAGGAATGGAAAGAATCAGTTTTGACTTCAACCCAACTGTTGACAGAATCAGAGTTCTTGGATTGAACAATTTAAACTACAGATTGCATCCAGAAACAGGAGCTATCGCTTTTAATGATATTTCACTTGAATTTGCTGCTGGCGACCCGAATTTTGGAACGGATCCTTCCATCGGAGCATGCGCATACACCAATAGTTTCAGTGGAACAATGAATACCACTTTGTACAACTATGATGATGCTTTAAACATTATTACCTCTCAAATTCCACCAAACAATGGAGTGCTCAATACCATTGGTAGTTCTGGCATCATGCTGAACGCTGCGAATCCTACTGCGGATATGGACATTTACTATTCATTATCAGAGGAAATGAACTGGGCCTTTTTGAGCGCCAACGTAATGGACTCCAATTTTGATGGTTTCTATAGCATCGACCTCATGTCTGGCGCTACGGAATTGATTGGTATGATTGGATATGGGATTGCCGTAAATGACATTGCTATAGCGATTGATATGTTAGACACAGAGGCACCAGTTGTTATGTGTCCTGAGGATCAGATGATTAATCCGACTTCAAATTGTATGGTAGCTCTCCCAGATTATACATCTATGGCTATGGCCACAGATAATATGGATGACATGTTGGAGTGGTCTCAGTCTCCGGCAGCAGGAACAATGGTAGAAGGAAACGTGATGGTTACAATTTCTGCGATGGACGATGCCGGTAATATCGGGTCTTGCATGTTTGAAGTAGATGTTATTGATATGGAGATGCCTACAATTATGTGTCCAGCCGACATCATGCAGGCGAATGTACTTGGTGCGAATACGGTTTATGTGAATATACCAACACCTATGGTAATGGATAATTGTGGAATGGCCATGATTACCAATTCATTCAACAGTATGGAAAACGCAAGCGGATTCTATCCTACGGGAAATACTGAGGTAATATTTACTGCTGTAGATGCGAACGGAAACAGCAGCATGTGTTCTTTCATGGTAATGGTTGAAGCGAACACTATCGCTGATGGTGACTTGATTTATGGAGTAACGGCAGACAATATGCTCATTGCCTTCGGATCTAACAATCCATCTGAATTATTGATTCAGCAGCCTATTACAGGGTTAATGGAAGGTTTTGCTTGGGAAGGATTAGATTCCAGACCTGCTACAGGAGAACTTTATGCATTAGCTTGGAATAATATGACTCAAATGGCTCAGCTATATGTAATTAACCCAGCTAATGGTGAAGCATCTGCTGTAGGTTCACAGACCATGTTGATGTTTGATAATGATGAAATTGGGTTTGATTTCAATCCAACGGTTGACAGAATTCGCGTTATTGGCTCAAATGACCGCAACTACAGATTACATCCGGTAACTGGAGCATTGGCCGCTACTGATGGAATGTTGGCCTACGCGTCTGGAGACATGAATGAAGGAGCAGATCCAATGGTTGGGACATGTGCATACACCAACAGCTTCAATGGTTCTACATCAACAACACTATACGATTTGGATTACGCAAATGGCAATTTAGTGTCACAAATTCCACCGAATGATGGTGTTTTAAATACAATTGGCTCGTTCGGTATTTCTGTTGACTCTAATGATCCAAGCGTAGAAATTGATATTTACTATGATTTGGCCTCTCAAATGAACCGCGCATATATCGCAGCCAATTCAGCTTCAAATTCAAACGACATGTTTTATAGTTTGGATTTGGCTACGGGCATGACCATGGAAATTGGAATGATCGGTGATGGATTAATGGTAAAGGATATCGCTTCGGCCATTTTGGAAGTTGCCGTAGGAGTGGATGAATTTGCTCAAGAAAACCAATTGGTGAACATTTATCCAAATCCAGCCACGGATGTTCTAAATATTTCAATGGTTTCAGATCAGGCTGGAATGGTGAATTTAACCTTGGTCGATGTGACTGGGAAAATCGTAAAATCTATCAATCAAATTCAAATCTTATCTGGATCGAATATGAAGCAGTTGAATGTTTCTGATTTGGCTCCTGGAATTTACTTTGCCAATATTAATTTGGAAGGACAGGTCATCTACAGTGAGAAAGTAATTGTGAAATAAAGGATGATTAAAGGTGAATCGGCTGCATTACGCGGCCGTTTCTTTTTATCACTTTCAAAACATAATTTACATTATGTAAAGTAACTATTTATAAGAAAAGCCCGCAATTAACGGGCTTTTCATCTTTTATTTACCTTCTAACATTGTCTTTAATCTGTTGTACTGTTCCATATTCCCCGCCTTCAAATAAGCGTTTTTAAGATCAGACATCAATTGCTTTTCTTCCGGACTACCTTTTGTAGTTTCAGGCATTACGGTCAAAGCTTTTTCCAATTTTACAGAAGCTTGTTCAAACAATTTTGTTGACTTAGCTACACATGCATCGTATTTCGCAGATTCTCTTGGCGGAATCTCATTACAGATTGCATCGTTGTCTACACCCTGGTTGAAATAAAGCGCTCCCAAGTTGAACAACACATCGTAATTGTCTGGGTTAATTGCTAAAGCCTTTGAGTAAGCATTTTCTTCAGCATCCTTTTTACCCAATTTGTCATAGGTAATTCCTAACACGTACCAAAACATTTCATTGTTTGGATCTTGTTGAGTCAAATTAACAAGAAGTGTTTCAGCCTTATCAAACTGCTCATTTCCAATGTATATGTTCACTTCTTGGCGAAGCAATTCACTGTCATTTGGATATTTTTCACGTGCTTGAGTAATTACAGCTAGAGCTTTGTCATTATCACCGCTACGTTGGTATATATCAGCGATATAGCGGTAAGTATCTGGTGTATTGTATCCTAGGTCAGCACAATATTGGTATTTCTCAACTGCTTTTTCAATGTTTCCGCACTTGTCATAGCAAAAACCTGAATTGAAAATGAATGCTGTATCGATCACACTGAATTGCTTTGATACTTCAACGATCAAATTGAAATTTTCAGCAGCTCCGCAATAATTATCCTCATTTACCTGAGCGTTTGCTTGTCCTACCATCACAGACTGAAGTCTTACCAATGAAGCTTTTACTTCATTTGCATAGCTTCCACCCTTATCAACCTCCATGTTTTTGAAATAGCTTTCCATTGCCAATTTAGTGGCATTTGGAAATTGCTTTGATAATTCAGCATCGCTAGCAATATTGAGGTAAATATCTCCACGATATCTCCAAGTTTTTTCCTTCGTAGATGCTTTTGGGTCGTTGATTGCCTGCTCGATATATTCGGCAGCTGCCTTGTAATCACCGTTCTTATTCGCGTTATAGGCATTGGTTACGCTCGGTTGTGCAAAGCTTGATAATGCACCTGCAAGAGCAACACTAAACAAAACAAATTTTTTCATAACTGATGTTTATATGGTGTCAAAGTTAATTATTACCAATGCTTAAATTCAATTTTCCTGCCATTTTTACCAAACAAAAAAAAGCCGTTTGATTTGCGTCAAACGGCTTTTAAATATTATTAGATACTGGGCTTATTCCCCTGCTGTCTCTTCAGTTCCCTGATTTTCAGCACTTGTTTCATTGTTATCTGAAACTTCGCCGTTCTCCATATCTACATTTTCTTCTTCTTCGTCATCTTTTAGAACTGTGCAAACTGCAGCAATTTCATCCGCACCTCTGAGGTTGATCAATTTCACACCTTGAGTTGCTCGTCCCATTACACGCAATTCATCCACTCTCAAACGAATAGTGATACCTGATTTATTGATAATCATGAAATCGTGGTCATTATCTACCGCTAAAATCGAGATCAATTGACCGGTCTTATCGGTGATATTGATGGTCTTCACCCCTTTTCCACCTCTATTTGTAACACGGTAATCGTCTATGCTTGAACGTTTTCCGAATCCTTTTTCAGAAACTACAAGGATGTCACGATCCGCATTTTCGATACAAACCATTCCAATTACTTCATCTTTACTGCTTCCTAAAGTCACACCTTTTACACCTTGAGCAGTTCTTCCAACAGCTCTCACTGTGCTTTCATGGAAACGGATGGCTTTACCTTCTTTCATACCAAGGATAATTTCGCAATTTCCGTTGGTCAGACGAGCTTGGAGCAATTCATCACCATCCACAATTGTAATCGCATTGATACCATTTGAACGAGGTCGGCTATAAGCTTCAAGGGAAGTTTTCTTGATAAGTCCTTGTTTAGTAGCAAGAATTACGAAGTTATTGGCTACGTATTCTTCATTCATCAAGTCCTTAGTTGGGATGTATGCCAATACCTTATCGTCTTGTTCGATATTGATAAGGTTTTGAATCGCACGTCCTTTAGACGTCTTATTTCCTTCAGGAACTTCGAAGACACGCATCCAGAAACAACGTCCTTTCATGGTGAAAATCAACAACCAATCGTGGTTCGTAGCGGTAAAGATGTGTTCTACAAAGTCCTCTTGACGCGCAGAAGTGCCTTTAGATCCAACTCCTCCTCTAGACTGCGCTCTGTATTCTGTTAGATTCGTGCGCTTGATATAACCAGCGTGTGTGATGGTGATAACCACCGCATCATCTGGAATCATATCTTCAATGCTCAAATCCGCTGATGAATATTCGATGTGAGATCTACGCTCATCACCATATTTCTCAATCAGGTGATTTAATTCATCTTTAATAATATCTCTTCTAATTGACTCATTTGCAAGGATTTCTTTCAAACGAGCAATCAATTCCATCAATTCAGCATACTCTTCTTTGATTTTGTCTCTTTCAAGTCCTGTAAGACGTTGAAGACGCATATCAAGAATTGCTCTAGACTGAATATCAGACAATTGAAATTTCTCAATCAATCCTGTTCTAGCTTCTTCAGGTGTTTGACTACCGCGAATAAGGGCGATAACCTCATCCAAATGATCAAGAGCAATCAACAAACCTTCAAGAATGTGTGCTCTTTCTTCAGCTTTTCTAAGTTCGTATTGAGTTCTTCTGGTGATCACTTCCATTCTATGAAGCACATAGTTGGCAATGATATCCTTCAGGTTTAGAACCATTGGACGACCACCTACAAGAGCGATATTATTAACTGAGAATGAAGTCTGTAGCGCCGTATGCTTATACAAATTGTTTAACACAACATTTGGTATTGCGTCACGCTTTAATTCGTAAACTACACGAACACCATTTCGGTCAGATTCATCTCTGATTTCAGAAATACCTTCGATCTTGCCTTCCTGACAAAGATCCCAGGTTCTCTTCACCATATCTGCCTTATTGACTTGGAATGGAACCTGGTCAACGATGATGCATTCTCTTTTATCAACTTCTTCGATTCTCGCTTTACCACGAATCACAACTCGACCTCTACCCGTTTCGTAAGCCGAACGAACGCCGTCAAGTCCGTGAATCACACCACCTGTTGGAAAGTCAGGAGCTTTTACAAACTTCATCAATTCCTCGATGGTAATATCTTCATTGTCGATATACGCCTTTATACCTTCACAAACCTCTGTAAGATTGTGTGGAGCCATGTTCGTTGCCATACCAACTGCAATCCCCGAAACTCCATTAATCAAAAGATTAGGAACTTTTGCAGGCATTACTTTCGGTTCCTCCAATGAATCATCGAAATTCGATTGGAAGTCAACTGTTTCTTTGTCAAGATCTTCGAGCAACTCTTCAGCTATCTTGCGAAGACGAGCTTCTGTATAACGCATAGCAGCGGGGTTATCGCCGTCCATGCTACCGAAGTTACCTTGACCATCCACCATTGGGTAACGTAGTGACCAATCTTGAGCCATACGCACCATAGTGTCGTATACAGCGCTATCGCCATGCGGGTGGTACTTACCAAGTACTTCTCCTACGATACGAGCTGATTTTTTATGGGGTCTGTTGGAAAGTACTCCAAGCTCCAACATTCCGAATAAAACTCTTCTGTGAACTGGTTTTAATCCATCTCTAACATCAGGTAAGGCACGACTCACAATAACCGACATCGAATAATCGATGTAGGCTGATTTCATTTCATCCTCGATGTTAATACTGACAATTCTGTCTTCTGCCATTTCGTCTAAATTTAAATTTGCGCACGAAATTTGAATTACGCGGCTCGCGAAAGTACGATTTTGCAGGCGTTTTATAAGTATAGAAACATTCCTTTTTTATTCACATTCCCACAATATTCTGTGAATAATTAAATTGTATTTTGAAGCGGATTTGAAATTGCCCAAATACATTTGGAATGTCGGTAAAATTGATGTTTTATTGTATGCATATTCAAAGCAACTTTTTCGTACTAAAAGTTGTTGAATAAATAAGTAAAGACGGAGTAATTATGAGTATGGAAGCTAAATTTTCCCCTCAGGTAAAGGATGTAATTACCTACAGTCGTGAAGAAGCTCTTCGATTGGGACACAGCTACATAGGGGTTGAGCACTTGCTTTTAGGGCTCATCCGTGAGGGCGAAAGTGTTGCCGTCAAAGTTTTGGTCAACCTTGGTGTTGATTTAGGTCAGTTGAGAAAAGTGATTGAAAGTTCAATCCGTTCCTCAGCGTCTCAAGCTACTGTTAAACCTGCTGCCTCTGGAATGATTCCACTGGTAAAACAAGCAGAAAGAATTTTAAAGATTACCTACCTTGAAGCAAAAACTTTCAAGGCTACCTTAGTTGGTACGGAGCATTTGCTACTTTCAATTTTGAAAGATCAGGATAATGTGGCTACTAGATCATTGAAGTCGTTCAATATTGACTACCAAATCGTTCGTGACGAATTGGAAGGAATGGGCGGAATGATTGATCCAAAAGACACTCCTCGCGCAGAATTGCCTTCTCCAGATGAGGATGACGACGATAGATTCGGCACTGGTTCTTCTTCAGGTTCTTCTAAAAAACCAGGAGACAACAAAAGCAAAACACCTGTTCTAGACAATTTTGGTCGTGATTTGACCAAACTTGCTGAAGAAGGAAAACTTGATCCGATTGTTGGTCGCGAAAAAGAAATTGAACGTGTTTCTCAAATTCTTAGCCGACGTAAGAAAAACAACCCTATTCTCATTGGAGAACCAGGCGTTGGTAAATCAGCAATTGCTGAGGGTCTTGCCTTAAGAATCATTCAGAAGAAAGTTTCTCGTGTGCTATTCAACAAGCGCATTGTAACGCTCGATATCGCTTCTCTTGTGGCTGGTACTAAGTACCGTGGTCAATTCGAGGAGCGTATGAAAGCAGTAATGAATGAGTTGGAAAAATCTCCAGACGTGATTCTTTTCATCGATGAAATTCATACAATTGTTGGAGCTGGTGGCGCAAGTGGTTCGCTTGATGCGAGCAACATGTTCAAGCCTGCATTAGCTAGAGGTGAAATTCAATGCATCGGTGCTACTACCCTTGATGAATATCGCCAATACATTGAGAAAGACGGAGCTTTGGAACGCCGATTCCAAAAAGTAATCGTTGATCCAACAACAATCGACGAAACGATTCAGATTCTTCACAATATTAAAGACAAGTATGAAGAGCATCACAGTGTGACTTACACTGATGAAGCTATTGAAGCTTGTGTGAAATTGACTTCTCGCTACATCACTGATCGTCATCTTCCAGACAAAGCAATTGATGCTTTGGATGAAGTTGGTTCGCGTGTTCACTTGAACAATATCAATGTTCCTAAAGAAATAATCGATATTGAAAAGAGCATTGAAGATGTAAAAGAAGAGAAGAATCAAGTGGTTCGTTCTCAGAAGTATGAAGAAGCTGCGAAACTTCGCGACAAGGAAAGACAACTTCAAGAGAAATTAGAAGAAGCAAAACGCAAGTGGGAAGAAGATACCAAAACACATCGTGTTGCGGTAACAGAACACAACGTAGACGAAGTGGTAGCCATGATGACTGGAATTCCTGTTACACGTGTAGCAGAAAAAGAAAGTGGCAGATTGGCGAAAATGGATTCTGAGTTGGAAGGAAAAGTAATTGGTCAAGATGCTGCGATTAAAAAGGTAGTGAAAGCTATCAAGAGAAATCGCGCAGGTTTGAAAGATCCTAATCGTCCAATTGGTTCGTTTGTATTCTTAGGTCCTACTGGAGTTGGTAAAACACAACTTGCAAAAGAACTTGCAAAATACTTGTTCGATTCAGAAGAAGCTTTGATCAGAATTGACATGAGTGAATACATGGAAAAATTCGCTGTGTCACGTTTGGTAGGAGCGCCTCCAGGTTATGTTGGATACGAAGAAGGTGGTCAGTTGACGGAGAAGGTTCGTCGTCGCCCTTACAGCATCGTACTTCTTGATGAGATTGAAAAAGCTCACCCAGATGTATTCAACTTGCTACTACAAGCGTTGGATGATGGACAAATGACAGATAGTCTTGGAAGAAAAATTGATTTCAAGAACACTATTATTATCATGACTTCTAACATCGGAGCAAGACAACTTCAGGACTTCGGAACTGGCGTTGGCTTTGGAACTTCTGCAAGAACTTCTTCAGAAGAAGCTGATAAAAAAGGTGTAATTGAAAATGCGTTGAAGAAAGCATTTGCTCCTGAATTCTTGAACAGAATTGATGATTTGATCGTGTTCAATGCATTGAAGAAAGAAGATATCTTCCAAATCATCGACATCGAATTGGCAAAACTCTTCCATAGAGTTACTGATCTTGGATACTTCATCAAATTGACTGACGAAGCTAAAGATTACATTGCTGATAAAGGCTATGATGAGAAGTTTGGTGCTCGTCCTTTGAAACGTGCCATTCAGAAATATCTCGAGGATCCAATTGCTGAAGAAATCATCAACAGTCAATTGAAACCAGGCGATACTTTGATGGTAAGCTTCAACAGTGAGACCAGCGAACTTGAAATGAAAGTTGAAAAAGGAAAGCCTTCTAAGAAGGAAGAAAAAACGAAAGATTCCGGAAGCGACGAATAAATATTAAAAGACCCCGAAAAATTTTCGGGGTCTTTTTTTTTACTGATATCCTTTTATAAGAACATCAAGAATGTCTTTTGCTGCAAGTGGTATTTTGGTCCCTGGACCAAATATACCAACGCATCCTGCCTCGTATAGATAATCATAATCTTGCTCTGGAATTACTCCACCGGCTACAACTAGAATATCTCCTCTGCCTTGATTTTTTAATTCAGCAATCAATGCTGGAACTAGCGTTTTATGTCCTGCCGCGAGCGAAGATGCACCGACAACGTGCACATCATTTTCGATGGCTTGTTTTGCTACTTCCTCAGGAGTTTGGAATAAGGGTCCAATGTCCACATCGAAGCCCATATCAGCAAAGCTGGTTGATATTACTTTGGCACCACGGTCGTGACCATCCTGCCCCATTTTTGCGATCATGATTCTAGGGCGTCTGCCCGCGAGTTGAGCAAACTCGTCAGCCATTTTTTTGGCATCTATAAAGTCATTATCCATTTTCGATTCTGCTGAATAAACTCCACTTACACTTCGGATTTGCGCCTTGTATCGACCAAAAACTTTTTCGAGCGCCATAGATATTTCGCCGAGAGAAGCGCGGTTGCGAGCTGCTTTTACGGCCAGATCAAGAAGGTTTCCTTCCCCACTCTTTGCTGCTTCTGTCAAGGCGTTCAAACTTTCCTGACAAGCGTTTTCATCTCGTTCATTACGCAATTTATTCAATCGTGCAATTTGTGCTTCACGAACTGCGGTATTGTCGACTTCCAGAATATCCATCTTCGTGTTTTCCTCTACTTCGTAGAGATTTACTCCGATAATTTTATCCTTTCCAGAATCAATTCGAGCTTGCTTTCGTGCGGCAGCTTCTTCAATACGAAGTTTTGGTAAACCCGCCTCAATCGCTTTAGTCATGCCTCCCAATTCTTCAACTTCTTGAATAAGTGCCCAAGCTTTTTTGGCAATATTTTGAGTGAGTTGTTCTACATATTCCGAACCAGCCCAAGGGTCAATGGCTCTACAGGTATCTGTTTCGTTTTGAATATACAATTGCGTGTTTCTTGCGATGCGCGCAGAAAAATCTGTAGGTAAAGCAATAGCTTCATCTAATGCATTGGTATGCAAACTTTGAGTTCCTCCGAAAGAAGCTGCAAGCGCCTCGATGCATGTTCTAGCAACATTGTTGAATGGGTCTTGTTTTGTCAAACTCCATCCACTCGTTTGGCAATGCGTTCTTAAAGCGAGTGATTTTGGATTTTTTGGATCGAATTGCTTTAACAATTTAGCCCATAAAATTCGACCAGCGCGCATCTTGGCAATTTCTTCAAAATGGTTCATTCCGATGGCCCAAAAGAAAGAAAGTCGAGGTGCAAAATCATCTACACTCATACCTGCATTGGATACCTGGCACGTACATACTCCAATCCATCGGCAAGTGTTAAGCAAGCTCTTGTTCTAAGGTAGCTCCAGCTTCTTGCATGTGGTAGCCACTGATCGAAATCGCATTGAATTTCGGCATATTCTTCGAGGTGTATTCGAAGATATCCGAAACTATTTTCATACTTGGAGTTGGTGGATAGATGTATGTATTTCTCACCATAAACTCCTTCAAAATGTCATTCTGAATTGTTCCACTGAGTTTATCTTGTGAAACACCTTGTTCTTCAGCAGCGAGAATGTAAAAAGCGAGTATTGGAATTACTGCCCCATTCATCGTCATTGAAACCGACATCTCATCCAATGGAATTTCATTGAACAAAACTTTCATGTCGAGAATAGAATCGATTGCGACACCCGCCTTTCCTACATCACCCACTACACGTGGATGATCTGAATCGTAACCGCGGTGTGTAGCCAAATCGAAAGCTACACTCAACCCTTTTTGTCCTGCCGCTAAATTTCTTTTGTAAAAAGCATTAGATTCTTCTGCTGTACTGAAACCAGCGTATTGACGAATTGTCCAAGGACGAATGGCATACATACTTGCATATGGACCTCTTAGGAAGGGCACAACTCCAGCGCCGAATCCTGACTGAACAAAATCTTGATTTACAGATGCGCCAGCTGGTTTAAGAGCAATATTTTTAAAATCAATTTTCATCTTGTCCTCCTCTTAATGCTGATTCCACGCATGCTACGAGATAATTTTCATTTTTCAATGAAACCTCTTTTTTCAATTGAAGCTTATCTACAAATTTGTTGACTCCAACAATTACTTTATCTCCGAAATCAATACTCTCTTCAAGCATTTGTTTTGATAAATGAACTTTTTCATCGAAAGCATCCCATGCCTTGTTCAGGCCACCAAGGTCTTCAATCCATTGAAACATTTCCCATGATTTTTCGGCCAATTCATCAGTCAAGTACTCAATGTAAAACGACCCTTTACTCACATCTTCTAATTCACAGAAATAACTTTCTTCTCTGAGCAAATGCATGATATTTCGAGACCAGCGCAATGCATCTTCATCGTTGCTTTCGAGTAAAGAATTATATGATGAAACAATGCTCACATCCACATTTCCAATAATTGCAGACATCGCTTGAGATGTGTTTCTCAATAAATTGTTGTGAATGTCCAACGTTGTTTGAAGATAGGTACTTGTTGATGCAACAACATAAGGATTCAATGTACAAGAATGAACTGGAGAATACGCTGAAATTACATTTGCATATAATGTTCGGAATGCGCGATACTTGGCAATCTCCGGAAAATAAGATGAGCTTGTTTCAAAATAGCAAGCAATCATTGCCGAAATATCATCGACCAACAATTTCTGAGAAGTCAATTTTTGAATCCACTCATTTGTTTCTGCAACGGCGTAGGTTAAACACTGAACTATACTTCCACCCTTTTTATGGATTTTTGTAGCATTAACTCCAAAAACTCTCCACTTCTTTTTTAGCTGAAAAAAAACTTCAGATCGAACTTTCAACTCTGTATCAGAAATCTTGTCGGCAGAAGCTGAATTAAAACTTCCAGATGTATTTTCAATTGCTACATTCTCATTCATCATGAATGCCGCGAAGTCATTCATAAAATTCGCATGAATTCCCTTTCCATCAAAATGAACGCTGATATAATCCAGATGCACATTTTCGAACAGCGTTTTAAAATTTATCTTTTCATTATTTTCAAAAGAAATAGAAAGGTGATTTGCTCCTCCCATTAGTGAGTTGAGCATAATTTGATTCGTTTCTTTTTCCGAAGAGAAATTGATTCTTTGTCCACTGCCCCATTCTTTGATAGATTTTTCAAATCTTTGGAAGCGAGGTTGATAAGAAGTGAAATATGGTGGAACTTCAATGCCATCACCAATATTCCAGATTAAAGACTCATAAGGTTTTTCACCGAGTTCTTTCATCACACGCGATTTCCATGTATCGAAATCGGTTGCTTTAAAATCTTGAAAATCCAGTTCTTTTTTCATCGTTCAAACTTACGTTAAGCAAAATAAAAAAGCATAGGTTATTTTTGGGAAATGGAAAAAATAAGTTGGGATGATTTCACAAGAGTTGAAATCCGTGTAGGCACTGTTATATCAGCGGAATTGAACGCTGGCGCTTCAAAACCTGCATTCAAGCTTTCAATTGATTTTGGACAAGAATTAGGCATCTTAAAATCGAGTGCTCAAATCACTGACTATTATACGATTGAAAGCCTTGTGGGCTCACAAATAATGGCAGTAGTCAACTTTCCAGAGAAGCAAATTGGCAAATCAATAAGTCAATGTTTGGTTCTCGGGGTACATGATGAAAAAGGCGCGGTAATCCTTATGCGACCTGAATTTAAAGCGCCAAATGGCAGTAGAATGCTCTAAAAATTGAAAAGTGTAATAAATACACTTATGTTTGTGAATCTATAACCAAGCCAATGAAACAAATCACAATTTTAAGTCTTGCAATGGGACTTTTGGTTTCTTCTTGTGGGATGAAGCCATCACCAGATAGCACTTCAACCGCTGAAAACGTGGGACATAGCGAAACCAAAGTTTTGCGTCATCCCGAATGGTCTAAAAACGCCACTATCTATGAAGTGAATCTGCGTCAACATACACCTCAGGGAACTTTCAATGCTTTTGCTAAAGATTTGAATCGACTTGACAGTATGGGGGTCGATATCATTTGGTTGATGCCCGTACATCCTATCGGAAAGGAAAACCGCAAAGGCAGTTTGGGAAGTTATTACAGTGTAATGGACTACAAAGGAATCAATCCAGAATTTGGAACGCTTGCTGATTTCAAATCATTGGTTGCAGAAGCTCATAAGAGAGGAATGAAAGTAATTATTGATTGGGTAGCCAATCACACCTCTTGGGACAATGCCTGGGCAAAGAACCATCCTGAATATTACACGCATGATAGTGTGGGTAATTTTGTGCCTCCGGTTGCCGATTGGTCCGATGTGATTGATCTTAACTACGACAATAAGGAAATGCGTGCGGCTATGATAGACGCAATGAAATATTGGATTTCAGAATGTGATGTGGATGGTTTCAGATGCGATGTTGCAATGGAAGTTCCAACTGATTTTTGGGACAGCGCTAGAATGGCATTAGATAGCATCAAGCCGGTATTTATGTTGGCTGAAGCTGAGCAAAAAGACCACCACCTGAAAGCATTCGATATGAGCTACAGTTGGGAGTTTATGCACCTAATGAATCAAATTGCAAAAGGTGAAAAAGCACTGAATGACATTGACGCCTATTTAGCCAAACAAGATACTGCATTCCCGAAAAGTGCCTACAGAATGTCATTTACCACAAACCATGATGAAAATACTTGGAACGGCACGGGCAATGAAAGATTAGGTAAAGGAAGAATGGTGTACGACGTGCTGGCTATGACGTTGAATGGAATGCCTTTGGTTTATAGCGGACAAGAAGGTGGAGAGCAATATCCAGATGGAAAACCGCACAGATTGCGCTTCTTTGATAAAGACACTGTGAACTGGAACGGCTACAAATACGAAGACTTCTACTCTACTCTTTTCCATGCACACAAAGACAACCCAGCACTTTGGAATGGTTCATTGGGTGGAAGTGCTAAAAGAATCAAGACGTCAAGTGATGATGTGATTTATGCATTTTCTAGAAAAGTAGATAAGAATGAAGTCGTAGTATTATTGAACTTCAGTGATAAACCACAGAAAATCGACTTTATTGATGATCTTCCAGAAGGAGATTTTTTAAGCATTTTCAATAACGAGACATTCAGCATCTACTCAAAAGGTGATGTGAAATTGCCAGCATATGGCTACCAAGTTTTTGTAAAATAAAGAATATGAATAATAAAGTTGCGGACAATACAGCTGCTTCAATGCATCAATATTTGATGACACAGTTGTCCGAACTTTATTCCGAGCGCGAAGCTCAAAACATTGTATCCATTCTGTTCCAATCTTTAAAAAATTGGAATAGAATGGATTTTTTAATGAATAAATCCGAAAGACTTTCAGAATCCGAAATACTCCATTTTCATTTTAAGCTCAAAGAATTAAAGTCCGGAAAACCCATTCAATATGTGCTTTCAGAAACTTTTTTTTATGGGAGTAAGTTCTATGTATCTCCTTCTGTATTGATACCTCGACCAGAGACGGAAGAACTTGTGGATTTAATTTTAAAAAAAGAAAAGGAAGGTCAACTTCAAGTTTTAGACATCGGTACCGGAAGTGGATGCATTCCCATTTCTATTCAAAAGAAAAAAAGAGATTGGAGCGTATTCGGTCTTGATGTATCAGATGCGGCATTAGAAGTAGCTAATTCAAATAACAAACTCAACGAAGCCAATGTTGAATTTTTGAAATGTGACATTCTTAATGAGGTTCCTAGTCTTAAAAATTTAGATGTCGTCATTTCAAATCCTCCATACGTATTAGAATCGGATAAAACCGAGATGACAGCGGGTGTCTTGGATTGGGAACCGCATTTGGCGCTATTTGTAGAAGATTCTAATCCGCTTCAATTCTATATAAGAATCACTGATATCCTTCCAAAAATATTGAAAATTGGAGGGCGTGTTTATTTGGAAATACATGAACGTTTCGGCCAAGCATTGAAGGAATATATTTCTACAAAGTCCTCCAGCCCGATAGAAATCATCCAAGATTTACAAGGAAAAGATAGAATCATCACTTTTACATATTTGCCAATATGAAAGTTTTAAAAACACTCATTCTTGCTTCAATTATCACAACTTTTGGTTGCTCTAAAAACGAAAATAAACCTATTGAAGTTGTTCAAGGACCTCTGAGCTATGAAGCTGTTCCAATTCGATTACAACCTGACTCCAATTTCATTGAAATAAAAGGACTTGGAATTGCAAAAGACATTTTTGAAAAAGCTTCCATCGGTGAAAGCACTGTCAATCTTGACGATCAAGGGAGATTGGTGATCATCAATTCATCGCTCAGTCATCCAATTGAAAACCTTCATATTCAATTAAAAAATGGTGAAGTCGATATCCCACTTTTTAAATCGGAGAAAATCAAATACACATTTCACTATTCAGGTTCGAATACTGCCAAGGAAGTCTTTTTGGCTGGGAGTGTTAATGGTTGGAACAACAAAGGCAATTCACTTGTAAGAACCGATTCATCATGGCATGCCACTTTTGATTTGGTTCCTGGACGATACCCCTACAGACTTTGGATTGACGGCGCAGAAACTTTGGATGCCACTAATGAAAAGACCATGGATAATGGTCTTGGCGGTTTGAATAGTTACTTCGATGTTGGCGATATCAATGCAAAATCGCCTTTTATTATTACTCAGAAAGTCGATTCAGGAAAAGTATATTTTATTTCAGAAGAGAAAATAAATCACGCTTTGGTTTACGCAAACAATACATTGATTGCGGAAATCAATGAAGAAAACACTTCCTTTTCATTCCAGCTTCCTAAAACTGAACTCGACCGAATGAACATTCGGGTGTATTCAGATAATGGCACTTTAAAATCAAACGACTTATTGATTCCAACTTCAAAAGGTCAAGTGATACAAAACACCAAGGAACTTAGCAGAAAAGATTGGCAACATTCCGTGATGTATTTTATGATGGTTGATCGATTTGTAGATGGTGATTCTGCAAACAATAGACCTACTCTATCCGATGAAATAATGCCACAAGCGAATAATTTAGGTGGTGATTTGCAAGGCATTATTCAAAAAATTAATGATGGATATTTTGAAAAATTGGGTGTGAATACACTTTGGATTTCACCTATTTCAAAAAATGCAGAAGGAGCTTGGGGACTTTGGGATAAAGGCGTTCACAGTAGGTTCAGCGCTTATCATGGTTATTGGCCCACTGCCCTCACAGCTGTAGACGACAGATTTGGATCAATGGAAGCGTTTAATCAATTGGTAAACGTTGCTCATGAACACAATATGAATGTGATTCTGGATTATGTGGCACATCACGTTCATGAGAACCATCCGCTCTATCAAGAACATCCCGATTGGAGCACCAATTTGCATTTGCCGGATGGAAGATTAAATACGGAATTGTGGGATGAACAGCGTCTCACTACTTGGTTTGACGTATTCCTTCCAACTTGGGATTTCTCAAAACCTGAAGTGGTGGATGCACTAACAGACACTGCGCTCTATTGGATGAATAATACTGAATTGGACGGCTTTAGACACGATGCTACCAAACACATTCCAGTAGAATTTTGGAAAGCGTTGACATTCAAAATGAGAAATGTATCAGGAAAAAACTTATTTCAAATTGGTGAAACATATGGAAGTCCTGAATTGATTAGTTCATATATCTCAAATGATCAACTCAATGCTCAATTCGATTTCAATCTTTATGATGCAATGGTAGACGCTTTCGCGAAATCAGGGACAGGCTTTGAGAACTTAGCACGTGTGATGACTGAAAGTTTGAATACCTATGGATATCACAACACAATGGGTAATATAACAGGTAACCAAGACAGAGCTCGTTTTGTGAGTTATGCAGATGGAAGCATTGATTTTTCGGAAGACGCAAAGCTTGCTGGTTGGACACGTGATATTGAAAATAAAGGTGAGGTAGGATATCAAAGAATGGCCATGCTCCAAGCATTTTTAATGACATCACCTGGTATTCCATGTATTTACTATGGCGATGAAATTGCCATGCCCGGCGGAAATGACCCTGATAACAGAAGAATGATGCAATTCGATGGGCTAAGTAAATCACAAAGTGATTTGAGAGATATTGCTTCTAGATTGATCCAGCTTCGACAAAATTCAATGGCACTTACTTACGGAGACATCAAAATTCTTGCAGCTACCAACAACTATATTGTTTTTTCTAGAACTTATTTTAATGATGAAGCCATCGTGGTGCTCCATAAAAATGCAAATTCAAAAATTGCAATAGATCTTCCGGTTGGAAGAATTACTCAGGATTGGAAAGTTTCTGGAAAGGCGATAAAATAGCTGTTCAGGACGGAAAGCTGAAAATCGATTTGTCTAGTGCTGATGCAAAGGCCTATGGTTTTGAAATTTTTCACAAATAATTGGATTTTCAGGTGATTTAGGTTCCTTGCGGCAATAGTCGTAGTGACTTACCTTTGGGCAAAATTTTAGATATGCCAAAAGGAGTTTACAATGTTCCGATGCCTGTAAATGAGCCCGTAAAATCATACGCGCCAGGCAATGCGGAGAGAACAGAATTGATCAATGTATACAATTCTATGTACAACCAATCTCCAATTGATATTCCGATGTATATCGGAGGAAAAGAGGTGCGCACGAATGATAAGCGACCAATGTCTCCTCCTCACGAGCATCAGAAAGTTCTTGGACATTACAACTACGGTACAAAAGAGCATGTAAAACAAGCCATTGATGCCGCATTGGAAGCTAGAGAGCGTTGGGCACAGTTACCTTGGGAACACCGCGCGGCAATCTTTTTAAAAGCAGCAGATTTGTTGGCCGGGCCTTTCCGCGCAAGAATCAATGCAGCTACTATGCTTGCTCAAAGTAAAAATGCCTTCCAAGCAGAAATTGATGCAGCATGTGAATTGATTGACTTTTTGAAATTCAATGTTGCCTATATGCAACAAATCTATCGCGAGCAGCCGGGAAGTCTTCCTGGAATGTGGAATCGCTTAGAATATCGTCCATTGGAAGGTTTTGTTTTTGCTTTAACTCCTTTCAACTTTACAAGTATTGCTGCGAATTTGAGCGTGGCTCCAGCACTGATGGGAAATGTGGTGGTATGGAAACCAGCAGAAACTCAAATCTACAGTGCACAAGTGATCATGGAATTGTTCCAAGCTGCTGGAGTTCCAGACGGTGTCATCAATATGATTACTGTGAGTGGTCCTGAAGCAGGTGAAGTCATTTTCAGTCATCCTGATTTTGCTGGAATTCACTTTACAGGTTCAACTGGTGTATTCAAAAGTCTTTGGAAGACAATTGGAGCGAACATCGATATTTATAAATCTTATCCGCGCATTGTTGGAGAAACTGGAGGTAAAGACTTTATCGTCGCCCACCCTTCAGCAGATCCTGCGGAAGTGGCGACAGCTATTTCTCGTGGAGCATTTGAATTCCAAGGACAAAAGTGCAGCGCGGCGAGCCGTGCTTACATTCCAAAATCAATGTGGAATAAGGTTAAAGAATTGGTAGTGGCGGATGTAAACAGCTTCAAAAAAGGAGCTCCATCTGACTTCACCAACTTTGTTAATGCCGTGATCGACGAAAGAGCATTCAATAAAATTTCTGGATATATTGATTATATCAAGGAACAAAATGATGCTGAAATCATAGCTGGAGGCAGCTACGACAAATCAGTAGGATATTTTATCGACCCTACGGTGGTATTGACAACCAATCCAAAATTCCGCACAATGTGTGAGGAAATTTTCGGACCAATCATTACCATTTATGTTTACGAAGATGATTTGTGGGCCGATACATTGCATCTTGTAAATACCACAAGTGAATACGCACTTACAGGTGCCATTTTCAGCCGTGATCGCTATGCTATTGATCAGGCATCTCGTGTTTTAGAAAATGCCGCAGGAAACTTCTACATCAACGATAAGCCAACCGGGGCTGTTGTTGGACAACAACCATTTGGCGGTGCGCGTGGAAGTGGAACAAATGATAAGGCAGGAAGTTATCTCAATCTATTGAGATGGGTTTCTCCTCGAACAATCAAAGAAACTTTTGTTCCTCCAGTAGATTATAGATATCCATTTATGAATCAATAAATGAAAAGGCCTTCCAATTGGAAGGCCCTTTTTTTTCTATTTAATTCAGTGTTGGATCTTCCGGTAAATTAGCTATCATCTCCCCTTTCCTACCCAGTTTTTTCATGATGTATTTCCACAAATCTTCAATATCTGTATCCATTACTGTTTGCATTTCAATATCAGAAACAAACCATGCATTTTGATCAATCTCCCCCTTGAGTTGGTCTGGCGACCAACCGCTGTAGCCTACAAAAAAGCGAACTTGGTCTTTTTGAACCTTACCTTCCAACATCAATTTCCTGAGGTTTTCGAAATCTCCTCCCATATATAAGCCTGGCAGTATTTCCATGCTGTCTTCGATTGTTTCGCCCAGTGTGTGGATGTAGTAAAGATTCGAACTTCGCACAGGACCGCCAATGCTAATTTTACTTGGAAAAATAGGCATGTCGTCAACAATTTGATCCAAATTGACATCGATGTAATTGTTCAAAACGAATCCAAATGAACCTTCATGATTATGTTCACAAAGCAACACAACCGTCCTTTTAAAGTAAGGATCATCAAGAAATGGTTCTGATAAAAGAACTTTTCCGCGAGTGGGAAGGATATTTTTATTTGGAGAAAAATCGAAATTCACGGTATAAATTTACCATTTTAGCTGAATACATCGAATTTTTTGACTTTTTATTATGAGAATTGCTTTTCTATCTATCCTTTTTATCACATTTCTAAATCAAGCATTAGCGCAGCATATTCCATTTCAATCTACCTACACTCCGACATGGCAAAAAGCAATAGCCTCTTTTGAAAAGATGGCATCACAGTCTGATGAAGCCATGTTTTTTGAAAAGGGAAAAACAGATATTGGGAAACCGCTCCACGTTTTGGTGATAAATAGCGACAAAGAATTTGATGCTAAAAATTTCAATCCTAAAAAAACGGTTTTACTGATCAATAATGCCATACATCCAGGTGAACCTGATGGTGTGGATGCTTGTATGAAATTGTGTAACGAGCTATTGGATAAAAAGAATACAGCGCACGCCCTACTCGACTCGGTCATCATTTGTATCATTCCGATTTACAATGTTGATGGGGCGCACATTAGAAACAGTTACAGCCGTAGCAATCAGGAAGGACCAGATGAATATGGATTTAGAGGAAACGCGAAGAATCTAGATTTGAATCGCGATTTTATTAAATGTGATAGCAAAAATGCTATTTCATTTTCTCAAATTTTTCATGAATACAATCCAGATGTGTTTGTGGATACGCATGTATCCAATGGTGCAGACTATCAATATACCATGACATTGATCGCAACGCAAGCCAATAAATTAGGTGCAAATCAGAGAGAATACATTCGCAAAACATTTGAACCTGCGCTCTATCAGGCAATGGAATCAAAGAAATATCCGATGACGCCGTATGTAAATCACATGGGGAAAACTCCTGAGTCCGGGCTTGCAGACTTTTTAGAAACACCCAGATTTGCTAGTGGATACGCAGCGCTATTTCAATGTATCAGTTTCATCACAGAAACGCACATGCTCAAGCCCTATCCTATTCGTGTAGAAGCTACATATCAATTTCTACATAGTATGTTGGAGTATATGAATTCGCATTGTACCGAAATACAAGAAGAACGCTCCAAGGCTTGTGATTTTTGGAAAAAACAAAAACAATATGCTCTGAATTACGAGCTGGACACCACCAATCGCGAGTATTTTAGATTTAAAGGATACGAAGCTTTAATAGAACCTTCGCTCATCGGGAGCGGTGAAAGATTGCGATATGATAGAAATCAACCATTCGAAAGAGATATTCCTGTTTTTAGAAAGTTCACCCCAAAAGACAGTGTAAATATTCCAAAATTCTATGTGGTGCCGCAAGCTTGGCAAGAAGTTATTGATCGATTAAATTGGAATAATATCGAATATACCGCCTTGCAAAATGATACATTGATGGAAGTCAGCGGCTATTATTTACACAATGAAAAGACTTTGACAGATGCGTACGAAGGTCATTACTTACATACTCAAGTAACGACATATGACGAAAAAATGAAAATACTCTTTTTTGCTGGTGATTTGCTTGTTCCAACCAATCAAGATGGTATTCGATACATTATTGAAACGCTTGAGCCCAAAGGAAAGGATAGCTTTTACGCCTGGAATTTCTTCGATTCTGTTTTACAACAAAAAGAGTGGTTTAGCGACTATGTGTTTGAAGAAAAAGCGCAACAAATTTTAAATGAAAATCCTGCATTAAAATCTCAATTTGAAAAGGAACTTCCCAATCTTGAAGAGCATTGGGAACAATTGTACTGGATTTATCGAAACTCGCCATACTACGAGCGTTCCGCTTTCCGATACCCCATTTACAGAATCAATTAAACTGGTTGGCTCTTATCCAAAAGCAATTCCAAAACAATGATTCTCGAGTCTTCTACTTTGTAATATATTTTCACATTTAGTGCGGTAGCCAATCGGAAATTACCTTCTGCACCGGGCACTATCATCGATTTACTGCCTTGAAGTGGATGATGTTTTATTTGATGCAGTTTGTGAAAAATCTTTGCGCGCAGTTTTTCCGCGGAGATCAAAGAGGCTTCCTGGGTGTGTGCAAACAGTTCTTCAAAAGATGCTTTTGCTGTTTGAGAAAAAACGACATCGTGCGAAATCATGCACCGAAGATAATTCGCACAAATGACATTACCAAGTAGGACAAGGTACAGGTTCGAAAGAATTTCTGCGCACTCGAGGTGCTTTCTTTTGCTTCTTGCTGCGGCACTTCCAATGTCTGAACGTTGTGATTTTCAGTGAAAAATAGAAGTCGGCGCCATAAACATCTTTTTTGCTTACGATGGCAAGTAAATCATCGCTTCCAATGACTATGCTATTTAATCTTAAAGCCAACCCAGCCATTGGCTGACGGAATTCATAAAGTGTAATTGGAACCGACACTTCAAATCGTTTTGATTCGAATCTTGGTGCTACACCGAGATAGGAAGCACGTTGAACTCCTAGTCGGCCCTTCCAAGGAATACCTGCTGTAAGTACTGAATAGACATAAATTCCGTGTCCAAAATTATAATCGTATTGTGCGCTGAATGCTCCAGGTAGCATCATTGTAAACTTCAGAAAATCCGCATTGCTTTGAGCTGCGCCCAATCCTTCAGTAAGCAAACTGTCAATGTCGCTTAGGTCATTCACCTGAGTCCCAGCAAAATTGTCCCACTGACTCTGTTCATTCTCATCAAAAATATTTCGATACGTTGGAGGAGTGAATTTGATTCTTCCAATATCTAATAGTGAAAAGCCTAATCGATATCTGTAGTCTCCATCTGTACATGGATCATATGGCACATAGCCTTCAGACGACTTGAATCTTTGTTTAAAGGTGATACCTAAATCGAAGGCGAACCCTTTTCCATTATTCCAATTGAAACCATCGCGCATTGGATCATTAAATCCATATTCACCAGCAAAAGACGTGGTTTGCATTTGAGTGCTGTCAATTACTGTGTAAGTCCAATCATCAATTCGGAGACCAACACCTGCAATCCCCCAAAGTCGCTTAAGGCTCACCGCTCCTTGCGTGATCATGTCGCCTCTTTTAGAAATAATAGTTCCATACGTCACACCGACTTCCGCCCATGACAAAGCATGAGTTCTCAAATCCTTTACTTGTTGTTGCACCCCCATTTGAGGTCTATATTGAAAACCATTCACCAAATAATTCCCTAATGGCTCATTTATACCTCGGGCATCCACAACAGTGCGCACCGCTGAAGTCACGGCAAACGCGTGTTGCTTTATTGGAAAGTAAAAAGAAGGTCCACCTACCTTCACTTGCGAATATGCCCTGTAACTATTCCTACCTAGATTATAACCTGGTTCTTTGAGTTGCTCTAATGCAGCTCTGTTTAAACTTCCACCAGGTAAGTAAACAAAATTATTCCTTGCAAAAACAGAAGCTCCGACAAGTTGAATGTCTAAGAAAGCGCGAGAATCAACTATTGAAGATGGATTGTTGTAAACTGTATTGATGGGTGCTCGTGAACTTCCCGCAATACCGAGGTTGTCTTGACCAAAAAGAAAAATGGAAAAGAGTGAAAATAGGGATATGAGGAGTAATTGTTTCAAACGATCTCTTGCATATACGAAAATGAAACCATTTGGTTTTTATTTCACATGATACAAGTTATTTTTTCACCTCTAAAACGTTGATATCGAAATAAATTGGTGTTTTTGCAGGGATGATTCCCGTTCGGCTTCCCTCCTCTCCAAAGGCCAATTCAGAAGGCATGCAGATCAACGCACGTTCACCTTTTTTCAAAAATGAAAGTCCATATTGAAGTCCTGGAATCAATTGCCCGGGCTTTCCAAATGTCGTTCTCATGTAGGTCAAACTATCCTGTCTCGTTCCATCTAGCCAATACGTGTTGTATTCAATATCCACATCATTGCCGGCCTCAATAGATTCACCCTCAGTTTTAGAAATCCAGGTAATAGAAACTTTTCCATGATCTTCCCAATTCATAGATTGAGTGCTCTGACAAAGTTTAATAGCACTCATCTCATCCATTAGATCTTCTTGAGCTTTATGCATGAAATAGGAGCAAATATTATCATCAGCATCGAATCTTCTTTCCATCATAACCTCTAAAACGACATTTGGCTTTGACACCAATATTGCCGAATCTTCTGGAAAAAAAGAATAGGCCTCCTTGCCTGGAACTATGTAACGGTTCACTTCACCTTGACGCATTTCATTGATATCTTTTAGAATGACTTCCGAAGGAATGTATGAATACAATTCTTCTGGATGAACCAAGATATAAGTTATGCTTCGCGTATTTGACGAATCTGGATTGATGCCCACTTGAAGCGCATAATAATTTGCAATCAAAGAAGTGCTTTGGTCATTTCCGAGCATCACCATTTTTTTAAAATGGTTTTCATCCAATTCTGAATAGCCTGGAAATTGCTCCTTACAAGCAAATAATAAAAGAGAAGCTAGTGTAATCAGTACAATTTTTTTCATATCAATTTATAGCTACAAGTTCTAAATCATAAACCAATGGCATGTCATGACTCACCTTATTGGAATCGCCGGTAAGACCGAAAGCTAAATACGAAGGCAAAATCACTTTTGCTTTGTCACCAACATGCATCAGCAGTAACATTTCATGCAATCCACTTTCTACATTGTCCTGTCCTACTTTAAACGTTCCTGGCTTATCTCTCGATGCCTCGTAAAGTTGCTTTCCATCAAATTGCTGCACGGTGTATGCGATACTCACTATGTCATCCGTTTTTGCTAACTCACCCGTCCCATTTTCATATATCCAGTAGCGAAGTCCAGTTCCCGTTGTAATTACACTCCAACCTTTGTTCTTTATAAATTCGTTAATCTCAACAATTTCTGCTTCATGTTTTGCTTTATTCATTGCCACTAAATCCGCGGCCATTTGGTTGGGATCCACCACTGTTTCTGATTGTTTGCTATTCTTACAACCATTGCAACCTATGAGTGTAATCAATACTATGATTCCAAAAATTCTCATGCACTTAAAATTTCATCATGTTTAGCACTCAATTCTGTTCTCATTCTTTTGAGCGCTTCTTCCATCGTTTCCATTGTTGCACCGCCTGCGGCGTTCATATGTCCACCTCCATTCCAAGAAGCTCTTGCGTATTTATTTACGTCAAAATTCCCCTTTGATCTCAGAGAAACTTTAATCTCATTATTTCCTTCTCTTAAAAATGCGGCCACCTTCACATGCTTCAGACTCAAAGCTTGATTTACCAAACCTTCTGTATCGCCTGGGCGATACCTAAATCTGTCGAGTTCTTCTTTCGTTAATGAAATAATCGCCCAAACGCCATCTTCATCCGACTCCAGTTTTTCGCTTAGTGCATAACCCGTAAGGCGCATTCTATCCAATAAGTTGGTATCATAAACTTGACGGTGCACATTCGCATGATCCAACCCAAGTTCCATTAAATGAGCCACTATGTAGTGAGTATCAGGACTCACAGATGGGAATCTAAACGATCCACTATCAGTCATTATTCCACAATAGATGCATTCGGCGGCTTTCAAATCAATCTGAGTTTTCCAGCCACATTGATCAGCAAAGCGATACACCATTTCACAAGTGCTACATGCCTTTGTATCGCTATATGTTACTACTGGAAAATCACCCGGCTGTTGGTGATGGTCAATGAGAATTATAGGACATGTCAACTTTTGCATCTCTTGCATCATGTCATTTCCAGTGCGTAAAAAGACGTTGTAATCCAATACAAAAACCAGGTCTGCACTTTCTAGAGTCGATTTGGCCAATTCCGTAGCTTGGTCGAATAGGATAATATTTTCATAGCCGTTCATCCAACTTAAAAAGTCAGGTGCACCATCTGGCAAAACCACTTTTACATTCTTATTCAAATTTGAAAGAATGTGGTAAAGTCCCAGGCTTGAGCCCACAGCATCTCCGTCGGGCGACTTGTGACTAGTGATTACAATTTGACCAGCATTTGCAACGAGGTCTTTTGCTCTCTGAATGTCTGTTTCACTTAAAATTCTTGACATGGTCCAAAAATAGGCTGAAGGGCCCAATTGTTGTAAAATTCATCACTAAACTTGCAAACGCATTTATCACCATGAAAAAGTTATTGTTTTTTCTACTTCTTGCGCCACTATTGGGTTTTGTGCCACATAAGTTTTATGTGACCAACAATATTGTGGAATACAATGCACGAACCAAGCTGTACGAAGTGACCTGTAAAATCTTTACGGATGACTTAGAACGTGCCATTAGTCCAGATGGGAAGTCCATGTTTTTAGGAAGTGAAAATGAAAATATTGATGCTGATGCGTTTATTGAAAAATATGTATCAGACCATTTTAAAATCACTTTGAACGGTCAAAAAATGACTTTCAAGTATATCGGCAAAGAAGTTGAACCCGACCTTACTCATGTCTATTTCGAGTTCAGTTATGTAGATCTTCCTACGTCAGTAACCGTCGAAAACAATTGCTTCTTTGATATTTTTGAAGGACATAAAAACATTATCGATTTGCGATTAAATGGATGGTATAAGACTGTAATTCTTACTGCAGAGCATCCAATCGAATCCAACAACAGATAGTATGACAAAGAAGGAAAAGGCGGCATATATTATCGAAGAACTGGAAAAGCTCTACCCGACTACGCCAATTCCATTGGATCACAGTGACCCCTACACCCTTCTTGTTGCGGTTTTACTTTCTGCTCAATGCACGGATGAACGCGTCAATAAGGTGACACCAAGTTTGTACAAACGAGCGAATAATCCTTTTGACATGATTAAATTATCTGTCAAGGAAATTGAGGAAATCGTTCGTCCATGTGGGTTGTCGCCAGCCAAAAGCAAAAACATTTTTGGGTTGAGCGAAATCATTATCAATAAGCACAATGGTGAAGTTCCTCAAACTTTTGAAGAACTTGAGGCTTTGCCCGGTGTTGGACATAAAACGGCTTCTGTAGTAATGGCTCAGGCTTTTGGTGTCCCTGCCTTCCCTGTCGATACACATATTCATCGATTGATGACCCGTTGGAAATTGACAAACGGAAAAAGTGTAGAGCAAACGGAAAGAGATGCAAAGAAACTATTTCCAGAACATCTCTGGAATAAACTCCATTTACAGATTATTTTTTACGGAAGAGAATATTCACCTGCACGAGGCGACTTGAGTAAGGACTTCATAACCGCTCATGTCAACGCTAAAAAACCAAAAGCATGAAAGCAGGATGGAGAAATAACTATAACGACAAAACCAAGTGGATTGAAGTCATCGGAAAAGATTTAAAATTTGCTTTTGGTGATTTAAAAAAGTGGCTTTCGAATGGTGGTAAGCTTCCCTCCATCCTCGTATATCCAGATTTTCCAAGTAAAAAAACAACCATTTTTAAAATTGCGAATCGTTTAGGTTACCGTATTACCAACAAGCTTATTTCAAATCCAGAAGTAGTGCTTTACTTCGAAGATCAAACTTTTGGAGAGCATGCAGATTACCTTAGAAAACGCTTTCCCAATGCTCTAAATCTGGATTGTACGGACATCTCAAAAAACAAAGTCGATGCTATTCATCTAAAGGTTTTTGGGTATAATACGATTATTGATCCGAAAAAATATTCTGGAAAAGCTGTTCAAAAAAGTGATATCAACGCGCTGCACGATGGCGCGATAGTCGATTGTCCGCTAGATGAAACAAAAGAAGGCTCAATTTACCAAATACTGCTCGACAATGTTTTTGACGATGAATATGTTGTCGATTTTAGAGTGCCGGTAATCAGTGGAGAAATACCGCTTTGCTACAAGAAATTCAAGCGAATGAACGTTCGGTTTACCAATGAGGTTTCGCGATCAGAAATGGTTGAAGTCAATTCTATTTTATCAAGTGATGAGCAAAATTCAATCATCGAATTTGCGAAAGCTATGAAAGTGGACTTTTGTGAATTAGATATTTTACGCCATTCAGACGGACGTATATTTATCATAGACGTCAACAAAACTCCCTATGGGCCGCCATTTGGACTTCAAGAATCAGATGAAGCAGTAAGTCGACTGACCTCATTGTTCAAAAAATCATTTATAGAGAAATAAAAAAGGCGTTCTACTGAACGCCTTTTCTTTTTCATATTATTTTAGAGAATTACTCTCCGTCTGTTGCAAATCTCTCAACTACATTTTGAGTTACACCAGTGATGCTGAATCCACCATCGTGGAATAAATTCTGCATCGTAACGTACTTACACAAGTCACTGAATAAAGCCACACAGTAGTTTGCACATGCTTCAGCATCTGCATTTCCAAGTGGAGACATTGCTTCAGAGTAATTGATGAAACCATCAAAACCTTTCACCCCACTTCCAGCTGTGGTAACAGTAGGAGACTGTGAAATGGTATTGATACGTACTTTCTTATTCGTTCCATAGTGGTAACCGAAACTTCTAGCGATACTTTCCAAAAGTGATTTAGCGTCTGCCATATCATTGTAATCAGGGAAAATACGCTGAGCAGCGATGTAAGTAAGAGCTACTACAGAACCCCAATCATTGATAGCATCCTTTTTATAGGCGGCAGCAAGCATTTTGTGCAAACTTGTAGCGCTCACGTCAAGAGTTTGCTTGTACCATTCGTAATTCAAATCTGTGTAATGACGACCTTTTCTTACGTTTGGAGACATACCAATACTGTGAAGCATAAAGTCAAATTTTCCACCGAAATGTTCCATTGACTTATCCATCAAATTGGCAACATCCTGCTCGTTGGTAGCATCCGCAGGAATAATTGGGGCATTAATTTTTTCAGCAAGCTGATTGATTTCACCCATTCTCATCGCTATTGGAGCGTTGGTCAAAACGATCTCAGCACCTTGTGCATGAGCGATTTCCGCAACTTTCCACGCGATCGACATATTGTTAAGGGCTCCACTGATAATTCCCTTTTTTCCTTTTAATAGATTATTCGACATAGGGTCTAATTTAGATTAGCAAAGCTAATAGGATTTTTTATCTTCCAAAGTTTTTGAAATAGAGTTTGCAGCTAGCATCGCTGTGGTCCATGCTGCTTGAAAATTGAAACCGCCTGTTACAGCGTCGATATCCAATACTTCACCTGCAAAGTATAACCCAGGCAACTTCTTTGATTCCATTGTTTTAAAATCAACTTCAGACAACTTCACTCCTCCTGCTGTTACAAATTCATCCTTGAAGGTGGACTTTCCGGTTACATCAAATTCCATCTCACAAATACATCTTGCCAAATCATCCAATTTTTTATTTGAAATGTCTGCCCAATTCAAATGTGCAATTTGAATTTTATTCAGGAAATACCTCCATAACCTAGATGAAAATTGAAATGGATTTTGATTGCCTACATTCTTCCTAGCATTTGATTCTTTGTACCATTTCAAAGTGTCAACCACACTTGATGTCTCTTCGCCTCCTCTCCAATTAATTTCAATTTTGAAATGATAATCAACTTTATTCAATTCACGAGCTGCATATGCAGACATTCTTAAAACTGCTGGACCGCTAACGCCCCAATGCGTAATTAATAATGGTCCTTCTGACTGAATTTTAAGTGATTTGATTTTTATAAATGCCCATTCGACAGAAATCCCTGCAAGTTCGTGCAAGGATTTATCATCAATATTGAAAGTAAAAAGTGATGGAACTTGTTCCACCATTTCGATTCCAAGCGAATTTATTAGCGCAAACGTTTGCGGACTACTTCCTGCTGTCATTACCACTGCATCGGCAAGAAGAATTACCCGATTGGCATGAAATCATCCACTTCGATTCCTGTTTTTCCATGCTCACTACATGCTCGTGCAAAATCACTTTCGTGTTATTTTTTGCCACTTCATTTTCTAAACAATCAATAATTGTTTGACTAGAATCGGTAGTTGGAAATACTCTTCCATCCTCTTCTATTTTCAGCTCAACATTTCTATTAGAAAACCATTCAAAAGTATCACCACATTGAAAGGTATGAAACGGACCAAGGAGCTCTTTTTTACCTCTTGGATAATATTCAGTTAGTTCCTTTGGATCAAAGCACGCATGAGTAACATTGCACCTACCTCCCCCGCTAATCTTGACTTTCGCGAGGGTTTTGTTTGATTTTTCTAGAATAATAATTTGCGTATCATCATCTGTTTTCAGATTTGCTGCACAAAAAAAACCTGCTGCTCCACCGCCGATAATGACAATTCTTTTCAAGACAAATATTTTGGTTCAAAGATGAATTCAAAAAGCTATAAAACCAAAAAGTCCCACCTCGTTGGCGGGACTTAATGGCTTAAACTGAAAAACTAAAAACTATCGTAATTGTTTGAGCCAGGACGGCTCAACTCAACTAACTCTTTATGTGTATCAAGGTACACTACCTAAATACAGAGCAAATATACAGGAATATATTTTGAATATCCTAATTTATAACATCAAATTAACTAATTTTCTAACACTACCATGACATTCCCCTATCTATCAGTTGATTTGAATCATCCCTATTTTGGGTATATCAAGACATTGGAAATATTTTACCCGGATTCAAAATTCGATTTGGATCAAATACATTTTTAATATTGTTCATCAATTGCAATTGCATATCATCGAATACTATGCGCATATATTCTTTTTGCACATAACCGATACCATGTTCGCCACTGAGTGTTCCATTTAATTCTTTACACAAGGTAAAAATTTCAGTGATGGCTTTTGGTAATTCTCCGTTCCATTTTTCCTCCGACAAATCTCCTTTGATAATATTAATATGAAGATTACCATCTCCTGCATGACCGTAGCACACTGATTTAAATCCATATTTATTTCCAATATCCTTTACCCCTTTCAATAAAACTGGAAGTTCGAATCGTGGCACTACGGTGTCTTCTTCTTTGTATACAGAATTCGACTTAACAGCCTCACCTACTCTTCTTCTCAATTTCCAGAGCGCATCTTTCTGAGCCTGCGTATCCGCAAACAAAGCCTCTCCACTTTCAAAATCGGAAACCACTTCCATAATTTTTTCGCAATCATTCATCATCGCATCCAAATAATTGCCATCAATTTCTATTAATAAATGTGCTTCCACATTTTCACCTACTGGCACAGAAACATCGTCCACATATTTAATGGTCCATTCTATTGCATCACGTTCCATGAATTCAATAGCAGAAGGTGTAATACCCGCCCTGAAAATTGCGCTTACCGCCTCACAGGCCTTAATAGCGGAATTGAATGGCACCAACATTAATACATCGTGCTTAGGCAAAGGAATCAATTTTAAAATCGCCTTGGTGATCACGCCTAAGGTACCTTCGCTCCCCACCATTAATTGAGTGAGGTTGTAACCTGTTGAATTTTTTAATGTGTTGGCTCCTGTCTCAATAATTTCTCCATTAGCCAAAACAACTTCTAAATTCAAAACAAAATCTTTGGTTACGCCATATTTTACAGCATGCGGCCCACCTGCATTTTCTGCAAGATTTCCTCCAATAAAGCAGCTTCCTCTGCTGCTTGGATCGGGTGCGTAATAAAGACCTTTTTTCGCCACTTCCTCTTGAAGAACCTGAGTGATTACTCCTGGTTCCACATGAACTTGAAGATTCTTTTCATCAATAAGAAGAATTTTGTTCATGCGTTCCATGCTCAGACCTACTCCACCATAAACGCTAAGCGCACCGCCACTTAGGCCCGTGCGCGCTCCAAGAGGAGTTACACATAAGTTGTGCTGATTGCAATACCTTAAAATGTCGCTAACCTCAGTTTTCGTGTCCGGCTTCAATACCACCTCTGGAGGAAAATTGAAGTCTTCTGTTTCATCGCTACCATATTTTATGAGGCTTTCTTCATCCAGACAAACTCTTTCTTTATCAAGAATTTGGATGAAATAAGCAATATCTTCTTTTGAAACTTTCTTGTAGTTCATGCCTACAAATGAATAAAAAGCCATTCAATGCTGAGCGCTTTGGCATGAAAATAACTAACAACCGCTCATCCAATTCTTTTGAAACAGGACACAATCCTTTTTACTTTGCGCACTTAACCCAAATTCACAATGAAAAATAGACTCTTCCTTTTGGCAATTCTAGTATTCAGCCAAATTTCAGGTTTTACACAAACAGGACTCAGCAATCAATTGATTTGGTATAGTTCTGAATTCAGTGGCGACTTCGTTGATGGCGGAGCTTCGATGAATGATGGCCTGCATTATTCAGCCCTGGAAGGAAGTGATTTGAATGGTTCACAAATCGTTAAGTACAGCTACGAATCTGGAGAGAAAGTGGCGGTTATTGCAACAGCAAAAGACATCTTCGGACATACAGACACAGGAATAGACGGTTATTCATTCAGTGCGGATGAACAGTTTATTCTTATTCAAACTGAAACAGAACCAATTTATCGTCACAGCTTCAGTGCATACTATTATGTGTATGATATCAAGAATAAAAAGACGACTCCAATTGCAGATAAGAAAAAAGGGAAACAACGTTTAGCTGATTTGTCGCCAGACAATTCTAAGGTTGCATTTGTAAGGGACAACAATATTTTCTTTTTGGATTTAAAAACAAAAAAGGAAGAGCAAGTAACAAAGGATGGTGAAATGAATAAAATCATCAACGGAGCTACTGATTGGGTTTATGAAGAAGAATTTGCATTTGATAAAGGATTCTATTGGAGTCCAAACGGAAATAGAATTGCGTATTACCGTTTCGATGAGTCTAACGTGAGAGAATTTGGAATGGACATTTATGGCGAGTTATATCCTGACCGCTACACTTTCAAATATCCAAAAGCAGGGGAAAAGAATAGCGTCGTTTCTATTCATGTTTATGATGTAAATAGTACTGCGAGCAGAAGATTAAATATTGGAACTGACACCGATATTTATATTCCTCGTATTAAGTGGACAACCAACAATGACGCACTTTGTGTAATGCGTATGAACCGTCATCAAAATCACTTGGAGTTTTTGGTAACCGATCTATCTAAAATGCAGCCTTTCGATATTGAATTGACTTCTATTTTTGATGAAAAAGCGGATACATACATCGACGTAAATGATGCGCTTACCTTCTTAAGCAATGGTGAGGGATACATTTGGAATTCTGAACGTGACGGATTCAACCACCTCTATCATTTCGATATGAAGGGTAATATTGTTCAGCAATTGACAAAAGGGAATTGGGATGTTGTTGACTTCTATGGGTTTGATGATGCAACACAGACTGTGTACTATTCCAGCAGTCAAAATGGTGCTTCAGAAAGACAAATTTTTGCTACCACATTTAAAAAAGGAAAATCAAAAACACAAACTATTGCTGAAAAGAAAGGTGTAAACGATGCTACTTTCTCTACTGGTTTTAAGTATTTTATTCTCAGTCATAGCGATGCAAATAATCCTCAGACATACACATTGCATAATCAGTCTGGAAAGCAAATTCGTGTTTTAGTAGACAACAAATCTTTGAAAGAAAGATTGGCAAAATACGCTTTGACTAAGAGAGAATTTTTCACTTTTAAAAATAGCGAAGGCATCGATTTGAATTGCTGGATGATGAAACCAAGCAATTTCGACCCATCTAAGAAATATCCTGTTTTGGTGGCCATTTATGGTGGTCCAGGACACAACACGGTGATGAATCAATGGGAAGGTCGAAATATGCTATGGCACCAATTGCTTTGCCAAGAAGGATATATCGTAGTGAGCGTTGACCCACGCGGCACCCAATTCCGTGGTCGCGAGTTTAAGCACGCCACTTACATGAACCTTGGTAAATTGGAAACCAATGACTTTATTGACTTTGCAAAATATCTTGGTGCACAGTCTTACGTTGATTCGAATAGAATTGGAATGCAGGGTTGGTCTTATGGAGGTTATATGACTTCACTTTGCATGACCAAAGGAGCAGACTATTACAAGGCTGGAATTGCAGTAGCTCCTGTAACCAATTGGAAATATTACGATTCAATTTATACCGAGCGTTTCATGCGCACACCACAAGAAAATGATGGTGGGTATGAAAACAACTCCCCTATCAACTTCGCATCAGCACTGAAAGGAAAGTATCTTTTGGTTCACGGAAGTGCAGACGACAACGTTCACTACCAAAATACAATGGATATGATTACCGCCTTGGTGAAAGCCAACAAGCAGTTCGACCTATTTATATATCCTAATAAGAATCACGGCATCTACGGGGGCACAACGCGTATGCACTTGTTTGAGAAAATGACTGAATTCCTGAAAACCAACCTGTAAGGTTGAAGGAGTTAAATGAGCAGTTTTTCTTACATTTGAGCACAACCTTTTAACCAAACCTGTAGATTTTTGATGAATTCTGGCTCTGTATCGGCCCCTAAACATCCCAAGGGGTTATATTTTCTTTTTTTCACAGAAATGTGGGAACGTTTTGGCTACTATCTCATGTTGGGAATTTTTGTTCTCTACATGACAGATGTAGACAAAGGAGGATTAGGAATAGCGGACGCAAGCGCTGACGACATTTTCGGAACCTTCATTGCTTTTACTTACCTCACACCTTTTCTTGGAGGCTTCTTAGCAGATAGACTCCTAGGTTATGTAAAAGCCATCTACATAGGTGGCACCCTGATGGGCCTAGGGTACCTTGGTTTGGCAATGCGGGTATGGCTAGTTTTTACACTTCCATTTCTTTGATCATCATTGGTAATGGTTTCTTCAAACCTTCTGTTTCCACATTACTTGGAAACTTGTATAACAACGAGGAATACAAGAAAATGAAAGACTCCGGGTACAACATCTTCTACATGGGGATTAATCTTGGAGCTTTTATTTGCAACATCATTGCCGCATTCATGCGCAACAAATACGGTTGGGAAGCAGCATTCATTTCCGCAGGCGTGGGAATGTTTTTAGGGCTTGCAATTTTCACGATTGGACTCCCACATGTAAAACACGCCAATGTATTGAAACCTGCAGACTCAAAGGACATGAGTATCTCAGGAATTCTACTAAAAGTATTCATACCTGCTATGCTTGTTGGTGGACTAGGCTGGTTAATACCAGGAACCATATTCGGCAGTGATACTACAGATGCATTCATCTTCGCTGTCATTCCAATTATCATATTCTATACTTCACTTTATGTAAAAGCGAATGCAAGTGACAAGCGTCCAATAGCTGCCTTACTCGCAATATTTGCCGTGAGCATAATGTTCTGGGCCGTATTTAAACAAAATGGAACAGCTCTAACCAGATGGGCAAAATTCTATACGGACAGAGAGGTTCCTACTGCTGTCGAAGGCACCATTTCATCTCTATATCTCGCTGAGGAAATCAATAGTGAAGTGTCTATGGTCACCAAATATGATGATCAATTCAGAGTAGTGAAAGAAAATGGAGAAGTTGTAAAAGAAGAAGGGCGTCATTTTTATTATCAAAACATGCCCGCGGATGAAATTCCTTCTCCAGACACGAAAACTTATTTATTCAATACCGAATTATTTCAATCTATAAATCCTTTTTGGGTGGTAACGCTTTCGTTACTAGTCGTGGCTTTCTTTAGCTTTCTAGCAAAGAGAAACCGCGAACCAAGCACTCCAACAAAGATTGCCTGGGGACTATTCATTTCTGCAATGTCCACCCTAGTTATGGTCGGAGCCGTTTATGCAGGAAGTAACGGTGCAATAAAAGTGAGTCCGATGTGGCTAGTTGCATCCTATGGAGTTATCACGTTAGGAGAATTGTTCTTGAGTCCCATGGGACTTTCGTTAGTTTCTAAGTTATCCCCTCCTCGACTAACAGCGCTTATGATGGGAGGCTTCTTCCTTTCTACGGCCATTGGAAATAAATTATCCGGCGTACTGGCAACGATGTGGTACAACTACGACAACAAGGCTAATTTCTTCATAGTAAATTGCGTATTATTGCTTGTAGCCGCGGGCATTGCATTTAGCTTGCTCAAATGGCTTAATCAGGTGATGAAAGAAAAGAATTTGTAAACTACCAAAACCAAATAATCAACACAATGCAAATCGATTTGGAACAAAAAAAAGGCGTTAGCGGACACCCTCCTGGGCTGTACTGGTTATTCTTTGCCGAAATGTGGGAGAGATTCTGTTATTATGGAATGAGAGGACTTCTCATTTTGTATTTGACAAAAACATTAATGAAATCGGATTCCGATTCGTATGTTGTTTATGGAGCTTACACTGCGCTTGTTTATGCAGTTACAGTTTTGGGCGGTAAAGTAGCCGACAAAATTTTGGGATATCGCATTGCCATCATTCTCGGTGGTATTTTAATGGCTATTGGAGAATTCCTAATCCTTGGAGGAAACGAGTTCTGGTTGATTTTAGGTATGGCCGTAATTATTTCCGGTAATGGATATTTTAAAGCCAACATTTCGACCATTGTAGGAAAATTATACAAGGAAGGCGATCCTCGAAGAGACTCTGGATTTACCATTTTCTATATTGGTGTAAACCTAGGTGCATTCTTGGCCACAACAGTAGTTGCAGAAGTTGGCGCACGCTATGGATACGATAAAGGATTCTTGCTCGCTGGTATCGGTATGGTAATAGGATCTATTGTATTTGTGTTTGGTCAAAAGCACTACGAAGGACAAGGACTGCCACCAGATCCAGCCAAGTTGAAAGCGCCAATTCTTGGTCCTTTAAACCTTCTTCATGTGACTATTTTAGGAACACTTGCTGCAGTTCCAGTATTCTATTTCCTTCTTACCCATTCACAAATTGTAGGATATCTTCTTGCCGCGACAGCAGTATTTGTAATCTACAATTTGATTAGCGCTGGTATAAAAGAAGGTAAAGTACTCACCGACCGAATGATCGTTCTAATACTGTTGATGTTCTTCAATATTGTATTCTGGGCTTGCTTCGAACAAGCAGGATCATCGCTGACATTGTTTGCTGATAGAAACGTGGATCGTCATATTGGATCATTGGAAATCGGTGCAGCAACAACACAGTTCTTCAATCCATTCTTCATACTCATCTTTGGATCGATATTCTCAGTAATGTGGGTATGGCTTTCTAGAATCGGAAAAAATCCAAACATTCCTATGAAGTTCGGACTAGGTATCCTACAACTTGGTTTAGGTTATCTTGTAGTTCAACTAGGTGTTCAATTTGTATCTCCTGAATTTAAAGTACCATTGTTTACATTGGCATTGCTCTACATGCTGCACACCACTGGTGAACTTTTCATCTCCCCTATTGGACTATCAATGGTGTCCAAATTGGCACCAGCCAATATGACGGGTACTGTTATGGGCGCTTGGTTCTTATCTATTGCTGGAGCAAATTATGTGGCGGCACTTCTCGCTAAACTGACAGGCTCAGAAGAAGGAGCCGAACCAGCATCAGCTGGAGAAAGTTTCAACAACTTTGTAGATATTTATACTCAAATGGGGTTGATCACGGTCGGTATCGGTTTGCTACTGATGGTGCTTTCTAAGCCTTTGAATAAATTAATGCACGGAGTAAAATAATTCGATGAGTTCAACCATCGATAGCGAAGAGCTAAAAGCCGGTCAATCAGGAATGATCGATGCTGAATTGGAAAAAATTCAGAATTTCGAAGGGAAGTATCCCAAACAATTGTGGTCACTTTTCTTCTCGGAAATGTGGGAAAGATTCAGCTTCTACGGTATGCGTGGGATGCTTACTTTCTTCATGGTGTCTGAGTTATTCCTAGATAATAAAAGTGCCAATCTTCAATACGGAGCTACCCAAGCTTGGGTATATGCATTCACTTTTATTGGTGGTCTATTCGCCGATAAAATCCTAGGCTTTAGAAAATCACTTTTTTGGGGTGGTATTCTGATGATTACCGGAAGTGTAATCCTAGCTATCGATCCAAAGGAATTCTTCTTTTTAGGTATTGCGTTCAACATCATCGGTACAGGTTTCTTTAAGCCCAATATCTCAAGTATGGTTGGGCAGCTTTACAAAACAGGTGATGTAAGAAGAGATGACGGATTTTCACTTTTCTACGCAGGTATCAACTTAGGAGCATTACTTGGAGGTTACTTCTGCATTGCCATTGGTAAAGGAGAGTTTTTGGGTTCTGTGATAGGTGAAGGTTTCCGATGGAATGTCGCTTTCGGGCTAGCTGCCATCGTAATGACTATTAGCTTGATTACGTTTGTATTTACGCGTCGCACGCTTGGCCCAATTGGATTGTCGCCTTTCGAACTAAAGAATATTTCTGGTAAAAAATGGATGGAATATGCCGTTTACATCGGAGGTCTCGCTGCTATTCCTTTGATTATGGAAATGGTTGCGAACACCGTTTATACAGACTATTTCATGTACATCATTGGTCCATTTAGTTTGTTGTACTTGGGATACGAAATGACGAAGGGAACTGCTGCCGAAAACTCAAAACTTTTCGCTGCCTTGTTCTTCATTTTCTTCTCAGTAGTATTCTGGGCGATCTTTGAGCAAGCAGGTGGATCATTAAGTCTATTTGCAGCAGAACACTTAGACAACAAGATCTTAGGTGTTTTGGAACTCGACCCAAATGGTGTTAACAATGCTGCGAACTCATTATTTGTAATCATCTTTGCAGCAATCGTAGGTACGATCTGGGTGAAGTTGGCCAAGAAAAAAATTGAGCCCAACACTGTGGTGAAGTTCGGATTAGGTTTTATTTTCCTAGGAATTGGATTCTTCACATTCTTCTCAGGAAGATTCTTTGCAAATGCTAACGGTGTTTCATCACTTGATGTATTTACGATTGCCTATTTTGCTGTTACACTTGGTGAGCTTTGTCTCAGTCCTATTGGGCTTTCCATTATGACCAAACTAGCACCACAGCGCTTGCAAGGATTTATGATGGGGATGTGGTTTTTGGCCAGTGCGTATGGTCAATATGTTGCGGGACTTTTTGGAGCAAGCATCTCTCCAGACCAGTCAGCAAGCCCTATTGAAAAATTGAATGTATATACCCAAGGCTACTATGATTTTGCATGGTACGCTATAATAGCCGGGGTTATTTTGATAATCATTTCACCTTTGGTCAGAAAGTTGATGATGGAGGTGCGATAAAAAAAAGAAAAGATGAGAAATTGGAAAATTGCAATTGGAGGAGTATTAATGTTGGTTGCTTTGGGCACTTCATTAATATCAGCCACTATTGAAAAACCAAAGCCTGAAGGCACAATCAATTGGATGACCGTGGAACAGGCTATTGAAGCTGCCTCAAAGTCACCACGAAAGATTTTTATAGATGTGTACACCAAATGGTGTGGTCCGTGCAAAATGATGTCTCAAAACACCTTTACGGATCCCAAGTTTGCTGCTTACATGAATGAAAATTACTATTGTGTGAAGTTCGATGCGGAATCTCCTGATTCTGTAAACTACAAAGGTCAAGTTTATACTAATCCAACATATGATCCTACTAAGACTGGTAGAAACGGTGTTCACCAATTTGCAAGATATTTGAATGTCTCGGCCTACCCCACTCTAGTTTTTCTAGATGAAAATGGAACCTATATTGGTCCTGTAGTAGGTTATAAAACTCCAAAAGACTTAGAAATATTTGTCAAATTCTTTGCTCAAGACAAATACAAAGAGGTGCTGACCCAAGAGCAATGGCAAGAGTACCAAAAGAATTTTGTACCAACTTGGTAATTAAGAATCCCCTTCTAGTCGAAGGGGATTTTTTTTGAAGCAATTTTTCATTTTTAATAGATTGTGAAGCTAGGTCTGCTTCGCCGTTTATATTTGCCGTATGTATCCAACTATATATCACGCGATGCTGGATTTATTCGGTATCAATTGGCCTTGGGCGAAACTGCTGAATAGCTTTGGTTTTTTTGTCGCATTGGCATTTGTAGCTGCGAGTTTCACTTTATCTAGAGAACTGAAGCGAAAAGAACAACAAGGTTTGCTCAAAGGAGAAAAGCGAAAGCAGATTATCGGAAAGGCTCCGGTTTGGTCAGATATTATCACTAATGCGCTCCTTGGATTTATTATTGGTTGGAAATTCATCTATCTATTTTTAAATAGCGAAAGACTGTTTGTTCCAGGCCAATCTCCTCAGGCACATATTTTCTCTTCGGAAGGTTACTTTTTTGTAGGGCTTCTTGTTGCGGCCGCTTTTGGTGGATGGCGCTATTGGGAATTTAAAAAGAACCAATTGCCACAACCACAAGAGAAAATTGTGGATTTTCATATCTATGAATACACGGGTACTATAACGTTCATTGCGGCCATATTCGGGATTATTGGAGCAAAGCTTTTTCACTTGTTTGAAAATCCAGATGAATTCATGGCTTTTTTCACTCACCCTGATTTACAAAGTTTTTTGAGCGGGTTGACCGTTTATGGAGGTTTGATCTTGGGTGCAGGAGCAGTTTTGTTTTTTGCTTGGAAAAAGAAAATTGCATTGTTGCATTTGACAGATGCGGCAACACCGGGAATGATTCTAGCTTATGGTATCGGCCGAATTGGATGTCAAGTGAGCGGAGATGGAGATTGGGGAATCGCGAACCCAGCTCCCAAGCCAGGCTGGATGTCTTGGTTGCCAGACTGGATGTGGTCGTATGATTATCCAAACAATGTGAATGGACTACTTGGTCCATCCGCCGACACATTTGCTGTCAGAATTACAGATCCGAATGTCCCTTGTTGGGATGGCTACTGCACTCATTTGGTCCCTTCAGTTTGGCCAACGCCATTTTACGAAACGATCATGGCGACTATTATATTTCTTATTTTATGGTCACTAAGAAAGCGAATCAAAGTAGCTGGAGTCATTACTGGCTTGTATTTGTTGTTTAATGGTATTGAGCGATTCTTGATTGAATCGATTCGCGTAAACAACAAATTTGATCTTTTCGGTATTCAAGCTACTCAGGCTCAAGTGATAGCTGTTTGCTTTATGCTAGCAGGGCTTGGTATGCTTTATTGGAGAATGAAGGTCTCTCAAAAAAATATTGCATAAAACGCGATTTTTTTGAATTAAAATTTGCAGAACAAAAGATTTACTATATTTTTGCATCCGCTTTCGAAGGAAAGTACAACGGTCCGGTAGTTCAGTTGGTTAGAATACATGCCTGTCACGCATGGGGTCGCGGGTTCGAGTCCCGTCCGGACCGCCAACGAAAAGAGAAGCCTTTCAATTGAAAGGCTTTTTTTTTGAACTGGTGAATCCTACCTCCCCAATCCCCTCACCTTTTCTTGATAATCAAACTGCACATCCTCGTGTAAGGTGCTCAGGGCTTTGTGTATTTTGATGAGTTGACGATCATAAATATTTTGAAGCACTAAATTCCGCTCCGACTTCAAGTTGAATTTCTTCATTTTTTGGCAGAAATGTGCCAAAATCTCCACTTCCGTTTCTTTTTTACCCGAAAACTTAATCTGTTTGGCACAAAAACGAAGAATCTTCCTCACTGACTTCTTTACGTAATACACATTAGTGCTATTGATCTCAGAAAACATACCATCCATTTCTTCAATAACTGATTCGATGTAGTGCTGCTCATTCTCACTGTAAAACAGGAGATACGAAAGCAACTCTTTGTTTTCCTTTTTGTATTTAGCCAGCTTAAGGATGTGAGCCACCAACTCTTCTTTGGATAAGTAAGATAAATCCTTTTTGATGGCAGCAATATTTTGATTTTCCATAAAGCTTAGCTTTTTAACAATGATTAAAAACGGGCTAAATTAAGAAAGCCTGCACTCCAAAAAATTTCTTTACCTTTGCGCTCTCTAAAGATGACATCCTGTCCGAACTTTTAGTGTGGTAAGATTGTTGTCAAAGGAAGCAACGAAAAAATAACTTTATTACAAATTATACAATCATGGCAGTAGAAATCACTGATTCAAACTTTGCAGATGTAGCATTGAACTCAGAAAAGCCAGTTATGATCGATTTTTGGGCTGAATGGTGCGGACCTTGCCGCATGGTTTCTCCAATCGTTGAAGAGATGGCTAACGACTATGCTGGAAAAGCAGTAATCGGAAAAGTAAACGTTGACGACAATCCAGACATCAGTGCGAAGTTCGGAATCAGAAACATTCCAACAATTATCTTCCTTAAAGGCGGACAAGTTGTGGATAAGAGCGTTGGAGCAGTTCCAAAGAACGTTCTTACTGAGAAGATTGAAGCACTTATCGGTTAATTTTACGATAAGTACAAAAAATTTAAAGCCCCTCATTGAGGGGCTTTTTTTTTGTTCTTTCACCATATTTACTGCACTTTTATTCGCATTTATCTAATGCCTCATTATTATTGGCATATTTTTTACTAGTACAATGAAAATTTTAAGATCATGAAATCACTTAACATCAAATCTCTTTTATTCTTCCTTGGATTAGCCCTCACTGTAGCTTCATGTTCGAAGTCAACCACAGCGGGAACCAAAGTAAAAGAGCCATTCACAGGAAATAAATACGAAAGTTCAAATCGATACTTCAGAGCTGTTGGAAAAGGAACAAGTCAAGACGATAATATCGCAAAAAATAAAGCAGATCTTCAAGCGAAGAAGGAATTGGCTCAGCAAGTAGAAACGCGCATGAAGGTGGTAACAGACCAATACCTCGCAGAAACAGAAACCAACAATGGCAGTGAGCTCAACGACAAGTTTCAAAGCTTAATTCGCGAGGTTACCAATACTCAAATCGCTGACTTGCGCAAAATTGGCGAGGAAAAGTATAAGGATACCGACGGGAAGTTTACCGTATACATTGCCTATGAAATCCATAAAAAGGATATGCTTCGATTTATGAAAAAGCAGGCGAAACTGGATGCCAAGATCAACGAGATCGAACGAAAGGCTATCGAGGAAATTCTGGATGAAGAAATCCAACGAATCGAAGCACTTGGCGACGGAGAATAAAATGTGTCAAGCAATAAAAAAAGCCCCCTGAAAATTCAAGGGGCTTTTTCTTTTAGATCTAATATCTTATTGTACTGGCTCAACATCAATCAATTCCACTTCGAAAATCAAAGTTGAATATGGTTGAATTTTACCTGTAGCACGTGCACCGTAAGCAAGATTCTGAGGAATGTAGAAAGTGTATTTTGCACCTTTCTTCATCAACTGAAGACCTTCAGTCCAACCTGGGATTACTTGATTCAAACCAAAAGTAGCTGGTTGTCCTCTGTCTACAGAACTATCGAATACTGTTCCATCGATAGTAGTTCCATGATAATGAACTGTAACGCGATCGTTTGCATCAGGTGAAATACCTGATCCTTCTTGGTTTACTTTGTACTGAAGACCGCTAGCAGTTGTGATAACACCTGGCTTTGTTTTGTTTTCTTCCAAGTATTTTTCACCTACAACCTTATTTTCTTCTCCTTTCTTCTCTGACATAAGTTGCATTTGAGAACGGATATACATTTCAGCAGTCTCAAGATCCATTTGGGCAACTGCTTCCATTTGCTCTTGAATACCTTTCATGAATGCATCATAATTTACATCATTCAAATCACTTTCAGAAAGGTTTGTTGCGATAGAAACACCTAATGCATATGAAAGTGAATCAGTGCTATTCTCAAGTTTAGCTGCACCTTTTCCTCCGTTCTTACATGAGGCTACAGAAATTGCCAGCGCTGCGGCAAAGAAGATTACTTTTTTCATTTATTTATTTGGTTCAATATTTAATTGGGGATGCGAACTTAGTTCGAAGTTTTTACATTTCTCAATTTATCTTACAAAAACATATTCATTCTCAGTACTTAGAGCCTCGTCGAACCGATAGCCTTCCAAGTTGAATTCTTTCAATTTCTCGATATCAGTAATTTCATTATTAATGATATAATTGGCCATCAAGCCCCGAGCAAACTTGGCATAAGTCGCGATTACAGTTACTTTATCTCCTTTACGCTGTTTAAATTCACAATGGAGCACCCTCCGCTGAAGTGCATTTAAGTCAATTGCTTTAAAATACTCCTTGCTCGCTAGGTTGACCAAGATTCCATCTTCCTCCAGGTCTTCTCTCAGGCATTGTCCCAACTTGTAATCCCAGAATTCATACAGATTTTTGTATTTCTTCAGCGGACTATAAGGAGTTCCCATCATCAAACGGTAAGGCTGAACCAAATCCATTGGACGCAATACGCCATACAAACCACTCAAGATGCGTATATGACCGTGCGCCCATTTCAATTGATTAGGGCTTAGCTTTCTGGCAGATAAACCACGGTAAACCTCTCCTTCAAACAATAAAATCGCAGGAAGGGAATTCGTTCTATCTACTGGGACCGACCAATTTTTAAAGCGCTCTGCAGTTTGTAAACCCAGCTCTTTATTCATGTCCATCAGCTTGCACAGTTCTTCAACAGAAAATTTCTTCAGCTTTTTTACTAAGTACTCAGCTTCTTCCAAAAATACTGGCCGCGTCTGAATAAACTTGGCAAACCTTATTCTATCAGACATCAATTTCGCAGGTGAAAGCACTGCGATAAACTTCGACTTCATCAATACTGATTTTTAAATTCATCCAAATAATCACCGAAAGACCTACGAAAAGCATCAAACATCAGATCTGCTTGCAATTCATATCCTGATCGAGTAAGGTGAATACGATCTCTCGCAGCAAGTTGAGCATCGCGCCAATCATCTATTGATCCGAGTCCACCCATAATAGCAAAAAGATCATACACGGCAGCGTTGTGTTTCTCGGCCAAGCGCTGCATTGCTTCCTGAACTTTTATCGCATTTTTATTCGGATATTTTCTATTGTAGTAAGTGTCATTATTTGTGATAAAAATAAAACACACGTTGGGGTTGGCAGCTTCAATTTTCGAGATTATAGAATCATAGCGTGATTCATATAATTTATCGTCGAAATCAGATTGTGGAACATTCGCATCATTCACTCCGATACCAAAAAGTACCAAATCCGGTTGAAGTGTTTTCATTTGTTCTTCAAACAAACCACATCTCAAATAGCTGTAAGTTCCTGCTCCATTGACCCCTATTGGATTGTAAGAAATCCCAGGTTCTTCGCTTCCAAAATAAAATCCTTGAAAATCAAATTCTCCAGGTTGGTTACCTGGTCTTCGAATATGAATTTTGGCCGAACTATAAAACCTGTCAAATATGAATTCATCATATCCACCAACGTCTGAATGATTGTGTTCAATAACATTCATCGTTGTGTCCATGTAAACGCCATATCCCTCTGAAGCTTGATAATAGATTTTGATTCTATCGAATGGATTCAAACTACTGTCTGCTGCTTGTGTGAATACTTCAATTGAAGCGATAGAGTCTGTTGTAACTGCCGCAATTCCAGAAACACCCCAATTGCATGAATGACTACTTACACTATTTCTACAGCCTGACCAGCTTCCTGTCCATTTGCAATTTATGCTCCATGGAGAATTGGTTCCCGCAAGTTTGAAAGGGAATACCAATCCCCTATCGCCTTGAAGTCCATATGCAAGAGTCGAAAAATCTGTTCTTAATCGATCCGTTAGTGCTCCACCTTGCACGTGGCTTCCGCCCATGTGGACAATTGAAATTTTTCCCTCTCCTTCAAAAACCAATCTTTTCAATTTTTCAAAAAAACCATTGAAGCGAACTTCTGGGTGATAGATGTCCATATCATTGATTTCATATTGAATGAAATGATGTGTGCGCTGTGGTGAATGAAAACTAGGAAGTGAGAAATTCAAAGGTGGGCGCGTATTCCAGCTGAGCGAAACAAACGCCGCACCGATAATAAAAATGAGAATAAAATATCTTAATCTGAATAAATTCAAAACTAAAATTAGAAATTTGGTTTGAGTAGGTAGTTTGAATAGAACTTATCGATTTCTTCAACGGCTTCTTCTGCTGTATCAACTACTTTAAACAGGTGCATGTCTTCTGGACTAATATTTCTTTCTTGTTCAAGAAGTACTTTTTTAATCCAATCTACAAGACCATCCCAGAAACTATGTCCTACCAAAATGATTGGGAAACGACCAATTTTATCCGTTTGAATAAGCGTTAAGGCTTCGAATAATTCGTCCATTGTACCAAATCCACCAGGCATTACTACGAAACCTTGGCTGTACTTAATGAACATCACTTTTCTTACGAAGAAGTAATCGAAATTGATATCCTTATCGTGATCGATATAAGGGTTTGAGTGTTGTTCGAAAGGAAGTTTGATATTCAAACCAACACTCACACCATTCCCTTCATTGGCCCCTTTGTTACCAGCCTCCATAATACCAGGTCCACCGCCTGTGATCACACCATACCCTCTTTGAGTAAGCAAGAATGCCACATCGCGAGCCATTTGGTAGTATGGGTTATCAGGCTTTGTTCTTGCAGATCCGAATATCGAAACACAAGGTCCAATCGAACCCATTCTATCATATCCTTCAACGAACTCACCCATAATTTTAAAGATGGACCATGAGTCGTTACTCTTTACTTCGCTCCAAGAGCGTTGCTTAAATTTACTAGCAATTCTACTGTCTTTTTCCATAAGTAATTAGATTAAAATCCGAACAGGCCCCCACCGCGTTTTTTCTTGGTGCTTCCTCCAAGGCCAAGCACACCGAGAAGTCCTCTAGCGACTTCACGCATCACGGTATTACCAACCTGTCGAACCATAGTGTTTTTAGACAAAGATTCAAGAACACTTCTCTCCTCTTTTTGTGTTGTTTTCTTTTTCGGTGCAGGAGCATCTACCTCTTCTTCTTCGGTTTGAGATCTTGCGTTTATCAATTTTGCATTGAGAATTTCATATGCACTTTCTCTATCAATTTCTTCGTTGTATTTCGCCGCAATAAACGAATACTGAACTACTCTATCCAACTCCTCCGCACTTAGCACCCCCATTCTACTCTTGGGTGCACGCAGGTGCGTTGCAGCAAGCGGCGTCGGCACTCCTTTTTCATTCAATGCTGTAATTAAGGCTTGTCCTATACCGATTGATGTGAGCAGTTCATCTGTTTTATAAAACTCTGATATCGGATAATTTTCCGCTGTCTTCTTAATTGCTTTTCTATCTTTTTCGGTAAATGCACGTAAAGCGTGTTGAACTTTCAATCCAAGTTGAGATAAAACCGCATCAGGAATATCGTAAGGATTTTGCGTGCAGAAATAAATCCCCACTCCTTTAGAACGAATCAATTTTATGATGGATTCAATTTGGTCCAACAAGGCATCACTGGCTTCATTAAAAATCAAATGTGCTTCATCGATAAAGACACATAGCTTTGGTTTATCCATATCTCCAGCTTCAGGAAAAGTGGCATAAATCTCAGCGAGCATTTGAAGCATGAAGGTGGAAAAGAGTTTTGGTCTGTCTTGAATATCCGTCAATCTAACAACGGAAATCATGCCTTTTCCAAATTGGTCCAATCGTGTTAAATCAGAAACCTCAAATGATTTTTCACCAAAAAATAATTCAGCTCCTTGTGTTTCGAGCTCAATTATTTTTCGCATGATTGTTCCCACAGAAGCAGATGAAATTTTCCCATACTCCTTCTCTACTTCCGTTTTTCCTTCGTCGGTAACAAACTGCAATAATCTCTTAAAGTCTTTTAGATCAAGAAGTGGAAGATTATTGTCGTCTGCATATTTAAAAATGATTGCAACAATTCCTCCTTGCGTATCATTTAATTCTAAAATTTTCGAGAAAAGTACAGGTCCAAATTCGCTCACCGTTGCTCTTAAACGCGTGCCTTTTTCTTTTGAAAGAGAGAGCATTTCTGTGCTGCAACCTTCAGCGGCGTATGGAATACCAATAGCAGCATGGCGTTCCTCAATTTTCACATTTGAAGTACCTGGCATTGCCAAACCACTTAAGTCTCCTTTCAAATCCATTACCAGTACTGGAATTCCTTTACTGGCCATATTCTCAGCAATGATTTGCAAGGTGACTGTTTTACCAGTCCCTGTGGCTCCTGCAATCAAACCATGACGGTTCAATGTTTTCAGTGGAATATGTACTTGAGCGTCTTTCTGAGGCTCACCATCCAAAATTGCTGCACCCAAAGTGAGATAATCTCCTTTGAAAGTATACCCACTTTGAATATGTTGAACAAACGTTTCCTGACGACTCATCTTGAAATAATTTACTTACTCAAATCTGCTTTCCTACCAAACACAATGCGCTCCAAAAAGAAAGTTGCAAAGGGCACCAATGATGCCAATACAGCAACACCTGCTTTAACAAATGAAATCTTCTTGGTATTCCACACCATAAAAATTTCATACATGAACCATATGAATAAGAATCCATGTATCAATCCTGCAATTTTCACTGCAATAGGCAAATCGGCCATGTACTTTAATGGCATTGCTACAAAAAGTAAAAGCAAATATGAAATTCCTTCTATGTGACCGGAGAGAAAGAAACTTTTTAATTGATCGTCCTTCGTCATTCTTTAACTATTAGGCTTCGAATATAGCAACTCGAAAAAGCCAATTCACAATTAGAATGGGAAGTTTCTAACAATTACCTGCGCTTAAATCGCTTTTTAGTGGATTTTTTGGCAGCAAATTTCTTCGAAGGCTCGAATTTTTTCTTCTTTTCATGGAATGCCCCTTTAAAATCAGGATCTTCCAATCTTTTCTGACGGTCAATTTCACGCATTTGATCTTGAAACTCCTCGAAAGGCGTTTCATGAATATTAATTTGCTCTGGGACTTCCAATCGAGCGATATCCTGCTTAATCAAACTCTGAATTTTATCTACGTGATATTTTTCAGAAAAATCCATGAAGCTAATCGCCACTCCTGTTTTGAAAGCTCTTCCAGTGCGACCTATGCGGTGCACATAATCATCGTAATGCGTTGGAATATTGAAATTGATAACGTGTGAAACTTCCAATACATCAATCCCTCTGGCGCTCACATCTGTACTTACCAAAACGCGTACGTCGCCCGATTTAAAATCGTCAATGGCATTGATTCTTGCGTTTTGACCTTTATTGCTATGAAGCATTCTGACTTCACCGATGTCCAATCTTTCGATATATCTTGCAATGTTGGTGGCTTCCGTTTTCGTTCGTACAAAAACAATTACCCTAGAAAATGCCTCATCGGTTTTTAATAAATGAACCAACAAGTCCAATTTCGCTCGAAAATTGGGCAATTCATAAATGAACTGCTCCACACTTTGAGCGGGAGTTGCAGGTGGAGTAACTTCAATTTTATGAGGAAAAAGGAGGAAATTTTCTGAAATACGCTCCACCTTCTCTGGAAACGTGGCAGAAAACAAAAGCTGCTGCTTTTTCTGTGGAATTTTTTCTTGAATATCTCTCAACTGAGGCCAAAATCCCATGTCCATCATGCGATCACACTCATCCAAAACGATATGTTTGATTTTCTTGGTTGGGATTTCACCTTTTGAATAAATTTCTAAAAATCGACCTGGTGTGGCAATGATTATGTCCACGCCCGCACTCAATTGAGCAATTTGAGCCTTTGGACCAATACCACCATACAAGGCAACTATTCGAATATCCGTGTACTTAGCTAAATCTCTTGCGGCTTTTTCAACCTGCACTACAAGCTCTTTTGTAGGTACGAGTATGAGGCAACGCACTTCATTTCCCTGAGCATATTTCAGTACTTGCAACAACGGAAGCAAGTAGGCCGCAGTTTTCCCAGTACCCGTCTGTGCAATTCCCACCACATCCTGATTGGCCATTATCGGTGGAATAGCTTTGATCTGAATCTCTGTAGGATCCTGATAACCTGCATCTTCGACGGCATTCAGAAATTGTCTGGTCAATTTTAAATCTTCAAACCTCATGCGGCAAAGATAGGTCTTCGATTTTTATGTATTTTCGTCGTTTGACTTTTTAGATTATGGAACCTTCAGTGTTGGACGTACACAACTATGACGATATAAGACCTTACAACGATCAGGAGCTTCAAGAAGCCATTGAACGCCTTCTCGAAGAACCTATGTTTTATAAAATGATGAAATGGGTTTATCCATCATTGGGTAAAGCCGTGATTCAAGAAATGATGCGCGAAATTAAAAGCGTCAAGGACTTTCAAGAACAAGTGAGTGCTCCTGCCTTCAAAGTTGTTACACAGCTCACTACAAGCGGCTTAAGTTTTACCAATTTGGAATACTTAGAAAAAGACAAACCTTATATTTTTCTCTCCAATCACCGCGATATCATATTGGACAGCGCGTTGTTGAATGTCAGTTTGATGGAGCGTGGTTTTAATACCACTGAAATCGCAATTGGCGACAACTTGCTTCAAACTTCTGCAGTTAAGGACATCGTTAGATCCAACAAAAATTTCATTGTCAATAGAAATGTCAATGCTCGAGAAGTTTTCTATTACTCCTTAAGACTTTCAAATTACATCCGTTCTACCATTCAGGATAAAAAGACCTCCATTTGGATCGCTCAAAGAGAAGGTCGAAGCAAAGATGGTGATGACAGAACAGCCAGTGGATTATTGAAGATGTTTACCATGAGTTCGAAAGAATCCATGGAAGATGCACTTCTCGACCTCAACATAGTGCCGATGTGCGTGAGCTATGAATATGATCCCTGCGATATTTTGAAAGCCAATGAGCTCGTGCAGAAAAAGCTTATTGGACATTATGAAAAGAAACCTGGAGAAGACTTTAAAAGCATGATGCGTGGACTCACCGGACATAAAGGACGCGTGAATATCACTGTAGGAAAGGAAATGGTAGAGGCTATTGAAGAAATGAGAAACATTTCGCATAAAAATGACAAAGTGCTCCATTTGGCGAATTCTGTTGACCAAGAAATGCATAGAATCTATAAGTTGTGGCCCACCAACTACATCGCATACGATCTTCTAAATGGCACCAAGGAACACAAAGACCTGTATAGCAATATTCAAAAAATAACATTCGGAAATTATATTCGAGGTCATGTGATTCGATTGGGAATCATACGCCGTCAACTGGGCTTACCGAAAGAAGGATATGCAAAAGCAGTGAGAGAAATTTTACTTGAGATGTATGCCAATCCTGTGATTAATAAAAAAGCTGTTGAGACTACAATTAAAAACTCAAGTTCTGTAAATGCTTAAAAGAGTTTTTACAATATTCTTTTCCATAGCTTTACTAAGTAATGTATTTGGTCAATGTGGTCAGTGCATGGAGCAAGTCGAGCTTATTCAGAACGGTAATTTCTCGCAAGGAAATACGAGCTTTACCACAAGCCTTACACTAGGTTCTGGCTTCTTTTGTCCGCTATGCCCTGAGGGAACTTACGCTGTGGGGTCACTAGCCTTTTTGTATCACAGTGACTTTATAGGTCAAGATCATACCAATCCGCCAAACGGTCAATTTTTCATTGCAAACGCTGCGGCCTCCGAAGGTCAAAGTGTCTGGTGCCAAACGGTAAATGTGCAACCAGATACTGATTATACATTTTCATTTTGGGTGCGTGACGTCACCAATAATAGTGACTCCCATCCCCTAGCCATCATTCAAGCTTACTTCAACGGAACTCCGGAGGGAGCTAGTATTGAAGCATACGGTGGCTGGCAACAAAATAGTTTCACTTGGAACAGTGGCAGCGAAACGACTGTTGAGATTTGCTTGCTCAATTTTCAAAGCAATTCCGGAGGAAATGATTTTGGATTGGATGATATTTCGTTATCTGGATGTCACGCGGTTCAACTCAGTCATGAAGCCGAATTGGGCAATGATGTGACTTACTGTGGTGAAGAGTCCTTTCAAGTATTGCCATTACAATTGAACGGGTACAACTACATTTGGACATCAGAAGATCTTGCTATTTCCAATCCGAATGCAACTTCACAAAGCTTTACCATTCCGAATAATACAGAATTGGTTCAGTCGTATGAATTGGTGCTTGCACTCGACTCTGCTGGACTTGGCTGCACCACTTATGACACGTTGTCCATATCCATACTTCCATCAGTGTCGGTTGACATACCAGATGCTTCTCCGTTATGTCCTGGTGAATTTTACATTGCAACTATTGAAGGTAGCTATGAAACCATCACTTGGAGTGATGGCACCGTCGGCCCTTTCATTTCAACGAATACACCTGGAACACTTTCGGTTTCCGTTACTTCTCAAGGTTGTGCTGCAAATGATGAAACAAATATTGAAGTGGTTAACATGCCATTTCAAGACGCCACCATTGTTTCTAACCTTTGTGAAACAACATTGCCTGCAGTGCTTCAATCTCCTGTTAGTGTAGTTTGGTCGACAGGTGAAGAATCAAACCAAATTGAAGTTACAGATTCTGGCAATTATCAAGGTGTCTATACCGATCAAGGTTGCGAAAGCACACTTCAATTTGAAGTCACGGTTTTTACAATGCCCCAAATCAATCTTGAAGATGTATACACCTATTGCGAAGGCTCTTCTGTTACTATAACCTCGCAATTAGAGGGTAATTGGTCGACAGGTGAAACTGGTTATTCTATTTCAGCGAACGAAGAAGGTACGTACAGTGTCGTCGTGGAAAATGGTCCTTGCTTGGCGGCAGATGGAACTATTGTAGAAATGAGAACTATACCAGAAGTCAATCTTGGAGATGATGTCACTATTTGCGAGGGAGAATCGATAATTCTCGATGCATTTGATGCAATGGCGGATTCATATGATTGGAGCAATGATAGTACCTCTACTGAAATTCGTGTAAATGAGGCTGGGCTCTACTCAATTATTGTTTCAAATGAGTGCGGTTCTAGTCAGGATGAGATATTTGTGGATACAGAGCTATGCGGTTGGGGACTTTATATTCCCAATGCTTTTACACCCAACTTGGACCTCAAAAATGACGGTTGGTCTGTTCAAGGCTACAATGTTTCCAATGTTAAAATATTTGTTTACAACAGATTTGGCGACCTTATTTGGTTTTCAGAACAATTAAATGACCCTTGGCAACCGGACCCTATGAACATAGGAGATGATGCCTATAACTATAGAGTAGAAGCAATTAACTACTTCGGTGAAAACATTATCCGCCACGGTTATGTGCAATTGCTCAAGTAGTTTTACATTTGCCCACTAGATAATATGGAAGACATGAGTTGGTTTAAAAGAATCAAGACAGGTATCACTACCAAAAGCATGGAGAAGAAGGAAATTCCCGAAGGCTTGTGGTACAAATGTCCTGAATGTAAAAACGTGATGACTTCTGAGCAGCACTCAGACAATCTTTGGGTTTGCGACAAATGTGAACACCATGAAAAAATTGGATCTCACGAGTACTTTCACATTCTATTTGATGAAAATATTTATGAAGAAATTGCACCAAATCTAACGAGTGGTGACCCATTGGAATTCGTAGATACCAAAGACTACAAGGGCCGCATCAAATCAACAATTGCTAAGACAGGCCTCAAAGATGCTATCCGAGTTGGTATAGGAAATATTGAGGGTGAAAAAGCGGTAATCGCATGTATGGACTTCGGTTTCATCGGCGGATCGATGGGTTCTGTTGTAGGTGAAAAATTTGCACGCGGTGTTGATGAGGCAATCAAAAACAACTGTCCTTTTATCTGTATCAGCAAGAGTGGTGGTGCGAGAATGATGGAAGCGGGCTTTTCGTTGATGCAAATGGCTAAAACCTCAGCAAAGTTGACTTTGCTTGCAGAAAATGGCCTTCCTTATGTCTCTTTCCTCACTAACCCCACTACTGGTGGTGTTACAGCTTCTTTCGCTATGCTTGGTGACATCAACATTGCCGAACCAAAAGCATTGATTGGATTTGCTGGTCCACGTGTAGTAAAAGAAACTATTGGTAAAGATCTTCCTGAAGGATTCCAAAGCTCAGAATTTGTACTTGAGCATGGATTCTTAGATTATATCGTCGAACGAAAGAACCTCAAATCAAAGATGGCGCTTTCATTAAAAATGTTCTCACCAAAAAGCTAAATCATGAAAGTCCTAATGGTATGTCTCGGAAACATTTGCAGATCACCCATAGCAGAAGGGGTCTTCAAACATGAGGCAGCAGAAAGGGGTATTGATTTGGAGGTAGACTCAGCCGGAACATCTGGTTTTCATATTGGAGAAGCTCCCGATAAAAGGAGCATTGAGTTTATGCGATCTGTTGGAATTGATATCTCCAATCAAAAGGCAAGACAAATCACTCATCAGGACTTAGAGCAATTTGACATCATCTATGCCATGGACCGCAACAATTTGCGCGATTTACAAGGCATGTGTCATAAAGAGGAATTGAAACCCAAACTGAAGTTGCTGCTCGGCTTTGAATCGGAGCCTAGCAGACAAATCGTGCCGGATCCATACTACGGCGAAATGCACGATTTTGAGCGAACCTATAAGCTTTGTAAAAAAGCTGCCGATGAAATTTTGCCTACTTATTAAACCTTGGCATCATTTTTTCGTCTAAAGACCTAAATTTCAAACACATGAAAACTTCCAGATTACTATTAGCAGGCCTAGCCCTTTCCGTTTCATTTCTTGCTTGTAAAAAAGACAAGGAAGAAGATACTTCACTTTTCGACGACACCTTATTCACACAAGAATCTACAACCGCTTTTTCTGAAAAAGCCATATCAGACGATGTAGAGGGGTTGACACTGAAGAGCGGATCAATGGACTGCAATTTTTCAATTGGAGGAACTTGTGCTGTTGTAACAGAGTCATCTGAAACCTATCCTAAAACAATTACAGTAGACTACGGAACTGGATGTACTGATTTTCAAGGAAGAACCAAATCAGGAAAAATTTTCATTCATCTAACAGATACATTTATCAACGACGGTGCTGTGCGCACTGTAACATTTGAAAATTTTGCGATCAATGGCGTTGGTATTGCAGGTGAACGTGTTACAACGAACAACGGACTGAATTCATCGGATCAGATGGAGTTCACTAGAGTAATAAATACAACCATTACTTACAATAACGCGTCATTCGAAAGAGATTTCGTTGAAAATATTACTTGGGTAAGTGGATTTAATAACGAAATTTGTGGAGATAACATCGTCTCAATTACAGGCGAAGGTTCTATTACCAGACCATCGGGTGTGGTAATACCAAGAACGATTACATCACCACTCATATTCGATCAAGCTTGCGGGCAAATAAAAGCTGGTCAAATAGAAATTTACTCACTTCAAGGTCAATGGATTATTGACTACGGAGATGGAACCTGCGACAATGAATTCACGGTCACCCGTCCCAATGGAGTTGTGATAACGCATACATTTTAACTGAAGGCCCGAAAGGGCCTTTTTTATTGGTTCAATGTTGTATATTTAAACACAATTACCGGGATACCCCTATGAATAAACTTTTTTATTTCATCGCTTCCTCTCTCCTTTCAATTTATAGTTTTCAGGCTACGGCTCAAACCTATTTCCTCAATGGAAATGCAACATCGCTCGGTGGCGACTGTTACCGACTTACCACAGAACTTCCAACACAAAACGGAACTGTTTGGTATGCTGATCAGCTCGACCTCAATGAGCCATTCAGTCTTCAATTTCAAATGAATTTCGGAACCATAGACGCGAACGGCGCCGATGGTATTTGCTTCGTGCTTCAAACTGTTGGAACCGGTGCTATCGGAACGAGCGGTGGTGGTATGGGGTATCAAAACTTCGGTACTTCACTTGGAATTGAATTCGATACTTGGCAAAACTCAGACTTTGGCGATCCTTTCCAAGATCACGTCGCAATTGAAATGAACGGCGAAATCAATCACAATACTCCAGCCGGAAACATTGCTGGTCCAGTGGCAATTGACCCTTTCAACGTAAATGTGGAAGATGGTGATGATCACGTAGTTCAAATTACTTGGGAACCAGATATTCAAAGTCTGAAGGTGTACTTCGATTGCGTATTCCGTCTAGAAGGAACTGTTGATTTGATCAACGATGTTTTCAATGGCAACTCACTCGTCTATTGGGGATTCACTGCAGCAACTGGAGGTTCTTATAACAATCAAACAGTTTGTTTAACTGAAAATATTCTTTCTGTAAATGAAGTGAACATATGCTCAGGAGCCTCAGCTGTGCTATCGGCGGGCAACAGTTTGGATGGCACGTACTCATGGACACCAACTGACTATCTCGACGATCCTACTTCCCCCACTCCTACTACAACTACTCCAACGAGCATGACTTATATTGTTGAGTTTACCGATTTGTGTGGCACTTCATTAAGCACTGAAATAAATGTGGTGGTGGATGAATTGGAAGTTTCAGTCTCCTCTATTGATCCTCTCACTTGTCTCAATCCAACCGATTTGGTGAACGCACAAGTTAACTTGAATTTGCCTGTTCAGTATGCATGGACCTTCAACGGTTCGACTTCATTTGGAACTCCGAATGGCAATTATACTACAGATGAACCAGGCACTTACACGGTTAATGTTAGTTATAACAACGAATGTTTTGCAGAAACATCATTTGATGTCATCGGTGATTTTGCGACTCTAACCGCCGCTGCTGGTCCTGATAATGAAATTACTTGTGACCAAACTTCAGTTGCCCTGAATGCAGGAAATGCTGGCGCTCCAGCAATATACATTTGGAGTTTGGGAAATACAGTAGTTTCCACTAATCAAAGTTTTACTGCAACAGCTGCGGGTACGTACACCTTAACTGTAGTCAACTCGGCCAATGGATGTGAGTCGACAGACAATCTGGTTATTTCACTCAACAATACTCCTCCAACATTGAACTTGCCAGAGCAAGACACTTTGAATTGTGTGTTTAGAACATTACCCATTCAAGGATTAACCTCATCGGCCACCAACATCAACTTAGAGTGGACTACACTTGGTGGAAACATACTTTCAGGTGGAAACACCTTGTCGCCGACTATTGCTGGACCGGGAGTTTACGAGGTCACAGTAATTGATAATAACAATGGTTGTGAATCAAGTGATTTGGTAACCGTATATGCCGATGAAACATTCTACATTGACGTTACTCAAATTCGTTTCCCGAACATCGTAACCTTAAACGGAGATCAATTGAATAATGAGTGGAAACCATTTTTGAGTTACGATACAAGTGTTGATCTCATACCATTATTCTCCAAATACAATCTTCTTGTATTCAACAGATGGGGAGATGAGTTGGAAAACTATGGTAGCCCGAAAACATGGATCCCTAGAGATTTGGAACCTGGAGTTTACTACTACATTCTCGATTATTCCATCACTTGTGGCCAAACCAAACAAGAAGTGATTGAAGGCAATATTCAAATTGTAGATTAATCACCACTCAATTTCGCCAAGGCCATTATTCCTTAGAATTTCATTTGTTTTGGAAAAATGAGCACATCCAAAAAATCCGCGGTACGCTGATAATGGTGACGGGTGTCCCGATTTCAAAACGGTATGTTTCGTCTCATCGATGAGGGGCAATTTTGCTTGGGCTTTATTTCCCCAAAGAAGGAAAACTACATTTCTTTTTTTAGTTGAAACAAGTGAAATAATCGCGTCTGTGAATTGCTCCCAACCTTTTCCCTTATGACTATCAGCTTCACCTTCTCTTACCGTAAGCACTGTATTTAAAAGAAGCACTCCCTGCTTGGCCCAACGTTCCAAGTTGCCGGAATTTGGTTTTTCAATACCTAAATCAGATTTCAACTCTTTAAAAATATTCGTCAAACTCGGTGGCAATTGCACCCAATCATTTACACTGAAAGCAAGTCCATTGGCCTGACCTTTTCCATGATAAGGGTCTTGACCCAATATCACCACTTTCACATGGTCAAAACTCGTTGCGTTAAGAGCTTTAAACATCTCATTTTTAACAGGATAACAGATTTTTCGAGAATATTCTTCATCAACAAAAACTTGTAGCTGAGTGAAATAATCTTTTTGAAACTCCGTTTCTAATAGCTTGGCCCAATCTGAAGGAATAAGATCTTTCATGAGTACAAAATAAAAACGACTCCACCATTGGGAGTCGTTTTTTATTATCTATTTAAAAAATATTATCTAGAAACCGTAAACTTCTGTGATACGTGTTGTCCATCATGACCAACAAATATGATGAAGTACATTCCTGTTTGAAAATCATTTACGCTATACTGCATAGCTGGACCGTTCATTGAGAAAGTATCTACCAATTTACCTGTAGCATCGAATACTCTAATTTCTTGAAGTGAGCGATACTTATCAGTTGTAATCTGAATAAAGTCAGAAGCTAGTGTTGGGTAAAGTTGGAAATCATTAAAAGCTAACTCTTGGACTTGAGTAGACGTTGTTGGCGTACATGGAGCAGACAAAGAAGGTCCTACATAAGCGCCATCTAAAGCAATCAAACCAGTGCCTGAAGCATCCAACCAGTCCACTAGATCTTCATTAGCAGGGTTAGGATTTCCTGTCCAGTGTTTGTCCATTTTACCATAGTAATCAGGAGCTGTTGGAGAAGTACAGAATGAACCACCACCTGTAAGTGTTCCAACGATTCTTTTGTCTTTGTTGTAGATAGGTGAACCAGAGCTACCACCTTCAGTTACACCCCAGTTGGTTTCGGTTTGCACCCAGTTTACTCTCCAGTGGTGATTAGAAGCTCCCCAAGTCGCTGAAGCGACACTTCCACCTGTTGAGATTTTCTTCACATCTCCAGATGGGTGGTGAATACCCCAAACACGATGGCCATTTCCATCTGCAGTCGGAGCATCAGTGCCTGCGTACCAACCTGCATAAAATACATTCCAAGAGGCAGGAATGGCATCATCCATTTCCACCAAAGCAAAGTCACTACCTGAAGCTCCACCACCGTCGTTTGAGTCTGCACGCAAAATCAAACCTACTTTTTGGTATTGAGCAGGAGCACTGCCCGAACCACAGTTTGCACGTTGATAGCGGAAACGAACTGTAGAAGCTAAAAGATCTGCTGTATTACTATCGATTGTACAGTGCATCGCGGTAAGGATGTAGTTTTTACAATCGTAATCTGTATTATTTACAAGAGTGCCCGAACAAAGTCCAACACCGTTTCCAGCAACCAAAGACAAACGTACTTCAGCGTTCTTTTGATCTTCCCAATCATCTCCTTCTGGACAGTTTACATCTACTTCACATGGGTCACTGCTACCTCGGTTTTCTGAAGAGCGATCATCTCTATAATCGTAGATAAATCGATAGAAGTGAATGAATCCTCTGATGACTAATCGAGGAGTTCCAATCACATTTGAAGGTTGAACATATTCTAAAATAGCTTCATCCCCGAAAACTTCAGGTGTACGATAAATTCCAGATTCATGATTTTCTGAAGCATCAAATGGACCTTCAAAATATGATCTATCAGCTGAATAAATAAAGTAAAAAGAACCTTGTGGCAAGTAGAAATCACTGAAGATAGCTCCTACTGCTTTTGCATTCGCAGTTCTAAATCTAAATTGACAAATTTGATTTCCATCTAAATCCGTGGTCCAATTTCCTTCTGCAGCGGCATCAACTGTTGTATTGATGATTTCCCCATACATGGACATTTGGCCCATTTTATCTCCGTCTTCTGCTCTTCTGATCAATTCGTCTTGATCGAAAGTAGCCAATTCATACGTTTCAATGGAATTCAACTCATTATCATTCATTGAGTAACCATAGGGATTTCCTTGAGAGTAGGTTACTAATGAAGATGTAAATGCTAATAAAGCAAGTAGCAATTTTTTCATTTCTGAATATTTGATTTACAGGTTTTCGGGCGAAATATAGGGTTTACATAGCATTGAACTAAAATTAAATTCTCGCTAATGATGAATTCTTATTCGCGTTGTAAATGCAATTTCTCTTCAAAAAACCCTAATTCTGCCTAGATTTTTGTTGAAAACAAGTGCTTCGAATTAGCTTTGTGTCGTGAACAAGATTTCAAATGACATAGAACTTGCAGCCGATTTTTTGCGACAAGGTGAATTGGTTGGTATTCCAACGGAAACCGTTTATGGTCTCGCAGCGAATGCTTTGGATTCAAAATCTGTCATTAAAATTTTCGAAGCCAAGAAACGTCCTTCATTCGATCCGCTAATTGTTCACATTGCAGGACTAGAAGAATTGGATAAGTATGCTTCAGTTCCTTTTGAACTTTGCAGAACTCTAGCCCAAAAATTTTGGCCCGGACCGCTCACTCTAGTGCTTCCAAAAAAGTCAATCATTCCAGATGAAGTCACTTCTGGCTTGGATACTGTTGGTGTCCGAGTTCCTGCGCATGCTATTACACTTGAGCTTTTAAAGAAGTTGGAGTTTCCACTTGCGGCGCCAAGTGCGAATCCCTTCGGCTACATCTCGCCTACTCGCCCAGATCATGTTCAAGATCAACTGGGAAACGAGGTCGCCATCATTCTTGATGGTGGTGATTCTGAGTATGGAGTCGAATCGACGATTATTGAGGTCTTAAGCGAAAATACAGTTAGAGTATTAAGATGGGGAGGGTTGGATGAACAACTTCTTAAATCTTTGAAGATTGAGGTGACTTCTAATACAACATCTTCGAGCAATCCAACTGCTCCAGGGATGTTGCTATCCCATTATGCTCCGCGTAAGCCATTTTATACGGGAGTGCTATCCGAATTGCTAAAAATTCATGCAGGAAAGAAAATTGGCGTAATCCAATATTTACCGAATGTCATTGAAGAAAATGCTTCCATCGAATACCATGCACTATCAGCGATTGGCGATTTAAAAGAAGCAAGTCATCATCTATTTTCTTTGATGCGCAAACTAGATCAAAGTGATGTTGATGTAATTATTTGCGAATTCGTTCCTGACCGAGGCTTGGGTAAAGCAATCAATGATAGACTCCGTCGTGCGTCATTCCCTTCTTTGAAAGGGCCTGATGATAAGTCGTAGGTCGCGCGAGTGTCGGAAATAATTCTGTGCCCAATTGATAAGTACTACAATTTTATTTCTGAATCCTACCAGTTGGTACACATGTACAAGAAGCCAAGCCATCCAAGCTATCCAACCAAACAAATTGAAACGTGGTAATTCCGTTACCGCCTTGTTTCTTCCAATAGTAGCCATCGATCCAAGATCTTTATAGACAAAAGGCTTCATCTCCTTCCCTGCTATTTTATTTTTAAAGTTTTTGGCGAGATGCGCTCCTTGCTGCATAGCCGGTTGCGCTACCATAGGAAGTCCAATAGGATATGCTTCTGTTATCATGGCAGAAACATCGCCAATAGAAAAAATACTATCGCTTCCAACCATTTGACTTTGTGCATCTACGAGAATCCGACCGCCTTTTATAGCCGATTCAGGAATTCCATTTGGAACTACTCCCTTCACGCCCGCCGCCCAAATCAGTGTTGCTCCGCTCAATACTTTTCCAGAGTTACACATTACATTTTCTCCATCATAATCGGTAACTCGTGTATTCAGCCATATGTCTACCCCCATTTTATCTAAAGCCTCATAGGCTTTTTTACTGCTCTTTTCATTCATCACTTTGAGCAATCGGCTATTGGCTTCTATGAGATGAATATCCATTCCTCTTATGTCGAGGTCGGGATAATCTTTTGGTAAAATGTCTTTTCTTAATTCCGCTATGGCACCAGCGAGTTCTACACCTGTCGGTCCACCACCTACTATCACCACACTCATTAATGCCTCACGCTCTTTTAAGTCTTTGCTTAGAATCGCTCTTTCAAAATTTTGAAGTAGCAGACTTCGAATATCTAATGCTTCCGAAACAGATTTCATAGGCATTGATCGCTCTTCCACTCTTGTATTACCAAAATAGTTGGAAGTGGCGCCTGTAGCAATCACAAGATAGTCGTAGGTTAAAGATCCAATATTTGTAACAATCGTTTTCTTCTCCGTTAAAATGGATTCAACCTGGGCCATTCTAAAGAAGAAATTTGAAAATCCTGAAAATATTTTTCGAAAAGGGTAAGCGATGCTGCCTGGTTCTAGTCCTGCCGTAGCAACTTGGTACAACAAGGGTTGAAAAACGTGATAGTTATGTTTATCAATTAATACTACTTGAAAATCTGAATTCTTTAATCCTTTTGCTAAGCTCAACCCTCCGAATCCTCCACCTATGATTACAATTCTTTTTTTACTGGAAGGAGGTATATTCATACTCGTTTAATTTTTGGTGTTATAAAATGTCTTGAAATATCCACATTCATTGATAGCTTGATCGAATAACTTGGTTTTTTTGTACTTCATCATTTCATTAAAATAAACTCCTGCAACAAAATCTCGATCGTCACTTTCACTTTTATTAAAATAAAATGCAATAAGTTCGCATTTGCTTAGAAGAAAAGTAGCCAAGGCTTTTTCCTCATCATTTGCTGCTAAATCAAATGCTTTACGCCAATATTTTTTAGCATTATCTACACAATTTTCATCATCATTCAAGTGCATAGCATCATAATAGTCATACCAATACAATTCTTCTTCTTCGGGCTCATACCAATTATTTAGATAAGGAAGCTGACCAAAGAGTCGGGCGTTACCATAATAACTCATGTTATAATATGCATTTCCCAATTCCAGTGCAGAGTCAAATGATTTCGTGCTTTCAAACACTTGATGCTTTTTGCTCAATTCATGAATAAAGCGGTCAAAGCTGTAAGCTTCACCTTGATATTCTTCATGATCGCAGTCATGACAATCTTTCAAACGAAAAGAAAAAGGATCACCGTAAAGGGAATTGAAATTCTTCGCCTCTGGGTACTTGTTGTAAAGTTGATCGGCTGCATCAAATTGAACGTTATAAGTGTACAGCACAGCCAAATGATTTACCAATTCAATTTTATCTGAAGCTAAATTACCAAATACAATTTCACGAATCAGATCTTCCTTTGTTCCTGATTCCAATTCTTTGATGGCATTTTCAATATTTTTAATGTCTGTAAACTCCGCAACCGTTGGTCGAAACAGAATTCTGAGGGGATCATTATTTAATCGAAGTTGCTCTGAAACGGTATTGATCAACTCAGATCTGTAACCAGAATAATCGTTTGATCCAATCTCAATGCAGTGTTTTATATTCCTTAAATCTGTATCAGATAATTGGTAAAGGCTTTTGCAATCGTGAATCGCTTTGAAGATCATTAACTGTTCCGCTAAGTCTTTATCTTTTCCATCATCCGACAGAATTGCTCTATTATTAAATGCTACCGCTTTTTCCGCCTCACCTAACAAATAATACATATAACCAACACTGGCCAGAGCTCTTGTTTTCTGACTGAACTCAGGTTTTTCAATTTGAGCAATTAAAAAATCAATATCCTCCTTGCTTGGAGTTTTTTCATCATCACCGTAGTAGAATTCACCATATCCTTTTATTTCATATTCAAATTCAGAAACGATACGTGCTACCATTAATCCGATCGACTCATGACTTGGATCCAATTTCATTATTTCAATAATTCCTCTTTTTGGATCGTTGTATACCGTTGCTAAAATCCAGGCATTTACTTTCTCCTCTGTGCTCGAACACAATTGCAAAGTCTTTTGAAAACCCTCTTCATCTTGCTGGTGAAAACTATAATGTGCAGATTGAGTGTATTCCGGATTCTCTGTCATCATTTTCACATACATGGAATTCGCTTTGGAATATTCCTTCATTTTCCAATAGCAACCTGCAGCATACCCATAGGTTCTCCAATAGATATTATTCTTTTTGAAATTTGGGATATTCGACTCAAACACTTCAATACCATCTTCTGGATGATTTCCAAAATAAGCTCCTCTTACCAATTGAAAAGCTGCTCTTTGTTTTAGAAAAGGATCCATCTGCGCAATATAAAACGCTCTCCACTCCTCATATGTAGCACTGGCTAATGAGTCTACATTCTCAGTAGAACTGTACCAGTAAGGATGTGTATTTGCGTATTTTTCAGACTTCCGGGCAATCAATATGTATTGGAAAAAGCGCTTCAACTTGTCTTCTTTTGTTTTCAAACCTCGCCTTTGAAGTTCTTTTTCATCAGCCTTGTAAATGAGCTCTTTTAAATCATCGTATGTTAGGTTGTTATTCAAGAATTCGCTCCATTCCTGAATATTCAACTCGTAAAAATCAGGCGTGCTTCCATCATTATACCTGCTATCAGGAGTAAATGCGAAGAGTGAATAAGTTTGAGGAACAAATTTGCGATTGTTGATGTTGGAGTACGACTCCCAATAATAATCGCCTCCCGCACAGGCTAAAATGATTGCAATACCTACTACTGAAATACTAAAAGAAAAGTATCTATTCTTGAAGAATGAAAGAATCGTAGAAAGTGTCATTTAGTTCCGAAATATGTTTCGAATCTAAATCAAAAAATATGACTTCTCTAAACAATTCCGGATAATTATCAGATAAAAGCTTCGATGCTTCAGATAAGCTTTTTCCATTCACTCCTTCTAATTTTATTTCGTCTCCATCTCTCAAATACGCTCCTGAATAGTAGCCAGAGCGGATACACACAAATCTGTTTTCATTTATTTGATGAAAAATCGAATCGTTAGCCAATTTATTGAAGTCCCATTCTGAGATGAGTTGTACCACAGATTTATCTCGAATATGTATTGCCCAAGAGAAGACAGGTAAAGCCGCATTTAACGGCAACGGATAGCTTTTTAATTTGTCCAAGTATTGCTTGCCTATTTCATTATCCAAAATAGAATTGGATTCGTCTGAAGAAATCTTACCCATGTTGTAGTACATCAAGACACCACGAGCAACAGGCGGCACACCAGTGTTTTCAGCATATTTAATTTGATGTAACCGAATAGTTGACTCTAGCTCCCATTCAGGTCGAATGGAATTAATTGCTTTTAAAAATTGAAAATACTTGTCCTTTGTTCCTACAGTCCAATCGCAGTCAATTTGACAATTTTTAATTTCAATTTTCCCCTTAAATGCCAAGTTATCTATTAATCGAGTAGAGTGCTCCGCCAGGGCAGTAATACTATCTGCAGAGATGTTTTCGAATACTGTATTTTTAATAAAAACCACTGGCGTTATGCTATAGTAGTCTGGTCTTGATACCCAAGAAATCGGTGCAATGGGAATAGCAATTTGCTTGTTTTTGTCCCAATCAATATCAAAAAATCGACAATACAATTTTTCAATATTATGATCAAGAAAATGCTCTTCAATAGAATCCAACTCGAAACTTGTTTCCCAGAAGTAGATGCTTTGAGACTTGGCGATTGGAGTAGCTTTTTCCTTACAACTCAGAAGAATCAGGCAGGCTGACAATGATGAAAAGATCAATAATTTGAGTTGCATGTTGTAAAAGTAAAATAAAAAAGGCCGACAGTATTTGTCGACCTTTTTGTAGCGGGGGGGGGGCTTGAACCCCCGACCTCATGATTATGAATCATGCGCTCTAACCAGCTGAGCTACCCCGCCATTCGCTAAAGCGGGCGCAAATATAGCTTTTTTTCTTTATTCAAAAACTTTCAATAAAAATTCATTCTTTTTTCGCTCGCTTTTCATTCTAATTCATTGAAAAACAATTCTACTTCATTTATTCTAAATGCAAGAAAAACGGGCATTTTCTGTGATTTTTAATATAAAAACGTTATCCTTGCAAAACATACCTAGCCAAAATTATTGCTTATGGAAAAGACCAAACTGGAGCTCGAATACATTCTTCGAACTTCTGACCACATACTTTACAACTGTATTTCTACGCCTTCTGGATTTGAAGATTGGTTTGCTGATGAGGTAAACATTCGTGACGACGTTTTTACCTTCATCTGGGAAGGCGAAGAGCGCAAGGCAAAACTTGTTTCAAGCAAAAAAAATCAGTTTACCAAATTTCACTGGTTAGACGAAGGAAAGGATAAAACTTTTTTCGAATTGCGCATCAAGATTGATGAAATGACAGGCGAAGTAGCTTTAATCATCACTGATTTCTGCGATGAAGATGAAGAAGATGAAGTAAGAATGTTGTGGGATAGTTCTGTCGAAAACCTCAAAAGAACAATCGGCGGCTAATTACCACTTAGTGTAAAGCTCCTTTGTAATGTTCTTATAGGCTTCGGAAAAATTTCCGGGGCTACTTTCAATGAGAATCGATTCCATAAAAGGCTCTGAAGGGCAATTCGCCTTGCAAAATTCAACCATAACTCTTGAGGAATCCTTGTAAGCCAATGTAAATATGTGGCAAATTCGCAATGGTGACATTCCAACTTCCTGCGCTGCAAAGGTCCATCTCGATAGTTGATTCTTCGGAAATATTAATGCCAGTCTACCATTCTCCGTAAGCAAGGGTCTAGCTTTTTTCAAAAACTCCTCGGCCGGTAAGCTATCGTCGTGCCGCGCAGCACTTCTGCTTGGATTAGAAGCTTTCAGAGATTGAGAAAAGTATGGTGGATTAGAAATGATTAAATCAAACTTTTCCTTGGTTGCGATTTTTAGAAAATCTCCTAAATGTGCTTTGAGTCTATTCGACCAGGGGGAAATAGAAAAATTGTGAGCCGCATCTTCTACGCTCCCTTCATCTATTTCAATTGATTCAATGAATGCCGATTGATTGCGTTGAGCACAGATCAAAGAGATAACTCCTGTGCCCGATCCAACATCTAAAATATGATTTGCGTTTTCCACGTTTGCCCATGCCGCCAAAAGCACACCATCAGTTCCCACTCTCATGGCACTTCGAGATTGATATACTTCGAATTGCTTAAATCTAAATGGCTTCTCTGGCATAGATGGGATCATAAACTAGGTTTTGCTTTCATTCCAAGTTTTGTAGTCGCTTGCTTGTGCTTTCCTGTTTTCTGGAACTTCTCTGAGCGGTTCGCAAGGACGCAATGTAGCAAAACAATCTTTTGGTAAGCCTTGATAAATTCGAGTTCCTTCCTTTTTCCACTCAAGCATTTCATCACTCACTTGTTTTACCACTTTTGCAGGACTTCCCACCACTACACTTCGTGGCGGTATTTCAGTATCCGCAGCTACAAAAGCCAACGAACCGATAATACTCTCGGCCCCCACCACTACCCTATCCATCACCACTGCATTCATTCCCACAAGACAATCACGACCTATCGTGGCGCCATGAATAATAGCTCCATGACCAATATGTGCGTTTTCATGCAATGTTACTGTTACTCCAGGAAACATGTGAACGGTGCAGTTTTCTTGGACGTTACAACCGTCTTCAATAATGATTTGTCCCCAGTCGCCACGAATGGCAGCTCCCGGACCTATATACACATTTTTACCGATGATTACATTTCCTGTAACAGTAGCATTTGGATGCACAAAAGAGCTTTCGTGCACCACTGGAATGAAACCATTGAACTCAAAAATATTCGCCATCTTATACTCTTTCTATTACCACTGCATAGCCTTGTCCTACTCCAATGCACATTGTGCAAAGGGCATATTTTTTATTCGAATTTACCAATTCTAAAGCAGCTGTTTGAACCAAACGAGTACCGCTCATTCCGAGAGGATGACCTAGTGCAATGGCACCACCATTAACGTTGACACGAGGATCGTTGTCAGCAATATTGAGATTGCGGGTGCATGCTAAAACCTGCGCTGCAAAAGCTTCATTCAATTCGATCACATCCATTTGGTCCATTGTAAGACCTGCTCTCTTCAAAGCCAATTTCGATGCTTCGACAGGACCGATTCCCATAATTCGCGGCTCGCATCCCGTCACGGCTGAGCTTAAGACACGCGCTTGAGGTGTGAAATTACCTTTCTTCAAACCATTCTCACTGGCAATCAACAATGCAGCAGCACCATCGTTTAGTCCTGAAGCATTTCCCGCTGTCACCGTTCCATCCTTTCTGAATGCAGCTCTCAAATTAGAAAGCACCTCTATTGAACTTGTTGGTTTTGCAAACTCATCTTTATTAAAAATAATGGCATCGCCTTTTCTTTGAGGGATCACAACATCTACAATTTCTTGAGCATGTCGTCCAGATTGAGCTGCTTTTGCAGCCTTTTCTTGCGACCATAAAGCAAACTTATCTTGGTCTTCGCGAGAAATACTGAACATTTCCGCAAGGTTTTCAGCTGTTTCTCCCATTGCTTCTACACCATAAACTTCCTTCATTTTCGGATGAACAAATCGCCATCCAAAACTAGAATCAAACATCTGAGCATCTCTACCAAATGCAGTAGAAGTTTTTGAAATCACCCACGGTCCTCTGGTCATATTCTCCACTCCACCCGCGATGAAAATATCACCTTCGTTGGCGTGAGAAGCTCTGGAAACTTGAGCCACTGCGCTCATTCCTGAGGCGCACAATCTATTGGTGGTTTCTCCTGGCACATTTACCGGATAGCCCGCAAGTAATAACGCCATACGAGCTACATTTCGATTGTCTTCACCTGCCTGATTGGCACATCCCATCACCACATCATCAATCAGCGAAGGATCCAATGATGGAAATTTCTGAAGCAACTCGGCTAAAACACCCGCTGCCAAATCATCTGTTCTAACCGGGGCTAAAGTGCCTCCAAAACTTCCAATGGCCGTTCTTACACCACCAACAATAAATGCATTCATAAAACAATATATTTAGACAAAGATGAAAAATCTTGGCAATTCGAAGTACATTTATTTCCAATATGAACGTTTTACTTCGCAACAGCGTCAGCTTTATAAGCGATGAACTTATTCTCGCAATCGGATTTATCATTTTTTGCTATTTGTTTTTTATCGGCATGACTATTTTCGAAAAAAGCTATTCGTCAACGACTTACAAGGTGATTAATTCCATCTTTGGATTTGTTCCACTTATTCCTGTCTTTATTATTCTAGTAGTATCCAATGGAAATGGAATAGCCATGCTCATCACTATCATTTATATTGCTACCTTAGTGATTCATCTGAAAAAACTTAAATACAGACCAAAGAATTGAAAATTCAATTTCTCCTATTTATTGCACTTGTTTTCGTTGGTTGCGCGAGTTCGCACAGCTCATCCACTTCAAATCAGAATTGGCACAAAGACTATAAAAATGCTTTGTTGAGCCAAGCAGACTTCGATTCACTCGCTGGTGAACCGCTCAGCAGCAAATATGATGACGTTGTTTCAGTGAAAGTGCTTTGGAATTTGAAGGATGACCAATTGTACTTTATCAAAAGCGAAAATTTCAGATACCATCACGAATTCGCGGATAAATACTTTAATCATTGGAACACCATTCAAACATTTAATGCCACGAATTACCACACGAATTTCATGCAGGAATTTTGTTTGGGAAACCTGAATTATTCAAAAAATAATAAAAGCTATTCCTTAGAATTATCCAGCTCAGCTTCATACCAAGTATCACAAATTGAGGAGTTCTATAAAAAATTAGATGATGCAGTTTCTTACACCGACAATATCAAATTGTTGGTCAGCTCTGATTATCTTATAAAAAATGAAGATGAAATCGACGTGTCAAAGGTGAGTGTTTCTGAATTTTTTGGAGATCAACCTTTTCAAATTATCAATGAAGGAGAAGTGTGTGGTAGATTGGTTATTCTCGAAAGTGAAAAGGATTACTACAAAATAAACACTTCTGATATTGTCGTGGTCCACGGAAGTCCAACATCCATCCCACTCTGCAAAGCAATCATTTCCGATCAGGTACAATCGCCTCTATCGCATATTCAACTTCTAAGTAGAAACAGGAAAATACCTAGTCTGTCCATTAGTAATAAAAAGCTGTTCGACGAGCTCCTTGAAAATGTGAACATGGTCATTCAATTAAGTGTAAGTTCCGATGATTACACATTCGAGAAGTCAGATTCCATTTGTATTGAGGCAGATTTTGATCGTCCTGAAAAGGTGGCCATTCTAGAGTACGACATTCAGACCAAAGAACTATTGAAGGGCAAAAAATTAAGCTTCAAAAACAAGCATGCCGTCGGAAATAAAGCTGCTGGTGTTGGAGAGCTCGCTCGAATGGCGGACGATCATGACGCTGAGTTTTCGGTGCCAGAGAACATTTTCGCCATTCCTTTTTACTATTTCAACAATCACATTAACGACTCCATTATTTCCAACTTACGCAAAGAACTTGCTACAATAGAAAGACCTTATGCTGATACAGCAACACACTCCATTTTGAAATCCATTCGAAAAAGAATAAAGGAACTTCCTGTCTCAAAGGAATTGATTGTATCCGTAAAGAATGAAATAAAAAATTCGAACTATAAATCATTTCGTTTCAGAAGTAGTTGCAACGCAGAAGACCTTGAAGATTTCAATGGAGCTGGGCTTTATACTAGTAAAACTGGAATTATTGGTGATACTTCTAAAACAATTGAAAAAGCAATTACATCTGTGTGGGCAAGCCTATTTAATGATCAGGCATACATTGAACGATGGTCAAAAAACATCGATGAACAGACGGTATTTATGGGGATTTTAGTGCACCGTAACTTTCCTGATGAAGAGATTAATGGAGTCGCGATTACTACAAATATTTACAGGCCAAATTCATTTGGAATCACTTTCAATCTCCAAAAAGGAGACAACAAAGTAGTGAGCCCCGACGAGAATACTATTAGTGAACTTTGTGTCATCGCAGACAAAGGAATATTCATTGATCGCGATGAATCCAAAATCATTGATTTCATCAGTTTTAGTTCTGAATCGCCTGAAAAACCCTTGCTTACAGAAGAACAATATCGAAAGCTATATGATGCGCTTGCTCAAGTGAAAACTAAATTTTACTATAAAAAATATGGTGATGCTGGAGTCGAGTTCAACAACTACAGCTTGGATATCGAATTCAAGTTTGATAACAATGGTAAATTGTACCTCAAACAAGTTCGTCCCGCCTAATTAGTCCTTGTATATTTGCCGTATGAGTGAAAAGCGACCATTGATTTTAGTGACAAACGATGATAGTATTTATTCTAAAGGAATAAAAAGTCTTGTAGAAGCAGTGAAACCACTCGGTGACGTGGTGGTGGTAGCACCAGACAAACCACAAAGTGGAATGGGTCATGCGGTAACGATCAATGGAATTCTTCGCATCTATGAAGAAAAGATATTCGAAGGAATAAAAGCCTACACCACATCTGGAACTCCTGTTGACTGCGTGAAATTGGCAATTGCGAAAATCCTAGATCGCAAACCAGACTTATTGGTAAGTGGAATTAATCATGGTTCAAACTCATCGATAAATGTTATTTATTCCGGTACCATGTCTGCGGCTGTAGAGGGCGCAGTAGAAGGGATTCCATCAGTTGGATTTTCACTTCTTGATCATGATCACGATGCTGACTTTAGAGCTTCTCAAAAAGTAGCTCACGATATTGCTTCGCAAATAATTAAAGATGGCGGACTTCCAGAAGGCATTTGTTTAAACGTGAATATTCCAAAGGGAAATCCTGAAGATATCGCTGGGGTAAAGGTTTGCAGACAAGCAAAAGCATATTGGGAAGACAATTTCGATCATCGCACAGATCCGAGTGGAAGACCGTATTACTGGATGTTGGGCGAGTTCAACAACTTCGACAAAGGAGAGGATACCGACGAATATGCATTGGCTCACAAATATATTTCTGTAGTTCCCGTTCATTACGACCTTACAGCATATCATGCTATATCACACCTTCAACAATGGACATTATGAGGAAGCAAAAATTTGACAAATTCTGGATCGGTTTTGTATTAGGCATTATCGGGGCCTTTATTGGACTTTGCATTTTCGGATTGATTTGGAGCAACGTCAACGATCAGGACTTTGCCTACTTTTTCAAAGATGTATTTATTGGAACACGCTATTACACTGATAAGCTCATTACAATGAGTATTGTTTTAGATGTTTTTTTATTTTTCATTTTTATGAAAATGGAATGGTACAATTTGTCAAAGGGATTGCTCGGAGTTGTAATTCTCGCTGTTCCAATAGTCGTCTATTTCTATTGATATGAAAATTTACATGATTGCCGGCGAGGCCAGCGGCGACTTACATGGAGCCAACCTCGTTAAATCCATTTTAAAAAAATCTCCCGACTCCACCATTCGTTGTTGGGGCGGAGAAAAAATGGAGAGTGCCGGTGCTGAATTGATAAAGCACTATCGCGACCTAGCATTCATGGGGTTTGTAGAAGTGCTGCTTCATATCAGAACTATTCTAAGAAATATTTCATTTTGTAAAAAAGATATTGAAGCTTTTCAGCCGGATGTCCTTGTATTAATTGACTACCCTGGATTCAATATGCGAATTGCTGAATGGGCAAAATCAAAAGGTATTCGAGTAGTGTATTATATCTCTCCACAAATTTGGGCGTGGAAACAAGGTCGCGTGCACAAGATCAAAGCTACTGTGGACGATATGTGTGTTGTGCTTCCTTTTGAAGAAGATTTCTATAAAAAGTTTGATTATCCTGTTCATTTTGTAGGGCATCCCCTACTCGATGAAATTCAAAATCGGGAGAGTCGCGAACGAATAAATACTATTGCTTTGTTGCCTGGCAGCAGAAAACAAGAGATCAGTGCCATGCTGCCCATAATGTTGGAAGCATCCAAAAAATTCAAAGAATTCGATATCGTCGTTGCCGGAGCACCAGGTCAAAATGAAGCTTTCTACCAACCTTTTCTGAACGGTTTTAACGCCCGAATTGAATTCGGTAAAACCTATGAGATTTTGCAAACCTCAAAAATTGGATTGATAACAAGCGGCACCGCAACTTTGGAAAGTGGTTTATTTAAGCTGCCTCAAGTAGTTTGTTACAAGGGAAGCGGAATTTCAGTTTGGATTGCAAAGAAGATTGTAAAAATCAAGTATATATCACTTGTAAATTTAATTCTCGACAAACCGGCTGTTCTTGAGCTTATTCAAGAAGAATTAACTGTCTCCAACCTCCACAAAGAAATGGATGCATTGCTTGAACAATGTTCAGCGTAAATCCGAAATTGAACATATGATTACGAGCAGCTTTACACCATGCTCGGGGGTCCTGGTGCATCAGACAAAACTGCCAACATAGTGTTGAAAAGTTCGTTATAGGCTTAAATATCCGCCATTTAGAGCAGGTATTTTTGCACGGAATGCGTTGGCTTCTTTCACTAATAGTCGTTTGTTTTTTCTCTGTTCTATCTGCAACAGCTGCACCACCATTGAAGGTTGGACTTTTCTATGGACAACAGTTTCAAAGTGCAAACAATAACTGTGGTTTCCCGTAGATTGAGTTTATATTCAGACAGCCAGAACATCACCACAATTTCTAGTGGTGAAAGTACTACTATTCGCTTAAGTCAAGGTGTTATAATATCCATTATCGTAAATGGCAGTGTATTGAGCTCTGGAAGCTCCGTTACTGCGAAAAATTCGAATGGCGCCACATATAAAATTGTTCCAGCTAGCTCGAAAAGTAGTTCTCGCATATATGAAGGAGAACTTCGAGCGGTTAAGGCACCTGGCAGACTTCAATTAGTAAACATATTGCCACTTGAAGATTATATTCCGGGAGTGATCGAAGCAGAAGGTGGTGCAAATCATGAGCTTGAATATTATAAGGTACAAGCCATCATTAGCAGAACTTATGCTTGTAGCAACTTAAGAAGACATGAAGCAGATGGCTATAATGTTTGTGACGCTACCCATTGCCAAGTTTATCATGGCACTTCTCGTCACGAACCCCTCACCAAAGTGGCCACAAAAGCCACCGAAGACGTAGTCATCGTTGACGATAATATTGATCTCATCACGGCAGCATTTCACTCCAATTGTGGAGGTCACACCGTAAATGCAGAGCACGTTTGGAGTAAGCCCTTATCCTATTGTATTGGCAAACCGGATACTTTTTGTTTGGTAATGCCTCACAGCAATTGGGAAAAAACCATTTCAATGGGACAATGGCGAGAATATCTGAATAGCAAGAGGTACCCATTAACAGACAGTAGCTACGCATCAGCACTTGCCTACTTTCCATCTGAAAAGCAAGTCTATTTTGTAGATAGTAGTTTCAAAATTCCCACGAAGATTATCCGTCAGGATTTCAAACTTCAGTCAGCCTATTTTTCAGTACATCAAAATGGGGAAAATGTCACCTTTGTTGGTCAGGGATTCGGCCATGGAGTGGGATTATGTCAGGAAGGTGCCATTAGAATGGCACGTTTAGGATTGACCTACAAAGACATCATTCATTTCTATTACACTGATGTTCATCTCATTCCGTTGAGGTTTCTTTGGTTCTTCAAAGAAGATGCTCATTAACACTCTTTTAGACGCCTTAACAATCTCCAACACCCTGCTATACTTATCTTAGCATTCCAATAGAGATAAATTTCGTAGAATGTTGAAGACAAACTTGACCAAAGTTTTAGCTGCATTTATTGCTGTTTTTTCTTTTCAGTGCGCCGTTGCTCAATCGGTGGCGAAGATTACCATTAAGAAAAATCAAGATGGCGTAATCACAGAAGAGACGCGTGTAATCGAACTAAGCGATGATCGTGACATTTCTCAAGTCTTAATGGAAATGGGACTTTTTGATGAGTTAGGTCAAATCAAAGAAGGTCAAGAGTTTGAAATTAATCTTCAAAAACAAGATAAAACTGGCACTTCAATCGACTTGAGTTGGCTTAATGATGGATCAAATGGAATCTACGAAAGCAGTATGGCGCCTAGGGCATTTCTCGGTGTCATTCTTCGAAATGCTAATGCCACAGATAAAAAGGGAAAAGCGATTAAAGGTGGAGAAGTTACAGAGATCGTAGAAGGCACTGCTGCAGAAACATGTGGACTTCAAGTGGGAGATATCATTACAGAAATCGATGGTCAAAATATTTCTAGCAGTGACGATATTATTTCCATCATTCAAAGTAAGCAGCCTGGTGATGAGATCAAGATTACCTACCTCAGAGACAATAAGAAAAAGTCAGTAAAGGCTATGTTGGGAGAAAGAAATGACCTTCCCGTAGGAATGAGAGAAGAGGAATTTGAGCTTGAATTACCTTTTGATTTGAATGATTATAATTATTTCTTTAATCCAGATTCAATTACTATCATTTGTCCAGACAGCAAGAATAGTCCTTGCGATTCAATGAAGATTTGTCAACCTTTTTCATGGAGGTCAGAAGGATTCAAAACTGCTGAGGCTCCTTTTCTAGGTGTAACTCCAAGTGAGGAAAAAATGGAAGGTGGAGTAAAGATTGGAGAAATTGTTTCAGGAAGTAGTGCCGAAGCAATGGGACTTTTGGAAGGCGACATCATCAAAGAAATTAATGGAATTAAAATCGGCAATTTCGATTCTCTGAGAACTACTATTCAATCACTAAAACCGCATACACAAATTAACGTTGTGGTGGTGCGTGATGGAAAATCAAAGGAATTTAAAGGTGAGTTAGGTACGCGTCCTACAAGTCAGAAAAATGATTTCAGAATTTTCCACGACTTCAAAGGTCAAGACGAGAATGGAAATTACACCTACGACTTTGAATTGGATATGGATGCTCAAGACATCGAACAGCATATGGAAGAACTGATGTTGATGTTGGAGCAACAACAAATGAAGTTGGAAGATCAACAACAACAATTGCAAGAACAGTTAGATCAAATTCGCGAGGGTGATAAGACTACAACTATTAAATTTTCTATTCGCATAGAAGACATCACGCCAAGTGATATCGCGGCAATTAATCAAAGTGCTTCTCCAAAAGTAGAGGGTCAGGACAATTTGCAATTAGAGCAAATCTCATTCTTCCCCAATCCTTCCGATGGTCAAATAACTTTAACCTTCGAACCAAAAGAACAAGGAGATGCTAAGATTATAATTTACGACGCTACTGGTGGGCAGGTTTATTACGAATTGGTTAGTGGATCATTCGGAGTTTACAATAATGTAATTGACCTTAGCCAGCATTCATCAGGCAATTATTACTTGCGCATTCTTCAAAACGGAAAATCGTTTACAAGAAAATTAATTATCGAAAAATAAGGTTAAACAATATTTGAAAATTTGCATCGTTCACTGCTCATAAACCCGATGCAAGGAAAATGTGGTTGCCTTAAATCCAAATGAAAGTGGTGCTTTCAAAGGGAGAGGCAGGCAGTATCACCGACAAAAAGATGACAAGGTAACCGCACCGCATCGGACTACCTTCTTCCTAGAAATTCCAATTCGATTCCAATTTCTTCTGATTTTAAGACCAATATTTCAGCATTGGGCTTTGAAATGAGGAATTCGACATGAGCCTTTTCGGCAAACGGAGCATCTATTTTTTCAAAATCCAAATCCTTCAGAAGTTTCATTGCTGCAGGCATTACTTCGTAAGAGAATGTTGCTTTGTAATGGTCCATAACAGGGACACATTTAATTTCTGCATTTTCAATTGCCAGTTTACTTGCTGTCTTGTAGGCGTCGATCAATCCACTTGTACCCAACTTGGTTCCCCCGTAATACCGAATTACGGCAACGAGAACGTTCGTTAAATCGAAGGATTGAATTTGACCATATATAGGTTTTCCAGCCGTTCCGCTCGGTTCACCATCATCATTGATGCGATAATGCTTCTTCTCCCACCCTATTCTCCAGGCATAACATATATGTGTGGCTTGATGATGTTCAGTCCACAATTGGTCAAGAATAATTTTGATTTCTTCTTCCGAATAAACTTCATAAGCCAATCCGATGTGCTTGCTTCCAAGCACACGGTACATGCTTTCGCCTTTATGAATTAAAGTATTGTACTCTGTAATATCAGACAAAACGACTTATGAAATAGGATTTAGCATTACACTAAAAACAGTGATGGAATTTGGATCACGCTCAAAATAGAGTTTATCCAATGCACTCAAAATATTTTTCGCACGGAAGTATGAAGTGTGTAATGTATTTTCTCCTTTCAAAGACCATTGAATGGTGTAACTGCTATCCGCCTCCTTATAATTCTTTACATACTCCAACATATCTCTAAGCGTCTCCGTTTTGGACGATCCAATTGTAGTATGAAACAAGAAGCTTTGATTGTGTCTTGGATTTGCAGTGATTAATCTCAATACCACTTGGCCTTCACCTTCATCAAAATTGAATACAAGTGAGTTTGGTCCCATGCCTATATAAGTTCCAATTTCTGCTTGGAGGTTGGCTATTTCAATGTTCTTATCTACGGTCATAATCTAAAAGAATGGATTCCAAATTTAATGATCTAATTTCTGAAATTCAGAATTATTGCTGATATATTCTGGAATAATGGATTTCAATTTTGATACAATGAGTTCATTGTTTTGTTGGTCAAAGTATTGGATCAACTCGTTTATTTCTTGCGAAATTTCCTGGAAAGCATATTCTCTAACCTTAGCTATCAAGATCTTCGGATGCGGTGTTGGCAAAGAATTTTCTTTATCACTTAATACTTCTTCAAAAAGCTTTTCACCGGGACGTAGACCAGTGATCTTAATTTCAATATCCTTCCCTTCTTCCAGTCCTGATAGCTTTATCATATTTCTAGCGAGGTCGATAATCTTCACGCTTTCTCCCATATCAAAAGCAAATATCTCCCCTCCCTTGCCCATTGCTCCGGCTTGAAGCACGAGGTTGACTGCTTCCGGAATCGTCATAAAGAAGCGCGTCATCGACTCGTGAGTAACCGTTATCGGTCCTCCCGCTTCAATTTGTTTTTTGAATGTAGGAATTACACTACCATTGCTTCCAAGCACATTACCAAATCGAGTAGTGATGAATTTGGTTTTGGCATCCTTATTCAGCGATTGCACATAAATTTCCGCTACACGCTTAGTGCTTCCCATAACACTTGTTGGGTTCACGGCTTTATCTGTACTGATTAAAACAAACTTCTCTACATCAAATTCCACCGCCAAGTCGGCAAGGTTTTTTGTACCTCGAACATTCACCAACACCGCTTCACTTGGGTTGCTTTCCATTAGAGGAACATGCTTATACGCTGCAGCATGAAATATCAATTGAGGATGAAAATAATCCATCATTCTTCGCATGCGATCAAGCTGACTCACATCGCCAATTACTGCTTCACAAGCAACTCTAGAATGATTGATTTCAGAAATTTCATTTTCCAATTCAAACAGCGGAGTTTCCGCTTGATCGAGCATAATGATTTTAGAAGGAGAATAAGAAACCAATTGCCTAACCAGTTCACTTCCTATACTTCCCGCTGCTCCTGTAACAAGAACAACTTTGTTTTTTACTTGATTGAAAATTTCAGAATTATCCAAAGTGATCGTTTCTCTCCCCAACAAATCTTCGATTTTAATATCACGTATTTGTCGGATGCTCAATTCACCGCCAATCCATTGTGTAGCTGGCGGAAGTTGACTCACCTTGACGTTTTTAGCAAGGGCCATTTCTATCAATTCAGCTTTTCTCGCATTGCTAAGACTAGGTGCAGCGATAATAATTTCATCCACTTTTCCTGTAGAAATAAAATCTTCTAGTTTCGATGAATGATAGATGTCTGCCCCTTCCATTTTCTTACCAGACTTTCCTTTATCATCATCAAAAATGCGATCACTTCCGTTTGCGATCGAGAATCTCTGTCAATCGATCGTTTTGTAATCAACCCTCCTTCTCCTGCACCAAAAACGACTGCACGTTTTTGGGTTTTCGAGGGAGTTTTAAGTTCGATATAAAGCACTTTAATAGCAATCCTACTTACAATCATTGCAAACAATGAAAGCAGGTATTCCACTATGATAATAGAATTCGGAATAAAAAACTGCTGATCAGAATAGAAGTACTTAACTTGATTCAAAACCGCAAAGACTATTGAACCAATAGATAGTACCACAAAGATGCGCATGGTATCTTGGGTACTGGTGTACCTAATGATTCCTGCATAGGTTCTTCCCAACAAAAAAGAAATAGCACGCACGGCTAAGAAGATGGGAAGAAAAGTTCGGGCTAAATCAATTTCAAGTTTTGGTGGATCAAATTCAAACCTCACCAAATAAGCAATCAACAGGGCCACAAAAGAAACCCCCAAGTCGACCATAAAGATGATCCACCTGGGAGTATTTTTTGTTGGCAAAAACTTCATATTAGAATTTTAGCAAGCCTCAATAACCATTGCACTTGCACCACCGCCACCATTACAGATGCCGGCACCTCCGATTTTCGCGTTATTTTGTTTTAAAACGTTTATCAATGTAACAATGATACGAGCACCGCTACATCCTAATGGGTGACCGAGTGACACGGCACCGCCGTTTACGTTTACTTTGCTTGCATCCAAGCCCATTTTCTGCATATTCACCAATCCAACAACAGAAAACGCTTCGTTTAATTCTACGTATTCCAAATCGGCAACTTTTAATCCTGCTTTGGCAGCAGCCTTTGGCAATGCTAGCGAAGGAGTTGTTGTAAACCATTCTGGAGCCTGTTCCGCATCAGCATAAGAGACAACCTTCGCTATTGGCTTTAACCCTAAAGCTTCCATTTTCTCTTTGCTCATCAAAACCACAGCAGCCGCACCATCATTCATGGTAGAAGCGTTAGCTGCAGTTACTGTACCTTCTTTGCTAAACACAGGTCTAAGACCAGGAATTTTGTCAAAGTTCACATTTTTATACTCTTCATCTTCAGCAAAAAGGGTAACATCACCTTTTCTTCCAACGATTTCTACTGGTACAATTTCTTCTTTGAATTTACCATCCGACCAAGCTTGAGCTGATCTTTTGTAAGATTCAATCGCAAATTCATCTTGTTCTTCACGAGAGATATTGCACTCTGAAGCACACATATCTGCAGCATTTCCCATTGCATAGTTATGGTAAACATCAGTTAGACCATCTTTTGCAACACCATCTATCATTTGGACATTACCATATTTATTTCCCCAACGCAAGTTTGGAGAGTAGAATGGCACATTTGACATACTTTCCATTCCGCCAGCGACTACTACATCGGCATCGCCAAGCATGATACTTTGTGCACCTTGCATGATGGCTTTCATACCCGAAGCACAAACTTTATTTACTGTTGTACATTGAACAGTATTTGGTAATCCAGCAAACATAGCTGCCTGACGAGCAGGAGCTTGACCTAAATTGGCTTGAAGCACTGAGCCCATCAAAACCTCTTGAACTTCAGAAGGATCGAGTTGGATTCTTTCAATAGCTCCTTTGATTGCAGTTGCACCCAATTTAGTTGCAGGAACTGAGGCCAGCGAACCTCCGAAACTTCCCATGGGAGTTCTTACAGCTGATACGATATAAACTTCTTTCATTGTCATTAAATGTGGCACAAAAGTGCGCAATTCCGTTTAAAATTCCACTATTTTAAGAATATTACTGAAATGTAACCTTTAAATGTTTCTGGAAGTATAAAAACACGCTTGCCCTCCACACCCGAATAAAAAATGCAAGCAAAACAGAAATGAAAACGTTAATCAATTGGAGAAATGTAGTAATCGCCTTGTTTTTAACAAGTTCGGCTTTCTCCTATGCTCAAACCTCACCAAGTACAGAGTGTTCTAGTGACCATAAGAACGACAGTTTGTACCTACATGATCCTAAGTTTGCTAGAAGCTTATTCTTGCTTGAAGCAGCTTTCCATCAAAACATGAATTTATCTCCAGAAGACCGTACAGATGATGTGTACGTTTTACCTGTTGTAGTTCATGTTATTCATGAGGGTGAACCTGTTGGTCAGGGTTCAAACATTTCAGATGAGCAGATTTTGTCTGCTATTTCTGCATTGAATGATGATTTTCGACACATGCCTGGCACAAATGGTTTTGGCGCCGGACCTGATATCAAAATTGAATTTTGTTTAGCTAGTCGTGACCCACAAGGTCAGCCTACCACAGGTATCAACCGTGTGAATGGAAGTTCGGTGCCACTATACGCCGAAGAAGGAATTGAATCTACTGGAGATGCTGGTGCAAATGAAGAAGCGGTAAAAGCTTTGAGCACTTGGCCAAGAACAGATTATGTAAATATTTGGATCGTAAATGAAATTGGAAACAATGACGGAGGAAGCGGAGTTCAAGGCTACGCTTATTTTCCAATCAACAATCCGATTGATGGAATAGTTGTATTGCACAACGCATTTGGTACTGTTGGTAATTTGAAATCATATACCAATATGAATCGCACGCTAACACATGAAATGGGACACTTCTTAGGATTGTATCATACATTTCATGAAACAAATGCATGCGGCGCAGAAACGAATTGTTTGACTCAAGGTGATCGCGTGTGTGATACTCCTCCTACTATTCTCAATGCTTCGTGCAGTGCACCTGCTTGTAGCAGTACTCAACAAGTAGAAAATTATCTCGATTATACCAATCAATCATGTCAAGATATGTTCTCAGAAGGTCAAAAGACACGAATGAGAACAACACTTGAAACACAAAGAACTTCTTTGCTTTCTAGCTTAGGTTGTATGCCTGTGTACGCTCGCGACGCAGGAATCACTGCAATCACCTCACCTGTAGGTGTTAGTTGCAATACAACTTACACTCCTGTAGTAAAATTGACAAACTTTGGTAGTCAAGCTTTGACTTCATGTACCATTAATTACAATGTAGACGGTGTTGGTTCTGCGACATATGCTTGGACAGGAAATATCGCTTCAGGTGCTTTTGCAAATGTCACCCTACCTCAGATTATTGCTACTTCTGGAGCACATGTTTTCTATGCATGGAGCAGCAATCCTAATGGCCAAAGCGATGAAAATGCAAGCAATAACCAATCTACTAGTAACTTCTCGGTAACTTCAGGAGCCACCATCGAACTTACTGTTCAAGTGGATTATTTTGGTTCTGAAACTACGTGGGAAATTCTAGACGAAAATACTAATCAAATTGCATACGGTGGTCCGTACGCCAATAATTCTCAAGGTACAATTTATTCTGAAATGCTCTGCCTACCTAACGGATGCTATACTCTCGTGTTCCATGATCAATATGGCGATGGTCAATCATTTACTAATGGTAACTATGCATTACATGGACCGGAAGGAGAAATACTTGCGAGTGCTAGTGGTAACTGGGGAAGCATCTCCTCTACTCCTTTCTGCATAGATTCAGCACCAGTAGGAGAAGCTCCAACGGCTAGCTTCACTGTGAGCGACAACACTATTTGTGCTGGAGGAAATACTTCCTTCAATTTCACAGGAACAAATAATCCAACGAATTTCATTTGGACATTTAATGGTGCAAGCAATAATTCCTCAACGAACATTGCACCAGGACAGATTACATATAACAACCCGGGAACTTATAATGTCACTTTAACGGTGAGTAATGAGTTCGGATCAGATTCTTACACTTGCACCAATTGTGTGACAGTAATTAGCGGCCCAACCGTTGCGATTAACAGCGTTAATCCGACTTGTAATGGTTTAACGAATGGTGGAGCAACAGCGAATGTAACGGGAGGTTACACGCCATACACTTACTCATGGTCTAACGGAGGTTCTTCGAATGCTATCAGCAATATTGGAGCTGGTTCTTATTCGGTTTCAGTATCGAATAGCGAAGGATGTACTAGTCAAGCCACTACTACAATTTCAAACCCGGCACCACTTCAAGTCTCTGTATTTTCTACCAATGTAAACTGCAACGGAAGCAATGACGGTAGCGCTGTCGCTTCAACAACAGGAGGAACCGGAACAATATCTTACAGTTGGAGCACAGGATCTGACCAGTCGTTCGTAGCTAATCTAGGAGCTGGGAGCTTTGCAGTTACAGCAACAGATGCGAATGGATGTACAGACATGGAAACATTCACCATTTCACAACCTACGATTTTGGTAGCAAGTACTATTGTACTGACTCCAGAAACTTGTGCTGGAAATGATGGTAGTGCAAGCATTGAAGTAGAAGGTGGCGCCGGAGGCTACACCATCGTGTGGGGCAATGGCAGTGAATCATTGATTGCAGAAGGATTATCGGCAGGAAATTACTTTGTTAGCGTCGCGGATGCCAATGGATGTAGCTTGAACGTAAACGTAAATATTCCATACGAATGCGATACTCCCGCTCCAGTTACAAAGCTGGTACAAAGCGACTGTGGTGCAACCGACGTGGCCTTGAATGCCGTTCTTACTTGTGAATCAGTTGAAGGAGCAGGAATGTACCAATGGAAATTTAGCACACCAACTGGTCTTTTAATTACCGAAGACTTTACGTTGGGTACCGAATATTATCTCGGAAACTCAAATGCATTTACTGGAAACACGTTGATGCTTGTAACTATCAAAGCAATGGTAGATGGCTCCTGGGGACCATACGGAGATGTTTGTTCCATTCAAACCGAACAAACATTCGGTACCACTGAATTGACGGCTGCAGACTGTGGAAGTACCATTGATCATTGGGGAAATCAAATAACTGCTGAAATTGTTCCTGGAGTATTAGGGTATCAGTGGTCCATTTCTGGAGGACAAGACAACTTTACTTTCAATACTGTAGAGAATTCAATTACCATCTCTGAAGATATGGGATTGATCAACAATCAGCTATATCAAGTCTCTGTGCGTTGTTTGATTGGCGACAATGAATACACTCCATGGGGAAATACCTGTGATATTGAAATCGCGCTGGTATTAGGTGTGGATGAAATAGCACAGAATGAATTGTCTATCTATCCGAATCCAAACAATGGAGAAAATATCACGCTTGAATTTGGAAACATAAGTAGCAATTCACGCGTAAGCGATATCGTAATCTATAATGCTGCCGGCAGCGTAGTAGAAAACTTGAATCAATTGAACTTAGGTGCAGGCGCACAAAAGATGCAATATCATTTCCAACACCCTTTGGCTAGCGGAGTGTACTTAGTGCACTATCGTATGAATGGCCAGGAAAGAGAAGAGAAATTAATAGTACGATGATATAGGGTGGAGACCAAATTTACTTTTGGTCTAGTAAAAAGCCCGCGTACCTTTGGTATGCGGGCTTTTGAAATTTTATAAGTATTCTTTTTTAGAATTTTGAAATCATCTCCAAATTCACCTCAGCCAAACTAGCTACAACTAAATCTGCTTTGGATAAAATCTTAGGATCTCCAATTCCGACACAATGAAAACCACCTGTTTTAGCAGCTTCTACTCCTGAAATAGCATCTTCAAAAACCAATGCTTCACTTGGAGAAACATTCAAATCTTGAGCGCCTTTCAAAAAGACTTCTGGATTTGGTTTTGAAAGATGAATTTTATTTCCATCAACAACAGTATCAAAAAAAGAAAGCAGTCTCAACTTTTCCAAAATAAGCATGGAATTCTTGCTTGAAGATCCTAAGCCGATTTTGATATTGTTCACTTTCAATGTTTCCATTAAAGCAAGCGTGCCGGGGAGCATATCATCAGGATTTACTTCCTCCACATACTCAAGATACCATTTGTTTTTAAGCTCCATCAACTCTACTTTCTTTTGGTTGTTGAGTTGGATGTTTCCCCATTGAAGAATTTTCTCTAATGAGTCAACACGGCTTACACCTTTGAGTTGTTCATTTTGTTCTTCGGTAAAAGGAACGCTCAATGATTCAGCCAAACGGTGCCAAGCCTTGAAGTGAAATTTGGCGGTGTCAACAATGACACCGTCCATATCGAAGAGACAGGCTTTAATCATATTACTGAGCAGGATGGAATTTGAATTTCACATGATACTCTACCAATCCATCGATTGGTTTACGTACGATGTTACCCAGTCTAATTCCAGTTGCTTCGGCAGCTTTTTGAAGACAATCGAAGAAATAGTGTCCAATACTTCCAACGAAGTGAACTGGTACATCCTTGTAGTTTGCAAAACACTTTACATGAATCTCAATGAAGTGAATCATCCCTTTGGTCACCCACTCTTTTACATGCGGGTGTTCATGGTGTTCACCAATAAACTTCATGAAGCTTGCTAGGTAAACATTTGCATTTGGTTCGCGATATACTCTTGAAATTATTTCCTCTTTTGTTGGAGCAAATCTCTCTTCGAAAGCCGCTTTCAAATCAGCAGGAAGTTTCTTGTAGAAATATTCTTGTAAAAGAATTTTTCCAAAGTAACTGCCGCTCGCTTCATCTCCGAGAATGTAGGCCAATGAAGGAACTTCTTCATAGACTTCCTTTCCATCAAAGAAGCAACTGTTGCTACCTGTGCCAAGAATGCAAGCAATACAAGGTTCGCCATCATAGGTGCTCATTGCCGAGCCCACCAAGTCGTGATCTACGACGATATCAGCTTTTGTGAAAACCTTTTCAAGACCACCCTTCATAATGGTACACATTTCCACGGTTGAGCTTCCCGCACCGTAGAAATAAATTTGAGTTACGCTATCTCTCGAAGCATACAAATCATTGTTTGCTTTGATTGCGTTTTCAATAATTGTTTCATTATGAAAATAAGGGTTAAGACCCATTGTCTGGAAATTTCCAAGACGAGTCCCTTTTTCATCTATCAGGGCCCAATCGCATTTAGTGGAACCGCTGTCGGCAATTAATATCATCTGATGGCGAGTTTAAAAAACTAAAATTTTTCTACGAGGTCACAAACACGTTGTGAATATCCTGCTTCATTGTCGTACCAACCCATCACCTTCACTAAGTTTCCATTCACAGAGGTCAATTCGGCATCGAAAATACAAGAATGTAAGTTACCGATGATATCAACAGATACAATCGGGTCAGTGCAGTACTCCAGAATGCCTTTCATTGTTGATTCGGCAGCTTCTTTCATAGCAGCATTCACTTCTTCTTTTGTAACGTCTCTTTTCAAAACAGCAACAAGGTCAGTAAGTGATCCGTCTGGAGTTGGTACACGAACAGCCACACCATCCAATTTTCCTTTCAACGTAGGCAACACCTCACCCACTGCTTTCGCAGCTCCGGTAGAAGTAGGCACCATGCTGATAGCAGCAGCACGCGCTCTTCTCAAATCTTTGTGAGGAGCATCTTGCAAGCGTTGGTCAGCTGTGTAAGAGTGAACAGTAGTGATATATCCTTTCTCTATTCCGAACTTATCGTTCAACACTTTAGCCATTGGAGCTAAGCAGTTGGTAGTGCATGAAGCATTAGAGATGATGTTGTCTTCAGAAGTCAACTCTTCATCATTTACTCCAAGTACAATTGTTTTCACACCGCCAGTTGCAGGTGCACTGATTACAACTTTTTTCGCTCCTGCAGTGATGTGCTTCGCAGCGCTATCCTTAGAAGTGAAGATACCTGTAGATTCAATTACTACATCGATGTTTAAGCTACCCCAAGGCAAAGCAGCAGGATCTTTTTCAGCGTAAACTTTAATTTCTTTTCCGTTTACGACCAATGCACCTTCCTTAGCTTCCACTGCAAGATTGAACTTACCGTGAACGCTATCGTATTTCAAAAGGTGAGCAAGTGTTTTAGTGTCGGTCAAATCATTGATTGCAACGATTTCCACACTATTGCTATGAATCAAACTACGGAAGCACATTCTTCCGATGCGCCCGAATCCGTTGATTGCAATTTTTTTCATTTTCTTAAATGTTCAATTAAATAAAAATTAAATTGAGAGAATTCTTGCGATGCGCAATTCATCGCGGTTTGGAATGTTACTTCTAGTAATTGATTCCTCGAGTGAAGTGTAAGATTCACGATCATTAATGATTCCCACCATCACATCTTTGCGTCCTTGAAGAAGACCCTCTACAGCGGCTACTCCCATTCTGCTTGCTAATACACGGTCGTAGCAACTTGGTGCTCCACCTCTTTGAAGGTGACCAAGAACAGATACACGTGTTTCGTATTCCGAATATTTTTCAGAAACTTTCTTAGCAATTTCATAAGCTCCTCCGCTCTTAGAACCTTCTGCAACAATCACGATACTTGAAGTCTTACCACTCTCTTCGGTAGTTTTCAAGGTTTCCACCAACTCTTCTACCGACATTTCATCTTCAGGTAGTAAAATGGCAATTGCACCAGTGGCTATACCCGATTTAAGGGCAATAAAACCGCTGTTGCGTCCCATTACTTCTACGAAGAATAGTCGATTGTGAGAAGTTGCTGTATCGCGAATTTTATCTACTGCATCCACTACTGTGTTTGTAGCTGTATCAAAGCCTATGCTGTGATCGGTTCCATAGAGATCATTATCTATAGAGCCTGGGATGCCTATAATTGGCAGACCAAATTCTTGCTGAAATATATGTGCACCGGTGAAAGTACCATTACCACCGATAGTGATAAGTGCATCAACACCGTTTTTTTTCAAATTTTCGTAAGCTTTTTGACGACCTTCTATTGTCATGAAGTCTTTGCTTCTTGAACTTTTAAGAATGGTACCACCTCGACCGAGGATTTTGGCAACCGAACGTTCGTTCAAACGTTTAAAATCGCCTTCAATCATTCCTTGATATCCTTGGAAAATTCCTTCACATTCTACGTTGTGGTAAACACAAGCTCGAACCACAGCGCGAAGTGCTGCATTCATTCCTGGTGCGTCACCTCCAGAGGTAAGCACACCTATTCTTTTAATTCCTTGTGGCATCGTTGGTTATTTTTTGATGTCCTGAAAATTAGTAATCT
>JAWKNK010000002.1:0-307003 GCA_041391745.1 Flavobacteriales bacterium
ACCAAGCCATTACAGAAGCTGATGGCGGTATGGTGGCAGGTGTAATCTGGAGAAACAATGGTCGTCAAGACCAAACAAACGTGAGCATAGTAATTGAAGTGTTGGACGAAACAGGAACTACTGTTCTTAACACTACGAACATTGATCCATTCACCATGCCAGCTCCGGCAAACGAAGAAATTTGTCCAGCTCCAATTTTGGACACTTTGTTCATTTCAACAGGTTTTGTTCCTGCAGAAATGGGTATCTACCAAGTTCGCGCTTCTATTACTAGCGACGAAGGAGACGACGTTCCAGACAACAACTCTAAGACTCGCGTAATCGAGTACACATCTGACGAATATGGTCACAATGATGCTCCACTTTCTACCGGAGAACTTCGTGGAAGAGCAAGTACAGATAATCCTGATTTATTCGTTCCTTACGGTGTGGGTAACATTTTCACATTCCCTAATGCAGGTTCTACAGCCTATGGTTTGACAGTAGAATTTGGACCAAACTGTGATGGCGGATTGAACTTCCTTGCTGCACTTTACACAGACCAAAGCACTACTTCTCAAGCTTACCAATTAGAATCTTTTGCATACCACACTCTTTATGATCAGTGGATTGATGCGGGTCCTATCTACTTCCCATTTGATGATGCTATCAGCATGTCTACTGAAGAAGTTTATATGGTAACTGTTGAAACAGAAGAAGAAACTATTGAAGAATGTACAGTTCGCGTTGAGCCAAACTCAGATAACGATAACTCTACAGCTAAAAAAGACTTCAACTCAAACCAACAATTGGTATGGTTCTTCAGAAATAGCTATTCACCTGCAGTTCGTTTGATCACTTCTGAAAGAGTGATGTCTGTAGAAGAAAACAGCTTAAACCAAGCTTCTGAATTGAACATCTATCCTAACCCTGCTAGCACCGAAGCTCGTATCGACTTCAATCTTGCAGAAGCTGGAAACGTTGCTTATGAAGTTCGTGATATCAACGGTAAATTGATCAAGTTTGACAACGTTGGAAAATACAATGTTGGCAACAACACTTTCACAGTTGATGTAAACGCGATTGCTACAGGTTCTTACTTTATGTCTGTTGTTTCAGGCGGTAAAGTAATTGCTCACAAGCAATTCATCGTGAAGCACTAATCTGATAAAGATTTTTAAATAATCCCGTCCCGAGCACCTCGGGGCGGGATTTTTCATTTATATGAATCGGTATTCAATTAACTTTGCACTAAAAGCAATAAGAAGTTGAGGATTCATACCGACTTTTCCGATTTTAGTGAAGATCTAAAAACTGTAGTGACCATTGGGACCTTCGATGGTGTTCATCTCGGACACCAATCCATTATTGCGAAACTCAAGGAAAGTGCAAAAGCCATAGGAGGGCAATCTGTAATACTCACCTTCTACCCTCACCCCCGCATGGTGCTTTATCCAGAAGATCACGGACTTCAATTACTAAATACCCCGGAAGAAAAGGCAGCCTTACTAGCAGAAGCTGGAATAGATCACTTAATGATTTATCCTTTTTCCATCGATTTTTCTAGAATCTCTGCATATGACTATGTGCGCAATTTGCTGGTGAATGGACTAAAGGCTAGGAAAGTAATTGTAGGCTATGACCATCGCTTTGGAAGAAATCGAGAAGGTGATTTTAAAACATTACAAGAATGGGCTGAAATGCTCAACTTCGAAACGGAGGAAATTCCAGCAAAGGATATCGATGAAGTCAACATTAGTAGTACCAAAATTCGAACATGTCTCTTAGATGGCGAGATCTCTACAGCCAATACTTTTCTTGGTTATGCCTACAGCTTAAAGGGTAAGGTTGTTCACGGGGCCAAAAAGGGCAGAACAATCGGCTTTCCAACAGCAAATCTCGAGGTAAACTACCCTTACAAATTAATTCCTGGAAATGGAGTTTATGCAGTGAGAGCCAAAGTTGCTGATCAAAACTTGACAGGTGTTATGAATATTGGGTATCGACCAACGGTTGAGAATACAACCAAACTGCACCTCGAGGTTCATCTTTTTAATTTCAATGAAAGCATCTATGATCAAGAAATTGAAGTCTTCTTCATAGAAAAACTCCGAAATGAGAAAAAATTTGGCTCGATTGATGAACTTCAAGAGCAAATTGCCGTAGATATTTTAAAAGCAAAAACACTTTTATGATTCAGAAAATAACCTTCTTGCTGCTCTTTATCTCTGCACTTAGCACGTCCTCTTCTGCTCAGCTGCTCGACGCAGCGGCACTGGATACTATGAAGGTGTACACGTCCATTGAAAGTGCCATGAAAAATCCAGATGAAGTTTATCGTCTTCATCTCAATAGAAAAAAACTGACGGAGATTCCTCCTGAAGTATTTCAACTCAAAAATCTTCAAGAATTAATTCTGGAAAAAAACAAGATCGACAGTATTCCAGATGAAATTATAAAATTAAAATATCTACAAATATTCAATATTTCTCAAAACAAAGTGGTCGTGATACCCAATGCCATGTTGAGTTTGATTCATTTGCGCACCTTAGACATTTCTGATAATTTCTTGGATGTCATACCTGAGAACATTGATAAGCTCGCCAACTTGGAGTACTTAATTTTGTGGGATAATCCTATCACCGTTTACCCCAACTCATTGGGTATGCTCGAAAAATTGAAAGTGCTTGACTTAATGCACAATCTGATCAGCAAAGAAACACAAGACCGACTTTACAACATTCTTCCAGATGCGAAGCTCATCATGTCTGCTCCGTGTCGTTGTCAAGATGGTGAGTAGAAAATTTCTTACCAGAGATTACCATAACAAATTCTCCTCGGGGTTCATTCTTTTTAAAATGATCGAGCACCTCTTTTGCTGTTCCTCTCACTGTTTCTTCAAACTTCTTTGAAATCTCCCGTGAAACTGCAATCTGTCTTTCTTCACCACAAAATGTGCAGAGCTGTTCCAGTGCCTTCAAAAGCCGATGCGGAGATTCATACAGGACTGTGGTTCTTTCTTCTTCTGCAATGGCCTTAAACCTTGTTTCGCGCCCTTTTTTATGAGGTAAAAACCCTTCATATACAAACTTCTCACAAGGCAATCCACTTTGAACGAGAGCGGGTACAAATGCTGTTGCGCCAGGCAAGGTGTAGACATCAATGCCCGCCTTAATTGCTTCTCTAACCAATAAATATCCAGGATCGCTTATTGCTGGAGTTCCAGCATCGGAAATAAGCGCTACAGATTGAGCGCTTTGAATTTTTGAAATCATTGAGCCCACAATCTTGTGCTCGTTGTTGAGGTGGTAACTTACCAAGGAGGTTTCAATTCCAAAGTGCTGAAATAGTTTGCGCGACTCTCGAGTGTCTTCGGCTAAAACAAAATCAGCTTCTTTCAATACGCGAATTGCCCTGAAAGACATGTCTTCCAGATTACCAATTGGAGTTGGAACGATAAATAAAACAGCCACAATTATAATTGATGACGACGCTCAACAAGTTCAAGAAAATCTTGAGTCACTTGAGCTTCATTGTTCCATTGGTATTTAGACTTCAACACATCCAACTGCTTCAAAGCCTCTTCACGAGTAGTTGTATTGAGTCGGTCAATGGCTACTTCGTAGTCTTCGTTATTGCCCTTGAAAAGCTCTTTTGAAAATTGAAAGCGTTGATTTAAAGTAATCGCTCTCTTCAAATCTTGAATCGGTGTACTTTCCATTTTCTCGGCGAGGCTAGCACTTTGTGCCACAATCTTGCTCAACTTTTCATGAAGCGACTCTTGAGGTGACTTCAACTCATCATTGATGGATGATGTATTTGTAACGGGTTCCTCTTCGGTCTCCTTCGTCACTTCTTCAATGGCATCAATTAGAGAAACCTGATTTGGAGAAACATTTAATTTGAAAGGCATTGGGAACTCTTCCGAGGCAGCAGTTTCTTCAACTACAGGAGCTGTGGGAGCAGTTTCTTGAACAACAGGTGGAGCAATAGGAGCCACTGGAGCAACATTTTCAACAGGTGGGGCTGCCTGAGTATCTTTCTTTGCTAAGTTGTCATAAGCTTTGAATCGAAGAACCACAAGTCGCTCGTAAAGCTCACGGCTGTGCTCAGTCAAGCTTTCTAGTTGGTCTACTGTGAGTTTTCCAACATTAAGTTCGTCCATTCCTTCTTGGAGGGCAGAAATAAGTTCCTGCAATCTTTTGAATTTTACCTGATCGTTCATGATGTGAAATTATAAAATGAACTTATCTCCTTGAAAGCGAAGATAAAGACTTATTAACCAAAGAAATCAACCAAAATTGTTCATTTCCCGAGCTCTGCCTGTACTTTTTTAGGAAGGCCTTTCACTACGGTGTCATAACTGTGTTTGAGAAGTTCGAGCATCAAGGGATCGGGTACGTCTCCCGCAGTAGACACGGTATTCCAATGCGTTTTATTCATATGATACCCTGGTTTGATACCATCATATTGCTCACGAAGTTCAACCGCTCTTTCAGGATCACATTTTAAATTGATGCCATTGAAATCCACAATATCGCAAAGTGCGAAAATCTTTCCTACTACCCGAAATGCAAGGGTATTTTCATCAAAAGGTAGGTCTTCCGAGGTCGATGGAAGCGACAGACAATATTCTCTTATTTCTTCAAGACTGAGCATCGCAATTAGTCATATGCAGCGCAACGAGTATGTCCACCATCATCGCCTCCACAAGCACGAATGCCTAGGATAAATTCATGTGTTGGACCACCATCAAATCGCATTTTATTCAATGTCATATCGTAAGCGTAAGCCACGGTCAAAAACTGTAAGAAATCAATTTTTACCAAAGCTGAAAGTCCACTTCCTGAGCGCCCTGCCATTCCTATCGCAAATCGCTCTTTGTAGCTCAATATTGCTTGAGCTTCCAATGAAGCCTTTGACTGGGCCACATAATTCAACAAAAATGCAGGCTTAAAAAACAAGTCATCCGCCATTTTAATAGACTTGCCATATGCAAATGTCCAATGGCTCTGCAACTCGCCCTTGTCGATTCCAGCCACAGTTGCTTTGTTGACTTGCCTCATAGAAATTCCATAAAATCGGTCATTTTTATAAAGCCACAATCCAAAATTAATTACAGGAAAAATGAAGGAGTTAGCATTATTCTGAATCACAGGATCGATGTCCTGCTGTTCTAGCAATATTTGAGAATAATTTACTCTGTATTGCTTGAAGCCTATGCCAATGCCTGAGCTTAGCATATAACCCTTTGACATGCGCATATGATATGCGTAGTTAAAGTTCAACCCCGTGTAGCTGAAAGGTCCAAACTTATCGTTTTCGACTACCGCACCAACGCCATGAAAATTATATTTCTTTTGACCAAATTTGGTGTGCACACTTGCGAATCCCGTATTCGGAGCTCCTTCAAGTCCAGTCCATTGTCTTCGCGCTCCAATTTTAAGTTCTAAGCAAGGTGTATTCCCCGTTACTGCTGGGTTGTATTGAAGATAATTGTAAGTAAAGTAAGTAAACTGAGGTAGTTGTTGTGCAAATGTTGACAACCCAATCATGCTAAGAGTGAGCATGAGAAATATGTTCTTTTTCATGCTCATTTCAATATAGAAACAACTCCTGTAATAGGTGGAATTTCAACTTCTAAAGAATTTAGTTCTATCACATAGTAATACGCTCCCATAGGAAGTGACTTACCCTTGTTGGTGCCGTCCCAAGGCTTTGCGTAGCCAGTAGACTTAAATACCAGCTGCCCCCATCGATCATAAACAGTAACGATGGCCGACTCAAATCGCTCAACTCCTTGAATTACCCACTCATCATTGATTCCGTCGCTATTAGGAGTGAGGCCAGTGTAAACAATGATCGGAGGTCCAACTGTAACAGTAGCATTAGCATACACCGTGCATTCTCCGATATCACCTTGAACAGTATATTCAATTGTTCTTTCTGGAGTGCTTTCAGGATTTGAAATGTTTGGATCACTCAGGTATTCTGCAGGAGTCCATGTGTAAGAATTGGCATTATATGCCTCCAACTGCGACGTACCTCCTAAGTATACTAGGAATGGTGAAACATTAGTGCTAATGTCCACAGCTGTTCCAGAGATTTGAATATCGAACTCACAAGGTCCATATTGGGGCAAGTGATCAGAACCAAGAATTACTAAGTAGTCTGTATCAGGAAGTAAATTGCTCAATTGGTGGACATATTGCACATTATCTCCATCACAATTTCCAACAGGAATATACTCTAAAGGATTGCAAGGGTCGGCTCCTGGGTCTAACCTAAATACTGCTGTAAATACTTGATTGTTTCCAGTGAAATCATCGCAGTCTCCGGGAGTTACGGTAATGTTCACATTTCCACCAATGTTTTGTCCAGTATGGAAAGTAGTATAGTAAGTCATTTGAGAATTGAAACATCCGAATGCCAGCGGTGACGAAACTAAAGAATCCGAGATTCCTTCACTGTCGGCACACAGAACATTATCAGCAACCTCCACGCAGCTCTGAGACCACATGGCATTACCAACAAGAATTAGCGTTAAAAAGGTGAAGATTGATTTCATTTATTAGTAAAATCTATATGCTATTTACGATAGCCAGCACGATACGTTACGCAAAAGTCAAAAGACTTTTTAACAACCTGACGGGGCAGAGCAAGCCTTTTTAAACATCAAATTGTTTAGCTGCCTCTTTTAATAACGCGAAATCTAAGAAAATTGTTGTCTGACTTACTCAAATTCAATGAGTACGGTGTTTTTTTCGACCGCTTTGCCCTTTTCTACTTTTATGGCTTTCACCTTCCTCCTTCGGCAGGCGACTTGATTACATTTTCCATTTTCATGGCTTCCAAAATGACCAAAGCATCATCCTTTTTCACTTCTGCACCGGCCTCGACCAAAATATTGAGTACCATTCCTGGCATTGGAGCCTTAATATCTTTCAACTTCGCTTTTGATGCACCTTCCATTCCCAAACTCTTCAGCAAATCATCAAATCGATCCTTGAGCACAACGGTCTGAATGGCATTGTTCACTTTCATAACCAATGTCTTCTCTTCTGCTTTAATCTCAATCACCTCAACATTATACGACTTATCATTCATTAAAACATGATAACGACCATCCTGTACCACAACATCAAGCGAATAATCTTGACCGTCCATTTTTCCTTCAAATGACTTTTTTCCGGGCTCGATGTCCCATTTAGCAGAATTATTTACAGTTGCGTGGTACATTGTAATAAGTTTGAAGCGCGAAGCTAAATAAATTTTGAAGCGTTGGCCGGCATTTACTTACATATCCCATTTTGCAAACAGGCATGCCATTATTGCGACTTTCACTTTTCGACAAATGTAAGTCGTAAATCTGAAATGGTCGAGGCCATTTGCCGCGAACTTGAGATGAAAGCTTCGAGTGGCAACGAACCAATTGAAACAATTTACTTTGGCGGAGGAACTCCAAGTTTGCTCTCAGATTCAGAGCTTACTCGTATTTTTCAAACGATAGAGAAGCATTTCGAAATTCACTCGAATGCAGAAATCACACTTGAAGCAAATCCTGATGACTTGAGTGCCGAAAAAATTCGTCAACTCTCTGGAACTCCAATCAACCGTCTAAGTATCGGAATTCAAAGCTTCTATAATGAGGATTTAAAATTTATGAATCGCGCGCATAATGCAAATGAAGCGGATAGGTGTGTAAAACATGCGCAAGATATAGGTCTCGAAAACATTACGATTGACTTGATATATGCCATACCAGGGCTGAGTTCTGAACGATGGATTAATAACATTCAAAAAGCAATTGCATTACAGGTGCCTCATATCAGCAGCTATTGTATGACGATAGAGCCAAAAACTGTATTTGGAAACAGAGAACAAAAAGGGCTTCTACAACAAAGTCCAGACGAACTTTCGCTTGAGCAATATTTGATACTTTCCAATGAATTAAAAAACTCCAATTTTTTTCATTACGAAGTATCCAATTTTGCTAAAAAAGGTTTTGAATCCAAGCACAACACCGCCTACTGGAACGGCGTGCCGTATATTGGTGTAGGTCCTTCTGCTCATAGTTTTGATGGAAAAAATAGACGCAAATGGAACATTTCAAACAATGCTCTTTACCTCAAAAAAATAGCTTCCAACGAACCATTCTTTGAAGAAGAAGTGTTGTCCAATTCTGAACGCTATAACGAAACCATTATGACAGGATTTCGAACGGCAAAAGGAATTGATTTGAATGAAATATCGACTAAGTTTGAAGTAAATATTAAAAAAGAATTTTCAGAAGAAATAGGAAAATACATTCGCAATCAATGGATGCTATTGGACGGTGACAATTTAAGACTCACCGAAGAAGGATTCTTCAGAGGTGACAGTATTTCTTCTGATTTTTTTATTGTTGACTAATGAAAGTAACCCTTGAAATAAGCGGCCAAGAGTACAAGGCTAATCTAACTCAACCTATCGACATATCCATTCCGCTTTCTCCCGATGGGCCGCGTGCATGGTATGTAGACCGAATGATCATTCGGCCGGTGGAAGGTGATGGATTTATTGGAGATGTTTCCCAAGGAGGTTCCGTTAATTTTCGAAACGTTTTTTTCAACCCTCATGGACATGGCACTCATACGGAATCGTATGAGCACGTAGCTAATGTGCACCTACCGGTTGGAAATTTATTAGAAAAATACTTTTTCACTGCACAACTAATTACCATTCATCCTGAACAAATAAGCGGTGATCAAGTCATTACTAAAAATCAAATCGAATCCGCAATTTCACCAGACATTGAGGCGCTTGTTGTGCGCACGATTCCGAATGGAAATGACAAATTGAATAAAAACTATTCTGATAGCAATTTCCCCTATTTTGAAGCGGATGCGTTAACACTTTTGGCTGAAAAAAAAATACAACACTTACTTGTCGATTTGCCTTCAGTAGATCGAGAACATGATGAAGGAAGACTTGCTGCACATAAGGCATTTTGGAAAAATGGTGATGTAAGTAGAATGAAGAGTACAATTACCGAATTCATTTTTATTTCGGATGAAATAAAAGATGGATTCTACCTGCTCAATCTGCAATTTCCAGCCTTAGTAAACGATGCATCGCCGAGTAGGCCTGTTTTGTACAGCATGGAAAAAGTCTAGTCAGGACAGGGTGTTGCCATTATTTCTACAGAGCACATTGAAGCCACACCATTATCACTTAAAAAGTTGAATATTTCATTAAAATAGAACTCTTTCCCTATTGCAACATGAATGAAGCAAAAATTACCCATAAATGAATCAAAGGAGTTACTGTCGATCATTTTTTGGTCTCTAAGCGCATTTAAAGCCTCATTTACTCGCATTACTTGAGAAGGCAAAAATCGAAAATAAGCACTGGTAGAAATCTTATAAAATCTTCCATTTTTACCTCTTGTTTGATAAACTTCAAAACTAGAAGGCACCGCTTGTCTGAAATGATCAAATGAATCCATACTAGGATGCGAAAAAACGGCATATTGCGCATAAGATACTTCACCAAAGAAGTCATCACAGTCGTTGGATAAAAATAAAAGGTGAGCACCACTTAAAATAGCCGCATCCATTAATTTATCGTATCCAACAGTACTAATCAGGCACCCTGATAACAGCTGTCCACCAACTTTGGGAATGCGATTTCCGTTTAAATAAAAATAATCATCTCCGTGTTTAAAAAGTCCCCATTGGTACATGGGATAAATACTATCTGCTAATGACATGTATCCAGCAGCACTTGCTTCAATATAGAACCGAGAAAGCGGGTCGTTCGTTTGCGTAAATGGCTTGACTCGATAATAGCCAGGTTCGACAGGACCAGCAGCATTAAAACCACATGGCTCAGCTTGAACTCCATCAATCTTCAGGGAGAAATCTTGATAAGGCATATTATCCTCATTCAAGCATTTGATAATTAATGAAGAGTCTTTGATCCAAGCCTGACCAAAAGAATCGAATGAAAAGAATACGAATAGCGCGAAAATGAATTTCATAATATGAATTTCAAGTGTATACAAGTTGGCCATAAATTCGTTCAATATTAGCTAATTTCGCAGCATTGTGACCAAAGTACTCCTTATCATACCGCCGCTTACTCAGCTGAATACTCCTTATCCCGCTACGGCCTATCTAAAAGGCTTTTTAGATGCACAAGGAATAGACTGCACTCAAGCGGATGTTGGTCTTGATATGGTGCTTTCCCTTTTTAGCAGAAACGGACTAACACATCTTTTTAATGAAATAGAAAATGGGAACTTTTCAGTACCCTATCATCTAGAAAATATCCTAACGCATCGTGCTAAATACGAGGATACGATTGACGAAGTCATTTCTTTTTTACAAAATAAAAATTATACGGTTGGATATCGTATCGCTCGTCGTAACTACCTTCCTGAGGGAAAACGCTTTCAACAATTAAAAAATTTAGATCTCTTCTTTGGAAGTATCGGAACTCACGACAGAGCGCGCTATCTGTGCACCATGTATTTGGAAGACTTGTCCGATTTGATTCAAGCTACCGTTGGCCCGCATTTTGGATTTTCGAAATATGCCGAACGTGTTGCCCGCACAGCGGTATCATTTGACCCCATTGAAGAAGCGCTCAATGCTCCACTCAATTACCTAGATAAAATTTTACTCGAAGAGACTTCTAAGCACTTCGAAAAATCAATTCCGGATCTTGTTGGATTCACTGTGCCTTTTGGAGGGAATCTATATGGTGCTTTGAAAGTGGGTCAGTGGATCAAGCAGCATTATCCCAAAACCAAAATAGTTTTGGGTGGCGGCTACGCGAATACCGAGTTACGCGAATTAAGTGATCCTCGCGTATTTCAATATGTAGATTTTATCACTTTGGATGACGGAGAAGGTCCACTTCTTCATCTTATAAAAAATATCCAAGAAGATTTTTCAAATCTTCCATTGAAAAGAACCTACTTACTTCAAGAAGAAAAAGTAGAATTTCGAAACAACTTAATCAGATCCGATTTTGGACACGGCACTTTGCCAGCACCGAGTTACAAAGGACTTCGATTGGAAGAGTATCTGTCAATGTTTGACGTACCCAATCCAATGCACCGATTATGGAATGATGGCAGATGGAATAAGCTCACAGTGGCACATGGCTGCTATTGGAAAAAATGTAGTTTCTGCGATATTTCGCTCGACTACATTTCGCGTTATGAAAATACTCCAGTAATAGCATTAGTAGATAAAATTGAAAAACTAGTTGCCGAAACAGGAGAGACCGGTTTTCATTTCGTAGATGAAGCAGCGCCTCCACTAGCACTTCGTGACCTCGCTTTAGAAATCATCAAACGGAAATTGCAAATTACATGGTGGACCAATATTCGTTTTGAAAAAACCTTTACCGAAGATTTGTGCAAACTACTTGCGGCTTCAGGATGTATCGCCGTAACGGGAGGTTTGGAAGTAGCCAGTGAGCGTTTGCTTGCAAAAATGGAAAAAGGAATTACCATAGAACAAGTAGCACGTGTATGCCGAGGATTCCGAGAAGCAGGAATATTGGTGCACGCCTATCTGATGTATGGTTTCCCAACCGAAACAGAACAAGAGACAATTGATTCATTAGAAATTGTTCGTCAGCTTTTCGATAATCAACTTCTGCAATCAGCCTTTTGGCATCAATTCGCAATGACCGTTCATAGTCCTGTGGGTATCGATCCAGAAAAGTATGGGGTTGTCAGAACTGGACCAGAATTCAAGGGTTTTGCCAATAATGATTTGTACCATGAGGATCCGAATGGAGCAGATCACGAGAAGTTCTCAGATGGATTGAAAAAAGCCTTGTACAATTACATGCATGGCAACGGCTTGGATTTTCCTTTACAAAAGTTTTTTGATTTCAAAATTCCCAGTACCACGGTAAATGGAAAATTAATTTCGCGTTATGTAAAACATCCAATGCCTGATCCGACTAGTGCTCCGGGATATTATTTGTTGAGCAATGATGTTCAATTCAAATTATTAGATGAAAAAAATAGTCAATCGAATGTTTTGTTTATTCATACTAAAGGGATAACTAAAATAGTTTTACCCTCAAGTGTATTCAAGTATTTCTCTGATAAACAAGACCAAATAAAAATAACCTCAGAAAACAGATTACTGCTCTCCGAGGTTATAACAGATTTGAGTCAAATCACTTCGTTACCTACAGAAGACCTCATACGTGAAACCTGGTGGCTGAGCCTGAGAAAAGAAATCTTCTGGGTATTGAAATTGTGATTTATCTCTTCTCGCGTTTACGTTGCTTACGCAATTGTTTTTTGGTCAATATCGCAGCGTTTGCATTATTCTGCTTCATCAATTCCTCATTTTTCAATTTAGCCTGATGCTGTTCATCAGTCATCATTGTGAATGATACTTGCAGTGTGTAGAAATATTGAATGCAAGGTTCTGCAATATCAGGATTCACTACTTTATCAAATTGATTGTATGGCATTCTATCGTAGAAAATCGTCTTGTTCTTTTCTGCAGACTGCACAGAATACTCACGATTCACACGATCGAGTTGTGCTTTTCTATCTTCTAATGGAAGATTCAAGTTGTTGCCCAAATCTGCCGTAATCAATGAAACTTGGTATTGAGAAGCTCCAGCATGAAAAGCAGTATATGACTTATAACGTTCCATTGGATAAGTACAATTGAAGCCATCTGAAATCATATAAGGTGTAAGGTGGAAATTTAATTTTCCATAAGTCTCTTTTTTTGTTTCAATAGCAGCTAGCGCCGCCTCGCGTAATTCATTGTAATAAGTGTCAGCGCCATCGATATTGTACTCCACTTTTACCAAATCATAAATATCCGCCATAGCCATTGCCGAAATGATTTCGTCTAATGCAGAATGAGATTTGAACAGCACGTGAATGTTCTTTTTCATCTCAAAACCTGTAGGAATTTCAGTTGAAGTTGTTGAGAAACGTTTTCTTTCTACTCTGTACTCATAAGTAGGTACTACAGACACAGCGTCGATGTGAACGTCTTTATCTTGAATACCAAGAGCAGCTAAATGAAACTTAACAAATTTGATTCTAGCAGACATCAATGAATCTACTTCGTATGCATCTATTCCTGATTGATTCATAGCGAAAATTGCAGTGTATGACGTTGCTTTCACGTTCATCATAACTTCCGCCTTGAGCGTTACAACACTGTTATTGGCATTGTTCAAACTCACACTTGGCGCTCTTGAGAAACTGAATAATTGCTCGTATAAAGATAGTTGCCGGCAGATTGTGCTTTAGAAATGATCGTTGTACCTATAAGTAGAACGAAAAAGAATAATGATTTTTTCATGGTTTTGTTTATTTGAACATTCTGTACACGAAACATTCAAATTGGTTCATGAAAAAAATTAAATTAATGGAAATTCCAAGTAGAATGAGGCTCCTCGATGCTCCCGGCTCCAGAAAAAGACGTGGCCGCCGCACTGCATCATGATATTTTTTACCATTGCTAAACCCAATCCAGTACCAGTAGATTTTGTAGTAAAATTGGGAACAAATATTTTGGTTTTTCCTTCATCAGAAATACCAACGCCATTATCGCTCACACGAACAATGAGTTTATTTCCATATCCTCTTATTGCTACATCTACCAATGGATGTTTACCTTCTTTGGCAGCTTGAATGGCATTATTCACAAGATTATTGATCACTCGAATGGTCTGATCTTTATCTACTCGCACAATGCTCTTTTGCACATTATAAACTCGAAAATTCAGTGTGTGTGCGTCCGATGATTTATATAAATCGAGTGTATTCTGAATCAAGTTTACCAAATCCAAATCTTCTAAATTTGGTTTGGGCATTTTTGCAAAATTTGAAAATTCAGTAGCAATGTTACTCAGCGTATCAATTTGCTGCGTCATACTTTGCACGTATGTTTTCAATCTGCTATCAAAGTCAGGAGCTTCATCATCCCATGAGCGTTGCAGGTGTTGTACGCGCAACTTCATAGGGGTAAGTGGATTTTTAATTTCGTGAGCAACTTGCTTTGCCATCTCCCTCCACGCACTTTCTCTTTCCTCTTGTGCCAGTCGTGTGGCCGACTTCTCCAGCTCTTGCACCATTTTATTGTACTCAGAAACCAAAGCTCCAATTTCATCATCACTTTCCCAAGTGAGTGGTTCATTGCTATCGCTTAGATTTACTGCCTTCATTTTTGTGGCAATTCGCTCAAGAGAATGTGTGATATAGGTGCTCAGCAGATAAGCCACGAAAGCCGCCATTAAAAAGAGCAATACATAACTCTGACCAAGTTCTTCCAAAAATGCATAAACATCTTTTCCTTCTGGTTCCGTGTTCTCATAGACCACACTGGTAATAGCAATCGGTTTTTCATCAATATCCTTGAAGTGCCAATACGCATAAGAGTATTCCACTCCATTCACATCTTTGTACTCCACAGCACGTTGATTACCAGTGATCAGTTGTTTCAAAATGGAATAGCCCAAGTCGTCAGGAACTTGGAGAGAATCTAAAGCGCCAGAATTCGTCGAAATCAAATACTGCCCTTTCAAATCGTACATTACGATGAAGAGATTGTGTACGTCCGAAAGCTCACAGATTTTATCACTGAATGCGTATAAAACGCTATCTGAAGAAAGGTGTCCACCTTGCTGATTCAGGAAGTAATCCATGCTGGCTTTCACTGCCCTTTCTTTTCTTTCAAGTCGGAGATCGTTGTACTTATTGCTTTGTTCGTTGTGGTCATACAATGCAATACCACCCGTTACGATAAACGAAACCAGGATAATGGCCAGCATAGACAAGTAGATGCGCGTACGTAGAGTAAATCGCCAACGAAACATGGCTCTAAGGTCGCAAATTTCAAGCCACCTTAAGCATATGATTGAATAAAAACCGAGGATTACCCTTTAAGAGCGTCAGCACCAGCAACGATCTCGAGGATTTCGTTGGTAATAGCAGCCTGACGAGCTTTGTTGTAAGTGATTTTCAAATCCTTCACCAACGCACCTGCGTTGTCAGTAGCCTTGTGCATAGCAGTCATACGAGCACCATGTTCAGAGGCAAAGCTATCAAGAAGCGCTTTGAAAAGTTGCACTTTCAAAGAACGAGGAATCAAGTCCTCAAGAATTTGTTCTTTGTTTGGTTCGTAGATATAATCTACTTTAGAAGAAGCACCTTCTACTGGTTGAACAGGAAGGAATTGTTCAGCTTTCACCACCTGCATAGCAGCATTTTTGAAGCTGTTGTAAACTACAATAACCTTGTCCCACTTTCCTTCTTCGAATTGACTCATGATAATATCTGCGATCGTAGAGGCATTTTCGAAAGTCAAATTATCGAAGATAGCGTGAGGAGTAGGTCCAAAGCCTTCGGTAAAATGGTGGCTGGTTTTGCGGAAAGCATCACCAGCCTTTTTACCAAGTGACAATATTTTCACGTTCGCACCTGCATACGTATTACGCACTTGGTTACGAACTTCTTTTAAAACGTTGTTATTGAAACCACCACAAAGTCCTCTGTTAGAAGTAATGGCAACAACCAATACATTCTTAACATCTCTTTGCACGCTGAATTTTCCTTCGCTCGCATCAAGGGTAGAACTTACGTTGGCAAGAATTTCCTGCAACTTTTCACTGTAAGGACGCATGCGGATAATGGCATCTTGAGCACGCTTCAATTTTGCAGCAGAAACCATCTTCATAGCAGATGTGATCTGCATAGTAGAGTTTACTGAAGTAATTCTGAGACGTATTTCCTTTAGGTTTGCCATTGCTCGCTATTCCTTAACTAGTGATTAATTATACTTTGCAGAAAGATCTTTCGCTACGTTTTCAAGAGTAGCTGTGATTTCGTCTGTGTACTGTCCTGCGCGAAGAGCATCAAGCGTATCACGGTGCTTAAGATCCATGTAAGTCAAGAATTCTTCCTCGAAAGCTTTGATGCTTTCTACAGGAACTTTTGAAAGAAGACCTTTAGTACCAAGGTAGATAATTGCGATTTGCTTTTCTACAGAAAGCGGTGCATTTTGACCTTGCTTAAGGATTTCCACGTTACGACGGCCTTTCTCGATTACAAACTTCGTTGCATCATCAAGGTCAGAACCGAATTTCGCGAAAGCTTCCAATTCACGGAATTGAGCTTGGTCTAGTTTCAATGTACCTGCTACCTTTTTCATAGACTTGATCTGAGCAGAACCTCCTACGCGGCTTACGCTGATACCTACGTTGATCGCAGGACGCACACCGGCGTTGAATAGGTTAGATTCCAAGAAGATCTGACCGTCAGTGATAGAGATAACGTTTGTTGGAATATATGCAGAAACGTCACCAGCCTGAGTTTCGATGATAGGAAGAGCGGTTAGAGAACCACCTCCTTTCACTTTGCCCTTAAGACTTTCAGGAAGGTCGTTCATTTTTTCAGCAACGCTTTGAGTCGCATTTACTTTCGCTGCACGCTCAAGAAGGCGGCTGTGAAGGTAGAATACGTCACCAGGATATGCTTCGCGTCCTGGAGGACGACGAAGAAGAAGTGATACCTCACGGTAAGCAACAGCTTGCTTAGAAAGGTCATCATAAACGATAAGTGCTGGACGTCCAGTATCGCGGAAATATTCACCGATAGCAACACCAGCGAAAGGAGCATAGAACTGAAGTGGAGCAGGATCAGAAGCGGTAGCAGCTACAACAACTGTATAAGCCATTGCACCAGCGTCTTCCAATACTTTCACCGTACCTGCAACTGTAGAACCTTTTTGACCGATTGCTACATAGATACAGAATACTGGTTCACCTTTATCGTAGAATTCTTTTTGGTTGATGATAGTGTCGATTGCTACGGTAGTTTTACCCGTTTGACGGTCACCGATAATCAACTCACGCTGACCACGACCTATTGGAATCATAGCGTCAATCGCTTTGATACCAGTCTGAAGAGGTTCGTTTACAGGTTGACGGAAGATTACCCCAGGAGCTTTACGCTCAAGTGGCATTTCGAACAATTCACCTGATACTGGACCTTTACCATCGATTGGCTCACCAAGGGTGTTTACCACGCGACCAAGAAGGCCTTCACCAGCCATTACAGAAGCGATACGATTTGTACGCTTCACGCTGGCACCTTCTTTAAGTTCACCAGAAGGACCGAGCAATACAGCACCTACGTTATCCTCTTCAAGGTTGAGAGCGATACCGCGTACACCGTTTTCGAATTCGATCAACTCCCCGGATTGAACGTTTGAAAGTCCATAAATACGGGCGATACCGTCACCTACTTGAAGGACGGTTCCTACTTCTTGTAGTTCGGCTTCTGATTTGAAACCGGCCAATTGCTCGCGCAAAATGGCTGATACTTCTGCAGGTTTAACCTCTGCCATGAGTCAGAATTTTTTGTTGTTTAAAAATGTCCTAAATTAAAATTCAGGAACGTAAGGATTCTTTTCGAACTCCCTTCTTAAGTTCTTTATTTCGCCAGAAACGGAAGCATCTACCTGATGATCCCCTACAGTAAGTACGAAACCACCAATTAGATCTGCATCTATTTTTTGCTCCAATTCAATGGATTTGCCAGCAGCAAGTTTTTCTGCCAATGCCTTCACTACATTTTGAGTTTCAGCATCGAAAGGAGCAGCACTAATTACTTTAGCAGTAACAATGTTTTTAAACTCCTTAACTTGAGCAACAAATGAAGTAGCGATTTCACTAAGCATAGACTCACGACCTTTGTTGGTCAATAGCGTCATAAATGCTTTTGTGATTTCCCCTACATGATTTCCAAAGACCTTATCCAAAACCTTCACTTTTGTGTCTGTTTTGATAACAGGGCTCAATAAAAGCAATTCCAAATCGCGGCTGCCGGTGATGGTATTTCCAACCATTTCCATATCAGCCAATACAGCATCCACTGCATTCTTTTCTTGACAAAGAATGAGAAGAGACTTCGCGTATCTGGAGGCAATTCTTGGTCCTTTCATGATCTTTAGTTAGCGCTGATATCAGCCGCCATTGATTGGTTCAATGCTTTTTGTTTGTCTGCATCAGTAAGTTTTTCTCTTACCAATTTCTCAGCGATATCAATTGAAAGAGTAGCTACTGAATTTTTCAATTCAGCAATTGCAGCTTTCTTTTGATTATCGATTTCAGCGCGTGCACTTGCGATCAAACGATCTGCTTCCGCAGATGCCTTAGCAGAAGCTTCAGCGCGCATTTTTTCTGCAACCGCTTTAGCGTCTTTCAGGATTTGATCGCGCTCATCGCGAGCTTGACGAAGAAGATCTTCGTTGCCAGCTTGAAGCTTCACCATTTCTGCACGAGCACGCTCAGCTTCATTCAAAGCATTAGCGATTCCCTCTTCGCGCTCCTTCAAAGAAGCTACGATAGGTCCCCATGCCATCTTCTTGAGAAGCAAAAGCACGATGATAAACGATACACTGGCCCAAAATACGGTACCAACGGATACACTGAGCAAACCTTCCATGTTCTGAGGTTTTCTTAATTAAAAAACACTAATTATTATCCAAGAGCTACAAGCAAGCACACGATTACTGCGAAAAGAGCAACACCTTCTACAAGTGCAGCAGCAACAATCATGTTAGCACGAAGGTCACCAGTAGCTTCTGGTTGACGAGCCATAGACTCAAGAGCTGTACCACCGATACGGCCTACACCGATACCAGCACCTACTGCAGCCAAACCTGCACCGATTCCTGCTAAACCTTGGTTCATCAAAGTGTCTAACAAAACTGAAAGAAATTCCATTGTTGTATGGTTTTTAATTATTTGCGATTTTAATGATGTTCGTCTTCATGATGATGCTCTACAGTTGCATCACCGAAATACAACGCTGCAAGCAACGTAAATACATAAGCCTGAAGGAATGCTACAAGCAATTCGATGAAGAACATGAACACCATGAATAAAACTGATCCTACTCCAACACTGTATCCAGCCACTGCGCTGTTCTGACCGAATAGTAGCACCAAGCTCACAAACGCAAGGATGATGATGTGACCAGCTGTGATGTTAGCTGTCAAACGGACCATCAATACGATTGGCTTTTGGAAAATACTTACAAATTCGATTGGAACAAGAATGAACTTGATCGGAAGCGGCACACCAGGAGGCCATAAAATGTGACCCCAGTAATGAGCGTTTCCGTTTATTGTAGTAATGATAAATACAAAAGCTGCAAGAACCAATGTAATACTCATTGTTCCTGTGATATTGAATCCTCCAAGGAATGGAATAAGACCCAACATGTTGCTCATCCAAATAAAGAAGAACACAGTAAGCAAGAAAGGAACGAATTTGTCCGCCTTCTTTTTACCGATTGATGGGATAGCCACCTCATTGCGGATGAAAAGAATGAATGGCTCGAACAAGTTTTGCATTCCCTTAGGAGCCTGACCTGCTCTTTTCTTATAACTGCTTGCGATAGATCTAAAGATGATTACCATCAATAGAATCACTACAAACATTCCGAAAATATTCTTTGTAATAGAAAAGTCCATTGCTTTCTCACCATGAGCTGCATGATGCTCTTCTGCGTGCTCTTCGCCATGACCTTCAATAACCATTTCGGTAATCTCTTCTTCAACAACTCCACCGATAGTGTCATTGTCCAACACTTGAATCTCCATGTGTTCTTCTACATGCTCCTCGTGACCGTGGCCTCCGGCGATGTAAATGATTTCGTGGTGATTTTCGTATGTTGTTCCTGAAGAAGCAGTATAGGGTTTGAAAAGCAATTCTCCGTGCTCATCGAAACCATTCCAAAAATTGCTTGAACTAAAAATATCTAAATGACCTTCGTTCCAGATAATAACCGGAAGTGGGATATAAAGTCTGCCTCCGAGGTGAATGTGGTGCCCGTCAGAAATGTGGTGCATGATCATATCACCAGGCTTGAAGCCTTTCTCTTCTTCCTTCTCAACTACACCTTCACCAAAAGCAACAGATGCCAATAACATGGCAGTTAAAAACATCGATATCGTCTTGGTCAAATTTCTCATACTTTTTGGCACTTTTTGCATGTGGTTACCCCTATGAAAATTGCGCGGCAAAAGTATGCACGTATTCTCATTAAAAAAGCCTTTTTTTAAAAAATATTTTTATTTCCCATAACAAGCTGATAATGAAAGATGTAAAATGATGACTTTTGTCACAGTATCGCTTGTACTAAAGGGCCAAATCGACCGTTATTTACTCTTACTATCCATTATTATTGTAACAGGACCATCATTTACCAGCGAGATTTTCATATCCGCACCGAATTGCCCAGTTTTCGTTTGCTTCTCCAATGCCTCGTTGAACAACACAATAGCCGACTCATATAATGGAATAGCATGCTCCGGACGGGCAGCTTTAATAAATGATGGGCGGTTGCCCTTTTTGGTGTCTGCATGAAGCGTGAATTGACTCACCAGCAGCACCTCTCCATTCACATCCTTTACACTTCGATTCATCTTGCCCTCCTCATCAGAAAAAATGCGCATTTGTGAAATCTTTCCTACTAGATATTCAGCATCCTCTAGTGTATCTTCTTGCTCTACTCCAAGTAAAACGAGCAATCCAACTCCAATTTCACTGAAAATTTTTCCATCAATTCTTAATGCGCATTCTGAAACACGCTGCACCACTGCTCTCATTTCATTATTTTTACTTTACGAATAAAAGAAAAGAATCTGATGAAATGTAAGACCATAATAAAATCTCTTTTTATCTTACCTATTATCATCTTCATGAACGTCGCTGCTATGGCGCAAGAAACGGGTACAGCGAGTTACTACGCCAATAAATTTGAAGGTCGCAAAACTGCGAGTGGCGAAATTTTTCGTCAAGACAGTCTCACAGCAGCGCACAAGACTTTGCCATTGGGAACTTATGTTCGGGTAACCAATCTCTCCAATGATAGCATTGTAATTGTAAAAATCAATGACAGATTGCCCAAGTCTTCTAAGCGATGTATTGACCTTTCAAGAAGAGCAGCGAATCAATTAAATTTTATAAAAAAAGGACTGACCAAGGTTGAAATTTCCATGATAGTGGATGACCCATCTAAAGATGAAGAGCAAATTAATATGATAGAAGAGAATTAGATAGCTTATCTTTGTATTTGGATGCAGTTTGAAATAACGTAATTTCAACAATGAAGTATCCGTTTTTTTAATATGTCATTTTATTCTATGAATCTCGTAGAACCTATCCTCAAAGCGTTGAAGGAAGAAGGTTATACGAATCCCACTCCTATTCAGGAGCAATCCATTCCAATCATTTTAGAAGGAACAGATTTACTCGGATGTGCGCAAACAGGTACCGGTAAAACCGCTGCGTTCGCTATTCCAATTATTCAATTACTTACGTCGAAACCCATCAATACAAAGCGCAGGGCTATAAAAAGTTTGATTGTTACTCCTACCAGAGAACTTGCCATTCAAATTGGCGACAGTTTTAAAGCTTACGGCAGACACACCTCATTAAAACATGCGGTTATTTTTGGTGGTGTCAATCAAAATCCACAAGTTAATCAATTGAGACAAGGTGTAGATATTCTAATAGCTACCCCGGGCAGACTTCTCGACCTCATGAACCAAGGTCATATTAGTTTGAGAGAAGTTGAAATATTTGTTTTAGATGAAGCAGACCGCATGCTAGACATGGGGTTCATTCATGATGTTAAAAAACTGCTTGTAGCCCTTCCCAAAAGACGCCAATCGTTATTTTTCTCGGCTACCATGCCTCCAGAAATCGTGAAGCTTTCAAGTTCAATTTTGCATCAGCCCGAAAAGTTAACGGTTACACCAGTGAGTTCCACAGCTGAGATCATTGATCAACATGTGTATTTTGTAGATAAGGGAAACAAACCTAACCTCTTATTAGAGGTGTTAAAAAACAAAGACATTAAAAGTGTGCTTGTTTTTGCTCGCACAAAACACGGTGCAGACAAAGTGGTAAAATTCTTGGCAAAATCGAACATTAAAGCAGAGGCTATTCATGGCAACAAAGCACAAAATGCAAGACAGCGTGCTTTGAATAATTTCAAAGATCGATCAACACGCGTGTTGGTAGCTACTGACATTGCAGCTCGAGGTATTGATGTGGATGAGTTGAAATATGTCATCAATTATGAAATGCCAAATATTCCAGAAACATATGTTCACCGCATAGGAAGAACTGGAAGAGCAGGAAGCGCAGGAACTGCCTTTTCATTTTGCGATGCCGAGGAAAAAGCATATTTGAAAGATATTGAACGATTGATTTCGAAGAAAATTCCAGTCATAGAAAATCACCCCTTTCCTTTATTAATTGAAAAACCTGTTGAGGTGAAGACAAAAGGAAAGCAGCAACGAGGCGTGCGAACTGCATCCAAAAAAAGCAGTAGTCCACTTCCAAATTCTGAAGGCGGAAACAAAAAACCGAAGCGTTGGTTTAAAAAACCTAAGAAGACGGGTGGTCGTTAATTGACTATCTTTCGGCAATGGAAAATTTAGCATTATTCATTTTCCTCGCACTTATTGCAGAGATACTCGGAACCGTTGGAGGATTTGGTTCTTCCCTATTTTTTGTACCCATTGCCGGTTACTTCTTAGACTTTCATTCAGTACTAGGAATTACGGCAGTGTTTCACCTTACGAGCAACGTTTCAAAAATCGCCATGTTTCGAAATGGAATTGATAAGAAGTTGCTCATCCATCTTGGAATACCCTCTGTAATTTTAGTGATCATTGGAGCATTATTAAGTTCCTATTTTTCTTCGGATAAATTAGAGTTGAGCCTTGGAATATTTCTGATTATCCTATCCGTTTTCTTTCTGATAAAAAAAGACTTTGAGTTGAGGCCTACGAATGCCAATGCCATTGCAGGGGGAAGTATATCAGGATTTTTGGCCGGACTCATTGGCACCGGCGGTGCTGTGCGGGGACTCACACTTACCTCGTTTCGATTGCCCATGGCAGTGTTTATAGCTACGTCCGCATTCATTGATTTGTTTATCGATGCAAGTAGAAGCGTGGTCTATTTTTTCAACGGCTATATTCATCAACACGATCTGTACCTCATTCCCATCTTATTTGTCGTTAGCATAGTGGGTACGTATATCGGCAAGATTATTCTTCGCAGTGTTTCAGAAGATCGATTTCGAATCATCGTTTTGGTGCTTATTTTCATCACCGGTATCATCACGATATATAAATTCTTTATGCATGAGTGACCAGAGCCTTCAACATTATATCTCATCTTATTTTGGAGTAGATAAAAAAGATCTTGATACCATCAGTTCGCTCTTCAAAGAAGAAGAATATTCCAAAGGTGATTTTTATTTAAAGCAAGAAGGAAGGTGTGATAAGTTGAGTTTTATTCATTCTGGTATGTTTCGCATTTACCACACCACCATGAATAAGGAAGTGACTCAATGGATTTCGACACAAGGTTATTTCATTACAGATCTTTCAAGCCTAATGTTTGAAACACCCGCTCGATGGAGCATTCAAGCCCTTTCCGACACGCAGGTATATACCATTTCGAGAGCAGATTATCGAAGAATTGGCAACTTGGTTCCATCGTGGCATGAGTTGGAAAAGCTATTTATAGCCAAATGCTTTACCATACTTGAGGATCGTATTTTCTCACATCTATCCATGAGTGCTGAGGATCGGTATTTAATGTTCTATGAAAAGAACAAAGAGCTCTTTCATCAAGTGCCGCTGCAATATCTCGCAAGCATGTTGGGCATGACACCTGAAACCTTCAGCAGAATTAGAAAAAAGCAGCTGAAATGATTTCTTGACAAATGTCAAGAGCAATCGATAGGGATGACGTCAACCTTTGTGGTGTACAAAAAACAAACACCATGAAACATCAAATTAGCACTGAAATTGAGATCAACGCTTCTATCGAAAAAGTATGGAATGCACTTACATCTTTCGACACTTTTCCTAACTGGAATCCATTTATAAAATCAATTACCGGGAATGTTGCAGTAGGAAATACCATAGAAGTGGTATTACATCCTCCTGGCGGTTCTGCTATGAAAATGAAGCCTACAGTAGAGATTTTTGAAAGAGAAAAGGTTTTCCAATGGCATGGTCATTTAGGTATCAATGGCATTTTTGATGGTCAGCATCGCTTTGAATTGGTAGCACTTTCAGAGGGCAAAACCAAGCTCATTCACTCTGAAAAATTCAAAGGAATATTAGTAAGACCATTAAAGAAAATGCTAGACGGCAAAACCAAGGATGGATTTGAAATGATGAATCTGGCATTAAAAGCCCATTTGGAGCGCGTTTAAATCTGATCTATGAGTCTTTGAACGATTTTTCCTTTCCAGATAACCCAAGTAATTTCATATGCCCCGGCTCCATCACCGCACTCTTGTTTGATGAAGATAACATCATCTTTTGTATAAAATTTAAAATTGGGATTTTCAGAGCTCGAGTAATTTCCTTCGTGGAATTGCACATTATATAAATCGTCAAACAATGAACTGTCTTGTTGAATCAACTCGCCATTCCATCTCAAGTACAAATCAGAAACCGTATAGGATAAGCTGAGAGGTATCTCCAAGCCGTATTGCAAACGAGTCTTGGAAGGCACTTGGGTAGTATCAGCTTTAACTATAGAAAAAATCAATTCAATACCCTTCCCATCGTATTTCTGAAGACTATCAATAGTTTCAATACTGTATACTGGCACAAATCCAGAAATAAAAAAGTCGTCAAAACTTGCTATACTACTTTCAATGTCAACATTAGAATATTTGTTTCGAGAAATTTCTACTGGCTTCCAATCTACATTTTCAAAAATAGTATCGTCCTCAACTGTGCCGACAATTACAGATTCGTATTTCATAAGCGTGTAAATAGAATCCGCAGAAAAAGCAGGCTTGTCATAAACGATTACACTCTTGAGCTTAACAGTTGCTTCATCTTGCATTTGAGCGCTCATTGATGAGCTGATAATTAAGCCAAGGATTGCTAGTCGTATTTTCATGATATTAAAAATTCTGTTATTCTAAAACAATCGTAGAAGTCTCGAAATTATCTTTTGTTGAACATTTCACTAAGTAAAATCCTCTTGGTAGATGCGATAAATCCAAAGATTTTTGGAACGCAGAGCTAAGTATTAAAGTTCCCGATGAGTCAAATATTTCAATCCGTTCAACTGGTTTTTCGATGACTGTATTTAAAATATTTGTTGCAGGATTAGGGTAGCAACTGAAACTTGGTTTTTCAACTAGCTCATTCAAGCCCACTATAAATTCACACGGTAATGCATTTGGATATTGGTATAGCTCAAAATTATCGTTTGAATAACATCGAAATGATCCTGCATCATTACCATCCATTTGTCCGATATAAGTATCAAATTGATGCAAATATCCATTGATTGATCCGATACCTTCTACAATCGTATCCAGACCGAAATCAAATTGGGCTTCCCCTTCAATGACCTTGTAATTTCGATTCTCGCCATTAATTGTCTTCACTCCTTCTCCTACAACAGTGAGTTTAATATTAGATTGCAACAATTCCGACGGTCCAGACATAAACCACCATTCTCCAACATTCGCATTGAAATTATACAATGTATCCCATTGATGGTTGAATCTGATAAAAACCACTCCATCTTCTTCATATGTCAGTTCTGATGTCAAATCACTCGTGATAAAGAACTGGTCAAAAAATAATATTCAAATCTTCGTTTTTGCAATTTTTGAGCTACTTGATCTCCGACTAAAGAATCTCCTACATAATCTAATAGAACATAGCCTGTGGAGGTCATACTAATAAATGAATAATGCCATTGAGAGCCATTTGGACACCAAAATTGACCTGAACCATTTAAGGTTGACAACAATAAAGCAACTAGTAAATAATTTTTCATATGTCTAAGATAAAAAAAGCCCCGAACATGTCGGGGCTTTTTAAAATATTTTAATCCGAGATCTTAGTATCTGTAAGCGTCATTTTTGAACGGACCTTCTACTGCTACACCAATATACTTGGCTTGATCAGCAGTAAGTGTATCCAATTCTACTCCAATTTTAGCAAGGTGAAGCATTGCTACTTTTTCATCCAAATGCTTGGGAAGTACATACACTTTGTTTTCGTAGTTGTCGTGGTTCATCCACAATTCCAATTGCGCAAGCGTTTGGTTGGTGAATGAGTTACTCATTACGAATGATGGGTGACCTGTAGCGCAGCCAAGGTTCACCAAACGACCTTCAGCAAGTACGATGATGTCTTTGCCATCTACTGTGTACTTATCTACTTGAGGTTTGATAGTATCTTTTGATGCACCGTGATTGTTATTCAACCAAGCCATATCGATTTCGTTGTCGAAGTGTCCAATGTTACAAACCACTGCATTGTGCTTCATTGCTTTGAAGTGACGATCTACGATGATGTTGTAATTTCCTGTAGCTGTAACGATGATGTCAGCTTCAGGAATAGCGTTGTCCATCTTCTTCACTTCATATCCTTCCATTGCAGCTTGAAGCGCGCAGATTGGATCGATTTCAGTTACGATAACACGAACACCAGCGTTGCGAAGAGAATCAGCAGAACCTTTTCCTACGTCGCCATAACCAGCAACAACAGCTACTTTACCAGCCATCATCAAGTCAGTAGCACGACGAATTGCGTCTACCAAAGATTCGCGGCAACCATATTTGTTGTCGAATTTGCTCTTAGTAACGCTATCATTGATGTTGATTGCAGGAAGAAGAAGTGTACCGTTTTTCTCACGCTCATACAAGCGCAATACTCCAGTAGTCGTTTCTTCAGAGATTCCACGAATACCTGCAACTAATTCAGGATATTTATCAAAAACCATGTTGGTAAGGTCACCACCATCGTCAAGAATCATGTTCAAAGCTTGTCCTTCTGGGAAAGCGTGAAGAGTTTGCTCAATACACCAATCGAATTCTTCAGCGTTCATGCCTTTCCAAGCAAAAACTGGAATTCCAGCAGCAGCGATAGCAGCAGCAGCGTGATCTTGAGTCGAGAAAATATTGCAAGAACTCCAAGATACGTCAGCACCAAGTTCTACAAGTGTTTCAATCAAAACAGCTGTTTGAATGGTCATGTGCAAACATCCTGCGATGCGCGCACCTTTAAGCGGTTTTGAAGGTCCATACTCTGCTCTAAGAGACATCAAACCTGGCATTTCTGCTTCAGCAAGTTTAATTTCTTTGCGGCCCCATTCAGCGAGGCTCATGTCTTTAACTTTGTAATTCATCACTTTAGAAGTGGTTGCTGTACTCATGTTATTCTATTAATTTTTAAATAATCGTTTGAAAACGAGGTGCAAAGGTACAAAAAAATGTGATTTGTTTGTTCGTTACTTTCATCATACACTTGCCACCCTATAAATGTTCTAATGCCCTTGCTAATCTATCAATCCAATTTTACGAATACTTCAAGGCTTCTCATTTGGAAGGCCATTGAGTCGACTCCTGAATTGGAAAAGATGATAGAATGGAATGAGGAACTCACTTCTAAATACGAAAGCATCAAGCTAGAAAAGCGAAGAAGAGAATGGCTTGTCGCAAGAATCTTGTTAAAAATTGCCCTTCCCGATGCCATTCTTTACTTTTTACCTTCTGGAAAACCCATGCTGGAAGGGAGATTACATATCAGCATATCGCATTGTGGAGATTTAGGAGGGATAGTGATTTCTGAAATTCCTGTTGGCCTCGATATTCAAGGTGTAGATGAAAAACTGGAAAAAATTTCTACTCGTTTTTGTCATCCAAAAGAGCTTCACAGAGCTATGGAACAAAATGAGTTTCTAGATTATATCACCATTATATGGAGTGCCAAAGAAGCCGTGTTTAAGTATTTCGGTGAACAATTGACCTTCAATGAAGACATGATCATTCGGCCTTTCTCAATTGATCAAGAACAGTTAATTTGCGATTATAAAGGCGTACATGGAGAATTCATATTTACACTTCAACACATTTTGTTAAAAGGGTATCACATCGTAATGACAGTAGGGCATGACTAGTTTATTACAAGTCTTAAAATATGGTTTAGCACTTTTAGTACTGTCGTTTTTCATTGGGGGTTATTCTGCCCTGTTCTTATACATATTAGAGCTTGTTACCGATTTTAGAACGGAGAATATTTCGATCATTTTTCTATTGCCATTGGCAGGAGCATTTATCGCTTGGACTTATCACAAATATGGCAACGAAGTAGATGCAGGAAATTTGGTTTTTAAAGAGGTCTTTTCGGGTAAACGAAAAAATGTTCCTTTCGCAATGTATCCACTAGTTCTGGTTGGCACATGGCTCACGCATCTATTTGGAGGAAGCGCCGGTCGCGAAGGCACCGCGTTGCAAATGGGAGCTGCAGTCGCAAGCCAGTGGAGCAAACTTGATTCCTGGTGGAAGTCACATCAAGACATTTTAATGGTAATTGGAGTAAGTGGTGGTTTTGCATCGGTATTCGGAACACCACTCGCAGGAGCCGTATTTGCTCTTGAATATTTGCGAAGAAAAGATGTGCATCACCCTGTGCTGATTATTACTGCATTTATATCTGCATTTCTATCAAATGCTGCTTGCAATATTTGGGGGATTCACCATAGCATATATGATGTGCAGCCCTTTGATTCGCTCAATCAAAATACGATTTTTCACCTTCTAATCATTGGCGTAGCTGGATCAATTGCAGGTTGGCTTTATTTGAAAATGGGAAGTGTTTTCAAAGAAACATTCACTCATTTTTTTAAAAATAAAATGTTGCGCGCATTTGTAGGCGGACTATTTATCATTGCAGTAGTACTCTTGCTTAATACCGATCGACATATTGGATTGGGAGTTCCTTTTATTCAATCATCCTTTTTACAAAGTAGTCCGCCACAAGACTGGCTCATCAAGTTGTTGTTGACCGCATTTACATTAGCAGCTGGTTTTAGAGGAGGAGAAGTAACGCCGTTGTTCTATATCGGTGCAACCATGGCAAGTGCATTTGGATTTTATTATCCTGATGAATTATCCATTTTAGCCGCTGCAGGATTTGTTTCTGTTTTTGCATACGTTACAAAAACACCTATCGCATGTTTCCTTATGGCTATCGAATTATTTGGTGTGAGTCATGGACTAACATCTGGTATAAGTCTTTTCGTGGTGAGTTTAATCACTTGGAAACGATGATTTGGCGCCTTTTTCATGACACTTCTTTGACACTTCTACCACAAACACGGTATTTTACAATTCTCTGACATAAATACCTTCAATGTGGTATCATGTTTTAAAAAAGTCACTCGTTCTTTGCGCTATCAATAATCAATTCATTTAGCACAATGCATAAAAAGCTACGTTTCATTTTAATCGGTGTCATTGCTCTGTCTAACGTGACAGCATACTCACAAGCAGTAAATGACATTGTATCGCAAGGAGCAGGATATGCCAATCAAGTTTGGTATTCACTGACGAACGACGAACAAGGGAGTGCTCCAAAAGCAGAATGGGATATCGCATTTTCAATCTCTTCATTCTCTTCATCTATTCACATCAATCCAGCAAATGGAAACATCGTAAAGGTTTATCCTGACGGGACTATCAATGACTGGGACAATGTGGACGCAACGAATTTCGAAACTTGGGCTGAGGTCAACAACTCAGCAACGGATTGGGAATTGGGTGCATTCGATCAAAACAACTCAGGTTCTGGATTAGACTTCGGTTGGGGTGTTTATAATCCTGTAACACACTTCGTGACGGGAGATAGTTTGTACATCGTACAAACTGGAGAAGGCACTTTGAAAAAAATCAAATTGATTAACCTGACGCTTGCTGGTGTTTACAATTTTGAAATTGCAGATATCAATGGAGACAACCACTACACAGTAGCTGTTAACAAAGCAGACTATGCAGGAAAACAATTCGGTTATTATTCCATTGCAAACAATGAATTGCTCGATAGAGACCCTGTATCAGCTACATGGGATCTCACATTCATGCAGTACACTGAGTTTGTACCTGTAGCATACACTGTAGCCGGAGTGCTAAGTAATCCAAATGTTGAAGTACTACAAGTAGATGGTGTAAATACCGATACATTCGAAGATTGGTCTGGAGAATATTCTACTGAGAAAAATGTAATAGGATACGATTGGAAATCTTTCAACGGTGCTGGTTATGACATCACTGCTGATCGTGTTTATTTCATTCGTGATCAAGAAGGCAATATCTGGAAACTGGTTTTCACTGGTTTCGGCGGAAGTGCTACCGGCGATTATGAATTCACAAAAGAATTAATCTCTACAGCTTCTGTTGAAGATTTATCTTCAACGTCTATTCTTCAAGTGTATCCAAATCCTACTACAGATGTTTTGAATATTGTAACAGACAACAAGAACAACATCAATAATCAGTTGATTATTTCAGACATCAATGGTCGCGTTGTAATGCAAGAAAACTTAGTTGCTATCCAAGGTTTGCAGAACAATACATTAAACGTCAGCAACCTATCACAAGGCCTTTATTTCCTCACTATCTCTAATTCTCTCTCTTCTGAAACAGTAAAGTTTCAAGTGAGATAAGATGAGGATATTTATCATACTATTCGCAACGATTGGACTTTGGAGTTGTGCTCCAAAGTCCAAAGTTGACGAATCATCTAAAAAGCGAATTGTTTCATTGAATGGAGCCATCACAGAAACAATTTATGCACTCAATCAAGGAGACAACTTAGTTGGAGTTGATGTTACATCAACCTATCCTGCAGAAGTTGATCAAGTTGAAAAACTTGGTTACGTTCGTTCGGTAAATCTGGAAAAAATCATTTCACTCGAACCTGATTTTGTTTTAGCGAACGATGGAGAAATTTCGCAAGAGCAAATTCAAACGCTTCAATCAGCGGGGATTCTCGTGGATGTGATCAAAAGAAAATATTCCGTAGATGGAACTATTGAAATGATTCAAAACATTGGTGAACTTTTCGATGAAAAAGACAAAGCCAGTGCGTTAATCAATGAAATTAAACTCGATAGTTTAATTACCCCAGTGCAACCGAAGAAGGTGTTGTTCATTTACTCTAGAGGCCCTGGTAATTTGCTTGTTGCAGGAACTAACACTCCGGCATCTGCCATCATAGAATTAGCGCTTGGAAAAAATGCCATCACCGACGTAGAAGGTTATGTTCCACTCAATGTAGAATATCTCATCAAAACTAATCCAGATTATATCTTGATGTTCGATTCTGGATTAGAAAGTTTAGGTGGCAAAGATGCGCTTACCGCTATTGAAGGAATTTCACAAACAAATGCATGGAAAAATGACAATATCATTTCCATGGAAGGTCATTTACTCGCTGGATTCGGACCTCGTGTTCATATCGCAGCAACCGCTTTGAACAAGCTACTTTATAATTGATTCTTATAAAAAAATATGCTACTGCAATAATAGCGTCTTTGCTATTGTTGGCTTCGATCGCGTCGTTGATGATCGGTGTAATTCACATCAGCATCAGCGACCTTTCGAACTATTTTATGCATAAAATCAATTTATCGGATCAGCATTCATACGTATTAGAGAGTATCCGATTTCCGAGAACATTAGGTGCCATTTTGGTTGGTGCGTTGCTTTCACTTTCAGGCTTGGTTTTGCAAGCAGCAATGAAAAATGATTTGGCAGAACCTTCTTTGCTTGGTGTTTCAACAGGAGCGTCTTTCTCCACCAGCATTGCCATTGTTTTAGTCCCTACATTGAGTATTCCATTTCTCTATAATGGTTCACCTATTGTATTCGCATTCGTTGGATCACTATTCACCGTAATCATCTTATCACGACTTTCCACTATCGGCTATAAAACAGACGTGTCTCAATTGATTTTAACAGGTGTTGCAATTAACGCGCTTGCGGGGGCTGGAACTGGACTTATGAATTTTCTTAGCGACGATGAGCAACTACGCACTATTTCTTTTTGGATGATGGGAAGTTTAAGTGGAATGTCTGTGTTCAAGTTGAGCGTACTTTCATTCACGCTCGTTTGTTGTTTCTTATTTTTTCAAATAAATTTTAAGAAATTAAATCTGCTTACACTAGGAGAAAACGAGGCACAATCTCTAGGAATGAACGTTGAACTTTTCAAGAAAAAAATTATCATCCTTGTGAGTTTAGCCGTGGGTACTACCGTTGCCTTTTGTGGCGTGATTGGCTTCGTAGGCCTTGTGGTTCCTCATGTATCTAGAATACTTCTTGGTAATGACCATAAGAAAAATATCCCCGCAACGGTACTTCTGGGGTCGCTGCTTTTACTAGTGGCTGATATTATCTCTCGTGTTATTGTTCTTCCTGCAGAACTTCCCATAGGAATTGTAACCGCCATGATTGGCGCGCCCTTTTTTATTCATCTATTAAGACGAAATCAGAAACGACTGCAGGCATGTTAAAAATTGAACACTTAAGCTACGAGACACCGAGAAAAAAAATCCTAGACAATATCCAATTTCAAATCGAGGCTGGAGAAATCTTGGGAATAATAGGTCCAAATGGAGCGGGAAAATCCACATTGCTCAAACTTTTGAGTAGTGAAATTGCACTCCAAACGGGCAGTGTTTACTGGCAGAATCAACATATTGATAGTATAGCGATAGAAGAAATTGCACAGTCTCGAGCGGTGCACCGACAGCACAGTTCTACTTCTCATAATTTCTCTGTTTATGAAATGGTAATGATGGGCCGATACCCTCATTTCCGCAAAAGTCCACGGCCGATTGATGAGTTTATTGTCGAACAAGAATTGATGTCGGGAGGCATTGCAGAACTTGCAGAAAAGCCCTTTAAGAATCTTTCGGGGGGTGAACAACAACGTGTAACATTAAGCAGAGCATTCTCTCAATTAAGAGAGGAAGAACATAACCAAGAGAGGAAGCTTTTGATTCTCGACGAGCCTTTGAATCACCTCGACTTAAAGCATGTTTACGAATTAGTGGAGCGAATTAAAAGCTTTGTAAAAAAGGGACATATAGCAATTGTCGTACTACATGACATCCAAATCGCCGCCACAATATCCGATAAAATCCTTGCACTCAAAAATGGGAAAGCATGTGCTTTCGGAACACCTCGTCAAGTGCTTACCGCTTCATTCATGAAAAATTGTTTTGAAGTGAATGCCACCATCAATCACCATCAAAACAATTGGCACATATCCATCGATCATCATTAACTCAATAATTAAATTAAAATGTCAGTAATAGAAAAGAGCTTGAAAGAGCAATGGAATGAGCTACTGGCTCAGCAACCCAAACTGCGAATTCGCAATGCCGCAGAAATCCTGGGCGTAACAGAACTGGAACTTCTTGTAACAACAGATTACATCACTCCACTTCAAAACAACTATAAAGAAATCTTGACCGCGGTTGGTCAGTTAGGAACTGTAATGGCACTAACTAGAAACGATAGTGCCGTTCATGAGGTTAAAGGTGAATATGACAAACCCGATTTCAACCCAGGACCAGTGGGCCTTTTCCTTGGTGAACTGATTGATTTGCGCATATTTTTCAGTACTTGGAAGTATGCTTTTGCAGCAAATGAAGATGGCCGTAAGAGTTTACAATTCTTTGACAAATACGGGCGCGCTGTGCACAAAATTTACATCACCGAAAAATCGGACGAAAACGCCTACAACCAACTCGTGGAGCAATACCGCACATACATCACAGGAGACTACGTAATTGAGCCTTTGCCGATGCCCGAAACATTTAAAAACGTTTCGGAAATAGATGTTCCTGCGTTCAAAAATGATTGGTTGAACATGAAGGACACGCATGAATTTTTTGGAATGCTGAAAAAACATGGCATTTCAAGAACAGATGCCTTGTCCAATGCTCCAGAGTGTAACTATGCTACTCAAGTTGGACCAGAAACAGTAAAAGCCATGCTTGAAGAAGCTTCAGAGACCAAGACACCCATCATGTGTTTTGTTGGAAATCCGGGTATGATACAAATCTATAGTGGTACTGTTTCTCGTATAGTAGATATGGAAGAATGGATAAATGTGTTGGATCCAACATTCAATCTTCACTTGAAGAAAAAGGACATTGCCCAAACTTGGGTGGTTCGCAAACCTTCTGAAGATGGTATCGTTACGAGCATCGAGGTATTTGATGCTGCTGGAGAACTTATCGTTCAGTTTTTTGGAAAAAGAAAACCGGGAATACCTGAGTTGACAGAATGGAGATCAATTGTTGCAAATGTTGAGTCAAGTTTTAAAATATAGTTGGATAGTATTACTTATTGGCTTGGGTGTTCAGGTGAACGCCCAAGCTGATTTGTATTTTATCGATTTCGAAGATCAAATCTCCATTCCAGGAGTATTGGTGGATATTTCAAACGATGTGAAAATATCATCTGATGGAGATGGCCACGTCGTAATTCCGAAACAGATGTTTGCAGGCAAAGACAGTTTGTGTGCTACCATCCGTTTGGTGGGTTACGAAACTAGAAACATTTGTTTCAATCAGAGCATTCAAACCTTCGAGCTGCACTCTCTCGACAATATGATGACCGCAGTTGTAGTTACGGCTCAACACGATCAGGTGCGTGTGGATCAGAGCATTCACAAATTAAAAGTAATAGACAGAAAGAGAATAGATCAACTTGCAGCAATCAACCTCGAAGATGTATTGATGCAAGAGCTCAACATGCGCGTAGGTCAAGATGCTATTCTGGGCAGTGGAATCTCGATTCAAGGTTTGAGTAGTTCTAATGTAAAGATTTTGATCGACGGCGTTCCGGTTATAGGTCGCATAGATGGTGGAATAGATTTACGTCAAATCAACTTGGCGAATGTTGAACGAATTGAAATTGTGCAAGGACCTTTGAGTGTTCAATTTGGTACCGATGCCATAGCGGGAACGATCAACATTATCACTCGAAAAAATACAGGTGAAAAGTACAATGTTCAAGCAAAGACTTATGCTGAGAGCATTGGGACATGGAATAACATGCTTTCTTTTACCAAAAATGTAGGGAAAGGGTATATAGGAATTGATGCTACAAGAAATCAATTTGATGGATGGGCAGCGAATGAAAAGTGGAACGACACATTTAGTCCATGGATTGCAGATAGTACTCGTTTCAAAACTTGGAAACCTCGACTTCAACATATCGTTGCTGTTCGTGGAGGTGTAAGAAATGAGAAAAACGATTTGAACATTACCCTTCAAACTTTCGACGAAACCATCATCAACAGAGGTTTGCCGAGAGCACCATTTGGAGAAACCGCTTTTGACGACCGCTATCATACGACACGTCATGATATTCGTGCCAATTACAATCGCCAATGGAGTAATCGCTGGAAATCACAACAGGTATTTGCATACAATTATTATCAACGTATAAAAAATACTGTACTCACAGATTTAACTGATTTGTCAGATGTATTGGTTGCTACCGAAGGTGCTCAAGACACCTCACGATTCGATCTTTACATGAGTCGTGGTTCTATGTTCTATTATCCACGCAATGAAAAATTCTCCTTTGAATTTGGATATGATTTAAACTATGAAACAACAGTAGGTAGAAGAATTGATGGACAAACGAAATCCATTGGTGACTATGCAGGATATGCCACTTCTCAAATTCAGCTTTCTAAAAGAATCAATTTAAAACCTGCAGTTCGTTGGGGACATAACACAGCATATGATATGCCCGTTATTCCTTCTTTGAATATCATGTGGCAAAAAGATAATGTGAGTTGGAGAGCATCTTATGCTAGAGGGTTCAGAGCACCATCACTGAAAGAACTATACTTCTTCTTTGTAGATGTGAATCACAACATTCAAGGTAGTACAAATTTGAATGCGGAGCAGAGCAATCAATATCAAACTTCCGTGAATTGGAAAAAAGAACACAAAGGATATTTCTACCGTGTAGATGCGACTGGATTTTTTAATGATGTAGAAAACCTGATTACACTTGCTCAATCCGAAAATACACTTTACACTTATATCAATGTTGGCAGTTTCAAAACCTATGGATATAATGCAGAGCTAAACATCTATAGAGGTAATTGGAAAACCACGTTCGCCTTTGCTGGAACAACTCGGATACAAGGCATCTCAGATGCTAACAAAGCCCTAACCGCTCACGAAGGAACTTTGGCATTGACGTGGATTTCATCCGATAAAAAATGGAACGCCCAACTCTTCAATCGTATCATTGGAAGCACTCCGAATTACATTCAGACTTCGGAAAACACCTATGAGTTGATCAAAGGGCAGGGCTATACCATGACAGATTTCAATGTACAATACGCTTTGAAACAATTCAGATTTACACTCGGTGTAAAGAATCTATTGGATGTACAAAACATAAACACTGCTTCAACAGGTGGCGCGCACACTGCAGGCTCTGGACAAGCGCTTATTGCCTCTGGTAGAAATTTCTTTGCTTCTATTCAATTCAACTTAAGTAAGAAAAAATGAGAAATATTACACTCCTCCTCATAGCCGTTTTACTTTCTTCTTGTTGGAAAGAAGAAACTCCTATTGACAAGCAAGTACGCGCAGGCGAACAAACCCAATCCATAGCGATGGGTGCTACTTATACAGAAGTGGTGTGGTTTGATTTGGCTACGAATACCGTTGTAAAAGAACGTAACAAATTGGAGTGGGATTTTACAATTGAGTCGATAAACAATGAATTCATTGTTCGATTGAATGAATCACCATTTCTGCTAGCAGCAACTACAAATCAATCAGACCTTTCTCAAGACGATGATATAACTAACCTTCCGTACAAAGCAGATGAGCAATCGGGATTGCTAGATTCATTAGCTATTGGAAAGCAAATGAACGATGGAACAGTATTCATTTTAACAAGAGGATATGACAACAATGGTTTTGAGCGCACACCATTCTTCTTGAAACTCATCACCACTTCCGATCCCGTTCAATTGCAATTCCGTCAACCTGGCACTTCCGAGACTTTCAATATTCCATTGAACATAGCAGATAATGAAGTGGTGGCTATCAACCTAGATACACAGAGTTTATTTGAATTGGCAGATCCAAAATGGGACATTTGCTTTACTCAATATGTACACATTTTTTACGAACCAGAATACACACCTTACCTTGTAACAGGTGCTTTACAAAATGTAGATTCTGGAGTATTGATTAAGGAAATCAGAGATAAAAATTATGCCGATGTGAAACCGGAAGACGCCATCTTTACTGCCGAAAGCGCTTACCAAGATGTGATTGGATACGATTGGAAATTCTTCGATCTTGAAGCCAATCTGTATACCGTGGATAATAGTGTTACCTATTTAATACAAGACGAATCAGGTAGATTATTCAAGTTGCAATTCATTGATTTTTACAATGACCAAGGCGAGCGTGGATATCCACTATTTAAATTCGAGGAGCTTTAAGCCTTCTTCTTTTTTACAAAAATGCTTTGAGCGAATTTCTTCGTTACCATTTTCTTCTTGTTTCCCATCACAACCTCCAAAGACTCATCAAAAGGTTGAACGCTGAGAATCTTGATGACGGTGCCAATTTTACATTCCATTTTATCCACGTATTCTAAGAATTCAGAACTATCGTCCTTCACTCCTAATACGATGTAAGACTTTTTAATTTCTGCTTCTGAAAGGGTAATTTTAGATCTAAAATCCAACTCTCCTTTGGCAGAAGGTATTGGTTCTCCGTGAGGATCTACCTTAGGAAAACCCAAGAACTTATCCAACTCATCAATGAGTTTTTTACTCTGAATATGCTCCAGTTGTTCGGCCACAGTATGCACCTCAGACCACGAAAAATCAAGCTTTTCGCATAAAAACGTTTCCCATAAACGGTGCTTTCGAATCACTTCGATTGCAGCCTTTTTTCCTACGCTAGTTAGGCTGATTCCTCCGTATTTTTTATAGAGAACCAGGTTTTTTTCTTTGAGCTTTTTAAGCATCAACGAAACAGCAGCGGGCTTAATTTCCAGTGAGGCTGCCAGTTCATTTGTACCCGTCTCTGCTTGACCTCTTTCCAAGGTAAGGTGCAAAAGTGCCTTTAAATAATTCTCTTCCGAATTCGATAGCATGAACAAATATAATCAAGTATATCAAAATATATTTGTTAAGCATACTTAACTTTTATAGTTTTGCAGACAAAATAATAAAGATGAAGACCTCGGTAATACTATTACTGGCCTTCTCTCTCCCTTTCACACTACTATCACAAGCTGATACCAGCTCGGTATTGAACGAAGTTGTAATCAGTGCTACGATTAAACCCGTGAGCAAAGATGATTGTACCATTCCTATTGAATTGTACCACTCCTCTTATTTCTCCAAAAACCCCACTCCAAGTCTTTTTGATGCCTTGAGCAATGTAAATGGAGTAAGGCCTCAGGTGAATTGTAACATCTGCAATACTGGAGATATCCACATCAATGGACTTGAGGGGCCGTACACATTTGTGCTCATCGATGGGATGCCCATTGTAAGCGCGCTGAGCACTGTGTATGGACTCAGCGGAATCCCCACATCAATGATAGACAGGATAGAAATTGTGAAGGGTCCGGCGTCTACTCTTTACGGCAGTGAAGCCATTGGTGGACTGATCAATATTGTAACTAAGAATGTCAACACCGCTGAGAAAATAGCTGTCCAAGCCCAATTGAACTCCTGGATGGCGGCCAGTTTAGACGGTTCATTTAAATTGGGAAACACTAAAACTACTTTTCTCACAGGCATCAATTATTACAATTACTCCACACCAATTGACAACAATAATGACGGATTCACTGATCTGACCTTGCAAAATAGAATTTCTGTTTTTGAAAAAATAAATTTCAAACGAAGGTCATCTAAGTTGTTACAAATTGGACTTCGAGGGCTCTACGAAGATCGGTGGGGCGGTCAAATGAACTGGGGTCCACAATATCGCGGAGGAGACAGCATATATGGTGAAAGCATCTACACAAAGCGAATAGAGTTGATTGGACAGTACCAATTGCCAACCAACGAAGATTTGGCCTATTCCATTTCTGCCAATTATCACGCACAAGACAGCAGGTATGGAACAACTTCATATATCGCGAATCAAGTAGTTCTCTACAATCAGCTCGTATGGAGCAAGACCGTGAATGAACATAATCTATTGGCAGGAATAACCAGTAGGTACACCTTCTACGATGACAACACAACCGCCACAATGGCTTTTGAACAAGGGTTAGAACTCAATCAACCTTCTAAAGTATTCTTGCCCGGAATTTTCATTCAAGATGAAAAATCGCTCAATGAAAACTGGAGATTCATTATTGGCTCACGACTCGACGATCACCCGTTGCACGGGTTTATTCATTCGCCAAGAGCAGGAATCAAATGGAAACGTAATCCTTCTTCTATTTTCCGTTTAAACGTTGGGAATGGTTTTCGAACGGTGAATATATTCTCCGAAGACCATGCGGCGCTCACGGGATCGAGAGAAGTAGTGATACTCGAGAAAATAAAACCCGAAAAATCGTGGAACGTTAATCTTAATATGATTCAAAAATTCTTTTTCAATAAAGGAGGTAGAGTCAATTTGAACTTCAGTATTTTCTACAGTCATTTTTCTAACAAAATTATTCCCGATTATTTTACAAATTCTAATCAAATTATCTATTCAAACCTCCATGGATACGCTGAGAACAAGGGGTTATCGCTTCAAATTGAAGGAGTGAAAAACAGAGTGTCGGGCATTATTGGCTTTACTTATGTAGACAATTATTTCATTTCAAATAATGAAAAGCAAAGACCTGTTTTGACAGAAAAATTTTCCGCCACCTGGTCATTAACTTACAAATTAAATAATGAAAAAACCAGTGTTGACTACACGGGAAATCTATACGGACCGATGTTGCTTCCGACATTGGGAGCTTTAGATCCTCGTCCAACCACATCACCTTGGTGGAGTATTCAAAATATAAAATTGAATCATCAATTCAAATCGTTTCAAATCGGAGTTGGAGTTCAGAATATATTGAATCAAACACCTGCTAAAGGTCTGCCCTTTCTCATTGCTCGCTCACATGATCCATTCGACAAAAATGTACAATTCGATGCATCTGGCAATGTGATGTCAACTCCTGACAACCCATACGCACTCACTTTTGATCCTTCCTATTCTTTTGCTTCCAACCAAGGAATTCGCTTTTACGTTGAATTAAAATGGAGCATTCCTTAAATTCGTAGCAAAATTGCTCGAATGGGGTTGAAGTCATTGCTTAGTGTGCCAATAGCCAAATTGGCTATGAAAAAAGTAATTAAGTCGTTGCGCAATCCGGTGCAATCGCAAAAGCATGTGCTGGCCCAACTGATTTCAAAAGGCAAATTTACCTCGTTCGGAAAGGATCATCATTTTGATCAAATAACATCTCACGAGACTTTCATACAAAATGTTCCTGTACGGACTTATGAAGATTTGATTCCATACATTCAACGCTTGAAGGATGGAGAGTCAGATGTGTTGTGGCCCGGCAAGCCATTGTATCTGTGTAAAACAAGCGGCACCACAGCCGGCACCAAGTATATTCCACTTACGAAAGATTCACTTCCCAATCACATTGGTAGCGCTCGAAATGCGCTTTTTGCCTATATCGCAGAAACAGGCAAGGCAGATTTTGTAAATGGCAAGATGATCTTTTTGCAGGGATCTCCCGTGTTGGATTATCTACCTTCTGGAATTGCATACGGTCGTCTGTCGGGCATTGTAGCCAACCACGTTCCTGCCTATTTGCAAAAAAACAGAATGCCTTCCTTTGAAACAAATTGCATAGAAGATTGGGAAACCAAAGTGAATGCTATTGCGGAAGAGACTTCGAGAGAAAACATGACTTTGATAAGTGGTATTCCGAGTTGGGTTCAGATGTATTTTGAAATATTACTCAAAAAAACAAACCGAACGTTCATTCGGGAGGTTTTTCCAAATTTCAATTTGTTTGTATTTGGTGGAGTAAACTTCGAACCTTATCGTGCAAGATTTGAAGAACTTATTGGAAAGAAAGTTCCCACCGTTGAATTGTATCCCGCAAGCGAAGGTTTTATCGCCTATCAAAATAGTCAGCAAGACAATGGACTGTTGTTGAATGTTGATTCTGGAATCTATTTTGAATTCATTAAAGCCGATGAATATTTCAACGAAAATCCTAGAAGATATCATTTAGGTGAAGTTGAGATAGGCGTGAACTATGCTTTGATTTTGAGCAATAACGCAGGGCTTTGGGGATATAGCATTGGAGATACTGTAAAATTTGTTTCGCTCGATCCGCCGAAAATCAGAGTCACTGGACGCATCAAACATTTTACTAGCGCATTTGGAGAACATGTAATTGGAGAAGAAGCAGATGCGGTAATGGCGGCTGCAGTCGAGCACTTTGGCTTGAAGGTAAATGAGTTTCACCTTGCCCCACAGGTGCAACCCAAAGAAGGATTACCATACCACGAATGGTTTGTGGAATGGGAAGAAGTGCCATCAAATATCGAAGCTGTATCTAAATTTATGGACAATAAAATGGTAGAGCTAAATGTTTATTACAAAGACCTGATCACGGGAAGTGTGCTACGACCTTTGATTATCACCAATGTGGCTCGAGGTGGATTTGCGGCTTATATGAAATCACAAGGCAAGTTGGGAGGACAGAACAAAATCCCAAGGTTGGCCAACGATAGAAAGATTGCGGATCAATTATTGTAATTTAAAAATTTTCGCAATTCATGAGAATCATAATATTGTTTTTAATTGTTTTCGCAGGTTATTCGATGAGTGCCCAGTTGGAGGTGCATCCAGCGAAAATTACATTTGGAGATTTTTCAAAAGATTCTGAAAAAATAATTGATATCATCGTAGAAAATCATGGTACCAAGCCCGACTTTCTTTTGCGTTCCGTTTTTGGTGTTGATTTCGAAGTAAAGTTTTCTGATAAAACCATACCGCCGGGAGGTCAAATTGTAGTTCGTATTCAATTCAATCCTCGCACCAAAGGAGCTTTTCAAGAATTGGGTCAATTGTATTTCGCCTCGATGACCACACCTATTCAAATTCCAATTAGCGCGAATGTGCAATATGTAAATGTGAATGGAAATACGCCATGTCCCGACTTCTCAACGCGCGTAGCCGATTGTTGTTCTAACAATTTTTTCATTGTTGAAGTATATGATGCTAAAACAAAATTACCTATCGATAAAACGCGCATTAGAATTGAAGAAGACGGGTTTGTGCATTTAAGTATCGAAACCAATAAAGAGGGAAAAGTTAGTCAAGCCGCGCGTATTGGTTTTTATGACATCAAGGTAGATAAGAAGGGCTACATTCCTCAGATCAAAACGAGTTATATCAATAACCTAAATTCTAAATTCATTTTTTACCTTGAAAAAACCAATCAAGAAGAGGTAGTAATCGAAGAAGAGGAAATAGTAATCGAGGAAGAAGAGATAATTATCGTAGAAGAAAATCAACCTATCCCAGACTCCAACGACGTATTACCTGAGTCAAAATTTGCTCCGAACAATGTGGTCTTTTTGCTCGACATATCCGGGAGCATGGGGGTTGGTGATAAATTGGATTTGATGAAGTTTTCACTTTCAGAGCTCGTTCAAGTTTTAAGACCGGTAGACCGAGTTGGACTAATTAGTTACGCCAACGAGGCCAAGGTGTTGTTGCCCTCCACATCTGGATCAGAAACTGGAGAGCTCGTTGAGCGTGTTGAAGAAATTTCAACCGGTGGTAAAACTAGCGGTGCGAAGGGTTTTAAGCGCAGCTATCAAATGTTGCTTAAAAACCGCATTGAATCTGGAAATAATCAATTGATAGTAATCACCGATGGCGCTTTTGCTGTGGACGACCAAGCTGCAATTTTAAAACTTGTGAAACGCTACGAAAAGAAGGGCATTACCACCACCGTAGTGGCCATTAAAGCAAATACTTATGCAAAAGATAACTTAACACTTGTATCGGAACTAGGTAATGGTTCATTTTTGCAGATTGAAGACGAAAAATCAGCCGAGGATGCGCTGATCGAAGAATTGAAGAAAAAATCAGCGAAGTGAATAAATCAAACCATACATTGATAGGTATAGCCGGTGGAAGTGGCTCTGGAAAAACAACATTTCTACGAGCTATACTTGAGCGATTTACCAGTGATCAAGTGGCTCTAGTCAGCCAAGACAACTACTACTTGCCGAAGCATGAGCAATTGATTGACGAGAATGGCATTACTAATTTCGATTTGCCAACTTCAATAGACCGTGCTCACTTTTATCGCGACATGGTAGATTTGGTGGAAGGCAAGTCCCTAGAAATTCTAGAATATAATTTCAATAATCCCGAGTGGATTCCTGAGCCCATATTCGTTCATCCAGCTCCTGTCATCATAATGGAAGGTCTTTTTGTATTCCATTACGAGGAAATAAGAAATCAATTGGATTATATGGTTTATATCGATGCACACCATGATAATCGATTGGAACGAAGAATTAATCGCGATGCCAAAGAGCGAGGTTATCCTGAACATGAAGTAAGATATCAGTGGGCCAATCATGTACGACCCGCAGAACTTCAGTATCTTGAGCCGTACAAATCAAATTGCCAGCTTATCGTGGACAATAATCACCAATTCGATGAAGGTTTAAACGCGCTTATCTCCTTCATTCAAAGTCGACTTTAGCTCGATTGAACATTTTTCTACTTAAGCTGTTATAACTCCTATTATCACTCTCTATGAAGAAGATTTATTATCTCAAAACGTGTAGCACGTGTCAAAAAATTTTAGATGATTTTGGTTCGAAGGCTAAGCCTTACGAACTTCAAGATATTAAAACTGAGTCTATTACCCCCAAGCAACTGGATGAAATGCACAAGCTAGCAGGCAGCTACGAAGCCTTATTCAGCAAAAGAGCATTGAAATATCGAGAATGGGGTCTCAACGAAAAAGAACTTTCGGAAGATGAAATGAGAAAGTACATACTCGAAGAGTACACGTTTCTGAAGCGTCCTGTGGTGATTAATGATGCTCAAATTTTCATAGGAAACGCGCCAAAAGTAGTTGCAGCGGCTAAATCTTCCATGAAATAATTCTGTAGTCTCTATTATATTTGACCAAACATTAATTGGTCATGAGAAGTAATCACGAGATAGATTATCGCATTTTCGGAGAGGAAATGCAATGTGTTGAAATTGAATTAGATCCCCAAGAAACAGTAGTTGCTGAATCTGGTGCATTTATGTACATGGATGAGGGAATTGAAATGAGCACCATTTTCGGTGATGGTTCAAAAAGCAACGGAGGATTTTTTGATAAAATATTAGGTGCTGGTAAGCGCTTGCTTACTGGTGAAAGTCTATTTATGACCGCCTTTACGCATACTACTGCCGGAAAATCTCGCGTGGCCTTTGCGTCACCGTATCCAGGAAAGATCATTCCCTTAGATCTACAAGAACTCGGCGGTAAACTCATTTGCCAAAAAGATGCATTTTTATGCGCAGCAAAGGGCGTTTCAATTGGAATCGAGTGGCAAAAGAAGCTCGGCACAGGTCTTTTTGGTGGCGAAGGTTTCATTATGCAAAAATTGGAAGGAGATGGTATGGCTTTCTGCCATGCGGGAGGCCATATAATTGAACGCGAATTAAAGGCTGGCGAAACACTTCGAATTGATACCGGATGTATTGTTGCCTACACAAAAGATGTCGATTTCGACATCAAGTTCGTTGGAGGTATTCGCAATACGATTTTCGGTGGCGAAGGAGTCTTCTTCGCTGTGCTGAAAGGTCCAGGTAAGGTTTGGCTTCAGACATTGCCAGTATCACGTTTAGCAAGCAGAATGATGCAATATGGATCAGGTAAAAGAAAAGAAGAGGGAAGTATTCTTGGTGGGCTAGGAAACCTTTTAGACGGTGACGGTTTATAATTGAATACACCAATCGACAAATCGGAATTTATTCAGTTCTCTCAAAATCCTGAATACGTAATTATTGACGTTCGAAGTGAGGGAGAATTTCAATCGGGATACCTTCCGACAGCTATCAATTTGCCATTACTTAACAATGAGCAACGCCACATTGTAGGAATAACTTATAAGGAGCAGGGGCAACAAGCTGCCGTGAAAAAGGGATTCGAATTGGTGGGCAATTTGTTTCACGAAAAGTTGAACCTTGCCAAGCAGTATGCTGATAATAAAAGAATCGTTGTTTACTGTTGGAGAGGTGGTATGCGAAGCGAAATCATGAGATGGGTAATGGATTTGGGCGGACTTGATGTAAGAATCATCGCAGGTGGGTATAACGCCGTTCGAAAACAATTTCATTCATCTTTTTCGAGAAAATATCAATTCTTAAAATTAACCGGACCAACTGCTTGCGGAAAAACAGATTTGCTTCACGCATTGAAAGAAAAAAATGAGTGCGTGATAGATCTCGAGCAGCTTGCACATCACAAGGGCTCTGCATTCGGCGGGTTGGGGCAACCGGCTCAACCGACACAAGAACAATTTGAAAATAATTTGGCCTATCAATTAAGCCAAATACCGAATGAATGTTCGGTCTGGATTGAAAATGAAAGTCGCATGATCGGAACAATGAGGATTCCTGATGCCATCTTCAATCAAATACAAGAAGCTCCATCTATTGAGTTGACAAGAACTCAAGCACTGAGAATTCAAGATGTCATTCATCAATATCGTGAGTTTCCCATCACACAGCTTTTGGAAAAAACAATATCGGTTCAAAAGCGCATGGGTCCTGAGCAAAACAAGAAAGCTATTTTATCATTAGTAGATGGTGATTGGGAAAATTGGGTGAAATTACTATTGGAATATTATGATAAAACTTACTTATTCCATGACGAGAAGTTGAATAATGAAAAACGTATTGCTATTGTAGATTCAGATGATGTGGCACACATCAAATCTAAAGTGAGTGAAATCATCGAACTAAAAGAACAATGGCAGAAGAAGCATATAAACTAACGCAATACAGCAAAAGCTCAGGCTGCGGTTGTAAGCTATCTTCAGCCGATTTGAATCAAATAATTGGTGAGCGTGCTAATTTGAATGAATTTCCGAATTTGTTGACTGCGAATAGTGGTAACGAAGATGCCGCAATAATCAAGTTGAACGAATCTCAATGTCTAATTACCACCTTAGATTTTTTCGCTCCTATAGTCGATGACGCTTTCAATTATGGCCGTATTGCATCTAGTAATGCAATCAGTGATATATATGCAATGGGAGGGAAACCAATTGTGGCTACTGCCATTCTTGGTTGGCCCATAGGGAAAATACCTCACCATCTTGCGCATCAAGTTATGGAAGGTGCTAGGAAGGCGTGCAGTGAAGCTAAAATACCATTAGCTGGTGGGCATAGCATTGAAAGTTCCGAACCATTTTTCGGGCTTTCAGTGAATGGATTGATATCAGAAAATCAAATTAAAAACAACAATTCCATTCAAGAAGGAGATTTGCTTTTCATAACAAAACCCATTGGTACCGGAATACTTTCTACCGCCCTCAAAAGAGGATTAATAGCGGAGGGAGACATGGCGGAAGCAACTGAATCAATGTGTGCATTAAATAAAATTGGAGCAGCTCTGGGTGTGCACAGCGAAGTACATGCACTTACAGATATTACTGGATTCGGGCTTTTGGGACATCTCACTGAAATGATTGGCGAGAATGAACTTAGCATTGCATTGGATATAAAATCAATTCCAGTGTTTAAAGGAGTGGAACCAATTGCGGCACAAATGGTCTATCCCGACATGACCACAAAGAACTACAGTCATTACTTTTCAGCTATCGGAAACTTGGACATGTATGCCATGCAAGTTTTATGCGATCCTCAGACGAGTGGTGGTTTGATAGTGTCTGTCACTCCTTCTTTTGTCAATGAATTTTTGGAAATTTGTGAAGCACATGATGTGTCTCTTAGTTGTCACAAGCCAATTGGGAAGATAATATCGATGCAAAATCGCAAAATAGTTTTAGAAGTATGAAGTACACTTTTGAAGAATTGAACAACGAGATTAATCGTCGTTTAAGTGAAGATGACACATATCTAAGCAGTGGTAATTCTTACATTAAAATCTTTCAACACGGCCTGGTTTACGCATTAATGGAGAGTCATGTGAAGCCTTTAAAACCTTATTTCAATCTCCCAATTTTTTTGCAAAAAATAATGTTCAAGAGGGGAAAAAAAAACACCACTCCGTCTTTTGTTTTAAAGGAAAATGTCATTTTAGATTCAGGAATACCGCTCAATAATGAATCGAAAGACACTTCATTTTTTTTCAATAAAATAATATCAGAACTTGGTTCGAATGTAAGTACAATAAATCTCAACCCCGAACGAGGTTTGAAGTGCGACTTTAATATTCATCAGCTTACTGATACAAAAATCAATTTTGATGAAACGCTCAATAGCAAGTTGATCGAAGTGAATGATGTCTACTCAAAACTGCAGCGTTCTTCACTATACTCGAGTCTAGAGAAAGCATATATATCAAGTGCCTTACATGTTTTCTTTCACACATTTTTAAGATATTATAGTGTACTGCGATCGCAGAACGTAAAACGGGTTTACCTCACTGTTCATTACAACAACGAAGGAATCATCGGTGCTGCTCAGTCGTGTGGAATTGAGGTTATAGAAATGCAACATGGGCTAATCCACCCTTTAGATCTTTATTATTGCTACAATAAAAACCTTGCTCCACGATTAAAAAAAGGGTATTTCCCTGATAGAATTTTACTGTTTGGTGAATATTGGAAAAGTGTATTGTTGAAGGGAGGTGAATGGGAACCTAGCCAACTGGAAATAATAGGGTCGGTATTACCAACACATCGATCGGTCAATAAATCATCCGAGAAGACTAATACTATTCTGATTGGATCACAGAAGTTAATGACTGAACAATACATACCGCGAATTAGACAATTACTAAAAACTATCGAAAACTATCCTGACTGGAAAATAATTTTAAAGCTTCATCCACTAGAAAAGGAAGTGGATAAATATCAAGCGTTAAAGCACCCTCAATTAGAAATAGCTCCCCTTGCGAGCGATTTGAGCGATTTATTGTCACGATGTAAAATTCAGATCAGTGTATACAGTACCACGTTCTATGATGCTGCTGGATTTGATGTGATGAATTTTTCTTGGCAGGGAGATGGATTTGGGTCAGATTATGCGCGATTTATGGTTGCGGAAGGTATCGCGGAAGCGTTGACCAGCGATGAAGACCCCATTGAAAAATATAACACATTGATTTCTAATCATTATTCCTTTTTAAAGCGAAGTGCCTTTTATGCTCCATTTAATCATGAAATAATAGTGAAATAAGGTTATTTGAGTGAGTTTTCTTTATATTTGATTCACCTTAACCAGAAATCGTATTATTCATGAGCAGATTATCATTGCTTTGTGCATTACTTATCCTCCCATTTTTTGCACTTTCGCAAGGCAGTTCTTCATCAGCTGTAGTTATCACTCCAGATTATTATTTTGATGCAAGTCCTGGTGTTGCAACTTTTACCAATCATTCTTTGGTATCCACTACAGGTGAAGTATTTCCTTCATGTGCTGGATCTCAGACTGTCTATTGGTTTAAATTCAATATTCCAACGCCCGCCAACTCCACGCTGAGCACTAAATCAGTGAAAATTGAAATTACAGGTGCTGGTTTTAGTCCTGTAATTGATTTCTATGATGCCTCTTTGCTTTGGAAGGAATGTATTAGTGGCACAGTACTCAGAACCGACCCTGCTGCCAATCCTGTTACTCCAACAAACGACTATTACATACGTGTGAGTTCAACCACACCTGCTGCTGGGTCGGCATTCAGTATTGGAGTTCAGTACTATCCAGTTGCTGAATTGAGATCTGGTTTTTATCCTACTTTAAGCACGGACCCAAATGGATATTCGACATGTGATCAAACTAGAAGAAATAATGTAGCTTCAACAGGCGTAACGTTAGTACAAGCGACGAGATATACATTCATTCCGTCAACCATACCGAATTCTGGATCTTGCACCTCAGTGATTAACAGCAATAGCTCTATTCTCCTATTGAATCAAGTGTCTTGCGTTTGTTATGGTATTAATTACGATGTATTGGTAGAACTGAAAGTTGATAACCATTGGTGTGGAACAGGAGAGTCGAAACCGCTAACTATGCAAACTTCTGGATTAACCACCATTACGACCCCCACAAACTCCACACTGCAGCTCAGTCAGATGATTACTGCTCAATTTTCTTGCTCTGGAGCTCAATATGAATGGGAGTTTTCTACCCAAAATGGAACGTCCATCTCCTATATTTCAAACTCACCTTCAGTACAATTGGATCAAATCAGTTGCCTGAGATTTAATAGAATTTATCAAGCGAGGGTTAGAATTATTGCATGCGGAATAATTGGTCCTTGGTGTGGTATTGATGGGGAAGCCGGAACACCCTGTATCTTCTTCACTCCACCACTCTACACAATCCCCGTTCCCAATACACCACCTAGCAACGATTTTTGTTACTCACAGGTAACTAATACAGCAGCTGTTGATGTCGAATACTATCCTGGAATTAATCAATATATCTTTCAGTTCACGCGCGTTGTCAACGCTGCACCTTTCAATCCGATTTCAAATCCCGTGATTGTTTTCTCTACGGCATCCGTTTGTTCAATGGCTGCAGGAGGGTGTCTTCCAGGGAGAACTTATCGCGTAGGAATAAAACCAGGAATAAGTGCGAGTGCATGCGCTCCTGCTCAACAAGGGGACTATTCACCGTGGTGTTATTTTTCAGTAGCTCCTGCGGCAGCGCCAGTGCCAGGTATGATTACCCAGCCTGATAATGTTTATGCTGATTATGAAACATTTGAAAAAACAGAAAACTCAGATATTTCAGGACTCTCCTTTGAAGTGATTGGAAACAGCACTTCGAAGATGCTCGTTGTTTCTACGAATGATCAGGAAATTTCTGGACGTGGTTATTTTAATCTATATGATTTGAATGGTCGCTTAGTTTACTCTGTTGAAATGAATAATGCAACAGGAGCAACGATGCTACAGTTGAATTTACCTGAAAATTTGCCAACAGGGATTTACATCGCTAAGGTCAATTCCAATAATACAGCGCAGACTGGAAAGATATTCTTAGCATCTAATTAAAGTTCAAGCTTTAATTGCTTAGGAAGAAGAGCAAACGTTGTCCGATGGTGCACACAAGCACCATGTGAAGCAATCGCATCGCGGTGGTCTTTCGTAGGATAACCTTTGTTCTTTTTCCATTTATACTCAGGAAAATCAAGATCTAGATGTTCCATTATTTCATCTCGATGGGTCTTTGCAAGAATTGAAGCTGCGGCAATATTTTTAATTTTACCATCACCTTTTATTATGCATTCATGCGGAATGTCTGGATAAGTAATAAAGGCATTTCCATCAACCGCAATAAACTCCGGTTTAATTTTCAATGCCTCCACTGCTCGATGCATGCCGATGAAACTGGCATTGCGGATATTTATTTCCTCAATTTCTCTTGGTCCAACCACTGCAACAGCCCATGCAATCGCATTTTCTTCAATTATTGGGCGAAGTAATGCTCGTTGCTTTTCAGTCAATTGTTTGCTATCGTTCAATAGAGGGTGTTTGAAATTTCTAGGAAGAATCACGGCAGCAGCCACAACAGGGCCTGCGAGACATCCGCGACCTGCTTCATCACAACCTGCTTCGAACTCGAAGCTAGAAACCTGATGTTTTAATTTAGCCATTACAAACTCTTATTGATTTCCTGCCACATTTTATCCGCAGCTATTTGCCAAGTAAATTGCTTAGACCTTTCGAAACCCTTTGATATCAATTGTTTCCTCAGCTCCAGGTTATTAAAAATTTCGAGCATAGCCTGTGTGATTTCATTTACCGAAAAAGGGTCGACTTGAAGAGCGGCGTCACCTGCAATTTCTGGGAGCGATGTGACATTTGATGTAACCACTGGAACTCCAGCTTGAAACGCTTCAACGACGGGAATACCGAAACCTTCAAAATAGCTGGTGTAAATATTAGCTAGTGCACCACCTAAAGCCAATCTCAATTCGTCTGGGTTTAGGCGGCCAGCCATGACTACGTCGCCAGAACTTTTTCCTTTTTCGATTGCAGCCTTCAATGCATCGTCTTGCCAAAATATATTTCCAACAACAAGCATTTTCACATCACTTTTTGATTGCTTTTTAAATTCAAAAAAAGCGGGTAAAATGCGTTGCAGATTCTTTCTAGGATGAATGGAACTAATGAAAATAAAATACTCGGATCCCGCTGTAAATTGTTGTTTGGCTACAATTTTTTCCTGATCCGATAACGGTTGATAGACTTCATTTGCACCGTTGTTTACCACACCAATCTTATCTGATGAAACACCGTAATGATCAATTATATCCTGTTTACTAAATTCGCTCACAGTGACTATCCTATTGGCCTTCTGTGCAAATTTCGGAGTTCTTCTTTTCAAATCTCTCGTGTACACAGCGGGGATATCCTTAGGATAATGCTCAAAATTGATGTCGTGAATTACCACAAGCTGGGGAATGCTCGTAGTTAATGACAATTGCGCATCTGGCGAAATGAATAAATCCGGTTGAATTTTTTTGAGCAATCTCTTGATGGACCAATCGTACCAGACACGCATTAGATAGGGATGCCTAGCTTGTGGGCCGATAACATGCGGAATGATATTCTCACTGAAAATAAATTCTTCGTGAAATTTTCTATCGAATATGAAATGAAATTCTACTTCTGGATGTTGAAGAGCTATTCGTTTAAAAATTTCCAGCGTAAACCACCCCATTCCATCGAGTCGATGTGGCAAGAGATGTCGGGTGTTTATTGCTATTTTCATAAACAAAAAAAGGCTGTCCGAATATACGGACAGCCTGAGCATATCATCAATTAAATATTATAGACGAACGATACCCTTGTGACGTCTTTCGTCAGAAACGGTTAATTTCTTACGTCCTTTACGACGACGTGATGCCAATACAGCGCGACCTTTAGCCGAAGCCATACGCTTACGGAATCCGTGTTTGTTTCTACGCTTAGTATTCGATGGTTGGTATGTACGTTTCATTTCTCTTTGGTATTAACCTTTAACTTCAATTCCTTCGAAAAGGGTGGCAAATATAGTTACTTTTTCCTGAACGGCAAGGTAAAAGTCCAATTTTTCAACAAAATTACTCACTTTTCTATAGAACCCCTGATTTTTATGGGGATTCAGAAGCCAAGTTGCTCTTTTGTTATCTTGTCCGTTACCTGAATATCTATTTTTTTACCCACAAATAATGCTCTGCCTTTTGCATAACCCTTGGCTTCTAGTTTCAAGTCATTTTGAAAAAACAATTTGAGTGCAGAACCCAACAAGTTGTCTAATGCGTCTTGCTTTGCCGTCATGCGCAACTGATATGTTTGCTTGGATTTTTTTGGAACCACGATTTTTTCATATTGATCGATTTGTCCAAAATACTTATCCTCCACATAGACATCAATCTTCGTCTCTTTCATCACAATATTGTACCAATTTGGGTTTTCGATTGTAAAAAAGAGCGTTGCTTCTACTCCATCAGTATTGATTTCCCCCATTTGTACTTCTTCAATACCTGAGGCTTCAATATCCTTGTAGAACTTACATGAAGTGGTTGATAGCACAGCAGCCAGCGCAACCGCAAACCATAATTTACGCATCAATTATTCAGCAAAATATTTGTGGAAGTATGGTATTGTTTCAATTCCTTTATAGTAGTTGAACAAGCCATAATGCTCATTTGGAGAGTGAAGTGCATCACTATCCAATCCAAATCCCATCAATACACTTTTCAAACCAAGTTCTTTTTCGAAAAGCGCTACAATTGGAATAGAACCACCTCCACGTGTTGGAATAGGTTGTTTTCCGAAAGTAGTTTCCATTGCTTTCGCGGCAGCCTGATAAGCCTTGCTATCCGTAGGAGTCACAACAGGCTCTCCACCATGGTGAGGTCTCACTTCAACACGTACTCCTGCAGGAGCAATGCTTTCAAAATGCTTTTTAAATAAAGCTGTGATTTCATCTGTAGTTTGGTGTGGCACTAAACGCATTGAAATTTTTGCAAAGGCTTTAGAAGGAAGCACTGTTTTTGCTCCTTCTCCAATGTAACCACCCCAAATTCCATTGCAATCAAGTGTTGGGCGAATACCAGTTCTTTCTAATGTGGTGTAAGATTTTTCACCATGAACTGCATCGATATCGAGGTCCTTTTTATAAGCCGCCTCATCGAAAGGAGCCTTGTTCAATTCAACTCTTTCGGCCTCTGTCAATTCTAGCACTTTATCATAGAACCCAGGAATTGTGATATGGTTGTTTTCATCGTGCATGCTTGCAATCATTTTCGCAAGTGCGTTGATTGGATTGTAAACAGCCCCTCCATAAACACCACTGTGCAAGTCACGATTCGGACCAGTTACTTCTACTTCTACATAGCTCAATCCACGAAGACCCGTGTCAATGCTCGGAGTATCGTTGGCGATCATTGAAGTATCCGAAATCAAAACCACATCAGCTTTAAGACGTTCCTTATTTGCCACACAGAAAGGACCGAGGTTATTACTGCCTACTTCTTCTTCTCCTTCAATCATGAACTTCACATTACAAGGCAATTCACCAGACTTCCACATCGCTTCAAAAGCCTTGATGTGCATGAACATTTGGCCTTTGTCGTCGCAAGCTCCACGAGCGAAGATGGCACCATCAGGATGAATTTCCGTTTTACGAATTACAGGTTCAAATGCTGGAGAAGTCCATAGTTCAATAGGGTCAGCTGGCTGCACGTCGTAGTGACCATAAACAAGTACAGTAGGCTTAGAGGCGTCGATTATTTTTTCACCGTAAACAATAGGATAACCGTCCGTTTGACAAAGTTCCACATTATCCGCTCCCGCATTTTTCATGTATTCAGCAACTTTTTCAGCTGTCTTCATTACATCATTTTTGTAGGCTGGATCTGCGCTAACGCTAGGGATTCTCAAAAGTTCAAACAACTCATCCAAAAATCGTTGCTTATTCTCGGTAATAAACGACTGTACTTTTTCCATAATGACTATAAAATTTTGGTCAAAGATACAGATTAGTTAAAAAGTTAAGGAGTTAGATTAGTTAAAGAGTTGGGGGTTGGGAGTTGGGGGAAATAAAAAAGGCTGCTCCGAAGAACAGCCCTTTATCCTGTGCGGGCGGAGGGAGTCGAACCCCCACGCCTCGCGGCGCTAGATCCTAAGTCTAGTGCGTCTACCAATTTCGCCACGCCCGCTTAGTGGGGTGCAAAGATATACAAATTTCGGAATTTCCAAATCAATATTTTTTAATACCTTTGCACCCCTTTTTTAAGGGCCTACGAAAAGTGAAAATCAGTAGGTTAAAAGCAGAATACATACAATATCATGAATATCGTTCAAAACAAAATCGACGAATTAAACGCAGAGTTGACCATCGAGCTTACTCCAGCAGATTACAACGAGCGTTACGAGAAGGCAATTAAGGATTATAGAAAAAAGGCGAACATGCCAGGTTTTCGTCCTGGTCACGTGCCGGTGAGCTTGATTAAGCAAAGATTTGGTAAGTCACTTTTGGCAGAGGAAATCAATAACGTACTACAAGACGCAATTTATTCTTACATCAAGGAGAATAAAATCAATGTTCTTGGAAACCCTCTTCCAAAAGAAACTAAAGAAGATGTTGGTGATTGGGATAATCCAAACGATTTCAAATTCACTTATGAATTGGGTATTGCGCCTGAATTCGATTTGAACCTTGATTCATCACAATCTTTTGATTACTACAAAGTGGATGTCAGCGACGAATTGATTGATCGTCAAATTAAAGACTTGTCTCGCAGATACGGAAAGCTTTCTTCTCCAGAGGTGAGTGAAGGCGAAGACATGTTGATGGTAGATCTTGCTCAAGTAGATGCTGATGGAAACGTTGTGGAAGGTGGAATCAACAGCAAGACTACAGTTACTATCGAATACTTGAAAGATGATGCCACTAAAAAATCATTGATTGGTTTGAAAGCTGGTGATTCTGTAGTTGTAAATCCACATCACCTTTCTACGAATCATGAAGACCTTGCTCAAATGTTGGGCATCACTCACGACCAATTACATTCATTAGAGTCCAACTTCAAACTTACAGTTTCTGAAGTGCGTAGAATGGAAGCTGCTGAATTGAATCAGGAATTGTTTGATAAACTTTTCGGCGAAGGAAATGTGAACTCTGAAGCAGAAATGCGCGACAAAGTGAAAGCTGATTTAGATAAAGTTTTTGCGAAGGATTCTGACTGGTTGTTTAAGCGTGAATTTGTAAAAGAAATCGTTGAGCGTGTAAATCCAACTCTTCCTGATGGATTTTTGAAAAGATGGATTGCTATGACCAATGAAAAGCCATTGACGCCAGACATGTTGGATGCAGAGTATCCAAACTATGCAGGCGGACTTCGTTGGCAGTTGATCGAAAACAAAATAATTCGTGAAAACGAAATCAAGGTTACGATGGAAGATGCTATGGATCACGTTAAGAATCTACTTGCCGATCGCTACGCTCAATACGGAATGAACCTTGAGGCAGAGCAATTGGAAGATCTTGCAAAGAAAACATTGGGCAACAGAGAAGAGGCTCAGAATGTATATGACTTCTTGTATGAAGATAAAGTGGTTGAGATTGTGAAGTCGAAGTGCACCATAGTTGAGAAGCCAATCAGCTATGAGGAATTTGTAAATCGTGTTCAGCACTAAGCATTTTCTAAAATACATACATAAAAAAACCCTCGCTATAGCGAGGGTTTTTTATTTCTTATAATCAAAAGAATTATTCTGCAACAATTCTTGTATTCAACAATTCTGTCTGTTCTGAAACTACTTGAATATTATAAATTCCAGTTGCCCATGAATTCGTTATAATTCTCAAATCACCGACGTTGCTTGTAAGTCTTTCGATGACTTGTCCATTCATTGCTGTTACAATTACGTCATAAGGTTTGTTGAAACCATTGGTGTTCAATTGTACAAATCCTTCATTTTGTGCGATGCTAAATTCAAGGGTCGATTCATCAACAGACAATGCAGACTCTACTGATACCACTTGAGTCAATTCAACTCCACAAATATCATTTGTAGCTCTCATTTCAACTACATAGGTTCCAAGGGTATTCGCTTCAAACGACATCGTGTTACCCATTGTAATAATTTGCTCGTTGATACTCCATACTATTGATGTCGCATTTTCAACATTGGCAGTACCAGAAATTACAGCCACCCCATCCTCTAATTCTAGAGTTAAGGCATCTAGAATCATGCTTGCTTCAACAGCATTTTCATCTATGGTTGAGAATGGAATTTCGATAACTTCACAATCATTTACCATCGTCAATACAAATTCACCTGCAGGTAAGTTTGCTATCTGGAAGTGATTTCCTTCGCCTGTTCCACTTCTAAAGAATGAACCGTCTGGGAATAAAATTTCCCATGTGCATGCAACAGCATTATTCTGATACACATCTAATACTGCATCATTATTTAAATTACAGTGTGCTTTAGTATTGACTGCATTCACAATCAATTCAGCAGGTTCAGTAATAACAACATCTTGCATTGTGCTTGCACACATTGCATTGATAGATGAAACTTCAATTTCATAAACTCCTGCCGCCACCTCTATTGCTTCGTTTGAACTTCCAGAGTAGATGGTGTTATTCAACTCGTTTGTAAGAGAGAATGTCCAATCTCCTTGAGGAATGTTTACCTCAATACTTCCGTTAGTTGCATTGAAACAGGTAGCATTTGACGTGTTCACAATGATTGATGGAGTAACCCGAACAACCATTCGGTTTCCTTGATACCCCGCAGTTGCATTTTCAAAAGTCAATTCCGTTCCTTCTTCAACACTGTAAATTTCTCCTGAGAAAGTATCTTCAATTGAAATACATGAGCCAAATGGCAGATTCTGAATTTCTGGGAATGTAATAGTAAAGGTACCAGAAGTAGGCATATCCAAATACACAGGAACTTGAATCAACTGATTCGGAAGTTCACGTCCATCAATGTTCAATAGCACTCCATCTGAACTCACAAAAGCCAACTCTGGGGAAGTGGTGTGCATGCTTTCCCATTTTTCAGCATCTAAGAAGTTCTCATAAACACTTGTTGCATTTTCATTGAAAGCAAGTACAGCTTCATCACCCAAGCCTTCTTTTTGAATTTTAATACGTATGAACATTTCTTCATCTGTATTTCGTTCAAAAGCTTGGTTTGTAACAGACTTATCATTTTCCTCAAACAATAAGAATTGACTTGGAGCAGTCGCTTGAACAAAGAATGCCATACTGTGAGGAATGTATCTTGAACCAGAACCTACACCAAGGTTTGCGGCAAAAGCGCGATATCCAGGAAGGTCAGCATCATAGTAGTAGTAGCTGTTTACATCACTACTGCTCGATTCTACAAACGACCAGTTGACCTCGTTTGGAAAAGGATTTACCATTAAGTTCCAACCGTCACCTGAGTTGCCACTATTTGTGTAGCTCAAAGGCTGATTAATTGATCCCTTTTTAAATTCTCCTTGTGTGTCAATGATTAGTGCCGGACTACTCTGATAGGTAACATATCCTTTTTCCGTATCAATCACTTCAGATGTACCAGTCATTCCAACCCAACCTTCATTTCTACCACCTGGAACAGTTTCATCGTACCAATAGATATTGTTGAAATTGTAACTTGGATAGTCAGACCCTGCCACACCAGTGGTAGTAATATCATCGTCCCAAACATTTTCAATTGTTTGTGGATTGTTTAGTGTTGGTGCTCCAATGAATACATATCCTGCAGCACCACTTGGTACATATCGATTGATATTGATTTGACCAATAACATCTGCAGTTGGATAAATGCGAGTAATCCCTGCAGTTCTTGTTGAAGTAGAAAGCAAAGTAAGCTGGTCATTTGTATAAACGATTCCATTTCTTGGGAACAAGTAAGCTCTCAAAGACGTAGGGATATTCATATACAAATCACCTTGACCATTCACATCTAGGTTAGCAAATTCTGCATTTCCAGTTCCTTGAATGTGCTGATCATTCTCACCCACTAAATACACAAAATTGTTTTGCGTACCGTATTGTCCAGAGCCATTCACTGTCCAATCTCCATGAACATATAAGTCGGATGTGGCTGTCGGATTTAGTGCTCCATTATTTTCAATCGTAATATTTTTTACAATAATGGTTTCGTCCAAAGTAACCGGCGCACTGTCTTGCATAACAAGATTTGTAAATCTGTTGCACTGCATGAAATCTGGAGTTCCCACTTGTGAAGTAGACCAAATAGCAGAAGTATAATTCCCGCCAGGGAATTGGCTATAATATGTCAATGCGCATCCTTCTTGAATAATTGCAATATCGTCCATTGCAAAAATTGAGGACTCCACTGATGTATAAGAATTCGATATTCCAAAAATGGTAAAGTCAAGATGTGTTTCATCATTTACAGTACCTACTACTGATAAATTATCGAAGTTTCCATCACTATCAACGCTTACCACCCAATTTCCATTTTCATCTCTGGTAACTTCCACGCCGATCAAGTCCACAGAACTATTCATTGTAAATGAAGTCTGAAGAATTGCGGTAACCGCGCCGTTATCCACTCGGAATAAATGAAGATTACTATTTCCGCTAGTTAATGAAACGTCCACTCCAAGTGCATATCCATTATTAATATCTGCAATGGAAGGATAGCCAACTCCTTCCGCACTGAGGTAAATAAATGAACTACCCGAAAGGTTTAAGGCGCGATTGAAGGTACGCATATTGTATCTCCACGTAGTTTTTACTCCACCTAGATCTGCTCCAATTGCTGGTCCTGAAAACAATACCGAAGTACCTGTATTTGCAGAGGAATTTACCAAGTACATGCTATAAGGACCATTAATAGCATTTGTGCCACTAACGCCGTATCCAGGGATTCCAAGAGCAGCAAATCCAGCAGAACTCAGCACGTCAAAGTGGTTATCCATATGCGTGTAACTATCGTAGTCATCATCATTTACAGTCATCAAATGTTGTGTTCCTGAAACAATTGAAATACTCGTTCCACCAGTTGCATTTTGAAGTCCAAATACAAGGTCTTCAGATCCGTTACAAATATTGTTAGCGGCAACTTGGAAATAAGCATACTTCACACCTCCTTGACCAGCACTCCATGTAATTGTTTGTGCGCTCGCATCAACAAGACGTGTTCCATCTCCACTCATCAGATATACCTCAACAGAAGCTGAAGCCGTTGAACTTTCATTGATCAATTCAACAGGTACAACTACCTCTAAATTACTTGCCGCTTCTGTTACACTTTGTGATGCCACAGGAAGTAAAACAGTTGAAGAAGGTGCACTATAAATGAATAGTGTGTAATCTTCTTCTTCACCATTTCCATTTGTTGGACACGGAATAGGGCTGTTTGTCGCCCTGCGCATTCCAACGCGAACTCTAGCCAGTCCCGGTAATGCCGTTCCAGGTATTGTAATAGTTCCGGTTACCGTAGTGTTTGAGCCACCGCCTCCTAAATTCAAAACTCTCTCAGCTGGATCAGTAAAAGCTCCATCCTGGTTCCAATCGACCCAAACTCTCCATCTTTGATTTTGAGGAGCACCACTAAAGCCAGGCGTAACAGAAACGTTAATGGTTTCGCCTGTTTGAACTGCAGTAACTAGGTTAGAATAATCACCATATCCTCCATTATTTCCGCTGATATTATCAATGGAATTAATTATTACTCTATCGATAAACTCCGATGATGAGTTCATAACAGGCGTACAGTAAGTTGAAGTACAACCTGTGGTCACAAACATTTGTGGTTCTGTGTACGCGCTAAATTCAAGGGCACTGCAATTGGTGCGAACTTGCCATTCATAAGCTGTACAAGAGTTCAATCCTGAAACCGAATATGTATTTGAAGTCAATCCTTCTATTTGAGTCCACACTCCCAGTCCAGCTTCAGAATATCTGAGTGTGTAAGCACCTCCTGATACAGCATCCATGAGAAGTCTGCACTTGCAGTTGAAATATTAGATGTTGTTGGATTAGATAAACCACATCCTGAAATAAATGATGATGTAATCTTCTACTTCACCCCATTGGAAAATATCGCAAGGACCAACCGCAGTTGTCCCGAATGTCATGCTCACTCTCATTCCAGTTTGACCTGAAAGTGCATCCACTGGAATTGAAATTTGACCTGTAACTGTGGTTGTAGAAGGACCTCCAATAAACACAGTTTCATTCGCATCCAAATAATCACCGTCTTGGTTGTAATCGATAAACACACTCCACGATTCATTATAAATAGTTCCCGAATGCATTGGTGTTCCCGAGAACGTGTATTGCTCGCCCATTGTCAAAGTAGTAGTTACTGAAGGGAAAAATGCGTATCCGCCGTTGTCCCCAGAATTATTACTCAGAGTATTTAAAGAGATGCTGTCAATCCATTCATCAACGGTAGACTGACCATATGAATCACAATATGGACTTACTAAGCAACCTGTTGTAGTGAATGTTTGTGAAGCAGTATAAGAGCTCGTGGAAGCATCATCACACAATGTCTGAACTTGCCATTCATAGTTCGTACATGCAGTCAAACCCGTTGCAGTGTAAGAGATTCCGGTGATTCCAGAAACAGTAGTCCAAACACCTGAACCTTGCACTGCATATTGAAGCGTGTAATAATTTACTCCTGTATTAAAATCCCAAGCAAAGGTGGCTTCAGTATCTGTAATGGAGCTTGTGGTAAGATTCGCCGGAGCCGAGCATCCAGAAATCGTCACCATATAATCTTCCACTTCACCGTATGTAAACAATTGACATGGTGTTGGAGCAGTTGCACCATACATCATTGTTATTCTCATACCTGTGATTCCAGTCAATGCAGTAGCTGGAATTGTAATATTTCCTGTTGTTCCGTTGGTAACATTAGCCGCAGTGTACACTTGCTCTCCTGCATCAAGGTAGTCGCCGTCTTGGTTGAAATCTATCCAAACTCTCCACGACTCGTTCCACACTGTGGAGCTATACCCTGTTACACCAGTAAAAGTGTAAGTCTGACCTAAATCCAATGTTGTTGTGATAGAAGGAAAGAATGCATATCCTCCGTTATCTCCAGACACATTGTTAATCGCGCTTAATGAAACACTTTGTATCCATTCGTCTGAAGTGGTAGTACCATAAGAATCACAATACGGGCTAACTGGGCAACCAGTGGTATTGAATGATCTTGTAGTTGAATAGTTACTAATTATTGTATTGATACAACTTGTTTGAACTTCCCATTCATAAGTAGTACATGAAATCAAACCAGAAATCGAATAAGAGCTTGTTGTCAATCCAAGCACATCTGTCCAAGATGAAGCTCCAAATACACGATATCTTAAATTGTATTCTGCCACTCCATTCACGGCGGCCCAAGTCAAATCAACTCCTGTATCCGAAATATTACTTTCGTTCAAGGCTACTGGAGTATTACAAATGGTATTTGGATCACCACAAGCAGTGCTATTTCCAAGTGCTTCTCTCACTCCACCTGGCGCAAACAATGATTGCATTCTAGTTTTTTGTCCAAGCGTGAACATATACATACACGCATCATCCGTGTAGTCCATATAGTTCATGAACATGTCTCCATTTGGACCATTTGAACAAGTAATATTTGGAAAAGTCGGGCAGCCATAGTTAGGACCGCCTGCATTTGGAGTATCCGCTACCAAGTCGCTTCCTGTGCATCCTGTACCGTCATCACCCCAAATGTGACGCAAGTTCAACCAGTGACCTACTTCATGAGTTGCCGTGCGGCCCTTATCGAATGGCGCTGTAGCAGTACCTATTGTTCCAAAATATAAATAGTCAATAACTACTCCATCTGTTGAAGCAGCGCCACCTGGAAATTGAGCATAACCCAAAATAGTTCCAGTAATGTCGCAAACCCAGATATTGAGGTATTGCGTATTCGGCCATGCATTTACTCCACCTGTGGCAGTCGATTTTACTTGGTCATTTGTGCCAAAAGACGTTTGTGTAGTACTTGTTCTTGTGATGCCCGTAGTTGGATTTCCGTTTGGATCAACCGTCGCCATGCAGAATTCAATTTCTGAGTCGGCAGCCACCGATGCGAATGCGGCCGGCACGCTTGCAGCATCTGTATTTAATTTTCTAAAATCTTCATTGAGCACCCCTATTTGTGATAAGATTTGTGCATCAGAAATGTTCTCAATTGCGTTATTGTACACGACGTGAACAACAACTGGTATGGTAATTACCGCGCGTTCTGCACCATTATAATTGGTGACAAACTCATTAGTAAATATTTCGATTTGCTCACGACGTTGTTGATACTTTGGATCAGTAAGCATCATATTCTGCTCTACGGCATCAGTTCCACATGTTCTTTGAGCGAATAGAGGCATTGAAAATAATACCCCAATAATCAGAGAGAGAAGATGTCTAGTCATTTGTTCTTAAGTAATTTTTGAACTTGTTAAGGCCTGCAAATAAGTAAACAATTTTAAATTAATGTCGACGAAACTAGCAATATCATCGACGAAAACCACGTTTTATGTCACGAAACGCCATTTTAGAGGCATTAGCGGTAATTTTTAATTTACTGTTTACGTATTTATATTTAAATGGGCCGTTTGGTGTTTCCTATTTTGGAGTACTTGGCCCATTACTGCTGGGATTACTTTGTTGAAGAAGCAACTTTATGCCGAAGCTTTCCTTCAGATCGTATACATCGGTTATGGTATTAGGATTCTTCAACATCGGAAATAACTGGAAACCAATGATTATTCAACCCAATTCGCACCTGTTAATTGTTGTACTGGATTATGTCCACCTTATTTTCAGGTTATTTGCTTTCAAAAAACCGATGCAAATTGCTCTTCATTGACAGTTTTACTACCGTATTTGGAATTATTGCAACTTTCTTGGATGATGTACTTGATCAGAGAAGTTTTTATCTATTTGATGATTATTAATTTCGTTTCAATCATCATGTATACCAATAGAAGACTTTTTTGGGGAGCACTTATGTTTGTAATCTACTTCACGATGAGTGTCGATGGCTATTTTCAAATTGGAATTTTTACATGAAAATAATTGCAGTAACAGGCCCTTGAAAGTTCAAATCTTCCTTTGCGCGGTACACCGCAGATAGATTGCCGAATTCCCTATTTATCGAGGAGCATTCTCGGACATATTTAGAAAAGAATCATCCCGATGGCAATTTTCCAAAATCAGCAATTTGCCATGCTCAACGCAAATTGCTATCTGGGAAAAAGCGCTGTCAAAAAAAGTAGATTACCTTATTCTAGATGGAGACATCACCATTTATAAAATTTGGATAGAAGTAGTTTATGGTGAAAAATGCCCCAGATTGAGGAATATATCAAAGCACTCGAACCAACAATAACCGTTCGTGATATTCCATGGATAGCAGATCCTTGAGGTAATCCAGAAAACAGGGAAGATCTATTTATCCTCTATAAACATGTGTTGTGAAACACTCAAAAGACCTTACATCACCTTAGAAGGGCCTATTGAAACCAGAAATAATTCTACGTTCGATCTAGTAAGCAGAAAGCACCTTCCATAAATGAATTTGAATAGACTATTCCTAAAAGTGCCCCAGAGAATTAGCCACAAATCGAATGGGTCAGATGTTCTTCCTATAAAAACATTCCCTTGAATAAATTCTAGAATCCACCATATCCCAGAGCCATCACTAAAGCTACGGTTCTAGCGTATTCGTTTAGTGGTCTGCTTGTGCTTTGCTTCTTAAAAGAAACAATAAGCATGTTTACCCATAGAGCGAAGATGGCGATGTGTACTAATTTGTCAAACTTGGAAAAGTCCCATAAGTCTTCATAGACTATGTCACCTCCTGGGATGCTATAGATGAAAAATAATGGCCGCCCAAAAAATTGGAACGGCCATATGTCGAAATATATTCTTCACTGAATTATGCTACCACTGCTTTATAAGCGTCTGCATCCATCAAAGATGAAGTGTCTTTGCGCCAGCATCCATTTTCACTTTAATCATCCATCCTGATCCATAAGGGTCTTGTTCACGCAGCAGGATTGTCTTCCAACTCTGAATTCACTTCGATGATAGTTCCTGATACAGGCATAAACAAATCAGAAACGGTTTTTTACCGCTTCAACTGTTCCGAAAACAGCATGTTCTGCCATGGTCTCTCCGTTGGTTTCAATTTCAACGAAAACGATATCACCCAATTCACTTTGAGCAAAATCTGTAATGCCAATAGTGGCAACATCACCTTCGATGCGAACCCACTCGGTGGTCTTTTGTGTACTTTAATTAGAAGGAAAATTCATTGTTAACTTCAAAATTTGTTGCCAAAAATAGAATAAATACTTAAAGCTGCACTTTCGAGCGCGCAATCTCTTAATAAAATAATATGTCAACTCTACTATTCTTATTTTGCCTTTTTATTGGCTTGGCCGGGGAATGAGCGGGTTCGTCGGAATCGGTGGTGGAATGGTGATCGTTGGATTAGTTTTTCTACTTGGTGCATCTCAAATGCTAGCTCAAGGAACAAGCCTCGCCATGTTGATGTTTCCTGTTGGGAATTCTTATGCTTTACAATTACTATAAAGCTGGAAATGTAAACTTCAACTATGTGCTCATCATGGGCGCTGCATTTATACTCGGGAGCTATTTCGGTTCCAAATACGCACTCAAAATTTCCGAGCACAAAGTGAAACTCATCTTCGGAATTTTTCTTCTATACCTAGCGGTGAAATTAATATGGGGAGCTGCTAAAAACTTAAGCTAGTTTTCTGCGCTTTCTTTCTTTAATAATCAAGCTGAGCTCTCTGCCGGTTTGGCCTTTTACACTTGTATTTTCCTTTGCTCTTCTAATGAGATAAGGAATCACCTCACGTATCGGTCCGTACGGAACATACTTGGCAACATTGTAGCCTCCATTTGCAAGATTGAAACTGATGTGATCGCTCATTCCAAAAAGTTGCGCGAAATAAACTCTTTCGTCATTTCTTGCAATACCCTTTTGATCAAGCATTTGCGCCAATTTCATATTGCTTTCTTCATTATGCGAACCGCAGCAGATGGCAATATCATTGATATTTTCTACACAATATTCTAATGCTAAATTGAAGTCACGATCCGAAGCTTCTTTGTTGGGTTGAATAGGATCTTGATAGCCTTTTTCTTCGGCACGGGCCCTTTCTTTTTCCATATACGCGCCGCGCACCAACTTAAACCCTAATTTATATCCTTTGCTTTTCGCCTCATCATGACAACGCTTTAAAAATGCAAGGCGGTCGTGACGATACAATTGAATAGTATTGAAAACAATGGCCTTTGTTCCATTATAAAGCTCCATCATTTCATTGGTCAAATCATCAATTGCATCTTGAATCCAACTATCCTCCGCATCGATAAAAACAGGAGTTCCAGTTTTGGCCGACAACGCACAGATACGGTCAACTCTTGATCGCACGCGCTGCCACTCAGCTACTTCCGCATCTGACAACTCTTCTTTAGCATTTACTTTTTCGAGTAAAGCGAATCGAGCCACACCCGTCACTTTAAAAACACAAAATGGAATGTGCTTGTTGTTATGAGCAGTTTGAATTGTTTTTAACGTCTCTTCTGCAGTAGCATCAAAATCCTTTTCCGACTCCTTTCCTTCAACAGAATAATCCAGTATTGTTCCGATGTTTCCTTCATCGAGAAGCTTAGTAGCGCGAGCACATTCTGCAATGGTTTCGCCACCACAAAACTGCTTGAATATGTTTCCCTTAATTGCCCAGCCAATTGGAATGTGAAGTGATAAAGCAATATTGGTCATCACATCTCCCACTTTGACAAGTGCAGGATTTCCAATCAGCTTGAATAGATAATATGCTTTCTTCAAATCGCCATTCGACTTGCTCTTGAAAGCCACTTCGGTATTTTCAAAAGAAACAGGTGCAGGTTCCATTGCGCGAAGATATTCAAAGATTTGAGGAGACAAGAAGACAAGGATTCAATAATTCGAGGATTCAAGAAGACGATGATTCGAGGATTCAAGGAGACACTTGTCCCGAACTTGATTCGGGAAGAAGACAAGGAAACAAAGATTCAAGGATTCGAGGATTCATCCTTCGACAAGCTCAGGAACCAGGATTCAGGGAGGCGAAGTAGAAAAGTAAAGAGCAGCAAAACAAAGTTTTGCTGCTCTTTGCCATTTATAATGTCCCATCAGGGCCCTCGAGCGTAGCGCTAGCGTAGCGAGAGGCGGGGGACAAGGAACGAGAAACAAGGAACAAGGAACAAGAAGCAAGGAACCAAAAAACAAGGAACAAGAAACAAGGAACAAGAAACAAGGAACTTAAGAAACAAGGATTCGAGAATTCGGAAATTCGAGGATTCAGAGGATAAAACAAAAACCCCCGGACATTGTCCGGGGTTTTATGTTCGAGGATTCAAGGATTCAAGAATTCAATTCTCTCATTCTTTCATTCCCTAATTCTCTATTTGATAATCACGCGCTCCATCATCACCGTTTCACCATCGATGATCTGAACGTTGTACATTCCAGATGACAACTTCGTGTCGAATAGAATGGTACCGTTGAATGAATTGTTCACGCTGTATTGGTTCGAAGTAATTACTCTTCCCAATGCGTCGATTACATTCACTTGAACAGTCTCTGAAGTGATGCCTGTCAATTGAATATTGATCATCTCTGTTTTGGATTTGGATAAAGCTTCACTGAACGCTCAGCAATTACACTTGTCAAACTTGGAGTAGCATTACCACCTTCAGTAGTCATACCTGCGCTTCCCGCGATACACAACATTTGTGAAGAACCATAAGTTCCAGGACCGTAAGAGAACAATGGACGAACGCGTACCAAATAGTAATCTCCAGGTTGAACTCCACTGATTGAAGTGGTTCTGATGTAACGGCTATTTGCGTTCACAGCAACTACTGGATCAATGAAATAGCGTTACCAAATTCATCTGCTAAAGTGAACTCCCACTCATATCCTGATACACCACATACAATAGCATCGGTTCCGATGAATGATCCAATGTTGCGAGTAGTAGGACAACGGTCTGTACTACGAAGTGACACAGGTAGATGATCTAGGATAGTGATGGAATACACCGGGCTGGTTACAACAACAGTTGTTGGGTTACCCGCTGCATCATTTTAGATGAATGTTGATGTGAACACAGCAGAATAAGTATGACCATACTGCAATCCACCAAACGCAGAGAACATAATTTGAGTTGCTGAGCTTGATGCAGTGTAAGTGGTGATGCCATCCTCTGCAGTCAATGTTGCGCCGTAGATTTGAGCACCATTCCAGTCACACTTCAAATAAGTACAAAGGCTAGTAAATGTTGTTCCATTGTCTGGAGCACTTGGAGCCAAGTTTTGAATACAAGTGGTTACTGTTCCAACAGATGAAGCGTTGAAGTTTCTTACAAGTACATAATAAGTAGTACCAGGAGTAAGGTTGTTAGCAACCAAAATCTCAGAACCTGTTGTTGTTTCATTTTCTACACCATACAAAGTATGAGCAGCATCGTGAAGTTCTAACACAACATCACAAGCCACAAGTAGAAGTGATACGCGCACCGTTTGTTTGAGCTACAGCTTGTAATACCATACTCTTGACCTGCACCAACTGGAGCAGTTGTAGTAGCCTCAGGAGAAGGTGTGGCGTTCGTTAAGTTCACTGTTCTGTTTGCACATGCAGGGAAAGATGCACCTACAACACTTGTAGCATTAGAGAAATTGTCATTTGCAATAGCTGAAACCGAACATCCCTCGTTTTACCAGTCCATCACAATCATCATCTGTGCTGTTTCCGCAAACTTCTGTTGCACCGGGGTGAATATTACTATTCAAATCATCGCAGTCGTTGTCGAGCAAACTGTACCCCAATCCTGGATCTGTGCATAATGAAACAGCAGCACCCGAGCCATACCCATCTAAATCTTGGTCTACATAATAATTTGTTGCAAACAAACAAGAACCGTCATCCACATTCGCCGAAGCATTGTAGTTGCATGCAGTATTATTGGTACAACCTTCAAAACAATCAGCACAAGCTCCGAAGCATACTATATCTAAAGTGATATCACTAGTAACTGTAATTGATCGGTTTAAGTTTCCAAAACCATCATCGACTCCACAGCCTGAAGGAACGGTTTCGGCACCGGGCCAATCGTTATCATTGATAAATTTATACTCATAAGTAGTGCCTTCATTCAATGTCAAGGTCACTTCATAAATTCCATTTGTCGAAGGATCAGATAATGCAATACCTCCTGCTTGCCAAGTAGGATAACCATTATCAAAACTTCCCGCAACGTGCACTCCATTCGGAGAAACACTTTGGAAATTCATATTCACTCTAAAAGTTACATCATACTGCACAGAACAAGCTGCGCATTCTCCATAGCAAATCGCTTCTAAAGTGAGGTCAGATGCACCAAGAGTGAAAAATCTATTTCCGCTTCCATTCACACAACCCGATGGTATTTCTGCAAAAGGCCAATCATTGCCATTCACGAATTTGTACTCATAATATATACCTTCAGTTAGTGTCAATGTAAGCGTATAGATGCCGTCCATATCACTGTCGTCCATAGCCAATCCAGCAGGATCCCAATCCACGTAGCCATCAGAACCAAAGTTACCTGCAAGATGAACACCGTTAGGAGATACCGTTTGGTTGTTCATGTTTACCTGAAATGTTACATCGAAATTTCCTGCCGATGGAATACAATCTGCGCATGACGCGAAACAAACTTCGGTAGTAGTGCTATTTGAGGTACCAACTGAATAGAATCTGTTTCCTCCTTCTGAAGCACAACCACCAGGAACAGCCTCATCAAAACCCCAATTATTGCCGTTTACAAACTTGTATTCATAATAATAGCCTTCGGCAAGTGTCAAGGTTACTTCATAGACTTGGTCCATGTCTGGGTCGAGCATTTCAATAGCAGCTGGATCCCACGCAGCTAGCGTGTGAGGCGCAGGTGTATAATCGAAACTTCCTGCTAAGTGTACTCCGTTTGGAGAAACAGAAACACTTTGCATGTCTACCACGAATGTTACATCATGAAACTGCGGGTTCGAGGCACAAAATGAACATTCACCATAGCAAATGACCGGTAAAACAACATCAGATGTGCCCAAATTATACGCACGGTTACCACCTACATTACATTCACCTGGCACGTTTTCAGCAAATGGCCAATCATTACCATTAATGTATTTGAATTGATATTCAAATCCAGCTACTAAATCCAACGTGACTTCATAAATATTCTCGGCATTACCGTCTAATAATTGAATTACCGATGGATCCCAATTGACATAGGCAGGGTTCTCAGCCGGGCCCGTATAATCTGGATCTGCAAAATTTCCTGCAATGTGCACACCACTTCCAGAAACTGTCTGGTTAGTCATATCCACTCGAAAAGTAATCTGATAAGCGCTCGCGGTGAAGAAGGCGAGCACTAATGCTGCCAATGACAAAATCTTCTTCATGTTTAAATGTGGTTTGGTAAGGTTGTACAAATAGTATCTTAACAAACATATAAAAAAATAAGTAAGTGTACATTAAACACTTACCAATTATTTTATGTCGGTCATTGGTTTATTTTTTATCTTCCGCACCTATTCCTTGACCATAGTGAGAAAATTAATATTCATTTTTATTTTATCGAGTGTTTTCGGGCATTTTGCGAATGCTCAGACAGCAGAAGGTGCGCGTGTTGCGGGATTGGCAGGAACAGCGGTGACGCTCAACGATCATTTTTCAGCCTTTCATAATCAGGCAGGACTGGCCCATATTACGTCTCCAACTTTTGGCGCTTATTACCAAAATCGTTTTTTAATAAAAGAATTAGGTGACAAAGGAATCGTTGCTGCCACAAAATTGGGGGCAGGAGCATTTGCAGTATCCTATTCTTCATTTGGCTATTCCGCATTCAACCAGTCTAAAATGGGTCTTGGATATGGTCTAAAACTCAGCGATAAGTTCAGTATCGGCGTTCAAATGAATTACCACAGTCTGCGCATCGCTGAAGGGTATGGTGTAAGTCGTTCCTTTTCAGTAGAAGGAGGTTTCATTTATAAAATGAATCAAGAACTCACCCTTGCAGGTCACATTGAAAATGCGAATCGAAGCAAGCTCACTGAGTATAATGATGAAAGAAGTCCTTCCACTTTGCGCTTTGGAGCGTCGTATACTTTTTCAGAAAAAGTAGTTCTACTTGGACAAGTGCAACAAACCACACAGCAAAAAGTTGTGGGCAGCGGAGCAGTTGAATATACACTAAAAGATGCCATAGTTTTGCGCGCCGGTTTTGCTTCCAATCCAGCCCTTTCATCATTTGGCTTTGGTTGGAAATCCTCTACGTTTCGCGCAGACATTGCTACTTCCTACCACAGCGTGCTTGGATTTAGCCCTCAGATCTCATTGTCATTTTGCCCTGGAGGATTTTAATGAGAAGATTACTTTTCATAACAACAATTCTATTGGTAATCCTAAAACCGAATGATCATTCGGCTCAAACTGATTTGGAATTGACCAAGCAAAACATCATTGAACAGCGATTAGAAATTATTGCTTCCTCTGTCGATGAATCCGTGGAAGTAGATTATACCAATTTGTTTGAAAGTCTAAGCTACTTCTTCGAACACCCTATCAATTTAAATCGCGCGAATCCAGATGACTTGCGAGAATTGTACCTTCTAACTGATCTTCAAATCAACGCCCTTCAAAATCATATTAGCAAATTTGGCTCTTTGAAAAGCATCTACGAATTGCAATCGATTCGTGGATTCGATTTGGTAACGATAAGAAACATTCAACCTTTCGTAACAGTGGTTGCTGGAGGCATGATGGACGGCCTCACATGGAAGAACTTATTCAAAGAAGGACGAAGCGATATCTTCTTAAGGTACCGTCGCACAGTGCAACAACAAGCGGGTTTTATTCCAGACACAGAGAATAATGAACCTGCAGCTTATGTCGGCACGCCTAATTATATGTACACACGATATCGATTCACATACAGAAGAAATTTATCCGTTGGATTTACTTTGGAAAATGATGCGGGTGAAAGTCTTAAAAACGGTCCCGATTTTTACAGTGCACATTTATTTATTCGAAATGAAAAACGTGTGAAGGTGATTGCGCTTGGTGATTATCAAGCCCAATTTGGACAAGGTCTGACATTTTGGAACGGTTTGGGATTTGGAAAATCTCCTTTCGTAATGAATGTAAAAAAGAATGCGCAAGGTCTTCGTCCATACACATCGGTGAATGAAAGTTTGTATTTGCGCGGCGAAGAACTACTATCAATTTTGGCAAAGTTAATGTGACCGCTTTTACTTCTTTGAAAAATTGATGCAATATTCTATTGCCACAGACGACACTATTTTCACTGATGATAATATTGTTGTTTCAAGTTTATTGAACAGTGGTTTTCACCGCACCTTAAATGAAATTGCAGATAAAAATGCGGTGACAGAAACGATTTTTGGCGGCAACATTAAATACAGCACCAGGACGTTTTCTATCGGTGCCACAGCTACTCACTTGGACTATTCAGCGCAAGTTTCTCCGAGACAACAACTGTATCAAATCAATCGATTCAAGGGAACCAACAATACCAATATGGGTATTGACTATCAAAAAGTATTTCGCAATTTCAATTTTTTTGGTGAGTTTTCGCGAAGTGCCAATGGAGGCTATGCGGCTTTGAATGGTTTCGTTGGAGCGCTTCACCCGCGACTTTCAGTGAGTGCGGTACACCGTTATTTTTCTGAAAAATATCAAGTAGAATACTTCAACGTTTTTGCAGAAAATACAGAACCACAAAACGAGCGAGGATTGTTTGTAGGAATGGAAGCCAACATTGCAAAAGGTTGGACACTTTCGGCCTACAGCGATCAAATTGTTTATCCGTGGTTGAGATATAATGTGCAGCGTCCAGGAAGTTCTACTGATTATTTCTTTCAACTCAATTATAAACCTGACCGCAAGCAAGATTTTTACATTCGTTACCGCGTAAGAAATGGAGAAGAAGATGGAAAGTTCGACGATGAAATGATCGACTATCCTGTCGCAAAGCGCCAACAAAATTTCCGATTCAACGCCATCTATCAACCACATCAAAATGTCCAGATGCGCTCGCGTGCAGAATGGAATGTTTTTGAAAAAGTCACTGAAGGCAGATCAACAGGCTTCTTGTTATATCAAGATGTGATTTGGAAAAAAATGGGATCGAAGTGGAGCATCAATGTACGCTACGCGATGTTTAATACTCCCAACTATGACACACGCATATACGCCTATGAATCAGACGTGTTGTATGCATTCAGTATCCCGGGCTACTACGGACAGGGCTCGCGTATTTATGGTCTAGTAAAATGGGATGTAAAAAGAGGGGTGGATGTTTGGTTGAGATATGCTCAATGGATGTACACAGACAGAAATACTATTAGTAGTGGAAACAGTGAGATATCAGGTAGTCGTAAGGGTGATATTACGGCGCAAGTGCGTATCCAATTCTAAGAATTTTAGCTATTTTATTGGAAAATAGTAGGTAACCATTATCTTTGAGATACGTTATATAAGAAACGGCACCGATTTTGAAGGTGCAACCATATATAACGTTTGGCTTATGAAAAAATTGTTACTCCTATTCTTTAGCACCCTAATGCTGGTTAATTTGGCTGATGCTCAGTCGAATAACCCAATTTTAACGGGTTCTATCCACCCCAATCCGGTGGAAGACAAGGCTATATTACAATTTGACGAGCCGGTTTACGAGCCAATCACAGTGACTATCAAAGATTTGACTGGAAAGTTGCTTTACAAATTCAATCCTGATACCCAAGGAGAAGCTTGTACAGCAATAAATCTAGATATGTTGACCTCACTTAGGAGAGGAATTTATATATTGCAGGTCTCTAGCCAAAGCGGCAAGATCAAGACAATGAAATTTCAAAAGACATAGAATCAACTTCTATATTAATTAACCCAAACAAATCACAATCCCGACCTCGTGTCGGGATTTTGTTTTTTATTTAAGAATCACTTTAGCAACGGGGTCGAATAAATAAAGGTGACGCGTTGCAACTTCGATACACTCATAGCGCTTTCGCAATTTTCTTCCTTTCTGAAAAAGCTTGTTTTCTCTTCCGTAATAGAAAAAAGCACCATCAGGTACATCTATCAGTAACTTCATATTGGGTGTCATTCTATCATATCGCGATAACGCTTGATACAGCATCGAATCGCCGTGAGTGGTGGCACCTGGATCTCGAAGATAACTTCTCACTGCTTTTGAAACATCCTCTGGAAAGACATTCATATTTACGAAAGGAGAAAGGGTTTCTCGAAAACATTGCTTCCATTCTTCACCATGAGGTTGGATGCGTGCTCCATATTTTACATGCGCTACAAGGTGCGCCAACTCATGCATCAAGGTAATTAGAAAAGCATATTTATTCAGGTTACCATTCACAGTGATCTCGAGCTTATCGCCTCGATGACCCATTGTTTTAAAATCCCCGTGTTTCGTAGTTCGAGGCTGTGTAATGATAAGATGATGAGGATACTGCCTTAGCATAGAACAAGCTAAAGCGAGCGCTTCATTGGGCAGAAATCGCTCTAATGCTCCCTCCAGATTGGTTGAATTTTTCACTTCCTTACTTCGTCACTTCAACCTTGTCTTCCCATTTTGGGCAAGTATTGCACTTTGGCTTTTTGTGAGCTTTACAACCAGCTCCCAAAATTGCTGTGGCAATCACTAGAAATAAAATCTTTTTCATTCTGTAAAAATAATCAAGTTCTCTATTCATTGGCTTCTAACAACCAAGAGTCTTCATTCCAATCAAAAATCAAATTTGCTCGAACAGTATCATATGAAAGCATAAAATTGGCATCCATATTTACAAGCGATGGAGCTTCTGTTACTTCTCCGTGTATGTTCAAATACTTCACTTTATTGCCTACCCCATCAAGCACCAACTGATTATCAATAGTATTATCTACTACAACATAATAGAACCCATTGTCAAAATAGAATGTGCGCTGACCATTCTTGTTTCTCAACCTTGCCCTCACTTTGTTCCCTTTTGTATTATTTAGTCTACCAGAAATGGTCAAAGAATCAATACCCGCAATGCTTTCATCGAGTTGTTTGCCAACTACGATATACCAAGGTTTTAAAGAGTCAATCATAATTTCTCTATCCTCCCACATCGAAATCGTATCCGTGAATGCATACGTTTTCTTCGCTACATGAAATTTATTTCTATACTCGAATCCGACAAAAACTTGAAGGCTATCCGATCTTCCACCTCTTTGAATAGTATCAATATGAATAATTGTTCCACAACCTTTCGTCCAGTTTTCATGCTTCAATTCAGACTTGCAGCCCACAATGAGCGCAATCAAAGCAGTAACAATGATGGAATAGTACATACGAATATTTTTCATAATGCTATCGAGATGATCTCAAGACATCTTTGATTTCCTTCATAAATTCTGAAGGAAAAACAAAGTTGTTGAGGATTTCATTATCCGTTCGCAAAATAGAATTGCGATCGCCTTGCCAACACATTTCTCCTTTATAGATGAAATTGATGTAATCACCGATTTCAATAACAGAGTTCATATCGTGACTAATCACTACAGTAGTGATATTAAATTCGTAGGTGATTTCGCGAATTAGATTATCAATTACGATAGCCGTTTCGGGATCTAGTCCGCTATTCGGTTCATCACAAAAAAGGTATTTCGGATTCATAGCGATGGCACGAGCGATGCCCGTACGCTTCTGCATTCCACCAGAAATTTCGCTAGGAAATAAATCGTTTTTACCATTGAGATTCACGCGATCCAGACAAAAGTCAACACGCTCTTGCATTTCTTTTGCTGTCATGTTGCTGAACATTTTCAATGGAAACTTTACATTTTCTTCTACTGTCATAGAGTCGAATAAAGCACTTCCTTGAAACAGCATGCCCATTTCCTGACGCACAGAGCGACGGTCCCAATGGTTCATTTTGGTGAAGCTTCTTCCATCAAAGTGGATTTCACCATCATTCACTTCCATCAATCCCACAATGCACTTTGTTAAAACCGACTTTCCACTACCACTCCTACCGATGATAAAGTTGACTTTACCGGGATGAAAATCTACCGATATATTTTTCAATACATGATTATCATCAAAGCTCTTCGATATGTTTTGAACACTGATCATAGAAGAAGCAATTGCGTAATAATGTAGTTTGAAATCATAATTAAAATAATGCTATACACAACTGCGCGTGTAGAGCTTTGACCTACCTCAAGTGCACCACCTTTTGTATAGTAGCCATGATAGCTGGATACACTCGTAATGATGAATGCAAACACTACAGATTTAATCAAAGTGTATGTCACCTGAAACGGTTCGAAATAATACGTCAGTCCATATTCATAATTGCTGAGAGATATTACACCCGTGGATGTTCCAATGAGTGCTCCCGCCACAATACCGCAGGCCATTGCGATGATGACCATGAAAGGAAATATCAAAACGGCCGCAATAATTTTTGGTAGAATCAAATAGCTAGAAGAATTGACACCAATGATATCCATCGCGTCGATTTGCTCCGTGATGCGCATTGTTCCAATTTCTGAGGCAATATTACTTCCCACCTTTCCACTGAGAATAAGACAAACAATGGTAGATGAAAATTCGAGAATCATGGTTTGGCGTGTCGTGAACCCGATAGTCCATTTTGGAATCCAACCCGAATCGATATTGGCAGCAGTTTGCAGTGTAACTACAGCTCCCATAAACAATGAAAGCAAAGCCACAATTCCTAAAGACTGAATTCCAATCTTATCGATTTCATCAACAATAAGTTTTCTGTAGACACTTCTTCTTTCTGGTTTCGTGAATACGTTGACCAGCATTAGTGTGTAGCGACCGATATGTCTGTAGATAGAACTCAACGAGGACAAAGATAGGGCTTAAAAATGCTATCTGAAAACACTTAATCGCTCCGCGTCTAATCGAAGGAAAATAAAATACAATGCCGTGAACGCCATCAGGGAAGAGCCTCCATAACTAAAGAAAGGAAGTGGAATACCAATGATAGGCGCCAACCCCAATACCATTCCCACATTAATCATTAAGTGTAGAAAGAAAATACTGGCCACGCAATAGCCGTAAACTCGCGAGAATTGGCTGCGTTGCCTTTCAGCCATATTAATAATTCTTATGATTAAAAACACAAATAGTCCAATTACTGTCACACTTCCCAAGAAGCCCCATTCTTCAGCTACAGCGCTGAAAATAAAGTCGGTCCATTGTTCGGGAACATAATTGTTTTGTGTCATTGGTCCATTCAAGAATCCCTTACCTGCGAAACCGCCTGAGCCAACGGTAATTTTTGCCATCTCCGAATTGTACGCTGCTCCTTCTCTTTCAACAGGCATAGAAAGCATCACATAAATTCTTTCCTTGTGGTGAGGCTCGAGTACATTTTCCACAATGTAGCTTACTGAAAAGGAGAATGCCACGCTGGCAGCGGTTGAAATTGCGATGATCCAGTAAAGCGTTTTTCTATTTCTTGGAACGATGAAGTTTCTTACAAAAAGCCATGCGATTAAAGCAATAAAAAGCACGATGATGATGAGCAGGTAGCTTCCGCTTTGTTCGCCGAAAATTGGGAAGTCGACCGTACCCGCACCGCTCACGATACTGAGAACACCGAATACAATCGAGCCGATCCCGATAATGAGAATGTTGCCAGATAATCCTTCGCGATACATCGCGAAGATGAATGCCACGAAAGTGAGCAAAGAGCCCACATCTGGTTGCTTAAGGATAAGCGCAGCGGGCACACCAATAATTGCCGCAGCGATAAGACGCGTGCGCCACGTTTTGAATTTAGCACCCGTAGAAGAAATGTACTTAGCAAGCAGAAGGCTTACACCTATTTTAGAAAATTCAGATGGCTGGATACCAAATGCACCCACCCCAAACCACGCTTTCGCTCCATTCACCTCTTTACCGATTACAAGAACGAGCATCAGTAAGAGCACGAAAAAACCATAAATAAACGGAGAGAATTTATTGAAAAAATCTCCTTCGATATAAAGCACAACGATACCTAAAAAGAAAGAAACACCAATCCACATGGCTTGCCTGCCATACTCCATCCCAAAATCGAAAATGTTTGGATGATGGGCATCATACGCAGCGCTGTATATATTTATCCAACCAAATAGCACGAGCACAACATAGAGCGCTACTGCAATCCAATCGATACGACCTAATGCTATGTTGTTGCTATCGTTTTTCAAGACCAATGATGTTAGTTTCCAACATTCGCTTTTCTTCGGCTTTGTTGGTAATAGTGTCGGTTAAGTATTTTTCAATCATCAAACTGGCGATTGGCGCTGCCCATGTTCCTCCGAATCCTGCATTTTCAACGTAAACAGCTAAGGCAATTTTCGGATCGTCTTTTGGTGCGAAACAGATAAATACAGCGTGGTCTTTCTTTGGTTCGTTTTGAACGGTACCCGTTTTACCACAAACTATAATATCCTTCAATTTTGCGCGACCGCCTGTTCCGCCTGGTCCTACTACTTTTTCCATAGCGTTTACCACGGTCACGAAATATGCAGAATCAATTCCTACAGAAACGCGCTGGGTATACTCCTCACGAGGTTGACCGTTTTTACCAATACCCTTTACAGTGTGAGGAGGGATATACCAACCACGGTTGGCGATGATGGTAGCCAAGTTACACATTTGAATAGGTGTCACCAGCATCTCACCTTCACCAATACTGATAGAATAGATGGTTGAGAATGCCCATTGCAGTTTGCCGTACCACTTGTCGTAATATTCTACTCCCGGTACCAAGCCAGATTTAACATTTGGAATATCGGTATTCAAATCACTTCCAAAACCAAATCTTTTAATATAACCCTGCCAAATATTGAGACCTAGTCGCGCATCTTTAAAACGGCTCGATTTATCTCTATCTCCTTCTACTACGCGTTGCATAACACCACGGAAATAAGGGTTGCACGAATGGACAATCGCCATTTCCAAGTCGTCGAACGAGTGCGGTCCGTGGCAACCAATCAAACTTCTATTGCATTGAATTCTTGTTTCAGGGGTGATCGCTCCAATTTGCAATGCAGTGAGTGACTGTGCCAATTTAAAAATTGATCCCGGTCTGTATTGCGCTTGAATGGCGCGGTTGAACAAGGGTTTTTGAGGATCTTTACTTAGAATATTAAAATTGTCACCACGCGATCTTCCCACCAAAAGATTCGGGTCATAAGTAGGTGCGCTCACTAATGTCAGTATCTCTCCAGTTTTAGGTTCTATAGCAACCACGCATCCTCGCTTGTTGACCATCAACTCCTCCGCATATTTCTGAAGCTCTGCATCGATTGTTGCGATCAAATCTGTTCCTTCAACCGCTGCAATATCAAGCGATCCGTCTGCTACTTCACGTTCGATTCCAAGGTTATCTCTGAATACATACTTCACCCCTCGCGTGCCTCGTAACTCTTCTTCATAGGCTTTTTCAATTCCACCTTTTCCGATATAATCTCCACGCTTATAATCTGGATGACGTTCAAGTTCGCCTTTGCTGATTTCCGCAACGTCTCCAAGGAGTAGAGAGCCAATAGCTTCTGGATAATATCTCAGCGTACGAGGAGTACCAAAAAAACCTGGATATTTATAGAGCTTCTCACTGATTCGAGCGTACTCGGATGGTGTGATTTGTTTGATTATCGGTGAAGGTTTGTAACGAACGTTAGGCCATGAAGTCGCCTTTTTCAAACCCGCTCTCAACTCCTCACGAGTCAAACTCACTAGGGTACAAAAGGCAGCTGTATCGAATGGTGCTACATCTTTGGGCAGCACCATCAAGTCGTAAACGGTTTGATTTGTTACGAGCAATTTTCCGTTTCGGTCAAAAATTAATCCTCGTGATGGATAAACTATCACTTCTTTTTCAGTGAGCGCTGCACCGCGATTTTGCCAGTCTTCATTGATTACTTGAAGAAATAGCAAACGGATAGCATAGATAATACCTATCAAGCTAACCATTAGAATGATCGTAAATCTGCGACCGTCTAAATTCACTAATTAGAATTTTTTGAAGTATAAATTAAGTATTGACCTATCGTCATTAGCAGCAACGTGGCAACGGTGCTCGCTATTATGTGCAACATCTGATAAAAGAAATCTGAAAATCTAAAGACTTCCATAAAGAACAACCAAAAGTGATGGGCAAAGGTGAGAATGCCCGCATAAGTGAGGTACCAAGGGAGTCCCATACTTTGCACAGTTGGTCTTTGAGTCACTTCATAACCCTCGCGAGGGGAGAATATTTTTTGAATAACAGGCTGAAGAAATGCTAGAAAAAGTGTAGCAGAGGTGTGAAGTCCTGGAGGACCTGAAAATAAATCCATCACCCATCCCACCACAAATCCGATAACCAATACCAACCATCTTGGGGTTTCAAAAGGCAACATCAATACACCAAAAATGTAGACCATGGGCAACACCAATCCATCAAAAGCTTGCATTCTGTTTACCACCAAAATTTGGAGTAAAATCAGAAAAGCAATTCGAATGATATTTTTAATTATTGTCAGCGCCATTCTCTTCTGCTTGGATTAATGCTTCCTTTTCCTCCTTAAACAAATCTTTCACCACTTGAACATAGTCTAACTTTCTATAATCGGTTGCCAATCGAATTACGATACGGTGAAAATTTTCTTCAGGTCTATCATCCATTGAATCTACGATACCGACAAATAATTCTCCAGGATAATATCCAGAACCAGAAGTCACTACAGTATCACCAACACTAACTTTTACGTGTTTGGGTAAATCTTTAATAATGGCTTTGTCGGGATCACCACCTTGCCATGCAAGCAAGCCAAAGTCGCGGCTATCTTTCATTCGGACACTTGCCACAAAATTATTGTTGAGAATCGGCATCACTACGGAGAAGTGATTGCTTACACTTGTAACAACTCCTACAATGGACCCGTTTGCTATCACTCCCATCTCTCGTTCCACACCGCTAGAGCTTCCTTTATCAATCATCACATAATTGCTCTCTCTATTTATGGTCACGTTTTCGACGTGAGCATTTTTATACATATAGCGTTGAGGATTCACGCTGTCTGGTAGAAAGCGTGTGACTGTATCGATAGTCAGTACGTTTTCGGGAAGTTGACTTCGTAAAATGGCATTTTCCAATGATAAGCGATCATTGATTTCATCGAGGATCCAATATTCCTTCAGTTGAGTTCTGAAAGAATAAATGCTTCCTGTCCAGTCCTTGGAGTGCTGAACGAATTCCGCCTTATGGTAGTTGTTGCTATTGAACAGTACGTATAACGCAAAGATTTGCAGCACCAGGAACAACAGGAAAACATAAAATCGTTGTATGAGTCCAATCAGATTCCTCATGAAAAGTGCTAAAAAGCGGGCTTTTTAATGATTTGTATTAAGATGAGCGCATCAAGAATTGGAACTTGCTCACATTTTTCAATGCGATACCTGTTCCTCTTGCCACAGCGCGAAGCGGATCTTCAGCTACGTGAACTGGAAGTTTCGTTTTCATTGAAATACGCTTATCCAAACCGCGGAGCAATGCACCACCACCTGCAAGGTAGATACCTGTTTTGTAGATATCAGCACTCAATTCAGGAGGAGTATTTTCCAAGCAACTCATGATAGCCTCTTCAATTTTTGAAATAGACTTATCAAGAGCGTGAGCGATTTCAGAATATGAAACCGTGATTTCTTTTGGAATACCCGTCATCAAGTCGCGACCGCGAACGCTATAATCCATTGGAGGATTGTCGAGTTCAGGAAGAGCTGCGCCCACTTCGATTTTGATTTGTTCTGCAGTGCGCTCACCAATCAAAATGTTGTGTTGACGACGCATATATTCTTCGATGTCCTGTGTAAGTTCGTCACCTGCCACACGGATATTTTTGTCTGTAACGATACCTCCAAGGGCGATAACTGCGATTTCAGATGTACCGCCTCCGATGTCGATGACCATGTTTCCCATTGGTTCTTCCACATCGATTCCGATACCGATAGCAGCGGCCATTGGTTCATGAATCAAAAAGACTTCTTTTGCTCCAGCGTGTTCGGCTGAATCTTGAACGGCTCTTTTTTCCACTTCTGTGATTCCTGAAGGAATGCAGATTACCATTCTCAAAGAAGGTTGAAACACGCTTTTACCGCGGTTGATCATTTTGATCATTCCTTTGATCATGTCTTCAGCAGCGTGGAAATCGGCGATAACGCCGTCTTTAAGCGGACGAATGGTCTTTATATTCTCGTGAGTCTTGCCGTGCATCTGTTGTGCAGCGCGGCCCACAGCAACAGTTTTTCCTGTTGCTCTATCTCTTGCTATGATGGAGGGTTCATCCACAACGACCTTATCGTTTTGAATGATAATCGTATTTGCAGTACCCAGGTCTATGGCAATTTCCTGTGTAAGGAAGCTGAAAATGCCCATGCGCGTTGGTTTCTTGAGGTTATCTAATGCGTGCCCTTGTTCAAAACCCTTGATCTACAAGGAGTTTTTATTTTCATCAAGTTGGTCACAAATATATTTGTAATGTCAGGATAATTGACAGTCGCGCCTTTCAACAATTTAGACGAGTTATCAACTATTTTATCCAATCAAAACATCTGATTTTCTAACCATTTCATCATGATGATGTAATGAATTAGATTGAACAAGGTTTTAGATTGTCTGTTATCTTTGTGAAATAAAATATAGAATTATGGCATTTTCATTATCACCCCTTCCTTACGCATTCGAGGCTTTGGAGCCACATATCGACGCGCGTACTATGGAAATTCATCATGACAAGCACCACGCTGCATATACGAACAATCTGAACGCAGCAATTGCTGGTACAGACCTAGAGAACCTTACCATTGAGGAAATTTTGGTAAAAGGATTCGACACTCCAGCTATTCGCAACAATGGAGGCGGATTTTACAATCATAACCTTTTTTGGGAAATCATGTCTCCAAAAGGAGGCGGAACTCCAGAAGGAGAGCTAGCTGATGCAATTAACGCGGCTTTCGGTTCTTTTGAAAAATTTAAAGAAGAATTTGCAAAAGCTGCTGCAACACGATTCGGTTCGGGTTGGGCGTGGCTTTGCGTGCACAAAGGCGGTAAAGTAGAAGTATGTTCTAGCGCCAACCAAGACAATCCACTTATGCCAGGTATTGGTTGTGGTGGTACACCAATTCTTGGTCTTGACGTATGGGAACACGCATACTATTTGAACTACCAAAACCGTCGTCCTGATTACATTTCAGCATTCTTTAATGTGATCAATTGGACTGAGGTTTCTCGTAGATTCGAGGCCGGAAAATAATTGTCTGATAATACTTTGAATCCGGAGTATGCAATTTAATTTGCCTCCGGATTCTTTATATAAAACCTTTTCATTTGTACTGCAACGATCTCTTTAGCTATATCCGATTTCAAACTCGCGAGGTAAAAATCGGGAACCTTCATCTTGGCGGACAAAACCCAATTCGCGTGCAGAGTATGACCACTACTGACACGATGAATACGGAGGCGACCATTGCCCAAAGTATCCGAATGATAGATGCGGGATGCGAGTTGGTGCGCATTACTGCACCAAGCAAAAAAGAAGCTGAAAATTTGCTGAACATAAAAAATGGTCTTCGCGAAAAAGGTTATGAAACGCCTCTTGTAGCAGATATCCATTTTACTCCTAATGCTGCTGAAATAGCAGCGGGCATTGTAGAAAAGGTGCGGGTGAACCCTGGCAACTACGCGGATAAGAAAAAATTCGAGGAAATTGAATACACCGACGAAAGCTACAACGCAGAACTCGAGCGTATTCGCGAGCGATTTACTCCACTTGTAGAACTTTGCAAGAAAAATGGAACAGCCATGCGCATCGGAACCAACCATGGTTCGTTGAGCGATCGTATTTTAAGTCGATATGGCGACACTCCACAAGGCATGGTAGAAAGTGCAATGGAGTTTATACGCATTTGTCGCGACCTTGATTACCACGACTTAGTGATTTCGATGAAAGCATCCAATCCTCAGGTGATGGTTCAGGCTTATCGTCTTCTTGTAAAACAAATGAAAGATGACGGAATGAACTACCCGCTTCATCTTGGAGTTACGGAGGCAGGTGATGGTGAAGACGGAAGAATTAAATCTGCGGTTGGAATTGGAACTTTGCTCGAAGATGGCATTGGCGATACCATTCGTGTATCACTAACAGAAGAACCAGAAGCGGAAATTCCGGTGGCCCAGCTGCTTGTGGAAAGATATAAGCATCGTGGTGAGCAGGCTACGCCAATAACACCAATAAGTTATTCATACAATCCTTATGAATACACAAGAAGAGATGCCCTGGAAGTAGGCAATATTGGACACAAACAAGTTCCGCGCGTTATCATGGATTTCAGTGATAAGGCGGAAATTACTGCGGCTTCATTATTTGCTGTTGGATATCAATATTCAGTGCCGCTAGATAAGTGGAATATCACTGATATGGCGTGTGACTATTTATTCTGTGGTGACACAATTGTAGATTTTGAAACTCCCGGAACATTAGGATTAATCTATTCTTATGATACTTGGAAAGAAAATAAGAAAGAAAGAACATATCCTTATTTTACAATAGAAAACTACCTACCGAATGAACGTTCATTCGGTTTACATTTTTTAGAATTAGATGCTGGAAAGGCCTTGAATTCAGACCTTTCTAAGATAACACACAGAGATGATGTTGTGTTTGTTGTAAAAACCTCCAATGCTCATGCAGTAGCTGAAATACGTGCATTTTTTCTAAAATTAAAAAATCAAGACATCAACCAACCCGTGATTATTAAGCGGACTTACAGTGGACTTTCGAGTGATGCGTTTATGCTCTATTCATCTACTGACGTAGGCTCGCTTTTATTGGATGGGTTTGGAGATGGTGTGTGGCTAAAGGCAAACGAACTTCCAATGCAATCAGTAAATAGCACTGCATTTGGCATTTTACAAGCCAGCCGAACGAGAATATCTAAAACGGAATACATCAGCTGTCCGAGCTGTGGAAGAACATTATTTGATCTTCAGGAAACGACTCAAAAAATCCGAGTTCGAACTTCACACTTAAAAGGAGTGAAAATCGGAATCATGGGGTGTATTGTAAATGGACCAGGTGAAATGGCTGATGCCGACTACGGCTATGTAGGAACAGGTCCCGGTAAAATTACTTTGTACAAAGAGAAAACAGTAGTAAAGAAAAATGTACCTGAAAACAATGCCGTTGATGAGTTGATTCAACTCATCAAGGAACATGGTGATTGGGTAGAGCCTGCTTAGACTAGTCTTCGTCGTAAGGTTTAAAGCCAACAACAAGAATGTCATCCACCTGCTCGTTTCTTCCTTTCCATTGATCGAAAGTAGACTCGATTAGCTCACCTTGCTTCTTCAAATTGAATACTTGCATATTCTGAATAAGCTGTGTGAATTGAGACTTCATGAACTTCTTATTGTATCGCCCTCCAAACTGAGAGTAGTACCCATCTGATGTCATGTAGAAGTGATCATCTGTTTTCAATGGAATTTGCGTGCTCTCCACTTTAGCCATGTTGGTTTTCAAAATGACACCAATACTCTTTCCTTTCGCTTTGTACTCTGTTACTTCGCCATCTTTAGACGCGACGTAGAGAGATCTTTCAGCACCCGCAAACTTGGCCACTTTCGTTTCATAGTCAATTACAACCACTCCAAGATCAACACCGTCGGCAAGCTGGTCCTTTTGACTGCTTCCTTGAATAATTTGTTGGAAGCCTCTTTCCAGCAATTCGATAATTGCAGAAGGATCCATCATTGCCCATTCAGAAATAATCTTATTGAGCAAGTCATTACAGACCATAGAAAGCAATGCGCCAGGTACTCCATGCCCTGTACAATCGGCGAGTACCACAACTTTATATCTTGACGTTTGATAGAACCATAAAAAATCCCCGCTGACAATATCCCTAGCCTTACCAAACACAAAGGACTGATGGAAAATATTGGTAAAAGATTCTGTGGTTGGCAAAACCGCTTGCTGAATTCGGCCCGCATAGGTCAAGCTATCAATTAACCCTCTGTGAGCTTCCTCGAGTTCAGCGCTTACCCTAGTGCGGTCTTGCACCTCTTTTTTCAATGTATCGTTCAAATAAGATAGCTGTTGTGTTCTTTCTTTCACACGTGCTTCCAATTGTTCGACTGCCATATCAAGCTTCAATTGAACGATTTTTTCTTCTGTAACGTCACGATTCATTGCTACGAAGTGCGTAACGTCACCATTATCATTGATCAGCGGGGAAATGCGTATATTGTTCCAAAACGGAGTACCATCCTTTTTATAATGAACGACTTCATCTTCAAATGGAATGGTATGTCTCATCCTCATCATCAGTTTATCGATGACATTTAAGTGCGTATTAGCACCTTGAAACATGCTGTAGTTGTTACCCAATATTTCAGCATTTTCAAAACCTGTGATTCTAGAGAAAGATGAGTTGGAAAATATCACTGGAAATCCATCCGATTTAGCATCCAGGATGGCTACTCCCTCGATGGTACTTTCCAATGCTCTGGACTTTAAGCGAATTTCTTCGAGTTGCTTTTTCTTTTCTGTGATATCCGTTCCTACCCATAGGAAACGATATACTTCCTCTTTGCTATTTTTGAGTGGAATAACAGAATATTCCAACCAATAAATGTCTTCGTCTTTGGTTCGATTGCAAACCTCACCCTTCCAAACTTCACCCTTCTTTACCGTTGACCAAAGCCCTTCAAAATGATCCGATGAAAAATCTACACAGGTTAAAGTGTTTTGGCTTTTACCTATCAATTCTACTCTTGTGTATCCCGTTTTGGCACAGAGCAATTCGTTCACATAAAGTAACACGCCATTTTCATCTGTAATCGAAACGGCATTGTGCAAGTCGATCGCCATGCGAGCATTGCTTACTTCTCTCAATGCTTTTTTAAGTCGATCTTCAAATTTTACTCTTTCAGTAATTTCTCGGCTAACCAGAATTATTTCTTCCAGTTCTCCTGTTTCAGAATTGAAGATAGGCTGACCCGAAGATTCGAACCATACAAAAGCACCGCGGCTATTGAGTAAGCGATAAGAAAACACCCATTTTCCATGGTCTAAGATCCGTCTCCAATGCTTGTTCGCAACAATTGCTCGATCCTCTGGGTATATGAAATCAACTGAATTTTTACCGATAAGATCCTCTGGTTTATATCCAAGTAGAAATTTTACCGCTGGAGAGACAAAAGTGAAACTACCATCTGGGGCCATCGTAGCAATTATATCCGTAGAGTATTCTGCTAGTAGCTGATATCTTTTAAATACAGGATCCTTCATCGCATTAATCTTTGAATTTTTAAAAGAATATCATTCAACTGATCGAGTTCAGTTGCTTTATCTAGGAAGTAGTGTGCTCCCAATTTGAGGCAACGGTCACGATAGTCACTATTGCCATGACTCGTGATCATTACTGTTACAATTTGAGGAAATTCAGAACGAACGGTTTGTAGCAAATCGAAGCCACTTTCTCCTTGCAGGTGGATATCGATTAGGACTACATCCGGTTTTTTGTTTCCTATTTCTTTTAGTGCGGAAGGTATATCGAGAGAGTATCCTACAAACCCAATCAAATCACTCTCATCGAGAATATCTTGAATCCTTCTTGCGATGATTACTGAATCATCGACAAGCAGAACGTTGAGTTTACTTGTGGCTGTCATGGTTGGCATTCGTAGTGTGTGTGCGTGATTAGACGATACAAATGAACGATGACATCTGAAAAAAATAAATCGTACAAAATGGGAAAATCATGTAGTGGTTTGCACTACAAGAGAGTTTTACGCCAGACCATTATCAATAGCGTACCGTGTCATTTCAGAGTTGTTTTGGAGTCGAAGCTTCTCCAAAATGCGAGATCGATATGTACTTATCGTGTTGACACTCAAAGATAATTGTTCAGCCACTTCACCTACTGTACTTCCAGATGCAATTAATTGGAGCACTTCTAGCTCTCTATCGGACAATAACTCATGTCCTTCATTGGTGTGATTGAGTTCGGCAAGTTCGGCCAAGCGCTCAGCAACGGTTGCCGTCACATATTTTCGACCGGAGAGTATTTTTTCAAGTGCATTTATCAGTTCTTCTGGAGCCGAATCTTTGTGCAGATATCCTGATGCTCCTGCTTTCAGTACTCGAATGGCGTATTGTTCTTCTGGATGCATGCTCAACACGAGAACGGGCGCTGCTATTCCTTGAGACTTAATTTGTTTTAAAATTTCTAAACCGCCTCTACCAGGCATTGAAATATCCAAGATGATAAATGCGTAGTCGTGTTTATCAATGAGCTGAAATACTTCTGTATCATTGGACGCTTCAAATCCCTGAGCGTCTTGCCAACGTTCTTTAATGATTCTAATAAGGCCTTGACGAAGCAGAAGATGATCGTCAGCTAAAAGAAATTTCATTAGAGTATGGGATTTTTAGTTCTAGAAGAACACCACCTTCGGGCAAATTTACAACATTAAGCTTTCCACCCATAGACTCTGCTCTTTCCCGCATTCCAATCAATCCCAGGGAGCCTACTTTTTTATCTCCATTGATACCGACGCCATTGTCGGCTATACGAAGTAGTAAACTGCCTTTTTCGATATCTACCGAAACATTGACTTCGGTAGCATGTGCATGCCTTGCCACATTGGTGAGCGCTTCTTGGCAGATCCTAAAAACAATGGTGCTAAAATCTTTCGAAAAAGACCATTCCGTTTCAGGAAGGTTGAGATGAACACTGAGATTTGTTCTTTCTGCAAATTGTTTGGTTTGCCATTCAATAGCGGCAATCAATCCAAAATCGTCTAGAATTACCGGGCGAAGGTCGGTGGCAATTTTACGAACGCTTTTAATTGCACTATTGGTCAAATCAATTGTTGCATTCAATCTTTTTTTAGCATCATCGCTGCAATCTTCTACTTTTGATTGAAGCCAAGACAGATCTAGTTTTATTCCCGTTAATATTTGACCCAATTCATCGTGAATTTCTCGCGCTATGTGTGTGCGTTCGTCTTCGCGTACCTTTTGAAGGTACACTGACAAATTTCTTAACTGCTCATTGATTAGTTTAAATTTCTCATTAGACCGAATGAGTTCTTCTCTGGCCTTTTTCCTTTCTGTAATGTCTCTTAAGAAAATCGACATTCCTTCATTAAAAGGATAAGCGTAGTATTCAAAAATCTTATTGGTTCGAATATCTGTGAATTCGCCGTTTACATTGGCTCTCGACTCCATGAGCACATCGAACCGATGGGTGTCAGGTATGGCTTCTGTAGAAGAATAAAGTTCTCCAAAGTGCTTGCCCAACACTTCATTTTTACTCAGCCCCAATTGAAAGGCTCCTTGAGCATTCACATAAGTACATAATCCTTGTCTATTGAGCAAGAAATATCCATCTGAAATCCTCTCAAATACTTGATTTACTTCTTGTGTTTTTTTCGCAATATCCGCTTCCAATCGCAAGTTGAATGTGCGCAGTTGTTCTTCCAATATGCTGCGTTTATTCATGTCCCTTTGGAGAAGGGTAAAAATGGTAATTACCAGAGCCAAGCAAAGTCCTGCGTAAATATTATTCCTTTTGATAGCACTTTCTGAGGTACCTTTTTGCGTGGATTCCAATTTACGCAACTTTGCTCTGCCGAAATTTTCCAGAGAATGAATTTTATTTGACAGTAACTCCAAATTGCTGGATCCAATGTCATTACTGAGAATAACTTGATCTTGACCAGTATTTGATTTTACGCTTGCTACTACTTGATCCGAGTAATTGATAATCGCTTCGAGGTAGTATACCATATCGAACACGCTATCGGTCAACTCTGAATTTTGTTTCGATAATTCAAGTAATTCTACTTTAGACGATTCAGCCAAATGTCTAGACTCTTCAATGTTTTGAAATTTGGAAGAAGATGGATTTATGGAATAGGCGAGATAGCTATTTACTAAATTTTGACTACTTAGATGGAGATCTTCTAAATACTTCATCATATAGTTGGTACGTTCCATTTCCTTACTAAGCTCGAGATTTTCTTTGTTGTTATGAATAGTAATAGCCACCATTACCACGAAAAGGAAAATGGTAACGACAAATGCAATAACGAGTTTGTAATCTACACGTACGAGCATGATCGGCCTAGGTCAGTTTAGTAATGGTGTTAGTAACAACAACCTAAGATACTAAAAAGTTTTCAAACTAAAACACCTTTGGCTTTCGAAGTTCGAAATTTTGACCTAAATACACTTTTCTCACAGTTTCATCGCTCGCCAATTCTTCGGCGGTACCTGACTTTAAAATGCTTCCATCGTAGAGCAGATAGGCTCTATCGGTGATACTCAGTGTTTCTTGTACGTTGTGATCGGTAATAAGAATACCGATGTTTTTTAGTTTGAGTTTTGCAACAATTCTTTGGATATCTTCAACTGCAATGGGGTCTACACCGGCAAAAGGTTCATCCAGAAGAATAAAATTTGGATCTGTAGCTAACGCGCGCGCTATTTCAGTTCTTCTCCTTTCACCACCACTGAGGTGATTTCCGATAAACGTTCTCTTTTCAGCCAGACCAAATTCGTCTAGTAAGCTCTCTAACTTCGTGGCTTGTTCCTTCTTGGTCAGTTTGGTCATTTCCAATACTGCCTTGATATTATCTTCAACTGAAAGTGTTCTAAAAACCGAAGCTTCTTGAGGTAGATAACCGACTCCAAGCTGCGCTCTTTTATACATGGGTTCCTGAGTAATCACTTGACCATCTAGCGTAATTTCCCCGTCATTTGGCTTGATCAATCCCACTACCATATAAAAGCTTGTTGTTTTACCTGCTCCATTCGGACCAAGCAGTCCAACAATTTCACCTTGATTGACATCAAATGAAACGCCCTTCACTACAAGTCTTTGCCCATAGCGTTTCACAATATTATTTGCCTTGAGTTGCATTGCTGCAAATATAGAAGAATTGGAGAGGTGGTATTAATGGAACTTTTGGAAAATTAGAAGCTACCATTTTGTCATTTCCCTTTAAAACGCAGCTGCCAAGATAGCAAACATTATTACAAGGATATACAATGAGATCAGCACGATGACCATGATTCCTTTGAACTTGTAGTATGATTTCAAGTTTTGAATCCTTCAGTCAAGTTGAATTCATTGCCTGAGTCTACTCTACTCTAAGATTTGTAGAGGCTTTCCACAAATATAGTAATGGGAAAAAATACAAAACTGCCATGACAACATAGATAATAGCTAAGCTAGACATTGAAATAAAACCTGATTGGGGTAAATGCATTGATGAAGAAACAACCCCAATTAAAACAGCTCCTATCAACATAAATCCAATCCCAATAAATCCAATGATAGCTAAAAATTTCCCCCATTTTGAAATGGTTTTGATATAACCTTTGATTTCGGTGTTGAGTTCTGCGCTTGATGCGCTCATTTGATTGTCTAAAGTTTCCATTCTGTTTTAATTGAAGCTCATATCAAAATACTAGTGAAAAAGCAAGAACAATTCGCAGAGAAAATTCACTTTAATTCGTGTGATCATCCGAAAGAATTATATCCATTTCCGGAGCATCAAAACTATTTTCAAAAACAACCTTTCGATCTGGATGTACATTGATACGGTACACATTGCCAATGCGATCTCTAGTATAATCAACAGAAATATTTAAATATAAATTATTGATTGCATAAAACTGGTTTCCAGTAGTATATCCTGCAGCAGTAGGTTCTCCAACCAACTCCGCATTTTCTCTTCCACGAAACATAGCGGCGCTTATAGTTCCGCTGCTCATGGTAGCAGGACCAATCCAAACTTCTACTGGAGTTTTTGAAAAATCAAAATAGTCTGAATAGTCTATGTTCGTGAGGGCATAATCATTCATGAAGACATTTCCATTTCTCAAAGAAATTGTTCGCTGTACATCATTGAAATAATTTACAGAATACCCCAATATTCCATCACCATAAATTCTCGACAAGCCTGCCAACATCGAAATCACATTACCACCTCCATTGAGACGATAGTCGAGAACTATTTTCTTGATGTTATAATTTCTGAATCGATCAATACTATCGGCAAGCGCCTTTCCAGCTGCTTGAATATCATCGCCCACCACATTCATCCCAGGGACGAGCACATACAAAATGGAATCATTAATTAACTCCGTTTTTGGGTGATTGGTCACTTGCTGTGACATCGCGATTAAAGGTCCCCAAACTTTTAAAACGCTATCGGGATATTGCTGATAGTATGAAAAAATCTTATTGCTATAAATAATTTGACTGTGCACATCCTCCAATCTTTCTAATACAAATTTTAAACATTTGACCGAGTCAATATCCGATTTAGCCGAATCCAATTTTGAATGAAAAGCATCATCGATTACCGGCCAATAAGTAACAGGGGACTGCACATGCACGCGTTTAATCAGTGCGTATGCCGAATCAATTGGAACCTGGCCTATAGACAACCATGAACTAAGAATAAACAATATGACGAGGATTGCTCTCACAATCACAAAGTTAGAAATCTACTTGGAACTTCGCTCGAATTCCAAACTTTACGATGTTGTTGTGATCTAAGTATGACAAACGCCACAATGCGTCGATTCGTAAGACTTTAAATATATTTTCTATTCCCAAGGCAGCTTCCACGTAAGGCTTACTCAAAGTGTAAATATCAGGTACGCCATCATAGTTGAAGTCGCGGGATAGAATTTGGTCATTCTTCTCATCGTATCCACCAACAAGTGCTTTGGCACTTACTACTTCTCTCCATTTCAATCTTCTCATCAATGGAATTTTGTTGAGTACAAGCCCTTCGGCGTGATAGGTTGCCCAAACACTCGCCCATTTATCACTCACAAATTCGAAATAGTTCATTGTGTTGTATGAAGACTCATCATAGAAAAATGTTTCATTTCCTTGGTGCATCATTAATAATGGGTATGGCAGGTTTCCAAAAATTCTTCCACCTTCAACGGTGAGGTTTACATATCCGAAAGGACCAAATCTCACTTTATCCTGAACGCGTCCAATTAATCTTTGATAATTGAATTGAGCTCCCAAAACCCTGGTAGTCCTACGCTGTAAAGTACTTCTAATGCGGGATATTTTGTGCCTAGGCTTACACGTTCAAATTCTCCATAAACAAACTTTTCTTTATATGCAAAGCGTGTATATAAAGTCAATTCTGTAGTGATAAGAAAGCTCACTTGTTGCTGCTCCGTTAGTTGCGGCTCAAACTTCACATAGCGGTATTTATCACCGGCCGGTTTTAAAACGCGGTGATTAAAAATTAATTTGTTGGTTAGTCCATACAGCCATTCTCTTTCAAAATAGCCTGTGAGTTCTGTCACGTCCGTGAGTTTATTGGCGGGATTTCGCCTGAAAACGGAACTCAATACGTTATCTTCACGGAATGCGCCATCTGCCTGTCCTAGTTGTTCCATGTCGCGTTTGGCACTTGCGCCAAAAGCCATTCTCGGATTTTTATTTAAAATATAAATGAAGCCACCACCGTACTTGAAACGTTCATCGCGGAAGCCATAAGCAAGGTATCCATCTAGCATCAATCTTTTGCTGAAAGCATTGCTCGTTCTTCCACCAAATCGCACTCTATTTCCTTCAACTGGATTGAAACTATAAAACGTGTAGTACGGTCCAAATTCAAAATTGCCTTTGATCTTATATCCACTTACAAAAAGCGTAATGATGTTTGCAACCGTTTTAAATTGAGGTAGATTTTTGAGAGTATCTACCATGTGATAAATCTGAACTTCTTTGTCTGAAAGTTCAATATGCCTCATCTCGTTCCAAAAGGCATCATCTTTATCAGCAGCGTCATCATTGACGACAATGTCGGTGAGTCCTGAGTAAAATTCTGGTGCTCGAGGTTTATTTATAATAAAGTTTTTATAGGTAGCAGTCTTTCTACCATAAACCCCCATCTTTTTATCGCTGATATTAAAATCAATGAGCAGTTCATCTTTCACCAACATCCATACTTCTTCTTCCACTTCATCATACTCTTGCTTCACTGAAAACTCTTTAATCCAGTTGATGTTTGCTCCTTCTGCAATAGTCGCTTCTACACTACGGACAGCATAGGTACTATCATTCACCCACATTTCTCCAAAGAAGAGTAGCTCACTTTTTCTTCTTGGAAAGAACTGCAATTTGTAGCACCACTTATTTCCGATGTAGGCGCTATCTACCAAATCGTAATCGTAAAAACCTAGGCAATAAGCACTGATAGGGCTTGTGAAACTTTTATTGAAAGCAATGATTTCATTGTCGTAGATATTGACGTTTTGATACATATCCCCCAAGAACTGGTTGATACTTTCATTTTCTACGCCACTGACTTTTGTTGCTTTGATAACTTCCTTGGAAAGCTTTGGATCTCTTTTAAAATAAAAATCAGACAGTGACTCCGTCATAAATACTGGCAGATACGCCTTTTCAGAAGTGGTATCTACTCCATCAAACACAAATTCAAATGGCTTGAATATTTTCCTTTTTTGAAATTCGTCCGTGATATTGTTCAAGTCAAATTCTACCTTGTTGTATGCTTCGTATTCATATGCATCCAACTTTTCACGGTTGTTGATTTTCTTAAACTTCAGGATATTTTTTACCAATGCGATAGCGGGGTTCGGTCCTTCATCTGGTCGGATGATAATTTCTTGAAGTTGGCCAGCGGGGTTCAGAGCAAAGTCAACAATCATTGTTGTTCCTTGCTTGATTTTTTTTGACATCGGTAGATATCCCACCGAGGTACATTTCAGAGAATCGCTTGAGTAGTATGTTTCAATTTTGTACTGCCCGTTTTCATCTGTTAGTGTTCCTGATTTAGTACCCACAAAAAATACGGGAGAAAAAAGAATAGGCTCCTTGGTCTCGGCGTCGTACACCTTCCCCGAAACAACAGTTTTTTGTGCCATTCCGACGAGCGTGACAAGCATAAAAACAGTAAATACCCATATCCTTCTGAAAGAACCCATAATAATTCTACGAAGAAACGGAAAAAAAGTGACACGGGTAGTGCCTAAAATTCGCGAGATATCTAACATCGCGTGTTGACAGCGCCCTTCTTTCAAAAAGAACGCTCTTCAATACACACCACGGTCTCGCGCAATTGCGAGACCTTGGTGCTATCAGTACTATTTATTGTTGTACGCGTTCAACCCACAGTTGAGCCAGCTCACATAATCTTCTACCTCAGGCGTGTATCCTACTGGAGTATTCATGAGTTCTTCATCAGGAGAAACAATGGCATAAAGTGGTTGCGCGTTGCTATTGAAGGTAGCGATTTGGAAGGCTGCCCAACGATCGCCATACGTTTTAATTTCCTTCGTGCGCTTTGTGCCGTTTACTTCGTACTCATAAGTTTCCTGAAGCTCTACTGGCAACTCTTTGCGGTCGTCAACATAAAGAGACACCACGATAAAGTCTTTTGAAAGTTTGCTCAACACTTCTGGTTTAATCCAAACATGTTCTTCCATTTTACGACAGTTTACACAAGCATATCCTGTGAAATCGATAAACAATGGTTTGCCTTCTTGCTTCGCTCTTTCCAAAGCCACTTGATAGTCGTGTTCACAATCGAGATTGTGAGGGCAGTCTTTAGGATGAAATATCGAGTAGCCTACAGGAGGTGCCAACCCACTAAGAGCCTTCAAAGAAATGTATGATTCCGTTTTTTCATCTACTCTAAAACCTGAAGCCAAGTAGATCACCCAGGACACAACAAGGACTCCAAAGCCTATTCTGAATAGACTGAATTTTTTGATTTTGCTATCATGAGGAAATTTGATAACTCCGAAAATATAAAGGGCCAACAACAAAAAGATGATCACCCACAGTCCCATGAATACTTCATACTTGAGGATGCCCCAGTGGTCAACTAAATCTGCTTGAGACAAGAATTTCAAAGCCAAAGCAATTTCTAGAAATCCTAAAACGACTTTCACTGAATTCAACCAACCTCCAGATTTTGGAAGTGATTTTAACATGCCTGGGAACATCGCAAAAATGGCGAATGGAATACCTAGTGCGAGACCAAATCCTCCCATACCTGCTGTCAATTGCATCGCACCACCATCGCTAGATAGTGAGCCAGCCAAAAGTGAGCCCAGGATTGGACCTGTACAAGAAAACGATACAATTGCCAATGTCAGTGCCATAAAGAATGAACCCAACAAACCTCCCACATTGGAAGCGTTGTCCATCTTGTTTGCAAAACTCGCAGGAAGTGTGATTTCAAAATATCCAAGGAATGAAATCGCAAAGAATATGAATATCACGAAGAATGCTATATTCAGCGGTACGTTGGTAGAGATATTATTGAGAATGTTCTCATCTATTTGATCAAGGAAGTGGAATGGAATACTCAAGATTAAATAGATCCCAAAAATGAACAATCCATAAATCAATGCGCGGCTAACACCTTGTCTTCTATTCTCACTGCCTTTGGTAAAGAAGGTAACGGTAAGCGGAATCATCGGAAATACACAAGGTGTGAGCAATGCTACCAAACCACCTAGAAATCCAAGAATAAACAATTCCCAAAGACTTGTGCCTTGTGTTACAGGTGCTTGAATAGCTCCACAGTCTGCTTGCTTAGGATTATTTACATCTATAGATTCAACCTTATATCTAAACTGTGTTGGTAGTTCATTCTTGATGGTTGTAGGTTCATAGATATAACCCACACCTGTAGCAAGATTAATTTTGAAATGTACATCCGTTGGTGGAAGGCACATTTCATCGTTACATACCATGAAATTGACCATACCTGCTATTTCTTGTTCTGCATCTGCTTCCACTATTCCTTTGAATACTGGTTCACCGGAAAAGAAATCCAGATCCATCATAAAATTTTTGTCGTACACACGCTCTGCTTTACCTTCTCGTACTTCTGGAGCGAATGATACACCTGGCATTTTTTCAAAAGCGAAAGTGGTAGCTACTGGGCCATCGGCAGATGGGAGGTGTTGTGAGTACACGTGCCATCCTTTTTCAAGAGTGGCTTTCATGTTGATGTTGTAAACTCCTTCACCCACTTTTTCTGAAGAGAACGACCAAACACAAGGCTGTAGAATTCCATCAAATTGCACCGCTTCTTCTTCCGTTGCATCAGGTTCTGAAGCTTCGCCACCTTTAGCAGCAACTTTCACACTGAATTTTACTGGATCGGGAAAAATACATTTTGAATCATCACAGGCCATATACTCCAACACACCATTGATCGTAAAAGCCCCATCTGAAAGGCGTTTGATGCGTTGCTTGAATGATGCTCTGTTCTCAAAATAGTTGAGATCCATTTCAAAATTCGGGTCAAAATGGGTGATGTATTTTGAACCTTCCTTCGGACCACCTACCACTTCAAAATCTTTGCTTTTTGTTAGCTTCAGCGTAGTAGGAATAGGACCAATTGCATCTGGATCTTCGCTAACTTCTAGTGCATACACGTGCCATTTTTCTTCAATGGTTGCCACGGCTACTACTTCGAGCAGGACTTCATCTCCTTTTACTTCTTCCACACTGAATTTCCAGGTGACAGGCTCCACCACTTGTCCATACATTGAGGTGAAACTCAATAGTGAGCAAATCACCAATGCTGCTGACATCGCAAGATTCTTCATAGTCATTTTTTTAGATTGGTTCAAAAATACACCGAACTCCTTACAATAGATTTCCATTATTCTAAAAAATCATTGGATTTTCAACAATAAAAAAGGGTCTTCAGCTGCCTGAAAACCCTTTCTATTGGTTGGTTTCAAAATTTTCCTATTGGATTCCTATGAACTTTTCCTTAGTTCATCATTAACTTTCATTAGCGAGGAATTCCACGTCTAATATACAATTAATTGGTAATGTCGTACCGTGGCTCAAAACAATTGAATCGTCGCCAGTAGCGAGTACTCTGGTTTTCAATCGTTTTAACTCAACTTCATCTTGAAAAGTGAGGATAACTTCGGTCTGATCAAGACCTTCAAGCATCATTGCTCTGAGCAGTTGCGCTTTTCTCTTGATACGAGCGCGCTGAGTTTCCAAAACATCATTCGATTTGAAAACGAGTTTATCTATATCAATATACTTTTCTTGCTTCGTGGATTGTGGCTTCATTTTTTAACTTTAGGACATTGCTTTTAACGGGGCTGAAATCATAAAGTTTCATTTCAATGAAATCTGAACTGCTGCTTTGGTTTCGGGAGTAATCTTAAATCTATTGTCAACGCGATAGCCCGCCACCCAACAGATATCTTTACCTGAGAGCACTACAAAGACATCTTCTTTATCTGCCATTTCTACTTTCTCATGAATCAGAAAATCGCTGATCTTTTTCTTGGATTTCATCCCTAAAGGATAGAAGAAATCCCCTTGTTGCCATCTTCTGATTTTGAGTGGAAAATTAAGTTTGCTTTTATCCAAAATTGCGATGTCGTTGTTGGGTAAAAAAGCATTGGGAACGGGAACATCTTCTACCAAAATCTCTCTTTCTTCTTTAGAAATGTTTCCGCTCGAATATTGAATTCTCAACCCTTTTCTTTCTCTCCAAATCACGCCTCGGCTGTCTTCATATTTTCTACCCGTACCGCCTTTCAATAACTGCAGCAACTCTTCACCTTTTTCAAAACTCCAACCAAGTTTGGAGGCCAAAAAAGAAAGACGCAGCTCATCGTATTCATCCCCTTTGATGACGGCTTGATCAATCAATATCTGATCTTCAGACATGATTAAGTATGCTTTGCATTCTTTTTCCAGATGTTCGAAAACATAGTTGTGGATCATTTGATTTCTCGCATGCTGCTGCTGAATCATTCCGTCCAAGCCAGGCTGAATATCGCGCATCAAAGGAAGAATTTGATTTCTCAGTTTGTTTCTCGCATATTCATTTTTGAGATTGGTGCTGTCCATTCGCCACGGAATAACAAATCCATCTGCCAGCCAAGTCACTTCGTTTTTTGAAAAGGAAAGTAATGGACGAATCACTCTTCCGAAATGCTCGCTCATTCCTGACGGCACCAATGGAAAATCTCCTCGAAGCCAATGAAGCACCATCGTTTCTACCTGGTCGCCCGCATGATGTGCTGTGGCAATCCAGTCAGCTTTTTCTTGCTGCATGATTTCCATATAGAAGTCATATCGGATTTTTCTTGCCGTGGCTTGTAGATTTTCATTTTCCCAAACAGATGAATCTACTCTTCTATGAAAAAAAGGAATTTTATACTTTTTACAAAAATCCCTCACCAATGCTTCTTCAGCGTCCGACTCATCACCACGAAGTTGATAATTGACATGAACCGCTACCGTTGGGATTTGAAAATGGTGAAGTAAAAAAAGGAGTACCATACTATCCATTCCTCCACTCACACCAACAATGACTTTTGACTTTTTAGATAAGCCAAAATGTTGGGAGATGATTGCATCAAATTTCTGGAGGATTTTATCAGCTTCCTGTGGTGCCATTACTGACAAAGCTAAAAGAATTATTCAAATGGCAAATACATAACGGCTTTGCCTTTGAGCAAACACTCTTCATATTCTCGCTCTGCCTCACACAATGCCGTGATGGCGCCGCCTACAGAACATCGCAACAATTCGAGTTGACTGTCATAAAGTAATGTGCGTATCACTACATTGAAATCGAAATCGCCATTCGGATAGATAACGCCAAGCGAGCCCGAATAGACTCCTCGACTTGCCACCTCCATATCATCGATTAAATTCATCGCCGAAATTTTTGGTGCTCCGGTCATCGAACCCATTGGGAAAAGTGCTTTTAATATTTCAGCGAAAGTGGTTTTCTCTTTCAGTTCACATTTAACTGTGCTAATCATGTGATGCACCGTTTTGAAAGAATAAATTCCAAACAGTTCTTCTACTTCAACTGAATTTTTGGTGGCTACTTTTGACAAATCATTTCTTACAAGATCAACGATCATTACATTTTCAGCTTGCTCTTTTTTATCATTTCGTAAAAAAGATTTTAAGCTTTCATCTTCTTCAGCCGTAGCGCCGCGCTTTACCGTTCCTTTGATTGGACTCGAGTAAAGCATTGATCCCTTTTTCTCAATAAACGATTCAGGCGATGCACACAAAACGTGATGGCGACCTAAAGCTAGATAGCTCGCATAAGGCGCTTCAGTAAGATCATTTAATTTCACAAACAAATCGAAAGGTGCTTCTGCCTTGTAGTTCGCTTCAAAAGTTTGGCAATAATTCACTTCGTAAATGTTGCCCCATTTGATATGCTCTTTCAATTTATTTACAGCTTCGATATAAGATTCCTTCGCCTGAGTGGCCGCCACAAGGGAGTGGAAGCTACTTTCTACAGAAGAAGAAAGCGTAAAATCAAAATCGACTGAACTGCTGTTTTTGAGGACTTCTACATTTTTATTTTCAAAAGAAATAACTGCTTGAGGCTTGAAAAACTGTACCGGTGCAAAACCCATAGGATGTTCGTGCCGATGGTGCAAGTTCTCCACCTTGTTTTTGTAGTCATAGCTGATATAACCAAACCACCAATCCGATTGAACATCCAACTGATCAATCTTGTTTGCATCGATCCATGCTTCAGCACCTAAGGCGAGCAAAGTCCTTTGGGAATTGGGATTCCAAAGCATAGCTACTCCTTTCCATTCGGGAAGTGAAATAAGATTTTTTATGAGAGTAGCTTGGTGCTGCATGGGGTGGCGAAAATAAGAATCCGCATTACATTTGCAAACCTATGAAACTGCAGCAGTTAAAAGATCATTATAAACAACTTCCACAAACCACTCAAATAGTGGATCAAACGGGCGAAAAAGGCTCTAAGACACATTTGAAAGGATTGATAGGAAGTGCTGCAGCGCTTGTGGCTTCAGGGTTTTTGGAGCGACAGAACAAGACCACCATTTTCATTCTCGAAGACAAGGAAACAGCCGCTTATTTTTTGAATGATTTGGAGAATATTATTTTTCCATTTCAAGAGCGATCTAATGACGGAACGATTAAAGATGAAGAAGAGATTATAAAGATTCGCAAAAATCATATTCTATTCTTTCCCAGAAGTGCGCGCGTACCTTATCAAACAGAGCAGACAGAAAATGCGAATGTAGCCATGCGTGCGGAAGTGCTCAACGAGTTGCAGAAGCGACCAGCGGGAGCGGTTATCGTGACATACGGTGAGGCCATTGCAGAGAAAGTGGTAACGCAGCAAGAAATGGCCAAAAACACTTTCGATATAGAAGTGGGTCATAAAATTTCATTGGAATTTGTGGATGAAATTTTTCAGGACTTCGGTTTTGAAAAAGTAGATTATGTGTACGAGCCCGGACAGTATGCCGTGCGCGGAGGAATTCTCGATGTATTTTCATTTTCATATGATCATCCCTATCGCATAGAGCTGTTTGGAGATGAAATTGAAAGCATCCGAAAGTTTGAACCTGCCACGCAATTGTCGGTGGCCAAGATGACAAAAGCTACTGTAGTTCCTAATGTGAGTCAACGCACAACAGAGGAAGCACGCATTAGTTTATTAGAATTTGTGGCTGCAGATAGTGTGATTTGGTCGCGCGATATTGCTTATGCACTTGAGCAGTGCGACAAAGAAGTAGAGAAAGCAGAGACTCAATATCAAAAGTTGGGCAATATGCTCACGCATGAAAAGCCTGACGCACTTTATTCTACAAAAGAAAATTTGTTGCGCATTCTTCAACAAAAAACCGTTGTTGAGTTTGGGAGTCAGCGCAAATTTCCGGAGGCAAAAACAATTGAGTTCGATATGATGCCTCAACCGGCATTCAATAAGAATTTTGATATGCTTGGTCAGAACTTGATCAACAATGCCAAGTCGGGCTACGTCAATATTATTGCGGCCGGTCAAGCCAAGCAAATTGAACGTTTGCACCAAATTTTTGAAGATAAAGATCACGCTGTTCATTTTCATCCGATTCAAATTGAATGGAGCGAAGGTTTCATTGATAAAGAATCAAAAATTTTGGTTTACACCGACCACCAAATATTTGAAAGGTATCATCGCTTTAGATTAAAAGAAGGATTTAAGAAAAGTAAAGAGGCGATTACCATTAAAGAAATCATGTCGCTTCAACCGGGCGATTATGTGGTGCATATCGATCATGGAATAGGCCAATTCAGCGGACTTCAAAAGATTGATGTGAATGGGAAAGAGCAAGAAGCCATTCGCTTGACTTATAAAGGTGGCGATATTTTATACGTGAGTATTCACAGTTTGCACCGTATTTCAAAATATGTAGGCAAAGAAGGCACAGCGCCAACAACAGATAAGCTGGGCAGCAATGCTTGGCAGAATTTGAAGCGTAAAACGAAAACAAAAGTGAAAGAACTCGCTTTTGATTTGATTCGACTTTATGCCAAAAGAAAAGCGGCACATGGCTTTCAATACGCACCTGATTCTTATTTGCAAACTGAATTGGAAGCTTCATTTATGTATGAAGACACACCAGACCAATTGAAAGCCACGCAGTCGGTGAAAGAAGATATGGAGCAAGTGTATCCTATGGATCGCTTGGTGTGCGGGGATGTAGGATTTGGTAAAACAGAAATTGCAATCCGTGCAGCGTTCAAAGCAGCCACCGATGGAAAGCAAGTAGCGGTGCTGGTTCCTACCACCATTTTATCATTACAACACTTTAAGAGTTTCGCAAAACGATTGAAAGAATTTCCTGTGAAGGTGGACTATATCAATCGTTTTAAAACAGCCAAGCAAAAAACAGAAACGCTGAAAAAGCTTGCTGCTGGTGAGATTGACATCATGATTGGAACCCATGCATTGGTTGGAAAAAATGTAAAGTTCAAGGATCTAGGTTTGCTTATTATCGATGAAGAACAGAAGTTTGGTGTGTCGGTAAAAGACAAATTGAAAACGATGAAAGCCAATGTGGATACGCTCACATTGACTGCAACTCCGATTCCGCGCACGCTTCAGTTTAGTTTGATGGGAGCTCGCGATTTGAGCATCATTCAAACACCGCCACCTAATAGACATCCGATCCAAACGGAAATTCATAGTTTTAATGAAGAGATTATTCGCGATGCTGTTAGCTATGAAGTGCAGCGTGGAGGTCAAGTATTTTTCGTTCACAACAGAATTCAAAATCTAAAAGACATCGCAGGAATGATTCAGCGGCTTTGTCCAGATGTGCGCATTGGCATAGGTCATGGTCAATTGAGTGGCGAAGATTTGGAAGAAGTAATGAGCAATTTCATTGAAGGTGTTTATGATGTTTTGGTTTCAACAGCGATTGTAGAAAGTGGAATTGACATATCCAACGCCAACACGATTATCATCAATGATGCGCATCATTTTGGCTTGAGCGATTTGCACCAATTGCGCGGGAGAGTAGGAAGAAACAACAAGCAAGCGTTTTGTTATTTGATTGCACCGCCATTGCATTTGTTGCCAAGTGATAGTAAGAAACGACTGATGGCCATTGAGCAATTTAGTGATCTCGGTTCAGGGCTTCACATTGCTATGCGCGACTTGGATATTCGCGGTGCGGGAAATCTGCTTGGTGGCGAACAGAGTGGATTTATCAATGATATTGGTTTTGAAACCTATCAAAAAATATTGAATGAGGCGCTTGATGAGTTGAAGCAGGAGCACTTCAAAGACATGTATGAAGAAGAGCAAAAGAAGAGCAAGCGCTATGTGAAAGAAACCGTGATGGAAACAGATTTTGAGATTCTGATTCCTGATGAATACGTATCGAGTATCACGGAGCGTATTGCGCTTTATAAAGAGTTAGATGATATAGAGACGGAAGAAGAGTTGCAATCGTACATGCAGAATTTGGTGGATCGATTTGGCCCGATTCCGGTTCCTACACTGCGACTCATCGACACCATGCGTTTGCGATGGTTGGCGAGAGAAATTGGATTAGAGAAATTAGTCTTGAAGAGTGAAAAAATGATTTGCTATTTCATCAGCAATCAGGATTCACCCTATTATCAAAGCGATCGATTTACTTTGGTGTTGGAGTTTGTGAAAAACAATCCTAGCACAGGCAAGATGTATCAGAAAGATGAAACGTTGCGAATGTCGTTCAATGATGTGAAGACATTGACCAGGGCCGTTCAGCTGATGCAGGCGATGACCAAAGGAGAAAAGGTACAATAAAAAAATCCCCTCGTGAAAACGAGGGATTTTTGGTTTTTTATCTCAGAAAGTCAGCGACTTATTTTGAGCGTTAAGGTAGTTCATTACTGCGTTGTAGTCAGCAGAAGACCTTCAGCGTTCAATACATCATAGTCAGCACGCTTCATAGTAACGATTCGTAGCTTGATAGTCATCAGCTGGGTTCCGTTAGCTGCGTCAAAACCGATGTAACCACCAACAACACCGTTCGTTGTCACCATAAAGGTAAATGAAATCCAGTTACGTCGTGCCATTGTGATGGAATGCTGTTCCAGTAGCCATAAGAGTCCATGATGTAAGCCATAGCGATACCATCATTAAAGATAGATTCAGTGATGAATGATGCGTCCATTTCAACATATGTACCACCACCCCAATCAGCAACAAGCAAATCAACAACGTTCACAGAAAAATCTGCGTTAGAACCAGCAGGACCAGCAGGACCTTGTGGACCAGCAGGACCTTGTTCACCTTCTTTAGAGCATGATGCGAGTGCGATCATTGCAACACTCATGAATAATAATGCAACTTTTTTCATTGTTTGGTTTATTAAGATTAAAAAAAATTTCGGATTGCAATATGTGAAAAAAATCAGTGTACGCGACAGATTTTATGCTTTTTCAAGCAAATTTTGCAAATCCTTTCCAATATCATTTCTGTAATATTTTCCGGAATATTCAACGAACTCACACGCATCGAACGACTTACGAGTAGCATCTGAAATATTATAGCCGTAGGCAGAAATTGCGAGAACGCGTCCGCCTGCAGTTATGATTTTAGCTCCAGACTTTTTGGTGCCTGCGTGGAATACAATTGCTTCATCGGCACGGTGCAAACCTTTGATTTCTTTGCCTTTTTCGTATTCTTCAGGATATCCTTTGCTTACGCAGACAACGGTAGAAACAACTCGATCATCCACGTGCAGGTCGCATTCAGAAAGCGTTTGAGTAGCCACTCCTTCGAACATGTTGAGCAAATCGCTTTTGATACGAGGCATCACTACTTCCGTTTCAGGATCACCCATTCTGCAGTTGTATTCAATGACATAAGGGTCATTTCCCACTTTGATAAGACCTAGGAAAATGAATCCTTTGTAGTCAATATTTTCAGCTTTCAAGCCTTTCACCGTAGGTATGATGATGCGGCTTTCCACTTTATCCATAAACTCAGGCGTGCAGAATGGAACTGGAGAAATAGCACCCATTCCACCTGTGTTTAGGCCTGTATCGCCTACTCCAATTCTTTTGTAGTCTTTAGCTTCAGGAAGGATTTTGTAGGAATTCCCGTCTGTGAGGACAAAAACAGAACATTCAATTCCTTTTAAAAACTCTTCAATGACAACGGTAGCGCTCGCATCACCGAATTTTTTTTCAGAGAGCATCGCTTTTAATTCTGACTGAGCCTCTTCTAGTTCGTTGATGATTAAAACACCTTTACCAGCAGCCAATCCGTCGGCTTTAAGTACATAAGGAGCCTTCATTGTTTTCAAGAAAGCCAATCCGTCTTCTAGTGTTTCGTTTGTGAAAGAGGCGTACTTCGCGGTTGGGATGTTGTGTCTTTGCATGAATTTTTTTGCAAAGTCCTTGCTGCCTTCGAGTTGAGCACCAACTTTGGAAGGCCCGATGATTCCGACACCTTGAAGCGCTTTATCTGTATTAAAAAAATCGACAATACCTTTTACGAGTGGACCTTCTGGACCTACAACAACTATTTTGATATTATTCTCCAGCACACATTTCTTAACCGCTTTGAAGTCTTCTGGATTCACATCGAGATTTGTTCCTACCGCATCAGTACCAGCATTGCCAGGGGCAATGAATAGTTGACCGATATGGGAACTTTGTGCGAGTTTCCAGCTAATAGCGTGTTCACGGCCACCTGAGCCGAGCACCAGTACGTTCATCATGTAGAAATTTTGGTTGTACAAAGAAACAGAATTTTCTTCTTTGTTTTATTTATAAATTCTCTTGATTCGATTTAGGACCCTGATAATCAGCGAAGGTTTTTGAAATGACATCGCTCTTTCGATTGCGCTTTGATGTTTTAGGATGGTTTGATCGAATTTCTCCTTTCCCTGATCAGGAATAAAATTCGCTACATGAGACAGCATATCTATTCTGATTCGATGATAGTTGTTTTTTATGCCAGGCATGCTTGTAATTCCAGCATCATGCTTTCTGTATGAGCTAAATATATTTTCAGCCTTTACAAGTGGACCCTTGCTTCCCACCAAAAGAAATAGAGCCATATCAAAGCTCATCACTTCTTTCATAAATTGTGGTAGGTCAATTAAAAATTCCTTTCGCGCAAAAAAAGATGTTGTATGAAATGGCGAAGTAGTTTGAATAAGATCTTCAAACTTCATTGATTGAGGAAGACTTGGTCTAAACCAACCAGTGCTTTCATTATCAAAATTTACGGTATATGTATCGTGATAGGATCCTGCACAGTGTGGTTGACTTTCTAGTAATTCGAATTGGGCTTGAAGTTTATTTTCTGAATCCCAAAAATCATCTCCTTCGCAAAATGCAATGTATTTTCCAGCTGTTGCTTGCAGGCAATCTAAAAAATTATACCTCCCCGTTGGTGTATTATTGATATAAATAACATTAGACCGATCCTGTAACCGCAAGTGAATGTTAGAATATTTCTGGGCAAATTCCACACAAACTTCTCTCGTCCCATCCGTGCTATTGTCTTCGCCTAATACGACTTCAAATGGAAAGGTCGTTTTTTGATTTAGAATCGAATACAGACATTTTTCAATATATGCTCTATGATTGTACGTTACCACAACTACACTGACAATCGGTTTCGTTTCAACATTCATAGGTATTCTGCAATATTGCTCGTCGAAGGTAATTGAAAAATTACTTCTAGTCACATTTTGACTTATTTTTGGGCATTACCTACTAAGACATCAAATCGATTTTGAATTTATCATTAAGCATAGCTCAGATTAAGAATTTCTTAGAAATTCAAAACGTTACTTTCACTATGGAAGGGCCTCAAAATAACGAGGCCAGTTATCAATTAGCGAGTATAAAAAGCCTCATTAATAATGGCATTTACTATCTCGTTGCTGAATACTATACTACAAATTTGAAAATTGAAAATTCAATTTTATTCACGGATAAGTATATTTCAGAATTATCATCGAATTTGCAAATAATTGTTCATAATCCGCAATTGATCTTTTACAAGTTGTGTGGTCATTTTCAGGTTGAAGATGCAAGAGGTATTCATCCAACCGCCATACTTTCAAATGTTGAGCTCGGTGAAAATGTGTCGATCGGAGCATATTGTGTTTTATCTAATTGCAAGCTTGGCAATAACACCACCATTCATAGCCACGTAACAATAAATCGAGATGTTGTAATTGGTGAGTCAGTGGAGATTCAAAGCAATTCATGTATTGGTGCCTCCGGAATGGCGTGGATATGGGATGACAATGGAGAACGCGTGATTCAGCCGCAATTGGGAGGCGTAATAATTGAAGATCACTGTAAACTCGGAACGGATATTACCATTGTAAGAGGTTCCTTGTCTGAAAACACAAGAATTGGCCGTGGCACACTCATGGCTCATGGCAGTAAGGTTGGGCACGGATGTCAAATCCATGAAAATGTTCACTTCGCTAACAATGTTAGTTTAGCGGGCAACGCAATAATTGAAGAAAGTGTTTTTTTAGGAAGTGGCTGTGTTGTATCTTCGAACATCACAATTTCGAAAGGCTGCATTGTTGGAGCCGGAGCTGTTGTAAATAAAAATTTTAATAAAGAATACGTTACCCTCGCCGGTGTTCCTGCAAGCATTATCCGGGAGAACAACTACGAATCAAAACCCAAAGGAGCACCTAAACCAATCAAGAAATAAACGTATGGAATCTTTCAATTTTATTTCCCCAAAAGCTAAAATCGGGAACAATGTAACTATTGGACATTTTTGCATCATTGAGGATGATGTAGAAATTGGAGATGGAACAGTAATTAAAAACTATGTGGAACTACGAAAAAACACCAAAATAGGCCAGAATTGCTATGTAGATTCTAAAGTGTCTAGTAGTGGAGATGTTATTGTTGGTGATAATGTAACGCTTCGCTATGACACTATTCTTGCGAGAGGTTGTAGAGTTGGAGATAATACTTATATCTGCCCTCGTGTTATGACAAATAATTTGAATACAGGCCATGAACAGATCGGAGGTGCAAAAATTGGAAAGAACTGTTTTATTGGTACAAATACCGTCTTTCAGCACGGAATAAATATTGGTGACAATGTTATTACCGGCGCAATGTCATTTGTGAACAAGGATATTCCTGAAAATGAAATTTGGATAGGTTCACCCGCAAAATTCTTCCGAAAAGTGGAAAAATAAATTAAACGATATTTGCTCGAATTATCGAACAAATTTTTTCGATCACTTCATTTTCAATTTCCGCATAAAGTGGCAATGCCAATACCCGACTTGAAATATCATCGGAGATAGGCATCGCCACTTTTTCATTTAAAAATGGAAGATTATTTAATGAAGGATAAAAGTACCTTCTTGGAAAAATATTTTCTTTTTCCAAAGCAGTCTTTACTGCTCCCATGTCTTCATGAGTATCAAAAACAACAGGATAATAAGCGTAATTGAAGTTGGACTCATCTTCAATTTTGAGCCTCTTTATTCGAGCATTTCCCAACAATGTATCATACGATTGCGAAGCCTTTCTTCTGCTTTCAATGAGCATTGGTAAATGAGGAAGCACAGCTAGTCCCATTGCAGCGTGAAATTCCGAATTTTTACCATTGATACCCATATCAAAGTAATCATCCCCGATGTGACCAAATGACCTATATAATCGGAGTTTGGCTGCGAGTTCATCATTGTCTGTAATGATGCATCCTCCTTCTACGGTATGAAACAATTTAGTAGCATGAAAACTACATGTACTTACGTCGCCATAGCTGAGAATTTGGTTGCCCTTGTATTTGCTTCCGAATGCATGTGCACCATCATAAATAACTTTTAATTGATACTTATCTGCAATTTTCTGAATGGCTTCTATATCACACGGCACACCATATACGTGCGTGGCTAAAATGGCTTGTGTTTTTTCCGTGATTGCTTCTTCAATTTTAGAAACATCAATGGTATAATTCTCAGGATGAATGTCAACAAAAACAGGTGTGCACCCTTCCCAAAGTATAGCATTGGTCGTGGCCACATATGAAAAAGGCGTAGTGATTATTTCACCAGTTATTCCCATGGCCTTAATAGCCATTTGCAAAACAATGGTGCCGTTTCCTGTAAATAATAAGTGTTTAACTCCTAAATATTCTTTGAGCTTTGTTTCTAACTCTTGAGCTAGCTCACCGTTATTCGTAATCCACTTTTTATCCCAAGCTCTTTTCAAAATCTTGGCATACTCGTCGAAGTCGGGAAGGAAAGTTTGTGTGACGTTTATTCTGCTCATGCTTCGAGATGTTTCCAAGAAAAACTTGGTTTAATAAATCCAGGCTCTCTTCCCATCCAAATACCTAGTTCTACAGGTTTCATCGAAACAGTAAAACTTACAATATCCTCTTCAGATTTGATTGGTTGTTTTCTATTTTTCACGACTAGAAAATCAACATAATATTGCCCCACATTGAAAAATTGAGCTGGAAACTCGCAAATCATTGTGTGTGTTCCCGCTTGAAGTGGAACTTCATCACGGTTGTTTGAAAATGTAAAAAGCTTTTTCCCTTCATCATCTTTTAAAGCGAAGGTGAAGTGATAATACTCTGCAGTTTCTTCAAGTGAGTAATTTATTTCTAGTTGAAGCGGATGTCCTTCAATCATGGGGTCATCTACATTCTTTCCTTTCGCCACCACTTTTACTCCGTGCACTTGAACTGCCTCTGCTGAAAGAGGTTTTTCAAATGTTTGAACATTCATCACTTCGTTATCGCCAAGCATATATTTTGATACTGCCGTTTCCACATCACCATGAAAAGTTAGCTGTCCATGCTGAAGCAAAACACCTTTCTGACAAAGTGATTTTACAGCCGCCATGTTGTGGCTCACAAAAAGTACCGTTCTACCTTCACCTGCGCTTACTTCACCCATTTTACCCAGGCATTTTCTTTGAAACTCCGCATCACCTACGGCGAGCACTTCATCAACAATAAGAATTTCACTTTCGAGATGTGCAGCTACGGCAAATGCCAGGCGCACGTACATCCCACTGCTGTAACGTTTTACAGGGGTGTCAATATATCTTTCTACACCACTAAAGGCAATAATTTGATCGAGCTTACTCGTGATTTCCCATTTGCGCATTCCAAGGATTGCGCCATTGAGGTATATGTTTTCTCTACCTGTTAGTTCAGGGTGAAAGCCTGTACCCACTTCGAGTAGGCTTGCCACACGACCTTTCATTTTGATATTTCCAGTAGTAGGTTGTGTAACACGGGAAAGAAGTTTTAGCAAAGTTGATTTACCTGCACCATTCTTTCCAATTAATGCCAGCGAATCACCTTTATTAACATCAAATGAAATATTCTGCAACGCCCAAACATAATCGCTCAATCCAGTAGTAGCTCTATCATTTGCTTCACCAATTTTTAAATAAGGATCTTCCTTTCCTCTCAACCGAGCATACATTCGGTTTAAGTCATGAGACAATGTTCCAGAACTGATTTTACCCAGTCGGTACATTTTACTTACATCTTCTATTTTCAATGCGATATTACTCATGACTACACAGTATCAATAAAGCTCTTTTCTACACGATTAAAAACTATTACACCAATTGCCATTGCTACAGCTGCAAATCCAAAACTATAAGCAAGTCCCATTGCATTAAAACTTCCTTCACCCAAAAACATGTACCGATAAAGCTCGAATAAAGAAGTCAAAGGATTAATCATGAGTAGCATACCCGCACCGTTTTTTAAAAAGCTGAGCGGATAAACAACAGGAGTAGCGTACATGAACAGTTGAACTCCAAAAGCCACTAAGTGATTTAAGTCGCGATATTTGGTCGTCATCGATGAAATAATCATCCCAACTCCCGACCCTAGCATCGCCATAGCTAGGAGTATGAATGGAAAAAATAGCACCGACCACGTAGGGTGAATGCTGCCTGGTTGAGCAAAATAATAGTATGCCATCATCAAAATGAACATGGCGAACTGTACTCCGAATTTCAACAGATTTGAAAATATGGAGGACATAGGAATAATTAGTCTAGGAAAGTACACTTTTCCAAATAGATTGGCATTTCCTACAAAGGTGTTGGACGCTGATAACAGGCATGATGCAAAGTAGTTCCACAGCACCACGTTCATGAAGTAAAACAAAATACCTGGCGTGGAACCAGTTGAGATTTTCGCCACCCTTCCAAAGATAAAAATGTAGACAAAGGTTGTCATTAAAGGTTGGATGAAAAACCACAGGGGACCCAAAACTGTTTGTTTGAACGAGGCTACATAATCTCTTTTCACAAGAAGAAAAAGTAAATCACGATAATGCCAAACGTGCTTGAGTTGAAGGTTAAACCAAGGCGTTTTTGATTCTACTACAATGTCCCAGTTTTCTACTTCTTGCTCCGCTCCTTGATTATTCATACAATTTTGGTTAAGGCTTCCAAATGTACAAATAACCAATGAATATGATTAGTTTTGGCACATGAAAATTGCCATTTTACTCCCGCGCAAATCTCTATTGACTGAAACATTTATTCAAGCTCAAATAGATCATCTAAAAGGAAGTAAGTACGTTTTTCATGGTGGTCAAATTCCAACCCATTTAGACGAGTTTCCCCTAAGTACTCTTACTAACAAATTTACCCGTCTATGGCAAAAGGTTCGATATACCCTTGGAGTAGAAACTTTTACGCATCAAGAATTTCTCTTTCGTCGCGCTCTAAAAAAATTAAATCCAAATGTTATTTTAGTACAATATGGAGATCTAGCGGCTCGTAATCTTAATGTGATCAGATCACTTCAAATTCCCATGGTTGTTCACTTTCATGGTTACGACGCTTCGATGTACAATGTGCTTTCCAGCTTAGAGAAAGAGTATAAGGAAATGTTTCATTATTCAAAGGCCATAATCGTAGTGTCAAAAAAAATGGAGTCCATGATTTTGGAACTAGGTGCACCTCCTGAAAAAATCCACCGCGTATGCTACGGGCCAAACACTGAATATGCCACAGTACAACCTATAGCTTCGTCCAAAAGCTTTCTGACAATAGGGCGATTTGTAGACAAAAAAGCTCCACATCTTACTATCCTCGCCTTTCGCAAAATATTGGCTCAACATCCAGATGCTCAACTAAGAATGATTGGAAATGGCCCGCTGTGGGGATTTTGCAATGACTTGGTGAAACACCTTCAACTTCAAGAAAATGTTCATTTACTAGGTGCACATGGTCTGGATGTAATTCTTGAGGAAATAGGTCGATCATGTGGATTTGTGCAACATTCACGAAGAGCTGAAAGCGGCGACATGGAAGGAACTCCTAATGCTGTATTGGAAGCTTTGCTTGCTTCTGTTCCCGTGGTATCAACCTACCATGCTGGAATACCAGATATTGTAGAAAATGGAGTCAACGGCTTACTTTCTGCCGAAAACGACGTGGATGCTATGAGTGAGAACCTTTCTTTTATACTGGATCATTCAAAAGAAGCAGCAGAAATGGGAAGGAGAGGCCGAGCTAAAATCATTGAAGAATATTCACAAGAGAAATATATCAATGCCATTCAATCTATACTTGAGATGCACTAACTCAAAAGTGCTTTGAAATAGAACCTTAACAGTTTCAGACTCCACGCACCCTTTCCTAATAAGCTTTCCGACTGTTTCATGTAGGCTATTGCCTCTTTCTTTTTTCCTTCTCTCAACGCAGCTACTGCAGCCCATTCCAAATTTCTAGCTTTCTTGGTTTCAAAAAATCTTTCAGGAAAGCCTGATTTGATGCGCTCGTTTGACAAATAAATATCCGTGCTTTGAATACGATTCAAATAATATGTTGAGGACTTATTATAAAAATCGCGAGAGTTTCCTTGATGCTGAAAGTAAACGACTGTGTGTTCAGGAATCGCCACAATAGGAAAGTCAGAAACTACTCTATAAAACATTTCCGAGTCCTCGTCATTATAGATATCCACCCTGAACGGGTACTTAATCGCTACTTCCCGAGGAATACAAATATTAATTGGTAAGATTTGATTCCTAAAAAGATAATAGAATGGGTTCGATTCGACTTGATGCTCTTCCTGCAATTTCTTTCTCTCTCCATTTTCATGTTCCACATAAGACAGCGTGTGGTAAAAAGCCAATGCCTCGCCATTTTCCTTGATGCGCTCGTGCAGTTTTGCTAAGTGATCGCTCAAGTAATAATCATCAGAATCCAAAAAACAAACAAACCTTCCAGTCGATTGCATCACGCCATTGTTGCGCGCAGCACTCTCCTTGGCATTTGTTTGATATATATACTTGAATCTTGGATCTTTCGAAAACTTTTCAAGTAGAACTTCCTTGGTGTCATCCGTTGAACCATCATCAACCAATATCACTTCAAAATCAGAGAATGTTTGGTTGAATACGCTTTCAATTGCTCTCGATGCAAGCTGAGAGCGATTGAAAGTAGGTATTACAACAGAGAAAAAAGTCATTAAATTGATTTTATCAAAAAGTTTACTTCAGAAATTAAATTTCCATTGTGGTTTCGAAAGCCGTAAGAGCAACAAACTGTTCAATTCGTGCAGCAATTTCTTCTGAAGTCAATTCTAAAAGTCTTGCTGGTCCAAATTTTTCACAAGTGAAAGAAGCCATTGCAGAACCTACAATCACTGCTCTTTTCATATTCTCAAAAGAGATGTTGTGTGTTTTCGCCAAATAGCCAATGAAGCCACCCGCGAACGTATCACCCGCTCCTGTTGGATCCGCCACTTCTTCGAGTGGAAGTGCTGGAGCGAAGAACACATTATGGTTATCAAAAAGAAGTGCTCCGTGCTCTCCTTTTTTAATGATCAAAAACTTAGGACCCATGGTCAAGATTTTGCGTGCAGCCTTCACCAATGAGTATTCACCCGCCAATTGACGCGCTTCTTCATCGTTGATTGTAAGAACATCAATCTTTTTTAAAACCGCATGAAGATCTTCCAACGCCGAGTCCATCCAGAAATTCATAGTATCAAGCACTACCAATTTAGGACGATTTGGAATTTGCTCTATCACTTTCATTTGTACAGCAGGAGCCAAGTTTCCAAGCATCAAGAATTCACATTCTTGGTAGCTCTCAGGAACAACTGGATCGAAAGTAGCCAATACATTGAGGTCAGTGATAAGCGTATCGCGTGAGTTCAAATCGTAATGATACTTACCTGCCCAAAAGAAAGACTTTTCACCTTGCTTGATTTGAAGTCCATCCTGATTGATACCTCTGCTGCTCATTTCTTGAAGCATATCAGAAGGAAAATCATCTCCTACAACAGAAATCAAACCTGAGTCTTTAATAAAGTGAGAAGCTGCTAGAGTGATATACGTAGCAGCGCCACCAATTACTCTGTCTTGCTTTGCGAAAGGGGTTTCGATAGAGTCGAAAGCCACTGTACCTACGGCAATTAAGTTCATTTTCAAAAAATTTTGGCGAAGATATTCTTATATTCTTTATTTAAAAAGAAAACATCAAGTTATATCTTCGCCGGAAGATGTCTGGAAAAGCATTTATCAATACCTTTTTGAAGCGAAGTGGCTTTCAGATGCTCCTTGGCAGCGTGCTTGCTAAAATATTAGGTTTTGTTTCCATTATCATCGTCACCAATTGGACAACCGAACAATCATTCGGTATGTTTTCTTATGCTCAAAGTATTGTAAATGCTATTGTTCCGCTGATGGGAATAGGAGCGTATCAGGCATTTGTGCGCTATGCTGCTGATAGTGATGACATGTCAGAAAAATCGATGTTGTATTCTTATGCATTCAGCCGCGGCATGCTATTGTCCATTCTACTTGCTTTGATTCTTTTTTTTAGTTCGAGCATCATTTGCAACAACCTTCCTGAAAGCGCATCAATATTTAGAATACTCTCATTTACCGTAGTATCTACTCTCTATATGGAGTATGTAAAAAGTCTTGCACGCAGCAAACACAAAAACGATACTTCAGCTTGGATTGATACGACCTATGCAATTGTACTTGTACTTTCAAGTTTGGCGCTTACACTCATGTATGGCATCGAAGGATACGCTTGGGCCATATTGCTGACCCCGTTCGTGGCGGCTTTCCCCTATAGTTTAGGTTTGAATGCTCCGCTATTTACTTGGCCGCAAAAGATGAAATCGTTGCCAAAGGGGTTTTGGAAATATGGTGTTTTCACTGCTCTTGGGGCCATAACAAGTCAACTGTTTTTTTCGGTCGATTATATTCAAATGGGCAGACTGCTTCCTGATTCTGAAAGGGTAATCGCTCTTTATCGGATATGTAGCATTATACCGATGTCCATGCTTATACTTCCCAGCGCTATTGCCGCGACTGACTTTGTGAGTAACTCAGAAAGAAAAAAAGACGGTGCCGCATTGCAACAATATGTAAAGGGATATTGGAAGGTGATGCTCATTGTAACACCTTTGGCCGTAGGCGTTATTGCCTTGCTAACACCCTTTATTTTGGGCTTGTTTGGCGAATACTATTCATCTGAACCAGCCATCATGTATATATTCCTAGTGGGCATTGCCGGTGGGTTTTTTTTGCGGGTGCCATTCGGCAATTTGTTGTCGGCCGTGGGCCGCGCGGATATCAATAACTACGTCAACTTAGTGGTATTGATTGTAGCGTATCTGCTTTGTGGCTGGGCCGTAGAACGCTGGGGGGCAATCGGTGCGGCGTCTGTTATTGCTGCAATGATGTGGGCGAGCGGTTTGGTGAGCTTTTTCTTCTTCTATCGACACTACAAATCGCATTCTTGAAGGTAAAAGGGTATTGAAAATCAGTCCCCTCCATTTTTTTTCATAAAGATTTTGCAAAATTCAACTCAAAGGTGTAATATTGCACCCCTTTTCACGGTGAACGTATGGAGAAATCGATACAAAACCTAGAAAAGACGCCCCACTCCGTGAGATCGGTGCTTTATCTCGAATTTTTTCGGGATGCTGAAGTCAAGGAGGGTTTTAGTTAAAGGTTCGGAAGATTCTTTAGTTAACTTCAGTAGCTCAGCTGGTTAGAGCACATGACTGTTAATCATGGGGTCCCGGTTCGAGCCCAGGCTGGGAGCAAAGGCTGCAAGAAATTGCAGCCTTTTTTATTGAAAAACTAATTTACTATGTATTACTTGTACTTCCTGTTTTCACAGCAGGCTAACAAATTCTATGTGGGGCATTCTGCCAATCCATGGAAGAGACTTAATCAACACCTTTCGAATAGTGCAGATAAATACACTGGTAGTTACCATGATTGGCAACTGATTGCCGTATTCGAGGTATCTGAGTTTCGAGGTGATGCGGATAAGATTGAGAAATTCATCAAACGTCAGAAAAGTAAAAATCTCATCAATAAAATTATTGAGCCTGATTTTAAAGGAACAGGTATCCTAGCTCAACTGGTTAGAGTCCCGCATGTGCGGGATTAATCATGGGGTCCCTGGTTCGAGCCCAGGCTGGGGAGCAAAGGCTGCAAGAAATTGCAGCCTTTTTTATTGAAAAACTAATTTACTATGTATTACGTGTATTTCCTGTTTTCACAGCAGGCTAACAAATTCTATGAGTATTCTGCCAATCCATGGAAGAGACTTAATCAACACCTTTCGAATAGTGCAGATACATGGTTTACCATGATTGGCAACTGATTGCCGTATTCGAGGTATCTGAGTTTCGAGGTGATGCGGATAAGATTGAGAAATTCATCAAACGTCAGAAAAGTAAAAATCTCATCAATAAAATTATTGAGCCTGATTTTAAAGGAACAGGTATCCTAGCTCAACTGGTTAGAGTCCCGCATGTGCGGGATTAATCATGGGGTCCCTGGTCGAGCCCAGGCTGGGAGCAAAGGCTAGAAATTGCAGCCTTTTTTATTGAAAAACTAATTTACTAAGTATTGTACTTCCTGTTTTCACAGCAGGTAACAAATTTATGGGGCATTCTGCCAATCCATGGAAGAGACTTAATCAACACCTTTCGAATAGTGCAGATAAATACACTGGTAGTTACCATGATTGGCAACTGATTGCCGTATTCGAGGTATCTGAGTTTCGAGGTGATGCGGATAAGATTGAGAAATTCATTAAACGTCAGAAAAGTAGAAATCTCATCAATAAAATTATTGAGCCTGATTTTAAAGACAGGTATCTAGCTCAACTGGTTAGAGTCCAGATGTGCGGTCCCACGGCGTGAATGGGGCCTGCCGCACGAGCGGCACTGGGGAGCAAAGGCTGCAAGAAATTGCAGCCTTTTTTTATTTCCTAAAATTCTCAACAAACAATTCTCGATTCTCAATTCTCGAAAAACGATACTAGATGTACTAGATACTGTGCGCTGCGCAAGCGCAGTCGAAATATGGTGATGTGCCGAGGATGCTCCCATTGAACCGAAAAAGCTGATCATTATTTTGACCATAAAAGCTACTAATCGGTTAAATTATTAATCACTTTTTTGTTTTATCAAAGATTATCAATCAATATTATAACCAAAAGCCGTATATTTGGTTATAATATTTACCACTCAGAGGAAGTATGCCCAGAAAAACCGCCCCATTGACACCAACGATTGAACACATCCTCAAAACATGCGGGGAGAATATTTCGCTTGCTCGAATGAGACGAAATATCTCATCCACGATGATGGCCGAGCGTGCAGGTATGACACGCAATACGCTACGCGCTATTGAACGTGGTGATAGCGCTGTCACGATTGGCGCTTATGCGAGTGTTCTATTTTGTCTTGGTCTTGAAAAAGATTTGACCATGATTGCCAAAGATGATCCGTTGGGACGCAAATTGCAAGATGCACAGCTCACACAACCTAAAAGAAAGAAGAGGAAATGAATGGGAAAAGAACCATAGAAGTATGTTCTCATTGGGTTGGAATGGACAAACCACAACTCATGGGGATATTACATGCATCCATTTATCGAGGTAAAGAAACGTTTCATTTTGAATACGCGAAAGAATGGTTAGAATCTAGTCAAGCGCTCATGCTTGACCCGCATCTTCAATTCTACGAAGGTCCCCAATATCCAAGAGACGATCATCCTAATTTCGGCCTTTTCTTGACTCTTCTCCCGACCGCTGGGGTAGAGCCTTGATGCTACGCCGCGAAGCGCAATTAGCAAGATTAGAAAAGCGCGACCGTATTCATTTACATGAAACAGATTATCTATTAGGGGTATTCGATGGTCACCGTATGGGAGCTTTACGTTTTAGGTATTCTGAAGATTCTCCCTTTTCTTGATGATAATAAAGATATGGCTTGTCCACCTTGGGCAAGGTTGCGAGATTTAGAATATGCAAGCTTACAACTTGAAAACGAGAATGCCGAAGACAACGCACAATACATGCAATGGCTAAAGATGTTGATAGCACCAGGCGGATCGCTAGGCGGCGCTCGCCCTAAAGCAAGTTTTGTAGATGAGCAAGGACACTTATGGATTGCAAAGTTTCCAAGTCAACGAGATGATATCAATATTGGAAAATGGGAATATGTCGTCTATGAACTTGCGCAACGGGCTGGAATAGACATTTCACCTTCTCGCTATCAGTGCTTCTCAGGAAAACATGATACTTTTATCACAAAGAGATTTGATAGAACAGATAAGGGTGAACGAATCCATTTTGCGTCTGCGATGACCTTACTTGGAAAGAAAGATGGAGATAATGGTGAGACGGGGGTAAGCTACTTGAACTTGGCTGAATTTCTTATACAACATGGCGCAGAAACAATCGTGACCTGGAGCAGCTTTGGCGACGTATTCTATTTAATATTTGTGTTTCGAATGTGGATGACCACCTTCGTAATCACGGATTTCTATTGACACCAAAGGGCTGGATACTCTCACCCGCATATGATATGAACCCTTCAGCCACATCAAATGGACTTACTTTGAATATTTCAAAAGAAGATAACGCCCAAGATATTAATCTTGTTTTAGAAGTGGCGCCAATCTTCCGTATTAAGCCTGAACGCGCACAGGAAATCGTGGAAGAAGTCATTTCAGCAGCACGAGAATGGGAAAATATCGCTCGTCAACATGGTCTATCCAATAGTGAGATAGATAGATTGAGTTACGCCTTTCGCGTTGTCAAATGAGATCAATGGTGAGATAATATCTTTGAGCTATAATAATCTAGGATTATAATAGTATCTTTTTTGTCCGAAACTAGAATTAAAAGTATTGACAAATATAATAGACTTTACCAAGCTTATTTATCTGTTACCTGTCAACCTATATCATGAGGAGGCACCCAAACCCCCATCTCCCAACTCCTCACCCCAATCCCCCGTCCCCCAACTGTAACCTTCCAAAATTCTTCCCGTAGAAAGTGCCATGTCGCAAGACAAGACTTTCTAATCATACACACATGAAGAATTTTGTACTTCTTATTACTGCAGTCACTATCTCCCTTACAGGTATTGCACAAAGTCCTGGAGGAGTGTCCTCTGGATTGGCAATTTGGCTGAAGGCAGACGCGGGAACATCAAGCACCACAAATGGTGACTTTTTATCTTCTTGGAATGACCAATCAGGTAATGCGGTAAATGCAACCCAGACCGATCCTACGCAAGTGGCTTGCCCACGATTTGTTACGGATGCCATGAATGGAAATCCCGCCATCGAATTCAACGGTGGAGCAAAATACTTCAACATCAACCTCAGCTCAATTGGAAGCACATATACCATTATTACAGTAGCTAAAAGAGCCGATAGTGGTTCTCTTCGTTATGTAGTAGGTGTACAATCTACTGTGCCTAGAGGTTTGCATATTGGATATACATCCAACACCACGCTTCGTATGAGTGAAGGTGCTGCTACGAGCAATGCAGATGCAACAGTGGCAGGATACGATGCCTCAACTGAAGTTCCTGTTATTCTCAAAGGTGAGGCATATGGCTCAATGGCCGGTCGCGCCATCGATGAGGTTAAAAACGGAACGACCACTTCTGCTAGCAACGCGCTTCTAGCAACAGGTCCTGGTAAAACCGCAGGTGTTATCGGACGCGGTTTTAGTACTCAAGGGTTCGCAGGATATGTATCTGAAGTAATCATGTACAACCGTACGCTTTCTTCAACTGAAATCGCAAATATTTATACTTATATCTCTGTAAAATATGGTCTGACAATCGACGTAGCACAACACAATTATTATGATGATGCTACATATAGTTTTGACTTGTTCGGACTTGGAAAAAACACAGCAACTCAAGGCCTGAATCAAACTGCTTCATCTAGCGAAAGTGCTGATGCAATGGTTTCTTTTAGCAATGCCACTTCATTAGATAACGGCGACTACTTGGTGGCTGGTAACAACAATGGTGCTTTGTCATTCGCGGCATACGGCGGTTCCAACTGTGCAATTACAAATTTATTAAGTCGCGTTTGGAAAGCAGAAGAAACAGGTGAAACGGGAAGTGTTGACATCACATTTGACCTGACATCTCTCACTGGCTTAGACCCAGAAGATGTTATCCTCATGGTTGATTATGATGGGGACGGATATGACGATGAAACTCCGATTGAAGGTACTTACAGTGCACCTTATATGACATTTTCAGGAATCAATCTTACAGACAATTCTTACTTCACTCTTGCAGAGGGTGTAGCACATTGGTACAGCCGATCTTCTGGAAATACTACGGATGCCATTTGGGCAAAAACTCCAACAGGAACACCTCAAGCTATTTCAGTTTTATGTAGCAAAATAAACATTACCGTTCAGGCAGGACACAGCATCACTAATGACGCACTTATCACTGCCAAGAACTTCACTATTGAAGGTACAGCGTCATTTAATCAGGACGCTACCAACATGACCATTTACGGGACCTATATGAATAATGGTACTCACCTTGTTTCTACAGGTAATGTAAATTTCAATGGTTCGGTAAGTCAAACAATAACTGGTGTATCCACTACAGAATTTTACAATGTAAATTGTAACAATGCCGTTGGGGTGTCTATTGCAGGTATTGGAATGAATGTGAAGGGAGTGCTTCAAGTCAACTCTGGAACATTTAGTACAAATGGTAAACTTCGATTGAAGTCATACTCTACAATGACAGGAAGCATTGGTCCTTTGACCTCTGGCGATATTCTTGGAAATGTAACAATTGAAAGATATCACAGTGCAGCCGCTGCGGGCTGGGTAAACATTTGTTCGCCTATTCAAAACAAAACGGTAAGCGATTGGAATGATGATTTGATTACAACAGGATTTACTGGATCCGATTATCCTTCTTATGCATTTAATAATATTCAATACTACGACGAGACAGCTTTAGGAAACAGAAACCAAGGCTATGTAGGCGTGGTGTCAGCAGCTGAAGCGTTAATCAACAAGGCGGGGTACTTTGTGTATGCCAATGCCGGTGTGATTGAACTTGATGTGGATGGCGCAATTTTCAAGGGCAGTCAAACTTTGCCAGTTACATTCACCAATACAGGTGATATCACTGCAGACGGATGGTGCTTAGTAGCCAACCCATATCCATCAGCTATTGATTGGGACTCTGGAAGCTGGACAAAAACGAACATGAACAACTCGGTTCAAATTTGGAACTCGGCAATTGGACAATATGCATCTTATGTAAATGGCGTTGGAACAAATGGTGGTACAGGTATCATTCCTAGTAGCCAAAGTTTCTTCGTGCAGGCAAATGCTGCTAGTCCAGTATTGACTGCTACTGAAAGTGTGAAGACATCTACCAGTGGCACATACAAATCACTTGTAACAGAAGGCATCACTACTATCAACCTTTCACTTGGTGGAATGACCGATCAAACAGTTTTGGTTTGGGATGAAGAAAGTTCTTCTGCATTTGAAAACGACCGCGATGGATTCAAACTTCGCTCTCAACTTCCAGAAGCACCATACTTGTGTTCTGTGAGCGGCGATGGATACGATCTTTCCATTAGCGACCTTGCATTATTGGATCACGAATTCATCATTCCAATTAAAATTGAATCTGCTCTAGGAGGAAAGGCCACCATCTCATGGAAAGGCATTCCTACTGACGATGAATATGAATTGGTATTCGAGGATGTGTTGATTCATAAGTCAATTCCGATGGCAGACGTCAACACTTACATTGCAGAAATCAAAGCAAACAGATCTGACGCTCGATTCCAATTGCATTGGAAGAAAAAAGAAGTTTCACCAGAAGCTTTAGCTCAGTCTGGAACAATCAGCGGAGTTTTGACAAGCGAAGGAATTCAATTGACTTTTAACTTTCCTTCGGAAAATGAATTTAAAATCACTACCTATAATATGCTTGGTCAACAATTGACCGAAACATTCTATGGTCGATTTGCTCAAAACACCATTAGTTTTAGTGATAATGTGTATGGCGCACATTCATTAGTTGATATCATTAATTTAACAACTGGCGAACGTACTACCATTCGTCTAGGAAAATAACCGATTATACTTAACATCCTGAAAAGGCCTATTCCCTAAGGGAGTAGGCCTTTTTATTTATCACGAAAATTGTCCGACTATACTTTTTTTAGAATAAAATGATTTTTTTTTCGAGAACTATGTAACACAATTGAAGTGCACCACGTCATACTTTCAAACAAACACAAAAAACCAACTACGAGATGAAAAAAATTGCACTAATGATGATTCTCATGTTATCAGTTGTAGGCATGAGTTTCGCAACAAACAACACCGAATCACGCGATAAAAACAAGCGTGCAAAGCAAACGGAAACGAAGAAAAACATGGATAAAGAGGTGCGTAAGCATATCTTTTTTCCAAGCAACAGTTCAGAGCAAGTGTCTGGTCAAGCGGACGTAATGTTTCAGGTTTTTCCTGATGGCGAAGTCAAGGTAGTAATGATCCAAACTAAAAATCCTTTCATTAAAAAATTCATCGAGCGTCAAGCACAAAAGATGAAAGTGGATAGCAATACGGCAGTGGTGGGAGAGATTTTTAGATATCGATTCACATTTAAAAGTGACGATTCCAATTAAGGCTGCAAGTAGTAATTTTCATAACAAACAGGTTGAGAGCCGTTGCGATAAAGATTGCAACGGCTTTCTATTTAATGGCGTATCTTTGCACCCAGAATGCCAATCGCAAAAAAAGACATACGCACGTTAGAATTACCCGATCTCATTTCTTTTTTAGAAGAAAATGGAGAACAGAAATTTCGTGCAAAACAGATCATGGAATGGTTGTGGAAAAAGTCCGCCACCAACTTTGATCAGATGAATAATATTGGCAAGAACTTGCAACAGTTGCTGTCAGACAATTTTGAATTCAAAACCATCAAAGTTGCCGACCAACAAGTGAGTTCCGACCGCACCATCAAGTGCGCTTTTGAGGTTGACGACAACAAAGTCATCGAAGGGGTGCTCATTCCTACCACTTCTAGAACCACTGCATGTATATCCAGTCAAGTAGGCTGCTCTCTTGCTTGCAAATTTTGCGCAACTGGCCGATTAAAAATGATGCGCAATCTTACCGCAGGCGAGATCTACGACCAGGTAGTTTACTTGCGCAATCAGGCCAACGACAACTACAACCTTTCGTTAAGCAACATCGTGTATATGGGAATGGGTGAGCCGTTGTTAAACTATAAAAACGTTCTCGCTTCCATCGAAAAAATCACTAGTCCTGAAGGGCTGGGTATGTCTCCTCAGCGCATTACTGTGAGCACTGCAGGTATCGCCAAGATGATTAAAAAACTTGGAGATGATCAAGTAAAATTCAATTTGGCTTTGTCACTTCATGCCGCGAACGATGAAAAGCGCAACCAAATTATGGACATCAACGAGACCAATAATTTGGAAATCCTCGCTGATGCTTTAAAGTATTTTTACGATAAAACCGGCACCCGAGTAACCTTTGAATATATCATTTTCAAGGACTTCAACGACTCGATAAAAGACGCTCACGAATTGGCCAACTATGCCAAAAATCTGCCTGTAAAAATCAATATTATAGAGTACAATCCAATTGATGGTGGTGAGTATCAGCAAGCTAGCCCTGAGCGAGTAGATGCATTTGCAAAATTCTTAGAAAGCAAAAACCTCATCGTGAATGTGAGACGTTCAAGAGGAAAAGACATTGACGCCGCTTGCGGTCAACTCGCCAATAAAAATAAGGCTGCTCAGATTTAACACTTCTATTTTTCGAAAAAGACGATGACTCTCAAAATTTGAGTACATTGGCAGCGCTATACAAACCTTTTAATTAATATCACAATGAAAAAACAAATCGGATTGTTCCTTGCTGGAGCTGCTTTGGTGTCATTGGCATCTTGTGGCGGTGGCTGGAGCGAAGAGAACAAAGCAAGTATGAAAGAAACTTGTACTTCTCTTCAATCAATTATTTACCCTGATGATGCAGCAGCAATTTGCGACTGTTATGTTACCAAATTGGTAGAGCAATATCCAAATGCGGATATGACTCCAGACCAATCAGGCGCTGTTCTTGATGAGTGCTCTGCGGATGCAAAAGCTAAAGCTGAAGCTGAATCAGAAGCTAAAATGCAACAAATGCTAGACGACATGGAAAATTCTATGAACGAGGCAGGCGATTCAATGGAAGAGCAAATGGAAGAAATGAAGAATTAATTTTCTCCAAATAATAAAAAAGCCCCTTGAAAATTTCAAGGGGCTTTTTTTATGCTTTAGGGTAAACAATCTTCACATAATCAGGGTCATTTTCAAGGTATCTCACCTCTACTACCGTTCCCGGTTCGTACATAGGAGCACCTTCACACCTTTCTTTTGCTCTCACTTTGATGGATTGCCCTCTCAACGTTGTAAATTCAATCAATGGATGAAAATATCTAATGCCACGTTCATTGATAGAAACCCAATTGGTAATTCTTCCATTCACCTTTTTATGTCGAAACGGGAAGAAAATTTCATCTCTAAATTTCCAATAAATAAATCCGAGCACCACTGCTCCTGTTATGCTGTAGGCCAGCCAAGCGGGCATTTCTAAATTGTCTAAAAAATCCATAGGGCGAAGTTCCGAAATTTTATTTAAACCTGCTTTTTGAATACAAAGCGGTACTTGATGATTTGTCCGATTTGAGGATCACCTTTTTCCAATTGAATCTTATTCAATTTCTTGATCACATAATCGGCTAACTGAGGATGCGTAGCATTTATTTTAAGTATCTCCACTTTACCTCCTGTATCAATTCTAAAACTGACTTCCACTGTCCCATCCAAGTTGGGTTCTTGTTGCGAAGTAGGCGGGTCTTTTTGTTCAAATGGCATACCCACTGCGCCTACTGAAAGCACAGCAAATAGAAGAAGTACAGCCATTTTTCTCAAAATCATATAAGGTCAAGCGCCGATAGTCGGCAGGAAGTTACAACTTTAGATTACAAATATTCTAAGGAAGTTGTCTCCTCTCAGCACATTTTGAGCCAATGGTACTATTTTGAAGATAAACGGAAAAAATTTCTGATTGAGCTGTAACTAATCCCGAATCGCAGGCGTCACACTGACAGAAACGGCCCAAACAGGTCAAAACAACATGAACAAAATAACAATAGATATGAAAAAGCTCGCTCTCACACTTACCGCTCTGCTAGGATTTGCGACTATCTGGGGTCAAAACACTCCAAAAGCAGACACAACTACTTTTCCTATTGGAGAAGGTACCGAAATCATTGTCATCAACAAAAACATCGAAAAGTCAGACTCTTTGAACATCGATGATATAGATGATGATGACGATCATGACACAAACTTCGCTTTTTGGGATGGTCTTGACTTAGGGGTGAATTTCCTTGTCACTTCCAACAATGACACGAAATATGCCACCAACGACGAATGGATCGAGTTGGATCCAGCTCGCTCTTTAAGTTGGAGATTAAACCTCATTGAATCACGTATTCCTATTGCGAAGCAATACGTTGGTCTTGTTACCGGACTTGGGGTTTCTTGGAATAGCTATACATTCAATAAGAATATCAGCTTGGTGAATACTACGGATTCCATTTTTGGAGTGATCGACTCTATCCCTGAATACTCTAAAAATAAAATAAGAGCAAGCTACCTTCAGGTTCCTCTGCTTCTAGAGTTTAACACATCGTCTGAAAAAGACCGCGCCTTCCACTTGGCTGCAGGTGTGCTCGGAGGCTTGAGAATTGGTACTGTTTACAAACAAGAATATGACTTGGATGGACAAGAAGTATCCGTGAAAGTGAGAGATGACTGGAATATGTCGCCACTCACATTAGACGCAACGGTTAGAATTGGATACAGAAATCTCACACTTTGGGCAACATATGGTTTAACACCATTCTTTAAAAACGATAAAGGACCTGAAGTGTATCCAGTAAGCATTGGGTTATCTATTATTCCTTTTGGTTAAGGTACTTTCATCCAAGAGATGAAGGCTTTTCAAAAAAAATGTCCCACCTGCAAAGGGGGACATTTTTATTATCTGGCAATTACACCAACTAATTTCGACATTCCTATTCGTTCCTTTTTTTGCCCCATCACATACCGCGGTGGAACCACAATCTTCCTATCACACAAATCATTATTCGAGAAAAAGCTGATCCAATAAGTGTTGGTCAACTCCGTAGATTCCCTCAATAGAATTTCAAATGGATGAAACGCTCCTGGTTCAAGCGCATCTATCAAAAAACGAACTTTATCCGTGTGCTTTTCCTTTCCTTTGATATGGCCGCTTCCTTGAGCATTGATGATCACGTTAAAAACCGTCTCTGATCGCTCATTGTATAAGCCCACAGACCACACTTTTTTGCCATCTCCATCTTGCTTTGGAATCATTGCTACGCAAATACCTTCGGAGGAAGGAATTTCAAAATCCTTTTTCATGTGGCAAAAGTAAGCAGTCTAATAGCCCATTTCATCACAAATTCTTTCTGCCATACTCATATACTCCAGCATGTCGGCAGGCATATGATTCACGCGCTCTGCGCTCTGCAAATGTCCCAGTCTAACTATCATGAGATCTTGACTTGGAATCACCACAACATATTGACCGCGCAATCCTCTGAATGAGAAGTATGGCTGATTTTCATAAGTTCCCAACCAACATTGATAGCCATACCAATCACAAATTTCACCTTTCGATTTTTCTGGTGTCACATCTTTTATCATGCAAGGCGAAGTCGCTTCATACACATAAGATGGATTTATGATCGTATCGGGTCCTAGCACTCCATTGTGCTCGTAGAGCTTGCCGAACTTGGCAAAATCTCGCGCCGTAGCATAAAACCCAGAGAAGACTTTTTCCATGCCGCCCTCTCTGTCTAAGTTCCAATAAGCATCATTCTCGGCTCCAATACACGACCAAACTTTTTGTTGGAAATATTCACTTGGTGTTCTGCCCGTAGCAGCTTTTAAAATCATACCCAAAATGACGGTGTTGCCGCCTTCATAAGTCCAACCTTGCCCGGGCTCATTTTCAACTTTAAATTTCATCGTTTCTTTCACCAAGTCGCTTGAGAAATAGGCTTTCGCCATATACCCAAAAGGATTGCCATAACTCTCCCCGAAAGGAATACCACCGCTCATTTGAAGCAAGTTGCGGATGGTTAAATCAGCTGCCTTTCCTTCTTTAAACTCAGGTAAAAATTCGGAAACTTTTTGCTCTTCACTTTTGATATATCCTTCTTTGATAGCAATTCCAATGAGCGTTCCACACATCGACTTCGCCATCGAAAAGGAATTGCTCACCGTGTTTTCATCGGCGCCGTTCCAGTATTTTTCAAAAATGATGGTGTCGCGCTTTATCACTAAAAGCGCCGTAGTCTCATACATATCCACGATGCCTTGCTCTTGTGAAGTAAGTGAGACGGCATTGACTGCGTTACTCACTGCCCAAGGCTCCGGTTTATCTGCTTTCATCGTGCTCACATCAAAATACTTCATGTCGTCTATATCAGGCATCTTTTTACCAATCAAATAGGTACTTCGAATGCCTCTTACCACATGACCATTTCCTGAAAGGTAAAGTCCCAATATGGCCACGAGAATAATAATGGCCAACCATTTTAGAATTTTAATGATTACTCGCATCTCATTTTTTTTGAAATTTAGTAAAAAAAGGTAACAATAATGACCTTTTTCCGTAAACGTGCTGTACCTATAAGTATATGAGAACCAAATCAGTCTATATCACCGTATTGTTCTTCTTCCTTTCGACCCTTGCAGCTTTTGCTCAAGACGAGATGGAGAACGCACGAGCAGCATACAATGAAGAAAAGTACGAGGAGGCCCTAGTCATCCTCACAGACTTCTTGGAAAAAGGTGCTAATCCGGAAGCATACCTGCTTCGCGCCGACTGCTTGCAAAAAATTGGTGACTACTCTATGGCGTTAAACGACTATGATAAGGCAAGGATTTATGGTTCTAAAGACGATCGTCTTTTTCTAAACAGAGGCATTTGTAAATCTTCAATGGAATTATTTGATGCCGCCAAATTAGACCTCATTACTTACATCGATAAACAAGAAGACGATCCTGCTGGCTATTATTGGATGGCCGCAATTGAATATCTAAATGCGGACAATAAAGCTTGTCAACGCTATGTGGACATGGCATTGGCCATTGATTCCACATATTCAGATGCCTATTATTTGAGAGGAGCGAATTTGGCAGATCAGGGCAAAAACCTTCAAGCAATGGAAGCGTTCGAGCAGTCTTTTCAATTCAATCCAAAACAACATAGAGCAAAATTGAATGTAGCCATTATGCTCATCGATATGAGTCAATTTGCTAATGCACTTGAATTGCTTGGTGAGTTACGTCTGGAAACCATCGATTTCGAAGCAGAAGTTTTATATTATCGCGGAGAAGCTTTTTACATGAGTCATGACCTGGAAGGTGCATGTCAAGAATGGTCGGAGGCTTCCCATTTAGGCGATCCCGATGCCACTATAAACTATAAAAAACTGTGCATGGATAAGGGAGGAAAAGCCCGATTCAAGCGTAGATCATTTGGGCAATTCTAATTTGACCTTCATTTCCCAATTGGCTCTCACATTGAACTTTTGGGATTGCTGAATCACCTTTTCCGCAGGAGTTTGAAGCATCAAATCGATGCCATCCCAATGCTGATTATTATTCTTATCCTCAAAATACAAAACCGAATATTCATTCGGTTTTAAATTTTCTATGGCTATCGAACTTCTCCCTTTAACTTCTTCTTTCCAAACCACAAGACTTGATTTGTCCAAGACTACAATCCATCCATTTTCACCCTGAAATTCTTCTCCAACCTCTAGGATAAGTGTTCCTAAATCTTCAGGCTTCAAAGTGGTAAATTTCAACTTCAGAGTATCATTGGTGTTTCCTGCAATGTCCGTGGCGAATCCAGGGAAAATCCTTAATTCATAGGCAGTGCCTGCATTGAGTTTTGGCGAACCCACCAATTCAAAAAGACTCTTCTTACTCCAATTTGTAAATGCAACAGGCAACGAATCTTTCAACAATTCACTCTTGCTAAAATCAACATTTGCAAGAGGCACTTTCGTTTCAAAATAAATAGAATCCATCCATTTCATTTTGCCACTCACATTATGAGAAAGCTTCAATGAAGTTTTAAATTCTTCTTTATAAAATGGAATTTCTAATGTGTCGGCATCATCACCATAGCTCATGCGCACCTTCACATTTCTATTCGGAATTTCGCCCATTAATTGGAAAAAAATAGAATCATGTTCCGGTGTGAAATAGCGCACCGATTCAAAATCTCCGTTGAGTGCTTCAACATTAAAATCGAAACGACCGTCGTAATGTGGATTCCAAACCATTTTAAATCGCCCCGTACTATCCGCGTCGTAGCTTGTAATATCAATAGATCGTGGAAGCTGCTCAAACAAATCGAAATGAACTTCATGCGTCGAAACGAGTGAATCATTTTGAACGGCATCACACTCTGAAATCAGCGACACCCGTTCATCCGCATCAATTTGGTAATTGCCATTTTCGTCTTCTAATGCTAATATTTTAAAGTGCCCTTCTGGTAGATAAGGAATAACAAAACTGCCATCGGCAAATGTTCTCGCGAAATAAGAAGGCACCGCTTTTTTCGCATTCAGAATATCGACAGTATCATTAAACAACATGATCTTCAATCCTCCTAAACGCTCATTCGTGAAGGGCATTTTTGTAGTGCCTACCACCACCATCGAGTCCAACACTTCGCCTGTGGAAACCACATAGATTAAATCTTTTGCTTTGTTGCTTTCATTCACATCCACTATTCCATCACCAAAATTGAAAGTGTAGGTGGTGTTCTCCTTTAAAGGCTCACGCAATTGTACAATTACTGATTTCTTATGAATTTTAATTATTGGCTGAGTTGTCAGCGGTGGAGACACAATGAGTTCCTGGTACACATTGTTGAGCTGCACATATTCATCGAAAACAAACTCAATTTTTTCAGAAGAAAAATGAGTAGATAGCGGCTCGGGATAAACCGCCAAAACTTGAGGAGCTGTGACGTCTTTCTCTCCACCAGAAAGTGGACGCTGTTGAGCACATCCTATCAATAAAACAACTAATACTGCTATGCTCCAAAACCTCATATCCAACTGGCGATTAATTCCACAATTTTACTCAAATAAATGGCATCTACTTCAGAGAAATGATTCAAATGCTCACTATCCACATCTAAGACACCAATCACGTCTTTGTTCGCATTCAAAATGGGAACCACGATTTCAGATTTTGAAAGTGAGCTGCAAGCGATGTGTCCGGGGAACTGATCAACATCAGGAACGATCAACGTTCTTTTCTCAGCCCAACTCGTTCCACAAACTCCTTTCCCCAAATTGATGCGGATACAAGCCACCGGGCCTTGAAACGGGCCGAGTACCAGTGTGTTGTCTTTAACGAAATAACATCCTACCCAAAAAAAACCAAAAGCTTCTTTTAAAGCCGCCATTGCGTTAGAAACATTCGCTATAAAATCAGGTTCTCCTTCCGTCAAAGCCACTATTTGCGGGTATAGCGCGGCATACTGCTGCTCACGCGAAGCCCCTTGTACGATATGTAAATCCTCTGCCATTTTGTTGCGAAATTAAGGAACTATCGAACCTGTTAACAAAAGGTTTGTTTGTTGACGTATTCAGGTCTTACTTTTGGCCCATAACCAATCAGGAAAATGTCAAGTACAAACTTCGCATCCCGCCACATCGGACCACGCCCGAATGAGGTACAAGAAATGCTCGACGTGATCGGCGTTTCTTCTATTGATGAACTCATCAACAAAACTGTTCCTTCTGCCATTCGCTTGCAAAATCCATTGAATGTTGCACCAGCAATTTCAGAAGACGATTACCTTTCTCATGTATGGGAATTAGGTAAAAAAAACAAAGTGTCTAAAAGTTACATCGGTATGGGATATTACCCAACCTTTGTTCCTACTGTGATTTTGAGAAACGTACTCGAAAATCCAGGATGGTACACTGCGTACACTCCTTACCAAGCTGAAATCGCACAAGGAAGACTTGAGGCATTGCTCAACTTCCAAACAATGGTGTCTGACCTTACGGGTCTTCCTATTGCAAATGCGAGTTTGCTTGACGAAGGTACCGCTGCTGCTGAAGCAATGATTTTGTTCTTCCACAGCCGTTCACGCGAGAAAGAACAAAGCGGAGCAAATAAATACTTCGTTGATCAAAACGTTTTCCCACAAACACTTTCTGTACTTACAGGACGTGCCAAGCATTTGAAAATTGACTTGGTAGTTGGTGATTACAAAACACATGCATTCACTTCAGAATTTTTCGGTGCAATGGTGCAATACCCAAATGGCAACGGAGAAATTCAAGATTATAAAAACTTCACAGAAGCGGCTCACAACGCAGGCGCATTCGTTTCAGCTGCATCAGACTTGATGGCACTGACAATGATAACTCCTCCAGGTGAATGGGGTGCTGATATTTGCTTTGGTAACTCACAACGTTTTGGAGTTCCAATGGGATATGGCGGACCTCACGCTGCATTCTTCTGTGCGAAAGAAGATTTTAAGCGCAACATGCCAGGTCGTATCATCGGTGTTTCGAAAGATCGTCACGGCAACAATGCTTATCGCATGGCGCTTCAAACCAGAGAGCAGCATATCCGCAGAGAAAAAGCGACTTCCAACATTTGCACAGCACAAGCATTGCTTGCCGTAATGGCTTCAATGTATGCAGTGTATCACGGCCCAAAAGGCTTGAAAACAATCGCATCTCGCATCCATAGCCGTGCAACATCGCTTGCTGCAACTTTGAAGAATGCAGGTGTTACTGTAAAATCTGAAAACTACTTCGACACCATTTTAGTAGCTGCCAATGAAGATCAAGTGAAACCTGTTGCAGAAGCAAAAGGCGTTAACTTCAGATACTTCGGAAATGGTCATATTGGTATCGCGGTGAATGAAACAACTTCTGAAAATGACATTCTCGAAATTGCAGAAATCATTTCAGGTAAAAAAGTAGCGGCATCAAATGGTGGAAGCGCACTTTCAGGTTTTGAAAGAACTTCAGAATACCTTACGCATCCGCACTTCAATACACACCATAGCGAAACTGAAATGCTTCGTTATTTGAAGAAATTGGAAAATAAAGATTTGTCGTTGGCACACGCTATGATTCCACTTGGATCATGCACTATGAAGCTCAACGCAACTTCTGAAATGATTCCAGTAACTTGGCCTGAGTTTGCGAATATTCACCCATTCGCTCCATTAAATCAGACAGAAGGATATCAAGAAATGCTCGCTCAACTTGAAAAGGATTTGTGTGCAAGTACAGGATTTGCAGGCGTATCGCTTCAACCAAACTCTGGTGCGCAAGGAGAGCTTACAGGTCTTCTTGTAATCATGGCGTATCACGAAAGTCGTGGCGAAGGTCACAGAGATATTTGTTTGATTCCTTCTTCTGCACACGGCACCAACCCTGCTTCTGCAGTGATGGCTGGCTTGAAAGTGGTAGTTGTGAAATGTGATGAAAATGGAAACGTTGATGTAAATGATTTGCGCGAAAAAGCTGCTTTACACAAAGACAATCTTGCTGCATTGATGGTAACCTATCCATCAACACACGGTGTATTTGAAGAGGCTATTCGTGAAATCACTTCAATCGTGCACGACAACGGTGGTCAAGTGTATATGGACGGTGCAAACATGAATGCCCAAGTGGGTTTGACCAACCCTGGAAATATCGGAGCAGATGTTTGTCACTTGAACCTTCACAAAACATTCGCTATTCCTCACGGCGGCGGCGGACCTGGTATGGGACCCATCGGTGTGGCAGCACACTTGGTGCCTTTCTTGCCAACGAATCCAAACATTCCAACCGGTGGTGCTAACGCGATTCCAGCTGTAAGCTCTGCTCCTTGGGGAAGCGCATTGATTCTTTTGATTTCATACGGATACATCAAAATGCTCGGTGGCGAAGGCTTAACAGACTCTACAAAGTATGCCATCTTCAATGCCAACTATATGAAGGCAAGATTGGAAGGTCATTATGATGTTCTTTACACAGGAACAAATAACACCGTAGCTCACGAAATGATTTTGGATTGTCGTGCGTTTAAAGCCGCTGGTGTGGAAGTAGAAGACATCGCGAAGCGCTTGATGGACTATGGTTTCCACGCGCCAACCGTTTCTTTCCCTGTAGCAGGTACATTGATGATCGAACCTACAGAGAGCGAACCAAAATCAGAATTGGATCGATTCTGTGATGCAATGATTGCCATTAGAAAAGAAATTGCAGAAGTAGAAGGTGCATTAGTTGACAAGCAAGACAACGTGCTTAAAATGGCTCCACACACCGCCGCTGAACTCACAGCCGACGAGTGGAATCACTCTTATTCAAGATCGAAAGCAGCATATCCAATGCCTGGATTGAAAGAAAATAAATTCTGGACATCTGTTGGTAGAGTAGATAATGCTTATGGTGATAGAAATCTAATTTGTACTTGTCCTCCTTTGGAAGAGTATGAAGAAGTGAAGTAACACCTTCAAAATAAAACTTGAAAATCCCGCTCTTTGCAATCAAAGAAGCGGGATTTTTTTTTAGTAGAATTTCATGGTAAAAAATTACATTTGAAAAAACCAAATAAGGAATGTGCAAATCAATTCTACTCGCTTTTTTCATTATTACTTATCTATCTTCATTCACCCAAGTATTGCCCTATAAGCCCACGCCAACTGCCGAAATGCCCCTTTGGCAGCAGTTGCTCTATAGCGACAATCCCAACTATCAAGAAGTGATAGCGGCTTATGAGGCATACTTTGAAAGTCACGCATTTGAAAAGACCATTCACACGCAAAACTTCAAAAGGTGGATAGCTCAAATGAGAAGTTCGGTAGATGCTAACGGCGAAATTGTTCCTCTTCATCCTGAAGAAAGAAATGTTGATTTTTCGAATAGAGGAAATGATATCTGGACCTTCGCAGGACCAGAACATCACGTGGACGCAGACGGCTCGATGACCGCTGGTTTCCGTCATGCCAATGTCTATTGCCATGACCGCAGCGCTACAAATCCTGACCTACTTTTTGCTGGAACAGAAAGTGGCGGTTTGTATAAAACAACGGATGGCGGACAAAACTGGTTTCATGTTACGAAATCACTCATCATTGGTAGTGTTGGCGCTGTGCGCATCAAGCCCGACAACGACAATTTTGTAATCATGAGTGCTGCCAACGATTTGTGGCGCAGCACAGATGGCGGTGCTACATGGAATGTGATTGGACAGGGATCTTTTGTTTCTCAAAACATTTCTGCATGGGAAATTGAATACAACCCGGACAATACATCAATGATATACGCGGCCACCAACCAAGGCCTTTTCAGAAGCTTGGATGACGGTGACACGTGGACAGAAATTTTACCCAACAATACTGAATGCGTAAAAATAAAACCGAACGATCATTCGGTTATTTATACCATACATTTTGACACTGCGGTTGGCTATTCACGATTTTATAAAAGCACGGATTACGGCGCCACTTTCACTCTTTTTGAAAGCGGTTGGTTCGATAGTTCTATGGGAAACATTAATATCGAAGGTGGGCGATTAGCCGTAACAGAAGCAGACCCTAATAGAATTTATGCGCTATTAGTGGGCTATGAAAACAGCGGCTCTAGTGTAATTACCAATGGATGGGTGGGAACTTGGGTTAGCTATGATGCCGGCGAAACCTGGACATTTCCTCACGGTTTAATAGGCACTCCTTATACTTCAGAGCACCCCAATTTGATGAATTTTAGTGCGGATGATGGAACCTACACACAGATACATTACAACACTACCATGGCTGCGTCGCAGATAGATCCTGACAAAGTACTCATCGGCGGACTCAACCTTTGGGTGAGTCATGATGCTTGCGCCACTTACGAGGGCGTTGGCGGATATATTGGCGGCATTCCTTATTTCCATGTGGATCAACAAGAAATTAGAATATATAAAACAGGCGACGATTCAGAAGAAATTTGGATAGGAAATGATGGAGGAATTTTACACTCATCTGATTTTATGGAAAATCATGACAACCTCAATCGTGGAATTCAAGCCGTGAACTTGTGGGGATATGACCAAGGTTGGAACGAAGATATCATGGTGGGAGGTCGATACCACAACGGAAACATGGCATATCACCAAAATTATCCATCCACCGAATTTCTGGCGCTCGGTGGCGGCGAAGCTCCAACGGGTTATGTGAATTATAGCAATCAAAAGAAAACTTATTTCTCAGACATTGGAGGAAAAATATTGCCAGAAACTTTAGATGAAACTCCAACCAATTTTTCTGTTTCATTAAGTCCCAATGAAAGCTACTGGAACAATGGGAGCTCGCGCATTATGTTCGACAATAGCTACTTCAACATCGCTTGGTTGGGTAAAGAAAATAAACTCTATAAATCGAATGACGGTGGAAGTACTTTCCAAGAGGTTTATGCATTTGGTAATAATCCAAACGACGATGTACTCTGGATAGAGCAGAGCTTTTCAAATTACGACTACATGTATCTGCACCAAGCCTACGGCAATCAAAGCAAGTTGTGGAGATCTACAGACCACGGAGAATCTTGGAGTGAAATAAATATTCCGCTCACGTTGAGAAATATGAATTTCACATTGTCGGCTTCAAATGAAAATGAATTGTGGGTAGCCTACTTCGATGGAGGAAATGGACAAAAAATCTACAAAACAAATAACGGCGGTACTAGTTGGGATAACCTTACCACTACTACTTTGAATGGTAAATCCATTTGGGCGATTGCGCACCAATACGGCACAGATGGAGGTGTGTATGCTGCTACTCGAAATGGAAATGTATATTATAGAAATGCCTCAATGAGCGATTGGTCTGACTACAGCAGTGGACTTCCTGCAAGCAGTGAACCATTGCGAATTGTTCCTTTTTATACGGGATCAAAAATAAGATTAGCCACATGGAATCTAGGTGTATGGGAAGCTCCTTTATATGAGCCCTCAGAAATGATTGCGAATTTTGCAGCTGTCACTTCATCTTATCAGTGTCCTAATGAACCCGTATATTTTGTTGATCATAGTGTTGCTCCAGAAGGCACCACTTACGAGTGGACATTCCCTGGAGGAACACCTTCATCGAGCATCGAACAAAATCCTGTAGTTTATTACGACAATTATGGCAGTTATTCTGCCTTACTCACCATTACATACCAAGGCAACACATCTACAGAAGTAAAAACAAATTACATCACTATTGAAAGCGCAGCACCAAGTACTATCGAAGAAGATTTTGAGTTGGGCGGATTCCAACAAAACTGGAATCGAACTGCAAACTCGCGTTGGACCGTTAATGCAGATGCAAGTGCTTATGGAACCGGATCTTATTCTGCGCATTACGATAATTACTACTACGATGCACAAGGAACGCCTGATTCGTTTATCACACCCAAATTATTAGGGAATGAAAATACCTACTTGTCCTTTGACGTTGCCTACGCCAGATACGGCGCGGGTTATTCTGACACATTGAATGTTGCAATGTCGTGCGATTGTGGGATGACTTGGTCCACAGTATTCCATAGTGGCGGTGAAGAATTAGCCACCTCACCAGATCAAGGTGGATATTTTGTGCCAACTTCTGATCAATGGGAATCTTACGTGATTCCCTTACCATATTGTGAAAACTTCCTTCTGAGGTTTACAGATCTTGGATATTATGGTAACACACTTTATGTCGACAACATCAATGTAAGTGTTGAATTTGCGGTCAACGATGTAAGCAATCACTTATCAAACATCATCGCATTTCCAAATCCGACCGCAGGGGAAATCACACTAGGAATGGGAAGTTTGAATCCGGGTACCGTAAGCATTCAACTATTCGATATTCTGGGAAAAAAGGTGTTTGAAAAAACCGTTTTGACGCCAATGGAGATGTACAAATTGGATATATCAGAATATAGCAATGGAACTTATTTGCTTAAGGTTCAAGACAATACAGGTTTGGCACACACAGAGCGAATAATAAAAAAGTAGGATTTCCGTTTGCCGATTTTTACTCAAAAAATTGGTGAAAATCTGCCAATCCTATAAAACTCTGAAAAATCGAATCATAAAAAATCGAAACTACCTAGTTCTAGGTAGTTCTTTTGCGTTGATAATGAGCGAGTTATTGTTTTTTGAGTAAAGAGCAAAGTATCTTCGTGGTCTATCTCCAAATCATTTATAAGACCACGATATGATTATGAACTCTGTTAAGTATTGTGCGGAAGAAATTCATGTAAGAATTAAGAGCATACGCACATCTCATGGATTTTCTCAAGACTATGTTGCTCGAAAAATTGGTATTTCTCAAAATGCATACAGTCGATTAGAATTAGGAGTTTCTAAGCTTTCTATCGATAGAATGTTAAAGATTGCTTTCATACTCGGAGTGTCTCCAATTGAACTTTTGAAGCCTACTCCGCCCGCAGCCTTAGCATCATAGGTACATTCAGGGCGGGAAATGATTATTTTCGCGCCATGATTCAGAATTTATCAGACGAAGAAATTGTAAGAAGAAACGCACTTACGAAGTTGCGTGAAAAAGGTATTGAACCCTTCCCTGCTGCGGAATATGTGGTATCAGACTACTCTAAAGACATCCTTGAAAACTATCAAGAAGGAAAGGAAGTCGTAGTGGCTGGTCGCCTAATGAACATGCGCGTGATGGGGAAAGCTTCATTTGCAGACTTACATGATTCAAAGGGTAAAATTCAAATCTATATCGCTTCAGACAATATCTGTCCAGGAGAGGATAAATCATTGTACAATGATGTTGTAAAACACTTGCTTCACTTTGGTGATTTCATTGGTGTGAAGGGTACTTTGTTTACCACTCGCATGGGTGAGATTTCCATTCAAGTGAGTGAGATTACTGTGCTTGCAAAATCACTAAAGCCGCTTCCGGTTGTTAAAACAGACAAAGAAGGAAATGTGCACGACGCATTTACCGATCCTGAGTTGCGCTACCGCATGCGCTATGTCGATTTGGTAGTCAACGACAAGGTAAAAGAAACCTTTATTACGCGCACCAAGATTGTGAATGCCATGCGCGACTTCTTTAATGGCTATGGTTATTTAGAAGTAGATACTCCTGTTTTGCAAGCCATTCCTGGGGGTGCATCAGCTCGTCCATTTATAACGCATCACAATGCATTGGACGTTCCGATGTACTTGAGAATTGCCAACGAGCTTTATTTAAAGCGCCTAATCGTAGGAGGTTTTGAAGGAGTTTATGAGTTCAGCCGCAATTTCAGAAATGAAGGTATGGACCGCACCCACAATCCTGAATTTACTGTAATGGAAATCTACGTAGCATATAAAGACTACAATTGGATGATGGACTTTACAGAGAAAATGTTGGAACATACAGCTATGAAGGCGTTGGGAACAACATCTGTACAATTCGGTGATAAGGTAATTGAGTTTAAAGCTCCATTCCGTCGTGTTTCTATGACGGATGCCATCAAAGAATATACTGGTTTCGATATAACAGGAAAATCGGAAAAAGAACTTTTTGATTTTGCAAAATCTATCGGACTTGATGTAAACGAAACGATGGGTAAAGGAAAACTCATTGACGAGATTTTTGGTGAAAAGTGTGAGGGCAATTTTATTCAGCCCACATTCATCACAGACTATCCTGTGGAGATGTCGCCGCTGTGTAAGCGCCACCGCACGAATCCAGAGTTGACAGAGCGATTTGAATTAATGATCAACGGAAAAGAATTGGCGAATGCTTATTCTGAATTGAATGATCCAATTGATCAACGTGGACGTTTTGAAGAACAAATGAAACTTCAAGAAAGAGGAGATGATGAAGCGATGTTTATCGATCAAGACTTCTTGAGAGCACTTGAATATGGAATGCCTCCAACATCCGGAATGGGTATCGGTATTGATCGTTTGGTAATGTTGCTTACCAACAATGCCACCATTCAAGAGGTGTTATTCTTCCCTCAAATGCGTCCAGAAAAGTTTAGTACCGGACCAGATTTAAAAGCTTACGAAGCTGCAGGCATTGCGCCTGAATGGGTTGAGCACGTAGTAAAGGCGGGTTTTGACACCATCGAGAAATTAAAATCGGCTAAGCCCACTGCTGTGCATCAGACGCTTAATGGTTACCGCAAAAAGAACAAACTCGATATTCCAGCCATGCAGCTCAGCGACATCGAGGGTTGGAAACTTTAAGTATAAAATAATATTCATTGTTCTGATCGTTTAAAGTTTTTCATACATTGCTGATGTGAAACTTTGAACCTTCAGAAAAATGAAAAAACTCTTACTTTTCTCTTTATTGTGTTTGTTCACTTCGATTGCAAACGCACAAGTGTATACTGGTAATATCACGCTGTCTTCGCAAGAAGACGTTGATAATTTCAGCACCAACTATCCTGGAATCACCTATGTTGATGGTACATTGTATGTAGGTGGTATTTCTATTGTGAACATATCGCCGCTTTCACAATTGGAGGGAGCACATGAATTAAGCATTCAAGTTGACGATTTTTCAGGGTGGATTCCTAGTTCGGTAGACCATTTAAGCCTTACGATTTCCACCTCTACATTTACAAATTATCCTTCAAGCATTACTCTGTTCACAAGCTCATTGTCGAATTTAGAAGGACTGTCAATGTCATTGTCAATGTTTGACGAATTATATGCGGGTTCAATTTCAATACTCGAAGCATTAGAATCTTGTACCTCTTTGAGCTATGGCGCTGGAATGGGACCCGGCACAACTCTGAATGTTACTATTCCAAACCTAGCCAGTGTTAGTGACATATTTACTACGCTATCAGATACAGGAGTATATTTGCACCTTCCTTCATTAACCAGCTTAATTTCCATGAATGCTTTGGGTGATGGAATATCAACTGTAGGTGCTCCTTGTACTCCAATAATGCCATCGCTTTCACATATCGATAATATTATTATTGATCAAGATGCACTTGGTGGATTTGAAGGTCTATCCAATCTTACCAGTTGCAACAATTTTCACTTCAATGGGTTCGCCATTCAATTTGGTGGACTATCCAATCTCACCACAGTAAATAATGGATTTTACATCAGCAGATGTGAATCATTTGCAGGATTGAATTCTTTGGAATCAATAGGTAGCTTAGAAATTATGTTTCCTGCATTTAATGACTTTTCTGAGTTAATCAGCATTCAGCAGATAGACTCCCTTGTGTTGGGAACAGAATGGGCTTCGAACCCATTCCTGACTTCTTTGAATGGAATAGACAACATCACTTTAAATAGCTACCTATCGATTATTGGATTCTCTGATTTGAGCTTATGCAATGTGCCCAGTGTTTGTAATTTCTTGAGCACCGCTACAACCGAGATGTATTCCATTGCAGGAAATGCACTTGGATGCGGAAGTGCTGAAGAAATTATTACTGTTTGTAATCCCGAAAACTCCTTTGTTTACGGATCCGTTTACTTAGATGCGAATTGTAATTCCGTAATGGATGAAATGGAAAATCCTAGTAGTTATCAATTGCTAGAACCAATCTCCGGTGCTACCATTTACTATAGCCAAAATAATTTCTTAGTTGTGGCACCTCCTGCCACTGCCTTAGTTCTCACACCTCTTAATAATTTAGAGATTTATGATTTACCTCAATCGCTAAGTGTTACTACACCAACATTTGGTGGTGGGTTGTATAATGCGAATGTTCCCATTTGCTCATCATACAACCTTCCAGATTTGGAAGTATCTATAGCCAACAATATACCACCTGTAATCGGTCAATTAAACTCCTATCACTTGATAGTGACCAATCAAGGAACAGAGCCCGCTGAATTCACTCCATATCTATCTGTTATCACCCCCGAAGCAGCATCAGACTACATTATCTCAGCAGATGGCGTTTTTGATTCTGGAGTAATCACTTGGCCAAATATGACGGTGAGTCCAGGCCAACAAATAATGCTACTTTTCCAAATTCAAATAACATCTGAACCTTCCTATACGGGAACATCATTTTCAATTCAAGGATCCGCTCAAGTAACTTCTGCTACGGCTGATTATGATGAGACAAACAACACTTACAACCTCGATGAGGTTATTGTTGCAGCTTATGATCCAAACGATAAGGTTGTAAACATCACTGCTGTGAATGCTGAAGAAATCGGAAACGATGCCCTTGATCTAGTTTACCGTGTACGCTTCCAAAACACAGGAACTGCTGAGGCGATAAACGTGCGTTTGGAAGATCTTTTGGAAGAGGATATTGATCCAACTTCGTTTCATTTCATCTCATCATCACATGACATGGAATATTCCATCGATGACCAGCTTGTAATTTTTTTCTTCAACAACATTATGCTTCCCGCAGAAGAAGTTGATCCAGAAGGAAGTATTGGAGCTGTGTTTTTCAAAGTAAGAACCAATGGTAACCACGATGTAAATACCACCATCGACAACTTTGTAGACATCTACTTCGACTTCAATGATCCTATTACTACCAACACGGCAACCACGGAGTTTTATGTATGTCCGATCACTTCGTTAGAATTAGATAATGGTGTGCTTACTGCGTCTGGAACCTTTACACAATTTGAATGGTACCTCAATGGTGAACTTTTGGAAAATGAAAATGGAAACACCCTTGCAGTGAATGCCGAAGGAACCTATCAAGTCATGGCATCCGGCTACTACGACTGTAGCTCTGAAGCAAACATCACAATTGTAGGTATTGATGAATGGAGTAAAAATGCCGTTGCGCTTTGGCCAAATCCAGCTCAAGATAATTTCACATTAAAAATAGGTTCTGATTTATTGGGAGCAGATTGGAAAGTAATCGATGTAGCTGGTAAAACAGTGATGCAGTTTAAAACAAACACTACCCAGCAAAACATCAACATCAGTCATCTAGCACCGGGAGTGTATACCGTAGTGGCAAATAATGGAGTTAGAACGAGTGTGATTATTAATTAGCCATTTCCTTGTTAAATATTAGTTACATTCGGCATGGCTTTTGAGAAACGCCACACTTTTAATTCCAAAAATTTACACACTATGAAAAAAATTTTGACCCTCGTTGCATTCGTTGCACTGGCATCTTCTGCTTTTAGCCAGTACAAAATCGTAACTGTTGTAGAATCTATTGTTCCAGGTGGACTCGGACGTTCTAGAATGGTTGAAACAGTTAGCGAAGTAGACTACAATGCTTTTACTACTGAGAGAACAGATGGAAAGGACAGCAAGCAAAAAGATGTTGATCGCGGCGACATCAAAATTTCTGGATTCAAAGAAACAAAGTTGCTCAACTTCTTCAGTATGGTGGGTATCAATTTCCAGAACATTGCATCAAATGACGCTGTGGTGGTTTCTAAATTAAATGAAATGGATGCTCAAGGTTACGAGTTGATTCACGTAGCGAGCGGAGTAGAAAGTGATGCTGGTAAGGATGATGGCAACGGACTTTTCATTACTCGTTTCTATTTCAAGAAGAAAAGTTAATTTTTACTGATTATCAGACAAGTACAAATAGTATTTGCCTTGAGCATATAAATATTCGTATATTTGCATCGCTTTAGGCACTGAAATATCAAAGTGAGAGGGGTCAAAGCCCCTCTTTTTTTTGCATAAAATTTAACTTTGGTATTGATTTTCAGCATTTTAGTTTGAAACATGATCACTCAAGAGCAGATAAAAAACCTGGTAGAAGAAAAGATTGCGGATACGGATATTTTCATTGTAGAAATCAATGTAAAGCCAGGCAATAAGATTGAGATTTTCATAGACAAAGACAGCGGCCTTGCTCTTGAAGACTGCCTAAAAGTGAGTCGCCATGTGGAAGGAAGCCTCGACAGAGAAGTAGAAGACTTCGCCCTTGATGTTTCATCGCCAGGAGTAGGTCGACCATTGAAGTTAAAGCGTCAATACCTCAAGAATGTTGGTCGCAACGTGGAAGTGAAAATGGTAGATGGCACTTTGATGGAAGGCGTGATGATGGCTGCAGATGACGATAAAATTGTAGTGCAAACCCGCACCAAAGAAGAGGTAGAGGGTAAAAAAGGAAAAAAATGGGTGGAACGTGAAAACGAAATTCCATTCGAGAATATATCAGAAACAAAAATTGTAATTAGCTTCAAATAAATCATTGAAAAATGAAAGGGGTAAACCTAGGTGAGGCGTTTTCTGAATTCAAAGAATTCAAGAATATCGACCGCGAAACAATGACCAACATCCTTGCGGATGTTTTTCGTAACATGATTCTCAAGCGTTGGGGTGCCGACGATGGGTTCGACATTATTGTAAACTCAGATCGTGGTGACTTAGAAATCTGGCGCACACGTGAAATCGTTCCAGATGGAGAGCTTGACGACGAAGTTGCTCAAATCGAAGTAAGCCTTGCCTGCAAGATTATTCCAGATTTGGAAGTCGGAGAAGAATTGATTGAAGAAATCAAAATCGAAGACTTTGGTCGTCGCAACGTTTTGGCAATGCGTCAAAACCTTGCTGCACGTATCATGGAACTCGAAAAAGATCATATCTACCAGAAATACCGTGAACGTGTTGGTGAAATCATCACGGGAGAAGTATATCAGGTTTGGAAAAAAGAAATTCTGGTTCTCGATGATGAAAGCAATGAATTGCTTTTACCAAAAGACCAGCAGATCCCAAGCGACTTCTACAAAAAGGGTGATACCATCCGTGCAGTTGTTTACAAGGTTGACATGCGCAACAATTCACCTCAAATTATTTTGAGCAGAACAGCTCCTGAATTCCTTGAGAAATTGTTTGAACAAGAAGTTCCTGAAGTATTTGATGGATTGATTACAATCAAGAAAATCGTTCGTGAGCCAGGCGAAAGAGCTAAAGTAGCTGTAGAAAGCTACGACGATCGCGTGGATCCAGTTGGAGCTTGTGTTGGTGTAAAAGGATCAAGAATTCACAGCATTGTTCGTGAATTGCGCAACGAAAATATCGACGTAATTCAATACACTAGCAATGAGCAATTGTTGATTGGACGTGCACTTGCACCTGCAAAAATTTCAAGCATCAACCTTGACCGTGAAAACGGAAAAGCTGACGTATTCTTGAAACCAGACCAAGTGTCTCTTGCCATTGGTAAGGGTGGTCACAACATCCGTTTGGCTGGAAAGCTTACTGGATTTGAAATTGATGTTTACCGCGAAACAGATACCGACATCGATGATGTGGATTTGGAAGAATTCACAGACGAAATAGACGGATGGATCATCTCCGAGCTTAAGGCTATTGGATGTGATACTGCTCGTTCGGTACTTGAAATTCCTAAGGCTGACTTGGTAAAGAGAACAGACTTAGAAGAAGAAACTGTAGAGGAAGTACTCCGTATTTTGAAAGAGGAGTTCGAATAATAAAACCGTACTTTTACACAGTAGAGTTTTTTAAAAGAGAGAAAGCGTTCCGACATGGATCGGGACACCCAAATAAATTATATGTCCGAAAACAAGGCACCACAAAGATTAGGTAAAGCGGCCGTTACGCTTGGAGTAAGTAAGGATACTATTGTAGAGTTCCTAGCAAAAAAGGGAATTACAATAGAGGATAATCCTATGGCTAAAATCGAAGCTGATGTGTTCCAGATTCTTTCTGAAGAATTCTCTAGCGATCAGGAAGCCAAGGAAAAAACTGCAGCAAAGGCCACTAGAATTCGCGAATCTCGTGAGACAATCACAATTGATTCTACGAAAAAGAAAAAGGCCGATGGTTCTGATGAAGAAGAGCCAGAAATTGATTTGTCTCAATTCAAGAGAAAAGTTGAGCCAAAGCCAAAAGCTGCTAAGCCTGCTAAAACAGAAGAACCGGCACCAGAACCTGTTGAGGAAACTCCTCAGCCGGTAGCTGAAACACAACCTGAGCCTGAAGTGGTTCCTGAACCAGAACCTACTCCACAAGCTGAAACTCCTGCTCAAGAAGAGGAGTCTAAGCCTAATGAAGTAAAGGTGATTGGCAAAATCGACCTCTCTTCAATTGAAAAGCCTAAGAAAGGCAAGAAGAAGGAAGAACCAAAAGCAGATAAAAAAGCAGAAAAGAAAACTGCTAAAGATGCTCCTGCTAAAGCTGAAAAAGTTGAAGCTAAAAAAGAAGAGCCTGCTAAAGCTGTTGAAGCGGAAAAGAAAGAGGAAGCTCCTGCTGCACCAGTAGAAAAAGAACTCATTCGAGTAAACGCTCAAAAACTTTCTGGTGTTACCATGGTAGGAAAGATTGACTTGCCTACTGCTCCAGAGAAGAAAAAAGCGGATAACAAATCGAACGACAACAAAGAGAAACGCAAGCGCAAGCGCGTTTCGAAAGTCGATATTGGTCGTCAACAAGAGCAAGACAAACGCCCAGGTGGACCAAACCAAGGTGGTGGTCAAAATCAAGGCGGTGGTCAAGGTGGAAATCGCGGCAATAACCGTGGGGGAAATTCAAGATTCCAAAAGCCTGAACAAAAGACTGAGGTTAACGAACAAGACATCCAAAACCAAATCAAGGAAACCCTTGCTCGCCTCGGTAACCAAGGGAAATCAAAGTCTTCTAAATTTAGAAGAGAAAAGCGTGATCAAGTTGCTCGTCGTGCCGAAGAGCAAATGATGCGTGAACAAGAAGAAAGTTCGGTACTTAAATTGACTGAATTCGTTACGGTTTCTGAATTGGCAACGTTGATGAACAGACAGCCAACTGAAATTATTGCGGCGTGTATGTCACTTGGAATTTTCGCATCTATCAACCAACGTCTGGATGCTGAAACCATTCATATCATCGCTGACGAATTTGGTTACCAAATCGAATTCGTAAGCGCTGAGGTTACTGAAACCGTTCTTGAAGAAGTGGATACTCCTGAAGACTTGTCACCACGTCCTCCAGTAGTAACGGTTATGGGTCACGTTGACCATGGTAAAACATCGCTTCTTGACTTTATTCGTAACGCAAATGTAATCGCAGGTGAGGCGGGTGGAATCACTCAGCACATCGGTGCTTATAGCGTTACGCTTCCTCAGAACAATAAAAAAATAACATTCCTTGATACTCCGGGTCACGAAGCCTTTACCGCTATGCGTGCTCGTGGTGCTCAAGTTACAGACTTAGCAATTATTGTAATTGCCGCAGACGATAGCGTGATGCCTCAAACAAAAGAAGCAATCAGTCACGCACAAGCTGCAAACGTTCCAATGATCTTCGCCATCAACAAGGTGGATAAGCCAGATGCTAATCCGGAGCGCATTCGTGAGCAACTTGCGAATATGAACATCCTTGTAGAAGAATGGGGTGGTAAATTCCAAAGCCAGGAAGTTGCCGCTAAGAAGGGATTGAATATCGACAAGCTTCTTGAAAAAGTGCTTCTTGAAGCTGAACTCCTCGACCTTAAAGCAAATCCTAAGAAACGTGCAGTTGGTACTGTAATCGAATCTTCACTGGATAAAGGTCGCGGATATGTAGCAACTATACTTGTCGAGGGTGGAACACTCCGCATTGGAGATCCACTTCTTGCAGGACAATACAGCGGTCGTGTGAAAGCCATGTTTAACGAGCGTGGACAGAAAATCACAGCAGCAGGACCAGCTACTCCAGTTTCTATTCTAGGTTTTGAAGGTGCACCTAATGCCGGTGACCGTTTCTATGTAATGGAAGACGAAAGAGAAGCGAGAAACATTGCTACAAAGCGTCAACAATTGCAGCGTGAACAAAGCGTTAGAACGAAGAAACACCTCACTATCGAAGAGATTGGTCGTCGTATCGCATTGGGAGACTTCAAGCAATTGAACTTGATTGTGAAAGGTGACGTGGATGGATCTGTTGAAGCATTGGTAGATTCACTACAAAAGCTTTCTACAGAAAAAATTCAAGTTTCTATCATTCACAAAGGTGTGGGTCAAATCTCAGAATCAGACGTATTGCTTGCATCTGCATCAGACGCGATCATCGTTGGTTTCCAAGTTCGTCCTTCTCAAAGTGCGCGTAGAATCGCAGAAAACGAAGAAATTCAGATCAAGCTATACAGCGTTATCTATAAAGCCATCGAAGAAATCAAAGAAGCGATGGAAGGTATGCTTTCAGCAAAAATCGAAGAACAAGTGGTGGGAACTGCAGAAATCCGCGAGGTGTTCAAAATCACCAAAGTGGGTACAGTTGCCGGATGTTTTGTACTCGATGGAAAGCTTACAAGAAACAACAAGGTGCGCGTGATTCGCGATGGTATCGTGATTTACACAGGCGAACTTGGTTCGTTGAAGCGTTTCAAAGACGACGTGAAAGAAGTAACCAAAGGTTATGAGTGTGGTCTGAACGTAGAGAAATTCAACGACATCAAGGTTGGCGACAACATCGAAGCCTTCGAAGAAGTAGAAGTGAAGCAAACGCTATAACGGATATTGGTTCCTGGTTCTTGGTTGATGGTTCAACCAAGGACTTAGGACCAAAAACTTAGAATAAGAAATCGAGTTTTGAATATCAAGTCCAACATCCCAAATTTCATTACCCTTGGTAATTTGCTATTTGGATGCATGGCTTTGGTAACATCAAGTGTAGAACTGGCTTGCATATTCATATTTACTGCTGCCATCCTCGATTTTTTTGATGGCATGGTAGCGCGTCTCCTCCACGTTTCATCTCCCCTAGGCAAACAACTTGACTCATTGGCCGATTTGGTATCCTTTGGTGTTGCACCTTCATTTTTGGCGCTACATACTTTGGAGAGTTACGCCATCCCATCCACTACTGGTGAAAAATGGATCTATATTTTTCCATTCATGATTGCTCTAGCCGGAGCTTGGCGCCTCGCTCGATTCAATATTGATGAGTCGCAATCAGAATACTTCAAAGGCCTTCCTATTCCAGCCAATGGAATTCTTTGGATTGCCATCACTATGTATTTGGAAAATGAAATCCCAAGTGCCACTACCCATTATTTTGTTTTGATAATGATAGCATTGAGTTCACTCATTATGGTGAGTAAACTCAAACTTCTCAATTTCAAGATGAAATCTTTGGACTGGGCAAACAACAAGTCTCGGTATATTCTACTGATATTAAGCGCTCTGATAGGAATTCCTATAGGAATTTTCAAATCCGCTTTTTTAGCAATACCCGCTGTCTTACTTTTGTACGCAGTAGTATCAATACTTCACTATTATATTTTCAATAAAAATGAAATTCAAGGCTGAAATTGATGTAATGCCATTAGAAGCATTGCTAGATCCACAAGGAAAAGCAGTAACCAACTCAATGAGCAATCTTGGCTTGCCTGAGATTACAGGAGTTCGCATCGGCAAACACATTTCACTTTATGTAGAAGCTGCTGACCAAAAGTCTGCGGAGGCGAAAGTAGATGATGCTTGTAAAAAGCTTCTTTGCAATCAAATCATGGAGTATTATCAATTCCAACTTACTGAAGTAAAATAACATGAAGCGGTTGGCGGCCATATCACTTTTGGTTGTTGCCACACTTCCATTTCTTATTAAAACAGGAATGGTGCTTCACTATTATTTCAACTATACTTATTACTCTGAAGTACTTTGTGAAAACAAGGACAAACCAGAGATGCATTGTAACGGTACGTGCGCGCTTGGCCGCGAATTGCGTGCCGCAGAAGATGCAAAACAGCAAGCGGAGACTAACATTCCAGCTCTTTCTAAAATAGAAATCAGCAACTTTATTCCTGCTGATAAATCACCCGAATACTCATTCGGTATCATTCAAAACCTTTGTCAAGTGCCCGTTTCGAATGAAACGTTGACCGAGTGTTTGTTCGGTTCAGGCATTTTTCGTCCCCCGATTGTGTAGTATAAATTCTCACTAAACCTATTGGATTCGACCTTCCCCAGGTTCGAACAGGCGTTTATTTTATACTAACAACACAACTCAAAATGAAATTTTCATATCTAATGCTGGGTACAGCCCTGGCTATAACTGTATTTACCGGCTGTAAAAAAGACGAAGAAATCACTGATACTCCAACAACACCAACTGAGACAACCGGTGAAATGGAGATTGAATTCGAGCACACATTTGATGGTGCGGCCTTCTCGATGGGTACTACATACACCAATGCCAACGGTGAAGATGTAAACTACTCCACAGTGAAATATTATGTGAGCAATATTAAATTGACAAAAACAGACGGTACCGAGTGGGTGCAACCAGAAAGTTACTACCTCGTAGATCTTTCTACTCCATCTACGGCAATGCTTCACCTGCATGATGTGCCAACAGGTGATTACACCGACATCACATTTACCATCGGAGTGGATAGCACAAGATGTGTTTCAGGTGCTCAAGAAGGTGCCTTGGCTATTTCAAACAACATGTTTTGGAGTTGGAATAGTGGCTACATTTTCGTGAAAATGGAAGGAACTTCATCGGCTTCTAACAGCGGTCAATTTGCTTACCATATTGGAGGTTTTTCATACACCAACAATTCTATCAATGAAGGATCATTCGACTTTGCCCCTTCTATGCTGATGATTAGACAAGATGCCGCTCCTGTGGTACACATGTCTATTGATTTGAATAAGGTTTATGATGGTCCTGCCGGAGTAGTTTCGGTTGCCACTTCATCGAACGTTACAATGACCAACGCCAACGCTGTAAAAATTTCAGATAATTTCTTCAGCGGAATCAGCTTCGAGCACATACACAATTAAAATCATTCACCATGAACAAAATTGTTCTAGGGTGGGTATTCATGATATTGATTGTATCATGTTCGAAAAGCAATAAAGAAGAATTGGTTGTTGAATCACCAGACACTTTCAAAGGTCTGGTGGTTCCCAGCCATTTCCCTTCTACCCACTATCAATTCCAAAACAATCCAATTACCGAATCAGGATTCGAATTAGGTCGTCAATTGTTTTATGAAAAACTGTTGAGTAGCGATAATACCATTTCTTGTGGTAGTTGTCATGCTCAAGTGCATGCTTTTGCAGATCACTCTGTAACCCTCAGCGCCGGTGTAGATGGTGCAATAGGCACTAGAAATAGTCCAGCACTTTTCAACTTGGCATGGTATCCCTCTTTCATGTGGGATGGTGGAGTAAACCACATTGAGGTGATGCCTTTTGCACCCATCACGAATCCAGTTGAAATGAATGAGGATATGGGCAATGTAGTATTGAAACTGCAAGCCACTGATAAGTATCCTCCCCTCTTCGAAAAAGCATTTGGTACCTCTACCATTACCGATCAAAAAATGCTCTATGCGCTAGCGCAATTTATGTCGATGATGGTATCATCCGACTCCAAGTATGACAAGGTGATTTTGGGAACTGAGGTTTTTACTGAACAAGAATTACAAGGCTACCACATCTATCAAAACAACTGTTCTTCTTGTCATACAGAACCTTTATTCACCGATTTCTCATACCGCAACAATGGCTTGAGTGCCACTCCTGAAGCAGATGAAGGGCGCTATCGTATCACATTAAATGCCGAAGATATGAGTAAGTTTAAAGTGCCGTCGCTGCGCAACATTCAACTTACCTATCCTTACATGCACGATGGGCGTATCCATTCATTGAATGGCGTAATTGATCATTACTCTTCGGGAATTCAAAATTCTCCTACGCTTGATCCCAACCTTCAAAACATGAACTTTTCTGAAGAAGAAAAGCAAGCATTGATTGCGTTTTTATATACACTAAATGATTACACCTTTTTGGGTAATCATGCATTATCCGAACCATGAAAAAAATTATTACTCTTATTGTTCTCATTACAATAAGTACTAATCTTCTCGCCTGCGATATCTGTGGATGCGGCGCTGGTGGCAGTTTTCTAGGCATCATCCCACAATTTGGGCGAACCCAATTTGGTATTCGTTCTAGTTTCAGAACCTTTGATCATCCCAACACTATTCTCAATGTAAACGGAAATAGTATCGTGCAACGCGATGAGAATTTTCAAACCGATTTCACCTTGCGTCTATTCAAGAAAAATAGAATTCAATACTTCTTTCAAGCTCCTTATAAAATAAACACACGCTATGAATCATTACGCACCACAACCCTTTTAGGTATTGGTGACATACAAGTAGGAGCCACATACACTTTGATTCAGCAGCAAGACAGCAGTGCGATTCGATTCAAAAATTTGTTGGCTATGGGTGGTGGATTTACGTTGCCCACAGGAAAGTACATGCAACGTGATGAAACGAAAGTGATCATGCCCGCTTTATTTCAATTGGGAAGTGGTGCATTTCAATACAATGCGAATTTGTATTATTCTTTGCGTTACAAAAGATGGGGAGCCATGGTGAACGCGCAGTATGTCTATGCTGAGCAAAATGAAATGAAGTATCAGTTTGGTCAGCGCTATCAATCATCGCTTGCGCTATTTTATCGAAAAGACTTTTCATGGAAGGTTCAACCGAAAAAAGATGAGCCGGTGTATTTAGAAAAGAATAAAACGCTTAGTGTAATTCCTTCTATAGGTTGGTCGACCGAACACAGTGAGAAGGATTTAGAATATGGTGTTGTTAAGCCTTATACCGGTGGCACACAATATTTGGTGCAGGGTGCGCTTGATGTGTATTATCAAAAGTTTGCCTTCAATATTTTCTTTCAGCAAAGTTATTTTAATGACATTCCTATTGCCCAACCCGAAAATAAAGTTCGTGTAGGAGCTGGACTGACATGGGTGATTGGGTAGCGACTTAGCTTTTCTTTCGCGAATAACGCAGAGAATAACAATCCAATTCAGATCAAACTCGCTACTTGTGAAAGTATTTGTTCGGTCAAATTGCTAGACTACTCTTTCACGAAATTTCTTTGGGCTACTTTGCCTTCGTGCTCGAGTGTTATTGTATAGACTCCACTAGCAAATTGTGATATGTTAATCACTTCAGTATTTTTTACCAAAGATTGACTCAATACTTCCCTACCCGAGCCATCGAAAATGGTCATATTTATATCTTGTTCTAAACCTTTTTGCACTGTTAGTTCATTGAAGGCTGGATTCGGAAAAATCGCCATAGTTGATCCAAAGATTTCATCTACACTAATAGGTTGAACTTCGATTTTTCTGGAATTATTCGCCCAGCAAGCAAACGCACACTGAACTACGCCCGTGGGTACAATATAGCATGCGTAAGTTCTGTCATTCATTAATCCAGCTGGAGGCTCATAGAACGGTGTGGAAGTGAATGGTAGTAATGTCCAACCTGCGGTAGAACAATCACCAGGGTCTATATCTACCAATCCATCTTTATAGTGCCATTTGTAGTAAAATCCAGAGGATCCTGTAGGTATTTCTTCAAACTCGATAAGAGAAGGATTAGCTGGGGCCATTAGAATTTCATCACTATCGACTAAACTTCCAAAGCTCGACGGTGGCAGAACTGTGTATTTAACTTCTCCTTGCATCCAACCAGATCCCCAAAAAGTAGTTGCGTAGCACGCAAATGTTGTTGAAGTAACTAATGGATCAGTAGAAATCAAGGTCATCTCATTCGCATTCCCAATTGGAGTCCATGTGCTAACAGATCCAGAGGCGGCTTGTAGCCCTTCCTTCTTATACCATTGATAAATTATATCTCCACTGCTTACTTGAGCGGGCGCAATAACTTCCATCACATTTGGCACTGAATTATAACATACAGTAACATCAGTATCGGTAATTTCTCCAACTACAAAATTGTTAAAGTACACATATACCTGTGCATACTGAGTATGAGAATACTCGCCATTGCTATTCTTCAATCTAATACCTATAACATTAAATGAAAATTCTTCTTCGTTGTTTTCAAGTAAATTGGAAGGAATATTAATTGGAAACACACCGTTTAACACAGGGTCTGGAAATTCCACATAATTTCCTTGTAGTTCCGCTTGTCCCACGCCAGGATCCTCATTCACAAAAAACTCGGCACCTACCATCAATGAAAAAGATTCATCTAGCTTGTAGAATAAATACTTTTGAATATGACTCCAATTGTTATCACTATCCTTCACTCGAAAAAAAATCAAATGAGGTCCAGCATCCAAGTCAGCCAAACTCTCAACTGAAAGTTCCAATGTGTAATCAAGGACGTTTGTTGGTTCTTCCAATACAATGGTTGTTGCAAATCCAAAATCTGGCGCATTATCAATGGAATATTCCAATGTCGTTATAGAATTCTGAGCAAATGTTGATACCGCAAGAATTCCAAAAAACAAGGTTGAAATTATCTTTTTCATCGTGTTAATTTCCAGATTTTGCAGATATATTTATAATTAATCCCTCTGAAGGAGTTGAAATACCATTCGTAGAGATTTCATATATATACGGTATAGGGCCCACTCCGCTAATTGAATATGGGTAAGCACCACCAAATGCCCCTACCTGAGTCCCATCATTGCCAACATAATCCAAAACTGACTCAGACTGTAAGGGATAATCACGATCAATTGAGTTCGGATAGTTACCTCCTACAAACAGACTATTATCGCTTGCTATAACTGGCAGATTGATATTATTAGAATTTGTTGGAAACTGCAAGAAATTTGTCCCAAGGTTATTAGTAACATTGGTAAAATCTCCATTATTTATTTGAACTGAATATCCATTACCTCTAATAATATTATTTCTAAAAGAATCCGTTTGTATTATTAAAGAATAAATTGTGGAAGATGGGTTTACAATCGTATTATTTTCAAACGCATCAATTGTCATCGGATTAGTAACATTGACACCAGTAACATGTCCTTTAAAAATATTATTTTGAACAAAAACATTATTGGGGATTCCATTGGAAGTCGCAAATGGAAGCGTTATGCCATTTCCACCAAAATAATTTCTTCGAATATAGTAACCCGAATGTACCGGATTAAGGCTAGTTAAAATGACCACTCCAGAAGTAAAACGACATCTCTCTACAACCACATTCGACCCTTTAAGAGATGTCGATGAGGTACTCGTGTTGTACACTCCCATAATGGTTACATTTGAAGAGTTAATTTCAAATCCATTGAGTTTTGTAGAATAGCCATTGGGGGAAATAGGGGCATTCTCAACCGCAAAATATCCCCCACCAAGAATTGTACACGGCCTTGTAATCTCTACAAAATCATAATCAATATTACTTGCTTCCAAATGGATCGTATCTCCATCCATAAAGGACGAAAACAGCAAACATTCTTCTACTTGATAAAAAACCGGAATCGCTTCACTACCTCCGATGTTCTCACCATAAAGTTGTTCAGGTACACTGTAATTCGACTCATTATTTACCCGCCAAATAGCCGCTTCAGACGCGGTTGACAACAAAAAGGTAATAATTAAAAGAGTAATTGTTGTTTTCATTTTTTCAGATTTCAATTGTACGTATAATTTTAGCCTATTCAACCTTAATTGAAACAATACCAAGAATAACCAAAACTCCCTAAAGTGTCAATAGAATACTATTTCAAATTTCTAATCTCTGCGCAGCGATTCTTGAAAATTGTCCTTCCAGTTAGAATATTCGAATATAGTAAAACCAAATTACAAAATTACCCTCGCGCTCTACGCGATAAAAAATAGAAACCTTGCCTAATAGGGATGCTTTGACTTTTATGATTGAAGTCTGAACATTTTTTTATCGCAAAAGACGCTATGCATTCGCTAATAACGCAGAAAAAATAACAGTTCAATTAAACTTGCGCACTTTGCGGAATATAATTTTGCGTGCTTCACGATGAAAATTGAAACCTCGCCTAATAGAAAAATCTTTGACTTTTATGATTCAAGTCTGAACATTTTTCTATCGCAAAAGACGCTATGCATTCGCTAATAACGCAGAGAATAACAATCCAATTCAGATCAAACTTGCGCTCTTTGCGGAAATAATTTTGCGTACTTCGTGATGTAAATAGAAACCTTGCCTAATAGAAAAATCTTTGACTTTTATAATTGAAGTACGAATATTCTTCCTATCGCAAATGACACGACGAACTCGCAAAAGACGCAGAGAATAACACTACAATTCAGATCAAACTCGCGCACTTTGCGGAAATAATTTTGCGTACTTCGCGATAAAAATAGAAACCTCGCCTAATAGGAAACCTTTGACTTTAATGAAAAAAGTCTGAACATTGTTCTATCGCTAAAGACGCGAGGGATATCAAAAAAAAAACGCATCCCTTTCGAGATGCGTTTTGATACTATAATTCGGAGCAATTTATCTATCAATTGAGCCCAATACTTTTTTCATAAAAGCATTACCAGCATCCTTCTCACTCATGCCCGAAGCCACCATTTCGTGTACCTCCAGTGCTCCACACATATTAGAAATCAATTCACCAATCACATTCAATTCCTCTTCTTTCAAGCCCAAAGCCTCTGAAGTTGATTCCAGAACTTTAATCGCTGTTTCAATTTCTTCAACAGTAGATGTGCGTTGAATCTGCTTAATTACCGGTAGTTTCATTAATCAAAGCTTTTAACTGATCTTCTTTGTTTGTTTGAATTTGATTGACAAGAACTCCGCCTTTGAATCCCGCAAAAGTGGGAAGGTTGGTAACAGATGCCAGCTTTCTCGATTCCGGAAATTTCTCAGCATCCACCACTACGAAAGCCGCAGGCTCATTCTCTCCCGATAGTCTTTTAAACTTCGGTTTCATCAATCTACAATTGCCGCACCATCCGGCAGAAAACTGCACCATTACCACTTCATTTGAAGCAATAATTTCTTGCAGATTATCCTGATCTAATTCAATAAACATAATCTTAGTTTTTTGACAAATATTCGCTTACACCCTCTTTGGTAGCAGACATTGCTTGTGCACCTTCTTCCCAGTTTGCAGGACAAACTTCACCATATTTTTCAGTGTGCAATTGAGCGTCGATCAAACGGATATACTCGTCAATGTTACGTCCCAATGGGAAGTCATTGATTGATTCATGACGAACCACACCTTCTTTGTCGATAAGGAAAGTACCGCGGTAAGCGATAGGAGCTCCGTGGAATGACCAAAAGTTAGTTTCTGGATCGAATTCATATTCTCCACCCAATACACCCCAGTTCAATGAAATGGTTTTAGCAGTATCTGCCAAAATTGGGAAAGTAACACCTTGAATTCCGCCTTCGTTCTTTGGCGTGTTCAACCAAGCTAAGTGTGTTTCTTCAGTGTCCGTAGAACAACCGATTACTGCCACATTGCGCTTTTCGAATTCAGCCAATTTCTCTTGGAAAGCATGAATTTCAGTAGGACAAACGAATGTAAAATCCTTTGGGTAAAAGAATAAAATCACATGCTTGTTTCCAACGAATTGATCCAAGTTGAAATTTTCAACGATTTCTTCTCCGTTAATTACTGCTCCAGCACTTGTGAATGGAGCTTTTTTACCAACTAATCCCATTTTTATAGATTATTTATTAATTACAAATTTGACGGTGCAAAATTAGTTATTTGCGAACCCTATAAAAAATGATTTTTGATAGATATTCTTTATGCCCTAATAGACAAAGTTTATTAAGCCTAAACCATTAATAAACAAAGAAAAGCGGGGACTGGAGAGTCTCCCCGCTTTTCAATATCTAGTTGTTAGTGCCTTTAAATAGATTTCTTCGCTAAATAGAAGTCAATCTTTTCACATGAAGTATCGGCAATACGAGCGTCCATTTCTTCCAAAGTCTTTGGCGGTGGCACAATCACCTTGTCACCAGGTCTCCAATTTAATGGAATCGCCACTTTATTCTTATCTGAGAATTGAAGTGCTTGAAGCACTCGTAAAATCTCATCCATGTTGCGACCTACATTAAGCGGGTAATACATGATCAATCGAATTTTCTTGGAAGGATCGATAAAGAATACAGCACGAACAGCAGCGGTTTCACTTTCGTTTGGCTGAAGCATTCCATACATTTTTGAAACCTTCATATCAAGGTCTGCGATTATTGGAAATTTGAAATACACTCCCGTTTTCTCGCGCACATTATTGACCCAAGCCAAATGTGAGTGAATACTGTCAATACTTAAGCCGATCAACTCTGTATTTAATGCATCAAATTCTGCTTGACGTTCTGCAAAACCGCTCATCTCGGTAGTGCAAACTGGGGTGAAGTCGGCTGGGTGAGAAAACATCACGACCCATTTATCCTTTGCAAAGTCTGAGAACTTAATTTTACCAGTTGTTGTAACTGCCTCAAAATCTGGGGCCATATCACCTATTCTAGGCATTGTGGTTACTTGATTTAATTCTTCCATTATTTTGTGTTTTTTAATTCTTGACAAAGTTGCAGCAACAACTTGTATTGACAAAGAAAATAATATTTATACTTGCCATAGATTTTATCAATAGCAAATGAACATCCAGCAATTAGAATATATTGTGGCTCTTGACGAGCTGAAAAATTTCAGTAAAGCCGCTGAACGATGTTATATTACCCAAGCCACGCTAAGTACTATGGTGAAAAGGCTTGAGGAGGAGTTTAACACCACCATATTCGATCGAAAATCGAATCCGATTACCACAACTGAATGCGGGAAAGAACTGGTGATGCAAGCTAAAAAAATCTTGCATGAAACCCATGTGTTCGCCGACTTAGCGCAATCATCAAAGCTCAATATCTCTGGACACATTCGCGTGGGTATCATTCCTACAATTGCCAATGCTTTATTTCCGATTATTATTGAGCCTATAATGAATAAATTCCCAGCACTTCAGCTTTCCTTTGTAGAAATCACTACAAATAATATAGTGAAGCAACTCCGAGAAGGAACCATTGACGCTGGAATTCTGGCTACACCCATTGGTGCAAATGACATTGAGGACGATGTACTTTACTATGAAACACTCATGGTATACAACTCTCAAAAATCGAAGGGTAAAAGATATATTCTTCCAAAAGATTTGAAACAGAAAAAAGTTTGGATGCTCGAAGAAGGACACTGCTTACGCGAACAATTCATCAATCTATGTTCTCTTGAGTCCAAACACAACTTACCTGAAAATTTCAATTTCGAAGCAAACAGTTTGGACACGCTATTAAATCTGGTCGATCATTTCGGGGGACTAACTTTAATCCCTGAACTATACGTGCAGCAAATGAGTTCAGAGCGTCAAAGTCGAGTTTCAAAATTTAAGTCTCCCATACCTGTGCGAGAAATCAGTATGGTATATTACAGACCTTTTGCGAAGCAGCGAATCATTGCTGCCCTCACAAAAGAAATTTCCGCACTAGTGCAGCCCATATTAAATACCCACAAATACAAAAAAAGCGAATTGGAAATCATAAGCATTTAGTACTTTTAAACCATGAAAATCTCTTTCTCTTCATTTTTAGTACTTGCTTTCGTAGCGGTAGTTTTCGTTGCTTGTAAAAAAGACGAACCGACAATCGAACCTGAACCCAACAGCCCCAGTTCTACCTATACGCAATACGGAACACCATTCAACAATGTGCCCGAGACAGAGGATGTGGTGATGTATGAAGTGAACATGCGAGCATACAGCGCGCAAGGTAATCTGCAAGGTGTCATTAATCGATTGGATCAAATCCAAGAGTTAGGGGTCAATGTTATTTGGCTCATGCCGATTTACACACAAGGACAACTGAACAGTGTAGGTTCACCTTATTGTATTAAAGACTATAAGAGTGTGAGTGCTGAATATGGCGACTTAAATACTCTTCGTAACTTGGTAGATGGTGCGCATCAAAGAGGAATGGCTGTGATGCTCGATTGGGTGGCCAACCACACCTCATGGGATAATGGATGGATGAGTCATCCTTCTTGGTATACTCAAGATGGCAATGGAAATATCATTATTCCTCCGGGAACAAATTGGCAAGACGTAGCAGAGTTGAATTATAACATCATGGAAATGCAAGACGCTATGATTGATGCTATGACGTATTGGGCTTACGAAGCCAACATCGATGGTTTCCGATGCGACTATGCAGACGGTGTGCCTTTTGAATTCTGGCAACGCGCAATCAATGCTATTCGCGAAATTCCAAATCGCGAGTTTTTATTTTTTGCAGAAGGTAGTCGACCTGATCATTTTGACGCGGGTTTCAATATGAATTTTGGATGGACATTTTATGGTGCAGTAGAAAATGTATTTAATGGTTATTCTACCAATACGCTTTTAACAGCGAACACCACTGAAAATAATATTGCTCCTGCCGGAAAGGCTTGGGTGCGCTTTACTACCAATCACGATGAGTCGGCATGGAATATGTCGCCCATTACAATGTTTGGAAGCACTGCAGCAGCAACGGCCGCTTCTGTAGTCACCATTTATACGGGAGGTGTTCCTCTCATTTATGGAAGTCAAGAAGTAGGAACTGCGAGCACCGTTCCATTCTTCACCAATTCAACTATTAATTGGAATGCAAATCCTACGATGCTCCAGGATTACAAAGACATGCTTCAAGCGTACAATACTTTACCTGCAGCGCGCAGAGGGACTTTGAGCAATTTGTCGTCTACTGATATTTTCTGTATTCGAAAAACTGATGACAATTCATCTGTGGTAGTCATCACCAACGTGCGCAATGCGAATATCAATTTTGCCATTCCTGTATCATTGCAGAATACCACTTGGACCAATGCCATCACTGGTGAAAGCATCACTCTAGGAGCTTCGCTCTCGTTGCCGGCCTACGACTACTATATTCTTCGAAACTAAAAACGGATACCCTTCGACTTCGCTTGCGCTCCGCTCAGGGACCGACTTTTTAATTTGCAGGATTTCCAATTCTCGATTCCCGATTCGAAAATTGAGAATCGAGAATCGTTTTCATCAGAAGATTCACATTGCAATGTGAATCTACGATTGCCAAAAATTCCCACACTCTCATACTTCCATACTCCAACACTTCCATACTTTCCAATCGCTCCAAAAAATTCCAATCTCTACTCCACCACCACCTTCACACTATCCAGCCATTTGCCTTCGCTGGTGAGGTGGGCGAGGTAGATGCCGGAGGAAAGATGGTTGACAGAAAATTGAATTTGATTGCCGTTGAGTTGTTGCGCTAGGTTGATATGCATCACTTCTTTTCCTTGCATATCAAAAATCGAGAGTTCTGCTTTTTGGAGAATGTCTTGCAGGTTGTTGGAGTTTTGTAAATCAAATTCAATGGTACAGATGTCTGAAACAGGATTTGGAAAAACAGACATGGTATTTTCCAAACCGATTACAATTTCCTCCACATTCACCAACTGACACCCTGGTTCAAGGCAGCCGTATTCGTCTACTTTGACTATCCATGGGGATTCTAAAAGTGGATTTGGGTTATTGCCTCGTTGTTCGATATAACCCACCGCCACATAACCGCCATCAGATGTTTCTTTGAATGAATTGAGATAGTGCCAAGCGTTTCCTGTAGAGTTTTCGAGGGGCGTAAAATATGAATATGTTCTGAGCCATTCTATATCTCTATCGTTGTCTATCTTGGCTAAGTACCCCGCCAGTTCGTCATATTCAGTCATACTTCCACTTCCAGTAAAAATATAACCACTACCATCTGAAAGCCTTTTAGCATCCATGGGAAGAACAGGGGCCATTTCATAATAGTAGTACTTTCTTTCTCCTACTTCAATGATTTCACCATTTTCATATTGTAGCAGTGTGCTATAAAGATCACCTGTCCAAGAATTGATGGGTTGGGCCTCATCTGGATTAATTTTTCCTATTACCACAATCTGATTATTTTCAATGGGAATTGCAAAAACGATTTCGTAATTACAATAACCATTTTGCGTCCAACGCGCCACCTCTTCTCCATTCTCATCCACACGAATTACCACGCGCTGTTCATCCCAATACAAATTATTGTCACAGTAGCCGAGGACATTATTTGCGCTTAAATAGTATCCACCTTCAGGACACGGTTCAATGTGATGAATACTCGAGCATTCATCATATTCAATCTTCCAAATGGTATTGCCCAAGGTATCTAGTTTCCATAAAATGGAATAATCTACAATATTTGGAGTGAAATTAGTCGGGAACTCGCCAAGTCCAAGAACAATGGTGCTATCGCGATCATCAAAATAAGTTGTAAAATGACGATCATAAGAATAGATGGAGTCAATCAATACATTTTCTATAGGGTCTCCAAAGAGGTCGGTCGTAAGAAGGTACCTTCTATGAGAGGCGAAGCCATCGGTAATCGTCATTATTGCTTTATAGTTATCATTGTGATCTTTTACAACAGAACTAAAAAACCAACTGCCAAAGGATGTCTCTGCAGTAGTATCGGTATGGTTGTATTCCCTCTGATACATTAAATCACCATTCGTATTCACTTTCATGGCCATACCTCTTCTGGCGTCTAGTGTAATACCAGGGTTTCGAAGAACACCTCTGCCAAAAATCAAAAAACCATCAAAAAAATTAGGACTTACATCAATTTCGAAAGCATCAAAAAAAGAACCATGAGCTGTATAGTTGTATGGTGGGTGTTGTATGGACATCGGGTGCATCGCGTTGAAGGTGCTTTGGCTGAAAACAGACAAATAAATAATTTGAAGTGCAAGAGTAAAGAGTATCAGTTTTTTCATATTGCAAGATAGGGAAAAATTAAGTGACTAGATACTAACGACGAGTGACGAACTTAGTGACGAGATACAAACGACGAGTGACGAGAGTAACGACTAACGAGTCGGAGATACAGTTTTTTTTTATAACTGTATCGCTACACCTCTAGTATCTACTCTCGTCACTCGTATCTAGTCACTAGTCACTATTTTCACGCTATCCAGCCATTTGCCTTCGCTGGTGAGGTGGGCGAGGTAAATGCCAGAGGAGAGATGGTTGACAGAAAATTGAATTTGATTGCCGTTGAGTTGTTGCGCTAGGTTGATATGCATTACTTCTTTTCCTTGCATATCAAAAATCGAGAGTTCTGCTTTTTGTAGAATGTCTTGCAGGTTGTTGGAGTTTTGTAAATCAAATTCAATGGTACAAATGTCTGAAACGGGATTTGGAAAAACAGACATGGTATTTTCCAAACCGATTACAATTTCCTCCACATTCACCAGCTGACACCCCGGTTCAAGGCAGCCGTATTCGTCCACTTTAATGATCCACGGTGATTCTAAAAGTGGATTCGGGTTGTTACCACGTTGCTCAATATAACCCACCGCCACATAACCGCCATCAGATGTTTCTTTGAATGAATTGAGATAGTGCCAAGCGTTTCCTGTAGAGTTTTCGAGGGGCGTGAAATATGAATATGTTCTTAGCCATTCTATATCTCTATCGTTGTCTATCTTGGCTAAGTACCCCGCCAGTTCGTCATATTCCGTCATGCTGCCACTTCCTGTAAAAATATAGCCACTGCCATCTGAAAGTCTTTTAGCATCCATAGGAAGAACTTGTGACAATGGAGTTGGGTAACATAGCTTTGATGGTGTCTGTTATAATATTCTTCTCCGCTTCGATCAATTCATCGCCATTAAATAAATTGTCTATAGATCCAATGGGAAGAACTTATTTCTGGTTCATTCATTTTACCGATTACTATAGCTTTGTTTCAACATCTACCGCATGGTTTTTTCGACCTCCAAAAAGTGCCCTTTCGCGACAGATCGCTTTATGATGTGCTTGCTTTGAAATACCCAAAACCGAATACAGCTCGCATAACTTGTGATAATGCGTTATTCCTTTGAGAATTGAACCGTTGGATGCTTTTTGACCGAAATTTTTTTTAAATCCAATCTTGAGCTCTTCCTCAGCAACCTCCATCAAAATCTTGTAATAGTCCAACTCTAGACTTTTTCTACCAAAGAGCTGCTTCTAGTTCTTTGATGCGCTTTTCAAGCTCTTTCGAGCGATAAGCTTCACTTTGATCTTCAACTACCATGACCTTGTTTTTTTATATATCGACTATATCGATAAATCCACTTATAAATGGTCTGTTTAGTGCTAAAAGCTCTCGAGATGCCTCTGTGGTAAACTGAACATTTACCAGACTCAATATCCTGAACAGTTTGCTTTTGACTTGATCTGAAAACACTCGTGGTGTCCGCAATCTTTCCTTTTTTGTACTTTCATTTTGAAGTTGATTTTTGGTCAACCTATATCGGAAAGCACACTGCTAACGAGTCAGAGAAACAGTGTCGCTTTTTTATAATTTGTCGCGCTACACTTCTAGTCACCTACTCTCGTCACTCGTATCTCGTCATAGTCACTCAGTTTGTCACTCGTATCTAGTCACTAGTCACTATTTTCACGCTATCCAGCCATTTGCCTTCGCTGGTGAGGTGGGCGAGGTAAATGCCAGAGGAGAGATGGTTGACAGAAAATTGAATTTGATTGCCGTTGAGTTGTTGCGCTAGGTTGATATGCATTACTTTTTTCCTTGCATATCAAAAATCGAGAGTTCTGCTTTTTGTAGAATGTCTTGCAGGTTGTTGGAGTTTTGTAAATCAAATTCAATGGTACAAATGTCTGAAACGGGATTTGGAAAAACAGACATGGTATTTTCCAAACCGATTACAATTTCCTCCACATTCACCAGCTGACACCCCGGTTCAAGGCAGCCGTATTCGTCCACTTTAATGATCCACGGTGATTCTAAAAGTGGATTCGGGTTGTTACCACGTTGCTCAATATAACCCACCGCCACATAACCGCCATCAGATGTTTCTTTGAATGAATTGAGATAGTGCCAAGCGTTTCCTGTAGAGTTTTCGAGGGCGTGAAATATGAATATGTTCTTAGCCATTCTATATCTCTATCGTTGTCTATCTTGGCTAAGTACCCCGCCGCTCGTCATATTCCGTCATGCTGCCACTTCCTGTAAAATATAGCCACTGCCATCTGAAAGTCTTTTAGCATCCATAGGAAGAACAGGGCCATTTCATAATAGTAGTACTTTCTTTCTCCTACTTCAATGATTTCACCATTTTCATATTGTAGCAGTGTGCTATAAAGATCACCTGTCCAAGAATTGATGGGTTGGGCCTCATCTGGATTAATTTTTCCTATTACCACAATCTGATTATTTTCAATGGGAATTGCAAAAACGATTTCAAAATTGCAATAGCCATTTTGTGTCCAACGTGCCACCTCTTCTCCATTCTCATCCACACGAATTACCACCTGCTGTTCATCCCAATATAAATTATTGTCACAATAGCCGAGGACATTATTTGCGCTTAAATAGTATCCACCTTCAGGACACGGTTCAATGTGATGAATACTCGAGCATTCATCATATTCAAGCTTCCAAATGGTATTGCCCAAGGTATCTAGTTTCCATAAAATGGAATAATCTACAATATTTGGAGTGTAGTTGGATGGAAATTCGCCCAATCCAAGAACAATGGTGCTATCGCGATCATCAAAATAAGTTGTAAAATGACGATCATAAGAATAGATGGAGTCAATCAATACATTTTCTATAGGGTCTCCAAAGAGGTCGGTCGTAAGAAGGTACCTTCTATGAGAGGCGAAGCCATCGGTAATCGTCATTATTGCTTTATAGTTATCATTGTGATCTTTTACAACAGAACTAAAAAACCAACTGCCAAAGGATGTCTCTGCAGTAGTATCGGTATGGTTGTATTCCCTCTGATACATTAAATCACCATTCGTATTCACTTTCATGGCCATACCTCTTCTGGCGTCTAGTGTAATACAGGGTTTCGAAGAACACCTCTAGCAAAAATCAAAAACCATCAAAAAAATTAGGACTTACATCAATTTCCGAAAGCATCAAAAAAAGAACCATGAGCTGTATAGTTGTATGGTGGGTGTTGTATGGACATCGGGTGCATCGCGTTGAAGGTGCTTGGCTGAAAACAGACAAATAAATAATTTGAAGTAAGAGTAAAGAGTATCAGTTTTTTCATATTGCAAGATAGGGAAAAATTGGTTTTTGGTTAGTGGATCGCGGTTCCCCTTCGACTTCACTTGCGCTCCGCTCAGGGACCGCCTTCTAATTAGCAGGATTCCAGAATTATTCATGATTTATAATCACTGGTGTCCGGTAAAAAATGAAAAGAAGTCTTTTACCTTCTGTGGAGCCTGATTTGCTGAGTGGCATTTTATTTTGTGGAAAAGAACCTCCCCATATTTTTTAGGCACTTGAGAACAGGTTGTATTCGGATATTTTTTGGGTGCTTGATTTATACGCTTTTTGAGGATCCCGAAGAAAATCAAATAAGTTAAAATAACTCTGTGAAGTGCAGCCTAATAATGGTCGCTACTTGGAGAGTAGCATATTTTCTTCCCGTTTTACATAGAACAATTTTAGTCATTAAATCCGCAATCAGTGCTGCCCAAACTTGTATTTTAATAGCGTTTTCATTATCACCTAAAAAGTTGTAGAGCTGACTATTCTGTTGATTCTTTTAAACACCAGTTCCACTTGCCAACGCTTTTCACAGCTGCGCGATAGTCAAAGCAGACATCTGAAAATTATTGGTTATAAACTCAAATTGTCGTTCTGATTTATGATCATAATAAGTCACCATTCTTGCTCTTACTCTTGTTTGCCGGCGATTGTGAGATTGCCTAAAATAATTTCTTTATCACTTACAACCCATTGATTTTCAAATCTCCATTAACTTCTATTTCTTTTTTGCTCTTATAAACCCAAGAGGTTGTTCTTCTAGACACCCAATAGACTTCTTCCTTTGAAAATCTATTAAACTGATCAAAGTTCACATAGCCTTTATCAAAAACAAGAATGGATTTTTTTGGTAAGTCTATATCTTTTAGAACATTTCCGTCTCGGCTTGCCGCCGCATTCATCACCACAAGTTCTGGCAAGTCTGAGGCGGCAGAAAGTAGTGTATGCACTTTTAAACCACCCTTTCGCTTTCCATCCTTTGGATTGCATCCTGCTGCTGGAAGGATGTCTTTAAAGAGCGTAACGACCGTCGCATCAAGGATGTAGAGCCTTTTGTCCAATAAAGCATTTCGGCTGTCCGTTAAAATGTGGCGATATTTAGATAAAATGGAGAAGTAAAGCTCCTCAAAGATTTTAGGATCTCTACGAATATTTGCTTCTGAAAGAGTACTCCTTTTGGTTTGATGAACAATGCCTAAGTGCTTCATTTTTTCCATGCAAGCAAGCATCCCAATCTCGACTTCTCTTAGGGAAGAACAATTTTCAAACTGCGCATATAACATGCTTATCAGATGATGAAAAGAGTCAAATTTCTGTGTATCGGTCATCATTGTATTTTCTGACAATAGATGAAAATTTATCTCGTGGAATAAATTTTATTAGTTGAGAAAGATCGGCTGTCGGAAAAAAGTGCATTTTTGCTCATGGTAACTCAGTTGTGGTAAACCGAAATTACCAAAAGAGCGAGTCGACTAGTCGGCTCGCTTTACTTTTCCTGACACATGATTTCCAATTCTCGATTCCCGATTCGAGAATTGAGAATCGAGAACGTTTTTGTCAGAAGATTCACATTGCAATGTGAATCTACGATTGCCAAAAATTCCCACACTTCCATACTTTCCAATTCTTCCAAAAAATCCAGTCTCTCCAAATAATCCAACAATTCCAAATAATCCAAAAATTCCCATTTCCTCCAACCATAAAGTAACCTTTTTTCACCACGTCTCGTTATAGGACCCATAACTCCAAACCTATAACATGAAATTTAATTATTTTTTGGCTACCGCCGCAATTGCACTCACTGTAGTGGGATGTAAAAAAGATGAAGAAGTAACAGGACCAGGTTTTACACCAGAACCCGAACCGACTACTTTCGGCGCGGTAAATCTTTCCATCAATCACTCTTACAACGATCAGAACTTTGCTCTCGCAACTTTCTATTACAACAATGCAGAGGAAGCAGTAAGCTTCAACTCAGTTAAGTACTATGTAGGAGATGTGAAACTTGTCACTACATCTGGCACAGTTCGAACAGTAAACAACACCCCTGTTTTAATCAATCTTTCAGCTAATGGTAATAGTACTGTTACATTGGATAATGTACCAACAGGAGAATATAAATCAGTGCAAATCACTTTAGGAATGGACCACATGACCATGTTGCCAACTGAGGTGAGCGCTCTAGCAGAAACCAATAGCGACCTTTATTTTAATGATGAAGATGGTTTCGTCTTTTTGAGAATGCGCGGATATTGTCCTGTCGCTCCAAACGGAAACGTAGATCTACGCATAGGTGGTTGCGCTGCACCGTTGAATGCTATGACCGAATCGAACACTACTTTGACAGAAACATTAGTGGTTGTTGAAAATGAGGTAGCATCATTGGCAGTAAATGCAGATCTCGGAAATGTAATCGATGGATCATCAGCCAACTTATCGTTCACTCAAAATGGAACTATCACGGCTCCATGCGCTCTTGGAGTGAACCTCGCTCGAAACTTTGCCGAAGGAATTTCATTCGACGGAATAGAATAAAAGATGATTCCTGATTCCGAATCTAGTTCGGGATCAGGAACCATCCTTCGTCCCGAATCTAGTTCGGGATCAGGAACAAGGAAACAAGGAAACAAAGATTCAAGGATTCGAGGATTCAAGGAACAAGGAACCAAAATCTATGAACCAAAAACTAAAAACCAAGCTCCACCATCGCTTCTAATCCTGCAACGGCTATTTTGTGTTGTCCGGGTTCGAGGGTGTAGCCTTTTTTCGGGTGGTAGTATTTTAATTGGTCGCCTTTAATGATAAAGTCAATGGTACGGGTTTCCCCTGCCTTTAAAGACACTTTCTCGAATTGAACTAGATTGCGTACACTTGGTGTTAGATCTGCTACCAAATCGCTCTGAAATATCAATATCGACTCTTTTGTATCCATCGCTCCCTCATTTGAAAGCGTAATCGTCACTTTAATGTCCTCGCCAATCGCATATTGTTTCTTATCGGTTGAGATAGACTTATAGTTGATTTTACAATAACCTAGACCATGTCCAAAAGGCCATTGCGGATTCCAACCTTCATTGCCGTACCACGGACCAATGGCTTCTGTGTACTTATGATCGTAAGTCAACAAATCATTAACGTATCGTGGATAAGTAATCGGAAGTTTCCCTGTTGGATTGACTTTTCCGTATAGAATATTTGCTAATGCATCTCCGCCGAAGTCTCCTGGCAAATAGCACATAACAACAGCGTCTGCCAAATCAACTATTTCCGAAATTACTCGAGGACGATTTTCTACTAAAACCAAAACGAGTTTCTTTCTCAATTTAGAAAGTGCTTTCACATAGTCCAGCTGCTCTCTTCGCAACGTCAAATCATTGATATCACCTGGTTTTTCGGTTCCAGGCATTTCTGCTAAACACACTACGATTACATCTGCATCTTTCGCCTTGTCCAATGCATTTTCAGAAAACTTTTGAGTAAAAATAGAATAGCCTTCGTCGAATATGATGTTGGAACTTTGCTTACGCATCGCTTCAACAATTGTATTTTTTGAAGCATCATCATAAGTCGTGTCTGTCCCTTGCCATGTGCGCGACCACGCCCCATTGAGTAAAGTCATGCTATTGGATGAAGGTCCCGTAACAAAGACTTTTTGAGAAGTGTTAAGCGGAAGTGTATTGTTCTTATTTTCTAAAAGCGTAATACTTTCCTCAGCACATTTAAGCGCTGCTTGTTGATGTGCTTTTGTTCCAAAATTTGGATAGTCTTGAATCGTTGGAACCAACGTATTTTTTAAAAGTCCAAGTTCTTTTTTTACCATTAAAATTCTTCTCACACTTTGGTCGATACGCGCTTCAGTGATGCGTCCTTCATTCACCAATTCAAAAAGCAGATCAGAAAAATTGTAATCGTTTGGAACCATACACATATCTATACCCGCTTGTACGGCCTGATATACGGCCTCTTTAAGATTTGCAGCCACATGATGATTCTTTTCCAACTTAATCACGTCTTCCCAATCGGTAACAGCAATCCCTTCAAATTTCAATTCATCACGAAGCAAGGTGGTTAGAATATCATAACTTGCATGAACAGGTTCGCCATTGATTTCACCACTATTTATCATTACAGATTTCGCACCTGATTCAATCGCTTTTTGAAACGGTGGCAGATAAATTTCTCGAAGCGTTTTTGTGGGAATTAATGCCGGAGTTCTATCCTTTCCTGAAGTCGTAGCGCTATAGCCCAAAAAGTGTTTGAGACATGGCAATACGTTGTTGTTACCAAAAGCGCCTTCACCCTGATAAGCCATCACCACGGCATTTCCCATTTCTGTACACAGATATGTATCTTCTCCATATGTTTCGAAAACGCGTGACCACAAAGGGTTTCGAGCAACATCCAAAACTGGCGAAAAATTCCAAACTTGACCTGCCGCTCTGGTTTCATAAGCAGTGATCTCTGCGCCCTTTTTTGCAAGATCTCTATTGAATGTTGCAGCCTGGGCCAAAGGTTGAGGAAACAAAGTTGAGCCACTTACATAATTGGCTCCGTGAATCGCATCGATGCCATAAAGTACCGGAATTTTTAATCGGGTTTCGGTGGTCGCTACTCGTTGAATCTCACCTATAATTTCCAACCACTGATCTCTTGGATATGCATGTCCGCCGCAGTTTAGAATAGACCCAACTCCATATTCTACTAGTGCTTTGTGCAGTTTTTCTTTCTCAATATGATGCGGTTCTACCAGTTTGTAAATCTCACCTTCGCATACTACATCAATGTTCAATTGCGTCATCTGACCGATCTTTTCTTTCAGCGTCATTTGCGAAATGATCTGATCTATTGCATCCGTCGTTTTTGTATTTTCTACAATAACCTTCGAATTGCTGCATGTAAAAAATAACACTCCAATGAGTGCAATTGCAATCGTGTATTTCATGCCAATAAAATTTTAAGAAATAGGAACGAGCTCAACGTTGTCGATCCACACATTACCATTGGATTCAAACTGTAACATCATTTGCTTGATGCTATAAATATCTATAGGACTCTTTTCGAAATAGAAAGTCTTCAATGGAATTTTAACCTGTGTCCAATCCTTGCCTATAGGGCCGTTTACGACTACTTCGTCCGTTACGCCACGCCATTGTTGGTTGCCCACAAAATCTTCAAAACCAATTGCCCAAGGCAATGCTTTCATTGGTTTATCTTCGGTGCGCACCCAAAAAGAAACTGCAGCACTATCAATGATTTGAGAAAAATCCTTTCCTGTCCATCCATCCCAACCGAATCCCATTCCCATCCAAGGACATCCGCCCGCTTGCTTATTCCACGTCACATGAATGGCACCACTGCCTGAATAAACAACTGATTTCTCATTCTCTACTTGAATACACTTTGGTTCTTTTGTAAACCAAACATCTGCGCCAAAATCATCTTTGAAAATAGAAATTTGGTAAAAGCCATTGATGTTCTTTGCGTCTTGTTGCCCTGTACTTTCATCGTAAAGACCAAGCGGACTCAATTGAACACATGACGTCCAAGTAATTGTAAAAGCTACAATAACAAGAATGAAAATATGCTTGTTTTTCATCATGGAATTAATGGTCCGTTTTCAGTGAAAATAAGATAATCGATATAGCTCTGTGCGTATCCTGAAGTTGGATTTGCCAAATGAAGAATATTCACTTGCATCAATTTATGTGGTTCCTTCACTCCATTACCAGCAGGTGTAGAAGGAGCTCCATTCACAAGAGCAGCCAAGTCCGCATAATTCACAGAAAGTTGCGACCAACCTGCTGCTGTAGGAGTAACTTGGATCGAATACATATCTTCATTGTTCGCATTGAATGTTCCATCTTCGTTGTCGTCTTCACAGAATTGGAAAAGAATCAACGCGTTATTGAGTGTAGGAACTTTGTAATAAAACGTATTGAAGTAAACGTTAGCAGGATTACTATTTAAAGGAAATGCTTGCACCCCGTACGCAGACGCGGGAATGTAAACGTATCCTTTCAGCCAGTCCCAATTTACATCTCCACCCATGTCGTAGTAATGTGTTCCTTGTGCAGACAAATCAGAAGTTTGAATGTTGAATGACATGTTTGCTCCAGATTGAATGAACGTTAGCCAGTTGGCCGGAAATCCATTTTCAAAATCACTTAATAAAAATCCTTGGTTTACACGTCCTGCAACAACTGTTAATGTATCGCGCAACGTATCCGTCTGATTTAAAAATGTAACTTCAACAGCACAATCCTCGCCTTTAAACATGGGCAGAATAGAAGTTGTACCATTCCAAAGGGCGTTCACATTATTCAAGTTGTCACTAAAACCTTCGATGTTTCTAATTGCCCCGCTAGTGAGGCCTTTGATTTCAATATTCCATTCTACATTTTTGGAAAAAGTAGCGGTGAAATATGTCGATTCACCACTAGAGAAGTCAACATTTCTGTTAGAAATATCCAAATCTTGTACAATAGAAAATCCGCCATACAGATTGTTTAAGTCTGGACCAGAGAATTCGTCGTCTTGCTTACAACCTGAAAATACGATTGCCGAAAGCGCTATGAAAATTGATAATTTCTTCATGACTTAAAAATTCATTTGATAAAGCACCATAATTTGACCTACGTTATAACTCGTAGAGTTCAATGTTGCATCGTTGATGTCGTATTGATTCCATTGAGTGGTTAAGAAAGCATTCTCACTAAAGCGATAACGCAGTCCTAAAGCCATCATGTTTTCCTTTCCGTTTACTTTGTACTCATTGAAATTGAAAGTTTCACCATAGGCATTTTTTCTAGCTACAAAGTCAAATCCATTGTACTGAATCCACTGCCAGCCAGCCATCAAATCAAGCTTTTCTAAAACTTCAATTTCTAATCCTGCAGCAGCAACCTGTGTGTTCAAATCTACTTGAGGCACCACATCTGTTCCACCTCTTGTGGTTTGATCATTTCTGAATGAAAGTTGCGCTGCAAGTCTTCTCTGCCATGATGTAAATGCCTTTTCTCTTTTAAATTCTACACCACCTTCTGTGCGCATAAATTTTCGAGGAGTCAAGGTACCTTCACCTCTCACTTCTTGCATATCCGTATTGGCAACATAAACTTTCACATCTTTTTTCGGTGACTCCCAGCCCAAATTTATAACGCCTCCCATGCGGTTTGGCGTCGCATCACCGTAAGGAGTGATGTTATCATATTTGGGTGCAAATGCCATCAAATAATTCTGCAATTGAAGGTTATAAAAATTCGATTCTCTCATCAAATCCATCATGCTCAAATTACGTACAACTTGATCGTTGGTAATCCTACCATAAGCCGTGGGAAGTTGTCCGTAGTTGATTCTCTTCGTTTGAGCGCCTGGACTATTAAATAATGCATCTACCTTCGACAAACGCACGTCAAGAGTCACATTCGTCTTTTCATTTTTAACCTTTGCTCTCCAATCTATTGCGCTTCCTTTCCATTCTGGAGCTTCTGCATCATTTACGTAGAAAGTCTTTGAATGTGCCCATTCTACGTCAGAGGTGGCAGCCCATTGCTCGTTGTTCCATTTTCCTTCAGCCGTATAGGTCATCACTGGATTTCTAAACAATGTTGTATTGCGAGATGTTCCCTCAATATCATTCAGGTTTACAAAATTGAAACCTACATTGAAGTATTTGCTCTGTATCAATTGAAGATTTAATCCTGCAAAAATTCTATCGTTGATGGATGAATTGTTTGATGCTCTAACTCTAGTTGCAACGGTATGAAATTGTAGTTCTTCCACAAATTTACTAAACACCAATGCGAATTCCGCTGCTGCGCCTTGTTGACGCCAAGAATGATCATTGTTGTAAAAATGATCATAGTTCAACACATCGTATTGCTGACGAAAAGCCTGCGGCGTGAGGCTCAACAATTCTTGATCGTTATTCCAAAGCGTGTACTTCGTCATGCGGTAATTGATATCGCCCAGTTGATAACGCACAACATTACCGATTACACCTTTCACATAGAGTTGTCGGATATCGAAAGTGACACCAGAACCCCAGAATCCGCCATAGTCGTTGCGTACACGCACCATTCCTTGAATCTCCATATTCTTATTGGGGCGAATATTCAATCCTAAGTCAGCGAGAACGTGACCGCTATTCAATCGTGGGATGGTTATAGTATCCTCTTGAGCTACGTTTTGATCTAGGCGGTCGCCAAAGAAGTAACCACGCGCCGCACCTGTCACATTAAATTTTCGTGCAGGACTTTGCGCAAATGATGTTACTACCGCAAATAGTAGGCAGCACATCACAAAAAACCGAATGATCATTCTGTTGTATATCATTTAGAAAAATGCTTTAATTTCTAATGTCAATTCTCTACCTCTAAATCTATCCAGACTGAAACTTTCATCTCTGAAATAATACCAGCGATGACGTAGATAGAGTCTTGTATTCTTACCCATATCAATATCACAACCCACACCAACTCCTTCTCCATACTGGTTTCTTGGAGACAATGTTTGTGTATCGATATCAGTAAGGCTATTTCCTTTTGTGCGTTCCCAACCGTAATACATATTCAATAAGAAGCCGCGAGAAATCGCGTAATATGCTTCCACTTCAGCCGCAAACAAATTGATGTAAGCATCGTCGTTTGTTACTACAATTGGTGAGTATTTCTTCTGAACAGAATGTGCTTGAAGCAATGAGAATAAATACAAATCACGACCTGCAAATTTCGTGTGGTATTTCAATTGGGCTTCCATGGTTGTAAAATGTTTACGAACCACTGATGCACTGTCTACATTATCAGAAAGATTCACAGTTTCATATACATCTCTGAAAATATCCGAGTAGCGGCCATAGGGACCAACATTAGCAGGGAAAGCCCATCTCCAAAAACGCGAGCGCGTAAAGCTATTTACAGGATGCGAATAGGTAATTACAGGAGCCGCAGCCATAATCTCTGAAGCCATTCCTACACCTCCCGCGAATTTCAATTTCTTCTTACCTGCTTCCACATTCAAATTTAATCCTTGTCGGTTGTTGGTCATTTGACCCAGTCTTACTATTGAACTTCCGAAAGGCTGAAGCACTGCAGTAGAACCCACACTTCCAGCAGGAATATTATTTACAGAATATTCCGGTGTTGCGGTGTTCCAATACAGCGCATTGTTGTTGATTACATAAGGACTGATGCGATACGCATGTAGCTCGAAAGAAGGAATGCGGCCGCGCATAGGTGATTTCAATTTCACTTGAAACAATTCGCTCCAACCTTTATCATTGATGGGACTGAAGTAATTTCCTGATCCCTCTTCTCCTCTAAAAGTAAAACCTTGCTTTTCGATAGCCCACTCAAAAGTGGCGATGTGAAAGCCATAATTCTCGCGTGCCAAAGAATCGGTGTATGAGAATTGATTTAAAGTATTTACTCCAATAAAATTTTTAGAACCCCATTCCTTTCTGACCTTACCACCATAAGAGAAATTTGGTTCTTGTGAGAAGCCCCCGTTCAATTCCGTTTTACCAATAAGTCCTGAGAAAGAAATTCTTCCTGAAAGTCTGTCCCTTCAATTACGGCGCCTACAAATGCGCGATTTCCCAGCGTGTATCTTGATCGATGGAACCTTGATCAAAGTACTGTTTGTAGCGCGATGCGATTTCATTTCCTGTAGGGTCCCATGGGTTTCTTTCGAAAAGCATAAAACGATTGTATCCTCTAAAAGATGCCATCGTTAAGTCACTCATGTTGTACCATTGAATACCACCAATATGTGTGGCGAGTGTTCCTTTTTTCGTTTTGAAACTGCCGTGCATATTCATCCCTAACAACATCCCCATGGCGCCACCAAGTCGCGTAGATGTCAGTGGGTATTGAATATCAGGACGAAGTGAGTCAGGAACTTGTGTACTATAACTTATACCAATTAGCCCTTGTAAAAACTGGAACACCATTATATCGAAAGACCAAGATGCTCTGTCAGAAGGACGACCTGCTATGGTAAGATATAAGTTCGGAAGTTGGCTATCATCTCCAATAAATAATGAACGAGACAGCATTGTATCGCCTGCTGCTTGATTCAATAAATACGGATCATACATTCTATTGTACGTTCCAAAAAATCTGTAGTAACCTGAAATTTGAATGCTTCTATCGCTGCCAGGATCTTTTTTCGGAAACAATCCTATCTCCGAAAATCGCGATCGTGAAATGGAGTCAGATTGTGCCAACACATCACACGAAAAAGAAAATAAAAGCAAAAGAAAAGTTAGAGTAGCAAACTTCTTCATGTGGTTTTTGGTATAAAGATTTTCAAACATAATACCTTTTTGTAAAAAATACAAAAAGTATCTCATAAAGGATTACATCTCCATTCTTTTAAATGAAATTGGTCTTGATGGTCCTTTACTTGCATCGCGTGGTGTTACAAAAAATGGAACATTTTCGTAGGCATAATGATTATGCTTATCATAGATAAATATGAAAAGTCGATAAGAACCAGGTTCCTTTGGTGCGCGAAAAGTAGCTTCATTGTCCTTTCGTTTTACAAACACTCCACTCACTGGAAGCGGCGCCGACTCCGCATCTCCACCAGCTTTGATGTCCGTACTCTCCGGAATAATCAACCATTTATAGATCAGGTTGTCGCCATCTGCATCATTTGCAGTTACTGTTGCATCATATTTTTCTTCTGCTTCTAAATAGATGCTTTCATTTTTATTTAAACCATTCACTAATGTCGTTCCAATAGAAGGACAATGATTCGAAGGATCCTTTCCTGTCCAAATTTTCTCGAGCCGATCCAAAGCTTCAGACGATTCGCCTGCTTCAGAAAATAATCCATACCAAGTTGAAGTAGTTTCTTGTTTTTGTCCCCAAAGGAAAACGAATGAACCAAGACATTTCGATTTGTCGCTCGCTATATAATCGGTGTAGCGGGATTCATAAGAGTTTGCCTTTTCAGTACTGCTTTGTTCTACTGGAGCATTCCATTTTGTTTTTGCCACTTCCCAGTGACCATTAGGTCCCCACTCGGTAATCATGTATGGACCTTTCCATCCTGCTTCTCTGATTCCATTTTTTACATATCCAATATCTCCATATGTATTCACGCCATATATATCGACGCTTGGAGCGCGCTCGTTAACCAATTTCACTTCTGCCGGATCAAGCCCTGCCGTAACCGTACACGTGGGGTGATTAGGATCGACCTCATGAATCATCTTAGCGATATCTTCAATAGCATACCAAACATTGGTATTGGTATAAAATAAATCTACCTCGTTTCCAACTGCCCAAATAAGTAGAGCTGGATGATCTTTTAATTCATTCACTACTGCGCGAAAACCATCGAGTTGTGCTTTTACCTTAACGGGATCATCATAATCAAAACCGTGACGTTCGTGTTGCGCCCACAGTCCCATCATCACCTTTATACCTTTCGACTGCGCTTCGTCTAAAACCTCCTTTGCATTGTCGGTACTCCAAGTACGAATGGTATTTCCGCCAATTTCAACAAGCTTGTCCAGATTTGTTTGACCACCGGCACCTTTAATATAATAAGGACTACCGTCAACCAATAGTTGCCAATTCTCTCCCGATTGTTTCACCTCTACTTTGGCGGGTTGAGCAAATGTTAATGTTGAAGTTAACACTGCGACCGCAAACAACATCTTCTTTATCATGAATTATAAATTAAAAAGATTATTCTTCTTTTTCATTTCCAAATATTTCTTCTCGTCAAACCTGTATAATAATGATGGTCTATGCTTCACATTCTTCTGAGCTTCATTTAGACGCACCACAAATTTCATCTCTTGAACTTTTTTTCTGAAGTTCCCTTTATCGAATTCCTTTTCTAAAACCGTTTCATAAAATTCTTGCAGTTCTGTCAAGGTAAATTTTTCACCCAAAACTGCCGACCAAACCGGTTCAGACTGTGCTGACTCTCTAAGGTCTGCTAACGCTGCATTTAAAATTTCTCTGTGGTCAAAAGCCAATTTGGGAATACGTTTCACACTGTGCCATTTGGTTTGCTTCGCCCAAGATGACGCTTGTGGTTTTATTTCCGCTGTTTCTACGAGTGTGGTATAAGCCACAGTAATAACACGCCCGAGGGGGTGTCTGTTTACTTTACCAAAAGTTTTTACTTGCTTAATTTTCACATCCGATACAGAGGTCAGATCGTTCAATACACGCGAAGCCGCGGAGTCTAGATCTTCATAGGGGTAAACTAAATCACCAGGTAATGCCCAAAAATCTTCAAACGGCTCTGTCCCTCTTTCAATAAGCAACACTTTCAATTGCCTTTCATGATATCCAAATATCACGCAATCGACAGAGAATGCTGATTTGAAGAATTCATCTATCGGAATAGAATACAAGTCTTCCTGCTGAATTCTAGATTTAAACGCTTTGGAAGTAGCGGTCATAAATTAAAGGTTTTGACAAAGCTAATTAAAACAAAATTATTCAACTTATTGTAAAAATTACAAAAAGGTATATCTTAGTACTTTCAAAACAAACCAACATGAAGAAAATTTTTACTCTTTTTAGTGCACTATTTTTAATGGGGGGAATGTCAGCTGTAGCTCAAGAATACAATGTTACATTCCAAGTAAACATGAATGATGTAGGAGGTGGTTTTACAACTCCAGAAGTCAATGGTACATTTAACAATTGGTGTGGAAACTGCGCTGCAATGTCAGATGATGACGGTGATGGAATTTGGTCAATTACTATTTCCCTTCCAGCAGGACAGGTAGAATTCAAATATTCTGCAGATAACTGGAACACTCAAGAAACCCTACTTGCTGGATCTCCATGCACGATCACAACAGGTCAGTTTACCAATAGAGTTTATGTTGTATCTCAAGATGTAACATTACCTCCAGTTTGTTGGGGAAGCTGTGATGACTGTGGAATCGTAAATGGCCCTTACAATGTTGTATTCAATTTGGATATGTCAGAGGTATCTGCGACATTCACCACTCCTGAAGTAAACGGAACTTTCAACAACTGGTGTGGGGGTTGTGCTCCAATGTCGGATGAAGATGGCGATGGAATTTGGACATTAACAATTCCATTGAATCCAGGAACACATGAATTTAAATATGCTTATGATTCATGGGCTGGGCAAGAAACGTTGACTGCCGGTTCTCCATGTACAATTACTACGGAAGGTTTCACAAATCGCGTGATCAACGTAACTGGTGAAATGGATATGTCTGCTGTTTGCTGGGGAAGTTGTGCAGCATGCATTCCTACTAGTGTTTCAGAAATTGAAGTTGCAAATATTTCAATCTATCCAAACCCTGCTACTAATAATGTAAACATCAATGTAGGTTCTTTCGAGGGCACATTGAATGTGTATGATATTACTGGTAAAGAAATCATGATTGGCAAGCAAATTTTCAAAAACACCACTAAAGTTTTGGACGTTTCTGAACTAGCTGCTGGTCAATATTATTTCTCATTTATTTCAAATAATGAGGTTATCACTAAAACAGTGAGCATCGCAAAATAAATTTTTCAGAGCATTTATATAAAAAACCTGCCCATTGGCAGGTTTTTTTTTGTCACCTTATTGTATTTGTTACAATAAGTTATATATTCGATACTTATTGTATTTTTTACAATAAGAAAACAATAAATCAAACAACCTAAAACAAACCACTCAATGAGAAGTCTAATATTCTCCTTGGCGCTCGTATTCTGTAGTGTACAAGGATGGGCAGTAATGGCCACAATTACCGATTTGACGTTTGATGATGCCTCTAGTATTACACCATGGGCAGGAGTTGCTGACGCAAGTACGGCCGAAGCTTCAATAGCATGGGATGCAACTGGTGCAATCCAATTTTCGGGAACCAATGCGACAGGCGGCGTTGGAAGAGCTTTCATTTTCCAATACATCGATGGTGCTGTCGATTATCAAGGCGCATCAACTGTAGAACTTTCGTTTGATATAAAACTAGCATCTCCCTAAGTGGTGCTGCAATTCATCTTCAAACAGAATTTCCAGGTGCTGGAACCATCAACACATTTGATATTCAAAATAACAGTATCAATGAGACAACGTGGACCACACTCACCTATACCTTTAATAATATAACGGCGGGCAACTTATTTAGAATTCACTTCAACCTTGCTGCTGGTGCCTTTGTTGGTGCAGGAGGAAGCATTTTAGTTGACAACATTCAGCTAAACACTGCAACTGCTGTCGTTTCTGGATGTACCAACTCCACGGCTGTCAACTACAATCCTGGAGCTACAGTAGACAATGGAACGTGTCAATACAATGTTGTATTCCAAGTTGACATGAACAATGTAACTGATGGTTTCACCACTCCAGAATTGAATGGAACCTTTAACGGGTGGTGTGGCAATTGCGCAGTTATGTCTGATGCCGATATGAACGGTATTTGGGACGTCGCTTTAGTGCTAACTCAAGGTTCGTATGAGTACAAGTTTTCTGCCGATAACTGGAATATTCAAGAAGTGCTCACACAAGGTGACCCTTGTACGGTAGGTGCTTCACCATTTGTGAATCGACCGCTTACAGTAACTGGAAATGCAACTTTGCCTGCAGTATGCTGGGCATCATGTTCCGCTTGTGACGGAGGACAGGAGGTGGACTTCCAACATTGACATTTGACGATGCGGCAAGTATCACACCTTGGATCACTGCTGGCGATGCTTCATTGCCCGAAGCTTCTATGACTTGGAATCCAACAGGAGTTACTACTGGAGCATTACAAATTTCTGGATCAAATACATCAGCAGGAATTGGACGTGCTTACATTTCAATACACAGATAATACCGTGGATTATGCAGGAGCCACCAATGTTGAAGTATCATTTGATATAAAGTTGGGCGCTCCTTTAAATGGTGCTTCAGTGCACCTTCAAACAGAGCTTCCAGGAGTTGGTACAGTCAATAATTTTGATATTCAAAACCAAGGCTTGAATGAGTCAACATGGACGCACCTTACATATAGTTATAGCGGTGTAGGTGTAGGTTCTATTTTTAGAATTCACTTCAACATTGCTGCAGGAGCGTTTGTGGGTGCTGGAGGAACACTTTTGATTGATAATATTCAAGTGACAGAAGCTGCTCCGACGGTATTAGGATGTATGGACAACACTGCTGTGAACTACAATCCAGCAGCAACAGAAGACAATGGAAGTTGTCAATACAATATCACCTTCCAAGTAGACATGAACAATGTAACGGATGGATTTACTACGCCTGAAGTAAACGGAACGTTTAACTCTTGGTGTGGAAACTGTGCTTCTATGAGCGATGCAAACACGGACGGAATTTGGGACGTTACGATTACACTCACTCAAGGAAATTATGAATTCAAGTTTTCTGCTGACAACTGGAATATTCAAGAGGCCTTATCTCAAGGCTCTTCATGTACAGTTGGTGTTGAACCAACAGTAAACCGCTCACTTTCGGTTACTGGAAATGCTACATTACCAGCAGTATGTTGGAACTCGTGCACAGCTTGTAGTACAGGCAGCGGAGAAGGACTTGTGAATTTGACTTTTGATGATGCAGCATCAATTACACCTTGGCAACAAGTGGCAGATGCAACATTGCCTGAAGCTTCAATGGTGTGGAATCCTACAGGAGTTGCTACAGGTGCATTAGAAGCATCTGGAACGAATACTTCATCTGCGATAGGTCGTGCTTACATCTTCCAATATTTAGACCCAAGTTTAGATTACGCAGGATCAAGCAGTGTTCAACTTTCATTTGATATCAAATTATCTCAACCTTTGAGTGGTGCAGCGATCCACCTTCAAACAGAAATGCCTGGTATTGGTACCGTAAACAATTTCGATATTCAAAACCAGGGTGTAAATGAATCGACTTGGACGCATTTGACCTATGACTTCAACAATATTGGAAGTGGAACAATATTCAGAATGAATTTCAACCTATCTGCAGGCGCATTTGTTGGTGCTGGAGGCGGAATTTTAGTTGATAATATTCTTCTTGTTTCAACAGGTACTGAAGTCCCTGGTTGTACGGACCCTACTGCTGTGAACTACGACGCAGCTGCTCAAATTGATAATGGAAGTTGTATTTACACAGTTACATTCCAAGTGAATATGAATGGTGTAACTGCGCCATTTACAACTCCAGAAGTTAATGGTAACTTCAATGGATGGTGCGGTGGATGCTTGCCAATGACCGATGCCAACAATGATGGAATTTGGGAAGCAAGTACGACTTTGGCACAAGGAAATTATGAGTTTAAATATGCAGCTGATGGCTGGGCAATTGAAGAAAGTTTGACTCCAGGATCACCTTGTACATTTACTTCTGGACCTTTCACCAATAGAACTTTGACTGTTGATGGAAACATCACCTTCGATGCAAATTGTTGGGGCACGTGCGATGTTGCAACCATGGCATTGTATGAAGATAATGACGGTGATGGATTTGGAACAGGTTCTGCTAGAATGTTCTGTTCTATGCCAGCAAGCGGTTATAGTGTCAATGATACCGACTGTAACGACAACAACGCAGCAATCTACCCAGGTGCAACGAAGTTTGTGGAAACAGCACTGACGACGATTGTGATGGACTGGTTAACGAGGGATGTTCGGTTTCAGCTATTGCAAATGACAATTTCTCTAATGCTACAAGTGTTGTAGGGGCTACTTTCCCTGCATGTGCAAACCGTTTGTAAACTTAACGAATGCCACACCTTCTCCTGAGGCTACTACTTTAGCCCAGTGGGTGCTGGTCAAGATGTATGGTATGCTTTCGTAGCACAAACAAACGGTGTACGTATCACTTCTACTTCTGTGGCTTGTGATGTTGTGTTAGAACTTCACGATGCTGTTCATACTTTGTATGGTGTAGAAAATGAATCAACAACAGGTTCTGAAATTTTGGTGGCTAACAACCTTACTCCTGGTACTACTTATTATGTACTTGTAAGAAACTTCAACGCTTCATCTGTTGGAACTGTTACTACTTGTATTCAAAACTTGGCTCCAAGTGCTCCAGACAATGGAACAACATTTAATAGCCTTTGTACTTATTTGAAGTGTGACTGGAATGGTGCTCAAATCTACGGCGCAACATTGACTGCAGAGGATGGCATCACCACTTGCCTGCATCAAGCTCGGCAACTCAAATTATGTTCTCTGCGTTTGGTGGATTGCAGTATGGTCATACTTATTCTGCTGTGTTCACATCAACATTCATTCAAAATGATGCAGCGGGTAACCCAACAACTGTTGTTGTAACCAGCCCAGCGTATTCCATCACTATCCTAGATCACTTACCAGTGTCACTTCGTAGCACAGACCGTTGTCCTACTACTCGCAACATTGGATCATTCATCGGAACCGATGCTATTGTATGTGGTGTATCAGGATATGAGTGGGAGTTCACTTTAGCAGATGAGTTTGGTAACGCTATTTCATTGGATCCAGTGGTAGTTGCTGTGAATGCAAATAGCCGTTACATCAGAACCACTTCAATCAGTGGAGTTCAACCTGGAGATTACTATTTGGTACGCGTTCGTCCATTGTTCTCTTACGGTCCTGGAACTTATGGTTCATCACAAATGTTGTGTATCGCGGGAAGCGCAGGTATGACTACTGAAGGTGGTAATGCTACTCCAAGTTTGACAAGTGTAAATGCTGAGCGTTCAGTGAAGCTTTATCCTAATCCAAACAATGGAGATATGATCAATATTCAATTGACAGGTATCACATCAGAGACTGTTCAAGTGAATGTAATCGATGCATTGGGAAGAGTAATTACTACGAACCAATACAGCGTAAACAACTCATTCAACGGTACCATTCTATTCGACACAAAATTGTCATCTGGAATGTACAACGTTCAGATCATCGACGGTGAAACGGTGATGACGGAGCGCATGATAATCAGATAGAGAATTAGGGAATGAAAGAATGAGAGAATTGAATTCTTGAATCCTCGAATCCTCGAATCCTTGTAATATCAAACCCCCGGACAATGTCCGGGGGTTTTTTTTATAAAAAAATTCGACCCTTATTGTAAAAATGACAATAAGTAGTATATTAGTCCTTGAAAACCAAACCAAACAACATGAAGAAACCTTTATTTACTTTAATGGGGCTCATTATTTCTATGGGAATGATGGCTCAAAACACAATCGTGAGCTTGACATTTGACGATGATACATCGATCAGCGAATGGCAAGCTGTTGCAGATGCAACACTTCCTGAATCAGAAATTACTTGGAATGCCAACGGTGTTACAACCGGAGCTGCCGAGATAATTGGATCAAATACTTCAGATGGAATCGGACGAGCTTACATCTATCAGTATTTAAATTCAAGTGTGAACTTCGGTAGCGCAACAAGCGTTGACGTATCGTTTGATATCAAATTGTCTCAGCCACTTGTAGGAGCTGCAATTCACTTGCAAGTAGAACTGCCTGGTGTTGGAACTGTTAACACGTTCGACATCCAAACTGCTGGAATTAACGATGCAGATTGGACACATCTAACTTTCTCTTACGACAACGTAACTGCTGGAAATCTCTTCCGCATTCAATTCAATTTGGCTGCAGGTGCTTTTATTGGTGCAGGTGGTGGAATTATGATTGATAACGTAGAAGTTATCGGCAATGGTTCAGGCGGAGATGATATCCCTGGTTGTATGGATGCAACTGCTAACAACTACAGTGCAGATGCTACTGTGGATGATGGCACTTGTTTATACAATGTGACTTTCCAAGTTGATATGCAAAACGTAACAGATCCATTTACAACTCCAGAAGTGAATGGTAACTTCAACGGATGGTGCGGTAACTGTGCTGCAATGTCTGACGGAGATGGAAATGGAGTATGGGAAGTAACTATTGAATTGCAAGCTGGAACTTATGAATATAAGTACGCTGCTGACAACTGGAATATTCAAGAGGCGCTTACTGAAGGCGCTGCTTGTACTGTAAACGCTGCTCCATTCGTGAACCGCTCACTTACTGTAGGTTCACAAGAAACACTTGATGTAGTTTGTTGGGGATCATGTAGTGCTTGTGGCGCTACAAATCCTAGCTATGACATCACCTTCCAAGTAGATATGCAAAACGTTACAGATCCGTTTACAACACCTGAAGTAAATGGAACATTCAACAACTGGTGTGGTGGATGTGCTGCTATGACAGACGACAATGCTGATGGAATTTGGACTATCACCATTACTTTGGAAGCTGGTGAATATGAATATAAGTATGCGGCAGACTCTTGGAACATTCAAGAGGAATTGACTTCTGGAAGTACATGTACTGTTACAAATAATGGTTTCACTAACCGTTACCTATCAGTAACAGAGGATGCAACTCTTGATGTAGTTTGTTGGGCTGCTTGCACAGGTTGTGATGTAGTTGTACCTACTTACGATGTAACGTTCCAAGTAGATATGCAGAATGTAACAGAAACCTTTACAACACCTGAAGTAAACGGAACATTCAACAACTGGTGTGGCAACTGTGCTGCTATGACAGATGATAATGCTGACAACATTTGGACCATCACTATTCCACTTCAAGCTGGTACTTATGATTTCAAATACTCTGCAGACGAATGGAATATTCAAGAAGAATTGACTGAAGGTTCTTCTTGTACTAATACAGCTGACGGTTTCACTAATCGTACAATCACTGTTACTGAAGACATGACTATGGATGTAGTATGTTGGTCAACATGTGAGGCTTGTATTGTAGACAACGTAAATGAAGTTCTATTCCAGAACCTTTCTATTTACCCTAACCCAGCAAGCAATCAAATTCGTATTGACGGATTGGTGTTTAATGGTTCTATTCCGACAATCAAAATTTATGATAGCGTAGGACGTTTGGTTCAACAATCTACTGTTACCAATGTACAATCACCAGTTATTGATGTTACATCATTAGTAAACGGTATTTACATGGTTGAGTTGGGAGTTGATGGTGTACAGTTCACTCAAAAATTAATGATCCAACATTAAAAGTAGTGATGAGTTAAAAATGGGTCATCTCGGATTCGTTCGGGGTGACCTCTTTTTTTACAAGCCATTTCAATTCAATTCCTCCTTATCATTGTATTAATAACCAATAACCACATGAGTAATCAAAAAACACCTGTAGGAGCATTTGCGACGCTTGTAGTAATCTTCTTCTTTTGGGGATTTGTAGCGGCAAGCAATGACATTTTAATTCCTGTTTTTAAAGAAGCACTTAATCTTGAGCAATGGCAGTCTCAAATGATTTCATTTGCGTTTTACGTAGCCTACACAGTAGGAGCCGCAGCCTATTTTATAGCTTCAAAAATCAATGGAAAAGATATACTCAACAAAATAGGATACCGCAATGGCCTCGCATTGGGATTATTGATTTCGGCTGCAGGTACATTACTATTTATTCCTGCCGCGAACAATGCTTCGTTTCCATTATTATTGGGTGGATTGTTTATAGTAGGACTAGGTTTTGCGCTTCAGCAAACTGCGGCGAATCCGCTAGCTATCGTAATGGGCGATCCTAAGCAAGGTTCGCAAAGATTGAGTCTTGCTGGAGGTGTAAACAATGTGGGAACAACTATTGGTCCTGTAATTATCGCAATTGCCATATTCGGTTCTGCCTCTGGTAGTGGAGAAACAGCTTTAAGTTTGAGCAATGTAAAAACACCTTATTTGATTCTTGGAGCGGCCTTTCTTTTGGCTGCGGCAATGTTTAAATTCTCATCAGTTCCAGATCAAATAAATCTGGAAGATAGCTCTGAAAAATCCCACCCGAATGACCATTCGGTTGAAAAAGCGAAGAGTGTCTTTTCATATCCAAATCTTACTTTGGGTATGCTTGCTATCTTCTGTTATGTGGGAGTGGAAGTTTCTACGGCAAGTAATTTGCCTGAATTCATGAAAGAACATACTGGAATCAATAGCAGCGGAATTGCGCCTTACGTTTCTTTATTCTGGGGTAGTTTGATGATTGGACGATGGACCAGTGCTGCTGGAGCATTCAATATTTCTAAAACAACTAAATTAGTTTTAAATGTTGTTTTACCATTTGTTGCATTTGGTATTTTCATCCTCGCCAATTATCTCGGCGGGCACGACTTAGGTCCATTCAAATACTACTGGATTTTTATCATTGGTTTGATCGTGCTTGATTATTTGAGCGGCGGAAAACCAGCCAGACAATTGCTTATATATTCATTAAGTGCAATTGTGGCGTTGATATTCGGTATTTACTCAGAAGGTATGACAGCAGCTTTTGCTTTTATATCTGTAGGTTTGTTCTGTAGCACATTATGGCCATGCATTTTCACTCTTGGAATCACTGGATTAGGTAAAGCTACCAATGAAGGTTCAAGCCTTTTAATTATGATGATATGTGGTGGTGGATTTATCAGTCTGCTTCAAGGACATCTTGCTTCACCTGAATACTTAGGGATTCAAAATAGCTATTGGGTTGGTGTTGCATGCTTTGCATATCTCGCTTTCTATGCGTTTAAAACGCGCAATTTGGAAACTGGAGAGATGCAGGGGGGACATTGATTAGTTAGATTAGTTAGAATAGTTGGATTAGATATAAAAAAAAGGGGGTATTGATACCCCCTTTTTTTATTCCATTTATTCGATTATTCCACAATCATCTTTTCTACAATTCTTTCCTCTTCAAAAGTCAACTCCACGGTGTAAATGCCAGATGCCAATTTGTTTTTGAAATTAATCTCCACGACACTATTACCTTCCACATTCTTCAATTGATCATAAACCAACTTTCCTGTCAAGTCATAGATTTTAATAGTAATTTGACTTGTTTCCAATCCGTCCACATTTAAGTTTACACTGCGACCGCTACTTGGGTTAGGATATATGCCTGTAGTGAAACTCAATTGCTCTATTCCGCCTTCACTTCTTTCAGCAGCATTAGCTACCAATCCTGCAGGGGCAGCCACACAAAGCAGTTGATAGTCTGTTCCCCAATCACCTGCTCCACTCGGGAAGATTGGACGGATACGCACACGATAATGTGCTCCTGCGAATACGCCAGGAATATAGTTTACTCTGCAATATCTAGTACGTGTTCCGCTGTTCCAATAAACAGGATCAACTGTAAGCAGATTATCAAATTCATCTACCAAAGTGAACTCCCATTCATAGGAATTAAAATTACACAAGCTAGCATCCGCACTTATAAAAGAACCGAGCGAACGTGTAGTCGGACATTGATCAGCCAGACGTAAATCCAAATCTTGTGCTGGGGCAATGTTTACCGTGAATGGAGGCGAGGTAACAACAAATGTTTCTTGATTTCCTCCAGCATCACTCAAGGTGAATATTGAATTAATCACCACTGTGTATGACATTCCATATTGCAATCCTGGAATTTGTGAAAGTGGCTTCCACGTGCTCGTTCCCGTGTGTGAATACTCATTCACTCCGTCGGAGAACACAATTTGATACAGTTGAGCGCCATTCCAATCACATTTAAATGATGCGCACAAGCCTGACATTTCCGTTCCATTATCAGGACCACTTTCATTCAATTCTTGTAAACAGAAAGTATATGAACCAACAGAAGCTGCATTCATATTTCTTACCAGTACGTAATAATCATTACCCGGAGTGAGGTTTCCGTAAATTAAAATTTCAGGTGAACCAACTCCATTTTCATTTTCACTATCCAGTGTAGTTCCACCAGCTTCCTGTAATTCAAGATACATATCGTTTGAAACACTATTGGTGTAGATTCTAACACCATTTGTTTGTGCTACAAAATGATACCACACGTCTTGGCCTGCTCCTATAGGGGCTTCTCCTTCTGCTTCAACAGATGGAGTAGCGTCGCTCAAGTTTCCAAATACATTCGAGCATACAGGATACACTGCACTATTCACTGTAGTCGCATCTTCGCGATAGTCGTTTGCAACTAATGCTTGAGAACAACCTTCATCTACAAAACCATCACAGTCATCATCATTCAAGTTTGCACACACTTCTGTGGCACCTGGATAAGTCGTGTCGTTGGTGTCATTGCAATCGTTTCCAACGGCCACATAACCTGGAGGTGGTGTTACATCATACACTTGAATAAATCCTGATGTCAATCCAAACCCATCACCATCACCATCTGGGAAATAAGTGTATAGTGGACAACCTTCATTGATTCCACCTGAGCAGTTTTCATCATCATTGTTTCCGCAAATTTCAGCTACACCAGGATTCACGTTTGGATCATTATCATCACAATCACCGTTGCATAAGGTATAACCATCATTGTCAAGGTCAAAGTCTTCATCAATTGATCCATCACAATCTTCATCCACACCATTACACAATTCAAATGCTCCTGGATGCGCGAGCGAATTGTTGTCATCACAATCACCCATACAAGTTGTGTAGCCATCATTATCCAAATCAAAATCTTCGTCCACTAATGCATCACAGTCGTCGTCAAAAGTGTTGCACAACTCTGGAGCGTTCGGATATACGGTATTGTCGTCATCATTACAATCCAAATTATTATTTACATATCCAGAAGGTTGGATACAATTGGACACCATTTCATTTGGATCTCCAAAACCATCGTTGTCTGCATCCAGATACCATTGAATTGCGCTAACTACTACAATAAGGTTATTATAGGTCACGTTATCGGAGGTTGTGCTGTTTGAAGCCGTTAAAGACACGTTGTACGTACCAGGAGTGTTATAAGTAACTATTGGATTTACATCAGTAGAAGAACTTGGTGTTCCTCCAGGGAAGCTCCATACATAGTCAGTAGCGCCACCAGAAGTTGTATTTGTAAAGCCTACTTGTTCTCCCGAACAAATGTTTGTTTCTGATGCTGTGAAATCGGCAACTATTGAAGACACCGACATACATGGTCCTGGGTTTGTGATTACGTTATGGAACAAGCCATTAAGAACATCAGTGATATTCGAAACACAAACTTCTGATGCTTCAATCGAAGAATAATAAACACGGAAGAATGGTGTGTTGTTGAAGTGTACAAGCATCTTAGAATGCACTGAACCTGCGGCAGCAATTTCATAGCCATCAGTAGTATGTCTCACGTGAGGAGTCCATTCCGCACTCAACAAATTTTCTACACTTTCAATCACTACTCCACTCAATGTAAATTGAACCGCACTAATCTGCGATCCGGGATTATTGATGTAAACATCAACATATCCATCAACAAGATTTACATCTGAAATTCCGATTTCTACCGACTCGCCGAGATCAATAAATTCATCATCGAAATCGCAAGACTCCACAAGCAATGGATTCACTCCTAAATCCAGTTGCGTGTGAATACACTCCTCAAGATATACAGCATCTGCTGCAGAAATAATTCCATCGTTGTTCAAGTCAGTACAAGTAGAAACATCCACTGCAGCATTCATTACAGCAGCATCGAGATAGTGGTGTACATCCAGTTCTGTCAAGAAATTATCTACATACACATCACCTCTTTTTACCATACCCGGACAGTTGCCCGCGCAGTCAGGATAGCTATTGCCAAAAGGTTGACCAATACAGTCTACAATTTCTGGACATGAACCTATGTCTTTTGTAAAGTTGATGATGTTGCCATTCACATCTCTGTCAAAAGAAATACACACTTGCGCCCAGTTGTTGTCGTAGCGCAATTCATATCTTCCGTTAGCGTCAGGGCTTTGATCCCAGTTTGTTCTTACCACTAAGTAGTATGAACCAGCGGGTACATCTGTAATGTCTATCCATTGACAAGAAAGTCCTGAGCTGTAAGTATCTCTACAACCTGCAGTGATACCCATATTCCCACAGCTGTATTTTGCAACGTATCCTGAAGGACAGAATAAGTCGAGTACGCAGAAGCCGTTCTTAAATCCAATTTGAGGCATTGGAGTTCCTGTTTCATCATACAGAACATATTCCGCATATCCTTCATAGTGATAGTGGTTGTGGCACTCGTCATATTCAAACTGAGGATTGCCCGCGTTCGGTACTCCGATAAAATAATCCTGATTACCGATATTCCAGATGGTAGTTGTAAATCTTAAAATCTGACGACTGCCAAGACCTTGCAAACATCCTTCATTTACCAAACACGCATCTGTTCCATTGATGTTTGTTACATAAAGTGAGTTGTACATATCAGTGAGCGATACTTCAAGGTCTGGCCCAAGGTTTTCACAGTTTGGATCACCGTTGTAATAACAAACTCCTGGTGCTCCTGCGATTGGCATGTAGTTACATGCTAAAGGATCCATACAGCCAACAATCGGTCCCATGTATTCGATGATGAACTCGATTTCAGAAATTCCACATGCGCCGCCTGTATCACCTACTCGTATGTAATATGTTTGACCTCCTTGCAAGAAAGGAGTCATTTCTGCCTGCACACCACACTGATCATCATTATAAGTAACAGTTGCCTCGTTGGTATCATCAAAGTTGGCCATGTTACAGTAGTCGTAGATCCACAACTTTGTATCGCAGAATGCAATATCGCAAGTCGAAATGCGGTATTGGCCATCTTCTGCTGGAGTGAATTCATACCATGTGTTTGGTTCTGGTGCTGTATATGAACCAAGCGTTGCAACAATCGGGTTGTTGCAGCTTGTTCCTTCAGGGCAGTTGATATCTCGCGTATCCAAATAGCCAAAATTCGAACCACTTGCCACTTCAATACCATTCAGATAAATAGTGTACGAGCCTGTTCCATTTGCACAGCAAAGTCCATTTCCTCCAGTATCATAAATTTCAAAGCGATGACAATCGTCCGTAATACAGAATGTGTCGTCGTTAGACGTACCTTCTGCTACGATGTTGTTGCTGTTATCAAATACGGCCCATGAGGTTTGTTGAGGTAAATTATCCGCAGTGATATCCACGGTCATAATCATACCTGTTTCTACAATTACGTTTTGAGTGACTTCATCTGTAGCTCCAAAGCTATCTTCTACCAACAGGGTAACAGGATAAACACCTGGTGCGCTAAACAGCACAACTGGATTTGCAATGTTTGACGATGATGGTGTTGCGCCTGGGATGGTCCAAGTCCAAGCCACTACGTTACCTGCCGAAGTGCTTGTAAGCTGCATATTCAAACAGTTCGTTCCGAAAGGCACATCAATAAATGATGCCGCCAACTCTGGGAAAACGCATGATCCATCATCAGAAGTAGCGCATCCATCGTAGTTAGTGGCATTTGGATTGGTACAACCTGATGCACCTACTGCGGTAATTTCAACTTGGAAATTTCCTGTGTTACCATTGTATCCACCTACTTGTAAATAATAAGTTTCACCAGAGGTCAGTAAATCACAGTTTACATTCAAACGTGATGCATAGCCTATTCCTGAATAGTCATCATTACATGCAAGCTGTGTTCCGCCGCAAGCTGAGAATAGAGCGATTCTCGTATCGGTCAAGGTTCCAAGATATGTTCTTATAATCAAGTCACCACCTTCATAAACAAACGAATACCAAACGTCCTTTATTCCTGTTCCGCCACATGATGGATTCGGTCCATCTGTGATCGTGTTCGTATTAGACCCTGTGATTGGACCACCATTAATTGTAATCGGTGTAGCATTCGCGCAAATATCATTCACCGGTTCGCACGATCCTGGTACAACTTGAATCGCTTCAGAAGTTGAGCTTAATCCAGCATTTGAACATGTAGTCACCAATCTGAAATAAGTAGTGCTCGATAAGTTCACGGTGGTATATGTACTCGTTGTGCCACCTGATCCATTGGCTACTGCAGCCCATCCTGATGTTCCGCTAGAGGAAGTTTCCATTGATAAGAAACCCCAACACCTACTTCAACTCCATTAGCAGTAAGAATTGTTGATGTGTTATTACAAATATTCACGGGAGATGTCACTGTGGGAGTTGCAGGAGCGGCATCACAAGCCGCTGGAGGAGCCCAAGAAAAGGTAAGCCCACTCAAAGGCATGATGGTATTCGAGTTGGTCATACTTGAATTGTTCGCACCACCTGCGCTCGAAGTCGACCAGTTAGAAGTTGTTGTTCTATTATTAAAATCTGTGTTTGAAGCACCTCTTAAGCCCACTTGACAAGTCAATGAAGAGGAATTGGTAGCATAGCAATCACCGTACACCACTTCAATAGTATTTGAAGTTTCATACAACTTGATTTGGAAGTTAAGCACATCGCCAACTACCCCACCGCCGCTATAGCGGCGTGCATTGTTCCATTGAACCACAAAAACCTGATTCGGCGAGGAACCAACTGTAGTATATGTCAAGTCTTCACCGTTGTTGATGATATCTCTACCAAAAGCAGAAATAGCAGCAGTATAGCCTGTATTTGAGCTTAACGGAGTGAAGTTTGTGTTGCCAGAAGAAGTAGCACCGAATGTGACATAACCGTTTGAGTTGACGCGCACAGAGGTGTAGTTTGACCCATTGTAGTAAAATGAAAATGGGATCGTCAACACCATCGTACCATCATCCCATCCCGTACCAAAACCAACGTTGGTAGGTGTTGTAATAGGTTCGTATAAGTTGGTTGATTGTGAAAAAGAGTACAGGTTTACCTGTGAGTAACAAACTGAGTGGATAGCTAGAAACAATAGCATAACCACTCCTAACGGAGTGAACTTCATAGTAAGGCTTTGGTTGTTTGGTATAAGTCCCCCATAATGAGGTAATTACAAATATGCATTATTTTTTCGGAAATTGCAAGTCTAATCGCATCCCAATCTCTCCATGCAGAACATCGAATCGTATAGTGATTTTCTCGAAAACCTCAATAAAGAAAGGCGTTACAGGTTCACCAAGTCTGTAATTTGGTTTGGGTTTATTGCTGATTTGGTTTTTTTCATTCACGACCGACTCTTCGATAGTCAACGCATCATCATTCCCCTCGACATTTTGATGGTAGTTGGATATTTGGCATTGGTTGTTTTTATAAAACATACAAGAGATAAAGAATGGATAGCTCCGCTGCTTCTCATTACTTCCTATTTCTGGATTTTCTTTAATTGTTTGATTTATGGAAAAGACAGTGAGCTTGAGCTCTTTTTCATTACCATTCCCGCCGCATCTATTTTTGTAGTTGACCATAAAAAAACACTGACCATCATCACCTTGTTGGGTTTGCCCATTATAGCACTGATTGTGCTTTACAGCGGGGCTTATGCTTGGCAGCCTATACAAAACTTACAACCTGATTTTCTGAATCGAACTGCTATTATCGCCATCATAATGAATATGGCGCTCGTATTGTTATTTATAAATAGACTGATAAAAAATACCACGTCTACAACTGCTCAACTCACTGAAAAGCATGCAGAATTATTGAATAAAAATAACGAGCTAGAATTTATCAATCACAGGCAGCGCGTTGACAATGATTTTCTAGATAAGCGTGTGGATGAAGTGGTACATGAATTGCGACAAAAGGAAAGAGAGGTCACATTGAAGCTCATTCAAAATGAGGAAAATCAAAAACAGCGTATTGCGAAAGAATTGCATGATAGTGTTGGGGTGCTATTGAGTACCGCAAAATTGAATTTGGAAAACAATTCCGACGATAAGGAGTTGCAGTTTGCATTGCAGCTTGTGGACAAGGCCTGCAAAGAAGTACGTTCCATTTCTCATGAAATGACTCCTACACTTTTTAAAGAACTTGGGTTGGTAAAGTCGTTGTATGATTTTCAAGAGATGTTTTCTCAAGGTGGAAAAATGGAACTTGAAATTGTGGTTAAAGATTATAATGGTGAATTAGGAGTCGACAACGAACTCGTGGTGTATAGAATGATCAAGGAAACCATCAACAACGCCATCAAGCATGCTTCTTGCTCGGTAATTACCATTCAAATTTTTTTAAGAGATAGAAAACTGATTGTTTCAGTAGAAGATGATGGAAAAGGCTTTGATATTTACGCTTCGAAAACAGGGCTTGGTATTTCTAGCATTAAACAACGCGTGGAGCTGCTTGGTGGCATTCATACAATCGAAAGTGCACTGAACAAGGGAACAATTCACATCATTGAAATTCCATTATGAAAAAGAAAATAGTTCTTGCAGATGATCATCAATTATTTCTTGATGGTATCAAGTCTTTGTTAGAAAGGGATGGGCTTTACGACGTTGTTGGCTTGGCTTCGAACGGACGAGAGCTGGTGGATCTTGTTTTAAATAAAAAACCAGATCTCATCATTTCTGATATCAGCATGCCTCACTTTACCGGGCTTGAAGCTGTGCACTATATTAAAAATTTAGGCATCTCTACACCTTGGATTTTACTGACCATGCACAACTCTCCTTCATTAAAAAAGGAAAGTCAGCTGTTGGGTATCGCTTCTTTCATTTTAAAAAATACTTCAGGAAAAAAATTACTTGATGCGGTTCACGAAGTAGTGAATTCTCGCTCTCGAATTTTTTCTCTGCCTCCCGTGAATCCTAAAAAGCAATTGACCACTCTAACAAAAAGGGAGAAAGAAATAGTACAGCTTGTCCTTGCCGGAAAAACAAGTGCTTCGATCGCGCAAGAGTTAGAGCTCAGCATCAAAACGGTCGAGACCCATCGTAAAAATATCTATCAAAAATTAGACATCCATTCTATCCCAGAATTACTGACCTATGCTCGCGGGATTGGGATGATGTGAGTGGGAGACGAGGAACAAGAAACAAGGAACAAGAAACAAGGAACAAGGAACAAGGATTCGAGGATTCGTCCTTCGACAAGCTCAGGAACCAGGATTCAAGAAGAAAATGATTCGAGGAGACACTTGTCCCGAACTTGATTCGGGAAGGATTCGAGGATAAAACAAAAACCCCCGGACATTGTCCGGGGGTTTTTTGAATTATTGTTTTCTAGAATCCTAGAATCTTTGTCTTCTTGAAAACTATTTAATAATAACGCGCTCCGTCATCACCGTTTCACCATCGATGATCTGAACGTTGTACATTCCAGATGACAACTTTGTGTCGAATAGAATTGTACCGTTGAATGAGTTGTTTACGCTGTATTGGTTCGTAGTAATTACTCTTCCCAATGCGTCGATTACATTCACCTGAACAGTCTCTGATGTGATACCTGTCAATTGAATGTTGATCATCTCTCCATTGTTTGGATTAGGATAAAGCTTCACTGAACGCTCAAGCATTTACACTTGTCAAACTTGGAGTAGCATTACCACCTTCAGTAGTCATACCTGCGCTTCCCGCGATACACAACATTTGTGATGAACCATAAGTTCCAGGACCGTAAGAGAACAATGGACGAACGCGTACCAAATAGTAATCTCCAGGCTGAACTCCACTGATTGAAGTGGTTCTGATGTAACGGCTATTCGCATTCACAGCAACTACAACTGGATCCAATGAAATAGCGTTACCAAATTCATCTGCTAAAGTGAACTCCCACTCATATCCTGATACACCACATACAATAGCATCGGTTCCGATGAATGATCCAATGTTGCGAGTAGTAGGACAACGGTCTGTACTACGAAGTGACACAGGTAAGTGATCTAGGATAGTGATGGAATACGCCGGGCTGGTTACAACAACAGTTGTTGGGTTACCCGCTGCATCATTTTGAATGAATGTTGATGTGAACACAGCAGAATAAGTATGACCATATTGCAATCCACCAAACGCAGAGAACATAATTTGTGTTGCTGAGCTTGATGCAGTGTAAGTGGTGATGCCATCCTCTGCAGTCAATGTTGCGCCGTAGATTTGAGCACCATTCCAGTCACACTTCAAATAAGTACAAAGGCTATTAAATGTTGTTCCATTGTCTGGAGCACTTGGAGCCAAGTTTTGAATACAAGTGGTTACTGTTCCAACAGATGAAGCGTTGAAGTTTCTTACAAGCACATAATAGGTAGTACCAGGAGTAAGGTTGTTAGCCACCAAAATTTCAGAACCTGTTGTAGTCTCATTTTCTACACCATACAAAGTATGAGCAGCATCATGAAGTTCTAACACAACATCACAAGCCACAGAAGTAGAAGTGATACGTGCACCGTTTGTTTGAGCTACGAAAGCATACCATACGTCTTGACCTGCGCCAACTGGAGCTACAGTAGTAGCCTCAGGAGAAGGTGTTGCATTCGTTAAGTTCACTGTTCTGTTTGCACATGCAGGGAAAGATGCACCTACAACTGCAGTCGCAAGAACAAACTCATCATTCGCTGGACCACCTACTGGACAACCTTCGTTGATTGTACCATCACAGTCGTCATCTTGGTTGTTTCCGCAAAGTTCTGTAGCACCAGGATTCACATAGTAAAGGTTATCATTACAGTCACCTGCTACTGCCACAAATCCGAATGGCTGCATACAGTCAACGATAGAAACGTTAGGGTTACCATAACCGTCACCGTCAGCATCTTCGTACCAAGTAGTACCGTTACATGGAGCGAACTCAATGTCGCGGTATCTTACTGTCAAGTAATCATCCAATTTCAATGTGTTGAATGCTACATCACCAGTTACGTTGTCGTCGAAGAAAGAAACAATGATTGTTTCGTTTGTCGTTGTGTTTCTAGAAACAGCGTAGATTACAGGAGTAGAACCTGTGAAATCAATTGCCAAACCACTTACTGAACCGTAGTTCAATACAGTGTAAGTTGCAGCCAAGTTCCAAGAAGAACCATTAAAAGTATATTTTTTCACACCACCTGATGAAGCGTTATCATCAGCTACGTAAAGTGATTTTCCGTTTGGTGAGAATTCAAAGTCATAAGGGTTTCCGCCAGTACCAACTACTAATGTAGCGTCTGTTAAACCTGCTGTTGGAGAACCTGCAATTCTGTAGATACCAACCGCACCAGCAGCAGTAGAACCAGTAGAGAAGTATAAGTCTCCGTTGATTTGCTTGATAACACGGTTGTTTGTAGAGTTGTTTGAAATCACTTCTGGAGTACCAGGACCTGCGTGATAAATACCAGTGCTAGCACCAGCAGTCCATACGTCTGTACCGTTGGAAGCCGCACCACGAAGATTTGTTGATCCTGAATAAACAGTAGCATCAGCAAACAAACGAGTAACAGTGTAATCAATATCCACAAGGTTAGCCACACGATCAGCACCGCTAACAGCATCGCCGTTTGCAATATCATAACCAGCTACCACGAGAGACGTAGCGTCTTGAGTTCTAGAGATAAATCCTGATGCAGTAGAACCTAAATTAGTAGCCAATCGAGTTGGACCGTTTGTCAAAGGAAGAAGAGAAACGGTGTTTCCATCTGTATCCATTTGCTCTAGATAAGTATCGTGTCCGTTTGTACCCGTCAAAGGAAGTGTAGCAGAACCATCACCACCACGAATAGCTACAAGGTTACCTGCAGTGTATGATCCAGCGTAAGAACATGGACCAGGACAAGTAGCACCAGCGTTGTAGTTAGATGCAAGTGGGTCAGTACAACCTACTACTGCACCTTCGTCAACACCGTTCACACAGTTGTCGTCGATACCGTTACACAAATCTTCAGCAACACCAGGATTTACATCAAAGTTGTTGTCGTCGCAATCGCCCAATGGCAACACGTCAATAGTATAACCAGCACCTGGAGTACAAGTGATTTCTGTACCTGAAGCATAACCATCAAAGTCAGCATCGATGTAGTAAGCAATTGGGAATGTACATCCGTCTGCATTTGTATCTGCAGGATTGTAGTTACAAGCTCCTGGGTCGTTACATTCCAATACTGCAGTAGTACCATAAACTTCAATGTCGTTTCCAGTGAAGTCACCGATACCACAAGATCCTGTGGTAGCTTCAGCTGCATACATATACACACGGTAAGTTACCGTTTGTGAAGCAAGTGCTTGTGTAAAGTTGAAATCAAATGTCTGAGTTGAACCATTGTCCACAATTGAGAAAGCACCACCCAAATCAGCAGTATAGCCATCCAATGAAGAACGAAGTGCGATAAAACCAGGACCCGTTCCTGAACGTTGAATAGCAACGAAAATTCTTTCTACAGAGAACGCTGAGTTAGCATCTACTGGAGAAATAGTGAATTCCATATATGAAATAGAATTATCCAAAGCAGCCGAAGTAGACCAGTTCGTAGCATTGGAAACGGCCACCGTTAGTTGAAGCAGTTAAGCTGGCAGCTCTTGTAAGTGTAGCAGCATTGATCGCAGCATCATTAGTAGCCGAAGGGAAGCTTGCTTCGTTACCCGCAGCTGCCATTTCGAAAGTCAAAATAGGAGCATTTGTAATATCAAAAGCTAATGAAGTAGCAGACGTCAATCCAGTCGAAGCTGCAGTCAATGTAAGACCGTTTGCAGCAATGCTGTGTCAAACCGCTGAAAGTAGCAGAACCAGAAGCAGCAGTTACTACTACTGGAGTTCCAACTAAAGCACCTGAAGAGGTAATAGAAATATCACCTGCAAAGTCGAAATCACGGTTGCCCAATGCGTCAAACGCACGAACAATCACGTCACCCATTCCAGTATTTACAACAGTGTTTGAAGGCTGTGAAGTGAATGTCAAAAGTGAAGCAGTCACTTCAATTCTGTTGTCATCACCAGCAGTGCTTGTAGCAGCACCACCGCCGTTTGAAGCGGCAAATCTTGAACCTGTAATATCCGCAGCCGCACCAGTAATTGTAAAGTCAAATTGCGTATTGTCGTTTACAACATCTTGGAAAGAAACGCGAATTGAAATTGCTACTTCAGTATCATCAGAAACTGGTACAATTGGCATGCCTGTGAAGTTTAGTACTCAACAGCATCCACTTCAGCAAACTCAGAAGCACCAACATAAAGCGCTACTCTGCGAAGTACTGAAGAGTTAGTAACCGAAAAATCCAAAGTGTTTAGCAATGTACCCACAGCATCAGCATCTGGAGTAGAAGCACCGCCATCACGTACTAAGAAACGAGCAACTTCCAAAGAAGCAGCAGTCAAATCTGTTTCTTGATATGAAGCGTAATCAATATTGGTAGGATAAACGAATGTTGGATCAACAATAATGTCTGACAATTCGCTTGAAGTCGCAGCGCCTGTTCCAATTACACCAACAAAATCTCCGCAAGTGAGAAGTAGATAATGTCACAGTGTTGCTCTGAACTCCTGATGACAATGCGTGAGAATTGAACATAAACCGTTACACCAGTTAGTGTTCCTGATCCCATTGGTATATCTACTTAGAACTGAACAGTTCGTATTGTCCTAAGAAACTTGATAATCCCCACCTACTGCAACTGTAACATCAGCTACAAGGTCTGGAAGCATCTACAGTGAAAGATGGCAAACCGGAAGTAGAACCAACGTTCACTGAACCAAAGTCAGGAAGAGTTGCAACTGAAGCAGTAAGGGTTGTGAAGCGCTGAGCACCGTCCGTTGACAGCTTACAGTAACAATGTTGTCAATTTGCCAAATTTCGGTCAGTTACCTGAGTCACCGCTATCAAACTCATCAAGCAACATTAATTCACTTTCACATTAGCAGCTCCAGGGTTGCATTGTAAATCAATTGTTGCAAAGATTGTTAGCGGCTGCTTTCAAATCCAGCGCGTTAGTTCCGCTGTGAAAATTGGGTGTGAGGATCAATGACGCTCAACTGAAGTAAATGGCAGCAATCATCTGCAATTCGCTCCTCCAGTTCCACACCTGTTGAAGTATTAGATCGGAAGGTCAAATTGGGCTAGCATTCACAGTATTGGTCACTTTTGTCTCCACTGCTCACCATCATAAGAAATCAGTGATAGATGCTGATAGTCACACCAGTAGTGTTAACTAATCTCCAACCCATATAACCTAGTAAGGCCAGAACTCCTGTTGACAGTAAATGGTTTGATGCAGAATAGCCTAAAGGCTCTATCAGTTGCGGACGTAGCCAAAGACGTTTAAAGCCGCCAGTTGAAGAACCTGTGTTTGCAGGTAAGCGGAATTGAGGTAGCTGTAGTTCTAGCAGCGCAGCCTTCAAAGGGTTGATTGGTAGCCCATGGTTTAAAGTTCCAGTATTAGCTAATCCATCGAAGTCTTGGGTGTAGTCCCACCACCAGCTTGCGATAGTAACGTTTGGGCGATGCCCCCTTCTGCAAGCCTAAAGCTGCAAAAGCACGAAAACGAACATCATCAATCTCGACGTACGAGATGCTGAGTAATTGTTTGTCATTTTATAAAGAATTTGATTTGGTATTTCGAGTACAAAATAAAGGGTGATTTGTTAAGAAATCATTAAGGATGTTTACACAAATCGCCAACAAAAGCAAGAAAAACATCCCGACAAGAATCGGGATGCCTTTCTGTTAGCTCAGTTTTGGTTAAATTTTTGCTACCTCTTTAATAATCAACGTGTTATTTAAAGTGACTTTTATCACATAAAAACCTTGTGCCAAGTCAGACATATCCACCTTTTGAGTAAAATTCTTCTGCCCGTTGGACTGTTTTACTAAGTTTCCACTCAAATCGTACATTGCCCACACGAAATCTTTGCCCAAAACGTTATTGATAGTTAGCTCATTTTGAACCGGATTCGGGTAGATTTGAATGTCATTTTCAGCTATAAGTTCCTCAACGCCAACACAAATCTGTGTGGCAATCACTACCTCATCAGAAGCTTCACAACCTTTAGAATCACTCACGGTCACTGAATAGGTTCCGCCATCTGTCACTTCCAATGTTTGTTCTGATGTTCCATCGTTCCAAAGTATGTCTTGGAAATCACCAACAGCAAGCACAAGCGTAGTTCCTTCACAAATGGTTTGATCTGGACCTAGACTCAATTCTGGGGTAGAAGCAATGTTCACATACACCGCAGCGCTCGAAGTACATCCGTTTTCATTTACCAGTTCAACGCTGTACTCGCCTTCTTCAGCTACTTCGATAGAAGAAGTTTCCTCGCCTGTAGACCAGATGTGGGTATCCATTTCATTTCCTGTAGAAAGCATGGCTGTAGTGCCTTCACACACTTCAACAAATGAAGGAAGAGCAACAGCAGGATTCTCTACAATTTCCACTGTAGTCATTGAAGTTCCCTCACAACCGTATTCATTGAAGAAAGAAATTCCGATTTCATTCAAACCGAATGAATATTCGGTTGCATCAATTACGGTAAAGTTACCTTCATCACCGTTCGACCAAGTAATCATCATTACATTTTCTTCCACTGCCAAAACCGAATAATCGTTCGGGCAAAGTACTACACCTGCTACAGGCGCAATTTCTGGGATTGGATTAATGGTAACATCTACACTGATATATGCCGCACAATTGTTTTCATCCGTCAAACGTGCCACCAATGAAGTGGATTCTTCAAATGTCAATTCCATAGCCTCTGCACCATTCGACCATTCATAAGTCACATATCCTTCTGGAAGCATCACTGGGTTTACTTCAGAAATACACTGCGTGCTTTCGATGTTATCTGCCGTACAGTAAGGCGACTGATAGTTCAATGCCAACGCTTCTGGAAGTTCATAAACAAACAAACGGGTTGGTCTGCCTGTCTCTATAATTTGACCATCAGCATCGGGAGAGCTGATACCGAAATCATTGTCATTGATTACCGCAATGTGCGTACCATCAAGAATAGTTAATCCTTCTGGCTTATCAAGATTCACATCCCAACCCGCTTCTAATAAGTCAAAATACAATTCTCCTTGAATTGGAGTAATGCCGTTCGCAATACACTCTTCAGCAGTCAACAATTGTTCTGGAGTCATTCCATTGATGTCTTCTGTTGTTAAAGCCGTAGCGTTTTCAATATTTATTTTGATCACATTTTTATAGTTCCATCCATTTCTTTCGGCATGCTCCAGCAACAAGAATTCATTGTTGTTGATAGCTACAAGATCACCCAATTTCCAATCGCGTTCACGAATCTGTCCGATCTGTGGTTTGTGTGCATACAAGAATGTTCTCCACTCACCAGTCAATGGATCCAATTCCATCAATCGGTGTAGACGTGAGTTGTTACCTGTAGCCACATCAGGATTGTTTGCTGGAGATTGAAGAATAGCGTAGATCTTTCCGTTTGGTGTCCAAGCAAGCCCTTCAAAACCTCTGTTTGGGCGACGCATGCCGACCATTGGATCGATTTGTACATCTTCATCTTGCGTTGGGAATGGCGTGTATCGGTTCACCACTTTTCCTTCTGCATCTAATTTCAACACGGCTGCACCATATTCATCACATACCCAGAAGTATCCGTCGTTTCCAATCAAAACACCTTCAGAGTCCAATCCCCATACATCCGTATCCACTGCGTTTCCATTTCCATCAATTCCAAACTCACCTGTGTTTCCCGCTCCAACTGGAAGTGGTCTACTCAATGGTTGTCCATTTGGTTGTTTGATTTCAATTGTTTCAGCGAAAGTCAAAGTACCATTTTCAGCTACCATTCTGTGCATCTTTGGCGCATAGTCAGGGAAGATGAAAACCTTCGTTTCACCTTGAGCTAATGGATGGTTGTTTGCATCTGCATTCGGACCTCTGTCGCCTACTACATAATATTCGTTCTCCGTTCCAGGAATGTGATACATACCACTCACACCACCTTCAAAGATGTTGATTCCTGATTCATTTCCAATCCAATCTGTGTTTACCAAATCAAACGTTTCCAATCCTACATCGCCCATAGCAACAAGGTTTACATCAACTTGATAGATCGTTACCGTTCCACTAATTTCATTGCTTACAATCACCAAGTCGCGTTCGTTTGGACTATCTTCTTTAGAGATAAAAGTGATTCCTTCTGGACCCATATCCAACGACTCATACGCTTCTTCATTTTCATCCCAACCTCTGTTGTTGATGTATTGAACAAATTCCGGCATGTTTGGATTTGACACATCAAATACCATTACGCCACCAATTCTTTCTAAACCGATAAAAGCATAGGTTCTTCCAGCTATCACACCTGTTACTACTCCTTCCGGTTCAGGACCTTTGTCGTCGCTTCGGCTGTCGAATGAAGTGTTGTCATCGTTGTTGCTATTGAAGTGATCAGGATCCATCATTGCTGTGATTTGTTCCATTTGATCACCACTATCATAAATCATTTCACCCGCGCTGTTCCATATGGAAAACGAACGTGCGCCATAAGAATAAAGCTCATCCAAGTCTCCGTCGAAGTCGATATCACCACGAGAAGTTGTGATATTCAATCGACCCAAATTCGCGTTTGATTGTAAAGTAGCGGCATCTGGAAAAACTGTTGGGTCTAACGATTGAGAAAGAGATACGCGCAATTTCAGCATAGGTATTATTCTCTAGCATCTCCTTCGTTTGCTGTGATGTAATAGGTTTCACCATTTCTTCAAACGAGGTAATGCCATCTGGCTGATACATCTGAAAGCAGGCCAGTTTTGAATGTTGATCATTCCATCGCTGTTACTCGCGTCAATTGCGTTGCCTGGACTGTTATAGTTTTTATATCTAAAGGAAGATTCCTGCAAGGTATTCGTTGTTAAGTCAACGATAGCTACTGCATTATTTTCTTGTAAAGTAATTACGGCTTGAGTCCCGTCGAAAGAGAACGCCGCATATTCTGGTTCAAATCTTGATCTACTTCTGAAAGAAAGTCATTTCCGAAAATTCTTACATCCGTATCCAAGAAGTCGATGTGCACCCATTCTATACCTGCGTAGTCGTCGGCATCATTGCAGTAAGCTACAATTTGAATTGCAGCAAAACCAGCATTATCCTCAGAAATTCTTGATTCTGCCCATCCTTCAGAGATTTCATCCAATGCAATCACAGGAAGTTCTTCCCAAGACTGACCTACTTGCGTCATGATTTTTACACCAAGATAATCTCCAGCTTCAAAGCCCTCTGTAAAATAGCGAATGGCCAATGTACCGAGCGGACGTTCGGTTAGTTCAGCGAACTCAAAAGTGAGTGTATGTTCTTGTGCTGAATAGAATTCATTTTCCAGCATTTGAATTTCTAAAATTGGTCTCCGTGAATTGGTTTCTTCCAGCCAATGTATTGACAGGACCCCAAGTGTAAACTCCAGCGTTGTCGTAGTTACTTGGTTCTGGAATAAAGGCCGATTGTCACCTTCCATTTCAAAGCTGTTTCTAATGTGATTGAAATTTTCAAAGGTGATTGAAGTGACATCACTTTGTGAAGCCATTGCTGCTCCCATTGAAATATCGATGATAGAGATAGAACCCACAGGATCTACAGAGTAGTCTGCATTTGGTTCACCTTCATTACATACCACAAGTTTGTTGTGGTCATGAGAGATGCCCACCATATCAGGCAAAGCACCGACATCGAAAATATTGATCATGTTGCCATCTACATCGAAGATCGCCAAAGAACCGTTGTCTTGTTTAGTGAACGCTTCAATTGCCACGGCCACGTAGCCATCAAAAGCGACTACGCTATTTGCTCCAGCACCAAACAAAGATATATCGATTGAAAAAAGGTATTCAGGAGTTACAGGATTTGGAGATATTGAGAACATCAATTTGATCCGTTGAACCATTTACCACAAAAGACGCTTCGAACCTGCGTCGTAAGAAGAAATTTCAGCAGTTCCTTCGTCGAAACCACCTACTAGCTTAGTTGTAGAAATTGGTCTCAGTTGCACCGCAGATGACTGACCAAAGGCAGTCACCGCCGACATCCCTAAAACCGTAATAACAGAACGTAAAAAAGTTTTCATTGAGTAGAATTATTTGCTTGGTGGCAAATAACACTACCTTATATATCTACAATAGAAAGGGGTCTTTATAATTCATTCAGCTAAACGTTAATTTAGCGCGAACGCGAAACGGGCGTTTGTTAACTCTTCGTTTCGTTTGTTAACGCACGAACAAATAGAAATAAGTGTGCGAAGTAAATGATAGCTGTTCCGATAGCAACTGGTACTTTTTGTTCTTTATTAAAATAAATAAAAATACCAAGGAATGTAGCTGTTACCAGTAGTTTGATCGTAATAGACGCCATAAAAGCCGTTACAAAACGTCGTGGGCTTTTCTCGTTTGCAGTTAGAATGTTACGATAAAGTAAATAAGACATTACACCGAATCCGATTGCTACAAAGTAAAGTACCATTGGAATGGGAATCATCAGGCCAGTAACGTATAGCGCCGATAGAATCACGATGGTAAGAACAAGAATAAAAAGGGTAAAAGATTTTGAGATCATTTTTTGAGCAGGTCTTTAATCGTAGTGTACATGGCCACTACCACTGATACGATGGCAAAGGTAAGTGTCCATGCATGAGATTCTATGTGATATTTGTCGTCTAACCACCTACCAAGCAAAACGCCACCTCCGATAATTACAATCATCTGGGTGGCCATTGCTGAATATTTGAGGAAGTCGTTTTTCATGACTTCGTGAGTGTCTTACATTGCTGCGCTAGCAGGCACTTTTTCATCTTTCTTCATGTCTTTCACCTTTGCGCCCATGTTGCACGAGCCAGTGAAAGTAGCACCTGGTTCGATGCTCAGTTTATCAGTGAAAATATCACCTTCTACTTTCGCCGAAGCTTTAAGCGTAAGTTGTTGTTGCACCGAAATTTTTCCTTTTACAATACCTTCTACTTCTGCATGCTGACATGTGATAGTGCCTTCAATGCGTCCGTTTGGACCGATTACTAAACGCCCTTTGGTAGTAAGGTTCCCAACGAATGCTCCATCAATTCTGATATTCGATTCGCAGCGAATTTCTCCTTCTATTGAAGTTCCTTCCACAATTCTGTTGATCGCCATATCTGGCGCTACTTCTGGTGTTCTTGCCATTGTTTTAGATTTTGAAAACATGGTTAATAATAATCTGTAAAGAACTGAAGGTATTCCTCCAAATTCTTGTTTTTGAATAACGCTATATAGTTCGTCTTCGAAATTAGGAAGTAAGTGTATCCAGCTTCATTGATATCCTTGAGTGTATTTTGATCTTTTGTAAAGATGTTCATATACGTCTTTCCGTCTTCCGCTCCAGGGAAGGGTTTCACAAGGATGATGTGATTGTCTTTGTTCAAAAGGTTATTGGTAACCTTGTACCCATTGGATCCAAAGTTGACAGCGTTGTAGTCGCTGATTGTTGCCTTAGTATTTGAAATATTAGTTCCCTGCACAGGCATTACAATCGCAAAGTAATGTTCGCCTGTCAGATCCAATTTAAACACATTCGTTTTTGGTGCTTCTTCCGGATCCTTCGGATCGGTTTCATTGTTCGGATCTGAAGGTAATGTTGCTTCTTTATTCAGTGTGTTCAGAATTTCGGTTGCCTTTGCCGCTTCTTCAGACTCAGGGCAATCTGCCTTTACTGTATTCAATTCTTGAATAAAATTTTCACGAATTCCATATGCTCCATCGGTATAGCCAATACACACCGCTTTTAAGAAACGATATTTACAGAGCAAATGATTGTCTGGTTCTTCTGTAATCACTCGATTACATTCCGTCAAGGCATCGTAATAATTTCTTCTTGCGTAAACTTTATACGTTTCCTCGTAGGCTTCTTTTTCAGCAGTGCGTTTTACTTCTTGCTCGTCGAGGTATTCTGGGTTGTCGATGAGACGCGCCCATTCGCTATTTGGATAACGCTCTCTCACTTGAGATTCCCAATATTTTGAAGAGCATGTTTCGCAGAACGGGTTGGCTTTATAACCGCTCAATTGTTCTTTGTAAAGCCAAGTACGATACAATTGATAAAGCGTCATCGGATGGAAATCACTTTCTTCAATGTTCAAGATTTGTTGTTCCCAAATGTCTGTCGCGTTGTCAAAGTCTTCAAGATTTTCCTTGTACACCACGCCTGCTCGGTAATATGCTTCTGCCAATTCAAGCTGAGAATCTTTCATTTGCTTATCATCGCCACATGGCAGCGAAGCACGCAGTTCTTCTAGCGTAGGAACTTTATACTTATCAGGCAGCTCCTCTGGATTTGTGGATTCGACCACGCTAATAACAGATTCATCTGGATCGCTGAAGTTCGCATTCAGCTTCGATTGCAATCTCCAATTGTCTTTTAGTGGTCTGTCTCCCCAATAGTCGATAAAGTTATTTTTTCCTTTATCTCTAAGGTTTTGATTGTACGCCCAAAAACTTCCAGTGATGGAGTTTGCAGCGTCGGCAGCAGCTTTTGCCGCCAATTCCTCATCTCTTCTTCTCGCTTCATCTGCTGCTCTTTCAGCATCCTTCACCGCTTTTTTCAAAGCTTTATCCAACTCCTCTTCCGACATCGAACAAAGTGTGTTGATACTGTCATTAAGTTCTATGGTATTCAGGTAGCCAATCAATTCAGTTAAGCTTTCCGCGCGCGCTTTCACTTCTCTGAATCGTGGATGCTCGGCTGTAATATTTGTAAGTGTGCTGTCGTAATTCGACTGCGCACTTGCATATTGTCGTTCGTTGAAATAAAGGTCGGCCAGTTTCAAGAAAATTTTTGCGCGCTGTTTTTTATTTTCATCATTTACGCGCAATGCTTCTTCAAAATAATAAATGGCAAGTGGTCTGTCTTGTTCTTCCAGCGCAAGGTCTCCTAGTGCGTAGTAGATCTGATCGCGGTATTGCTCATTTTTTTCATCCTTGAGCATTTTCATCAATTCCTTTTTGATCCCATCAGAGCTACCGCCGCGACGGCTAAATGAAAGCGCTTTATTGATTTTGGCATAGAAAGCCAACTCGTACGGTGGTCTACTCTTCAATACCATTTCATAGTTGGTAATGGCCTCCGCACTGCGATTCATGCGTTGGTACATTTGAGCCAAAATGAAATATGGACGTGCGCGATCTTTTTTCTTTTTGATATACGAAATGGACTTTTCCATTTGCTTGATGGCTTCATTCATATCGCCTTGGCGCATCAAAATATCCGCCATAGCTTTGTGATAGTCAGCCTTCAATTCATCCTTGTTGTCGGCCTTTGGCTCGAAGCGATTCAGCGCTAAAGTTGCTTTTGAATATTCTCCTTTCTCGGTGTATGTTCTAGCCAGCCAAGTTGCACTAGAAAGTTGAGTATTGATATCCTTATACTTTCCGTTAACGTATTTGAAAACTTGTTCTGCTTTGAGGTAATTCCTTTTGTAGAAATTGGATTTTCCGATCACCATATAGTTTTCGTCAATCCATTTATTGAAGACCGGGTGTTTTTTAGAATCCTTGTTTTCCTTTTTCAGTGTATGGCGGTTGATCACTTTCTCGCTCTTCTCGATGGCTCTTTCCATTTCTGGGAAAGCATCTGGAGCTGTCTCTTCCGAGCCGATTACAAAAATGGGAAGGATGCTATCGTAATCTGCCTTATAAGCTGTTTGAATTTTTACCAGTCCCTTTTTGATGCTTTCTTCGGCGTTGAAATGGCCGTTAAAGTGCGCAGTCACATTGTGATAGGCTCTATACGAAAAGCCGTCTTTCTGCGTTGAACACGACGCTCCGAAAACTAAAACACTGATTAATAATAACTTATATATTCTATTTGTGATCACGCAGGCTATTTAGGGTTTTGGCGGGCTTTAAAAAGGCCGCCCAATAACGGTAAAGTTGCAAAAATATTGGATTTTTCACCGATAAAATGAAAATAATTGAGGATTAGATGCTTCAAGGTTTTATTTTGCATGCCAGAACCCAAGGACATTCGGATGGCGAAGAAAGAGGAAGTAAAGAGAAAAAAATTGATCAAAAAGCTGAAAAGCCGCTTCAGGCTTACAGTTTTGAATGAAAAAACCTTTGAGGAAAAGTTCAGTTACTCCCTTACCCCACTGAATTTGATCATCATGTTTGGTGGTTTATTGCTCGTTTTTGGTTCTCTGATTTATTTGTTGGTGGCTTTCACCCCTCTGAAAGCCTATGTCATTCCAGATTTTACCGACTATTCCTATCGTGAAGACGCCCGTTTGGCGAGACTTAAGGCCGACTCACTGCTGATGGTCGCCAAGCAAAACGAGCGCTATTTCGACGATTTGAAAATCATATTGAGTGGCGGAGAAATCTCGATGCCTGGTGATTCTGCGGCGCGCGAAGCCAGCCAGGTAGCGCTTGACTATCAAGTAAGCGATGTGGATGAGGCTATGCGGTTAAAATTATCGGCAGTAGATCGCTACGATCTTGATATGGCGGAAGAAGAACAAAAGGAGAAGCGAGGAACATTGCTTTTCAGACCAGTAACGGGAAGTATTACCAATGATTATGATCCAAAAGCTGGACATTATGGCATAGACATGATTGGGCCAAAAAACGATCCCGTGCGCGCCGTGATGGACGGGGTAGTAATGATGTCGTCCTTTACAGCGGAAGATGGCAACGTGATTCAAATCCAGCATCCCAACAATTTGGTTTCCGTGTACAAGCACAATTCCGTGTTGCTTAAAAAGCAGGGCGATCGTGTAAAAGCTGGCGAATCAATTGCATTTATTGGTGACAGTGGCGACCATAGCGAGGGTCCTCACCTGCATTTTGAACTTTGGATCAATGGTATTCACGTCAATCCAAAAGACTATCTCCGCGAGTAACATCGCATCGTGAAAAACCCTTCGTGATTGATTCATAGGGAATCTTTATTATTCGGATTTTTGTAAAAATAATGATTATGAGAGCATTTATTCTTGCCGCTTCGGTGGTTGTACTATCTACATCAGGATGTGTTAGTCATAGAAAATATACAGAGTTGGAAACGCGCAAAAACCAATTGGTAAGCGAAGTTGATCAGCTCAAAAAAAATAATGAAACACTTGAGGCGACCAACAAAGATTTGATGTCGCAAATCGAAGTGAACAATACGGAAATTGCAGAGCTGAAAGCCGATACAGCAGATATGGGTCGTCAGTATCGCCAGTTAAAAATTCAATACGATAAAATCAACGAGCTCAATGATATTCTTTCAAGAAAGAGTTCGGAGTTGTTGAGTCAGGCTACAGGTGAAAACCAAAAGTTGGCCATGGAGCTTTCGAAAACACAGGAAGCACTTCAGAAAAAAGAAGATATGCTTAAAGCATTGGAAGCTGATTTGAACAAAAAGCAAGCGGATATCGACGCGGCAAACGTTGCCTTGAAAGACCGTGAGGCACGTTTGAATGAGTTGGAAAACCTTCTAGAAGCGCAGCAGTCTGCATCAGAAGCATTGCGCGCGAAAATTGAAAATGCGCTTCTTGGCTTTAAAGACAAAGGACTTACCGTAACCGAAAAAGACGGAAAAGTTTATGTGAGCATGGAAGCTAAATTGTTGTTTGCTTCTGGTTCAACCACCGTAGATCCAAATGGTAAAAAAGCGTTGATCGATTTGGCTAAGGCCATCGAAAATGAAGTGGATATGGAAGTAATCGTAGAAGGGCATACCGATACGGACAAGCTTTCATCACCAACACCTCCACGCGACAACTGGGAATTGAGTGTGCTTCGTGCAACGGAAGTCATCAAGATTATGACTGCAAATAGCAACATCAAACCAGCGATGTTGAGCGCAGCAGGCCGCAGTGAGTTTCACCCTGTAAGTGAAACCGACAAGTCGAAGAACAGACGTATTGAGATTATTCTACAACCCAACCTTGGTGAATTGTATAAGTTGATTGAAAACAACTAAGCTTTGAATACTTCGTGCAGAATGTCGAGACTTTTTATTTCTCGAGCATTCTCCAAATGAAGTTGGATATATTGAACCAATAGTTGCAATAGATAATTACGCTCAGCTCCTGACAGGCTGAGCGTATTTATTTCTGGAAGTTTCTTATCCAAAAGGTTCAGCCATTTTACTTTCCATTCACCTTCCAAATAGTAGCGGTGAGCGGGACGCAGCGCGCAAGTCTCTCCGTTCATCATATCAAAATATGAAGTTTCCTCTTCGTTTATTTGAGGATAAAAACCGTAATACTTGGTGAGCTCCATCAAAAACCACAAATGAAAATTGCGTGTTGATTCGAGTGCATCAAAAGAGAGCAACGCATATTCCAGAAAAGTAAAAAGTCGTTCGTTTTGATAATCGTCGGCGATGGTTTTATAGAGGATTTCATCAAGAAAAAGTGCCACTGATGATTTTACCGGGTCGAACGGAATGCTTGCATAAACCGCGTGCAGCTTGATGCTTTTTGGGGTAATTAATTTCTGATTTTCTTTGAAGTTGGCTGAAATTTCCACGATGTTGAGTGGCTGAATCACAGGCAGCATGTTCGATTTCGGCGTTTTGCCCGATCGAATCAGAAAAGATTTTAAACCGAGTTGCTCAGTAAAAATTCGAACAATAAATTGATTATCTTTGAACTTAATACTTTGAAAGACAACTCCTTTTACCTGTAATAACAACTCGCGAAAGATTTTATTGAGATGTAAAGATGGCGGATATTTCCTTTCCACAATACATCGTTCAAATCTCTTTTTTAAAGGCGTTGAGTATCAATGATGTCTAATCATCTTTGAACCGATTCAAATAAGTATAATCGCTTCCTTCGAGGAACTCTATAGATATTGAAAAGTTACATCGTGCGGCAACGTGCGGTGTATGTTTAAAGTTAGGTTAGGCAGGGCAATCTTCGGGTTGCCCTGTTATTTTATATTCATAATTCTTAATTCGCGCTTCGCTTATTCAATATTCTCGATTCCCGATACGTCTTGCACCGAGCCAATTCGACAAAATGAATAATAAATTATGAATATTCCTCAACTTCTCAGTTGATAGTGGACTTTGACCGAGAGGTCATTTAGGACTAGTTTGGAATAGGCGTTGCGATGAATATCGTAGTACGCTTCTTCTATGAGTTCCATCAAAGATTCAGCATTGCGCTCATTGATGAATACAGAGAATTTTTGTGAGAATTGCGACTCTTGGGCATTCATTCTAGCCAAGTCTTGACCCACATAATTGAGCATTAAATTCTGACGAACTTGATCGAGCGCATACATCAAAAACTCCTTTTGATCTTCGCGCGATAGTCCGTGCATTTCGTCTGCCCATTTTGTAATTTTCACTACATCTTTTGTGTAGCACATTCTCATCCATTCGATGAATTGAGAACTAAAAAACATATTTGGATCTTCCGAGTGTGCGAGCAATTGAGCGCGCCACCAGTTGCCATCAACATAGTGTGTAATACCCTGTGCAATCGACTCTTCCACGCCTTCTGAGATCAAAGCGGCTTTCACTATGGCGTCTTCAATTTTTGGAACTACTAATGTTTGTACCCTCGAGATTATCGTGCTCAGCATGCGCTCAATGTTGTTGGATACAAATAAGAAAATGGTATTTTCTGGTGGTTCCTCAAGTGTCTTCAACAGCTTGTTGGCCGTGTCAGTACTTAGGTATTCAGGTAGCCACATGATGAGGATTTTCTTTCCTCCATCATGGCTTTTCAAAGACAATCTTTTTACAATAAAATCTGCTTCATGCACACTCATCTGAAGCACTTTGTTTTCCTTAGTGATAAGTGTACGCCAATGCTCGATACCTAGATACGTTGACTTTAAAAGTGCTTCTCGAAACTCAGCGGCATAGTGTCCAGAGTTGGTATCATCCAACTTTGGTTTTTTAAAATATGGAAAAGAAAAATGCAGGTCTGGATGTTGAAGATTCTTATATCGCTTGCAAGAAATGCACTCCCCGCAGCTGTCGTTTTCTTGTTTGTTTTGACAATGAATAAACTGTGCGAAAGCCATTGCCAATGCCATGTTCCCACATCCTTCTGGACCGAGAAGCATGATGGCATGTGCGAGGCGCCCTTGCTTAAAAGAATGAAGCAATTTTGCCTTTACACCCTCTTGACCTATGATTTCTTTAAACTGCACTTTTACTTTGGTAATGCCAATCTGAAGCCCACGTCATAGATTCCTTTGAGGTCGTCTTGACGCATTGCTTGATGAATTTCTAACTTGTAATTTCCTGAAAGTGGAAACTTCTTTCTTTCTCTGAATAAAACGCGATTGTCGAAAATGCTTCCTAAACCTGATCCGTACCAGTTGCCCATTGCGTCTGCAAGCGGACACTCCAAAGTGTCGACACTTTTCTTTCCGTTAGGAAATTCCATCTCGATAAAGAGATACAAATTGCTGAACGGATATTCTTCTCCATTTCGCAAAGTGACGTAGAAATTATAGAGCTGAAGAGTGTCTTCTACGTTGAATTCGAATGTCTTTACGTCATTCAAATTCCACACACCGTTTTCAACGGGGTATGATTGTTCGTACACCACTGCGTTGTCGCACGCCGTGAAAAGCACAGACATCGCTGCCAGGAAAATAATGGATAAAAAGGTTTTATTCATTGCTTGCAGGAGGTCCTTGAGGTTTTGGTCCTTTATTGTTTCGCGGTCCGCGGTTTCTATTGTTTCTGTTCTTGTTAGGTCTTGGTGCACCTTGATTTGGATTTCCGCCTTCTTGATTTTGTGCAGGGGCTTGATCCGGTTTGCCTTGCGGATTATTTTGAGGTTTGTTTTGAGGACGGTTTTGTTTGTTTTGAGGCTTGTTCGGGTTGTCTTGGTTTCCTTCCTTCTGTCTTTGAGGTTGAGGACCGCCTTGTTTTCTTGGCCCGTCGTTTCTTTTATTTTCGGGACGGTTGCCGCCAGCAGGACGATTTGGATTCTCGCCTCTATTGTTGTTGTTGCCTCTTCCTCTAGGCTTATTGCGGCTTTGCTTTCTGCGCTTTTGATCAAAGCGGGTAAGAGAATCCTGACCCACTACTTGAGCGAAATCTGTTTCTTCGATTACCTCTTCTACATCCTCCATGAAGTCTTCTACATCTTCGATCTTGATTCCCTTTTTGTTCATCTCAATAATCTCACGAACAGCGTCAACCGACAAAGGGAAAATGGCTTCGCCAGGTTGGCCTTCATACATGTAGTAGAGCGTTCGTTTGAAAATATCTGTTTTGAAATGAACAGCGGTTCCTTTAGGAAGGTGCAATTTCACAGTGGTACTTGGAATATCCTTTAAGGCTTCTGCGTATTGATCCAATTCATAGTTGAGGCAGCACTTGAGCTTTCCACATTGACCTGCCAGTTTTGACGGATTAAGAGAAAGTTGTTGGTAGCGCGCTGCGCTTGTAGATACTGCTCTGAAATCGGTGAGCCAACTTGAGCAGCACAATTCGCGACCGCAGGAACCGATACCGCCGAGTCGACCCGCTTCAACGCGATAGCCAATTTGACGCATTTCGATGCGCACTTTAAAAGATTCAGCGTATTTCTTAATCAACTCACGGAAATCGACGCGATCGTCGGCCGTGTAGAAGAACGTGGCTTTTGACTTGTCGCCTTGGTATTCTACATCGCTGATTTTCATAGAAAGGTTGAGTTCACGCGCCATGGTACGCGCGCGCATCATGGTGTCTTGTTCAGACTTGCGCGCTTCTTGCCATTTCTCGATATCCTCTTCTTTTGCCTTTCTGTAGATCTTCTTGATTTCGTAGTTGTCTTTGATGTCCTTATGCTTCATTTGCATGCGCACGAGTTCACCTGTGATAGAGACCACACCGATATCATGACCTGGAGAGGCTTCCACGGCGACAACGTCGCCTGGGAATAGTTCTATGTTGCTAGCGTTTCTGTAAAATCCTTTTCTGCTATTTTTAAATCTAACTTCAACAATATCAAAAGGCTTTTGGCCTAGCGGAAGTTCCATTCCTGCTAGCCAGTCGAATACGTCTAATTTATTGCAGCCATAGGTACCGCAAGCACCGTTATTTTTACATCCACCAGGCAGTCCGCCGTTGGTGGAACAACTTTTACATCCCATACATTCAGTACATTTCGTTCAACACAAGGGTCAAATATAAGGAGAAAGGGGACACCTTGCCTCCTCATGATATAGGTTGACAGGGATCGAGGGGACAATGATTCAAGGATTCGAGGATTCAAGAAACAAGAATTCGAGGATTCAAGGATTCGAGAGGACACCTGTCCCAGGCTCGTCTTGGGAAGGATTTGGGGGGACAAGAGAGTTTGAAGGTGTGGGAGTGTGAGAGGGATCGTTTTGCAAAACGTGACCCTTCGCTTTGATTTCTTTTTCATGCTTCGCATTTAAAGAAATCGACGCTCAGGGACCGGGGCTCGAGGAGTAGAATTTGGCGGAGCAGCAAAACTTTGTTTTGCTGCTCCGCGACCATCTTTAGTGCTGCACACGGGCCCTCGAGCGTAGCGAGAGGTGTTCAGGCTTAGTGCTTATGAAGTCCAGTGGCGGTGAGGGTCATTGCATAATTCTTTAATTGCGATTGAGCCTGCACTTTGAAGCTCATTTGCACTACTCCACCGTGGCGATGCACTTGAGCTCGATGGCGATGGGGTGGGTAGAGAGTTGATCTCCACCGTGGTGCGACATGGCTGTGCATCTTTGAAATACTCAGCATAAAGCCTGTTGTAGGTATGAAAGTCACGTTTCATATTCACAAGGAAAACAGTAACATCTACCAAGTTTTCCCATTTGCTTCCGCTTGCTTCTAGAATAGCTTTCACATTTTGAAAAACGCTGCGGCATTGCGCTTCGAAATCAAATTCCACAAAATTGCCGTTTTTATCCAAAACCAACCCTGGCACTCCACTATCTGTGGCATCACTACCTGCAACTCGAGGTCCAACACCTGACAAGAACAACAAATTGCCAACACGACGAGCGTGTGGGTATAATCCAACTGGTTTTGGGGCTTTATCTGTAGAAATTTTCGATTCGCTCATAACTTATAATTTATACAAAGGTAAACTGTCGATGGTGCCATCGTGCCATTTTATTTCCATGTTATATGTACCTGGAAAAAGCATGTTTACAAAAATCTGATACACACTTTCTTCATTGGCTAACTCTTGTTTCACCAATTTGCCCGTGTTATTATAGATTTTTATTTCACTAATTAATTTACCGTTCGGTGCTGTAATTGTCGTACTCTCATATGTTGGATTAGGCGACACATCAAATGCCTTCGCTAATGATTCTTCTGTCTCCACGCAGTCATTCAGCCATCGATATGCCCGCGGAAATTCCTCTGCCCAAAACGCTTCACTATGCGACCCTTCGGGCCAATCCATCATGAATAGTTGGTTTTCTTGATATCCAATGTCTACCAACAAGTTGTTCATTTTAATCATATCCTGAAGAACCTCACCTCTTCCCTCATTCGTGCCGCAAGCATAATAAATCTTAGTATCCACCTTCGGCATGCTGTTCGCAACCATTTTTTCTAGCTCGGGATCCGCCCAATATGCTGGCGATAAGACCATAGCTTTGGAGAACACATCAGGATATTTGATCACTGCTGCCAAGGCCATATTCGCACCCAATGAAGATCCGCCAATACTCGTATTCTTCCGATCCTTTAAGGTGCGAAAATTATAATCGATAACCGACTTCAAATTCTTGGTGATGAACTCGAGAATTTCATTTCCTTGCGGTATGTTATGAAGAGAATCGTTGACTCCAAAAGTGTATTCATTCAATCGATCATTTCCGCCATTGTCAATACCAACTATGATACTTTTTTGGCATCCTTTCAGCGATGACATCGTTTCGTCAATTTTCCATTCGCCAGCAAACGATGTAAATCGATCAAACAAATTCTGACCATCAAGCATATACACTACTGGGTAGTTGACACCACTCACCTGATATTCTTCAGGAAGGTAAACCCAAACTCGTCTTCGTTTTTTCAACTGAGGAATGAGCATGTCATTATCCAAAATGAGCACTTGTTCATTCATCGTTGTATTAATTGGAATATCCAGCCACTCCGCGACTGATATCCCAAAAATACTCCCGTTTTGAATCAATACCTGATGGGTCATCGGTTCGTTCGTCTCGGCATTTCGTTCTGCCGACGCGTCAGATCCACGGTGTACTTTTAATGTACACGTCATCCCTTCTGGTTCATCTTCGATTAAAAAATAATAGTGATCATCCTTTTTACGCATTGTTCTTGTAACCGCTTTGCTTGTATCATCATCCAACTTATAGGTAACATAAAGCAAATCCAACATTGGCGTATTCTGCGGAACGGACTCCAAGAAAATTGAAGTCTGTGCGCTAGTGCTAAATACATTTAAAATCAGGTATGAGCAAATTACCACATACCGAATGATCATTCGGTTTTTCATTAATGAATTATTTTACCTGTTTTAGTAAGGTTTCCAACACTTAGTTTATAGATATAAGTTCCTTTCGGCAAATCACTTCCCACCTGCCAGCGAATTTTCTGATCGCCAGCAGTTGCATTTTTCACTGACTTATTCCAAACTTTTTTACCTGAAATATCATAAACCTCTAGGATAATATTCTCCTGATTACGCGTCTTGAAAGCCCACTGTACCACATCACTAAATGGATTTGGATAAACAGTAATATCACTTTTCAAAACGGCCAACTCATTTACATTCGCCGCTTCTACAGGCTCCACCGATGCTGTATAAATTCCGTTACCGTGTGTGGCTATAGCGATGGTTCCATCATATGGACGAGCCTTCACCATATTGATCACCACATTTCCAATGGTCTCTGCACCCTCCATTTCCCAAACCGTGTTGTCGCCATCCAGCAATGAAGTGCTGTACAAACCTGCGCTGGTTCCTGCGAAATAAACTACCGGATCACTTGGATACATTTCTACCCAATACACCGCAGGACCATTTCCAGTTCCGTCAGGGTTCTCTTCCAAATTACCACTGACATTCTCCCAGGTTTCACCTTTATCAGAACTATGGAAAATGCTTTGAACATTGTAGTTGGAGAAGCTTACCATCACCTCTTCAACGTTCAAGTCATTGGCTACTATACATGAAGTGTAAGCACCAGTTGGGAATAAATCTGACGTCAAATCAAATCGTGTAGGATTGGTATAAGTGGTGTCCAATCGATATACATATCCATTTGATGTTCCGTAATAAATGACATCATGATCTATTGGTGCCATGTCTAGCGTAGTGATCGCTCCAACAGATGTTGGCACTAAACTTTCCGATATATTGTCCCAATATTCATTGGGGAGTTTATTGATATAATTACCTGTAACAGGAATGTCGTTCACATTTGCAAGGTGGCGTATGGCTCTGTTTCCAGCTATAAAAACATCATTGTGCGTGAAAGGATCCAAAATAAATGGATTGATAAACAAATACTGTGGACCGCTTTGCTGATCAATTCGTTCTGTACTTAAAAGGTTTCCTTGCTCGTCAATCGTCTTTTTATACATTCTTCCCAATTGCGAGCTCGTGATGATGAAATTTCGTCCTTGAGGAAGCGCACAAAAAGCACCATCGTCAGCATGCACTTCTTTCCAAGTTTCTTGGTTGTTTGAATTATCTGTAATCCATGTTCCATTGTCTTGCATGCCACCGAATACATATTCGGTTTCTGCATAACCTTGCTCCATAGCCACCGTGTAGAATTGAGTTGTAACGTAGCCATTATTCAATGGAGTCCAAAATACAGAATCTGCGAGCGCATCATCAGTTCTATAAACACCGCCGTCATTAGCACTAAACATCACCCCCGGGTTGGCTTGACTAAACAGCATCAAATGCTGATCGCTATGGTGATTAGGATAGCTGTAATTCAAAGGGTTTTCGATGTTGCAACGGTATCCTCCAATCCAGTCTTGATCATCTTGCTCAAATCTTGAGAAACTTCTATGAATATTCACGCCACCAATAAAAAGAATGTCTTCTGTTGGGTGGTGAGCGATGCAAAGGTCATAGCTGTTTTGCGAACGGAAGGTTCCAAAATCGAACGTAGTGCCGATTTCCAATTCACAAGGATCATCAGGCAAGTTGGCCGACAAGTCGTACCAAACGCCTCCGCCCCCTGTTCCATTACCAGAAAGATATTCGTATCGATATAAAATGTGATTGATATCGTTTGCACCATTAGACATTTCTCCAATGAGGTACATTTTAGAATGATCTTGAGGATCGAAACACATCATACATCGTTGTTGATCATACCATGCATCAGGAGTAATTTCTGTCCATTCCAATCCGTCATCAGATCTGAAAACACCGCCTTGATTCGCTCCATTGGCAAAAGAAAGCGACGCGTAAACAACTCCATCATCTGCTACGACCACATCAACATATCTTGAACCTCCTGGGCCAAAACCTAAGACTTGTTCCCAAGAATCCCCTCCATCAGTGCTTCGAATAATTCCATTATATACAGCGGCATAAACCTCATCTTCTGTTTCATTTGATGGGTCGATTGCCATTTTTTGTACAAAATCGTAAGAACCGCTTTGTAAAATATTTTGCGGCGTGTTGCTCGATGTTGATAGTAATGGTGACCATGTCAATCCATTGTCTGTACTCTTATAGACTCCATCCCCACTAAACAAAGAAGTAAAAGACGTACCGCTAACAACGCCATAAAATTCTTCACCACTTCCGAAATACCAAGTATCTTGATGACCTTCTCTTGTATCTTGAATGATACATGCCACGCTGTGCATTTGATTTGGCGCAGTTGTTTTCGCCCAGGTTTGACCACCGTTTGTGGTGCGCCAAACGCCGCCCGAAACACTTCCCGCAAGCATGATGTTTTCATTTCTAACATCATAAGCCAAACTTCTGGTTCGTCCACCTTTATTGAAAGGGCCTCGTGAGGTCCAACTTAAAGAACGATCACTTGAGCGTCTAGGTAATCTTGAGGCAAATTCTGCCACAGCACTTTTCATGTGAATTGGAATTTCACCAGTAGCCGGATCCTTCAAACGAGAGTATTCATAGAACTTCCTACTTCCTGGATTCACTCCAAATCCTTCTTGCTGAGGAGCGGCAGGAGTAACAGGACTTGATTGATTGCATGCTGCAAGACAAGTCACTACAGCAACGAAAAACAAATTGGTCAAGGTTTTCATAGCTCAAATATAATCCAAGTCCGGTTAAACAGAGAACCTCCTTGTTCGGCACTATTTTATTCCCATTTAGAATAAAGAATTAGAATAGAATGAAAACTACCTTCACCTTTGATAAAAATTCACGCTATGAAAACATAAATTCTCTCGATAGTATAAGTATATAATTTACTTTTTTCTTGTAAAAATGATACAGAATTAAATGCCGACAATACGACATCAATTTTGCTTGATGGCAATTGGAAAATCACCAATTACATCGATAGCGGCGAAAATGAAACGTATAAATTCAATGGACATACATTCGATTTTGCAAATGGTGGATCAGTGAGTGTTTCTACTGGAAGCGGCACCGTTCAAGGGTCTTGGTCCACAGGAGAAGACGACTCTCACGTAAAACTTTACCTGAGCTTTTCTTCTCTTCCACACGAAGACATCAGCGACGATTGGCATGTAGTATCACAAACCAGTTCAAAAATTGAATTGGAAGACATTAGCGGAGGAAACGGAGGAGCAGATTACCTCACCTTCGAAAGATAACCTGCTTATTTAAATATCATTTGTTTAGGAGAACCCGAACAGCTGCTTCTAGTTGTTCATCTCTTCCAGAAGTGGCTGTTTGGGGTCTATTTTCAACTTTCACATCGGGTTCAAGCTGTGTGTTTTCCATAAACTTACCATCATTGGTAATCATTCCAACCTGAGGAATTCCAAACACAACTCCATTCTGTAAACCCTCCCACCAAACGGCCGTACCCGTTCCTGGCACTGGCATTCCGATTAATTTACCTACACCTAATTCTCTGTATGTAAATGGAAACATGTGTGCATCTGAATAATTACTTTCATTCATTACAACTACAGATGGCTTCGACCATTTGAATTGAGGTTCGCTTCCCAAATCCTGACCTCTTGGAGAAATGCGGATGTAAGGTTTTCCACCAAGGAAGGTAGCCAAGTCATCGTGCAGCCATCCACCACCATTGAATCGCGTGTCTACTACAAGCGCCTTCTTTAATCCGTGCTTACCGAGTGCTTTTTCATAAACTACTCTGAAGCTCGGGTCGTCCATTCCGCGAACATGCACATATCCAATAGTGCCATTTGACAACGAGTCTACGATGTGCTCGCAGCGCTCCACCCAACGTTGATAAAGCAATTCATTTTCATATCCACGTGAAATAGGTTTCACCACTTCTTCCCAACGAACGTTTGTTGTTGGGTTGAACAAACTCAACAACGTGTTCTTTCCATCCTTTCTATTTAATAAAGGATAATAATTGAGTTCAGGAGTAATTTCTACGCCATCAATTTTTTCGATGATAACACCATTTACAATCTTCGAGTCATTTTTTACGATTGGATTTTTGTGAATCACTTCTTTAATTTTCAATCCCTTTCCAGTGTAAGTATCATCATAGAAAAATCCGAGTGACGCTGTTTGGTCACCTTGAGGTTTTGCATTCCAATAAAAAGCTCCAGTATGCGATGCGTTAAGCTCTCCAAGCATTTCACCCATCATATCCGCAAAGTCATAATTGTTGTTCACATCTCCCACTTTTTTCGCGTATTCCGCTTTGTAAAAATCCCATTTTACACCATGTAGATCTTTCACATAAAACTTCTTTACCACTTGGCGCCAAATGTGTTCAAACAAATAAGCGCGCTCCTCATTGGCGTTCAGAATCATTTCCCCATGAACACCAATTGGTTTTGATTCACCGCTAGCCATATCTATTTTATTGATCGATCCATTGGCCACAACAAACAAGAATTTGTCAGTCGAATCAGGGAATATACTTCCGTATCCTGTTCCGAGTTTTGCAAGAATTTTCGTCTCCTTCGTTCTCAAATCTGTTTTCCAAAGGTCCACACCTTTTTCCATTTCAGCCATGTAATAAAGCGCGCTGCCATCCTTGCTTACGTAGGCATCCGACAAGTTGGATGAGTGAATTGTAAGGCGAACTTTTCTATCCATGAAACCATCAAGTTCCATTTTCAATGGTTCGATGCTTTTCTTTTCTTCTTCCTTTTTCTTTGATTTATCGTCCTTCTTTTTTCCCTCTTCAGCCTTCTTTTTTTCCTCTTCTTTTTTCTTCTTTTCTTCCTGATAAATTTCAAAATCTTCTTTCGACATTTTGAATTCATCAAAAGCTTCTTGCGTCAAAAAGGATGCGTACACATCGGATTGTGCGCCCCAACTCGCATGATTCTTCAAGCCATTTCTTGATGAAGTCCAAATCACCATTTTTCCATTCATCATCCATCTTGGCATTTCAGCGCCATAGCCTGATTCCGTTAGGTTAAGCACCGTTCCTTTACCGTCGGAACTCACCAATCCTGCTTGCGAAATCCACTGTGCACCTGGCAAGTAGTTAACTAAAAACCACTTTCCATCGGGTGACCACTGATAGAACTGATCGCCATCTGCATAAGAATAATTTTTATCGCCAGACACAATTGTTCGAACGGCCTTTGATTCCAAATTGATTACACGCAAAGTGGTACGCTCTTCCAAAAACGCAATCTCTTTTCCATCGGGTGAATACTGAGGTTGAAACGTCTCCTCTTTGGTAGCGATGATTGTGTCTTCTTTTAAAACTGTAGATGTATAAAAATACAATTCTTCTTTTCTAGAAATAGATGAACGATAAATGTTCCAAGATCCATTTCTTTCTCCTGAATAAATCAATGCGCGTCCATCTGGACTGAATTGAATATCCCGTTCTTGTTCGGGTGTGTTGGTGATACGCTTCGTGGTGCCTTCAGCTGTTGAAGCCACAAATACTTCTCCTCTATGAATGAATGCAAACTCTTTTCCGTTTGGCGAAAGAGCGAAGTCGCTGACATTGTTTACAGGAATTGTTTCCACTGGAGTGTAGTGTCCGTCAACCGCAATTTTCACATCTACTTTTTGTGGTGTTCCTCCTTCACGCAATGTGAAAATTTCACCATGATAGATGTAGCATAAGATACCATCTGAACTCACGCTCAACGATCGAACGGGATGTTCCATATAGCTTGTTAAAACGGATGCACCTCTTGCTCCAGGCTCCGTTTTAAAGATATTCATACTACCATCCTGTTCGCTCAAAAAATAAATGCTCTTGCCATCTGGAGCCCACACAGGATCAAGGTCTTCACCTCCGAAAGTGCTAACTTTTGTATACTCTTTTGTATTAAAATTATACGTCCAAATATCGCGCGTCACCGATGAAGTATGGTGTTTTCTGAATTCATCCTCATAGCCTTTTTGATCTTGGAACACAATCACAGAACCATCGGCATTATAATCCACTTCCAATGCAGGTGTTGTCAAAATTTGAATTTCTCTTCCACCAGTAACAGCAACTTTATACAATTCAGGAAATGCCCCAGTCGGATTTTGCTGATAGTTCGCATTGTCCATTCTAGACGATGAGAAAACTATAAACTTCCCGTCTGGCGTGAAGTCACATGGAGTATCCCCGCTGCTGTGATAGGTGAGGCGCGTGGCTGTTCCACCTGTTGCGGGTACTATGAAAACATCGAAGTTTCCGTATCGATCTGAAGCGAATGCAATTGATTTTCCATCGGGCGACCATATTGGATTTTTCTCATATGATTCGTCAAGTGTAAGCACCTTCGCCTCACCTCCATCCGATGCTACCACGTACACGTCGCCCTTATAACAGAAGGCGATTTGTGAACCATCAGGAGAAATCGAAGGAAATCTCATCCATTCTGGAGTTGTCTGAGCTTGAAAAACAAATGCTGCTAATACAGCAACTAGACTTAAAGCGTATTTCATAGTAGGGGTATTTCCGTGCCAATATATTTATTCCACTCCAAAATGACGTGCCGCTCATCCTATTTGTTGCAATCCACAAATAGGATCAAATAAAAAATATCGTCTAAATTCACCACCCAATGAACACGGAAACAGAAAAAATAAAAGAGCGATACGCCAAAAGAGCGGCAAGTGAAACTGTTCTAAAACACAGTCAGTCGGCGGTGTACAATGAGTTTTCTCGCGAAGAAAAGGAGCGAGTTTTCGAACGATTCATACGTCAATATGTAGGTGATCCAGAAAAATTGAGTGTGCTAGAAATTGGAGCAGGAGGTGGTATAAATATTTCTTTTTTTAAAAATATCGGAGTTCCAGCTCATCAAATCTTCGGAAATGAGCTTTTAGCAGAACGCGTAGAAGACTTGCAATTGCGCCATCCCGACATTCACATTATAGCGGGTGATGCACTCCAAATAGATGAAAACACATTTGGTAAAATGGATGTCATTTTTCAAAGCACCGTTTTCACTTCCATTTTAGATGATGGTTTTAAAAGCAAATTGGCAGAGAAAATGAAAGCACTTCTTAAGCCAAATGGAATGGTGCTTTGGTATGACTTTGTTTACAATAATCCTTCAAATAAAGATGTAAAGGGAGTCCCTGTTGCAGAAGTCCGAACACTGTTTCCAGACTTTGATTTTCATTTTGAAAAAGTAACGCTTGCTCCACCTATCGGCCGTCGCGTGGGCAGTATGTATCCCCTTTTCAATGCACTTCCTTTTTTAAGAACACATGTTGTAGGCGCGGGAATTAGACTTTAAATTTTCAATTGTCTTGAAAATGATTCTTCCAAACTGATCAAGGTTTCAGTTCTTGCTACGCCATCCACTTTTTGAATGCGATCTGAAAGAACATCACGCAAGTGACTTGTGCCCTTGCATTGCACTTTCAAAAAAAGTGAATATGTTCCTGTAGTGTAATGGCATGAAAGCACTTCGGGGATTTTCTGTAGTTCGCGAACCACCTTGTAGTACACATCGCTGCTCGCAAGGTACACCCCAATAAAAGCGGTGATATCCCAACCCAAAGCTGCAATGTCGATTTGCAATTGTGGCTTTTTGACAATGCCAGCTTCCTCCATTTTTTTCATGCGTACGTGCACAGTACCCGCAGCCACGTGCACTTTTTTAGCCACTTCAGTATACGGAGTAAAAGCATCCTGAGAAAGAATGTTCAAAATCTTAATATCGATGTTGTCAATTTGATAATTCATCGCCATAATTTTGATGTAAAATTATCATATTTTTAATAAAAACACTATTTTATTAAATTTCATCTAAAAATAATAGTAAAAACGTGCGTTTTTCGTAATAATTCAAGTGTTTAGCATACTTTTGTCATGTCAATCAATCGAAAATACTGTTGGGTGATGAAATTGGCAGACATACCCTACTGTCGCTAGGGTGAGGAGTTCGAAATAAAGAGAGAACGAGCTAAATGATGCAGGAAATTTGGTTCGTTTAATCCTAATCGCCTCGTGGGGGTTCGAGTCCTTCTCCAACAGCAATCAAATGTGGTTTGTTTGGTTATACAGAGTTTATCTCAGAAAATCAGCGCTCAAACGTGAGCGCTTTTTTTATTTATACCCCCGAAATTCAAGAATTTAAGGCTGTAAAGTCTCATGTATTTCATCGTATATTTGCAGGCCTTTTTTCGGCACACATATGAAGCACATTCGTAACTTTTGTATCATCGCTCACATCGACCATGGAAAATCAACTTTGGCCGACCGTCTTTTGCAAGTCACTGGCACGGTAGACAACCGTAAGCTAGTAGCGCAAACTCTTGATGATATGGACCTTGAGAGAGAGAAGGGTATTACCATCAAAGCACACGCTATCCAGATGGAGTACACTCACAAAGGAGAAAAATACGTTCTCAACCTTATCGATACTCCAGGTCACGTTGACTTTAGCTACGAAGTTTCTCGCTCTATCGCTGCATGCGAAGGAGCATTGCTTATTGTGGATGCAACACAAGGGATTCAAGCACAGACCATCTCCAATCTTTACTTAGCATTGGAGCATGATCTTGAAATCATCCCTGTGTTGAACAAGCTCGATCTTGATAATGCTGAACCAGAAGTGGTGAAAGATCAAATCGTTGATTTGATCGGTTGCGATAGAGATAGCATCCTTGCTGCATCAGGAAAAACGGGTTTCGGAGTAGACACTATTCTTGATGCTATTATTGATAGGGTCCCTTCTCCAAAAGGAGACGTTGATGGGCCACTTCAAGCAATGATCTTCGACTCGATGTTCAACTCGTTCCGAGGAATCATCGCTTACTACCGTATTCTAAACGGTACTTTGAAAAAGGGAGATAAGGTTAAATTCCTCAGCACCGACCGCACTTATGAGGCAGACGAAGTAGGTGTATTGGGATTGGACCTCAAACCAAAAAGCGAAGTTCGCGCAGGCGACGTTGGATATATCATCAGTGGTATCAAAACCGCTACGGAGGTTAAGGTCGGCGACACCATCACTACGGTGGCAAACCCTTGTACCGATGCGGTAAAAGGTTTTGAAGATGTGAAGCCAATGGTATTCGCAGGTGTTTATCCTGTTGATACTGAAGATTACGAAGAACTACGCGCATCGATGGAAAAACTCCAATTGAACGATGCTTCTTTGGTATTTGAACCTGAAAGTTCTGCCGCACTTGGATTCGGTTTCCGCTGCGGATTCTTAGGAATGCTTCACTTGGAAATCATTCAAGAAAGATTGGAGCGCGAGTTCAATATGACTGTAATTACAACCGTTCCAAACGTTAGTTACTACGCCTACACTTCTCGCGGAGAAAAGCTTGAAATTCATAACCCAAGCGAACTCCCAGATCCTGCAAAATTAGATTACGTAGAAGAACCATATATCAAAGCGCAAATCATTACGAAAAGTGAATACACTGGTTCGGTAATGACTTTATGTATTGAAAAAAGAGGAATGTTAATCAATCAGCACTACCTCACTGCAGACCGCGTGGAGCTTACTTTTGAGATGCCACTTGCAGAAATCGTGTTCGACTTCTATGATCGTTTGAAAACCATTTCAAGAGGTTATGCTTCTTTCGACTATTTCCCATTGGGTTATAAAGAAAGTGCCCTTGTGAAAATGGATATTCTCCTCAATGGTGATCAAGTAGATGCCTTGTCGGCATTGATTCACCGCGACCACGCATTCGACCTTGGTAAGAAAATTTGTTTGAAGCTAAAAGAATTGATCCCAAGACAACAATTCGAAATTGCGCTTCAAGCAGCCATTGGTGCGAAGATCATTGCGCGTGAAACCATTAAGGCGCTCCGTAAAGACGTAACCGCGAAGTGTTACGGTGGTGACATTTCTCGTAAAAGAAAACTTCTTGAAAAACAGAAAGAAGGTAAAAAGAGAATGCGTCAAGTAGGTAGCGTAGAGGTTCCACAGGAAGCATTCCTAGCCGTATTGAAGCTTAATTCGTAAGTTGTATTATCTTCGGAAAATCATGCTAACGGTTTTTCGAATACTTTCTATCATTGGTTCTGCCGGAATGATCCTGGCTATTTTCTTGCATTTAGCTATGCAGGAAGGAAGCCTTGAATTTTTCGATTACCTTCAAATGGGAATGGTTGTTTTTCTTTCGGCACAGTTGATTTATGTGCTGTCCACAAGCAAGCTTATATCCGGTAAAAAGTATCACGACCTCGAAACGATTGATACCGCCTGGGCTTATGAGGAAAAGGAAAATCAACAAGTCATAAGCAACAATATGTTTCTGATTTCCATGGCGGTCATGGGTGGGCTCGTTTGGCTTTACTTCCTTTTCGTATTTGCCATTACCATTCGGTACCTACCTGGCCTTGATTACTCAGATACCAAAGCTCAAATATTCCTCGTCGCCATCGTGTCACAGTTCCTCGGAGCAGTTCCATCAGTAATATACAATGTAAGAACCTGGAATAAAAGCGTTCTTGCATAGTCACACACCAACACTTGTTCATAATCGTTAGCAACGCGCTGCCCATTCGTTGGACAATGATTTTATTTTTAGCCCATGAAATTATTTAGATACTTCCTTTCCATTTCATTGATGCTTCAGATCTTTTTTGCATCAGCTCAAACCCAGGAATTTCAAGATAAATATCCCAATGGCAACGTGCGAAGCGAGGGTATTTACGAAAGAGGATTTGAAGATGGTCTTTGGAAATATTATTATGAAGACGGAACTCTGCAAGAAGAAGCCAACTACAAAATGGGAAAGTTTCATGGCAGCGTGTTTCGCTACCATCCAAATGGAAAATTGATGGTAGAAGGCTACTTCAAAAATGACAAGCAAGACAGCATCCAGCGCACATTCACGGCAGACAGCATCCTTGTGGAGCAAGGCCTTTGGGCAAAGGGAGTGAAGACCGGAGAATGGGATTATTTCTACGCAAGTGGTGATACCATGATGATAGAAAATCATCTTGACTCTGTGGTAATGATGCTCGAGTATTTCACTTCATCGGGTGAGCATACTTTGAAAAAAGGCAACGGCACCGTCGCGGATCATTTTGAAAACGGTCGATTAAAATCGATCACGAATTATAAAAATGGTTTGCCCGACGGAAAATTCGAGGAATACTTTTCAGGTGGTTCCGTTCGCATTTCTGGAAATTATATTCAAGGGAAAAAAGATGGGGAATGGGTCGATTTATTTCCAACAGGAAAAACAAAAAAATCACCACTTATAGTCAAGGTATTTTAAATGGAAAAATCGAAGAGTATTATGTGAATGGTCAGCTCAACGTAAAAGGCAATCACACCAATGGTAAAAAGAATGGACATTGGGAATGGTTTTTAGAAGGTGGTGAAAAAGACATGCAAGGGGACTTTGTAGACGACGTGCAGCAAGGAGATTGGATCTATTGGTATAAAAACGGAAACAAGCAGTACTGGGGAGCCTACGAAGATGGCAGATGCATGGCACATGGCAATATCAATATTGGGGAGGAGAAAAATGGAAGTCGGGCAACTATGCAAAAGGACTGAAAGAAGGAGCTTGGCAATATTGGTTTGAAAATGGAAAATTGTTGATGGAGGAAATTTCAAAAACGATTTGGAACAAGGAGTTTGGACGAGTTATTACGATTCGGGAAGATTAAAAGACAAAGGCTCGTACGATAAAGGCAAGCTGAAAGGTGCATGGGAAGGCTATTATCCTAATGGAGTGAAAACCTATGTAGGAAGCTGAATGGTGATGTGAAAACAGGAAGTTGGTCATATTGGTCAGACCAAGGAAAATTGGAAAAGAAAGAAACCTACAACGCTGAGGAGTATTGAATGGTCCAAGCGAAACCTATGGTGAGAATGGAAAGCTTGAAAGCAAGGGTTCATTCAAAAATGGTAAGCCCAATGGAAAGTGGGAGTACTATTATGGACATGGAGCGCCGCTCAGATTTTGCAGTTTCAAAGAAGGCAAGCTCGATGGTAAGTCAACCATGTATGGAAAGAATGGAAGAATTGTAGAAGAGTGCGACTACAAAAACAATAAGCGTCACGGTATCTACACCAGCTACGATGAAAAAACGGGCAAGGTTGTTCTCAAGCAAGAATACAACGAGGGTGTAGCGGGCAAAGTGCTCGAGGGAAAACCGAAGTAGAAAAGGAGACTAGAGAGTGTGAGGGTTTGGAAGAGTTGGATTATTTGGAGAGATTGGATTTTTTTGGAATTGTTGGAAGAATTGGAAAGTATGGAAGTCTGAGAATTTTCCAATAGTAGATTCACATTGCTCAAGGATCGAGGATTCAAGGATTCGAGGATTCGAGGATTCGGATTCGAGGATTCAAGATCGAGGACACTTGTCCCGAGCTCGTCTCGGGAAGGATTGAGGATTGGAGAGACAAAAGAGTGTGAGAGTTTGGAAGATGGGAGTGTGGGAGTGTGGGAACGTAATGTGAATCCACTGACGAAAACAATTCTCGATGCTCAATTCTCGAATCGAGAATCGGGAATCGGGAATCGAGAATCGGGAATCGAAAATCCTGCAGATTAAAAGGGCGGTCCCTGAGAGGAGCGCAAGCGAAGTCGAAGGGGGAACCAAAAAAAAACCGCGTTTCCGCGGTTTTTGATATTAGATTTTTGCTAGTTCACCTTTGAGGTAGATAATCGCTGGGATAGCCACTGGATCTTCGTTTTTCAACTCCGCCAAGTGAATGCTCAACCAGTCACCTACATGGTTCAAATAGAAAGTACGCTCCACGCGATTGCTTCCCTTCGACCAAATTTCAATAATCGTATCGCACTTCTCACCCATCAACTTTTTACAAAGTTCCATGCGTACTTGTGATCGTTTGTGATCATCTTCATTGCGAAGCATCAACACAGCAACGCGATTGTCGCCACCAGTCCAACCTACCAGTTCGTTGTGGTTCATTTCTGGGAACACGTGGTGCCAACATAGCATTTTGCTATTCTCATTGATTTGCTGTCTCCAACGAATAGCAATGCCTTCGTATTGAGCTTCTGCATATAGAATTGGAATGCGACTCACAATTTGATCTGCAATGGCCTTTGTGCTCGACTGGATTTCTGCAGCGTCTGCCTCCAATAGAGTAATTACGTTTTCAAGTGAAGCTTCAAATGAATTATCGATTAAGCCATAAGCATTCAACACATAAAATTGCTGAACCGCGCTGTAACCAAACATCGCACGTGGAGGATTTCCTCCAGGAATGATGATACAGTTCAATCCGAATTCTTTGGCAAAACCTGCGATTTTACCACCGCTAGTAATACATGCAATCTCAGCACCTTTTTCGCGTGCCTCGTGGAAAGCTGCTACTGTTTCTTCAGTATCACCGCTATAACTACTGATGATTACCAAAGTGTCCTGATTTACAAATCCTGGAAGTACATAGTCATTGGTACAGATGATTGGAAGCGCGCATGTCTCACCAACAAGTTGAGACACGATTTTACCACCAATTCCTGATCCACCAAGACCAGAGATAACAATATTCTTATAAGTTCTATTCGGAATGTTGAATTGCGCAGCACGACCAATTTTAATGGCCTCACGCAAATGTGTTGGAAAAGCTTCTACTAATGCTTTCATTTTAATTATGATTTTGAGACAAATATAGGAGGATATGGCATATACAAAAAACTAAGTGTATTTTTTACACTTAGTTAATATTTGAAAAGAAAAAGTCCCGTCGCAAAACGGGACTTCCTCTATAAAAGTGATGAGCTTACTTAACCAAGGCCACAGTGTTTGCGAGGCCTTCGTAAGATTGTAATTCCATCTTTATCGAACCGACTAAAATTTTTGCTTCGGCAAGGATAGGCAGGTGGTTTTCATCGTCTGTAACCCAGACACTTAGATCTTCTTCTTTCTTAAATACACGACCTTTTTGCACCACCGGAGCGAAACGGATACACTTGAATTTACCAGCATCCACTTTCACTGTTTCTTTACCTAAATATTTCATTTTCAATGGATAAATCTCCCCATCTACTATTGTCATAATGGTTATGATGTCTCCTTTCTTTTTCGTAGAATAGTCTATTGTGCGTGCATAGAAGTAGGCGCTAATCATGTCCTGAACAAAGTCTGGAGTAGCAAATTCTTCGCTTTTCTCGTCCTTATATGCTCGCTTATCTTGGTAGAATGTATAGTCTTGGTTGATTTTGTATCCACCCTCATCTACTTTTCGAATAAAGCGGTAAGGAAAGACACCTTGCTTATCGATATATGTTTCGTAATGATCACGAACTTTAAAAAACCAGTCAAAAGAACCTAAGCTTTTACCTTTTCCTACTACGTGATAGGCTTCACGACCACCGAATGTGTATTTACTTTCTTCAACTGAAATTGTAGCTTCACCAGCGTTGATAAAGCCGTAGTGAATGCGGTAGGTAACCTTTTCACCTGCTTGGAAAGCATTATTAGCCAATGTGCGATAGCCCTTAGAAGTGAGGGTATCTATATCGACTTTTGGTGGCTTTGTTGACTGAGCAAACAAATGACTCACACCAAAAATCAGAGCGAATATGAGAATGATCTTTTTCATGAGTTTTGAATTTCGTATCTCGATAGACAAAAGCCTTGCCACAGTTTGAACAACTACCAAGATATAAAAAAAATCCCGACCGAAGTCGGGATTCAAAATCCAAAACATTCACATACTACTTGACGATAATCAATCGGTCAAACTCTACTTTACCATTCTCCAGTGTGCTTTGAAGCATGTACTGTCCAATAGGGAGTTCGCTAAGATCGAGTGATGCGCTCAGCGCGTTTGACTGAACCAACTTCACCACTTGACCAATACTATTTATTACTTGTATTGAGTTAATTTTTGAAGGAGCATCAATTCTTACCAATCCATTTGATGGGTTCGGATAAACTGAAACGATGTTGTTCGCCAATTCGTTGATGCTTGTATAAACCGCGTTGATTGTGCCAGAAGTTTCACAGCCACTTGGACTTGATGCAGATACTGTGTAAACGCCAGATGCTTCAATTTCGATTGATTCACCAGTACCCATTAAAATATCATTTAAATACCATTCATAGTTTTCAAAACCCAAAGCTGCAAACAAGGTATTTCCATCTTGAACGACAATAATTTCTGGAGTAGGCTCCACGAAAATATTAATAGGGGCTGAACTTGTTCCGCCACACTCATTGTAAGCTGTTACAACATAGATTCCCGAATTTTGTGGTATTACACCATTCAACGTCAATTCCGGCAATCCTGTGTTAAACACTTCTTGACCATTCAAAGTCCAGTCATATTCTACGATTGTACCAGAGAAGTATCCGAACATTGTAATGTCGTTTCCGATGCACAGATACTGATCTAAACTTGTTTCTAGAAGCGTCGGTAATGGCATTACATCAAGGGTAAGGTGGGTTGTAGCAGGACAACCAGATTCCGTTGGAGTTTCATAAGTAAACTCACCTTCTTGGTTGAATGTAAGTCCATCTACAAGATAAGCTTCACCTTGACAAATAGAAGCGGTGATGGTAGTCGTCTCGGCTGGCACAACATACACAGTTACCAAATCTGACCAATAAACTCCGCAGTTAGAGAAGATTCCCATTTGATAAACACCCGCGTCTTCTAAATTACCGCTAAGCATTAATGGAAAACTTGTCCATGGAAAAATTTCACCATCCTTATACCAACTGATGTAATTGAACTCGTTAATTTCATTCGGACCGGTAATGGCGGTAGTCACACCTTCACAAACTACGTAAGATGGAGCAAAATTGACATAAGACGTATTGAATTGTACTGTGGCAGTAATAGAATTCACCGAACCACATTCGTTCGAAATTTGTACAGAATAAGTGTACACAGCGTCTGGTCCGCCCGTATAAACCAAACTCAAGCTCGACCCTGTTTGTCCATCCATAGGTTGATTGTCTTCGAACCATTGATACTCTAGAAAGTCTCCAACAACAGCTGGTGCAAGCGTGAAGGTTTCACCATCACACATATACACATTTTGAGGAAGATCATAGGTAATGAATGGAGCACATTCATTCTGAGCTGTCGCTGCAAATGCAAGTGCAAACAAAGAAAAAGTTGAAAGTAAATTTTTGATCATAAAATTGAATTATGCATCAAAACTCTTTCAATCAATTAAAATGACTTTTTCTATTTAGTAGAACAGGGCTGCGACCTAGTGAAACTGGGCTACTTTTTAATGACTATTTCCATAAGCGCTCTTCGTATCCGAACAACTCACTCATTTTCGCTCTAAGAATTCCTTTTACTTCTTCGATGTCCACCGACCTTCCAAGTTCAGTGTGCATGCTCGCTACATCTTTATCATCGATGCCGCATGGAACGATGTTTTTAAAGTAATTCAAATCTGTATTGACATTAAAAGCGAAGCCGTGCATCGTTACCCAACGACTGCACTTTACCCCAATCGCAGCAATTTTTCTTGCCTTCTTTTCATCCTCAGGGTCTATCCACACACCGGTGAGTCCTTCGATTCTTCCCGAAGCAATTCCATATTCTTTTAAAGTAAGAATTATAGCTTCTTCCAAGTATCTCAAGTACTTGTGAATATCTGGAAAATAGTGTTCCAAATCAAAAATGGGATACCCAACGATTTGACCAGGACCATGATAGGTAATATCACCACCACGATTGATCGGGTAGAAAGTTGCATTGGCATTTTTAAGCCCTTCTTCATCAAGAAGGAGGTTGGCCAAGTCTCCACTTTTACCAAGGGTATAAACATGAGGGTGCTCCACAAACAAGAGATAATCTTGTGTAGGATTTTCTACGCCATCGTTTCGTCGGCGATTATCGAGTTTGATTCCGCAGCTGGCACCGAAGAGTTGTTCTTGAAAGTCCCAACACTCCTTATAGTCCATATTGCCCAAATCCCGAAAAAGCACCTTATTCATAGTGCAAATTTACAGCGAATTAAGCCTTAGGTGCAGGTTGATTTACAACCACTTGTGGGAAAGGAATTTCAATACCTTCATTATCAAAAGCAATTTTTAAACGCTTTCTCAATTCGCCCGCTGCTCTCCATTGTTCCGAAGATTTCGTTTCGCCCAGAATTTTTACAACTACTGAAGAGTCTGCAAACTCATCCACACGCAAGAATTGAGGTGGTGATGTGATTACTTCTTTCCATTCGGGATCTTCAGCCAATTCATTTCCAACACGATTCACCACTTCAATGACGTGTTCCAATTTTGCGTTGTACGACACTCCGATATTGATGTTGATGCGCGAGAAATACTTGGTCATGTTAGACACTTTGGTAATTTCACCATGAGGCACGTGATGGACAGTACCATCCAAATCGCGCAAGGTTGTCATGCGAAGGCTGATATCTTCTACCCCTCCACTCACGTCTGCTACACGAATGACATCACCGATGCGGTATTGATTTTCTAGAATAATAAAGAACCCTGATATGATATCCTTAATCAGATATTGACCACCAAAACCAACGGCAATACCAATGATACCGGCACCAGCAATGATTGGCCCGATTGGTACGCCTAGTTCTTGAAGAATCATAAGAATCACCATCAACCAAAGTACAATGGTGAAAACCCAAGAGAAAATACGAATCAATGTGTCCTCTCTTTTCTTTTCTGAAGCTGCAGAAATATGTCTGTCTGTAACTACCGCGATTCGGATGATTTTTTCAATAAAATGATTACCGAGTTTATGCACGATAAATGCACCAATGATAATTCCCAGAATTGTAATACCATGACTTAATAACCAAGGAGAGATGACTTCCCACCACTTTTCGAGTGTTTCGTTCATAATGAAATTTTTCATGCCTTAGAACAAGGCAGAATTAATAATACTTGAATTGACGCAAAGATACAAAATTCGAAACCCCTTGTCAAATGAACAGAAAAGGCGCTCTATGAGCGCCTTTTCAAGTATTTGTAAAACCGAATGTTTATTCGGTTTCGTTTGCATCTGTTGTTGGAGTGGTTGTTTCCTTTCCTTCATTCTGACCTTTCAAATAAGTTGGAAGGTTTAGACCTGCCATATTGAATAAGTCATTCAATGGTGGAACAGCTTTCATCATTCCGCTTACGAAATTTGCGGTTGAGCCATTGCCATCAGCGTTGTTTCCAGAATCCCAAACAGTAACTTTATCAATTTTGATATTCTTAACTGCTTCCACTTGTGTTTTAACCAGCTCAGGAAGTTTTTCAATAAGCAAGAGTTGGAATGCATTTGTAGAATCACCACCAGCAGCCTTAACCACTTGCTCATAACCTTCCGCTTGTTTGGTAAGGATTTCATAAAGACCTTTCGCTTCTGCTTCCATCTTTGCATAGATCGCGTCAGCTTCCCCTTTCGCGTTTACGCGAATTCTTTCCGCTTCTGCTTGTGCTTCGATGATGGCTCTTTGCTTAGCGATTTCCGCAGGTACAACTACGTTTGCGATTTGGGTTGAGCGTTCTCTTTCCGAACGCGCCAATTCCGCCTTTTGTTCTGCTACATAAGCCGCTTCAAGCGCCAAGGCTTGTTGTACTTTCTCGGCAGCCATTGCAATACGAAGTGCTTCCGCTTCCTTCTCTCTTCTTAATGCTTCGGAAGATGCAATAGCAATCTTCGCTTCGTTTTCCCCTTTAATCGCAATCGCATTCGCTTCAGAGGTTTTGATACGCGTATCTCTTTCCGCTTCGGCCTTACCGATAGATTCATCTCTACCCGCGGCAGCGATGCTGATTTCTCTGTCTTTTTGCGTAATCGCAATTTTAACGTCACGATCTCTGTGCGTTTCAGCGATAGAGGTGTCCTTTTCTCTATCAGCCAAAGCCTTTCCTGTTTCCCCGATCTTCTCTTGTTCAGCCACAGAAATCTTAGCTTCGTTGATCGCTTTCGCCGCAGCTTCTTTACCAAGAGCCTCGATGTAGCCAGATTCGTCCTTGATGTCCGTAACGTTTACGTTAATCAATTTCAACCCGATTTTTTTCAATTCGCTATCGACATTCTTAGAAATATTCTCCAAGAATTTATCTCTATCCGAGTTGATTTCTTCGATGGTCATCGTAGCAATTACCAGACGTAATTGACCGAACAAAATATCTTTTGCCAATTCCTGAATTTGTTCTGAAGACAAACCGAGCAAACGTTCGGCCGCAGTATTCATATTGTCCGCTTCCGTAGAGATGGCAATAGTAAAACGACATGGAACGTCCACGCGAATATTCTGCCTGCTCAGTGCATTGGTCAAGTTCGCTTCAATTGAAAGTGGTTTCAAGTCTAGGTATGCATAGTCTTGAATTACGGGCCAAATAAAGGCACCACCACCATGTATACATTTTGCAGAAGATCCGCCTGTGCGGCCATATACTACAAGTATTTTGTCGGAAGGACATCGCTTATACCTCGCAACAAGTGCAGAGATTAAGACGAAAAATACAACAGCTCCGACTGCTATAATTAACAACTGATTCATAGATAGATTTTGGTTATTTAAATTATAATTTTTCTACAAAAAGAATTTTATCCACCACAGATTTTACGCGCACCATTGCACTTGTCTCAATTTTCTCTGTATCAGACATGGCGTCCAATTCGTGAGTGCTTCCTCTTACGCTTATAAGTACTTTTCCTTTTCCTTTCTTTTCTTCAGGAATGGTCAAATACACTTGAGCAGTCAAGCCCACTGTTTCTTCCATGCGGAAAGAATTGTCTTCAGCCAATTTTGTAAGCTGACGGATAATCACGAAGAAAACTCCGACAAAGAGCACCCCCACCAAAAGTGAAAGTACAATTAGTATCCATTTCGTTTCAATGGTATCGTAAAACGAAATTCCCATCCAGCTGAATCCGAGCATGAAGTTGATCAAGTTTCTCAAAGAGAAAATTTGAAATCCATGATCGCCGCCAGAAAGGTCGCCATCAAAATCTGCATCCAGCCCGTCCGTTGCGTCGGCTCCAATAAAGGTCATGATCGACTGGATAATGAAAATTACGCTAGTTGGAATGGCCATGAACCAAAAAGTTCGCAACATGGGTTCCATTTCATTAAAGTATTCCATGGTACTAATTTACATCAAATGCAATGATTTTTAAAGAGAAATCGGATACGCGGTAATTTTTATATTTGAATATAACTTTTCGGAAATGGATACTTCGCTAATACTTCATATTATTTCTGGATTCACCGCCCTTGCTAGCGGAACGGCAGCAATGGTTGTGAAAAAAGGCAATAAAATTCACAAAGCGGCAGGAAAAATTTTCTTCTTTGCGATGCTTGGAGTCGCATTTTCCGGAATGTGGATCAGCTATTTCAAAAGCAATTTGTTTCTGTTTACCATTTCCATTTTTGCACTCTATCAAAACGTAGCAGGATTTCGTTCTATCAAAAACAAATCGCTTCAACCAAACGCAGTCGATTACTTTTTTTTGCTGATTGGTTTCGTGAACGGAGCAATTATGGTTTACACCACCAACATCGTTTTAATTGTGTTTGGCGGAATTCAGTTGATGCTTGTTCTAGGCGATATACGCACATTTCGAAAGGTGCGCAAGGGAATGATACTTCCGCCATTGTCTTGGCTGCGCCGACATATAGGAATGAAAATAGGAGCTTACATCGCTACAATCACCGCGTTCTTAGTTGTGAATGTCAATAATGTTCAACCGTATTGGGTGGTGTGGTTGGCACCAACCGCTGTGTTTATTCCTTTGATGATTTATTGGACTAAAAAACACACACAACCGAAAGTCAGAGCTTAATCGTTGTGGTAGCTCTCTCCTTTTAAAATGGTATAGGAGCGATAGATTTGTTCGAGCAAAAACAGACGAATCATTTCGTGTGAAAATGTCATTTTCGAGAAAGAAAGTAATCCATTAGCACGGTCGTACAACTCAGGACTGAAGCCAAAAGCACCACCTATCACCAATACCATTTGACGGGTACCCGCATTCATTTTCTTTTGAAAAAAATTAGCCAATTCTCTGGAGGAAGGGTTGTCTCCTTTTTCATCTAGAAGAAAAACCAAGTCATCGGATTTGATGTGTTTCAAAATCGCTTCACCTTCCTTTTCCTTTTGTCTATCTCTTTCCTTGTAGTGCACATCAGGAATTTCAATCAATTCCGTTTTCACGTAATGCTTCAATCTTTTGAAATAAACATCTAACCCTTCCTTGATGTAGGGCGTAGAGGTTTTTCCTATGGCAACTATTTTTATATTCATGAAAAAAAACCGAGCGAATGCTCGGTTTTGATTTTTTTATTCTCTGTAATCCTCTTTATCTCTTACATCTTGTCTTTGCAGAGGTTTTGACGCGTACTCTTTATACTCTCTTCTCTTCTTGTAAACGTCGCATGCCACGAAAATAGCTGAGCGCAATGAGCCTTCATCTGCCTTTCCCTTTCCTGCGAGATCATAAGCTGTACCATGGTCTGGAGACGTGCGCACTATTGGTAATCCAGCTGTATAGTTTACTCCATTGTCAAATGCTAACGCTTTGAACGGCGCTAATCCTTGATCGTGGTACATGGCTAGCACCGCATCGTACTTTTTATACGCGCCGCTACCAAAGAATCCATCTGCGCCATAGGGACCAAATGTGAGCATTCCATTTTCAGATGCTTCTCGAATCGCTGGTGCGATGATTTCCTTTTCTTCTGTGCCCAGCAAGCCATTGTCGCCTGCATGTGGGTTTAAACCTAATACTGCAATTTTTGGTTTAGGAACTCCGAAGTCTTTCAGAAGACTTTCTTCCATCATCTTCAGTTTCTCCAAAATGCGCTCTTTCGTAATGTTTGCAGCAACATCTTTCAAAGGCAGATGACCTGTAACAATACCCACTTTCAAAGAGTCGCTCACCAAAAACATCAACACCTTATCGGTTCCAGCAATTTTCGCCAAGTATTCTGTATGTCCTGGGAAATTGAAATCTTTACTTTGAATCGTGTCTTTGTCAATCGGTGATGTTACTAGTACATCAATCTTGTTTGAAGCTAAATCTTCAGTCGCTTTCTCAATGCTTCTAAAAGCAAATTCGCCAGCTTCTTTGCTTGGTTTTCCGATTTCGATGTGGTCTTTAAATTCCTTCCACACGTTTACTAGGTTCACCTTTTTCGGGTTGGCTTCACTTGCATCATTCACCGAAGTGTATTGAAATTCATCGATGCGACATACTTTTTTATGATGCTTGATGATTTCGGGATGAGCGTAAACTACCGGAATAATGGAGTCGTGCATGCGTGGATCGGCCAACACTTTCATGATGGTTTCGATACCCACTCCAGCGGGGTCTCCAGAGGTAATACCTACTCTTAATTTATCTTCTCTTTTGTCAGACATAAATCAACTGCGAATTTTATTTCGCGTAGTTTGTTTTAATAAAATTATAAAGCATTCTCACGCCAACACCTGTACCGCCTTTCGTGCGGTATGCGCTTGCAGAATTGCTGTATGCAGGTCCTGCGATATCAATGTGAATCCAAGGATAATTGGTAAAGTGCTGCAAGAATTTACCTGCAGAAATATGTCCACCGTTTCCCCCACCAAGGTTTTTCAAATCGGCTACATCACTTTTTAATTCATCCGCATATTCTTGCCATAAAGGAAATTGAACTACGCGTTCCCATACCTTGAAAGAGCTTGAGGTGAGTGAGTCCATTACCTTTTGATCGGCGGTACCCATCGTGCAGCTCGCATATGTTCCGATAGCACGAATTGCCGCTCCGGTAAGCGTTGCAAGATCGATTACTAATTCTGGATTGTATTTTTTAGCGTAGCATAGTGCATCTGCCAAAATCAATCGGCCTTCAGCATCTGTATTCAATACTTCCACTGTTGTGCCATCCATCATGTGAAGGATGTCTTGGGGAACGATTGCATTTTGTCCTGGTCTGTTGTCTGTAGCGGGCACAAGACCTACTACGTGCACAGGAAGTTTGTTGGATGCCACTGCGAACATTGCTCCAACCACTGCTGCCGCTCCCGCCATGTCGCACTTCATTTCGTCCATTGAGTTTGGCGTAGGTTTCAAGCTCAATCCACCTGTATCGAATACAACTCCTTTGCCCACTAATACGACTGGTTTTTTATTCTTTGCACCTTTTGGTTTGTATTCCATTACAGTGAAAGTTGGAGGGTCGATACTTCCTTTGTTTACACCAAGAAGTCCGCCCATTCCCATGTCTTCAATTTGCTTTTTATTGTAGACCTTGGTGCTAAAACCTGCGAGCTTACCTGCTTTCTGCATTTCTTTTGAGAACTGAACTGCAGTAAGGTAGGATAATGGCTCATTGATCAAGTCGCGGCAAAGCATTGTTGCTTCCACCGTATTATGCAATTCAAGCAATGCTTCATCTTTCAAATTCGCATCTTGAACAAAGATTTTTTCCAAAGAGTTTTTGCGATCTTTCTTGTCTTTGTAGTACTTCAAGAATTGGTAGTTTCCAAGACTTGCTCCTTCTACGAAAGCCAATGTCGCTTCTGGACAATTGATATCGCTAATGATGTGAAGGCTGTCTGCTTTTGCAGCGCATGCCATATTCTGAAGCTCCTTTCCAAGTGATCTCCACGACTCCAACACGCGGTCATCGCCGGCTTGCTTCGGGTCGATAATGAAGTACTTTTGAGTTTGTCCCAAGTGTTGGAACGTAACAGATGCCGAACCTTTTTTAGCCTCCGCCGCTAGGTACGCCAATTGTTCTTTAGAAAGTCCTTTTGATTTAGGAGCTGCTTCTTTAGAGGAAATAACCGCGGTAATTACCGCGGTTGAAGTATTTTTCTTTGATTTTTCAATATTCATAGGAGCAAAGATAGGTAAAGCCTACCATCTTTTTCTCTCCTACTCGAATATCACTTTTTGAGCTTTTCTGAAGCCGTTTTTGCTGAAAACGACCATGTACACACCAGCAGATTGGTGAGGCAATTCCCAAATGTGATTTCCAGCTGCCAATTGTTCGTCTGCAATTACTGCAATACGCTGACCCAAATTGTTGTACATCTCCACTGTAACGCGCTCACTTCCTACAGAGTTGTATTTGATTAATGCGTTTTCTTTTGCCGGATTTGGGTAGATATTGAAAGTGAAATTGTTCGGCAATTCACTCACACTTTGAATCACCGCCGAAACGGTGTCAGAAGCTGTAATGTTGATGTCGTCTAGGAAGAAATTATTTCCACCACGACCAGTAAACTCAAATCGAACTCTAAAGCCTTCTGTCATCCAATCAGAGTTGGTAAACATCAATGTTTCAGAACTCCATTGACTATCGGTTGTAGGAGTGAATTGCGCATTTGTAGCGTTCGCAGTAGTCAAGGTGTTGAAACCTGTGCGAGTTCTTCTTGTATTCCAAGTTTGGCCACAATCACCGCTTACTTGAATGCGTAGTCGGTCTTCCGTTTCTGTCAACTTGTTCGCATAAGCCCAATGATACGTCATGTAGATGGTATCCATTGCACTCATGTCGTAGGTGGTAGAAAGCAACTCATCGTATTTTTCTCCTGTTGATGCGCTGAAGTTTCTGAGTTTTAAAGAACGGCTTCCAGTTACAGAAGCACTTGGAGTAATTTCCCAAGTTAAATCACCATCCTGGTTGAAAATAACCCAAGCTTCATTTGGCCAAGCATCTTCAAAACCTTCTGCGAAAGGAGGTAGAGCTGTTTCATAATCCAAAATAGTAATCAGGTTCTCTACGCTGTATGACAATGATGAAGCACTGTTTGAAACAGTCATTACAACGGTGTAGTTGCCTGCTGTTTCATAAATGTGTGTTGGGTTTTTATAGATTTCAGGATCTGAACCTTCCATTGAGGTACCATCACCAAAGTTCCATGACCAAAACGTAACGCCGTGATATGAGCGATCGTGGAATTGGATAGGCAAGCCCACACAAGTGCTGTTTTGATCCACAGTGTATTTAGCTACGCACAAAGCGGGATCAAGCACTCCTGTTGCTTCAAGGTTTTCCTGTGTAATCAAAGAACTTCTTTCAGCGATATTACTTGTGATTGCTGCTCTCATGCGGTCTCTTTGACCTAGTGTGAACATTCTCGAGCAGTAGCTATATTCCATGTAGTTTTGCACATTGTCTAATGATCCGCAAGACTCGCCATCCAAGTCACATGCAGTATAACCCACTGTGTTAGGAGTGTCGTCTACGTTATCATCAAAGTCGCAATTGCCAGCATCTCCAGGACTGTTTGTTGGTCCCCAAGTGTGACGAAGGTTGAGCCAGTGACCACACTCGTGAGTAAGTGTGCGGCTGCGGAAAATAGAGCTTGTTCCAATGCTTCCAGTGTAATCGTGACGAAGCACAATTCCATCGCTTCCAACACCCCAAGGTCCATTTACTGAATTCGGGGTAAAAGTGTATCCTGCTGTTCCATCGCCAGCATCGGCACATACCCAAACGTTCATATACATATCGCGTGGCCAAATAGAAAGTGCTTTCATTTGATCACCGCCTTCTGTTGTTAATGTGCTCTGAACACGGTTAATTCCCGAATGACAATTTCCGTCTGGATCTAATGATGCTAAGCGAAATTCAATTCCGATATCCGCAGTAATACCTGCAAACTCTGGTATAACTACACTAATGTCTTCGTTCAACATTCTGAAGTCTCTATTCAAAACATTGATGGCATCGTAAACTTGATCGTCGGAAATATTTTCAGGACCATTGTTGTGAATAATGTGAAACACAACTGGAATGATATAAATTTCTTGGCTACCACCGCGACCTTCGCTAATAAAATCTTGTGTCCATTGCTCCAAATCTTGAGCTGCGATATCGGCTTGGTGAGAACATCCTGGATGATCTTCGAAAAGTTTGGCTGTGCGACCAACTTGGCCACAATACAATACATTTTCAGATTGACCAAAAGACAAAACGCTCATCACCGCGAATGCGGCTGCTACAAAAATATTCTTCATCACAGGTTTAAAAATTTTAAAACGAGGCGCTAATTTACTCCTCAAAGCGATAGAAATACCTCTACAAACTAATTTACCCTACCCTTTTGGGATTCCAAGCATTAATTGTAGTTGATGTCCTCTTCGTCATCCGAGAAAAGTTGGTTCATAACGTCCGAAAACTCAATAGATGAATCCATTACACTTTTGCCAATTAAGCTATATTCAGCTAATCCATGTAAGATAAACTCCATCATTAACAGCTTCTCATTGTCGTCGCTACCTGGGCAATATTTATTGACGATTTCATTGAGCATGGGTACAGCATAAAGCTTAGCCCCCCATTCTTTTGATGAAATATTTCGTTCCAACTCAACTTGATTCTGACCAAACCACTCAATAATTGGGTCGTATGGACTTGGTAATCGCTTTCTTTTGAATGTGTCTGGATTCGGAAAAATTTGCGGAAACTTCTTTCTAATGCTTTGACCCAAAAGGCGCATGGCTACGAACTGTGGACCTTCTTGCTCGCCTTCATAAACAAGTTCTACTTTGCCCGTTACCGCTGGTATCACTGAAAGCAAATCGTTGATGCGCGCGGTAGTTGTTTTTTCTCCGTTGATTAAAGCTCGAAGTTCTGCGCCGCTTACCAAGTTTTCGTATGCCGAAATAGTCAACCTTGCCGACACCCCGCTTTTATGATCTACGTATTCCGACTCGCGTGCTTCAAAAGCTATCATTTCGATCAACTCCGCAAGAATTGGTGGAATCACTACGCGCTTCTTTTGCTCTTCTGTCACATTTGCTTCTTGTTGGGTAATAGATTGCGATATTTCAATCGACTTTGGATAGTGCGTTAGAATTTGCGATTGAATGCGGTCTTTCAACGGAGTGATAATGCTACCGCGGTTGGTATAGTCTTCCGGGTTTGCGGTAAACACAAATTGAATATCCAGTTCGAGTCGCAACTGAAAACCTCTGATTTGGATGTCTCCTTCTTGCAAAATATTGAACAGTGCAACTTGAATCCTTGGTTGCAAATCGGGCAATTCATTGATCACAAAAATGCATCGATTGCTTCGAGGAACTAACCCAAAGTGAATTACTCGTTCGTCGCTGTAGTTCAATTTCAAATTGGCTGCCTTAATAGGATCCACATCCCCAATCAAATCAGCTATGGTAACATCCGGTGTTGCCAGTTTTTCTACATATCTATTCGATCTATGCAGCCAATCAATTGGAGTTTTGTTGCCCATTTCAGCAATCAAATCTTTCGCAAATCGACTGATTGGATTCAACGGATCATCGTTGAGTTCGCTTCCTTTTACAATTGGAATGTACTCATCCAAAAGGGTGGTAAGTGCTCGGGCAATTCTCGTTTTTGCTTGTCCACGGAGTCCAAGTAAATTCATACTATGACCACTCAAGATGGCACGTTGAATATCTGGAATTACCGTTTCTTCATATCCTAAAATGCCTGGGAAAATTTCTTCGCCACTTTGCAATTTTGAAATCAAATTTTTTCTCAATTCTTCAGCGATTGATTGAGAGGTGTATTTCGATTTTTTAAGTTCTCCGAGAGTACTTGGTTTGCTCATATTATCTTCTTCTTTTCCGATTTCTTTCATAGTCAATTAAAATTCCATCTCCTAGCCCAGAAAGCCCTGTGAATAAAGCTTTGCCATTATTTGCTTCCGTAAAGTCATCTACAAATTGTTGCAAATAGGGATCGTCTGTTAGCATGAATGTGGTGATAGGAATACTCGCTTTTCTGCACATGCGAGCGAGGTTCAAACATTTGCCTACAATGTATGGATCGAGGCCAAATGAATTTTTATAGTACTCACCTCCTTCTTTCAAACAAGAAGGTTTACCATCGGTGATCATAAATATTTGTTTGTTTGAAGACTTTCTTCTTCTCAGAATATCCATTGCCAATTCCAAGCCCGCCACGGTATTGGTGTGGAATGGCCCCACTTGCAAATAAGGCAAATCTTTGACCTGTATAGGCCACGCATCATTGCCAAACACCACGATATCTAAAGTGTCCTTTGGGTATCGCTTCATGATCAATTCAGAAAGCGCCATTGCCACTTTCTTGGCAGGAGTGATACGATCTTCGCCGTACAGAATCATGGAGTGTGATATATCAATCATCAACACCGTGGAAGCTTGTGATTTGTTTTCCGTTTCATACACTTCCAGGTCAGCCTCTGTTAAAATAAACTCGTCCGCACCGTTATTGATTTGTGCATTTCGAAGCGATTCACTCATCAAGATTTGCTCCGGCTTATCGCCAAATACAAACGGTCTTGTCATTTCCGTTGCTTCATCACCTCCACCAGTAAACTTCGTTTTGTGGCCACTTTTGCCCGCCTTTTTCATTTTACCAAAAAGCTGTTCTAAAGCTCTCTGACGAATGGCTTGCTCTGCCTTTCCGGTAATTTTTATACCACCAACACTCCCTTTTTTAAATTCCTCTTTTATAAAACCTTTACGCAACAACTCTTGCTCAAAGTCTGTGCGTGAATAATTTTCAGGGAAAATGGGTTGTTGCTTATCAATTTCCTCCATCCAATCTAGGGTGTCTAGCGGGTCACCGTTGGTATAGTTGAGCAATTCGAGAAATAATGGCAAAAGTCTTTCGAAGGGAGATCTCTTATCTTCCTCTGGAATAAATTCTGAAAAACGAAATCCTATCATGTTGAGCTGTGAGGCGGTCGAAAGTAATTCAAACCTCGAAGAGAAACTAATTGTTCACGTTTATTCACACATTAAGCTTTCATTATATTAGCCACGTGAACTTATACAGCAATAAGCAACGTTGGAAAATCTTCTTGTTTACAATAGCGATGGTTATTGTAGGCATTACGCTATGGTACAGCAATCACATTGCCGAGCGCATCAGAGAAGGTGAAAGGGAAAAAGTAAAACTGTGGAGTGAGGCTATCGAACGACGTGCAGAGCTGGTGTCGTTTACTGAAGAGCTTTTCGACAATCTTCGAGATGAAGAAAGAAAAAAGGCAAATCTCCTTGCAAAGGCGTATCAAATTTTGAGCGACCCTACCGATCAAAATGATTTGACTTTTGTAACAGATTTCATTTGGGGCAATTCGACCATTCCTATTTTAATTTATGATGAAAAGGGAAGGTTGAGCAACTCTGCAAACATTCCCGAAAACAGAGCCAATGACAACGACTATATTGATTCGCTTTATCAGGTAATGAAAACCAAATACGAGCCTATCAAATTTCCTGAAGTTGGTTTGAAAGTGTATTACAACGACAGTTATATTTTCATGGAGTTGCAGCACACTATGGATGACTTGATCAATAGTTTTATTTCTGAAACTGTAATCAATTCGGCGAGTGTACCAGTGATTGTAACCGATAGCACTCAAAAGAATATTCTGCGATTTGGGAATATCGATACACTCGCTTTTTCTACGCACGATTTGCGATTGAATAAAATCGCTTCTATGAAAAATGACAATCCGCCCATCGAGATCAATCTTCCTGGTCAGGGTAAGCAATTCATTTTTTATGAAGACTCTGAAGTGCTTAAGCAATTGCAAAATTTCCCGATTTTACAGTTGATTTTAATTGGTGTTTTCTTGGTGGTAGCCTATCTCATTTTTTCTACTTTCAGAAAAGCAGAACAGAATCAAGTTTGGGTTGGTATGGCGAAAGAAACGGCTCACCAATTGGGAACTCCGCTATCATCATTGATGGCTTGGAGTTCACTGCTTGAGGCGCAGGGAGTGGACCAGAGCACGATGGTCGAGTTGAATAAAGACATTGAACGACTGAATACAATAACCGATCGTTTTTCTAAAATTGGTAGTGTCCCGGAACTTCAAAACACCGATTTGTATGATGCTGTGAAGGGCGCGTTCGACTATTTAGAAGGACGTGTAAGCCGCAGGGTAAGCTTTAGTATCCTCAATGAAACGCCGACGACTATCGCAGCACTTAACCTTCCTTTGTTCGGATGGGTGATTGAAAATCTTGTAAAAAATGCCGTAGATGCAATGGACGGTGAGGGTTCGCTAACTGCTCGCGTGTTTACAGAAAATGGTTCTCCTATAGTAGAGATTACAGATACAGGTAAAGGTGTTCCAAAGAATAAATGGAAAACCATATTCCAACCGGGCTATACCACCAAAAAACGCGGATGGGGATTGGGCTTGAGTTTGGTAAAACGTATTATTGAAAATTACCACAATGGCCGCATTTTCATCAAACATAGTGAAGCCAACGTGGGAACTACTTTTCGCATTGAGTTAACGTAAAACGACAAGGATTCAAGTAGACAAGGATTCAATTCTCAATTCTCGAAGGATGAATAAGGAATTTGGAATGTCATTATATAATCATTCATGTAATATCCATTGCCGATGTGTACATCGACTTCTTCAACTACTTTGAACTGCATTCGATCATAGAAAGTTTTGGCTTTGTTGAATCGATTTACATTAAGTGATAAGGACTTTCCGTTTTGCTTTTTTACCTCCGAAATAACATTCTCAAGAAGTGATTTTCCCGCTCCTATGCCTTGAATAGTAGGGAGGACGTAAATCTTATGCAGTTTAAATTCGTGAGGTTCAATTTCAGAATATGAGGCAAAACCAATAGGTGTATTTCCATCATACATCAAAATGAAAACACATCCTTCCTCTTCCATCTGACGCTTCAATGATGCTTCACTATACATCATTTCCAACATGTAATTGATTTGTTCTTCGCTTAAAATTTCACGATAGGTTTGCGGCCAAACTTGCAAATTCAATTCTTGAATTAGAGGAATGTCAGAAGTATTCGCAAATCGGAATTTGAAATTAGCCATGCATCGTTTCTTTTTTCCCGTACTTTTCCATCAATGACGCTTCGAAATCAAGAAACTCATTCCATCGTTTATCCACATCTACACCCGTTCCATATTTGCGGGCATAGCCCAGAAAAGTGGTATAATGTTCGGCCTCAGAAGCCATTAGATCATAGTAAAAACCGCGTAAGTTTTCGTCTGCAATGTTTTCAGAAAGCAACCGAAAACGTTCGCAACTTCTTGCTTCGATCATCGCTGCAAACAGCATGCGATCTACAAAAATTTGATGTTTATTTCCGCCCTGCATTATAAATGAAGCAAGGTCGTGAACGTATGTATCTTTACGTTCACGACCTAATTGCATTCCTCTTTTAATTAGCTCTTGGTGCACCATTCCGAAGTGTTCCATTTCTTCTTGAGAAATGCGAACCATATCGTCCACCAAGTCGGGATATTCAGGGTATCTCACTATCGTAGAAATAGCATTGCTCGCTGCTTTTTGTTCGCAGTAGGCGTGATCCGTAAGGATTTCTTCAATGTTTTTTTCTACAATGTTTACCCATCTAGGGTCAGTAGCCAAGCGCAAGCCGAGCATTACTTTTTTCTTTTCCATAAAAAATTATAACCAGAAACTAACTCCAAGTCTACCAGCACTCATTACAGTTCCACCAGCGAGTTGAAGATTCAAAGATAACTTACCTGGCTTTACGTGATAGCGGCCCCCGATTAATCCGGAAATTCCTGCGCCACCCAAGCCAGATCCGCTGTACTCAACGGTACCATATTTATTATCCACAAGTCTTGTACGCCAAACATAGTATTCCGCTTGAATACCAGCATATAAGTCAAAATCACTTGGGAGGTCAATGAGGTTGTCGAAATAATAATTCCCCGCGATTTGCAATCCGAGGATATTATGTCTCCACCCTATTCTCTGGCCTGGTAAGTAATAATACCTTTCTACACGGGATTGATAAGACCCACCTACGGATAAGGTAAAATCATTGGCAATTGGAAATTCGAAGTTGGCATAAATCGGCACACCCCATCCAGAAAGTCCTACTCCAGCATTGAGAAATTTCTGATCTGGTCCACCTTGAGCTAACAAATTGTTTGAGGAGATCCCTAATACAATTAGGGCGATAAAGAGCACTAACTTTTTCATAACGTGAGGGTTTTTGAGGTTGTACAAATGTAACCATAATATAGCCAAAATATTCTGTAAAGCGCATCTAACGCGGTTTTAAAAAAAGTTAATTGACCAATAAGCAACTTTACTTCAGACCAAATTTTCCTTACTCCAATCATCCCTATCTTTGCTCCAATGGCAAAAAAGAAGAAAAAAGGCTATGGCTCTTTTAAAGAAGAGCTTCGCAAAGAAATCATTCATGTATTTCAGAAATCCGGTCAGAAAGCACTCAACTATAAACAAGTGGCTTCTGAATTGGACATTTCTGACAGTGGGATCAGAATGCTCATTCACGACATTCTGGAAGCGGAGGTGATGGATGGTACATTGAAGGAAGTAGAGAGAGGAAAGTATATTCTCACAAAACAGTCGGTATTTAGTGTTCAAGGGACGATTGAAATCAATCGCTTTGAAAAAGGATATGTCACAGTAGAAGGTGAAGCACGCGACATCGAAATTCCAAAAGGAAAAACTGGTTTTGCCCTCAATGGAGATTTGGTTGAAATTACATTTAATCCTCATGCTAGAAGAAAGCAAGGTGAAGTGATTCGCGTGGTTCAAAGATCGAAGCACCAATTTGTTGGAGTATTAAAGCAAGAGTCCGTTGGAATGTTTATGATTCCTAGCGACAAGAAAGTCCACGTTCATTTTTTCATCTCAAAAGAACAAATGAATGGAGGAAAAGATGGCGATAAAGTTTTGGTAAAAATTCTCGATTGGGACAGACCAGGATCTAGCCCTTTCGGTAGAGTGGAAGAAGTATTTGGAAGACCTGGAGATCACAAAGCTGAGATGCATTCTATCATTGCTGAGTTTGAACTTCCTTATCATTTTCCAAAACATCTTGAAGAAATTGCTAATCGAATTGATAGTGGTATTACTCCAAAAGAAATTTCGAGAAGACGAGACTTTAGAGAAATTACAACTTTCACCATAGACCCGTTTGATGCAAAGGATTTTGATGATGCGTTGAGCATTCAAAAATTGGATAATGGAAATTACGAGGTAGGTGTTCACATTGCCGATGTGAGTTTTTACCTCACTCCAAATAGTCCACTTGAACCAGAGGCTTTTGATCGTGCAACATCGGTTTACCTTGTGGATCGCACCATTCCAATGCTTCCGGAGCGGCTGTCCAACTTCTTGTGCTCGTTGAGACCGCATGAAGAAAAGCTTTGTTTCAGTGCCGTTTTTGAATTGAATGAAGAAGCAGAAGTGGTTTCTGAATGGTACGGAAGAACAGTAATCTTCAGTGATCGCCGATTCACATACGAAGAAGCACAAGCAATTATTGAAGGTGAAGAAGGCGATTTCAAAGAGGAAATCCTGACGCTCGATCGACTTGCCAAAAAAATGCGTGCGGATCGCTTCGACAACGGAGCCGTTGATTTCAGCAGCGAAGAAGTGAAATTTAATTTGGACGACAATGGTGTGCCAACTGGGGTGTACATCAAAAAGATGAAAGATTCCAATCAATTGATTGAAGAGTTTATGTTGTTGGCCAACAAAAAAGTGGCTGCCTTTATTGGCGACACGAGTTTGCCATTCAATCATACATCAAAGCCAAAAACTTTTGTTTATCGTGTGCACGATGAACCTCAGGAAGACAAAATTGAACAACTCAGAAAGTTTGTAAAACAATTGGGTTATAAATTGGGTAAGCCTTCTGGCAAAGGCAATGGCGCTGTAATCAAAGATTTACTCAAAGCAGTAGAGGGTCAACCAGAAGAAAGTGTGATTCAAACGATGGCGATTCGTTCGATGGCCAAAGCTGAATACAGCACACACAATGTGGGACACTTTGGATTGGCATTCGATTTTTACACCCACTTTACCTCACCTATTCGAAGATATCCGGATGTGATGGTGCATCGATTGTTGCAGCATTATCTCGACAAAGGAAAGCCTGTTGATGAAGGAGAGTATGAAATGAAGTGTCGCCATAGCAGTGCAATGGAAAAGCGCGCAGCTGAGGCCGAGCGCGCTTCTATAAAGTACAAGCAAGTAGAATATATGTTAGCTCGCAAGGGTCAAGTGTTTGAAGGTGTTATTTCTGGTCTTGCCGATTGGGGAATTTATGTGGAAGAAAAGGAAAGCAAGTGCGAAGGACTGGTGTCTCTGAATACATTGGAAAACGACTATTACAGCTTCGATCCTGATCGTTATGTGGTGTACGGCGCACGCACCAAACAGGAGTATCACATGGGCGATGAAATCATGTTTGTGATGGTGGATGGAGATATTCAACAGCGCACATTGGATTATGAAATTGCTGACAACCGCAAAACATTCAAGTCACAGCGCCCAGAAAACAAACGCAGCAGTGGTCCTAAAAAGACATTTTCTCAGAAAGCACGAGGCAATTCGAAGAAAAAGCGTCGATGAATTGCAATATTTAACAAAGGCATATTACATTTGCCGCCCCATTAAGGGATTGCGCCTATAGCTCAGTCGGTTAGAGCAACAGACTCATAATCTGTGGGTCCCTGGTTCGAGCCCAGGTGGGCGCACTTGAAGACCGTTTCCAATTGCAAAATGGAAACGGTCTTTTTTTATCTTCTTATATTTGAAGTATGAAAACATTAATACTACTGATAGCAGCAATAGCTTTGACCGCCAATGGCTTTTCTCAAAATGATAAAGTCACAGAGGCGCTTTTTAAAACACCAAATATTGTGATTCAAGAAATCACGACACAACACGGCGAGGGTGTTCAAACAGCCCAATCTGCCCTGGTTTTCGGTGAAGAGAATGACTTCGAAAAATTCTGGAAAAAATTTGCGAAGAGTAATTATGCCGTAGATGGGAAGCGAGAAAGCGGATATTATGCATCAACCAATTTTGTGTCGCCAAAACTTTCCCCAGATTCTCTTTCATTTTATTATAAAGTAGAAAAGGATGGCGACTTCTGCAGAATCACTTCACTAACGAAGCAAAAAGGGGCGTACTTATCATCTGGTGCTACCTATGAAAATGTGCGCGCGATGATGGAAAAGGGTATTTATGAATATTATGTAAGCCTATATGATGAAAAAATAAGTGTGCTTCAAAAAAACTACGATCGCCAAGTGAAGGACGCTGAAAAACTGGAGAAGCAGGGAGAGCGTTTGCAGCGTGATAAAGATGATCACGAAAAGTCGATCAATAAATTGAATGGAGATATTTCAAGTTTGAGATCTTCCATGGATAAAACGAACAGTGATAAAAAAGCTTTAGATAACGAAGTGGAAATTCTGAAGCGTGAATTAGAGCAGCAGAAAAAAGAAATCAAGCGTGCAGAGGATGACTTGAAGGTAGCAGAGTTAGATTACAACACCAAGCTAGCGGCAGGCGACCTTTCAGAAAAAAAGGCTGAAAAAGGATTGAAGGATATTACTAAAAGAAGAGAGAGCATTTCGAAGCTTCAGGGTAAGTTGACCGATAAGAATACCAAGGTTACTGAGACCGAAAATAAATTGATCAATGCCGACCGCAAGCTTTCTGAGACACAAAATAATTTGGAGAAAAAGGAAGCCGAAGTTTCTAACCATCGAAGCGATATTGAAAGATTGAATAAAGAAATCAATGCGAATAAAGACAACATCAACGAAGAAAAACTACAAGTTGAAAATGCGAAAGGCGACTTGGAGAAGTTGAAAATGGCGAAAGGCGGACTTACGATTTTACAATAATAATTTATGCACTTTTTACTCTCTGTTTTTCCCCATGAGCCGGTAGATTTGGTGGGGTATGCTGCCTCACTTTTGGTTTTAATTTCCTTCTTGATGAAGGACATTAAGAAGTTAAGGACAATAAACAGCATCGGATGCCTGCTTTTTGTGGCTTACGGCGTCATGCTAAACTACTCAATACCAATCATTTTAACTAACGCCGCGATACTTGGCATCAATATCAACGCGTTAAGAAAGAAATGATATACAACGTGAGATACTTTTTCTTAATGTTGTGCCCGATTTTGAAACAACCGTTTTATTAATTCCTGCAAACCGAATGGGAAACAATGCACCTGTTAGGCAGTCGATGTACGAAAGTGTGAAATATCAGTTCGACAAAGCTGCAGACAAGATGGGACTTGACGAGGGAGTTCGCAAGATTCTTTCCATCACAAACAATGAAATTGTAGTAAACTTTCCTGTAAAAATGGACGATGGTCGCATCGAATGTTTTACAGGTTACCGTGTGCAGCACAACAATGCACTTGGTCCTTACAAAGGTGGTCTTCGCTATCACCCAACTGTGGATATAGATGCTGCCAGAGCTTTGGCAACATGGATGACTTGGAAAACTTCACTTGCTGGTTTGCCTTACGGCGGCGGAAAGGGTGGTATTCAAATCGATCCGAAGAAGTACTCTCAAACTGAATTGGAACGTATTACTCGTCGTTTTACGTTTTCATTGGGAGACAACATTGGTCCTGAACTAGACATTCCTGCACCAGACGTAAATACCAACGCACAAATGATGGCTTGGATTGCGGATACTTACATGCAAACAAAGCCAGCAGCAGAGCGCTCAGCTTTCAAGCACGTAGTAACAGGAAAACCTGTTGGTTCGGGCGGACTAGAAGGTCGCGACCGTGCAACTGGATTTGGTGTGGTAACCACAATCAAAGAGTGGGCTAAGCACAGAGGAAAGTCTTTGAGAGGTATGAAATATATCGTTCAAGGGTTTGGTAATGTTGGATACTGGGCTTCTCACTTCATGCATTCTGAAGGTGCAATTTTGATTGCTGTTCAAGATGCAAGTGGAACTATTTTCAACGCTAATGGTATCGATCCTGAGCGTTTGAATGATTATGCAACGCCGAACTTCCATGGAGTAGTTGACTTCCCAGGAACTGAAAGCATCGATAGCTCTTCATTCTACGGATTGGAGTGTGATATCGTTATTCCTGCCGCATTAGGTAATCAAATCACTGAAGAAAACGCAAACGACATCAAAGCGCAATTGGTAGCAGAAGGGGCTAATGGTCCTGTAGATCCAAAAGGAGATGCTATTTTGATTGAACGTGGTATCGATGTGATTCCAGATATTCTTTGCAACAGTGGTGGTGTAATCGGAAGCTATTTTGAGTGGTTACAAAACCGTCAAGGTGAGCTTTGGGAAATGGACGAAGTGATCAGCAAGCTTGAAGCGAAGATGACGAAGTCTTTCAACCAAGTGATTGCTTGTGCGAACAACTACCAAACCGATTGGCGTACGGCTGCATATATTGAAGCTATCAGCAGAATTGATTTGGCTTATAAGCAAAGAGGTATTTTCCCTTGATATCCAATTATCTCGATTCAAAATATAAAATCCCGACAGTTGTCGGGATTTTTTTTTCTGACAATAATCATGTTATTTCGTTGTGAATCACACTATTATTGAGAGAGATAAACCTTAACCATGTCACAACACCACATTCCAGATGGACTCTTCCATGAGGTATGGCAATTGTATGAAACAGGCCATAGTTCAGATGAAATACTCGCTCGTTTAATAAAGCGTGGCACCGACTTGGACGTTGCCGAAGCCGTTATGTCTAAAGTAAAACACATGCGCACTTCTAAGAAGCGCGCACGAGGTTTTTATTTCTTTTTGGCCGGTGGTTTGACTTTAGTGGCGGCGTTTATGACCACTTTTCTACTTTATCAAACCAATTCGGATACAGGTATCGCCTTATATGGTCTCACCTCCGTTGGAATCACCTTACTGTTTATAGGTATGGTGCATTACTTCAGCTGACCGAACGAACGTTCGGTAGTCTACTTATTCAGCCAATGTAATGGAACTACCTTATAATAAAACTTGGTTAATGGCTCAATAAACCGAACCATTAAAACAAAAATTAAAATGAAAGAAAGGCTTATTAGTCCTGATGAAAGAGGATCGAAATTTCTGTTCAATAAAAGTGGTTTTAGTCCAAAACCAAAAATCCCTTCATACAAAATAATGACGTGTACGATGTAAATAGAGAGTGTATTTCGACCCATTTTTAGGAAAAGGGATTCTTTTATTTTAAAGTATTTATCGATCACAATGAGCAGTGAAATAAATATTAAAATAACGCCGAAGCTTTTTAAAGGATAGGTATTTGTAGCCTGCACTTTTGCATCGGTCCAACCAAGATACATTGATAGTTTATCAATTCCTCTAAAGAAGTATTTAATGAGCGCTAAAATCAATACACCCGTTCCAGCAACTATTCCGATAAATGACCAATTGAAAACCTTGTCTTCGTATTTGCGAATGATACTGCCTAGCATTCCGCCTAGAACAGTATAGCCTGTAAATCGGAGTATGCTGAATTCAGAGTATTGTCCATAAACAATGTTTTGAATGAATTTTGGAGCACCTTCAGGCCAATATCTTTTCGCTTGTAAAATGCCTTCGCTAATCAACTGTTTGTCTACATCAATTCTATGATTGAGCCATCCATTGAATCCAAAGAAAATAATTGCGGCTATCAAATAATACCAATGCAACTCGATTTTACCAATCCATTTATATAAACCATAAAATACAAGCAACATCAATATTCCAAACCCAATGCCCTGTAGTACGTGAAAAGCTTGCAGCCAATCCGCATCGTATGAACTACCATGAAAAATGGTATAATAAAGCGCCTTTAAATTAATTTGTATCAGGTAACCCCAAAACAACAATTGAAGAACCCGCTTATATCCTTTTCTTACGCGAACATTTTTCCAATAAGCAAATTCATTGTGAGCAGATAGAAGGTAGGTAAAAATCACACCAGAAACAGTGAAGAATAGCACCGATGTCCATCCGTGAATCTGACCCCATATGGCATATCCAAGGTACTCCTTATTTCGATATTGATCGGCAAGAGCTGCGCCTGTGCAGTGCCCTTCAAGCATCAAAATAATAGCCACGGACCTTGCCATATCAATGAATTTCAATCGAGGCCTTTTATCTATGTGGGTAACCTTGCTCAGTGCGAAATTTTTTGCTAAGATAATTTAATCGTGAAATATCGGAGAAAGGATATTCCCGGGAAGCACTGTTATTCCTGAAGGTGGCAAGTTAAGTGTTGTCGTGCAAGGAGGTGCACCTGGTAATGTAACTTCCAAAACATCAATTACTATATCAGAAGTAACTGGGCCGACATTCACTATTGCTTCACCATTTGCGTCGAACTGGACGGTTTGTTCTATTCCTCCATCAATAGTATATGAAACTGTTGCGTTTGGAGTACCCGTGAAAATCACCTCAGAAAACTCACCCGAACAAACATTCGGTTCTGGAATTTCAAAGCTTGCTACTGGTGCGTCAATTACTGCAATTGTTGTGGTACTTGATGCATAGCATGGAGGATTCCCGATTTCATAAAGAATATCGTAAGTACCGATTCCTGCATCTGACGGATCGAATATTCCATCTATTGTTGTTGACTGGCCTGTCCACGATCCCCCCATATCGCTGGCTTGCAGCTGCACCGGTCCTGACGATTCACAAAAGGGTCCTGCATTTAACAGTACTGGACTCGGGGGGCCACTTTGAGCATTTGGCGGAGGGCCTAATGACAACGTGAATTCCGAAGATTCGCCATCTTGCCAGTCTTCCACTATAATCATAATTGTTTGCCCCGCCACGACATTAGGAGAAGGGACACTTGATGTGCATGGGTAGAACGTTCCGAATTGGTTGCAGCCATCCCAAAAATCGGCATAGTTACAGCCAATTTCATTATTCAAATCTTGAATGGCGTCGCAAGGATCGATTCCTTCAGGAATATCAAAAACAGAAACGTCTAAATAACCCGTAGTTCCGTTTCCATCAATCAGTAAACTCAAAGGACCTGAGGTCGTAATGTTTACCATGATGTATGTGAATTGTGAATTGGAAAACCAATCGAGACAAGAACTCACAGGTGGGCCTGGAGGTCCAAAAGAAAATGGACCGGCAGAATTTTGACATAATATCACATCTGTATTACAGCCGTCACCATCCCCATTCCATAGACCACAACTCACAGTTAAATCCATGCACTCATCCAAGTCTTCACAAGGAAATTCGTCGAGCATTACAAACACAATTCCCGTGTAATCTGCTGTCCAGGTGATAGAAGATTGCAGTCCACAAAAATCATCGTTGTAATCAATGAAAAATCCAAATTCATCATACAAAGTTATTTGCGAATCGAAGAAGCCTCCACCACAAGTTGAAAATGTATATTCAATTCCTTCTACCACATCCACTTCTACATATTCACCACCATACATGCAGAAAGCAGTTTCGCTTCCCGGACATGAAGGAGAAAGCCAAGTATAGTAGTTGTTGTCAAAATCACACTGCGCAAGAACTCGATTTTCGAAAATGAAAATAGTAACTAAAGAAAATATGAGTAGCCGAATAGGCAAGGTTTAGGAGTTGAAGAACGAAGATAATATTTTAATGTAAAGAATGCATTTTTACATCTAATATTATTCTCTCTGCAGGTGTATTCTGCCCCCCTTCCGTGCTCATCAATATACGATGAACTAATTTGGAAGCGGCTAATTTTCCAATTTCGAATCCACTATGATAAAAGTATTTCAGTGGAAAATTGACGATTTCTGGAATCATTCCATCACTGATGCCAACAACCAAACAACCCTTTCCACTTAATGGTTGAGATGCCGCTGCCATCAGCTCATCACTCATCAAAAACATACCATCAGGATGATGTGAAGACAAGTAATCTGCCAATGCGATTTGTGCTTTATTAAAACTCTCAGCGTACACAAACGTAGCCTCTACATTGGCATTCACTAGCGCTAAACGAGCACCACGCTCTCTTCTTTTTGTAATCAGCAAATTCTCATTTCCTAGTATAATGGCGATATTTTTACATCCTTCATGAACTAAGTTTTTTACAGCTTGAAAAGCGACATCCTCATCATCAATTACTACTTCATCAAATGGTGAGTTTTCGATACTCTTATCGAAAAAAACAACAGGTATTCCCGATGCAGGGAGGTTTATAAGGTGATCAATATTGCTCGTCTTGTTGCTTAGTGAAATTAGAATACCTTCCACGGAATGATCAAGACACATTTGAATATTTCGCTTTTCATGTTCAAGATCATCATTGCTTTGCAATACCAGTAATTGATATCCATTTTCTCTCGCCACTTCTTCCACACCTTTAATCACTGAAGGAAAAAAGAACATCGAAATTTCAGGAATGATTAGAGCAATAATTTTACTACTTCTCTTTCTAAGTCCTGCCGCGATATGATTTGGATGATAATTAAGTTCCTTAGCCTTGTCTTTGATCAACTGACACATATCCTTGCTAATATCAGGATGATCTCTCAACCCTCTTGAAACAGTGCTTACAGAGATATCAAGTGCTTTCGCGATGTCTTTTATAGTAGCTCTTTTTTGCATAAAAATTTCGGATTGCAATAACGTTCATCAGTGAATGTTCGAAGATAGTATTTTTTAACCGCAAACGATTGCGCAAACGATTGTTATTGTTAAATGCCTTTATTCATAAGTGTTTCGGTGCAAAAACTGAATTATTTTGTTTCTCCTTAACCAAAACAAACATATACGAGTGAAAAATCTCATTTAGAGAAAATCGACTGCCTGTAATCTCTTCCTGCAGGCAGTTGGTTTTTCACTCGGATAAAAGCTTTCACCTTCAACATAGCATTTATACTTCTATCATGTCATGATTTTTTTAGAATCTGCATACGTTCTGCTACATAACTGCATCACCGAAAACGGTTATGTTGCCTCGCCAATCAAGCACGATAACTATAATCGTGTGTGGGCGAGAGATAGCGCTATTGCTGGACTTGCGGCTCTTTGTGTGAATGATGAAAAAGGCATAAATGCACTCATCAGAAGTACCGTTCATTTGTCGCGCCACCAAGCTGACTAACGGACAAATTCCAAGTAATGTGAGTACTGATGGAAAGGTAAGTTTTGGCGGTACTGCCGGCAGAATTGACGCTACTACATGGTGGATTGTTGCGGCATGTTGGGCATTGAATCTGGATTATTCTTTAGAAGATTATTTACTCCCAAAAATTAAAAAGGCCATGGCCGTTACCAAGGCCTGGGAGTACAATCAGAAAGGGTTTGTATACACACCGTTGGGTGGTAACTGGGCAGACGAGTATATCTCAAGTGGATACACATTATATGATCAAGCGTTACGCTACTGGGGAATGCGATCATTGGGCTCGGTGATTCAGGATACTCAGATCCTCGAAGAAGCCAACGAACTTCGTCAAAATATTATTCACAACTTCAGCTTTAGTCATAAACCTGACGGCAGTGAATATCACCCTGTTGCGTACAAAGAAGCATACAAAAAAATGGACTTCTGGCCGAGTACTTTTTCTCCCGCAGGATACGATAGCCGCTGGGATTTAGCGGCAAATGCTTTGGCACTACTCGTTGGCCTTAACAATAATGTGAATGAACTGGCGAACTATGTGAACCAGTTTTTTGAGATGAATAGTTCGCAAATGCTTCCCGTATTTTTTCCGATCATCCAACCAGAAGATGATGAATGGAAATTATTGAGTCATAATTATAGTTATTCCTTCAAAAATTACCCATATCAATTCCATAATGGAGGCAGCTGGCCCGTGTTCAATGGACTATTGGCCTTAGCGTTCACCCTCAATGGCAGAGATGATATTTCTAAAAACATCCTCGCATCTCATCATGATAATTTCACTGGAAATGATGCTTCTAAAATGTTTAGTGAGTACTGGGATGTACGCAGTGGTGAACCAAAAGGTGTGAGTCAACTTTGCTTCTCTGCAGCAGGTTATATCATGATGAATACCACCCCAAAAGAAATTAGGGATGTAAAAAATAAAATTTTATGCTAGGAGATATTATTACCATAAAAGATGAGTTTTTTCAAACTTCAAAATCGATTGTACAACAACTTTCGAAACGAAATTTTTGGAATAATAAATTCGTAATTGCCATTGCGGGAGAATCTGGAAGTGGAAAGTCAGTTACCGCAACTTGCTTGCAACAAGAACTTCTTTTTGAAAATAAAAAAGCATTGGTTCTTCACTTAGATGATTACTTCAAGCTTCCTCCCAAAACCAATCATGAAGCGCGTGAGAAGGATATTTCACGAGTAGGCGTTCAAGAGATACGACTAGGTCTCGTGCAATTACACATCAATGAGTTTTTAGAAAATAAATCTGAAATATTAAAACCAATCGTTCACTACAAAGAAAATAAAATACTCGCCGAACAAGTCGATATTGAGAAATATGATTGTATCATCGTAGAAGGTACATACTCCTTTTTTCTTGAAAACTTGAATTTTAAAATTTTTCTCGATAGTACATTTCAAGAATCGAAAAAAAGAAGAGACGCAAGAGGCAGAGAAAAGTCCAGCTTATTTATTGAATCTGTCCTAAAAATCGAACAAGCTATTATTCGTTCTAGAAGAATTCAATCCAATTTGATTTTTGATCACAATTATAATCTTATCTTGACCCAGTAGAATGGCGAAAGAAAGATTGAATTTTTGGCAAATATGGAACATGAGCTTCGGGTTTCTCGGAGTACAATATGCCTTTGGCCTTCAGCAGGCCAACATGAGTCCCATATACCGATACCTCGGAGCCGATGAGTCGCAGATACCTTGGCTGTGGCTAGCCGGGCCGATTACGGGGTTAGTTGTACAGCCAATTATTGGCGCCATGAGTGATCGCACATGGCATAAAAGATGGGGTCGACGACGACCATATTTTATTGTTGGTGCATTACTTACGTCCATCGCATTAATTCTTATGCCTTTTTCATCCGAGCTGTGGATGGCAGCAGGGTTGCTCTGGCTTCTCGATGGTGCTGCAAATGTTACCATGGAACCTTTTCGCGCATTAATTGCAGATAAACTGCCCGATGATCAACGAACATTGGGGTATAGCGTTCAAAGTTTTTTTGTGGGCTTAGGGCAAACACTGGCCAATCTAATGCCCATCCTTCTTGCCTCCATGGGAGTGGCCACTGTTGTAGCTTCGGGAAGCATAGAAAAGATTCCAGACTTTGTAAAACTTAGTTTTATGTTCGGTGCAGTTGCAATAATTCTATCGATTGCTATTACCGTTATTACCACAAAAGAAAATCCACCAACCACAGAAATTAAAAAGCGCTCTTTCAAAGATTCTATCGCTGAAATTCTAGTTGCGTTTAAAGAAATGCCAAGTGAAATGAAACAACTTTGGTGGGTAAAATTCTTTACGTGGTTTGGTCTTCCATTGATGTGGCAATACTTGTCCCTATCCATCGCGCATCACTGTTTCAATGCAACCGATGCAGTTGACATCGGTTTTACAGATGGAATCAAGTTTGGAAACTTGGGTCTCGCCATTTTTAATATCCTTTGTTTTGTCTTTGCGCTATTGCTACCTTTTCTAAGCAAGTTTCTTTCTTCAAAAAAAATACATGCTTTTGCATTAATGCTCGGGGGAATTGCATTTATCTCTATGAAATTTCAAACCGAAACATTGGGCTATATGATCGCGATGGGAGTGGTTGGAATTTCTTGGGCGAGCATAATGTCTATGCCTTACGTAATGCTTTCTAAATCAGTGCCCGCAGAAAGAATGGGTGTGTATATGGGCATATTCAATATGTTTATTGTGATACCACAAATTGTAAGCATGATTGTTGTTCCATTTATCTATACTAGCATTCTTCAAAACGATCCTGTCAATGCACTTGTACTTGCTGGAGTGAGTTTAATACTTGGAGCTATTGCGAGTTGGCGTCTTAAGTTTTAGATGACTGTTATTGATGCTTAACTAGACAAAAGAAGGGCATGAAATTTCACGTGTTTCTGTGCAACAGACTTAGCTTGCGCGCACACTAGCCTACCATGAAATTCTCTCTCGAATTAAATCAGGCAAAAAATGCGATAGCCATTTCAATATCGGATTTCACGCCTTCCAAATACATCTGTGAAATAAGAAATTCACAAGGAATAAGATTAAGCTCATTGGTACTCAACGAACCTTTCTCAATGATTGATTTAACGCTTTATCCTAAACAAGAATTGATATTAAATTTTTTCGAGAATTCGCAATTAATAAAGTCTTTTAAAATCAAGTCTTGTTGGGTCGAGGGGTAGTGAGAATGCGGGTTCTCTTCAGTTTACAGACTGTTTTTTAAATATTTGGTATATTTGCAACCTAAACCTATACTAAGTAATGAAAAACATCCTGAGATCATTATTTTTAATTCAAGTGTATTCGTTTGGGATAATGGCCACATTATCTTGTTCTAAAAACGAGCCTGAAATCGCTGACAACTCCTCCACCGCAACTTCGGAATTTGCATTTTACCAGTATCTTCAAGTTCCTGGAAGTGACCCAGACAATGGATTGGTTGCAAAACAAGTTGACAATACCACAGGTGATGAAATTTTCTACTATGGGTCTTTCGATGAAGATGGACTTCCACAATCACCCAAGTCTATTGTTGTCAAAAAATTCTCTACCGATACTATGATGAATGTTTTCGTAGATGAATACATGCGACCAACGATGGTTTATTTTTCACACACAAATGGAGAAAAATACTCGACATTATGGACATATGAATGGAGTTCAGACAATACATTTTTATTCAGAAAATTCACTTACGATTGGGCACCGGAAACAGACAATCTCGACTATGAGTCATTTGTGACATACACCGATGGCCAGTATTATTTCGAAGATAATTTTGTGAGATCATTGCATACTGAACTCGATGTTCCAGCAATGTTTGAAGAAAATATGAACTACAGAGGTGGAACTGCCTTTTGGACTAGTGTTGCTAGCAATGTAGTTACAGGCATCGGAGTAGTTGCAGCGGTTGGCGTAGGCATTTACGGTGCGGTTACCTTCGGAACTGTGTATGGTGTGGTTGGTGCCCTTACCATCCTTACTGGTGTATTGATGGGAACGGCTAATGCTAGCGAACCACCTATCAACAACAACAATAATAACACGCCACCCAATCCGAACAATACTCCAAATCCGAATCCGGTAAGTAATGTAAATAATCCTACCAACCTGACTACCACAACGGGAACCACAGGTACTACGGGCACAACAGGTACTACAGGATCTGACGGAACTACCACAGGAACCACGGGAACAACGGGAACAACAGGAACGACGAGTACTTCTGGAACCGACGGAACAACAAGTACAACGAGTACTACTGGAACTGACGGAACTACAGGAACTACAAGCACAACAGGTACAACAGGTACAACGAGCACAACAGGTTCTGATGGAACAACTACTGGTACTACGGGTACTACGGGAACTACTGGCACTACAAGTACAACGAGCACCTCAGGAACAGATGGTACTACGGGCACCACTAGTACAAATAGTACAACAGTGACAACTAACGACACCATTATCGGAATGACGATAGATCAACAAAAACTTAACAATCAATTGCGTCGTGAGTTGTTCAATAATCGCCGAGGTAAGAACTAATTTTTTGAAATGATAATTTAAATAAAGGCCTGTACTATGTGCAGGCCTTTATCTTTCAAAGATGAATTTATTTCAACGCACTTTCTCCCTCGACATGAGGTCTCTCGCTTTAATGAGAATAGCGATTGGCATTATATTGATATTTGATTTAGGCGTTAGATTCTCAGACTACGTCGCTTTCTATAGCGACTATGGCGTACTTCCAAGAGAAGCACTTATCATGCTCCTCAATCAAAAGGATTTTCTTTCACTACATCTTGTTTCTGGGCAGCCCTATTTTATCGCATTTTTATTTGCTCTTGCTTTGTGGTCTGCCATTCATTTTCTCATTGGAAAACAAACAAGACTCTACACTATTCTATCCTGGATATTACTATTATCTATTCAAAATAGAAATACCTTAATCGGTCAAGGTGGTGATGACGTTTTGAGATTAGCACTGATGTGGAGTATCTTTTTACCAATAAACAAATATTATTCATTAGATGCGCTTCGTGCAATTAAGCCAGAAAAAAATGAATATTTCGGTTGGGCTGGAGTAGGTTTAACCCTTTTGATTTTTTCCCTTTACTTTTTCTCTGCTTGCATGAAAACCGCACCAGAGTGGACCACTGACTACACTGCTGTCTATTATGCATTAAGTCTCGATCAGATCGCACTACCATTAGGAAAATCACTTTTACAATATCCTTTCATTTTAAAAATTATCACAGCGTCGGTTTATTATATCGAACTTCTCGGTCCGTTTCTACTTTTTATTCCTTGGAAGAAAAACCTCTTCAGAACATCATTTGTGGTGATGTTTTTTTGCTTTCATTTAGGTCTCGCGTTTACCATGTTTATAGGTTTTTTTCCCGCTATTGTGATGGCGGTATTGTTAGGTTTCCTCCCAACATCTATCATGAATAAAATAGATGCTTCTATATCGAAACTAACCCGAAATGTAAAATGGACAGCGAATAAACATGTTCATATGCTGCAAGGTGAAGCCATTATTTCTGGATGGAAAAAACACATCAGTGCGGCTGCGCTAATCTTAATAGTTATCCATCAATTGGCCTGGAATTTTGGCACAGTCAGCTGGATTCCATCTAAATTCATTCCTCTAAAAACCTTGGCTTTCAACCTCCGGTTGGATCAAAGTTGGGGTATGTTTGCTCCTGGGGTATTCAAAGAAGATGGCTGGTTCATTTTTGAAGGAATAACCAAAGACAACAAGATCATTGATATTTCCCGAGATGGAAAAGCTGTGAGATATGGAAAACCCAAGTTAGTCTCCGCAATGTTCAAAAACGATAGATGGAGAAAGTACACTGAGAATATGTTGCTTCGACGTCTTCATGAACTTCGGTTTTACTACGCCAGTTACCTCTATTCAAGATGGACAGAGCAACATCCAGAAACGCCAATAAAAGAAATTAGGCTCATCTACATGAAGGAGATGACCTTGCCAGACAACCAATTTTCTGAACCGAAAAGGGAGGTTTTGATCGATTGGGTTCACAGTGAGTAAAATGAAACCTATTTCCTAATACTTCGTATAAATACTCATCACCTATACACCTAACTATACTACGATGAGTACAATGGTATTTCATGGTAATACAACTTTCGAAGAAGTATTCCATAAAAACGCTCTAGCCATTTACGAAGCTGTGCTAGAAAAAATCAAGAAAAATATTCATGCCCGCTCGAAAGAGATTATTCGGATTGCCACTATAAGGTTGAATAATTTGGAATATAACATAGACATTCCTGCGTCAAATTTCTGCGATGTTCTTCAACGCGCTTCTCAAGTCTTTAAGGAATATAATAAGCCTAATAAAAGTGTTGAGTGTTTGGAATTACTAAAGGAAATGAGATAGTTTCTATTCCTCTATTTTTCTATAAAAACCTTCATGCAAAACTTGATCGTCAGATTTGAGTTCAATGCGATAGAGGTTTGGTGATAGATTGCTCAAATCCACTATCTTTTTTGACGTAAAAATGCGGTCATGATGAATGTGTTCTCCGGCCAGAGAAGTAATAATCATATCTACAGGAAAAGACTCCACCTCGCCTAATTCTGCGATGATGATATCTATGAATGGGTTCGGAGAAAGTTTCATTTCGCAAAAATTAAAGAGCTACATCTATAACCAATGGAAAGTGGTCGGACAACTCTCTACCTGCTTTCGTCTTTGGAGTCAATATTTGAAAATTTGAATACGATTTTATACTCTTAGATAAAAAGATGTAATCAATATGCTTCAGTGTATCTCCTTGACGATAAAAGCCATTATAGGTAGGAACAGACAGAAGACTATCAGGACATGTGCCATGAAGCGCTGTCTCAAGATTTTTAATACTCAAATTTTCTGGCTCAGCATTCAGATCTCCAACTAAAATAACCTCGGCATTTTGATCTTGAATAGTAGAAATATAATTCAAAATCAGTTCTGCTGAGTTCTCACGTGCCGTTTGACTCATGTGATCCCAGTGAGTATTAATTACAACAAATTTCTTATGCGAATTTTTTTCTTCTAAGAATAAAATTGTGGCCAATCGCTCACAAGCAGCGTCCCATCCTTTTCCAGGAATTTCAGGATTCTCCGACAGCCAAAATGTTGAGTCGGACAGTAAGTTGAATTTCTCTTTTTTATAAAAAACTGGACAATACTCTCCCCTTTCCTTTCCATCTTCTCTACCCACACCGTAAACCGAATAAACATTCGGTTTAGTATTGATATCGTCTAATTGAGATTTCAAGACTTCCTGCAAACAAAAAATATCTGGCTGCAGGCTATCTATAAATGTGTGAAAGTCATCTTTTCGATTGATCCACGCGTCCTCTCCATCTCCAGGGTTACTATACCTAATGTTATACGTACAAATTTTTATAGCCTGCGCATACATGCTCTCACCACCTATCATTAAAGCTAATATTAAAAATATTCTAATCATCATATATAGTACCCCCACCGCGACTCGAACACGGATTGGCTGTTTAGGAAACGGCTGTTCTATCCTGTTGAACTATGGGGGCAAAAAAAATAGAAGGCAAAAATAGTGGAATTTTTGCCTTCTATAAATTTGCAAATGCTACAACTTATGCTAATTCTCGCTTGTATAAATGCCAGAAAAAGACAGGTACAAATATCAGCGTAAGTATTCCCATTCCAGAAACAAACAGTATACCACCAGATACAATATGTTGCACTTTGAAAGCAACACCGAGTCCTAGTAGTAATCCGCCGAAAGCACCAGTGAGAACGCGAAATTTATCATTAGCCTTGTATTGATCCGCGTTCATAAATACGCTCGCAATCAAGACCAACATAGCAACCACTAAGGCTGCGGCTCCAGATACCTGAGTAATATTAGCAAATGGCCACCGCATCATTTTCATGGTTTGACCAGCCATTGTAAGAAAAGTAGCTAAAAAGCCAAAGACATACAATATTCGTTTCATTGTTTTTTGTGTTTTTGATTGTAAAACATAGATTAATTCAGCCTCAATTTTGTGCAGACCATCTGGAGACAAGAAGTTCACCGATCGCTTGAACTCCTCATGAAAATCACTGTGCTCATCCATGGTGGTTTCTAACTGACAACAGCAATGGTCGATCAACTCCAATTGCAACTGCTCGTTGGAAACACAGGCCCGAATGTGGGCACAGATCAAATCATATTCCTGATCTGATAGATCACGCATTTAAAAGTGGCTTATCGTTGAGTATAAGTGTTTGAATGGTATCAAAAAATGAAAGCAATTCAGAAACCTTTTCAGTGGTTTTCGAAATACCCATTTCGGTCAATCGATAATAAATGCGCTTACGCTTTCCAATTGACTCCTCTTCACTTTGAATAAGTCCTTCTTGAAGAAGTTTATGTAATGCAGGATAAAGTGAGCCTTCTTTTAAGAGTATCTTTCCAGAAGTTCTCTCTTTAACTGCTTTGGAAATATCATACCCATACATTCTACCATTCTCTTTTAATAGTTTTAAAATGATGGTAGAAAGGGTGCCTTTTATTAATTCGTTTGAATGCATAGGACAAATATACGTAGAACTTCTATGTATCGCATAACGAGGTATATAAAATAATATTGCCCCGTGAGTATTTCACGAGGCAATACATTTATACTTAATGGGTTAAACTCAGAATTTAATGGTCTGTTTTCACTATATAGCAAGGAGTCATTGCGAAAGGAAACTTCTTAATTTCTACATTCTTATCCTTGAAATATTCATCAACTGCCTTAGTTTCACCAGGAAACGTACCGTAGTCATCAAGTATAAGAACACCTCCCTTCACAATTCGGGGCCAAAGATGTTCGAGTATGGCTACAGCTGGTTCGTAGATATCTGTATCTAGATTCAACAAGGAGATTTTCAAATGTGGATTGTCTTTCACATACTGAGGAACAGTTTGACAAATATCGCCTGCAATTAATTCGATATTTTTATCCACCTTTTTGTTCTTCAACACTTCCATCAACTGGTCAGGGGTAATACTTGAACTTCCTGCCTCATTGATAAAACCATCTCTATATTTTTGATCGTCATCAAAAGCCGTTGAAGGAAATTCCCCGAAGATGTCGAAACCGATAATTTTTCTTGAATAATCATTTCCCAATAAATCTCTGAATCCTGCGAAACGTGCGAAAGACGCACCTTTGAAAACTCCACATTCCACCACATCACCAGGCAAGTCGTTGGTCAACTTAAAAAGCTCATAGTGTGATAAAAATTTCGCGAAGCGATTATTTTGGCAACTCAGGTAAAAATTGTTTTCGTAGTCGAAAGATTTATCAAAATCAGGAAGCTGAATCATAAAAGTCTAATTAAGGTCTTAATGGGGTACGAAAGTACATCAAAAAATCTTGGTCTGCTTGAAATACGGGTTTTGACTAACTATTCTAAACATAAACTCCATCGCACCCCGACCGCCGCTTGCAGCCACAAGTTGCGAAGTATTCATGTCATAACTAATCCCGAAAGTATACTGACCCAATTGCAGCATTCCAGAAAAAATCACCGCATCATTGACACGATAATACACTCCCCCAAATATGCCACCACCTTTATAGAATCCTGTATATTTTGAATCTGGAAGTAGTTCCAGTCGTATCAAGCTACCCGCCATTATTTCTCTTGAAGTACCTTGCTGATACATTTGAAAGCCTGGTTGAATGGCAAGCGGAGTGTGCTTAATACTCAGTAAAACTTCACCATGTAACGTCCACTTCATTTTCAAGCGATCTCCTGACTCCAAAAATGAATAATTTGGTCGATTCATGTGTTGAACCGATAATCCCAAATGACCTTGTTTGAAGTTGTTTGAAGTTACGTTGATCAAACCAGAAGTGTTATTAAACGAATAGACAATACCGCTTGACAAATCCAAGAATCCAAAACTATTCTTAGGAAAGTATTCTCCAACTGGTGCGTTCGGGTCGTAGTTCAGTCCGTTGTATTGACTGCCCCATTGAAATTGATCGAAGTTGACCGAGCGTTGCCCAAAGCCTCCACTCAAACCTAGTCCTAACTTTTCATATTTACTCAACTTGACATGATGCACAATACTCGCATTTCCTCCAACGGATTTTAAATTTCCATCGCCTGCGTTATCAGAGTAAAAGACAATACCAGCTCCCCAATGACCTTTACGAGTGTTACCCTTATTTATCCGAGATAAAATTGAAGCTGAAAATGTCTTATAAGGAGTTGAAACAGATTTCCATTGAGTTCGGTAATTTCCGTACGCTTCAAAATGATTAATAGCCCCAGGCATAGCTGGATTCTGAATCAAAGGCGCCATAGACCATTGCGAGAAGTGGATATCCTGACCATAGCTCCACGTTGCCGAAAGAAGCGACACAAGACATACAATATGTAAATATAATTTCCTCATCATTTCACCAGTGTTACATTCCCTTGTTGATGATATGGTTCTCCCGTCAATAGTGTTCCTTCAAAATAATAAACGAACACAGCGGTATTTAACTCGACTCCTTTAAATGTTCCGTCCCAGCAATCTTCTGGATTTGAAGACTCAAATACAACTTGGCCCCATCTGTTATATATGCGGATGATATATTCATCAAAGCAATCCGTACCAAATACCTTAAAGCAATCATTTGCTAAATGCCCTCCTTCAGCCGGTGCAAATGCATTCGGGATAAAGAAGTTGTCACAAAGTACACTCACTATCACATCCACACTATCCAAGGACTTACAACCGAACTCATTTTCACCAATCACAACATAAGTTGTTGTTACTATCGGATTAGCATCAGGATGTGTGCAACTCAAACAAGACAACGACTCCGAGTATTCCCAAGTGTAATCTACGCCTCCGCTAGGATCCAGGGTTACAGTACTACCAAGAACAATCGAAGTGTCGGGACCTGCATAAATATCTGGTAAAGGCAATAAGCCAATGTTTATAGAGGCGGTATCAGAACAGCTTCCTATAGAAACTATAACCGAATATTCATTCGGTTCCGTTGGACTAACTGTAATAGACTGTGTTTCCTCTCCTGTATTCCACAAATAGGTTCCACCACCTTGAGCCACTAAAACCAAAGATTCATTTTCACAAATCAATGTGTCCGGAGGAAGTAGGGCAATAGGTTCGGCTCCTACATCAATGGTCACCGTAAAGCTACTTTCACAACCATCTACAATTCCAGTAACTTCATAGGTTGTGGTTTCGTTTGGTGCAACATAGGCTCCCTCACAATAAATACAGTTGTTGTTCAATGAAGGGCTCCATACATAACTATCGCCACCAAAAGCTTGAATATAGGTGGAGTCACCTTGACATAAAATTGTTTCTTCAGCCAAGGCAGAGATATCTGGTATTGGCAACACTATAATGTACAAGCTATCTCCATCATCACAACTACCTGTGGTACCATTTATATAGTACATCATATCCGAAGGAGGGCTAGCCAGCGCGGTGTTGTTGCTTATAACTTCGATATAATCATTAGGATACCAATTGTAATTCTGTGCGCCTGTACCCGCCAAAGTAACTGTTTCACCGTAACAGATGAAAAGCGTATCTCCATAAGGTGTAAAGTTTACATCTATATCCGGTTGAACTGAAAGATTGGTAATAATCGTGCTATCACATCCAGCAATCGATGGCACAGTAACACTATAAACTCCCGACTGAGAAATGACGTTTCCATCTGCCAAAGTATAGGTTGTGCCCTGACATATACTAGTATTCACGAACTGTTGCATTGGGGCGTTTACATTCACGTGGTAAACAACAGTGGAATCACATCCAAAAACAGATTCTAGCGCTACAGCATAATTACCAGTAGTGTTCACAAAGTTTCCATTTGGAAGTTGGTAAATTTCTCCACTACATATATATACATTCTGATTGACAATAACGGGTTGATAGATGTCAAGATTGAATGTTACAATGGAGTCGCATCCACCTATCGACTGAAGCATTTGGCTATACGCTCCTTCTTCCGTAGTAACTGTGCCATCAGGCAGCGCATATGATTCACCAGGACAAATGACAATATTGAAATTGACATCATATGTCTGAAGTACTTCAATATTTGTTACTATCAAACTATCACATCCAAAGGTTGTATGAAGTGCTGATAGATAACTTCCTGTTTCAGAAACCGACTGACCGTTCGGTAATAGGTATTCATCACCGGGACATATACGAGCGTTAACTTCCTCCTCAAAAGTTGGATGCACCAATAGGTTGGTAACAATAAGACTGTCGCAACCATTCCAAGCCGGAAGTACCGTGTTATATGTTCCAGTGGAATTAACTGTTGAACCATCTGGTAATTGAACGCTTTGATCATCACAAATTTCAAATGCCAAATAAGTAGGTTCTGGTGTGTTTATATTCTGATAAATTTCATATGAAGCAAAATCCGTGCATCCATTAGCTGCTGTGACTTGAAGTGCATAAATTCCTGGTGCATTCACCGTCAATATTCCGCTCGCACTTGGAGAGCCATTCCATGTGTAGATTCCGATGCCAGTACCTTGAAGCTCAACTTCTGTGTTATAACAAGTCAAGAGATCGGTCCCCGTTAGGTTCGTTATGGTAGCAACTGGGGGCGTAATGTCTTGAGTGATTTCTATAGTCATTTCATCAGAACAGCCATTCAAGCCAACCACCTGAACAGTGTAAGTTCCTGGTGAGTTAATGGTGATATGATTAGAAAGTACTGCGCCCTCATTCCAGAAGTAGGCAATACCTCCGTTTGCAGTCAATTCAATTTCTTCTACCAAACATGTCAACTCGGTAGTGCCTGTTTCATTGATGATACTAATGGCTGGAAGATCGAAATCTTCAAATATTTCTACCGATTCTGAAACCGAACAACCATTCGGTGATATTGACATAGCGATATAAACCCCTGCTGATGTGAACACCGGTCCACTTGGGCTCCAAGATACTGTGCCATCTGATATCGCGGAGTATTCTATCATTCCAATATTACAATTCAGCGTATTCGTGCCAACCAGGTTATTGAGCACCAAGCTTGGGTTTTCGTAAAACGTGAGTTGAGTAACTATCAATGAGTCGCATCCATTTATGGTGCTGAACATTGTCTCGTAACTTCCTTCAAGACTAGCACTGCTTCCATCCGGCAGCGTATAAACTTCACCCTCACATATTTGAACTTCAACCTGTGTTTGATAGGCAGGATAGACCTCCAAAACTAAAGTTGCTATCGAATCACACCCGTTTACACTTTGAAGAACCTCTTGATAGATTCCCGAGTTGGTATAACTAATTCCATTCCAGGAATAGGGTAATTCATTTTCACAAATAAATGCTTGTTCTGTTGAAGATAGGATATCGTAAACCACCAAATTCAGCGTTGCCACAGAGTCGCAGCCTGTCGTGCTTAAAAGTGTTGTGTAGTAAGTTCCACCGCCAGAATATTGCTCTCCGTTCCAAGAATAAGGAAGTGCATCAGCACATATGGCTACGTTTTCTTCTCCAAATACAACGTCATTAACGATTAAGTTAAGATTGACAATAGAATCGCAACCACTCACTGAAGTGAGCACAAGAGTGTAGATTCCCGTTGCACTGTAGTTATTTCCATTCCAGATAAATGGAGTCTGGTTGTTACAAATCACGAACTCCTCAGTCGAAGAAAGTACCTCGATAATATCTAAGTTCAACGTTGCGATTGAATCACAACCAGTAATAGCAACTAGGGTCACAGTGTACGACCCTGCAGTAGAATAATTCTGACCATTCCAATTATAAGGAAGTTGATTGCTGCAAAGCGTTACATCTTCGGTTGAAGTGAGAACATCATTAATTGTCAAGTTCAATGTTGCAATGGAATCACACCCTGCAACGCTGGTCAATGTAACATCGTAGGTTCCAGCCGCAGTGTAGTCAACGCCATTCCAATTATAAGGAAGATGATTGCTGCAAAGCGTTACGTCTTCTGTTGATGATAGAACATCATTAATCGTCAAGTTCAACGTGGCAATGGAATCACATCCCGCTACGCTTGTCAATGTGACCTCGTAGGTTCCAGCAGCAGTGTAGTCAACGCCGTTCCACGAATATGGAAGTTGGTTCGAGCAGATTGTAACGTCTTCCAATGAAGTTAAAACATCATTTATCGTCAGGTTCAACGTTGCAATAGAATCGCAACCTGCAACGCTAATCAACGTCACATCATAAGAACCCGCCGCAGTGTAGTCAACGCCATTCCAGTTGTATGGAAGTTGATTGCTGCAAAGCGTTACATCTTCGGTTGAAGTGAGAACGTCATTGATCGTCAAGTTCAACGTTGCGATAGAATCACATCCTGCAATACTCGTTAATGTGACATCGTATGTTCCAGCAGCAGTGTAGTCAACACCATTCCAATTATAAGGAAGTTGATTGCTACAAAGTGTTACGTCTTCTGTTGATGATAGAACATCATTAATCGAAAGGTTCAATGTTGCAATGGAATCACAACCTGCAATGCTCGTCAATGTGACATCGTATGTTCCCGCTGCTGTGTAGTCAGTGCCGTTCCAGTTATATGGAAGTTGGTTGCTACAAAGCGTTACGTCTTCTGTTGAAGTAAGAACATCATTGATCGTCAAGCTCAACGTTGCAATGGAGTCGCAACCTGCAACGCTTGTCAATGTGACATCATATGTTCCAGCAGCAAGTGTAGTCAACGCCGTTCCAGTTATAAGGAAGTTGGTTCGAGCAGATTGTAACGTCTTCAGATGAAGTCAGAGCATCATTGATCGTCAAGTTCAACGTGGCAATAGAGTCGCATCCCGCAATGGTTGATAATGTAATGTCATATGAACCCGCCGCTGTGTAGTCAATACCATTCCATGTGTAAGGAAGTTGGTTGCTGCAAAGCGTTACGTCTTCTGTTGAAGTCAGAACATCATTAATCGTCAAATTCAATGTTGCAATAGAGTCGCATCCCGCAATGGTTGATAATGTAATGTCATATGAACCGGCAGTTGAGTAATCAATTCCATTCCAGTTGTAAGGAAGTTGATTCGAGCATATTGTAATGTCTTCTGATGAAGTGAGAACATCATTGATCGTCAAGTTTAATGTTGCAATGGAATCGCATCCTGCTGCGCTAGTCAATGTAATATCGTAAGAACCCGCCGTTGAGTAGTCAAATCCATTCCAAGTGTAAGGAAGTTGATTGCTACAAAGCGTTATGTCTTCGGTTGAAGTTAGAATATCATTGATCGTCAAGTTCAATGTTGCAATGGAATCACATCCTGCAACGCTCGTCAAAGTGACATCGAATGTTCCAGCAGCAGTGTAGTCAACGCGCCATTCCAAGTGTATGGAAGTTGGTTCGAGCAGATTGTAACGTCTTCTCCAATGAAGTTAATACATCATTAATCGTCAATTCACCGTTGCAACAGAATCACATCCTGCAACACTCGTTAATGTGATGTCATAGGAAACCCGCAGTGTAGTCAACACCATTCCAAGTGGCGGAAGTTGATTGCTGCAAAGTGTAACATCTTCTGTGGATGTAAGAACTTCATTAATCGAAAGGTTCAATGTTGCAATAGAATCACATCCTGCAACGTTTGTCAATGTCACATCAAGGGGCGAACCCGCAGCAGTAAAGTCAACGCCGTTCCAGTTATAAGGAAGTTGGTTCGAGCAGATTGTAACGTCTTCCAATGAAGTTAATACATCATTAATCGTCAAATTCAACGTTGCAATAGAATCACATCCTGCAACGCTCGTCAAAGTGACATCGTTCCTGCAGAAGTGTAGTCAACGCCATTCCAATTGTAAGGAAGTTGGTTGCTACAAAGCGTTACGTCTTCTGTTGAAGTTAGAACATCATTAATCGAAAGGTTCAATGTTGCAATGGAATCACATCCTGCAACGCTCGTCAAAGTGACATCGAATGTTCCAGCAGCAGTGTAGTCAACGCCATTCCAAGTGTATGGAAGTTGGTTCGAGCAGATTGTAACGTCTTCCAAATGAAGTTAATACATCATTAATCGTCAATCTTCAACGTTGCGATAGAATCGCATCCTGCCACACTTGTCAATGTGACATCGTAAGAACCCGCCGCAGTGTAGTCAACGCCGTTCCAAGTGTATGGAAGTTGATTCGAGCAGATTGTAACATCTTCCAATGAAGTTAAAACATCATTAATCGAAAGGTTCAATGTTGCAATGGAATCGCAACCCGCAACACTTATCAATGTCACATCGTATGTTCCTGCTGTTGAGTAATCAATTCCATTCCTGCTGTAAAGGAAGTTGATTCGAGCAGATTGTAACGTCTTCCAATGAAGTTAATACATCATTAATCGTCAAATTCAACGTTGCAATAGAATCACATCCTGCAACACTCGTTAATGTGATGTCATAGGAACCTTCCGCAGCAGTGTAGTCAACACCATTCCAAGTGTAAGGAAGTTGATTGCTGCAAAGTGTAACATCTTCTGTGGATGTAAGAACTTCATTAATCGAAAGGTTCAATGTTGCAATAGAATCACATCCCGCAACGCTCGTCAAAGTGACATCGTATGTTCCCGCAGCTGTGTAGTCAATACCATTCCATGTGTAAGGAAGTTGGTTGCTGCAAAGCGTTACGTCTTCCAATGAAGTTAAACATCATTAATCGTCAAGTTCAACGTGGCAATGGAGTCACACCCTGCAACACTTGTCAATGTCACATCATAAGAACCCGCCGTAGAGTAGTCAATGCCATTCAGTTGTAAGGAAGCTGGTTCGAGCAGATTGTAACGTCTTCCAATGAAGTTAAACATCATTAATCGTCAAGTTCAACGTGGCAATGGAGTCACACCCTGCAACACTTGTCAATGTCACATCATAAGAACCCGCCGTAGAGTAGTCAATGCCATTCCAGTTGTAAGGAAGCTGGTTCGAGCAGATTGTAACGTCTTCCAATGAAGTTAAACATCATTAATCGTCAAGTTCAACGTTGCAATAGAATCACATCTCGCAACGCTCGTCAAAGTGACATCGTATGTTCCCGCAGCTGTGTAGTCAATACCATTCCATGTGTAAGGAAGTTGGTTGCTGCAAAGCGTTACGTCTTCCAATGAAGAAACATCATTGATCGTCAAGTTCAACGTGGCAATGGAGTCACACCCTGCAACACTTGTCAATGTCACATCATAAGAACCCGCCGTAGAGTAGTCAATGCCATTCCAGTTGTAAGGAAGCTGGTTCGAGCAGATTGTAACGTCTTCCAATGAAGTTAAAACATCATTAATCGTCAAGTTCAACGTGGCAATGGAGTCACACCCTGCAACACTTGTCAATGTCACATCATAAGAACCTGCCGTAGAGTAGTCAATGCCATCTTGTGCTGTAAGGAAAGCTGGTTCGAGCAGATTGTAACGTCTTCCAATGAAGTTAAAACATCATTAATCGTCAAGTTCAACGTTGCAATAGAATCGCATCCTGCCACACTTGTCAATGTCACATCATATGCTCCTGCAGCAGTGTAGTCGACACCATTCCAGTTGTATGGAAGTTGGTTGCTACAAATCGTTACATCCTCTGTTGAAGTAAGAACATCGTTAACCGTCAAGTTCAATGTTGCAATGGAATCGCAACCCGCAAGACTTGTCAATGTAACATCGTATGATCCCGCCACACCGTAGTCAACGCCATTCCATGTGTATGGAAGTTGGTTGCTACAAAGCGTTATGTCTTCGGTTGAAGTTAGAATATCATTGATCGTCAAGTTCAATGTTGCAATGGAATCACATCCTGCAACGCTCGTCAAAGTGACATCGAATGTTCCAGCAGCAGTGTAGTCAACGCCATTCCAAGTGTATGGAAGTTGGTTCGAGCAGATTGTAACGTCTTCCAATGAAGTTAATACATCATTAATCGTCAAATTCAACGTTGCAATAGAATCACATCCTGCAACACTCGTTAATGTGATGTCATAGGAACCCGCAGCAGTGTAGTCAACACCATTCCAAGTGTAAGGAAGTTGATTGCTGCAAAGTGTAACATCTTCTGTGGATGTAAGAACTTCATTAATCGAAAGGTTCAATGTTGCAATAGAATCACATCCTGCAACGCTTGTCAATGTCACATCATAAGAACCCGCAGCAGTAAAGTCAACGCCGTTCCAGTTATAAGGAAGTTGGTTCGAGCAGATTGTAACGTCTTCCAATGAAGTTAATACATCATTAATCGTCAAATTCAACGTTGCAATAGAATCACATCCCGCAACGCTCGTCAAAGTGACATCGTATGTTCCCGCAGCTGTGTAGTCAATACCATTCCATGTGTAAGGAAGTTGGTTGCTGCAAAGCGTTACGTCTTCCAATGAAGTTAAAACATCATTAATCGTCAAGTTCAACGTGGCAATGGAGTCACACCCTGCAACACTTGTCAATGTCACATCATAAGAACCCGCCGTAGAGTAGTCAATGCCATTCCAGTTGTAAGGAAGCTGGTTCGAGCAGATTGTAACGTCTTCCAATGAAGTTAATACATCATTAATCGTCAAATTCAACGTTGCAATAGAATCACATCCTTAACACTCGTTAATGTGATGTCATAGGAACCCGCAGCAGTGTAGTCAACACCATTCCAAGTGTAAGGAAGTTGATTGCTGCAAAGTGTAACATCTTCTGTGGATGTAAGAACTTCATTAATCGAAAGGTTCAATGTTGCAATAGAATCACATCCTGCAACACTCGTTAATGTGATGTCATAGGAACCCGCAGCAGTGAAGTCAACACCATTCCAAGTGTAAGGAAGTTGATTGCTGCAAAGTGTAACATCTTCTGTGGATGTAAGAACTTCATTAATCGAAAGGTTCAATGTTGCAATAGAATCACATCCTGCAACGCTTGTCAATGTCACATCATAAGAACCCGCAGCAGTAAAGTCAACGCCGTTCCAGTTATAAGGAAGTTGGTTCGAGCAGATTGTAACGTCTTCCAATGAAGTTAATACATCATTAATCGTCAAATTCAACGTTGCAATAGAATCACATCCCGCAACGCTCGTCAAAGTGACATCGTATGTTCCCGCAGAAGTGTAGTCAACGCCATTCCAATTGTAAGGAAGTTGGTTGCTACAAAGCGTTACGTCTTCTGTTGAAGTTAGAACATCATTAATCGAAAGGTTCAATGTTGCAATGGAATCACATCCTGCAACGCTCGTCAAAGTGACATCGAATGTTCCAGCAGCAGTGTAGTCAACGCCATTCCAAGTGTATGGAAGTTGGTTCGAGCAGATTGTAACGTCTTCCAATGAAGTTAATACATCATTAATCGTCAAATTCAACGTTGCGATAGAATCGCATCCTGCCACACTTGTCAATGTGACATCGTAAGAACCCGCCGCAGTGTAGTCAACGCCATTCCAGTTGTATGGAAGTTGATTGCTACAAAGCGTTACATCTTCAGTTGATGTTAGAACATCGTTGATCGTCAAGTTCAATGTCGCAATGGAATCACATCCTGCAACGCTAGTTAATGTGATATCGTAGGTTCCAGCAGCAGTGTAGTCGACACCATTCCAAGTGTAAGTTAAAGTTGGTTGCTGCAAAAGGGTGATGTTTTCAATTGAAGAACATCATTGATCGTCAAGTTCAACGTGGCAATGGAATCACATCCTGCAACGCTTGTCAATGTCACATCATAAGAACCCGCAGCAGTAAAGTCAACGCCGTTCCAATTATAAGGAAGTTGATTGCTGCAAAGCGTTACATCTTCGGTTGAAGTGAGAACGTCATTGATTGTCAAGTTCAAAGTGGCTATCGAACGTATCCTGCAATGGTTGATAATGTGATGTCATATGAATCCAGCTGCAGTGTAATCAACACCATTCCAAGTGTATGCAAGTTGGTTGCTACAAAGTGTTACATCTTCTGATGAAGTTAGAACATCATTGATCGTCAAGTTCAACGTTGCAATGGAATCACATCCTGCAACGCTCGATAATGTGACATCGTATGTTCCAGCAGCAGTGTAGTCCACACCATTCCAAGTGTAAGGAAGTTGATTGTTGCAAAGGGTGATGTCTTCTGTTGAAGTTAGAACATCATTGATCGTCAAGTTCAATGTTGCAATAGAATCACATCCTGCAACGCTCGTTAATGTGATATCATATGAACCCGACGTTGAGTAGTCAACACCATTCCAGTTGTATGGAAGTTGGTTCGAGCATATTGTAATGTCTTCTGATGAAGTGAGAACATCATTAATTGTCAAATTCAACGTTGCAATAGAATCGCAACCAGCAACGCTCGTCAATGTCACATCGTATGTTCCTGCAGCCCCAATTTCTAGGCTATTCCACGAAAAAGGAAGCTGATTTTCACAAATCGTAATATCAGTTGTTGAAGCAAATTCAACCACTTCTATTGTCAAAGTTTGAAGCGGACCATCACATCCTGCGGCACTTGTTTCAAAAACAGTCAGAGTATAGGTACCAATACCATTTAACCATTCTACCACGACGGTGTCGTTACCCTGTCCTGTTATAATTCCATCAGCGCCAGCATCCCATGTAAAGGTGCTTCCTTCCCAGCCTTCAACATAGTAAGTTCCCACAGGATCCGACCCACACACAATATCCGTTTGGGCAGACACATCCACCCAAGCGAGTATCGCAAGCATAGTCATCAATATGGAAACAAACCGAATGTTCATTCTGTTTTTATCTCAAACAATTAGTTGTGATAAATCGGCGAAGTTGTTGGCAAAGGATTGACTGTTACCGTTATGTCATCTGTATCTTGACAACCATTTGCATCGGTTCCTGTAACAGTATATGTTGTAGTGGAGGTAGGGTTAGCAGTAACAGTATCTCCCGTTGTTGAAGACAAGCCAGTTCCTGGCGACCATTCATAAGTATCAGCACCGGTTGCTGTCAAATCAACACTCTCTCCCTCACATATCGTTTCATCAAGTCCTGCATCAACAACAGGTAAAGGATTAATGGTGATGTCCATTGTGGTTTCAATCGCACACTGACCTGGGTCTGGTGTGAAGGTATAAGTCACAGTACCCGGTACACTAGTATCCACTGTTGCTGGAGACCAAGTTCCAGTAATTCCATTCAGCGCAGTTCCAGATAATGTTGGGGCTGGAGAATCCTGACACAGTGGATCGATTGGAGTGAAGTTTGGAAGTATCTCGTCATCAATTGTAATATCAACAGTCACCACCACAGCACATTGACCTGGGTCTGGTGTGAACGTATAGGTTACTGTACCAGCAACACTGGTGTCAATTGTTGAGGGTGACCAAGTTCCTGTTACACCTTCCAATGAGGTGCCCGGCAGTGCAGGAGCAGGAAGGTTTTGACAGAACGGCCCAATTGGACTAAATGTTGGCGTAATCTCTGGATTGATTGTTATATCCATTGTTACTTCAATAGCACACTGACCAGGATCTGGTGTGAAAGTGTAAGTAACTGTTCCTGGAGTGTTGGTGTCTATTGCCGATGGCGACCAAACCCCTGTTACTCCTTCAAGAGAAGTAGTAGCTAAGGCAGGTGCCGTTTCATATTGACACATATCAGCGATAGGCGTGAATGTTGGAGTCACTTCTGGATCTATTGTTATATCCATTGTTGTTTCTTCAGCACATTGACCTGGGTCTGGAGTAAATGTGTAGGTTACCGTGCCGGCAACACTTGTATCAATGCTTGATGGTGACCAACTTCCTGTAATTCCTTCTAATGAGGTTGTTTGTAAAGAAGGTGCTGCTGTGTTCTGACACAATGGTCCAATTGGATCAAAGGTTGGCTCTGTTTTGTCTTCAAGCACAATACTCAGTTGGACTGGCGTTCCCTCACAACCAGTATTTGTCTCGATCACTTCAAGAACATATGTTCCCGCGGGAGTTGTTCCCCAATCGATAGAGATAATGTTTGATGTTGCTCCAGGTGTAATGGTACCCGTAAACCCCGCCGTTAGTACGTTCCAGGTATAAGTAGATCCAGTAGTTCCTGCCCCGCCGTTTTCTAAATAGTCAACTTGATAGGGTTCTACTGACTCCACACAAATCACTTGTGGATCCGTAGGATCAGTTTGTGCCCAAGTTCTTCCTCCTAAAAGAACGAGAACTAGCACTAAGGTGAAGGCTAATTTTGTTTTCATGGTTTTGGTATTTAATCGTGGTATATCGGTGTTGTTGTTGTAAGTGGTAAAACATCAATAGTCATTTCAACCTCATCCGCGCATTGGCCTGGATCAGGAGTAAATGTGTATGTAGTGGTTGTAGTGTTATCAATAGCGGGCGACCATGATCCAGTTATTCCTTCTAAAGAAATAGTTGGCAAAGTCACTCCTGATTCTTCAAAACATATTGGTCCGACTTCATCAAAAGTTGGTTCCATTTTTTCAATTACAGAAACACAGGTTTCAGAGAAACAATCAGCACTTAATAAAAACGAAATAGGTGAAGGAGGCTCCGTTCCGAAATCGATATATCCATCTGCAAAATTTCCTTGTGCACTTCCAGCAGCCGATAAAAACTGATTGCTCAAATACGTCTGTGCCCCAGCATTTGGATCGTTCACCATCATCACAAAAACATTTAATGACGAAGTAGGAGAACCAATATTAGAAAGCGGAAATGAAAATTCAAACCCTCTTGTGAAGTCACCTGTAGCAGTGTTTCCCGTGAATCCAAAATTTGCTGGATCAGAAACGTTCGATCCCAAATATGAATTTTGATCTGCTACCATATCATACAAATCAAAATATGCAGTAGCTCCCGCTTGATTCATTGTAAGTATGTAATCAGCTTGAAATCCTGCATCAAAAACAACGTTCTGATACAACGCCAGATTTAAAATTCCGCTGGTGTTGGAAGGAACATTTGATCGATTGGTCCATGATTGTAGATTATTAAATCCACCCGGCTTGGAATCGATGAACATCAAGATCCAATTGTTATTCATCTGATCATTTCCATCATTTTCATTTCCTGCTATAGCACCATATAATTTTCCTGAATAATTTTTTAAATACAATGCATCTACTCTGTTGTTTCCTCCAAACCCGCTTGCAGCAGGCCCTCCAGACGATGTTGCTAATGGAGCGCCCCATTCTGGTTCGTTTATCAATCCTTGCATAACAAAAGGAGGTAGAGGATAACTTCTCACACAAACTTCATCGCCTTCTTGCAAATCAGATGTTGGAAAATTACTTGTTGTTGAAGGACCAAGTTGAGAAACACCATTCACGAAAAACTCAAAATAGCTTCCATTACCCGCAGTAAAAGTGACAGATTCCTCTTCACATGGATCGGTTGGAATCAGCGTTGGCGCATTTGGTAAACCGGTAATTACAACTGACGTAGTAGTAGAAAACGCAGGACACGATCCTGCAGCAGGAAGAGTATATGTGACCACATATGTACCAGGAGAACTGGAAGAAGGAGTGATCGCACCTGTGGAAGCAACAATAGAAAGACCTGATGGTGAAGCGGTGAATGAACCTCCTGTTGTTCCTTCAATAGTAGGCCAAATACTTCCTGAAAAATCAACACAAAATGGAGAACCGACGTATTCAATTGAGGCGTCATTTTCTGGATAAATATTGATCGTATACAAACTCACTAACGTGTAATTGTCTCCAGAATTAACCGTTCCGCTTCCATTTGTATCACAGTAATAATATGCACCAACGCTTTGAGAAACGAACGTCGTTGCGTTTCCAATTCCATTTGGAAACTGATTGTTGGGAACAATACTTCCAGCAACTGGCGTTTCGCTCGAATAAAAAATGCAATTATCATTTGCCTGCTCCACTGTGCTTTGCCAATCGTCCAATAAACTCATCGTTGAACCAAAACAAATTTCCTCTAGTTGATTTGAAACAACTTGTGGATTGCAACAATTGAACGGTATGTCAACGGAAAACTCGCACACGCCTTCAGTTGGATAAAGCTCTTGAAATGTTGCTTCAATGGACGCTGAGAAAGTAGCTGTCCACGCACCATCAGCTAATGAACCACAATTTGCGCCATTCACATAGGTTGTATTTATTCCCGCAGCATTAAAGGCGTTTGGATAAACAAATACTTGAACTACACTATTTTGGTTAAATCCATTTGGTAAATCTGCCAAATCAAAATTCAATGTTTGATTCAATGGTGCTGGATTAGCGGTTTGACCATCGTATACAATAAATCCGTCAACTATTACAGTAGTCCAATAAGATGTGTTTGTCCCTGTACTGGGAGGATTGAAACAATAATTACTTATTGAAATATTCAATGATAAATCCGTGGCATTACCTCCGAAATTGGCTGGACTGGTTTGAATGAGAGCGCTGTTGTTAATTCCACCAAAAGGGCTACTCACCGCAGAAATATTGATATTTGAAAACGTTTGTTCTACTTCGAATGGAGCAAGAGGCCCTGAAGTTTCACAACACTCAACTGTCGAGGAGCTTCCCGTATATTCAACTGTGAAATTCTGTATTCCCTGCGAGCATTCAGCAGAAGCAAGTGAACTCGGAAGAGGGGAAATTGAAAAAATAGAATTCAAGTCAAATTGGTCACAATCATTCTGATACTCTACTTCCCAACTACAAGTATTTGAATTAAAATTAATCTCCACCAAATCTTCATATGAATCAGGCACTGTAGGATTGATTAGAACACTTTGAGTACCCGAAGCCAAAACAATTCCAGTTGAAGTACATGTGATTTCCCAAGGTAGATTTACATTTATTGGTGTACAATAATTGGTATTTTCTAAAAAATTGGAACATTAAAATCCTGACAATTTTGAACTGTATTTTGAATTATGCCATTGGGTGTATTCACCGATATGGATGCCGATGAAATCGCTATGTTCACTCCAAAAATTGTCCCTGCCTGAAATCCAAAATCGCCCGAGAATGGGCCTGCCAAAATGTTTCCATTCTGACTTACTTGAAAGTAGCCTCCAACTCCATTAAAACCATCTCCATAAGAATCATATACATTAAAACTAAAAATGTTTCCATAAGTCTGCGCGCTCAGTGGACCAATATGCATATTCACATTAGCACCATTTGTACCCGGCCCGCCACTAGCAATTACTCCTCCCGTTTGAACACTCACTAAATCCCAACTAATTTCATTCGCCCAACTTGGGCCGTAATTTCCCAAAACATCAAATTCAACTGTACCGTCACAAAAAGTGTTTTCTACATTCAAGTAATAAGTTTGTGATCCACATCCTTCTGACAAACTATTTGAAGTGTTCGCGTATTCCGGACAATTCAGCGTCACTGAACTACAAGAACTAGGGGCTGTAAATGTTTCAATGTAAGAACAACTTGGATCAGCAGAAAAATAAACTTCAACATCACAGCTCGCGCCATCAGCTGGAAGAGAGCTAAGAGTGAAGGGAACCGATATTGGCCAAGGTTGTGAAATCGTAGTAGTAGCGCCACAACTTGAAGATACTACCAAAACTCCTGTTGATGGTGGATCGAGTAAGTCAATCGTGCCTGATAACTCATAGGTATTCGTAATCGCGTCGCATGATGAAACAGAATAGTTCAATGCTTCAATTCCACATACAATAGCACAATTAGTAGTGGCAGTACTAGTGCCTAGACTGTTGAATGAAATTGTTCCCGAGCTTCCATTAAAATTGGTAAGTAAAAGAATATAATATTGACCTGCAATGGCGTTTGGAATATTGGCTTCTTCTGTAGCAGATGTCGAATAACTGCAGTCTATACTAGGTGCTGTACCCGCATTCACTTGAGTACACCCGTCGGCTAAAGTTGCAAACGGTCCCCACAAATCAAAGTCAACATCTATAGGGTTTCCAAGATCACTTACTTGAGAAATACCAATGTTCAAGGCACCAGAGTTTTCAATTTGCATGTAATACCAAACAGGATTTGGACTTGACCCTAAACAATCAATCCCTCCAAATCCTTGTTGGTTGGTATTGTTAGGAAAAACATAATTTGATCCTGTGCAAAATGGCAAAGCAAAATCGCAAATATCACCATCAGTGAGGGGCGGAACCTCGTGTGCACAAATGCCGAAAGTACCTTGTACTCCGTTTGAATATGACCACATTCTGATATACAACGTGGACCCTGGCACAAGGCCTGTCGCCTGTATCAATGACATCGCTCCATTCATACTCCCATCATCATCGCAACTTACAAGAGCTAGTGATGAGCAGCTGCCGGTATAAACCGCCATTCCTGAATCAAAAATTCCACCAGTATCACTGTCAATTACAACCGCCCCAGAAGCAGGAACAACCAGTGAAAACCAGACGTCTGACCCTTGGTAATTGGCACATCCAGGTGCAGGCACCCCAATAGATGCGGTAGCGTTTAGATTCGAAAATTCTTGAAAATTACAATCAGCATCAACTGATAAATTGATCGCGTTACAAGGATCGTCATTAGTGGGTGGAGTCGGTGCAACAGCACATGCAGAAGTACAACTCAATGTGGCGGCCCATCCTGAGTTAACAATACTTCCATCCGATGTAAAAACAAAAGTTAAACTACCTGATGAAGATGTAAAAGAAATAGGAGTTGCAGGAGACCCTGTCAGTTGACCTATTTGAAAAGATCCTGAACTCGCACCGTCATAAATGCGCAGGTAATCATAACCACTTTCGGTAGAAAAACTGCTAAACGTAACAGTAATACACTGTCCCGGTACGCTTGAAGTAAAAGTTGTAGTTATATTTTGACTATCTAAATAACTGCCACCATTACCCCCAGAATCATAAAAATTATTTGGCGTACCACAATTCAATGTGAAAGAACCACTTGACATGTTGTAGTTAGCGGCAAATACAGTTATGGAACAAGTGAAGAATAGAAAAGCAACAAAATATCGGAGTACAACAGACTCCGATTTGTGTAGACACACAAATTTTTGCGATTCTAAATTTTGGCTCATACTTAAACACAATCCCTAGGGAAAGAGACTGCATAGCTATTTGTTAAAGGTCTAGTCTTGCCTTCACGGCATCTTGTAAAGATAAGTCAAATCTTGGTTGTCAACAAATTTTAAACATAAATCGGTGCCCGAAATTATCTTTGCAGTCCATGCAGGAAAATTCCCTTCAACTGAAGGCTACATACAAGCAAATTCTAGCTATCGCTTTGCCGATTAGCGCCTCCATTTTTGTACCCCAAATCAACTTCATCACCAACTTGGTGTTCTTGGGAAAATTAGGGGAACAAGTACTTGCTGTAGCCGCCATCACCGGGGTTTACTACCTGATATTCAGCGTTATTGGTCATGGATTAAATAACGGATTACAAGCACTAATTTCCAGAAGAGCAGGAGAAAACGACACCACAGCAATCGGTGTCCTGTTCCAACAAGGAATCATCATAGGGCTCATCATTAGCCTATTTTCAATTCTGTTTACCCTACTTGTCGCCCCGTACATTTTTGGAATGGTCATCTCCAGCCCAGAGCGCCTAGAAATGACAAATAACTTCCTGAAAGTCAGGATTTGGGGCTTACCTTTTCTAATGCTCTATCAGCTTAGAAATGCTCTTCTCGTTGGAATCAACAAAAGCAAATTGCTCGTAATTGGTACCGCAGTAGAAACAGTTTTCAATATTTTCTTCGATTACGGATTGATCTACGGAGAATTAGGGATGCCACAATTGGGTTATATGGGAGCCGCATATGCCTCAATTATAGCTGAATTCGCTGGTTTAGTGGTCATTGCTATCATTCTTCAAGCTCCTTCTATCAAAAATCTCGTAAACATCGAGTTCACTTTAATTCCAAAAAAAGAGGTGATTCTCGAAATTCTCGAAGTTTCCACTCCCTTGATTCTACAGTTTTTGATCAGTGTTATTTCGTGGGAATACTTCTTTTTGAGCATCGAGCATTATGGCGAAAGAGATCTTGCCATTAGTAATTTGATGCGAACAATCTTCGGATTTTTCGGATGCTTTACATGGGCATTTGCTTCCACGGCAAACACACTCGTAAGCAATGTGATTGGTCAAAATAGGCACGATCTTGTTTTCGATGTCATCAAAAAGATCATTCACTTGAGCTTGCTTTTTGCGATTGTCATGTTTGTGCTATTGAACATTTTTCCAAAAGCCTTTTTCTCTATTTTCGGTCAAGGTGAATTATTCCTTTCTGACGCACTTCCCGTGGTGAGAGTGGTATCATCTGCATTAATTCTCATGTCCTTTTCGGTGGTTTGGCTCAACGCCGTGATAGGCACAGGAAATACACGAATCTCGCTGATAGCAGAGGTTTTGGCAATTATTCTATACTGCCTATTCGTCTATTTTGTGCTCAATAAATGGAAGATGCCAATCACCGTCGGATGGTTTAGCGAATGGGTTTATTGGCTCACACTATTTATCGTAAGTTGGATTTATATGAAAAAAGGAAACTGGAAATTGAAGAAAATCTAACGTCGAATAAGAACGTTACGATCAATCAATTCTTTTGATCTTTCTGGAGTAATTGGAATTTCTTTTTTGTCTTTCATCACCAAATATCCGCCATCCGCTTTGATGTATTCATCCACAAAATTGGTGTTGACGATATATGATTTATGACTTCTCAAAAATCGTCCATCATCCTTAAGACTATCTTCAAAATTTTTCAATGTCCTACTGGCTATAATCACTCTTCCTGAGCTAAGCATTATTTCACAATAGGTATTGTCAGCTTGGATATACATGATTTCATCCATATTGATAAATCGCAAGCCTGAACTGGTAGGCACGAGCACGCTGGTATTTGCAACACCTGAAGTAATAGATTTAAAATACTCAAGCTGCGTTCTGAAATTCCCTTTGATTTTTTTGAAGCGATCGATGACGTCCAGAAGGTCCGTTGGCTCTATGGGTTTTAGCAAATAATCAATGGCAGAAAGCTTAAATGCACGAATGGCATACTGGTGATACGCCGTTGTAAACACGACAGAAAAACCAGGATCATCATCACCAAAAAAATCTAATAATTCAAGTCCTGAATGACCTGGCATTTCGATATCTAAAAACACCAAGTCTGGCTTGTATTTATGAATCAATTTCACGCAAGAAGGAACGTCTTCAGCTTCGTCCAACACCACAACTTCCTCACAATATTCCTCAATCATTTTCCTCAAAAGTACACGAGCATGCTTCTCATCGTCTACAACTAACGCCTTTATTTTATCCATTATTTATCAGAAATAGGAATAATAATTTTAACTATAGTACCTTCTGCATGACCTGCTGCGTCGTGCTTATCCACAAAAGTAACACCCGGATTTCCTTGAACTCTGTTCAATATTTCAACTCTTCTTGAATTGGCTGCACTCGCAAATGATTGGTGCCCTCTGCTGCGCATACTATTCAATTCACGTGACTTTTCACGGCCGATACCATTGTCTTCAATCACGATTTCTAAGTTAGTGTCTTTTTTGTAAAAACCAACAAACAAAACTTTCTGCCCTCTTTTATGAAGCAATCCATGACGAATCGCATTCTCTACATAAGGCTGCACAAGCATACTCGGTAAATAAACGTCATCAATGTCGAGTACTTCATCTACATGAATTGAGAATACAAAATCATCTCTAAAGCGAACTTTTTCGATATCCAAGTAAATTCTCAAGGCATTCAACTCCTCACTTAAACTCACCGATTCCTGATTACTCATCTCCAGAATTAAGCGGGTCAATTTGCTAAACTTCGAGAGATAAATTCCCGCATTCTTTTTATCATCCGTAAATATGAAAGACTGAATTGTATTTAAAGCATTATAAAAAAAGTGTGGATTCATTTGCGATTTTATGCTTCGCATCATCATGTCCTGAAGGTCTTTTTCCAGGTCTATTTTCTCTTGTAAAAGCATGTTTTGCTTCAACAGAATGTTCGTTCGGTTTTTAAAATATAAATAGACTAGACCCGAAAAAACCAACACTAAAATCAACACAAACCACCACCTCGCCCAAATCGGAAATGCCACGTCAATCAGCACATCCAGATAAATCTCATCCTTGTTCCTTATCATTAAATGATAGGTTCCAGAAGATAAATTTCCCACAATCAACTTGCCATCAGATATATTCAATGGCAACCAGTTTCTTCCATCGGTGGTAAATTCCAATTGCTTTTCTTCAATACCCGGAAATTGTAAAAATGAAAATCTTATTTCAAGATTGTTTTGGCTTTCTTCGAGTCGATATTCATTTTTAATTTTTTCGGGTAACCCATTTATTAAAATTTCATGTGTAATAAACTTCGGGCTGACATTTGGTTTTACCCCGTTTACATTGATGAAATAAACTCCATCATCGGAAGCAACGCTTAATTCATCTCCATCAAATAAATAATCATTCACGTCATCAAGTGGATGTCGCGCGATCAGCTCCTTATAAACCAACTCACCATTCTGAAGATCAACTTTCATAAAGCGAGTGTCGCTCATCAGAATAATGGACTCACCAAAGCGCTTCATTTTAATCCAGTTCATATTGTTCAACTCACCTACGGGTAGCGAAACATGCGGTTTATCCGCTCTTCTACACAGGATTTTCCCATCCGTTGTTCGAATGAATAAATGACGCTTAATGACATCAATTTGCTCTGCAAATAGTGGCTTTCCTCCCTCCGTCATGGAGTTTGTTTCGTAGGGTGTTGAACGAAACATACCAATGTTTGTAGCGAAAAAGATGACCGTGTCCAAATGAGAATATGCTACAGATCTGCCTCTGCAAGAAAATAGAGACGCAAACATGGGAAGCGACTCAAGCTGTTTCTCCTGAAACACCTTACTCCAAGGCGTGTTGTCTGATCCGTTCACATTTAAAATTCCAGCGTATCCTGAAATTGCCACGGCATAATATCCCTCACCGATAGACTCAATATCTTTGAGAGAAGACGAGGTTGGAAATATACTTTTGAAATTTCGATCTAAAACTGAAAATCCAGACCCCGTAAGGAATAACGCATCATCTGACTCTTCACCATCCAGGAAATAAATACCATGATCATTTTGTGATTTATATACCCGCTGCTTTATGCCATTTTTTCCCAAGGTGTACATTTCACCATTTTTCATTCCCACCAAAATCTCATTATTGAATTTAGTGATGCGATTGATTTTCATCCCTGTGGTTTCCACCAAAGTGCTTTTAAAATCTCTAACAATAAACACACCTTCGTGCAGCGAGGAAATCCAGTAATTTCCAAAGCTGTCTTTCATCACATTTGAAACGCTTACTCCAGGAAAATAAGGTGCATTATTCTCGAGCCTGCCATCCTCTGTGTACACGAAAAGTCCCCCTGTGCTACACAACCAATATTTATTGTCGAGGTAAATGAGGTTTTGATAAAATCTTGGTTCGTCTATACTAAAGATGACTTCCGTTTCTCCTGTCTGCTGACTAATTGAATAGACCTTTTGATTATCGCCGTATTTACTAACAGCCGCTACTTTGGCTCCTCTATCCGTAACTATGGTAGCAGCTCCCATTTTGATCTCGGCAGACTTACCTCTTCTTTCAAAGCTATTTCTTGTAAATTCAAATTGAACTGCTTCTTTTCCGTCATCCTCAAACACATAAAATGCATTTTGTGTGCAATAAGTAAGGTGCGAAAGCTGCCCATTCATCGGAGTTAGTCGTATTTCCTTCAAACTTTCCAAGTCATAGGTTACCACCTTATCCTTATATGCTACAATCAGAACATCTTCTAGCAAGCCGTAGTTGAAAAGTGTAAGCCCTTCACGCATAGACAGTTCATGGAGCATTTCGTGCTCCACATAAAACAAATGACCATCAAAATTCTGATACCAAATCCGACCAAAACGGTCTTCGGCGATATCAGTTCCTGGCTTAGAAGTTTGATTTCTAGTACTGAAGGGTGAAAAGTAGTTGCCATCATATCGAAAGAGGCCTTCATTGGTCGCCAACCAGACCAATCCACGACTATCTTCGAAAATATCGAAAACTATGTCGGTTGGGAGGTCATTTGAACGGTTAAGTGGCAGGAAATAAGGCGTTTGCGCCCACAATTGTGCAGGTGCAAGAACATAAAGGAATAGCCACTTAATTATCTTCACGAGGCAAAGGTCTTTGATTTCAAGTTTCAAATTCTAACTTTCTCTAACCGAAAAGTGATTTTCGCTAACTGATTTCACAACCACGACCTCTTATACCACATTTTTGCAGTACCAAAAATATTCGACTACCAGCTATCAGGCTTAATCTCAAAGAAATTAAGCACTAACACTTAAAACTAAACAAGGGGACGTTTAAGATCCCCTTGTTTTTTTCTTAACCCTAGCTTAACAAACACACAACAACAACCTAACAAACACCTGGTTTTTACACATTTACATTTGCCGCAAATAAATTATTTGTTAGAGCCGTGTTAAGAACCTTCTTCCAATTTCTTGTGATTTTTGTGCTTTTAGCGCCTGCATCACACAGCTTTTCCCAATCGGATTCCACTTCTAAAAAAACTGCTTGGTACGACAGAATCAACGTCCGGGGTTATGTTCAAGTAAGATACAACCGCCTACTTGAAACAAACCCAAACTTGGGCTGCGATCAATGCGATAAATCATGGGGAGATGATGGTGGGCTATTCCTTCGCCGAGCGCGAATCATCTTTTTCGGACAAATCAACCCAAGAGTATATTTTTATATTCAGCCCGACTTCGCCTCTTCATCTGGAACAGGTTTGCATTACGGACAGCTAAGAGACGCCTACTTTGATCTTGGTCTAAACGCTAACAATAGTCTTAGAGTTCGTTTGGGTCAAAGCAAAGTTCCTTTTGGTTTCGAGAATATGCAATCCTCATCCAACCGTTTGCCGTTGGATCGCGCAGACGGAACAAATAGCGCCTTTCCAAATGAACGTGACCTTGGTGCCTTCTTTTATTGGGCTCCAGTAAAGAAACGAGAATTACTGGCCCGTCTCACAAGAGAAGGGTTGAAAGGCTCTGGCGATTATGGAATGTTCGCATTTGGTGTATTCAACGGACAGGGGGCGAATAAGGCCGAGCAAAACAACACTTTGCACATGGTTTCCCGCTTTTCATTTCCAGTAGAAATCGGTTCACAAATCATTGAGCCCGGAGTTCAGGCATACACGGGTCAATACGTTCTAACTTCTGATCAAATCTCTTCAGGCACCAAAATCAAAGAAGATCGAAGCTTCTTGGATCAACGAGTGGGTGCAACTTTTATATTATACCCTAAGCCTATTGGGTTCAACGTTGAATACAACATAGGAAAGGGTCCCGAATTCAATACAGCTACAGACAGCGTTGAATTAAAGTCACTACACGGTGGATATGCAATGCTGAGCGCTCGTGTAAAAATTAAAAATCACCTACTTTATCCATTTACACGATATCAGTTTTATCAAGGTGGAAAAAAGTTTGAAAAAGACGCTAGAAGCTACGACGTCAACGATCTTGAAATCGGTGTGGAATGGCAGCCTTCTAAAGCTTTTGAACTCGTAGCCATGTACGTCATCTCTGATCGCAGATATGAAGATTATGGTAATCAATCCAATAGGCAGACTGGTAATTTGTTAAGATTACAAGCACAACTAAACTTTTAATAATACTTTCGTTTCTTAATATTCTCTTAACATGGGTTCAAGAACTTCGCAACGCTTTCAAAGCAAAAAAAATCAACAATCTACAGGTATGGCACTGACCAGAATATTCTCTTTCCTCATTCCTAAAAACAGTCTTTTTTTCGATCTTTTCGCTGAAGACACAGCAAACCTTGTGGAGCAAGCCACGGTATTCAACAAGTTATTCAGCACACAAGATAAACATGAGCAAATTCAAATCATCAGAAAGGTAAAAGACCTTGAAAACAATGGTGATGATATTACACATAGAATTTTCCTTGAGTTGAGTGCCAACTTTATAACTCCATTCGATAGAGAAGACATCCACGAGTTGGCAACTTGTCTTGACGACGTGGCAGACTTTATACATGGCACAGCTTCTCGAATTGAGCTTTATCAAGTTGAAGAATTCACCAAAACAATGGAGCTCCTTTCAGAGGTCTTGTTGAAGCAGGTTATCGAAATTGACACTGCAGTGAAGGATATGAAAAACATGAGAAATGCAGAGCGCGTGCGTGAGGCTATCGTTCGCATCAACTCTCTTGAGAATCACGCAGATGACTTGTTCGACGAGTCTATCGCTAGACTTTTCGCGGATGAAACTCCTGCTCTTCAACTTATCAAAATGAAAGAAGTACTTAGCAGTCTTGAAACAGCTACTGATAAATGCGAAGATGTTGCAAACGTTCTCGAATCAATTCTTGTGAAAAACTCTTAACTATTCGATGAATGGAGTATTCAACTTTTCTAATCGTAATTATTGCTTTAGCGCTCATCTTTGATTTCATCAATGGATTTCATGATGCCGCTAATTCTATAGCCACCGTTGTTTCAACCAAGGTACTCACCCCCTTTCAAGCTGTTGTTTGGGCTGCCTTTTTCAACTTTGTGGCATTCTTTATTTTCAAGGATCATAGCGTAGCGAATACCATTGCAAAAACTGTTCACGATGAGTTTACAGCTCCAGGAATGCACCCGCTTCCTATGATATTCGCAGGTCTTTTGTCAGCTATCGCTTGGAACCTCATTACTTGGTGGTTTGGAATTCCGTCCAGTTCATCTCACACATTGATTGGTGGGTTCGCAGGAGCCTTTCTTGCGGCATTCGGTTGGGAATCAGTTCGAGGTGGAGTTGTAGCTGCTACTGCAATCTTCATCTTCGTAGCTCCTATCGCCGGTATGCTCATGGCTTATTTGATTTCCATCTGGTTTCTAAATTCTTTTAGAAAAGGTCCCGGTATGAAAATCGTTTCCATATCCATAATTATAGGCGTCGTTTTCGCCGTTTGGAATGCGCTCGAATTCAAAAAAGATTTTAATGGTGGACATATGTACACCGTTGAGTTTGCCGAAAAAATTGAAAAAGATGATCTTAAAAAAGCACTCACTTTCAAGGTAGATGAATTCAAGGAACACGCCCCTGCTGTTCACGCAGAAAGTGATGGAAAAACATTCACTATAAAAACAGATTTCCTAAAGGATGCTGAGTCAAACACCATAAACCTCGCTCTATCTGACTCTGTTTCTAAACACCTTACCAAAAAGTTTGGTGAAGTTTACACCATCTCAAATGCACACAAGTTAACTGCGAACTCGCCTGAATCGGAGCGTTTCGATACGTCTAATTTAAAAAATGGGTTTGAGACATATTGGTTAAAAGTTGTTTTCCACGGTAAAAATTTCAAGTGGATCCTTCTCGGGTTTATAGTGGTGGTAATTGGAATTTTCACACTCTTCCTAAGCTCACTAAGCTCTACCTCTGCAAACCATTGGTTTAAAAGATTCCAATTGTTTTCTTCAGCAGCTTTCTCCATCGGTCACGGCGGAAATGATGCTCAAAAAGTAATGGGTATTATTACTATAGCGCTTATCGCAAACGGTAACATTACCAGCATGAAAGAAATGCCCAACTGGGTGCCACTTTCTTGTTACGCAGCGATCGCAATTGGTACCATGTCTGGCGGTTGGAAGATTGTAAAAACAATGGGAGCTAAGATCACCAAAGTAACTCCATTCGAAGGTGTAGCGGCTGAAACAGCTGGTGCTATCACTCTATTTTTCACAGAGGGAATGAAATTCCCATGGAAAATTGGTGGTGAGGTAATTAAAGGTATCCCTGTTTCAACTACACACACCATTACTGGATCTATCATTGGTGTTGGGGTTACAAAAAGAATCAGCGCTGTGAAATGGGGAGTAACAGGGAAGCTACTTACAGCTTGGATCATTACTATTCCTATCAGCGCCGCGATGGGAGCAGGATTCTATTGGATCTGCAGATTGTTCGGATTATAATTTTTTCAAATGATACTTAAAAGGCGCCTGTGGCGCCTTTTTTTATATCTCTTCTTTCAAACTTCGCCTTCCCCTGATGCCTTATATTTGAGGCATGATCTCACAAGAACATCCCAAAAAACTTTTCCTTCTTGATGCTTATGCTTTGATCTTCAGAGCATACTATGCCTTCATTCGCGCACCAAGAATCAATTCAAAAGGACTCAACACTTCGGCAATGTTTGGATTCACCAATACATTGCTCGACATTATTAATAATGAAAAGCCTTCCCACATCGCCGTGGTTTTCGATGCACCAGAACAAACTTTACGCGAAATAGACTATGAAGCCTACAAAGCCAATCGTGAAGAAACACCTGAGGACATCAAGCTTTCTGTGCCATGGATTATGCGCATCATTGAAGGCTTCAACATACCCATTCTCATGGCTCCTGGATATGAAGCCGACGACGTGATTGGTACGCTCGCTAAGAAAGCAGAACAAGAAGGCTTTCTCACCTACATGATGACCAGCGATAAAGACTATGGTCAATTGGTGAGTGAAAATATTTTCATTTACAAACCAGGATATCAAGGTGGAAAAGCTGAAATATTAGGCATTCCAGAAGTTCTCGCAAAATTCGATATCGAACGCGTAGATCAAGTAATTGATATGCTAGGTATGATGGGAGATGCCGTAGACAACATCCCGGGAATTCCTGGCGTGGGAGAAAAAACCGCAGTTAAACTTCTGAAACAATTTGGTTCGCTAGAAGGACTTTTAGAAAACACCGATCAACTAAAAGGCAAGCAAAAGGAAAACGTTGAAACGTACGCAGATCAAGCCATTCTTTCAAAAAAACTCGCAACTATTCTTCTCGATGCTCCAACACCACTAGAGGAGGAAGCACTCCGATTAACAGCGTTCAATAAAGAAGAGCTTCGAGACATTTTCAACGACCTCGAGTTCCGCCAACTAGCCAAGCGCGTGCTTGGAGAAGAAGGTGGTGCGGAAGCCACTCAAGGTACTTTGTTTGGCGATGATGAAGTACAAACTGCTCCTTCACCTGAAGCTCCTTCTACATTAAAAACCATCAATGATGTGGGTCACGAATACCTCTTGGTAGAAACGGAAGAACAAATCAATGACCTCATAAATATTTTAAAAGAAAATAGATCTTTCTGCTTCGATACAGAAACGAGCGACATCGAACCGATAAATGCTTTTTTAGTCGGAATGTCTTTCTCGGTTGTTCCGCACAAAGCATATTACGTTCCCATTTCAAAAGAGGAAGATGAGGCTAAAAAGCGACTGAATCTTTTCGCTCCAATTTTTGCCGATTCGGAGAAAGAACTGATAGGTCAAAACGTGAAGTACGATTATAAAATGCTTCGCAAATATGGGGTTGAGGTGAAAAATAAAATATTCGACACCATGGTTGCACACTACCTCATTCATCCCGATGGTAAACACGGAATGGATGTGCTAAGTGCCCAATACTTAGGTTACGAGCCTGTTTCAATTGAAACTTTGATTGGAAAAAAAGGAAAAGACCAAGGCTCAATGGCCGACCTCAAACCTGAAGAAGTAAAAGATTACGCTGCCGAAGATGCCGACATCACACTTCAATTGAAAAATAAATTCGAGCCTGAATTAAAAAAATCAGAACTGAGAAAATTATTTGATGAAGTTGAAGTGCCACTCATCACTGTACTCGCTCAAATGGAAACAGAAGGCGTACGCATTGATGAAACTTTCCTAAACGATTATTCAACAGAACTTCAAAAAGAAATTGTTGTACTAGAATCTGAAATTCACGAAATCGCCGGAGAGCAGTTCAATGTGGATTCTCCAAAGCAATTAGGGCCAATTCTTTTTGAAAAACTGGCAATAAGTACGCAGGTTAAAAAGACCAAAACAGGTCAATATGCTACGAGCGAGGATGTACTGAGCAAGTTCAAACACGACCATCCCATCATCGACAAGATTTTGGATTATCGCGAATTGAGAAAACTCAAATCGACTTATGTTGATGCTTTACCTGCGCTGATAAATCCACGTACCGGTCGCGTACACACCAACTATATGCAAACCATTGCTGCCACTGGTCGCCTAAGCAGCAACAATCCAAACTTGCAAAACATTCCTATTCGTACTTCAAGAGGTAAGGAAATTCGAAAAGCCTTTATCCCGAGAAACGAAGAGTACACCATTCTATCTGCCGACTATTCGCAAGTTGAATTGCGTATAATCGCAGCATTGAGCAACGACGATACCATGTGCGAAGCCTTCTTGAATGGCGCTGATATCCACGCGGCCACCGCTGCCAAAGTATTCGGAGTTCCTATTGAAGAAGTAGACAAGACGATGCGAAGCAAAGCCAAAGCTGTAAACTTCGGAATCATCTACGGCCAAGGGGCATTTGGACTTGCACAAAATCTTGGTATTTCTAGATCAGAAGGAAAAGAAATCATCGATTCTTATTTCAAACAATTCTCTCAGTTGCGCCAATATCAGCAAGAAACAATCGAAAGTGCTCGTAAGAAAGGGTTTGTGGAAACCATTTTAGGTCGCCGCCGATATCTTCCAGATATCAATTCGGCCAACGCCGTAGTAAGAGGGTTTGCTGAGCGAAATGCTATTAATGCTCCGATCCAAGGGTCGGCTGCCGACATTATTAAGGTTGCCATGATCAAGATTCAAGAGGATATGATCAAAATGAACTTGAAATCAAAAATGATTATGCAGGTGCATGACGAATTGGTTTTTGACGTACACTTGAGCGAAGTTGAAGCCCTTAAACCGATCATTCAAGAGAGAATGATGGGGGCGGTAAAGATGCGTGTACCACTAGAAATTGACATGAACACTGGAGCCAATTGGCTTCAGGCTCATTAATTAGCACTTAGTTCCTTAAAATGAGGTGTTTATGACTTTTTTTAAATAAACATCTCAATTTTTATAACTATTTTCACCCCTCTCCCGTAGAAACGAGAGATTTAGAAAATTACAACTTGAATTTAGTGTCCCTTAAAGACGAATTTATGACCACCCAAAATAAACCAACTATGCGGAAACTGAAATGGATTAAGCCAGCGGCTGTTGCCTTTGGCTTTTGTGCTTTGTTGACTGCCTGTGATTCCGGCAACTCCAACAATAATGTTCCTCCCACACAACCAAATGTGGACTCACTTGAAAGAGCGAAAATGGAAGAGATTCAAAAAATCTTCTTCTCTATTCCGGCTCCAATGGAAATGGCGTCGCTTCTCAAAGAAAATGGATACAAATACGATGCTGCTGTTCTCAACAGTACAGCGAATGTTACTAAGTATACTAGCGAAGAAAAGCGTGCTGTAAATCTTGGAATTTATGGTGCTGATCTTAGCTATGCTAGCATGTTCGATCAGAAGCAAGAAAGTATGAATTACCTTGCTGCTGCACAAAAACTAGCTCGTGAAATGGGCGTTGATGGTGCTTTGCAATCAGACATCATTGAGCGTCTTAACAACAATCAAGACAATCGCGACTCAATCATTCACATCGTTTCTGAGGCGTATTCTGATTTGAACGGATACCTTAAGGAAAATGATAGAATTGAAGTTTCTGCTCTAGTTGTAGCTGGAGGCTGGATGGAAGCGCTTTACCTAAGCACTCGCTATACTAGCTCTGGAAATGCTGAGCTTCGCACGCGCATCGCAGAACAAAAGTATTCACTTGATGAATTGATCAAGTACTTCGGAAAATTTGGTGATAACGCTAAACTTGCTGGAGTTAAGGCTGATCTAGTTCGTCTTCAAGAGGTATATGCTGAAGTAGAAACCACTTCTGGTAAAACTGAAAGCTCAAAGGGTGCAGATGGTACTTTCACCATCGGAAACTCTTCTACTTCATCAATGAGTGATGAAACTTTGAAAAAAATTGAAACCTTAATCAGCGAGATTCGTTCAAAGTACATCGCATAACCACCCAATAATAAAAAGTATGAAACTAGTTCGATTCATAATTCCAGTAATGCTTGTCCTTTCAGGACTCGCTGCCGACGCACAATGCCGCGCATTCACAAAGAACAAGTGTCTGCCTCTTTTGGAAGGTTACGTGCAAAACGATAACTACAACTCAGCTGTCCTAATCCCAGGCGACGAAGCAGAACTTCTTCTGACTTTCTACGCAGGAAAAGAATACAGAATCGTAGTTGGTTCACACCCAGTACTTGGTGATGTAGAGTTTGAAATCGTTGACACCAACGATGAAATGATCTACTCAAACAAGACTGCTGACAACAAATCAACTTTTGACTTTAAAATGTCGAACACTCAACAATTGATTGTAAGGGTTCGAGTGCCGAAGCAAGAGACTGCAATTCAGCATGAAGGTTGTGTCACAGTTTTAGTTGGCTCTAAAGAGAAATAACACAAACAACGATAAACGAAACAGAGGCGCCCCGTAATTTACGGGGCGTTTTTGTATTTTTGTACCATGTCAGAAATCATAAATAAAGTCGCTAATAGTGGTATTCTTACATTCGATTTAGAATCCATTTTTCCAGAAGGAAAAAGGATGCGCTTCGATATCAAGGATCACTTGTGGCAAGGGTTGGCGCTGAAGGAAAAAGACTTTAGAGAGTTCCTTAAAAACAACGATTGGGAACAATACCGCGACAGTTATGTCGCTGTTTTTTGCAGTGCAGATGCTATCATTCCCCATTGGGCGTACATGCTTGTAGCAAGCAAACTTGCAGGCGTTTCTAAGAAAACGGTGGTAGGAAATCCTATAGAATTAGAGTCAGTATTATTCAAAGAAGCCATAGAAAAAATTGACTCTTCAGAATTTGCTGAAAAACGAATCGTCATCAAAGGCTGTTCAAATAAAGAGGTTCCGCAATCCGCTTATGCAGATCTAGTGAGCAAGCTCCAACCTGTGGCCAAGTCCATCATGTTTGGTGAACCTTGTTCTACTGTGCCCGTTTATAAAAAGCCTTAATTAAGCGTTAGAAGAAAGTCGTCGAGAAGTGCGAATCTGGTCTGTCATTTCAAGAGCAGTCTTTACCATACCCTCTACATCATATCCACACTCGTGATAAAGTTCGTCTTGCGTTCCGTGCTCGATAAATTCATCAGGAACACCAAGTCTTTTCACTTGAGCAGAATAACCGTGGTCGGCCATAAACTCGAGCACAGCACTTCCCATTCCACCTTGAATACATCCGTCTTCTACTGTGATTACGTGCTTGAATTTTCCAAACACTTCATGTAGCAATAATTCATCTAGTGGTTTTGCGAAACGCATATCGTATAGCGCCGCACTACCCCTGAGACTCGAGTTCTGCGCACGCCTTTTCCGCATAATTTCCAATTGGACCAATCGTCAAAAAAGCAACGTCTTCACCGTTTCTAATCTTTCTGCCTGATCCAACTTTTATCAATTTCATTGGTGTTTTCCAGTCCACCATCACCCCGTTTCCACGTGGATAGCGAATAGAGAAGACTCCGTAATTTTCACTTTGAGCAGTGAACATCAAATTGCGCAACTCCGATTCATTCATCGGGCTTGCCACTATCATATTTGGAATACAACGCATATAAGCGATGTCGTAAGCACCGTGATGCGTAGGACCATCAGCTCCCACAAGACCACCACGGTCTAGACACAACACAACGTGCAGCTTCTGAATGGCCACATCGTGTACTACTTGGTCGAATGCGCGTTGCATAAAACTGCTGTAAATATTGCAGAAAGGAACAAGTCCTTGAGTTGCCATACCGGCACTGAAAGTAACTGCATGCTGCTCAGCAATCCCTACGTCAAATGCGCGATCGGGCATTGCTTCCATCATAAACTTCAAAGAACATCCTGAAGGCATCGCAGGAGTTACTCCTACGATTTTTTCATTCTTCTCCGCCAATTCAATGATAGTGTGTCCAAAAACATCTTGATAAAGCGGTGGTTGTGGACTCTTAGGAACAATCTTTACGATTTCGCCTGTTTCTTTATTGAATAAACCTGGAGCGTGCCACTTCGTAGGGCTCCCCTTTTCAGCAGGTTCATATCCTTTACCTTTCATTGTCACACAATGAAGGATTTTCGGACCAGGAATATCTTTCAAATCACGAAGTACTTTCACCATATAGTCCACATCGTGTCCATCGATAGGACCGAAGTAGCGCCAGTTGAGCGATTCGAAGAAGTTACTTTCTTTCAAAAGCGAACCCTTCAATGACTCCGAAATTTTATGTGCAATACTCTGAGCATTTGGACCAAACTTGGAGATTTTACCAAGAAGATTCCAAACTTCGTCTTTTACTTTATTGTAGGTATGACTAGTAGTAATGTCTGTCAAGTATTCTTTAAGCGCACCCACATTCGGGTCGATACTCATGCAGTTATCATTCAACACTACCAATACGTTTGCATCTTCTGAGCCACCGTGATTGAGGCCCTCGAAGGCTAAACCTGCAGTCATCGCTCCATCACCAATCACTGCAACGACATTTCTATCTTTCTCACCTTTCAACTTACTAGCCACTGCCATTCCAAGCGCTCCTGAAATGGAAGTACTGCTGTGCCCCACACCAAATGTGTCGTACTCACTTTCACTGCGTTTCGGAAATCCACTGATTCCCTTGTATTTTCTATTTGTATGAAAAGCTTCTTTGCGGCCGGTGAGAATTTTGTGGCCATAAGCTTGGTGCCCCACGTCCCAAACCAATTGGTCGTAAGGTGTATTATAGACATAATGTAAAGCGGTAGTAAGCTCAACAACTCCGAGACTTGCGCCGAAATGTCCTCCTTTTTCAGAAACTATATCAACGATGTATTGACGAAGTTCCTGGCAGAGCTGTGGAAGCTCTTCTTCCGAAATCAAATTACGCAAATCTTGCGCGTCATTGATTTTCGCTAATAATGGACCTGGAGTGTAATTGCTCATGTGCTTAAATTTTGCTCAAACATTGTGAGCTTCTACTGAAAACATAGAAAGGCCCTCAAAGTTCGCAGAAAAAGCACGCGGAACGTAGAAAACTGAAAATTATTTGAAGAAAGCCCCTCTAAACGGGAAACTTATTACATAATTGTACCCTCTTGCTGCGCTTTAGCAGAGAACTTTTTCTGCATGCGAAGCCAGATGTAGATACCTACAAACCCTCCGAAAATGCACAGCCAGTTGAACCAGCCAGTCATCGGTTCCAAAATATATCTGAATGACCATTGGAGAGCGTCAACGATAGGGTTAAGTATGCTTTGTAAATTCATCGTTCGTAAAATTGTGGGGCAAATTTAAAAAATGCACGCAAACATTACACTTTATTCTATCATTTTTGTGCCCTAATGATATTAAAGCAGTTTTCATCCCGTCAGCCATTGCTCCTCATTTTGGTGCCAGTCATCGTTTTGGGTATACTTATCCCTTTGGAATTCAAAGGTTTTCTTCAATACTCTACTCCTGACTTCCCGGCTACAAAACTGCTATTCCTGATTCACTCTATTCCTTGGCTTTCGGTCTCTTTAACCGCGATTTTTATCGTTTCTGGCGCTCTCCTTGGAAATATAGTTTTCAACAGACACGAGTTCAACACGGCTCCTAGCTTCGTACCAGCTCTCATTTATGCCCTTACCGCCACAGTATTTAGCCTTACAACTGTCAAATTGCTATTACTGTTCGCATGTATCCCCATCATATTAGGCATCAATAGAATATTGGATGTCTTCAGGCACAATAAAGCGTTAGCCCCCTACTTTAACGCTGGGTTTTGGTTCGGCTTGGCCGTTCTCATTTACCCGCCATTTCTCCCCATCCTTATAGGACTTTGGGTCTGCATCGCCAGCACCCGTGTTTTCAGTTGGAGAGAATTTTTGCTTCCACTATTCGCATTTGCCTCGCCGTTTATCTACTGGTGGGCCTTTTTGTATTGGAATGACCAACTCGATCAGTTGGTTTTATATAAAAAAATTATCACCTTCAATCCAACGCTAGGTCCAGACTGGAGCAATGGTTGGACAAGGGCTTTCGATATCGTGATCGGAATTATTTTCGTCTTTTCGCTTCGTGGTTTCATTTTTATTTCCGACAGAAGTTCCAACAAAGCGCGAGGCGTAAAGCGCAATTTCGCCATCCTTGCTTTGACCATTATCTCGAGTGTAGGATTGTCCATTTACTTTGCCAATGAGTGGGCGGCAGAAGTAATTCTTGTTCCTTTCATGGTCATCGCGGGCAATTGGTTTACGAATTATAGAATGAGCCTCATTGCGCCGTTCGCATTCTATGCTTTGCTCATCACATCGGCGCTGCTTGTGTTGCATGCCTATCACATCTTCTAAAAAACTTGGTGCGAGTGCCTTCTCGGTTTACCTTTGCGCGCATCAAAACCATTCATTATGAAATTCGGTGTAGTCGTTTTCCCTGGTAGCAATTGTGATGAAGATCTAGTGTACACAATGCGTGATATTCTTCATCAAGATGTGGTGAAACTATGGCACAAAGACACCGACCTTCAAGGCGTTGATTTCGTTTTCATTCCAGGAGGTTTCTCTTACGGTGACTACTTGAGAAGTGGCGCTATCGCTCGCTTTTCTCCTATCATGGATGAAGTAATAAAGCACGCCAACAAAGGTGGATATGTAATGGGAATTTGCAACGGTTTCCAGATTCTTACTGAAGCAAAACTTCTTCCTGGAGCACTTCTTCACAATGACTCTAGAAAATTCATTTGTAAAAATGTGAATTTGAAACCCGTTTCAAAATCAACCATCGTTACACAGAATTTGGATTTTGATAAAAATTACAAAGTGCCAATCGCTCATGGCGAAGGCAAATTCTACGGTTCTGCAGACCTTATCAAGTCGCTTCACGACAACGACCAAGTGCTTTTCAAATATTGCAACGAAGAAGGAGAACTCACTGAAGAGTCAAATCCTAACGGGGCCTTGGAAAACATCGCGGGTATCACCAACGACAAGAAAAATGTATTCGGTATGATGCCTCACCCAGAGCGCTGCTCCGACTTCGAGCTCGGCAATACCGACGGCCGTGAAATCTTCGAGTCCATCCTTTCACTAGTACACTAGTTGGATTATTTGGAGTTTTTGGAAGAATTGGAGGAGTTGGAAGTGTTGGAGGAGTTGGAAGTTTTGGAGGAGTTGGAGGAGTTGGAGGAGTTAGAAGTATTGGAGTTTTTGGAAAGAACTCGAATCATAGAGGAAATTTGATTTTCAATACTATTTAAGTCTGAACACAACTTTTCACCGTCAGATTGAGAGGCGCATTTTACATTCATCGAGATTATTATTTGGGTTTCAAGCTCGGCGCATGAACCCATTACTATTTTCAAAAAGTGAATTACTTCATTCATTCGTCCTCGGTTTTGCCCTTCTGCAATGTTGCTTGGAATTGACACTGCAGCTCTTCTCATTTGCTGCGCCAAACCAAACATTTCTTCCTTAGGAAATTTTCTAGTCAAGTCATAAATTTCTGTTACAAGTTGAATAGATTGCTGCCACACTCTCAGTTCTTTATAGTGGTATAGTTTCATTCGTCAGGCATAAAAACAACTCTTAATTCTCAAACTGATCCATCTTGGATTTGGCAGATTTTATTGATGCAGACAACATCTTAATAATTTCGCCCGCCGCATCCTTCAACTCTGGTTTTTCAGGTAATTCATCAATGTCTTCTGATATCTCCAGTAAAAACAAGGTTCGAGAAGCTTCACTTTTAGCAAGTTCAAGATTTTGAATAAACTCCTTTTTACTAAAGCAGCTGTCCAACACAAATACCTTGCGACCCACTGCTGTTCCTGATTCGAAAAGTAAGTCACTGATTATATCATGCTCCATTTCTTTGAGCTCCTTGCAGTATGAAATAATTGAAGTGCCAAATAGCAATGATTTTGTTTTTAGAATGTTCATTTCACTTAAGTTTTTGCAAGTGTAAAAGAATTACCAAGCCCCATCCAAGAATATGATGGTATATTCTATTCCAATTTTATTCAAGAATATTCAACTCGTGGAAAGGCCTCCAAAACTTCCAATACTTCAAACGAATCCAACATTTACTCTATCTTTGCGCCGCTATGCAAAACAGCGACGACAAACTCAAAAAAGTAATTGCCCATTCTAAGGAATATGGGTTCGTTTTTCCTTCTAGTGAAATCTATGATGGACTATCTGCTGCCTACGATTATGGGCAGTATGGATCGGAACTAAAAAACAATATCAAAAACTATTGGTGGACAGCCATGACCCGCATGCATCAAAACATTGTGGGTATCGACGCTTCCATTTTTATGCATCCTACCACATGGAAAGCCAGTGGTCACGTAGATGCTTTCAACGATCCACTCATCGACAATAAAGACTCGAAAAAAAGATACCGTGCCGATGTTCTTCTTGAAGATTTTATCAAGAAAATTGAACAAAAAATCGACAAGGAAATTGAAAAGGCATCAAAGAAATTTGGTGATGCTTTCAACGAAGAACAATTTAGAGCTACGAATCCAAACGTGCTTCGCAATCAAGAAAAAATCAACGCCGTAGAAGGCAAGATGAAAGCTGCTCTTGAGAACAGCGATCTTGAAGGTTTGAAAGCACTTATCGAAGAATGTGAAATCGCCGATCCTGAAACAGGAAGTCGCAACTGGACCGAAGTGCGTCAATTCAATTTGATGTTTAAAACGGAACTCGGTGCGGTGTCGGGAGATGCTGGAATCATCTACTTGCGTCCTGAAACTGCTCAAGGAATTTTCGTGAATTTCTTGAATGTTCAGAAAAGCGGAAGAATGAAGTTACCATTCGGAATTGCACAAATTGGAAAGGCTTTTCGTAATGAAATTATTGCGCGCCAATTCATTTTCAGAATGCGTGAATTGAGCAAATGGAAATGCAGTTTTTTGTAAAACCTGGCAGCGAATTAGACTGGTACAACTACTGGAAAGAAACGCGCATCAAATGGCTAAAGCGATTGAATGGTGAGGAAAATTATAAGTTCCACGACCATTTGAAATTGGCTCACTATGCAAACGCTGCTTGCGATATCGAATTCAATTTCCCAATGGGATTCAAAGAGCTTGAGGGCATTCACTCAAGAACAGATTTCGACCTTGGTGCACACGAAAAATTCTCTGGTAAAAAGCTTCGTTACTTCGATCCAGAAACAAATGAGAGTTTTGTTCCATACGTTATCGAAACGTCTATCGGCTTAGACAGAATGTTCTTGGCTGTTCTTTCAAATGCCTACCAAGAAGAAAAGTTGGAAGACGGATCTGAGCGTGTAGTTCTTAAAATCCATCCAGCTCTAGCTCCTGTTAAAGTTGCTATTCTTCCACTTGTGAAAAAAGATGGACTACCAGAAAAAGCACAAGAAATTGTAGATCTATTGAAGCTTGATTTCAACCTTCAATACGACGATAAAGATGCTGTGGGAAGAAGATACCGTCGACAAGACGCTATCGGAACACCGTATTGCATCACTGTCGATTACGACACCATTCAAGACAATTCAGTTACTATTCGTGAGCGCGACAGCATGAAGCAAGAGCGCGTTAGCATCGATCAGCTTCATCAGATTATTTCTGACAAAGTAAGCCTCAACAAATTGCTACGCGGGTAATAATCCATATTCATCTCTTAAAATAAAATAACATGCAAATCAGCAACGAAAAAGTAGCCGCGATTCATTACACACTTCGCGATAACGACGGAAAAGTTCTTGACTCTAGCGAAGGAAAAGATCCACTATACTACCTACACGGTTTCGGCAACTTGATTCCTGGTATGGAAGAAGGTTTAGAAGGTAAAGCAGTAGGAGATAAATTCACCATCAAAGTAAGCCCTGAAAAAGGATATGGAGTGCGCAGTGAAGAAGCGGTTCAAAAAGTACCACGTGAAGCTTTCGGCGAAGCAGACGTACAACTTGGAATGCAATTCCGCGCTGGAAATGAAAACGGTCAGTACGTTGTTACTGTAGTTGAAATCGGAGCAGACACTGTAACGGTTGATGCCAACCATCCTTTAGCAGGTGTTGAACTCAACTTTGATGTAGAAGTAATGGAAGTACGTGAAGCTTCTGCTGAAGAAGTATCTCACGGACACGTTCACGGACCACACGGTCACAACCACTAATAATTTTTAAAATGGCTTATCAAATCGACGCTCGTAATTTTTCAGGAAAAAGAGTTTTAATCAGAGTGGACTTCAACGTTCCTCTTGACGACAACTTGAATGTAACAGACGATACGCGTATTCGTGCAGCGGCTAAAACCATTCTAAAGGTTTCGAACGACGGAGGTAAAGTTATTTTAATGTCGCATCTAGGTAGACCTAAATCAGGACCAGAAGACAAGTTTTCATTGAAACACATTGTTGCAAAAGTTTCTGAAGTTTTAGGTAAGCCTGTTGCCTTTGCAGAAGATTGTATCGGTGAGAAAGC
>JAWKNK010000003.1:0-295838 GCA_041391745.1 Flavobacteriales bacterium
AGTGGAAGAAATAGAGGGGATGATGAAGTGACTAGGTACTAATGACTAGGGACTAATGACTAGGGACATTTAGTCATTAGTATCTTGTATTTAGTATTTAGTTAATAGCATCTAGTCCTTCTTAAATCTCCCCTTCTTAAACACATTTCTCTCGGGCTTTTTGCCTTTGCGAATGGCGCGTTGTTCTTCTTCGGGAAGATGATAGATATCTTGACATTCTTTCGAACAGCAATTATCAAATTTCTCTTTGCATACAGGACATTGAATGAATAGAATATGACAAGCCAAATTCGCACAATTGGTGTGTACATCAAATGGCTTTCCACATTGATGACAATTGGCAATCACCTCATCTCCTATTCGCTCCGCCATGCGCTCATCAAATACGAAATTGACACCTTTGAATTTATTGTCGAGTTCATTCGCTTTTACATCACGTGCATATTTAATAATTCCACCTTCGAGGTGATACACGTTTTCAAAGCCTTTGTATTTCATATATGCAGAAGCCTTTTCACATCGAATTCCTCCGGTGCAATACATCAGCACTTGTTTGTCTTTATCGTTTTTGAGAATGTCTTCCACAATTTGAAGCTCTTCTCTGAAAGTATCCACATCAGGAAGCATCGCTCCTTCAAAATGCCCAACTTCAGATTCATAGTGATTGCGCATATCTACCACCACGGTGTTGGGTTGAGCAAGCTTTTCATTAAATTCTTGTGCACTCAAATATTTCCCTACTTGTGAAGGGTCGAAGTTTGGATCTTCAATACCATCTGCCACAATTTTATTTCGCACTTTCAATCGCAAAGCAAAAAATGATTTACCATTATCATCCACTGCTGTATTGAGACGCAAATTGTTGAGTGGTTCAATCGAATACAAATGCGATTTGAAACGTTCAAAATTGGTAGAAGGCAAACTAATTTGTGCGTTGATTCCCTCGGAAGCAACATATACTCGCCCTAGCACACCCATTTCTGACCATGCGAGATACATCTTATCACGAAATTCCTGAGGATTTTCAATGTTGAAATACTTGTAAAAAGATACCGTAGTACGTGGTTCTGTACTATGCGCCAAACGCTCCTTGAGTATCCTTTTATCAACGGTGTTGTAGAGCTTTTTCATAGATATAAGCGTATATTATACTATTGTCTCACACGCCTTGATGGCTGGATTTTACGGCCGCAAAAATACGATTTTTCTATAAAATGTGGGCAAACTGATGAAAATCAGTCCTTCTCTAGTATTTGCCCTTTAGCAAAAAGCTCATTAGCCAAGCAGGACCAATCAAAAGAAATTGAATGTCCTTGAGAAAGGAAGGTTTTTTCCCTTCTACTTTGTGTCCCCAAAATTGACCAATCCAAGCGGCTACAAACACCCCTAATGCGATCCAAGCAACAGGCAATCCCGCTTGCTCCATCGCATAGCAGATCACGAGACAAACCGAAGCAAAAAGCGCCATTCCAATGGCCAAAATCACGGAAAGTCTTATATAATAAACCAGAACCAAAACCAATGTAAATAGGGCCACATTCATCCACCAATTTTCAGAAGCAAGAGGAATTGAAAAAAGCAATGCAACGATGCTCCAAAAGATAAGGGGTACACAAATCCAATGTACCGTTTTGTTGGTTGGATTTTGATGGCTTTCACCATATTCGTTCAGTAAAGCATCTATGCGTCTCATGACTAATCGGTTAAGGTGATTTCTTCTTGAATATGAATGTCCTTATTTTTTATAAGTAAATAATATTTACCTGAAGGCCAACCACTTGTTTGAATCTCATATTTTACCTGACCAGCTTGCAAAGAAGCGTTGGCTTGATACCCTAAAAAGTTATTTTGAAAAATGGCCACCTCTACTTCCTCGGCCTCTGAAGCTGTGATTTCAAGAGTGAGGGGTTGACCTGCCTTTATTTCATTTCCAGGAAAAACTTTTACACTTACTTTATCGCTAGTCAGTGAAGGCTGAGCAAATAAATATGAAGTACAAAAAAGCAGCATGAGGGTGAAAAATAGACGCATAAAATACCTTTTTTCAAAGATGAATTTTTTATTCTAATAACACAATAAAAACATAGGTTTTTCGTTGCGCAATTTGTTAACCGTTTAGAATCATGCATTTAAAGCTGGTTAGGAAATTTTAACCTCCAAATGGTTAAAACTTACTCCGAATTATTGCATCTTTTTATTAAAAAATACGATATTCGTTTCATAGAAATTATTGAAGCCATGTTAGATTTTTGCAAGGAGATTCTAGTGAAGGTGAGCTTCGATCGATTTTTGTTCCGCAAGGAATTGAATAAAGCGATAAAGCGATTAAAAACAGAAGAGTTGAAATCACTTTATCAATGGTGCATCGATCAGTTTGGCTCTCTTTACGGCGACATCATCGCCTCATCATTCAGAACAGGTTTGGCCTGATCTGAATCCCAAAAAAGAAAATTAATCCTCCCGCCACATTGTGGCGGGATTTTTTTTGTCCAGATTTAAAACTAGGATCGTCAATCGAGGAACAAAACACTCCCTTTGACTTTATCAAAACCCGGTCGCTTCATAGCAGAGGATTTGAAATGGGTATTGAAGACTTCTTCCGTCATTTCAAGCCAATCGCTTTTAGAAAGATTCAAAAATGTATCTGACGGATTGAATCTCGGTTCTTGATGCGATTTTGAAAATCGATTCCACGGACAAACATCCTGGCACACGTCGCAACCAAAAACCCAGTCGTCCATTTTACCTTTGAATTCATTCGGAATCATCTCCTTCAACTCAATAGTTAGATAGGAAATACACTTGCTACCATCTACCACGTATGGTTTTACAATCGCTTCTGTTGGACATGCATCAATGCAAGCCGTACAAGTACCACAGTAGTCCTTCATAGGGCCGTCTGGAGTGAGTTCCAAATCGATGATGAGTTCGGCGATAAAGAAAAAAGAACCGCTTCCTTTATTGATCAAATTTGCATTCTTGCCCATCCATCCCAAACCACTTCTTTGTGCCCAAGCTTTATCGAGTACAGGAGCGCTATCTACGAATACGCGGCCATCCACCTCACCTATTTCTTCATTTATTTTTTGTAAAAAAATCTTGAGTTTATCCTTCAACACAAAATGATAATCTTCATTGTAGGCATACTTACTGATCTTCACCGAATGATCATTCGGTTTTTTTTCGGGGTAATAATTATAAAGTAATGACACAACCGATTTCGCTCCGGGCACCAGCAAGCGTGGATCGAGTCGTTTGTCGAAGTGATTTTCCATATAACTCATCTTCCCGTGCATCCCCGCATTGAGCCAAGCTTCAAGCCGTGGAGCCTCCTCTTCCAAAAATTCAGCTTTTGAAATCCCACAAAAAGAAAACCCCAATTCCTGGGCTATGCGTTTGATGGTATGTGCGCTTCCTAAATTCACAATTTCTCTTCAAAATACGATCTAACTTCCACACGATCTCACTTTCTAATTGAATTTAAGAGGACAAGATCTGAGGAGACAAGGATTCAAGAGAGTATGGGAGTATGAAAGTAAACCTGAAATATGAATTATGAATCATGAATTATGAATCATTCAGGAACCGTGAACTGCAATCCATGAACCGCGATCCATGAACCACGAACCAAAAGCCAATCCTCCTAAAACAACTTCCCTTCGTCGGGTTTGCGGAGTTTGCCTAGGTGTTTGTAGGTGAGTTCGGTAACTTGTCTGCCGCGTGGTGTGCGAATGAGAAAACCTTCTTGAATCAGGAAGGGTTCATACACTTCTTCAATGGTACCTGAGTCCTCCCCCACTGCTGTAGCAATGGTGGTAAGTCCAACAGGACCTCCATTGAACTTGTCCATGATGGTGGTCAAAATTTTATTGTCCATTTCATCCAATCCCAATGTATCCACATTGAGCGCATTCAACGCCATACGAGTTACGTTGATCTCAATGGTGCCGTCTCCCTTAATTTGAGCAAAGTCGCGAACACGACGTAGCAGTGCATTTGCAATACGCGGCGTACCACGACTTCTACGCGCAATTTCAAACGCTGCATCAGGTAAGATTTCTATATTGAGCAATCCCGAACTTCTTTCTACAATATCGGTCAATGTCTTAGCGTCGTAGTATTGCAATCGCGCGTTAATTCCAAATCTTGCACGAAGAGGCGCAGTCAGTAAACCACTTCGTGTGGTGGCTCCGATTAATGTGAATGGATTTAATTTGATCTGAACCGAACGAGCATTCGGTCCGGTGTCAATCATCAAATCAATGACATAATCCTCCATGGCCGAATACAGGTACTCCTCTACCACAGGACTCAATCGGTGAATTTCATCTATAAATAAAACATCATTGATTTCAAGATTGGTAAGCAAGCCCGCAAGATCTGCAGGTTTGTCGAGAACAGGACCAGAGGTGGTTTTCACATTCACCCCCATTTCATTTCCAATGATGTACGCCAAGGTGGTTTTTCCAAGACCGGGAGGACCATGAAACAAGACGTGATCGAGCGACTCTTCGCGGAGTCTCGCAGCTTTCACAAACACCTCCAAATTCTCCAACACCTGACCTTGCCCCGTGAAGTCGTCGAAACTATTAGGGCGAAGCACTTTGTCAAACTCCTTATCACCAGGTAGTTCAGCTTCTTCTCTGATATCAAAATCTTCCATGCGCTATCTTATTTCCTCTTTCCAAAATTAGCGAAAGCATGGGACATAGGAACGGATTTTTGGAAATATTTCAATTCACCAGATTCGCAATTAGTACCTCGTCATTAGTATTTCGTAATTAGTAGATAGTATTTAATCCCTCACCCTTATTTCTTTCCACTTCGCGATAGCACTGTCGAGTATAAGTCGGAATCGAATAACATAAACTGGGGCCGTGAAGTTCTGTTCGATGTCTCTATTGTTTCGCATTACCAATCGGTAGCCGTAACCTAAACCAACACCCACCAATCCTCCAATTTTGTATTCAAAACCAATGGTTGGTTCGTACACAAATACTCTTGTTGGGAATATTTGCTCGATGCCTTCTTTACCGTCGGGATCTAAGAAAATCTTTCCGAATCCCATCTGGGCTGTTACGGAAGACTCCCAATTTCCTTTTCTAAAAAAACTGTATTCCATGTAAGGACCAAATGTCCTGATTTTGATACGAGCGTTTTGATCCACACCATTGCGCATGATTCGCTGTTCATGTTTGCTGTACAGCCATGAATAGCCGACGCCAATATTCATTGTGTTGCCGAATGCTAACCCGCCTTTAATACCTCCTATTTGCGCCGATTTTCCGGCAATCAACGAATTTCGAAAATCCAATTTGAAAGAAGGAACGGGTTTATTACGAAATACTTTTTGTAGTGAATCAGATAAATTGACAGACTGTGCCGAGGCATTCCAGGCCATCAAAAAAGAGAAGAACAAGAAACTGAATACCCTCCGAATCATCAATGCGAAGGTAACGATTTATTGAGGTGTAAATTTGCTTTCACTCAACATAAACCTCAATATCGGACCGCACTTATCTGTGCAAGAAGTGTAATATGATTTGTGAAACCAATTGATTCCTTTTGGCGCTACTCCCCAGAAAAACTCAGCCAATGCTAATGGTTTAAAATTATGCTGAAACGCATATTGAAATAATTTCGGCGCTGCACATTCACCCGCCCCACCAGGAGGATTGCTATTCGGAGCATCCTTGAATATCTCGCGAAGACTTTTCCAATTTCCATTTTCATTTATAAAATGAAAACCATCGTAGAGTTCTTTTTGCAAGCGTAGTGAATGTTGCTTGCGACGATTTTTTAATATAGCAATTTTTTCTGCGTGTAAAATAACGTCTTCATTTTCCAACGCTTCAATTTCTCTGATAATACCACTGAGCTCGACCATTCCAGTGTTTATGAAACTTCCTTCATAGAGATAATCGAAAACGGGAGGGACGAAGCCGGAAGGATGATTTCCTCCTGCCAACTTTCCAGAAAAAGCAGACAGGTAGCCAATTTCTCCTTCGGGTGAGGATACGACGAGGACTCCAAACATTTTACCGCCTCTACCATTCTCCAAATCATTTAAGCCAAAATCATGCTCCCACTCTTGCTGTGAGATTAAATGTACTTGCAATTCTTCGCAGGCTCTCACAGCCAATGGATGGGGAACATAGTCGAACGGGTTATCGATTCCAGAAGGTATCGACAAACCTTCTAAAGATGATTTGAACTTTTTAAAAAATGGATGTGCGCTCGACATGAAGCTGCAAATCTACTACCGAATTGGAATCCAAATTTCCTCTTCGCTATCTGGATGATTAAATATGTATTTCGAGCCAATTACGGAAAGATGTGGCCTATCATCCAGTTCATTATTGGTTTGTTGCATCCAATCGCTAAAAATGTATCGGTAAGCAGCCGCGGCACCTGAGTGATCGCCCTTGTAGTTAAACACTGCATAACGACCAGCAGGCACTATCAATTCTGAAAAATCTTCAGGTGTGGCAACTCCATCCTCGAGTTCAATCGCCGCCCATTTTTCAAATGAAAGTGATGGATTGAATTGAGAAAAAAATGAAGTTGATGGATAAATTTCAACGGTAAATTTATCTTCTCCTTTTCTTCCAATAACACCCTTCACGCGTGGACCTAATTTTTGAAAAAGCTCTGCCGTTCGAATATTATCGAAGGACATTTTCATGTTAAATCCTACTAATCGTCGCTCAGGGTACTCTACAATTTTGTATTCCATGATTAAAAAGATGGACAGGCTATAGTTCTGAATTTTAACTTTTGATAGTTATTCGATGAGAACGACAAATTGCCTTCATAATCTACTGTATAACTCAAATCATACTTTTTATCCGCATTAGCCGGAATTGTGACGTTCCATACTACACTGCCCTCCTCTGAATTGTAATTCGCCCCAGAAGTATTGTTTACTTTAACATCTATAGTTTTAACCTGTGAAACAGGTACCTGATCGACCAATTCAAATTGAATTGGAAAATTATTGTTATTCTTCAGCACATAGTTAAATCCAAAATCAGCCTTTGTGCGTTTCCCTGATACTTTGGAAAAAGTTTTGTTATAATCTGGCTCCATTACCATGTAAACTGTATTATCCTTCCCGATAGGCAACATCAATGTATCAGCATATTCACTAAACCGAATGATCGTTCGGCCAACATCCGTATTCTTATAACGAACATTTGCTACTCCATCTACCAATCCCAATGAACTCCATCCTGTCAATTCTGTTACGAGGTAAACCTGCGGATCCATCGCGGGGAATCCATAGTAGTAAAAACGTGCTGGAATTTCGTTGGCACTGATAGGTAGCGTGAATACGGTACTGTTTGATTTGATGGAATACTCACCAGAAAGAACGCGTGTTTCCAGATAACTTGGCACACGGATTTCACGATATTCAACGCCTTCCAACTTTGCAATTTTCGCATTTTCAGCGGCATCATTTTGTTGCTCCACATTTTGCTCCCGTTGAACCAAACCTCTTGGACTGTTCAAAATCCATGGTCTGTTGATGAGTGGAATTTCAGTTGGGTTTTCAATAGGTGAATTTGATGAAAGTGTCACCTTTACTTTGTCCCAATCCTCACCCGTTTGATTCATCGTTTTGGCCGTGTATTTCAATGTGATTGAACTTGCAGATGCGTCAGACACCAACACATCATATGATGGACTCCACGCTACACCACCGCACACATATGAATACTCCACATTTACTGTCTGGGCCTTTGAGCTCGCCGAAAACCATTGTAAGAATTGCTATTTTCATTGTCCAATTTTATTGCTTCCAATTTTTTTGCTTCTTCCAATTTGGATTCTACTTTTCGAAATCTCTTTTCAATTCAAGAATTTTCGAACCATAAAAGTTCGTCATAGTCTCCAACTCTTGCACATTAGAAATGAATCCTGCATCATTAAATTTCTGATTCAGCATCATCAATTGATTGGATAGAGCATCTTTTTTATCCAACAATTGATTCATTTCCTCTTTCGTAAGCTTGCGCATCAACGACTTATTGAGCACCGTAAGATCATTGTTTTTCACCTGCAATGTATTCATCACGATTTTCGACGAAGTATGAGGAATGGTGATTTCATTCATCCCCTCCTCAAGTTTGATGGTGAATGACCTATTGACTAGTGCACCATTGTGATAAATCGTCACATTGTTGACTTGACTGTTAACTTCTTTTGTTTGGGCAGATAATAGTTGAGCCCAAAAAAAGTAATAATATCAATGTGAGATATATTTCATAGTGATGAATCTAAATTTTCTAGAAACTGTTCTGATCTTAGATTTTTCAATTTCTCTAAAAATAAATGTATCAATTAATTAAAAGACTTCAACTCATTTTTCTCAATACCCATTCTGAGTGTAGTTAAACTCGAAACAATTTTCGAAGAATACCAGGGGCTTAATCTATTGCTATTCGGATTTTTTAATATTTGAATTTCTTGGGCTGGCATATAGCTTTGAGCCAAGAGAAAAACAACATCTTTGCTTATTGTATCCATGGCCATGTCCACAACAATCACCGCATGACCAGGTGATCCTCCGCGAATAAAGACATCTCCTACTGCTATTTGATCCAATTGAACTTGCTTTATTCCTTAGACAATGAAAGTATTCCTGCATATGTAAAAACTGTTTCTAAATAATTCCATAAATCCTTGTATGAATTAGATGGTTCTGCTTTTTGACTCCATTTGGTAGAATTGCCATTCACTACTATGCCTTCCTTTCATCCCACTCGGTGTAATCTACCCTGAATCCATTTGTAAAATTGAAGTGAATTTTATCATATTGCTGAGTAACCCATAGATATTCCGCTCTTAATCGCATCACGGCATCCGCGCATTGATGAAGATCCTTTGTGCCTATCTCTAGATCAACCACGGCATCATAGACATCGTAGTTCACCTTTCCTTTCCGTTACTAATATTTTACCACAGAATTATGGGGTTTTCAATGGCAATTGCCTCAAATGGGCACCAAAAGAATTATTGGCGAATGAACAGCTTGTAATAGCCCGGTGGCTAAATCTGGATTCAACGTCCTTTCCCGAAATATCTATCAAGTCTTTTTGATCTGAAATCAGAATTTCGTTAGATATATTTTCAACCTCGACTGAACCATTTATACTTGATTGATTGCAAACGATAACTTGACTCAAAAAAAGTAAAAGATGAAAAAGAGATATATTTCATCACTATTCATGTCCGATTTATTTAAAATGTGAACTTAAATCCATTTGCTCATTTAAAATTCTTAATATTTCCACTTGCTCATTTAAGGTGTTTCGGTAAAAAATAATATGCAGAAACCTTCTTGCCTCTCAGCCCTGATAAAATGTTGTCATAGCTATTTCCCTTCTCAGGATTTTTACTAATTAACAAACAAGCACTATACAAAAGCTTCATAGTATTTATCTGCCTGACTTTCTGACCAAGTATCAAAAGTGTAATTCCAAATGTCAGTTAGATCCTTTATTGCACTTCTCGAAAACCTCAACTTCACCATCTACTTCTTTTTCGATTTAATTTTTTTCAAATACGTTTCCGCATCAAAATCATTTACAAAACCACTATCTATGCCTTGCTCTATGGCAGCTTTCAGAGCTGTAGCTTTCTGCTCTTCTTCTTCCAATAACCTCAGCCCCGCTCGTACAACCTCACTTGCATTTTTATATCGTCCTTCCTTTAATACGCTTTGGATAAATTGGTCAAAATAACTTCCCAATGTTATTGATGTGTTCTTACTCATTTGAATAATTATTTTTACAATAATACCAATTATTGGTATTATAACCAATTACCCCTTCTTCTTCAAATCACCTCTTGCTCTCAATTTTCGCAATCCTATTGTACATGATTTCTGACATGTTCCAATTATATCCATCGAAATTTACGGTATTTGTAAACTGTATAATCACCTCATCCATTTCAGAGTGGTATTTTGCGATGGTTTGGTATCCTGGAATAAGCCCCGTGTGTTCAAATTCATAAATGGACGCATAAATTTCTTGCTCATGTTCACTACTAAAAGCAGATCCATCATTCAGTGCGCGAATGAATCGACTTAAATCACCTGCCGTGGAAAGCATTGAACCAATGTTATCCGTCTTTAAATCCGCTTCATATCCGACATAGTATCCACTCATTACATCGTCTATATTGACGTCATAAATGGAACCAAAAGTGTGATTCAATTCAAGTGGATTTAATATCGATTCCTGGATATACTGAAAAGTGCCATAGCCGAGCACTCGACTAATAATGCTGTTGATCAACAAATAATTTGTGTTGCAGTATTCGTATTGTGTGTTAGGTTGAAAATTGGCAGAGCTTTCTAAAACCAAAGCTAAGTTTTCCTCTGCAGTTTCTTTCGGTGCCACCCAATACTCTGGGACGTCGGTAAAATTGGAATGCCACTTCTGTGCATCACCAACATGCGCAAAGTAATTTGATCGGAATTTTCTATTCTACCCTTCAATTCGGGTAAATAATGTTCCAAAGATTTATCCAAATCTAAAGTTCCGCTTGCTACAAGTTTGGCCACTGACAACGCATTAAATAATTTACCTACGCTCGCAATTTTGAAAAGTGCATTTGGATCTGCGGGATTTTTTTGCTCCCTGTTCTTGTAGCGAGTGTAATAAGAAAGTTCATTGCCTTTCTTATTTATGCAAACTACTATGCCATCAAATCCATAATTGGCAGCAAGATCGACTTGTTCTTGAACGGTGTCAGGAAGGGGCTTCATCCAAGCAAAAACAATTGGCCAAGGAACGAAGTACAAAGAGACAATTGTGCCTAATAACAGTATTAATTTAATGAGACTTTTTCTTTTCATTCCATATTTGGGATGTTAGTTCTTTATTCTATATGTTGTATTTTTCTTATCTCCTTCTTTGCTAAAAAAGCCATTTTCCACACCATTTTTCAAGTCGCGACTGGCTGTAGCAGTAGATATATTTTTAAATACATTCATATAATCTTTTCGACTAAAACTTTTTATTCCCAACTTAATAAAATAGGATACTCTATCCTCTGAGGTACGAATCTGTTGGTTCAAGTTGAGCATGCCTGTCAAAGCATTGTCTATCACTTCGAGCATATATTCAACAAAAGGGGTAGAACTTGCCAGCTTATCACTTTTAGCCAATGCCTGATAATACTTCTTTTGCGAGTTCAAGATAACATTTTCAAGCGGAATGAATTCAAATACGGGGTATTCCTGCATTAAAATCAAAGTTTGCCACAGTCTACCCATTCTTCCATTTCCATCTATAAATGGATGTATAAACTCCATTTCATAATGAAAAACACAACTTTTTATCAAAGTAATTTCCTTAGAATTTTTCAAGTACTCAAACAATTCTTCCATGAGATATGGAACATTTTTCGCAGGAGGAGCCATGTGTGCGATTTTATTTCCTGCCATAATTCCAACACCCGATTTTCTATACCTTCCATTATCCTCAATCAGGTTCTGCATAAGAATATGATGTGCCTTGAGGAAAGATTTCTTTGATTTCACCTTAAGATCACCAATTTCATCATACGCCTTTATTGCATTCAAAACCTCCGTTATATCCTTCTTCGGACCAACCACTCTTTTATTATCAATAATATCGGTAATTTGAGCTTCTGAAAGCGTATTGCCTTCGATACTTAAAGAGGAATAAATCGTTTTGATCCGATTTATTTTCCGGAGTTGAGGCGAAGGCTTATCAAGAAAATGCGCATTGATTTGCCCTAGTTTCTCGGAAACTGCAACAACAAGTTCTAAAACTCTAGGAGTTATTTCATAAGGAGGCTTGCTCATATGATAGTATCGTTTGATAGTATCAAATATAAGAAATATGATAGTATAATTTTTGGAGATGTTGGAGGTGATGGAAGGGTTGGAAATATTAGAAAGTTTGGACTTAATAGAAATTTTGGAGATTGATCAAATTACTCCAAAACTTCTCTCAACCTCATCCTCCTTCCCAATTTCCATTTGTTTTCAAGAGCGTAAATTTCAGAAAAATGGAGATGGTATATTCTCTTAAGTTCATCACACTTTGTATAAGAGAATCCAACACAGTGATGTTGTGAGTATTAAACGCTTCAAATACCAACTCACCTAACTCTTTCGGAGTTGATTGTCCCAAGAAAATGTTAGACTAAAAAACCAGTACTAGGAAATTATATATTTTCATTTCTACCAAAAATAAAAAAGCCCCTTCAATTGAAGGGGCTTCTTTTATATGAAAGATGTAATAATCTTATTAGTGGGCGTGTTCGCCTTCTTTCAACGGTACATTTTGTGGAACAAAATCTACATCGTGTTCTGGATTACTATAGTCGTAAGCCCAACGGTGAACTTCAGGAATAGCACCTGGCCAGTTTCCGTGAATAGCTTCGATTGGTGTTGTCCATTCCAATGTGTTTGATCCCCATGGGTTTTGTGTAGCCACTTGACCATACCAAATGCTGTGGAAGAAGTTGAACAAGAACAACAACTGAGCACAAGCACCGATGATAGCGAAGGTTGAGATTACAGGATTCAAATCTTGCACCCAATCCAAGAATTCAAATTCTGAATAGCTGTAGTATCTACGAGGTGAACCTGCCAACCCAACAAAGTGCATTGGGAAGAATACGCCGTAACCGCTGATCAATGTCAACCAGAAGTGAGCGTAACCCAGCTTCGTATTCATCATTCTACCGAACATCTTAGGGAACCAGTGGTAAACTCCACCAAGCATACCAAATATGGCCGACATACCCATTACAATGTGGAAGTGAGCTACCACAAAATAGGTGTCGTGAACGTTTACGTCCAAAGCAGAGTCAGCCAAAATGATACCTGTAAGACCTCCTGTTACGAAAGTTGATACAAGACCGATTGAGAACAACATACCTGGAGTAAAACGAATATTACCTTGCCATAGAGTAGTCAAATAGTTGAACGCCTTTACAGCAGATGGAATCGCAATCAAAAGTGTTGTGAACACGAACACTGATCCAATGAATGGGTTCATTCCGGTTACATACATGTGGTGACCCCACACGATGAATGAAAGGAATCCGATTGCTAGGATAGAACCAACCATTGCCTTGTATCCAAAGATTGGCTTTCTTGAGTTCGTAGAAATAATCTCAGAGCTGATACCAAGAGCAGGAAGAAGTACGATATATACTTCAGGGTGACCTAGGAACCAGAATAAGTGTTGGTATAGAATTGGTGAACCACCTGTTACGTCTAATGCTTGTCCCTCAATGAAGATATCAGAAAGGTAGAATGCTGTACCGAAACCACGGTCCATCAAAAGAAGTACTACAGCTGATACAAGAACTGGAAACGACAACACACCTAGAATAGCAGTCACAAGAAGTGCCCACATTGTAAGTGGAAGACGAGTCATTTTCATTCCTTTCGTACGAAGGTTAACGATAGTAACGATGTAGTTCAAACCTCCAAGAAGAGAAGAAGCTACGAACAATACCATTGAGATCAACCAAAGTGTCATACCCATTCCAGAACCTGGCATTGCTTGTGGTAAAGCAGATAGCGGAGGATAAATTGTCCAACCACCAGAAGCAGCTCCACCTTCTACGAATAGAGAAGCAATCATGATAACTGAAGACGTAAGGAAGAACCAATATGATAGCATATTCAAGAATCCAGACGCCATATCACGAGCACCGATCTGAAGTGGAATAAGCAAGTTCGCAAAAGTTCCAGAAAGACCTCCGGTCAATACGAAGAATACCATGATAGTACCGTGGATAGTAACCATAGCAAGGTATGCGTTACCATTCAATACTCCGTTTGGAGCCCATTTGTCTCCAAGGAAGAAGTTTAGAATTCCGAAACTCTCTCCTGGCCATCCCAATTGAAGACGGAAGAAGATTGACAACATCACAGCAACGATTCCCATAAAGATAGCAGTAATCAAAAACTGCTTAGAAATCATTTTGTGATCTTGCGAGAAAATGTACTTAGAGATGAAACTCTCCTCATGGTGGTGAGCATGACCGTGATTGTCGTGACCATGAGCGTTTGTGTGTTCAGCTGTTGCTCCCATTTCTTTTTTTCCTCTTTAAAATTTTTACAAAATTAATTTGAAGCTACAACGGTAGTTTCCGCTGGTGCTTCTGTTTCGGTTACAGTATCAGTGTTAGAGGATGATGTCTCTTCAGTTGCTTCTGGTGCAACATATGTCTTTTGTTTTTCCAACCAAGCCATGTAGTCGCTTTCGCTTTCTACAATCACATTGATCTTCATATTGTAGTGAGATACACCACAAACCTTGTTGCAAAGAAGAATGTAATTGAACTCGTCATTTCCAGTCTTCTCACGCATCTCTTCAGTAGTGATGGTAGGTGTCATTTTGAAACGAGTTGGCACACCTGGCACAGTGTTCATTTGTGAACGGAAGTGAGGCATATATGCACTGTGGATCACATCTTGAGAACGGAAGATGAATTCAACTTCCTTTCCAACTGGGATGTGCATCTCAGTATTTACAATTTTATCATCAGCACCAGCTTCCCACTCGCTCAATCCTGAAGTTGGATTTACAGTCTCATTAAGGTCAAGAATTCTTTGCTTCTGACGTTGTAATCTGTAAACCTTTTCTTCCTGACTTTCAAGATAGCTCTCTGGCCACAATGGAAGTGCATGGTTTGCTTCAATTGCTGCTTCAATCTTCTCGATTTCAGCATCAATTTCTTCAATTTTGTTTTCAATGTTTTCGCGAGTCACCATACCAAGTGGGTTAGTACTTGGATCGATTAGGTTGTACGTGTATGAACCAAATGTCTTGTTGTCACCTGGGTATCTTACAATCCAACCGAACTGCTTAGAGTACACTTCGATTTGAATCGCATCAGCAGAAGCTGGGCCAGTCATATTATTCCATGTAATCAAACCATAAACGATGATGAAAGCCATGGTCACACCTGGGATAAGGGTCCACAACATTTCAAGACGGTTATCGTGAGCAAAGAATCTTGCTTTTCTTTCTTTTTTGTATTGGAATTTCCAAGAGAAATAGAACAATAAGAAGTTTACCGCAAAAAACACGATAGTGATCATCCAAATGTTGATCGCCATCAAGTTGTCTACTGCAACTCCGTGTTCAGAAGCTGATTCTGGAAGGTAATCACCATATCGGCCATACAAGAAGATGACGCCGATGAAGAATAAAAACATCCAAACCAACATAAGGTTTGCCTGCAACTTGTTGTCAGAAGGAGTAATCTCCTCCTCGCGAGTCTTACGCATTGACCTTGTCAATTCATAAACTTTGGTCAATTGGGCAATTGCAATGATTCCCAACACGCCGACCAAGAGTATCAAAAGTTTCATGTCTTTAACTTATTTTTCTCTTTACAAAAATTCTTTTAATTAAGCCTTAGATGCTGTGGTGTTCACTTTCATCAAGGAATGGATGCTTAGCAGGAATCAATCTTGCTTTTGTCAACGCCTTAAGAACAACAAGAATGAACAATCCTGCAAATCCTAAGAACATTCCAAGCTCGAACCAGCCAACAAAAATAGTGTGGTGACCTTCACCGAATCCCCACTCTAGGTGACCATGAGTAGTACCTGGTACAACAGCCATGTACAAATCTGCAAAGTGACCCAAAAGTATGATAACGCCTACACGTGTAAGGTACTTAAAGTTACGCTTAGCATCTCTTGCCATCAAAACATAGAAAGGAATTGCAAAGTTCACTGCAAATACACCCCACATACCACCCATATAGTGATCGTAACGCTCTTTGAAGTATGTGATTTCTTCTGGAATATCAGAATACCAAATCAACATGTATTGACAGAACCACAAGTAGCTCCACAACATTGAAACGGCAAACATCCATTTACCCATGTCGTGAATGTGAGAATCATTAACTGTTGACAAATAGCCTTTTCCTTTCAACCAAATCACTAGAAGAGTAGCAAATGTCATAGTGCTTACCCACATTCCAGCAAAGATGTACCAGCCATACATTGTAGAGAACCAGTGTGTATCGATAGACATCAACCAGTCCCAAGAAAGTGTAGAGCTGAATACTGCGAAGAATACCAAGAAAACGGCACTCTTGCGGTAGAAACGGTAGTGAATTTCTGTTCCACCAACTTCATCTTCTTGCAAAGACCAAGTGCGGAACCATTTCGCGAACATCAAGAAAATTCCTGCATAAGCCACAACTCTCAACCAGAAGAACCAAGGTGAAAGATATGGACGCTTGTTAGCGATAAGTTCATCATAAGCCGGAGATTCTGGATCGTACAATTCGCTATCCATCCAGTGGTACAAATGGTGACCGTGGAATTGGCCTACCAAAAGCACTAAAATAATTACTCCTAAACCTATAGGAAGATAAGCGAACATCGCTTCAAAAATTCTCTTCAATTGAGCAGACCAAGCTACTTCAGCAGCATACTGTAATGCATAGAAGAAAAGAGCTCCCAATGCAATAGCGAAGTAGAAGAATCCATTGATAAGAAGGTTTGCCCACCAATACGTGTGGTGGTCAGTTTTGTCTGCAAACCATCCAAGAGCGGCAGCCAAAACTCCCACTACCATCAGCACCATAGCTGTGGTCTTTGCTTTAGATGGTAATTCGAAATGCATCTTGTTATCGTGTGCCATATCGTGTGTGATCGAACTGGTTTAGTAGTATTATTAATTAGCTGGAGCTTCTGCTGCTGCTTCCTCTGCAGGAGCTGCTGCGTTCAACACTAGCATATCGTTTGCATCATATTCAGGAGATGTAATGCCCAATTGAAGACATTTTACATACTGAATTACCTGCCAACGCTCAAGTTTGTTAAGCTGAGAAGCGTGCTGACCCATCAAACCTTTACCATATGTAAGGGTGTGGAACATTTTCCCCTCAGGAAGATCCTTCAACTTAGTAGCGTAATCTGGAATACCAAGGATGAATTCATTCTTAGAGATTTTACCATCTCCATGACCTTCTGCTCCGTGGCAGTGTGTACAGAATTTGGTATAAATATCCTTTCCTTTTTCTACGTTTACTTTAGTTGCGAGTTGGGCTCTTCACCTCTAAACCTGCTCTTTCATAATCTTCTGGAGTATTCTCGTATGCATATGGCATCGCAGAAAATGGCAGTCTCTTGACTTCCTGTGTAAGGAATTGTTCCTTCAACAGGCTTGCGAGAAAGTGAAACCACTCCGGCTTCGTCCTTCATCTCTTGCGTCCAGTCCATGTGCTTGTTTGAACCATAATCTATGTATGCTTCCAAAGGCTGGAGAGCGATACATATCCGAGCATATACTCCACACCAGGAGCATTTGGATCGGATGTACAAGCAGTAAATGACTGTTATTGCTTGCTGCGATTGCTGAAATTGATAATAGTGGACGCTTCATCTTAGTATTCTTTAATGCTAAGTTCATAAACCTCAGTAGCACAGGATTTTTCGCTTCGATATCCTCAGCGCTCATGCCTGAATTTTGATCGGTAACCACCATTACAAACTTATCGTCTGTAGTACGTGGATCTGGATTGCTCGCTGGCATTCCAGGAAGTGTTCCGTTTCTCAACAAATAAGCCCGATGGCCATTCCGTGTGCTCCGCAGAATACAGGGAATTCGAACATTACTGGAACAAACGCTGGAGCGTTTTCAATCCATGTAAAGTTTGGCTTACCACCGATATTCCAATCCCAATCGGATACCATGAAATACCATGTACCTAATGTTGCGAGTAATGTTCCTGTAGTAGCATACATGAACGATGCAATTGCCAAACGTGTGCGCTTCACTCCGATTACGGATCTAAACCGTGAATTGGAAATGGTGAGAACACGTCTTTTACGCGGATACCTTGGTCTACAAGGGCACGAGCAGCGTCCAATAACTTTTGGTCGTCGTCGTACATCACGTGGAATACCTTATTTGCCATTGCTTTTATCTAAGGGATTATTCTTAATGCTTGTTTTCGTTTTTGTAACTCTCTCCTGAAACTTTCAGGATGGTCTTCAATTCATTCAATGCCAATACTGGGAAGTATCTAGCGAACAGAAGGAACAAAGTGAAGAAAATTCCGATTGTACCGATAAACATTCCGATATCAATTGTTGATGAGTGGAATTCGCCCCATGCACCTGGAGTGTAATCTCTGTGGATAGACGTTACGGTGATCTCAAGCTCAAACCACATACCGATGTTTACTACAATAGAAAGAATGAATGTTGCCGTCAAGCTGTTCTAATTTTTCTTGAACCAGAACAACTGTGGGCTAATTACGTTATGTCATCATCATCCAGTAAGACCAGCTATATGGTCCAGAGAAACGGTTGATGAATGCGTAAGATTCATATTCAACACCGCTATACCAAGAGATGAACAACTCTGTAAGGTAGGCCACACCTACGATAGAACCCGTAACGATGATTACGATGTTCATATACTCAACGTGCTTCAAGTGAATGTACGCCTCTAATCTCTCATGGTCTTACGCATGATCAAAAAGAAGTGTCAATACCATCGCGAATCCTGAAGATCGCGCCCGATACGAAGTATGGAGGGAAAATGGTAGTGTGCCATCCTGGAATAACTGACGTAGCAAAGTCCATAGATGCAATCGGTGAACCGAGAATACAAAGTGGAGTTGCAATACCAGCAAGTACCAATGATACTTCCTCGAAACGTGTCCAATGTTTTGCACGACCAGACCAACCGAATGAAGAAGGCTATAAAACTTCTTCATTTTTGGGTTAGTATTCTATCGCGAATGGTAGCAAAGTCAGGAATCAAACCGATGTACCAAAACACCAACGAAACAGAGAAGTATGTAGAGATCGCGAATACGTCCCACATCAATGCTGAGTTGGTTGGCCAAAGTGAACAAGAATTGGTTTTTTGAAGTGGTAATGTCCAGTAAGCCAACCATACACGTCCCATGTGGAATACAGGGAACAAAGCTGCCATGATTACGGCAAAGATGGTCATCGCTTCAGCACTACGGTTGATCACGCCATTCTCCAACGCTGACGGAACAATAAAAGTACCGCAGAGATAAGTGTTCGGCACGTGTCCGATACCTACCCACCATGCAGTTGGTGATATCCCATGCCCAACCTACTGTTTTATTCAATCCCCAGCTTCCGATACCCGTAGCCACAAGATACATAATACAGCCAATTCCATAAAGCGCAATGATCGCTGCAATTGTAATTGCAATCTTCCATTGCTTTGGAGCTTGTCCTTCGATAGGACTCACAATATCATTCGTGATATCATGATAGGTCTTATGACCGAGAATTAAAGGTTTTCTTATTGATGCTTCTTTAATCATGATCTCGTGATTTATGCTTCGGTTTCTTCAATATTGCGCACTTTCGTCATGTAGAATACGTTTGGTTGTATTCCTACTTCCTCAAGTGAGTGGTAAGAGCGAACGTTGTTAGAACGTTTTGCATTGAGTGAATTCGTATCGTTCAAGTCACCGAATACAATCGCGTTTGTTGGACATGCTTCAGCACAAGCTGTTTGGATAGATCCGTCTGGAACTGGTACTCCAGCTTTCTTAGCATTCAACTTACCTTCTTGAATTCTTTGTTGACACATGCTACACTTCTCCATTACACCACGTGTACGAACAGTAACGTCTGGATTCAATACCATACGTGTCATTTCACCTTGTGATGGGTTGAAGTTTGCAAACTTCTCATTAGTTACATAATTGAACCAATTGAAGCGACGCACTTTGTATGGACAGTTGTTTGCGCAGTAACGAGTACCGATACAACGGTTGTAAGCCATATTGTTCAAACCTTCGTTGCTGTGAACAGTAGCAGCCACCGGACAAACTGTTTCACAAGGAGCGTGATTACAGTGTTGACACATCATTGGCATATGCACAGTACGTGGGTTTTCAGCCGCATTTTCCATATCACGGTATGCAGCGATAGTGCCCAATTCTTTCTTCTCACTTGTTTCCTCTACAGTTGGATAATCTGAAGAGAAGTAACGGTCAATACGCAACCAGTGCATATCTCTGTGACGCAATACTTCGTCTTTACCAACTACAGGAACGTTGTTTTCTGTATGACAAGCTGTGATACAAGCGCTACAACCCAAGCAAGAGCTCAAGTCGATGGTCAACCCCCAACGGTGTCCTACACCTTCTACTGGGTGATCTCTCCACAAATCAATTTCTTTCGTTGGCTTCTTGTCCTGCGCGTTGATTACGCCGTCACCATTCACATCTTCGTGTACCACTAGAGCTGGTACCAAGTTGAATGATGCTGATCCTTTCTTCTTATCCTTTTCTGCTTGGTAAGTTTTCCAAGTAGTTTCTTTTACTACTGAATCACGACCCATCACAGTGTTGTGCATTTGGGTCGAAGCAAGGAAGTATTCTTCGTCGTCTTCTCAACTGAAGCTGTTATGCTGCATAAACTGCTGCACCACCTGCCATTGTTGCGAATCCAAAAGCGTTTTTACCAATAGCTACACGCTTTCCATCTTCCATCGCATGTTCACCATGCTCTGCTACTTGGAACGCTGCGCTTCCGATTTCCTCATTTCCAGCACCGCGACCATATCCAAGTGCGATACCGATAGTACCACGCTTCTGACCAGGAGCAGCAAATACTGGAAGTGTAAGTTCTTTACCGTTTACAGTCACTTTAGCTACTGTTGCAGCAGCTTGCTGACCCAACAACACGTTGTATCCCTTCTCTGCAGCATCAGCTGGAGCCATGGTTACATAGTTGTCCCAAGTCATCTTTGTGATTGGGTCTGGAGTTTCTTGTAAGTATGGGTTGTTTGCTTGAGCACCGTTACCAATAGTTACTTTTTGGTAAAGTGAAACTTCCCACTCTCCGCCTTTCACTGCATTCACAGCAGCGATTACGCTAGTCAAGTCCATTGAAGGTGCCGCAACCGCAGCTGGAGCTTCCATGTTTGGAGCATCCATAGCTGGAGCAACAGCATCAGCTGGCAACACATTTACTACAGCAGCAAATGTTCCGTTGTGAACTGCCATGTTCCAAGTGTTGTCAGACTTCATCTGAGCACTTGTATATGAACCGTTATGAGTAGTACGGATATAATCGTAGTATGCAGCATCGTTGTCAGCCCATCTCAAAAGAGTTTCTTGAGCATAACGTGTGCTGTATAATGGGCTGATGGTTGGTTGAACCAAGTCAACACGACCATTCATCATTGACAAGTCATTCCAGCTTTCCAAATAGTGGTGATCTGGAGCCATGTAAGTACAACGGCTAGCAGTTTCGTCTGCATATCCATTGAAACATACTGAAGCTTTCACTTTAGCAAGACCAGCATTGAACTTATCTGCATCGTACCAAGAGTATGATGGATTCGTTCCGTAAACGATCAATGCATCTACTTTACCAGCGTTCATTTCTTCCACCAATGAAGCCATTTCAGCATCATTACCGCGGAACAAGTTGATTGGGTTATTGATATCAATTGTGCTACCGTAGTTGTTTAGCGCTTGGTTGATACCATTTACAATCATTTGAACATTTGGATCGTTGCTTCCAGCGACAACCAAAGACTTACCAGCTGCAGCTTTCAGGTCTTTAGCAATCTTAGAAATCATCACCATCTACTCCATCAACAGAAGCAGCACCAGCGACAGCACTATAAATAGCTGCAGCTACTTTACCTTCTTGTGAAGGCTTGATTGGAATACGCTCGTCACAGTTTGAACCTGAAAGGCTCATTACTGATTCGAACTGATAATGCTTATTCATTTTACCATTCTCAGGAGTGCGTCCTTCAGAATAGCCAATTTGATAAATCGCAGGAGTAATCCAAGTTCCAAGGAAGTCAGCAGCAATGCTCACAATTACTTCAGCTTTACCGAAGTCATAGTTTGGAACTACAGCCTTTCCAAATGAAGCTTGGTTGGCTTTAGTGATACCATTGTAAGATATAGCATCATATTGAACGTGCTTCACTTTTCCTGCATATTTAGCAGAGAATTCGTTGATGGCACGTTGAGTTGAAGGGCTCACTACAGTGTTAGAAACAATTCTGATATTGTTAGCCGCTCCTAGAGCTGCTTTCATTTCAGAATCAAGTGCCGACCATTCAATTGATTCGCCACCTTTCTTAGCACCTTTCAAACGAGCGCTATCGTAAAGACCAATAACAGAAGCATTGATACGAGAGCCGATAGCTCCTTTAGCAATACCTAGGTCTTTGTTTCCTTTGATAAAGATTGGACGACCTTCTCTGGTTTTCACCAAAATGTTACCGTAATCATTTCCATCATAGTAAGTAGATGCATAATAATTAGCGATACCAGGAGTGATTTCCTCAGGTTTGTTTACGTAAGGAATACTCTTTACCACAGGAGTTTCACAAGCTGCAAGTGTTGCCGCTGCTACGCTGAATCCCATGAACTTCAAGAAGTCACGGCGACCTGTGTTGGTTTCCTTTAGTTTGTCGTCAGACAAGAATTCACTTACCGTTTGGTCTTGAGTGAATTCATTGGAGATTGCTTCCTGGAAAGCTGGCGTATTAGCCAACTCATCCATTCCGGTCCAGTATTTTTTATTCATTCCCATTTCTGTAGGTCGAATTCAAATATTAATAGTGACACTTACCACATTCCCAGCCGCCCATTTCGCGAACTGTTACTTCACCGTCTTCCATGATCTCGCGAATAGTACGCTGACCAACAGCTGAAGACTTAAAGCGGTTGTGCATTTCTTCGTAGTATGCTGAGCTAGTCAAGTCGATAGAAGACTTGTTGTGACATTCAATACACCATCCCATTGTAAGTGTTGGCTTGGTCAATTTGATCAAACCTGGCACTGAAGCAGGATCTTGAGCATTTACTTCTTCAATAGTAGCTTGGTGACCTACAGTGTATTTCTCCACTGGACCGTGACACTGCTTACAGTTGATACCGCCAACAGTTACGTGTTGTGAGTGGTTGAAGTAAACGTGGTCAGGAAGGTTGTGCACCTTGTTCCACTTGATAGGCTTCTCTTCGTAATCTTCTTTGTATGTTTTAGTAGCAACATCAAATCCGATGGCTTCGTAAATCTTAGCGATTTCTTTCTCACCAGTGATAGTACCCTTGTTTACACCTTTGTGACAGTTCATACAAACGTTAGCAGATGGAATTCCAGCGTGCTTAGATTTTGAAGCTGAACTGTGGCAGTAGTTACAATCGATTTCGTTTTGACAGTTGTGAACACTGTGAGAGAACCAGATTGGTTGTTGAGGCGTGTAACCTTCATAAACCGCAATTCCCATCAACCCGCTGTATCCTACTACTACAAAGTAGCACACTAAGAATACACCAACGATTGAAACGAATGTTCTGTTTTTCCACATCCAGCCTTTCGCTGTAGTCCAGTATCCAACTTCTGCTTCTTCTGGAAGACCAGCGCGTTCGTTCATTGCATTTTTCAACGACTTGTTGATGTTTGCAGCTGAAACAGCGATAATCGCCAAGATGATACCCACGATGATAAACCAAATGAATCCATCTGATTCTTCATTCGCTGCAGCGTCAGCTTTCAATTGCTCGAGTGTTTGACACTCATTCATTGGACCAGCGGCCTTTGGATCGCCGCCTACAGGACCCGCCTTGATATAGGTCATGATATCCTTGATCTCCGCTTCATTCACAGGTTGACCTGCCATCCACCCAAAAGATGGAACGTTGGCAGCCACAAGACCTTTGATATAAGCGTCACCGGTAGCCGCAGCTGCCTGTGGATTCTGGATCCATTTAACCAAAAGGGCATCCTTTCCAGACCATCGAGCATCAATACCCGCAAGACCCGGAGCGGCAAGCACTTCGTTGGTGATTTTGTGACATGAGGCGCAATTGGCCTTGAATACTGCTCTCCATTTGCAGCGTCTCCTCCCTCGTGGATGCTAGCAAAAGAGCTAACAGTCATTGACATGACCAAGGTCAGGTGACGAGAATCCGATTTCTAAAACGTTCTGAAAACCGCATCATTGCTGTGATTTACGTGATTCTACACTATAGAATGAGCGGCAAATTTATAGCACGGGAGCCATACATAGCAGTACTATTGCCTATTCTTAATAATTTATAATGTTTCTAAATAAGACAATACCATGACGAATTGAGCCACATCATTTTCGTTCAATTAGATAGCGGCGATTAAGGCACAATTTTTAGTTGAAAAAAATGTTCTTTTATACCTTTGCAAAATATGAGTAACCGAATGTTAAAAACCATCGCAGCGCTGATTTTCTCAATGTGTCTTTTATCACAATCATCAGATGCTCAAGTGGACTCTTTAAAGTATATTCTCGGAAAAATCGAAAATTCAAATGACGGAGATGTGAAAATTCACACCACAGCTTCAATTGATTCTCTTGAAAAAAAATTACGCGGTAAAAACAATCTCCGCGGTTTCAGAATACAAATTTTCCTTGGCTCATACCCGGAAGCGAAAAAACTCAGAGCAACATTTCAATCGAGCTCCGACAATCTTCCAGCATATATCGCACAAAACACACCAGATTACGTAGTTAAAGTAGGTGACTTTCGCACGCTATATGAAGCACAGAAATACCTAGATGAGTTGAAAAAATCTTATCCTTCTGCGTTAATTATTCCTGATAAAATTGAGCCTCCACGCCTCAAGAAATCCGATAATCCCTGATTTTTTTCACTTGATTTGACAAAAATCATTATTTCTTCATTCCAGGCTTCAGTACATTTGGACCATAATTCAAGACCCCTCGGCAGTAAGCGCTGCTAATCAATAGTTTGGTCTTGTAAAAAATTCAATTGTATGCCATTTTACCACAAACTGGGTAACATTCCCCATAAGCGTCATACAGTATTCCGTCAATCACACGGAGGATTGTATTACGAGCAGCTTTTTGGCACCGAAGGCTTTCACGGTATGAGCTCTTTGCTCTATCACACACACCGCCCTACAATGATCAAAACTGTAGGTGAAGCTGTAGATGTAGCGCCAGTTGCCGCTGTAGCTAAAAATATCAGTCCTATGATGTTGGCAGGATTCAATGTGCCTCCTACAAAAGACTTTTTGGAAAGCCGCAAAGTCGTGCTATTCAACAACGACCTCAATATAGCACTTGCCGCTCCTCAAGTGAGCTTGACAAGCTACTTCTATAAAAATGCGGATGCTGACGAAATGATTTTCGTTCACAAAGGCAGCGGTAAACTCAGAACTTTCCTAGGAAATATTCCTTTCGGATATGGCGATTACCTCGTGATTCCAAGAGGTATGATCTATCAAATTGAATTTGACTCAGCGGATAACCGATTATTTATCGTCGAATCATTTTCACCGATTCTTACGCCAAAGCGTTATCGCAATGAGTTCGGTCAACTCTTAGAACACTCGCCTTTCTGTGAAAGAGACATACGCAGACCAGAAGAAATCGAAACGCATGATGAAAAAGGTTCTTTCATTATCAAAATAAGAAAACAAAATACCATGCATACACTGGAGTACGCCTCTCACCCATTCGATGTAGTGGGGTGGGATGGTTACAATTATCCATATGCATTTAATATTCAAGACTTCGAACCAATCACTGGTCGCGTGCATCAACCACCGCCAGTGCACCAAACTTTTGAAGCTCACAATTTTGTGGTATGTTCTTTCTGCCCAAGATTGTACGATTATCACCCAGACGCGATTCCTGCACCTTACAATCACAGCAACATCGATTCAGACGAAGTGTTGTACTATGTAGATGGTGATTTTATGAGCAGAAACCACGTAGATAAAGGATATATTTCACTTCACCCAGGAGGCATTCCTCACGGACCACATCCTGGTGCTATGGAAAGAAGTATTGGACAAAAGGAAACTGGAGAGTTGGCTGTAATGGTAGATACTTTCCGTCCACTTTTGGTGACTCAACTTGCACTCGATTTAGCAGATAAAGACTACCTTACATCTTGGTTAGAAAAATAATTCATCAGTAAAAAACAAAATCATGATAACAGATTCATCTTCATTACAATTGGAAAAGGTGGTTCCTCAAGCGGACGATTTTCTTCCATTGTTGGGTACCGATTATGTAGAATTATATGTCGGTAATGCCAAGCAAGCAGCTCACTATTACATGAGCGCTTGGGGTTTTCAACCTCTAGCTTATGCAGGTTTGGAAACAGGAATGAAGGACAAAGTATCTTATGTACTCGTTCAAGACAAAATTCGTTTGGTGTTGACTTCTCCACTTCAACCTGGCGGTCCAATTAATGCCCACATCAACAGTCACGGAGATGGTGTGAAAGTAGTAGCGCTTTGGGTAGATGATGCTGCAAAAAGTTGGGAAGAAACTACAAAGCGTGGTGGTGAATCTTGCCTTGACCCAATTGCCATTGAAGACGAGCACGGAAAAGTTATTCTTTCAGGTATCCATACCTATGGTGAAACTCTTCACTATTTCGTAGAAAGAAAAAATTATAACGGTCCTTTCCTTCCTGGATATAGAGCATGGAAACCAGACTTTGAAGTAAAAGATACTGGGTTGAAATACATTGACCACATGGTAGGAAATGTGGGTTGGAACGAGATGAACAAGTGGTGTGAATTCTACGCGAAAGTGATGGGATTTGCGCAATTGATCAGCTTCGACGACAATGATATCAGCACAGAGTACACTGCTCTTATGAGTAAGGTGATGAGTAATGGTAACGGTCGTATCAAATTCCCAATCAACGAGCCAGCAGAAGGAAAGAAGAAATCTCAAATCGAAGAGTACATCGACTTCTACAATGGAGCTGGGGTGCAGCACATCGCCGTAGCAACAGACAATATCATTGAAACAGTTGCTGCATTGAAAGCTCGTGGAGTGGAATTCCTTTATGTTCCCGATACATATTATGATGATGTATTAGAACGCGTGGGTCAAATCGATGAAGACTTAGCTCCACTTAAAGAGCACGGCATATTGATCGATAGAGATGACGAAGGATACCTACTCCAATTGTTTACGAAACCAGTTTTGGACAGACCAACAATGTTCTTTGAAATCATTCAGAGAAAAGGAGCAAAAAGCTTTGGAAAAGGAAACTTCAAAGCCCTTTTTGAGTCTATTGAAAGAGAACAAGAAAGTAGAGGAACACTCTAATCTTTTCATCATATAAAATTACAAAGACCTCCATTGCGAGGTCTTTGTCTTTTATGTCAAATCTTTTAAAATTTCCTTGAGCGGTCGAATGCTGTGAATGTATTCAATACTAGGTCCGGCGCACCATACCGTTTTATAGGTTGCTTTAGAAGCGGCATTCTCAATCGCTTTCATACCACGAATAAAAATGAGCATTTTAATAAACTTCTTCAATCGCTTGTTTCTGTTCATCAAGCGCTCCAAAAACGTTGCCTTCGTTCCAATTGATTGTACATACGGAGTGTTGATTACCGTGAGGTGAGAGCCCGACATTTTAGTGGTGAGTACGATGTCTTTTTCCCCATATTCAATCAATGCTTGACGATAGTCTTCAGAAATATTAGCTTCTTTACAGGCGAGAAAAACTGTACCCACCGAAACACCTGAAGCGCCCATTTCCATCATTGCATCCACATGCTGCTTGTTGGCCACACCTCCTGCTGCTATTACAGGAATCGAAAGATTTTTTACCAAATGTGGAATTAATTTTTCCGGTGCTTCCGAACCGCAATGTCCGCCTGCTCGATTGGTGACCGCAATAACTGCGTCCGCACCAAGTGCTTCCACCTTTTGAGCGTATTCTAAATTGGTAACATCACAAAAAACCTTAATACCATGCGGTTTACACAGCTCAATGGTTTGCTGAGGACTACCCAACGAAGTGATAATAAAATCAACCTTTTCCTCCACCAGCAACGCCAATTGGTGTGCTGCTTTGGGATTCGATTTATTGACGATAAGATTCACACCAAAAGGTTTTTTGGTGCGTCTTTTTATTTCCGCGATAGCTCCTTTTAATTCTTCATCTGTTCTGTAGTTCAAGGCTGGAAAGGCAGCAGTAGCGCCATTTTCACAAGCCACCACCACCATATCTACATTTGAAATTAAGAACATCGGTGCCACAATAATGGGATGTTCTATTCCTAGCAAATCATTCAACTTCATACTTTCAAAGGTAGACTTATTTTCTTTCTATCTTTGCGCCGCTATGCGCATAGAAGTTTTGAAATCGAAAATCCACCGCGTTACGGTTACAGAGGCGGATTTGAATTATATCGGCAGCATCACGCTTGATCCATTATTGATGGAGGCTGCGAATATGATTGAAGGTGAGAAGGTACAAATACTCAACTGCAACAACGGTGAGCGCTTTGAAACCTACATCATTACTGGTGAAAAAAACAGTGGTGTGGTATGTCTCAATGGTCCTGCTGCTCGTAAAGTAGCGGTGGGAGACATTGTGATTGTTTGCTCATACGCCAGCATGGAGTTTGAAGCAGCAAAAACGTTCAAACCATGGGTAATCTTCCCCGATACAGCCACTAATCGACTGTTATAATATTCCCTTGAAAAATATTATCAAATACACCCTGTTCTTGGCCATAGGTCTGGGACTGCTCTACGTTGCTACTAAAGACGTAGATACCCAAATGATCAAAGACTCCATCGCCGAAGCCAAGTGGGAATGGATTGTAGTTTCGATGGCATTGAGCTACTTCGCCATGATCCTTCGAGGTATGCGCTGGAATATGCTCCTTGAACCTCTTGGGTATCGTTCTAATACCTGGACAAACATCCACAGTGTTGCTTTTGGATACTGCATGAACAACTTGATTCCGCGAAGCGGAGAAGTTGCACGATGCGGACTTCTCAATAGAGCAGAACACATTCCTGTTGATAAGCTAGTAGGAACGGTAATTCTTGAGCGAGTTGTTGACGTCATGATTCTCGCATTGGTCATTGGACTTACATCTTTATTGCACTCAGAAGCGCTTTTAAGTTTGATCGACATGATTCCTGGAGGAAAGGGTCAAACTCTTGCGTTCTTGGCGATATCTGGTATTGTTGGTCTCACTGTTTTTATTTATCTACTAAAGAAATTCCGTCACGTTGCCTTCATCGGAAAAGTGGCAGCATTTTTTGAAGGAATAGGCAGTGGAATTCGTTCCATCTTTAAATTAAAACAACGTTTCGGCTTTATCACACTTTCACTAGGTATTTGGGCCTGTTGGCTGCTTATGAGTCAATGTATGATGTATGCACTACCTGTAACAGCAAAAATGAGTATCGTTGATACTTTATTTTTCATGGTGGCAGGTAGCTTGGGAATGCTCATTCCAACTCAAGGAGGTCTTGGTGCTTATCATTTCATGTCTAAAGTTGGATTTGAAGTTTTGGGTTATAGTGGAGCTATCGGATTGACCTTCGCTTGGATTTCATGGGTGGGAAAAACAATACTCGAACTTTTAGTAGGAGGATTGGATTTTTCATTGTCACTACGCGAAAAATTAAACCTGCACCAGCAAGCGTTGAATGAGAATATTTGAATTAAATACACTTAAAGATCAAGTAAAAACTTGGAAAGAAAACGGTGAAAAAGTCGTCTTCACAAATGGTGTATTTGATATACTCCATGTTGGTCATGTTGATTACCTCGAAAAGGCTAAAAACCTCGGAACAAAACTAATTGTAGCAGTCAACGATGATGCATCAGTAAGACGTTTGAGCAAAGGACCTGAGCGTCCTATACATCCGGAAAATGCCCGTGCACAAGTTATTAGCGCACTTCGCTGTGTGGATGCCGCAATCATTTTCTCTGAAGACACTCCGCTTCACTTAGTGTCTGAATTACTTCCATCTATTTTGGTTAAAGGTGGTGATTATGATCCGTATGAAACCGATGAAAATTCTAAAAAATTTATGGTCGGTTCAAAGGAAGTCAGAGCTGCTGGAGGAGAAGTAAAAGTGATTCCATTAGTTGAAGGTTTTTCTACCACCAACGCCATCAATAAGATTCGCGGGCAAGAATAATTTCTGAATAATTTCAGCATAAAATCAGAATAAGGGTTTTCTGAAAACCATCGGTGATTTGTACCAGAAAATTTTGGTAATGTATGCTCCGATTGAAAATTTCATTCATCTGATTTTTCCGCGCTATTGCGCCGGATGTGAAGTGCCTTTGGCATTCAAAGAACAAGTTATCTGTTTGTACTGTCTGGCAAAACTTCCTCGAGCGAAAATTCACGACGATAGAGATAATAAAATCGAGCGACTCTTTTGGGGCCGTTGCGACGTGTACGCCGCAACGGCTTTTTTAAGGATGACAAGAAAAGGGTTGACACATCGACTCGTACACGAATTGAAATATGAGAACAACCCGTACGTCGGCACAAGACTTGGAAAATTGTTTGGTGATGAACTTCAACAATTGCCTATTTGGAAATCCGTAGACGCGATTGTTCCTGTTCCCCTTCATCCCAAAAAGGAAGCTCAACGCGGCTACAACCAAAGTTTTGAAATTGCAATGGGCATAGGCGAAGTGATGAGAAAACCTGTGCATCGCCACGGTCTGATTAGAAATGTTTTTACTGAAACACAAACAAAGAAATCACGCATCTCGAGGTGGGAAAACGTAGAAGCTATTTTCAAATTCAACGAATACAAATTGACTGAAGCTTCGCACATTCTTTTAGTAGATGATGTGATCACTACAGGCTCCACAGTTGAGGCGTGTGTGCATACTTTGAAGCAATACAGTAAAGCGAAAGTCAGCATTGCTTCGCTCGCTATGCCCGTCAGATAAAATTTTTGGAGTAGGTTTACAGACAAATCGATGCTATGATTCGCAAACTAATCGTTTTCTGCATTCTACTCGCTCCATTCATTGGTGCGGCTCAAGACAAAATTCTATTGATGAATGGATTGGAGGTGGATTGTAAAATAACTGCCGACACGGGCTATGTCGTAGCATTCGATGTCACTAAACGTAGCGGTAAGGTGAAGCACAAAGTGGCTAACCGTGGTGAAATTTTCAGCTACACTCTTGAAGGTGAAAATGAAGTCATCGTATATGAACTCGACACCATTTTTGGAAACAATGAGTACACTGCTTCACAAATGCGCGCATACCTTGCTGGAGAGCATGATGCCCGTGTCAATTTCAAAGCCAGACACATTATGATTATTGGTTTTGTTACGTGCGGCACTATTGCCTACCTGGGTCAAGACGGATACTTTACAGCAGTGGGCCCTCCCGTAGTTTATACTTTGACTCAACTTATCGGCAAAGTAAAAATTCGAGAAAGCACTATGAGCAATGTCGGCTACAAGTACAACGATTTGTATGCAGACGGCTATGAGCCTCCCGCAAGAACAAAAAAAATAGTTCGCGCATTTCTAAGCGGATTTGCTGGTAGCGCATTAGGAGTCTCGCTGTTTTTCATTACAAAATGACGAAACTAAGCCAGCTCATATTACACTCATTCTTTCTTGGAGTATGTGCTGTGCTTCTTGGTGCACTGGTGGACCACTACTGGAACACCACGTTATTTATTCTTCTTTCTACTACGCTCGGATATATTTATTTGAGAAGAAATCATCTTTCTGTTGATCAAAGAAAGGGCGCATTATATGCAACGGTCATTTTGTCAATTCCCACGGCAATATCCTTTTACTTTTTGCCCACACAAGCCAAGGCTGTAGCGGTATTTTCAGCAGCCTTAACACTGCTTTATGCTCAAGAAAATAATTTTTCACTTCGCAAATATGTCATTGTAAAACCATTGGCCATTGCAATGTGCTGGACTCTAAACACCATTGTCATCTCCTATGAAGACCCTCTGTTTTTCATACCGAATGATCATTCGGTTTTAATTCATGTGATTCATATTTTCTTACTCACCTTTGTACTTTCGCTGCTCTATGATTTGAGAGATTTTAAAAACGGCATGGACGACACCATTGTGTTCTTCAATTATTTCGGCGAGAAAAATACCAAGCTGATTATTGTCACAATTTTGAATTTAAGTCTTGTACTTTCCATTTTATTCTCCTCTCTACTTTCCGCGTCTGTCGCCCTTTTTGGAGCATCCCTTTACACAATTGCATTGCTCTATTGGGGCAAACCAAACAAAGAATTAGTTTACACCTGGTTGGTTGATTCAGCATTTATTATCTATGCTGTGCTTGCTATGGTTGTATATTAGCACCACATTTTTTTCTATGAATTCCTTTGAAAATACAGCTGCATTTGCGCAATCCTTAGATGTTCAAGATCCTCTAAAAAACTGGAGAAATGAATTTTATTTCCCTCAACACGAAGGAAAGAATATGCTTTATTTCACAGGAAATTCACTTGGACTTCAACCGAAAGGCACAAAAGATTCGATTGTTCAAGAGTTAGAAGATTGGGCCAAATACGGAGTAGAAGGACATTTTGATGCGCGTCGTCCGTGGTATAGCTACCATGAACTTTTTGCTAAAGGCGCAGCCCACATTGTAGGTGGAAAAGAAAGCGAAGTAGTTATGATGAATCAACTCACGGTAAACTTGCATTTATTGTTGATTTCATTTTACCGCCCGGATCAAAAAAGAAAAAAAATTCTATTCGAAGCGAAGCCTTTTCCTTCAGACCATTATGCGTTTGAAACGCAAGCAAAACTACATGGATTCGACCCTTCTGAAGTACTTGTAGAAATGCAACCACGTGAGGGAGAAGTGAATCTGAGAACTGAAGATATTCTAGCAAAAATCAATGAGCTTGGCGAAGAGCTTGCTGTAGTTTGTTTTGGTGCAGTGAATTATTTCACTGGACAGTTTTTTGATATAAAAGCTATCACCGATGCAGGACACAAAGTGGGGGCAAATGTTGGTTTCGACCTTGCCCACGCAGCTGGAAATGTTCCACTTCAATTGCATGATGATAATGTTGACTTCGCTTGTTGGTGCACTTACAAGTATTTAAATAGCGGACCGGGAAGCGTTTCTGGAGCGTTCGTTCATGAAAAGCACCACACCAATAAAGATTTGCTTCGACTCGCAGGCTGGTGGGGACACAATAAAGAAACACGTTTTCAAATGCAGCCTGGATTCGATCCTATTCCTTCCGCGGAAGCTTGGCAGATGAGCAATGCTCCAATCTTCAGCATGGCCGCTCATAAGGCTTCTTTGGATATGTTTGAAAAAGTTGGAATGTCCGCTCTTCGTGAAAAATCGTTGAAACTGACAGCATATCTTGAATTTGTGGTAAACGAAGTGAAGAATTCAACGGGAGTTCAACTCCACATTCTCACTCCGACAGATCCTGCGCAACGCGGTTGTCAGCTTTCAATCGTGGTCCCTGGTGCTACCAAACAAATTGTAAAAGACCTTTACGCAAAGGGGGTTATTGTAGATTGGAGAGAACCAAACGTGATTAGAATGGCTCCTGTACCAATGTACAACAGCTTCGAAGATATATACGCTTTCGGGAAAGAACTCGAGAGCTTGCTTGCATAATAATCGTTGTAATCATTCATCACATATATTTGTGATGTAATACATTCTCGCATGCCTAAGAAATATGCTGTAATTGGCGCCGGACGCTACGGCCGTGAAATCAGTCATCGACTTGCCGCACAAGGTGCAGAGGTTTATGCATTTGATTTGGACGAAGAAAAAATTGAGGACATCAAGGACTCGGTTTCACTCGCCATCACGCTCGACAGTACAGATAAAAAAGCTCTAGAAGCCAATCGCATTCATGAAATGCGTGCAGTTATTATTGCAATCGGTGAAAACTTTGAAGCAACAATTCTCACGGCAATCAACCTCATAGATATGGGCATTCCGCGCGTGATAGCTCGTGCGAGTGGAGAAACACAACGCCGCATTCTTGAAAAAATAGGTGTACAAGAAATTCTTTCTCCCGAAAGTGAGGTAGCAACCATCGTTGCTGAAAGGCTCTTAAATCCAAGCATTACGGCATTTCTTCGTCTACCTGATGAATATGAAATTGCTGAAATCAAATGTCCAAAAGGTATCGCCAATAGAACTCTTGAAGACATCGGACTTCGCGACAAATATGGCCTTACACTTATCACCTTGAAGCGCGCCTATGAAATGCGTGATGAAGATGATGGCGAAGTGGACATTGAAGAACATATTATTGGTGTTCCAAAATCTGAGACCGTTATCTACGACAGCGATACACTTGTTGTATTCGGATTAGTAAAAGACGTGAAAAGATTTATTGAGATCAACGAATAAGGGTAACCTGTCCGTCTATTTCCATTTCTTCTGAAATTCCTTTATCACCAAGATCAATGGTGTAGGTAATTCTGTAATGGTAAACTCCTGCTTCTACATATTCATCACCGTCGCGGCGCTGACCCAACCATGGTCGCTTTAGGGAATTCGTTTCAAACATCAATTCTCCCCATCGATTCCAAATTCGAAGATTATAAGTGTTGATGTTGTAACCTTCAACCACCCAAACGTCATTGAGTCCATCTCCGTCTGGAGTAAATGCATTAGGCGCATATATCGCCCCAGGACAATCTTCTTCAATGATCGCGCTGTAAGAGGCCGTACAACCAAAATCAGTTGAAATATCGACGGTGTAAACGCCTGGTTGCGCAGCATTGTAAATCTGTCCTTCACTGCTATCATCCCAAACGAATGTAGATCCTTCATTTTGCGCATCCAACCTCACAATGTATGGAGGCAATGAAAAACAAAATGAAATCACTTCATCATCAAACGGATTTTCAGGAATTGGATTGAAGAAAACATTGATATCATCTACATCACTGCAGAAACCATTGCTCACTACTACAATATAATTGTCAGGTTCTGTAACACTGATCATTTGACTCTGAGAACCATTAGACCAATCATACATCAACCCAGGGTTTCCTGCATCCAAGGTAACCGATTCTCCTATGCAACCTGCCACATCAAATCCAAGATTTACATTTGGAACTTCGTGGAAAGTTCTTTCAACTTGATCTTCGGATACACAGCCTTCCGGTGTTGTTACTTGAACATGATAAACACCTGATTGAGTAATTAAAACAGCTGGTGATGTTGGTCCATGATCCCATTGGAATGTGTATGTAGCTGGCCAACCTGTGTCTAATGTTACAACTTCACCTACACAAGCATCTTGATCTGCACCCAAATCTGTAATTGCAGTTTGCACGGTAATTTCAATTTGAGCAGTTCCTGAACAACCCGCTTCGTTTGTACCTACAAGTTCGAGCGTGGTTGATGCATTTGTAGTTAACGTTGTGCTTTGTGCAGCGTCATCAGCGACCGCATTTGCCGGAGCCCACGTCCAAGACATTGCGCCAGCATAGCTAGTTGAACCTTCTACGGTCATGCCTTGAACATCACAGGCAGTTACACTTTCAGGAAGTATAGTTACCACGGGATATTCATAGACTTCAATCTGCTGAGATGTATTATAAACACAACCCGAAATTGTTTCTGTAATCTCTAAAGAAATATCGGTAGTTTCCGAAGTGGAATATTGTAAACTTGATTGTGTTTCATTTGCTCCAACTCCCACTCCACTCCATTGATATGCTACATTGTTGGAAGAACCAATGATAGCGCTTTCAATCAAAGTATTTTCATTTTCACAATAAGGATTTTCTGGAATGTTGATGGAAATGCTTTCTACAGTTGAAACTAAAATTTCTACCTCTGCTTCTTCCACGCATCCCTCGCTAGATGTGACTTCTACAGAATAGATTGCCGTTGAATTGGGATTCACTACAGGCTGAGGAATACCGCTATTGGACAATTCACCATTGCTCGAATTCCACACATAAACAAAGTTATCGTTAATAGATGGATCAGCATCTAAGGTGATGCTTTGTGCATCACATTTTATGAAATGGTTGCAGGCAAGTTCAATTCAAAAGGTGTAGCTACAATAACTCTTAATGAATCATCGTACACACAACCTGAGGCATTGTCTGTTATTGAAATGATGTAATTCGTACTCTCGCTTGGTGATGCAATTGGATTCAATTGATCTGTCAAATCAAGCGTCGCACTAGGCGTCCAAGCAACAGTAAAATTACTTTGGTTGAAAGTGCCAACGTAAACTTCGTCAAGTGACCAATTGTCTTGATTGCCCACCCAAGAGCCCACTTGCATCCACTTGAAATATGTTGAAGCAGATTGTGCAGCGGCAGGAATATCCACACTCACTAAAGTAAATTCTGGATATGCTGATTCATACAATACCATGATCGTATTAGCCGCAGGGAAAGTCACTCCATCGAGTGAGTATCGCAGCTCCACATTATCTCCTGGTTCGGCATTGTCGCAAGGGAATGTTCCGTTGGCTATTTTAATATTGAAATAAATCGTACCTCCATTTGATACATCCAGCGGAAGTGAGGTCGCACTGCGCTCCCCTGTTCCATTGAAATACAAAGCTGTTCCCGACACGGAACCACAAACACTACTGGCCGTTCCATTATGTATCGACGTCCAGTCACCCAAAGAAATATTTGGATCAAAATTATCTGACCATATTACAGACTCCACCTCCGTTTCCATTTGTACAGTTTCTCCATCACAGATATACGGATCGGATGAAACAACATCCAAATGCGAAATAGATCCTGGAGATACGTTAATGGTTACGTTTTGTGAAGTGGTAGCGCACCCGGTTGGCGTACTCACAGTCACCGTATAAGTTGTAGTTGAGTATGGTGTTGCAATTGGATTTGCAATCGTAGGATCTGACAAACCTAATGAAGGCGACCATGCAAAATTATAAGTCGATTCGGGAGTGTCTTGCACTACGTTCAATTGAACACTCTCGTATCTACAAATCGCTGCCGATGCGGGCTCGATGTGTACACCTGGAGCATTTACATCTTCTACTGAATAATAAAACTCTGTTTCACATCCGCTGGCATTTTCATTTACCACTGCTACATAAACAGCACTGCTCACAGGAACAGGAATATCAAAAACATATCCTGAAAAAACAGGAGTGTTCATGTCTTGCACATTGTACCAAACAGGATCAAAATATTGATTGCTCACTGATAATTGAACGCTGCCATTTGCACAAATGGCATCTTCATACTCAATGGGTGGTTCAGGTTTGAACGAACCAACAGAATAAGCGTATGACTCGGAATCGCCAGTGCCATATACATAACCATTTACACCATTCGGAGATTCCAAAGTATGTGAGCCTTCTGCAATGGCAAATCCCACCCACATGTGAGTAGTGCAATTTGGGAAAGATTGAAATGAAGTTGCCGCAATTGGATTTCCATCTAATGTCACAGTACCCACATCTTCCGTAGCGACTACAATGTTCACATAGTGATTCGTCAAAATGGTGCTTTCGACTGTACTAAAAGTAATTTGATTGATCTTTTTATCTGCATCATCAAGAATTACCATTGATGGGTCACCATTTCCACCACATGTAATACCTTCCATGAATTGTGTTACCGCAATAGGTTTGTTTGCCGTGACACAATGTGCGCCAACAACATATTGCAATTCTGCAAACTGTCCGGCATTCAACGTATACGAGGCAGTGCCATCAATGCTAACAGTAGTATTGTCTTCGCTCGCGAGAATGCGATAGGTGTAATTCGGTTGAGCAACCCCGTAGATGGGATTGAGGTTGTACACAAATGGTGTAACGAAATACTCCGTTCCCCAAGAGCTTACAGGTAAATTCTCCTCAAACACGTGGTCACAGTTGGCGCATGCCACAGGAATATTGGCGCATATCGCACCTGAGAAAACAGCAAATGGACGACAAGCGCCGCTGTTTTCCGTGCCTTGAATCACTGTTCCTGTGAGGTCTTGATCGATGGCTGCTACAAGTCGATAAACCTGCCCAGCATCTAAAGTAATCGTAAAATCATCATCTGTTCCGGCGCAAATCCATACAAGTCACAGCTTGGAATGATTTCGATTTCGGTATCATCTTCCGTAGCTACGATGAGCATTTCGCTGGAATAAGCGTTGAAACCTTTATAGGCCGAAACCATGTATTGGTATCCCAATGTTGGTGTAGGAAGAATTTTAGTAGCATCAGCAGATGTCATCCGAGCATTCACGGCAAATACAGCAACAGTATCCGCCGTTTCGATGTGCACACCTTTCCCTTCCACCATTGCCTGAGAAAACACTTCAGCAACTGAGCTAGGAATAGAAACTGTGGTTACGTTGTTTGGATTGACATTGAAAGACTGCGACCAACTTTGACCTGGCACCGAGATAGTTCCGCTTGTGGGGTTGTCGCCTACTATGAATACATCGAGCAAATTGCCGCCGGTCTGATCCACATTCTGCATAAAGCCTAGCCAGAAATCCTTTCCCTTTGTGGGCGAAGAATTCTGTCCGAGCATCTGTACAGAAATGCCGAAAAGAAAACCAAGTACGACGAGTTTCGATAAATTCATAATAATAGGGTGCGTCGTTTTTCGCTATCAAATATACTTCGATAGACTCGAATTCAACGACTTAAGTTGCGTAGTTTGCACCTTCAATTTAAGCCAAAACACCCTATTTCAACATATTTTATCGTTTTGCAGTGGCATAGGGTGAATTTTACTACAAAAAGAAAGGCCGAGCATATACGAAATTGCTCGGCCTTTGTTTCATTTTTCGAGGAAAAACGATTATTCCGCTAGGATAATCATCTTGTTGTTGAATACCTCAACGGTACCACCTTTCACATCGAATTTATGTTCCTTTCCAGAGGATTCTTTTACTCTGATTGTTCCTTTTTTCAAAGAAGTAATCAAAGGAGCATGATTGTTCATCACACCTAGGCTTCCGTCGCTTCCTGGAAGGAAAACGTAGGCAGCTTGGCCTTCAAAAAGAGTTGACTCTGGTGAAATAATCTCTACGTTCATTTGCTAACGTAATTATTTGTTTTTAGCAGCTTCTTCCAACATTTTCTTACCTGCTTCCATCGCTTCTTCGATAGAACCTTTCAAGTTGAAAGCAGCTTCTGGATACTCATCACAGTGTCCGTCAAGAATCATGTTGAAACCTTTAATTGTTTCTTCGATTGGAACAAGTACTCCAGGTACACCTGTAAATTGCTCAGCAACGTGGAATGGCTGAGACAAGAAACGCTGCACTTTACGTGCACGGAATACCGCAAGTTTATCGTCTTCAGAAAGTTCGTCCATACCAAGGATGGCGATGATATCCTGAAGTTCCTTGTAACGCTGAAGGATTCCCTTCACACGTTGAGCACACTTATAGTGTTCTTCACCCACGATTTGTGGAGAAAGAATTCTTGAAGTTGAATCCAATGGATCTACAGATGGGTAAATACCAAGCTCAGCAATCTTACGGCTCAATACTGTAGTAGCATCCAAGTGAGCGAAAGTTGTAGCTGGAGCAGGGTCAGTCAAGTCATCCGCAGGTACATATACCGCTTGTACAGAAGTGATAGAACCTCTCTTTGTAGAAGTGATACGCTCCTGCATCACACCCATTTCAGTAGCAAGTGTTGGTTGGTAACCTACCGCTGATGGCATACGACCTAGAAGAGCCGATACTTCAGAACCTGCTTGAGTGAAACGGAAGATGTTGTCGATGAAGAAAAGGATATCGCGACCACCTGATTGCTCATCCCCATCACGGAAATACTCCGCAACAGTAAGACCAGAAAGGGCCACACGAGCACGTGCTCCAGGAGGCTCATTCATCTGACCGAATACGAATGTAGCTTGTGATTGCTCTAGGGCAGCAGGATCAACCTTACTTACGTCCCAGTCACCTTTGTGCATTCCTTCGTTGAATGCATCACCATATTTAATGATACCAGCTTCGATCATTTCACGAAGAAGGTCATTTCCTTCACGAGTACGCTCACCAACACCAGCAAATACAGAAAGACCGTCGTATGCTTTCGCGATGTTGTTGATCAATTCCTGGATCAATACAGTCTTACCTACTCCGGCACCACCGAACAATCCGATTTTACCACCCTTTGCATAAGGCTCGATAAGGTCGATTACTTTGATACCAGTGAAAAGAATCTCTGCAGAAGTTGAAAGATCCTCATACAATGGTGGCTGACGGTGGATAGAACGTCCGTCAGAATTGTCAACGTCAGCGATACCATCGATGGCAGCACCAACCACGTTGAACAAACGACCTTTGATTTTGTCACCAACTGGCATAGTGATACCACGACCAGTTGAAGTAACATCCGCTCCACGGCGCAAACCTTCAGTAGCGTCCATTGCGATAGCACGTACTGTATCTTCTCCAATGTGCTGTTGACACTCAAGAATCAAGTCAGTTCCATCTGGCTTCTTAGCTACTAATGCGTCGAGAATGTTTGGTAATTTATGACCTGCAGGAAAAGAAATATCCACAACGGGACCAATAACCTGCACTACTTTACCAGTATTTTGAGACATGCGTTCGGGTTTAAATTTTCGGGCGCAAAAGTAAACACTAAAACTGCTTAAAAAAAAGATTTCCTTAAAATAAAGTATATCTTCCTAAATTGCCCGCCAATCAAGCGTTATGAAAAGGACTTTTGTCACAAATCTGGTACTTTTAGTTGGTTTAAACCTCTTGGTGAAGCCTTTTTATGTACTTGGAGTTGAGGCAGAAGTGCAAAATCAAGTAGGAACAGAGATATACGGTATGTACGCCGCACTGATTTCCCTCAGTTTTATGCTCAACATGATTCCCGATATGGGAATTACCAATTGGAACAACCGCGAAGTAGCGCTCAATCATCGACTATCCGCCATTTTTGGAAACATCCTTCGTCTTCGCTTTTCTCTTGCCATCCTGTATCTGATTTTTAGCGTTTCCATTGGTTTTATTCTCGGCTACAACAAGCAACAAATTGGCTGGCTTGCAATCCTGGGTGTAAATCAAATTCTAGCACAATCGATTCTATTCTTTCGCTCCAACCTCTCAGGAATGCACCTTTTTAAAAAGGATAGCTTCATTTCCATTCTCGACCGAACACTACTCATCATAGGAATGTCCTATTTGCTGTGGGCGCCACATGGCTTTGGCAAGTTTCACATCGAGTGGTTTATCATAGGGCAAACAGTCGCATACCTCATCACGATTTCACTAGCCGCATTTTGGGTTATTCGATTAAAATCAAAAGCAGAAACCAAGCCGTCGAACAATCAAGTAAAACACATCATCACCGCAAGCTTGCCATTTGCAGCTTTTTCCCTTTTGGGAATGTTGCTCTACCGCACGGACGCCGTATTACTCGAACGTATTTCCTCTCCAGCGGAAGCCGGAACGTATACTCAGGGGTTTCGCTTTTTTGAAGCATTTAATATGCTTTCATTCCTCTTCGCAGGTTTACTGCTTCCCATTTTCTCTCGAATGATAGCAATGAAAGAAGACATTTCTGACTTACTCAACATATCTCACAGACTGCTTTTTGCAGCAACATTTATTGTCTCTGTAACCTGTATTTTTCTCTCAGAACAAATTCTAAACTTGGTGTATGACCACGTGAATCAAACCAGTGTCGAAAGCTTCAAATGGCTGATGGTAGGATGTCTAGGGTTCAGCATGCAGTACATCTATGGAACACTTCTCACTGCAGCAGGTGAGCTGCGTAAATTGACAATCATCACCATTATTGGTTTGGCAATTAGTCTCACCATCAATTTCACTTTTATTCCTTCACAAGGTGCGCTAGCAAGCGCTAAAGCCAGCGCGATTACGCAAATATTAGTTTGGATAATTCAAACTTTTTATTGCCTACGCATTTTCAAAATCAATGTATTCAATCAATTCAAAGAGTCCATTTTGTTCGCCATTCTTGTAGTTTCAACGGGATACTTCCTTTTTGAGATTAACAGCGACTTCACAATAAAAGGACTAGGGTTTACGTTGTCGGTCGGCCTTTTCTTAGGACTCACGCTTATTATTGCTTTGGGCACTAGAATGTTGAGTTTTAAAAACTTCATTCAGCTTCTAAAGCTAAAAAGTTGAGCCCTAAGCGCTACATTTGCACCAAAACCAACCTTTTTATATGTCATCAGAACAGTCGGGCAATACGAATCCTGCCTCAACTCTTGAGTCTTCAAACATTTTAGTGCTTCTTTTTAAGTGGAGAAAAACAATACTTATTGTTGTTGGAGCAGCCGCAATTATTTCTGCAGGAGCTTCTTTCCTTATCAAGCCAAAATTCAAAAGCACCATTACCATGTTTGCCTCGAAATCTTACTCGATAGGTGAGCAATTGTACGAATCGACAGACAAAGACCTAACAGAATTAGGTGATGAAGAAGATGCGGAAAAGCTTTTGCAGCTTCTAAACTCTGATGAATTGCGTTCCAAAATCATTGATAAGTATGATCTCTGGACCGTTTATGAAATCCCAAAAGACGCTCCTGGTGCAAAGACATACATTGCTTTAGAGTACAACGATAACGTTGAATCAAAGATGACACGTTTCGGTTCTGTAACTACCAGCGTGCTTGATACTGATCCAAAACGCGCTCAGGAAATTGCTAACGATATTGCTTTGTACGCTGATACGATCAACGTGCAGATGCGTCGCGACAGATCAATGGAAGCGATGCGCATTGCTAAAAAAGAAATTCAAAACATTGAATTGGAAGTAAAAGCAATAGACGACTCTATCAAAACACTTCAAGAGTTGGGTGTTTATAGTTACCACAATCAAATTTCTGCTTTAAGTGAAATGTATGGTCGTGCAATTGCGCAAGGATTTCCCGATCGTGCCGACAAAATCAAAAAAGACATGGACTTTCTTGCCAAGTACGGCGCACAATACAACGACTTGGAAGAAAGAATGGAATACACTCACTTGAAACTTGCCAATCTCAATAGAAGAGCAGCATTGATTCAAGCCGATGCAGATTCAAATCTTCCGGTGAAGTTTGTAGTAGACTACGCACAAGAAGCGGATAAAAAAGCATACCCGATTCGATGGTTAATCGTTGCAATGAGTGTCGTTTCTGCATTAGTATTTGTAGTGGCATTCATCCTGATTTGGGAAACGTTTAATCGTCTAAAACGTCAAGGACTAGTATAAGTGGATAGCATTCTACTAAAGAGATCGCTTTGGATTGCCTCAGGAATTTTTTTGGCAATAATGGCGGTAGGCATTTACATGGAGTTCTTTTACGTGCTCTTGTTGCCTTTCGTCTTCGCCGTGCTTTGGGCTGCCTTCTTTAAAGTAGATTATGTCTTTTATACTATCGTATTCTTCACACCGCTTTCGCTCAATTTAGAAGATTTAGATGTCGGTGGAGTTGGTATGTACTTGCCCACAGAACCTTTACTATTCGGGCTTCTAGTGCTTTTTGTTTTTAAGCTGATTCACGGACAAAGCATCAATAAAAAAATATTCACGCATCCTGTATCCTATTTCTTGTACATCTATCTGGGTTGGATGTTGCTCACCACCATCACCAGTGAAATGCCTCTTGTTTCATTGAAATTCGTGGTTACTAGAATGTGGTTTATTGCCACCTGCTTTTTCTTAGCGACTCACCTTTTTCAAGACACCAGCAACATCAAGAAGTATTTTATTTTGTACTTGATTCCTTTGTTCGGTGTAATTTTTTATACCGTTTCTCGACATGCAGAATTTGGCTTCGACAAGCAATCTGCGCACTGGGTTATGGAGCCTCTTTTCAAAGACCACACAAGCTACGGCGCTGTTTTAGCCATGTATTTTCCAGTAGTGCTTGGATTGCTTTTTTTGAAAAAGCAATCGCTACTCAACAAGTCCTTTTTCTTGATTGGATTTATCATCCTTACCACGGGTTTGGTTTTGTCTTTCACTCGTGCTGCATGGGTTTCTGTAGTTGGTGCCGCAGCCGTTTTGATGGTTATGCAAACACGTGTGAGACTGAGTACTTTGGTTATCACTGGTGCAGTAGCCGCAATTGTTACCTTATTCAGTTGGGAACAAATTCAAATCGCACTTGAATCGAATAAGCAAGAAAGTTCTGACAATTTGGATGAACACGTAAGTTCAATCAGTAACGTATCTTCTGATGCCTCCAATTTGGAGCGATTGAACCGATGGAATTGCGCTATTGAATTATGGAAAGAGCGCCCTGTAATGGGCTGGGGACCTGGAGTCTATCAATTTGTATATGCGCCTTATCAGCGTTCACAAGACCTCACTATTATCAGTACAAAAAGCGGAGATGGAGGAAATGCACACTCAGAATACCTAGGGCCGCTTTCAGAACAAGGTGTAATGGGCATGGCATTAATGGTAGTGTTCTTCTTTATGATTTGCCATTATGGATTCAAATTATATTACAGAACTAAGTCGTACGAGCACCGATTGCTCGCATTGATGGCCTTCATGGGATTGATTACTTATTTGATACATGGTGTACTCAACAATTATTTAGACACCGATAAAGCTTCCATTCCATTTTGGGGATTCATTGCCGTAATGGTAGCGATAGACATGAGCAATTCGGAAGAGGAAAAAAAGGCTTTAACTAATTCCTAGAAAAATCTGCAAGTAAGAATTGCAAGGTCATCAATAAATGGGCGAGTCCCTTTGTAAGTATTTACAGCATCCACCACATTGCGATTGATGGAAGCAACATTCTGATCGAAACTAGATAACATCACTTGCTCCAATCTTTCTACACCAAATTCTTTGTCTTGGTCATTCTCTGTTTCAACTAAGCCATCGGTGTAACAAACAATAAGACTATTGGGTGAAAGCTTTACCTCTCCCATCGCCACTTTAGGCAATTCGTCGAACATACCTAGACCAATAGAACCTAGTTTCAAGAGTTGAGTATATCCTTCTGAATCCGCAAGTACAGGAGGGTTGTGTCCACAATTGATGTACTTCAATTCACGAGTTGACTTTTGATATGTAGCGAGAAAAAGGGTGATGTATTTCTCGCCCATCGCACTGATCATAACACGCTCATTGAGTTCTACGACAATCTCTTTTAAATCACCTTTGCGGTAAGAAAAGATACTTCTGAGGTATGCCTGAAAATTCGCCATTAGGAAAGCCGCACTCACTCCTTTACCGGAAACGTCGGCCATACAGAACATCACTTCGTCTTCATCCAGAATAAGAAAGTCGTAATAATCTCCTCCTACCTGCTGATGTGCTTTATAAACTGCACTGACTTCAAACTCATTCGTTTTAGGTAGAGATTGAGGTAGCAAAATGGCCTGCATTTCGGCAGCCAGTTCGAGCTCCTTTTTCACCCTTTCCTGACGCAACCTGTCTTGTGCTAATCTTCTGTTTTCGATGGCTACAACAAGCACGTTTGTCAGCGTTTCAATGAAACGCATATGTTTGATTACAGGGCTTATTTTTACTTCTTGTTCTTGTTCATCACCTACCAGTAGGTAAGCGATGGCTTGGCCATCTTGATAAACAGGAATCACAATATCGAATGACTCCGACTTATTCCCCGACAACAATGAAACTTGTTGGCCTTTGAAAAAATTTTCGTCCGTAACAACTTTTTCGAGTTCATCCGAGACACCGTATTGAAGAATGGAATTCCAATGTTCTCCGCGCGCAAACAACGCCACTTTCTCTATAAGTAGCTCTTCTCTTAATACGCGTTCATATTCAGCAAGAAGTCTATCAATAGGGAGATTTGCATTGATGGTTTTCGTGATTTCCAACAACGCATTTAATTTAAAATCTCTTTGCTTTAGCTTGGCTGCTAACCGATTGACTTCTGCCATTTTTTACTTCAATTTCTCCACTATTTCAGGCAATTTACGAATTAAAGCCAATTCCCTGTATTTCTGTCTGACTTCTTCCGCCGGACTTCCAAAGTACGTTTTTCCTCCTTCCAAATCTTTCGTAATGCCACTTTGACCGAGCACCACAGCGCCTTTTCCAAGCAATACATCCGATGGTACGCCCACTTGCCCCCACAGAATTACATCGTCTTCGATGACTACACAACCCGCTATTCCGACTTGTGCAGCAAACAGGCAATTCTTGCCCACCACTGTGTCGTGGCCAACGTGTACAGAATTGTCGATTTTCGTTCCTTCTCCTATTCTCGTATCACCTGTAAGTCCTCTGTCTATGGTGCAAGACGCGCCAATTTCAACACGATCTTCAATTTCAACGCTTCCGCAAGTGTACATTTTTTCACGACCATGAGTTCGGCCCTTATAGTAAAAAGCGTCGCTTCCGAGAACCGTATTCGCGTGAATAATACAGTCATTTCCGATATGTACATTATCGTACATCACCACACCTGGATGTATGATACAATTGCTGCCTATCGAGACATTGCTTCCAATAACTACGCTTGGATGTATCTGAGTGCCCGTTCCAATGGTGACGTTTTCACCAGCATTAGCATGACTCATTTTCCATGGAGAAAAATGTGCATTTAGCTTATTGAAATCGCTGCATGGATCATCAGAAAAAATGAGTGCTTTACCTTCCGGACATTCCACTTCTTGATTGATAAGCACTATTGTAGCCGCGCTTTTCAAAGCTTTTTCGTAGTACTTCGGATGATCTACAAATACCAAATCACCTGGTTCCACTTTATGAATCTCGTTGATTCCCAAAACAGGAAAATCGTCTGGTCCATGGTATTTGCAACCAATTAAATCAGCTATTTGTTTGAGTGTTTGTGTGGGCTGAAGTTTCATTTCTGAATTTTTCGAATGAGCAAGTTATAAAAAACCCCGACGAATGTCAGGGTTTCAATGCATATAAAGGTGCAAATTATTTTTTAATTCTTTCGTGGTACTGACCTGTAGTTGTATCCACTTTCACCCAGTCGCCTTCATTGATAAATAAAGGAACACGTACCTCCACTCCGCAATCCAATTTAGCGGGCTTCATTGCGTTGGTAGCTGTATCACCTTTCAAACCTGGCTCTGTGTAAGTGATTTCACATTCTATCAAATGGGGTAGATCACATGACATAGGAACATCGTCTTCCGTATTGAAAAGCACAAGGCATTTCATTCCTTCTTTCAAAAATTGTGGCGCATTGATCATCATCTCTTCGATGCTGATTTGCTCAAAATCTTCCAGATTCATGAAGTTGTAGCCAGCTTCATCCTTGTAAAGGAATTGATATTCGCGCGTTTCAATTCTTACAACTTCAATTTTCACACCTGAGTTGAAAGTGTGATCAACGATTTTTCCGTTGTTCAAATTTTTAATTTTGGTGCGCACGAATGCAGGACCTTTTCCTGGTTTTACGTGAAGGAATTCCAACACTTTCCAGATGTGGCCATCCATTTTAAAACAAAGGCCATTTGAAATATCGGCAGTAGTTGTTGCCATGAGAATCTAATTTTAAGGGCTGCGAAGATAATCAAAGTATGAATACAAAAAAAAAGCCCCCTCGACAAGCGAGGGGGCTTCTTTATATAGTAAGTATTCTATTAACGAACTACGATTTGCTCAGTTACGATGCTGTTACCAGCTTCAACTGAAACGCTGTAAATACCAGCTGGGTAGTTGTTTACATCAAGTGTCAAACGAGTGTTTCCAGCTTGAAGTAGACCAAAGTTTTGGTTAGCAACCAAACGACCAGTGATATCACGAACTACTACGTTTACTCTGTTAGAGTTCAACAAGTTTACATTGATGTAAGTGTTGTCAGTAGCAGGGTTTGGATAGATAGAAACTCCAAGGTCTACATCAATGATTGTGTTTTCAGCAACTGCAGAAGTTGGGTCCATGTTCAAACGAACAGCTGGAGTGAAGCTCCATCCGATGAACCAGTTAACAGCGTCACCAGTTCCGAAAGGACCGTAACAAACTGTACCGAAGTCATCATCATCTTGGTTAGCAGCTACATAAAGACGGTCAGTGCTTTCATACTTACGAACTTCAGCAACATAAGTCTCACCAGCAGTTACGTCAACAGCACCTGATTCCCAAAGTCCAATTACAGTGTACTCACCGTTTCCACCTGCATCGATCATGTCTTGGCTCACTGTGAATTCAGTAGATGAACCAACATACTCAAGATCTTGAATGCTTGTCAACACACGGTAAACGAATACTTGAGCAAGGATACCAGCATCAGAAGCATCTCCGAACATGATGTTTACAGCGCCAATTTCACCGTCATTGTTCATGCCATATGTAGAACCGAAAGCAACGTCTGAGTCAGAGTTGAAAGTACGTTGAATCAAGTTGTCATCTGTGTTTTGACCGTAGATGAATTCGTTGATTTCATAATAAGAAGCACCAGTATTTCCGTTAACATCCTCGTCATCTGGAACTGTTACAGTTACATCATAAACTCCGAAATCAGTTGGAAGATCGATAAGGTCAGTCCAAACAGTATCTGAACTTGCTTCATAACCATACTCCAAAGAAGCTTCGAAAGTAAATGGAACATCATAGATAGTACCGTTAACGTCGAAACTTACAGTAGCTTCGATAGTTTGGTCACCGAAGTTAGCAACTTCAGCACCATACTTTACTTGACCAGCTTGAGAAGCAGGAATAACGCGATATTCATAATCTTCAACGATATCACCAACCCATACTTTACCAACTGTAAGGTCATTGTTAGGAGTAGTGAAGATAGAAACATCATCAATCATCCAAGCATATCCCCAGTATCCTTTCCAACGGAAACGAATCCAGATTTGCTCTGGGCTATTTTCCAAAGAGTTAGAAATGTTGAATACTTTGATAGTTGGGTTGTTCACTGGATCTTGCGTTTCCATGTTTGGCCACAACTCATAACGGTAAGTACCTGGAGTTGTGTTGTCAGCTACTTCAGAAGTAGTTGGATCTGGCCAAGTTACACCGTCAGTAGAAATTTCTACCAAGCAGTATTCATTTCCGTCGCTAGAACCGTTGTCCCACATTCTGTAGAATGTTTGGAAGCTCAAGCTAAGGTTTGTTTGACCTGCAACGTCGATTCCGTTTACAGTTTGAACCCAACAGTTTTCTGTCCATACACCTGGAGCTGATCCACCGAACTCATCTGAGTCGATCATCAAGAATCCATTGTCAGCAGAAGTTGAAGCAATTGCAGCGATAGCAGCTGGACCAGCAGGAGCAGCAGTACCACATACGAAATTGATTCCACCGATGTAGTCAGTAAGACCAGCATCGTCATTAGCATTTTGAATAAGCCAGTCCTCACAGTTAGAGATGTCGTTAGACCAGATTACATCACGGTTCGCATTCCAATTAGAAGGCGTCACCGTAGGTACGTTACGAAGCGCTTCTTTTCCAACTGCAGCTGGACTCTGCTTAATTTGAGCCGACGCTACAACTGAAGAACACGCAACAAGAGCAAGCAAGTAAATTTTCTTCATGTTATTTGATTTTTTCTTAATAGGTTTTGAAAAGAGGCCAAATATAAAAATTCATTTAACCTTTTTATATGGTTTTTGGTCATTTTTCCGTTAAAAAATGAAATTTTGGACCATTTCAACCGCCCATTAGTACATATTTGAGTGAAAACACCCTACTCGAACCTTAAAGATTCGAAGCACTTAGTCGCGACTTTTCTACTCTACGAGCAATATAGATACTCACTTCATAAAGCAATAGAATTGGCAATGATACCAATATTTGAGAAGTGACATCTGGAGGGGTAATAATAGCCGCGATAATCAAGTTGACAACAAAAGCATGCTTTCTGTACTTTTTAAGAAAGTCTCCAGTAACCATTCCTAACTTAGCTAGAAAGTAAATTAAAATGGGCAATTGAAACATAAGCCCTGTACCCAAGACTAAACTTGTAGTGAGTTTGAGATAACTTAAAACTGTAGATTGAACTGGAACGTCGCTGAATGTAAAATTGCCTAAGAATTGAATGGAAAGAGGTGCCAATACGAAATATCCGAAAAGCACACCTGTGAAGAAAAGTATTGAGATGTAAAAGATGATTCCATTTACAGAGGAAACCTCTTTCTTAGTAAGACCTGGTTTCACAAAACTCCATAATTGATAAATGATCCAAGGGAATGCAATCACAATTCCACCAACAATCATCACGATAAGGTAAGCGCTGAAATTACCACCCATTGTGGTACTTTGGAGTGAAAAATTCATTTCAGAAAAACACAACTTGTCGCCCAGATTCAAAGTGTGCGACAACCAGCACCAAGCGCGATAAGACACGAAATTCAAATTTCGCGGGCCCATAATCACTTCATTGATTACAAAATCGCTGAATATCGCGACCACCACAATTCCAACCACAATTCCGATCACCGATTTGAAAAGCCTCCCGCGAAGTTCTTCCAAATGTTCCAAAAACGACATGTCCTTCTGATCGCTCATCTGCTAGTTCGACGTTTAGAAAATTCCTTCTTTTAAAATATCGTGCAAGTGTACAATGCCTTTGTATTTGCTCGACTTGGTAACTACAACTTGTGAAATATTATGATTCTCCATCAATTGAAATGCTTCCACAGCAAGTGCACTCGCATCAATTGTTTTTGGCGAAACGCCCATGATATCCTTTGCTTTTAGCTTATGAATATTTGCATCTTTTTCCAACATCCTTCTCACATCACCATCCGTCACAATTCCTTTAAGCGCTCCTTTCTCAATCACCGCTACGGCTCCCACTCTTCCAGCAGAAATCGCAATAATCACTTCCTTTACTGATGTGCCAGGAGCAACTTCTAGCTTTGAATTGGTTTGAAGTAAATCAGACACTTTTGTATAAAGCTTTTTACCCAAAGCACCACCGGGGTGATACTTTGCAAAATCTTTAGAAGAAAAACCTCTTTGCTCCATCAATGCTACAGCTAAAGCATCGCCCATCGCGAGTTGTGCCGTGGTGCTTGAAGTCGGAGCAAGATTATTAGGACATGCTTCTTTTTCAATTGGAGTAAGCAAATGATAGTCGGAATGTTGAGCAAGAAATCCATTTGCATTCGAATACATTCCAATTAATGCATTTCCCATGCTTTTCAGAAGTGGAACCAAAACTTTGATCTCTGGTGAATCGCCACTTTTTGAAATGCAAAGCACCGCATCTCCTTTCTGAACATTTCCCAAATCACCGTGAATCGCATCAGCAGCATGCATAAAAACAGCAGGCTGACCTGTGCTATTGAAGGTTGCAACGAGCTTTTGAGCGATGTTGGCACTTTTGCCAATTCCTGTTACAACTAGTCTTCCTTTTGACTTTAAAACCAATTTTACTACAGCTTCAAATCGTTGATCAACAACTTTTTCGAGGTCCGCAATCGTTTGCGCCTCTAGGCGTATCGTGCGAACAGCTGATTCAATTATGTCTATTTTTTTCTTCACTTCGTCGGCAAAGATGCGACAAACATATTTAACCGCATATATTCTTTTATTTTGAATATTTTATGACATAAAAAAGTTTTGAATATGCCCTTTTTCGTGGTTATATTCGCGTCCCTTTTCAGAAAAGCGATTCTGTCAAGGGAAAAGTCCTTTCAGAAGAAACCAATCTAAACGTTTTAGGTATCGAAGAGAATTTTACCTATATTTATTGAGACGTTACAGTAAAGAAATTTATAATGAACACAGTCGTAGACCTCTCCCCAAAAGAGGCGTTGAAACAGTTTTTCGGTTTTGGCCAATTCAAGGGGCTTCAAGAAAGTGTAATCAACTCTATTCTTGAAGGCAATGACACTTTCGTAATCATGCCTACAGGTGGTGGTAAATCACTATGCTACCAACTTCCGGCGCTTATGCTCGATGGAACAGCTATCGTGGTGTCTCCACTTATCGCCTTGATGAAAAACCAAGTAGATGCCATGCGCGGTTTCTCTGATGAAGAAGGAATAGCTCACGTTATTAATTCATCTCTCAATAAATCAGAAATTGCTCAAGTAAAAAGTGACATCGTATCTGGGAAAACGAAACTCCTCTACGTTGCACCAGAATCATTGAATAAGGATGAAAATGTTGAGTTTCTCCGCTCTGTAAAAATTTCTTTCGTTGCTATTGATGAAGCACACTGTATCTCTGAATGGGGACACGACTTCCGACCAGAGTATCGCCGATTGAAACCAATCATCAAGCAAATTGCTGATGTTCCAATCATGGCGCTCACGGCCACTGCTACTCCTAAAGTTCAGCAAGACATTCAAAAGAATTTAGGAATGATGGACGCACGCTTGTTTAAAGCGTCATTCAACAGAGCCAATTTGTACTATGAAATTCGCCCAAAAAACAATGTTGGTAAAGCCATTATTCAATACATAAAAGCAAATCAAGGTAAAAGCGGAATCATCTATTGTCTTTCTAGAAAGAAAACGGAAGAACTCGCCGAATTACTTCAAGTAAACGGTATTAAAGCGCTCCCCTACCATGCTGGTATGGATAGCCATCAAAGAAATAGCGTTCAAGACAAATTCTTGATGCAAGATGTGGATGTGATTGTTGCCACTATCGCTTTCGGTATGGGTATCGACAAGCCAGACGTTCGCTTTGTATTGCACCACGACATGCCAAAGTCACTTGAAAGCTACTATCAAGAAACAGGACGCGCGGGACGCGATGGAGGTGAAGGTGTTTGTGTGGCATACTATAGTCCGAAAGACATCGAAAAGCTTGAGAAATTTCTTCAAGGCAAACCAGTAGCCGAACAGGAAATTGGAATGCAATTGTTGCAAGAAGTGATTGCTTATGCAGAAACTTCAATGAGCAGAAGAAAATACTTGCTTCACTACTTTGGAGAAGAATGGGACGAAGTGAATGGTGAAGGTGCCGGAATGGACGATAATTCTAAAAACCCCAAAGAGAAATTTGAAGGTAAAGAACAAGTAAAGCTCATTCTAGATACTATCGCTTCATTCAAAGAAAATCACAAATCAAAATTCATTTGCAATGTGATTTGTGGAGTGAAAAATTCTGAAGTGACCACTTACAAAGGACACCTCAGCGATTACTTTGGTGAAGGAAAAGATGAAGATGAAAAGTTCTGGAATGCCATTATCCGCCAGATGTTGGTGAGAAACTTGATTCGCAAAGAAATCGAGACTTACGGCATTCTAAAACTAACAGAAGAAGGTAAAGCTTTCATGAAAAAGCCAACTTCATTCATGGTAGTGAAAGAAGAGGAAATCGGCGAAACAAATGAAGACGGTAACTTACTCATCCCTCGTCAAGGCGGCGGAGCAGCAGATCAAGACCTCTTCAATTTGCTGAAAGATCTTCGTTCAAAAACATCTAAAGAAAAAGGAATTCCACCATACGTTATTTTCCAAGATCCTGCCTTGGAAGAAATGGCTACCCAATATCCAATCACACTAGATGAATTGGCAAATGTGGGTGGAGTTGGTAAAGGAAAAGCCACAAAATTTGGTGTTGCATTCGTGGCACTGATTAAAAAATATGTTGAAGACAACAACATTGAAAGACCTGAAGATTTTGTTGTAAAAAGCGCTGTAAATAAGAGCGGACACAAAGTTCAGATCATTCAAAATATTGATAAGCGTATTCCTTTGCCCGACATCGCAAAAGGATTAGGTAAAGACATGAATGCGATGCTTGACGAACTAGAAGCCATCGTTTCTTCTGGAACCAAAATCAATATTCAGTATTTCATCAATGAAGAAATTGACGAGGATTCACAACAAGAAATCATGGATTATTTCATGGAAAGTGAAACCGACAGCATTGATGCCGCTATTGATTACTTCGATGGCGACTTTGAAGAAGAACCACTGCGTCTCATGAGAATTAAATTCATGAGTGAAGTGGGTAACTAAATTACCTACTAGTATATAGCGAGATAAGCCATAAAGCCCATACCGGTCTCTATGGCTTTTTCGTTTATATCAAATTGTGGATGATGCACGGAATGACTAAAGCTTCCGTCTTCACCTGCCGTTCCCAATCTGTAAAAACAACTTGGAATCACTTGGGTGTAATACGCAAAATCTTCTGCCGTAGCTCTCTTCTCAAGGTCTACCACATTATTCTCACCTAAAAATGAAATTGCTGCTTGTTTTGTTTTAGCAGCAACATCCGGGTTGTTGTTTACAACTGGATAGCCTACATGAATGTCAAAATCAATTGTACCCCCCATTCCCTCAACCAAACTTTCCGCAAGTTTTTTCATTCGAGCATGTGCTTCAAATCGCCACTTTTCATCAAAGGTTCTGAAAGTTCCTTCAAGTCTTACTTCCGATGGAATCACATTGGTAGCACCTTCGGCGATAAATTTTCCAAAACTCAAAACGGATGGAGTGATTGGATTCGCCCATCGTGATACCACTTGCTGGAGCGATACCACAAGATTTGAAGCTATTAATACCGGATCTATCGTGCGGTCTGGTTTTGCTCCATGACCACCCTTTCCTTTTATTGTAACATAAATTTCATCTGCTGAAGCCATGTAAGGACCAGAAGCCACACCAATCTTTCCTGCTTCCAATTCAGGGTACACATGCTGACCGAACATTCGTTCGGGTTTTTGTTTAGCGAACAATCCATCCTTCAACATGAGAGATGCACCACCCGGAAGTTTCTCTTCTGCCGGTTGAAAAACCAAAGTAATTGTTCCTCCCCAATCCTTTTCCAACGATTTCAAAATCTTCGCAGCACCAAGTAAACAAGCTGTATGCACATCGTGTCCACAAGCGTGCATTACTCCCGGCACCGTACTGCAATATTCCACTTTGTTGTTTTCGTGAATGGGCAGCGCGTCCATATCTGCACGCAGCGCAATAAATACTGAGCCCTCCTTCTGGCCTTCCAATGTGGCCACAACACCCTCACCCCCAACACCAGCTTGAAATGGAATGCCCATTTCGTTCAACTTGGATTGAATGAATTTCGAAGTTTCTTTTTCCTGATATGAAAGCTCCGGATGCATGTGCAAATGCCTTCTCACTGCGATCATTTCCGCAGCAAATTCAGCAGCCAAATTCTTTATTTTATCCTTCAATTCCATTTTCTCAAATTATGGACATTCACAAGTTTTCCCGCCTTCCATCTTCGCCTCAATCAAAGTCACTAAAGTATCATTTACCAAGATTTGATAAGTCATTTTTTCATGTTCCAACTGGTAGCGCTTTGGTGATGAATGTACATCACTCATATCAAAATTGATTTTACCGTGAAAACGCGCTTGGTCAAAATCATCATTGGTTTTTTCTATACATTTCATCGAACACTTGCCGCTTGGGCTGTACACCCATTTTGCTTCTCTCACAAATTCCATCAACCTTTTTTGAGGTGTCCATCCCAACCAATCGTATTTCGGAAAAATAACGAATACGAGTAAACATCCCACTCCCACTCCTATTAAGTATCTCAATAAACGCTGTTTGAAATTCATTTTAACGGTATTTAATGCAAATATGGCAATAGACGGCCAAAGCTAGAATTATATTTGCGCTATTAGTAGATTTGCCTATGCTCTTAGCCAAAAATATTGCTTTCCAATACCAACCACAACAAGTGTTTCAATTTCCTGAAATTACTTGTCAGTCCAACGACCGATTACTGATTTTGGGGGAAAGTGGAAAAGGAAAAACAACATTGCTTCACTTGCTTGCAGGATTGCTTCGTCCAACATCAGGCGAAATACGCATTAATGATACCGACATCACGAAGCTTTCTGGATCTGCTTTAGATCGCTTTAGAGGAAAGAATATCGGCATTGTTTTTCAAACGGCGCACTTTGTTGATTCATTGAGTGTAGAAGATAACTTGATTATGCCTCAGTTTCTGACTGGAATAAAACCGGATAGAAAAAAAGCAAAAGAACTTCTGGAACGCTTAAATCTTGGCGATAAAGGCAAAAAGAGAGCAGCACAACTCAGTGTGGGTGAAGCGCAACGTGTAGCTATTGCACGTGCAGTGATAAATAACCCGCCACTCATTTTGGCTGATGAACCCACGAGTGCTCTGGATGATAAAAATGCGTTGGAAGTGATTCAACTTCTTGAACAACAAGCCCAGCAGACAGGAGCTGCGCTCGTAATTGTGACGCACGATAAAAGATTAAAAGATCAATTCCAAAATCAAATCACGCTATGAACCTCATCAAGATTTCTTGGAGCAACATCCGTGTAAAGCCGCTGAACACCATCCTTAGCGTGGTATTATTGGCATTTGGCGTTGGTGTTATTTCCCTTCTTCTTTTACTAGAAAAACAGGTTACTGAAAAGTTCGACCGCAACATCAAGGATATCGACTTTGTGCTTGGCGCAAAAGGCAGCCCCATGCAATTGATATTGGCCAACGTTTATCACGTAGATGCACCTACAGGCAATATCAAAGTGGAAGATGCTCAAAAGGTGCTTAAAAATCCGATGGTAAAGGATTACATACCACTAGCGTATGGCGATAATTATGAAAAATGGAGAATTGTAGGAACCAATTTTAAATACCCTAAACACTACGAAGCCACCTTGGCTGATGGCAGATGGTTTACTGCTCCATTCGAGGTAACCATTGGTGAACGAGTGGCAAAAGAAACGGGATTAAAAGTGGGTGACAAATTTCAATCCATGCATGGTTTCGACAACGCAGTGGAAGATGAAGACCATCATCATGAGCAATGGTTTGTGGTAGTGGGCATTATGAATCCAAACAATTCTGCCCTAGACAATTTGATATTAACTCCTGTCGAATCGGTATGGTTGGTGCATGATCACAGTCACGAAGAAGAAGGTGAAGATGGTCATGATCATGCTCACGAAAGCGAGGCCAGCAAGGAGATGACGGCGTATTTGCTGATCAAACGCAATCCACTTGCAGCCATGATGCTCGCCAATGTGGTACGCGATACCAACATGCAATTGGCCGACCCTGCGATTGAAATGAATCGCCTGAGTCAAAATTTCGGATTGGGAATGGACACGTTAAAGGCGATTGCAGTTTTAATCATGATTCTATCATTCGTGAGCGTCTTTATTTCACTTTACAACTCACTAAAAGAAAGAAAGTACGAGTTAGCACTACTTCGCACCATGGGAGGAAGCAGAGCGACGTTGTTTACCCTCATCATGCAAGAAGGATTGTTGTTGGTGATTATTGGCTTCGTAACTGGAACTATCTTGAGTCGCGTCGGACTCATTGCCCTATCTTCATTCATCAAAGAAAGCTTCAATTATGAATTGGATGATTTAGGGATTTCTTCCGGCGAAGTTGTATTATTAGGTATAACTTTGCTCGTTGGAGTTATGGCTTCATTATTGCCTGCGCTTCGAGCATTAAAAATTGACATTTCAAAAACCCTTTCAAATGGTTAAGAAAATAATCTTCTTTTCAGTTGGTGTAATGGCTGCTTTAGCAATGAGTGGCTACATCAAGTACAACAACTCAGAAGAAGCACCTGTATTAGCAAAAAAAGGCATCGATTGGGACCGCACTAAGCAGTCGAGTTTGATTCCAAATGTTTCAGACGCTGCGGCAAACGAGATTACATGGAAGATGCTTAGCGACGTTACCTTCAAGCAAGTTTATGTAACCGAGCTGGATTCGTACTTCTGGAAACCAACTTTTGGTCCTGCTGTAAAGGCTTATGAAGGAAAAGAAGTTTACATCACAGGGTATGTGATTCCTGTAGATTATGATGATAATTTCTATGTAGTATCAAGATATCCGTATGCCAACTGCTACTTCTGCGGCGGCGGTGGTCCAGAAAGCGTTGCTGATCTAAGATTCACTGGAAAGCACCGCGCGTACAAAACGGACGAGCGATTGACCTTCAAAGGAAAATTGAAGCTAAACGCTGACGATATCTATCAAATGAATTATATACTCGAAGGAGCTATGGAGTATGTTCCTTAATTAGGAACATTACTCCATATTTCCTACAAGTTTCAAGTGATTCACGTGCGAACGCACGGCTTGAAACAATGTCTTATACTCGTTGTACTTTATTCCAAACTGCTCACAAGTTTCTTTTACCAACTTGTTCAATTCAGGATAATGAATGTGAGAAATTCTTGGGAATAAATGGTGCTCTACCTGGAAGTTCAATCCACCTGTAAACCAAGACACGATGCGGCTTTGTGTAGCAAAGTTTGTTGTCGTTTTGATTTGGTGAACTGCCCATTCGTCTTCTAACTTTCCATTTACCGCAGCAGGATCAACAAACTCTGTGTTTTCCATAACGTGCGCCAACTGGAATACGTAGGCCAAAATAATTCCACATACAAAAGCCACAATCAGGTATCCCAAAATGGTAGCTAAGAAACCTACGGTATAAATAGGCAATCCGAAGAAGAAAACGAAGTGTAACACTTTCGTTACCCAAAATACAATATGGTCTTTGGTGCTGAACTTACGGATTGGTGTCAATCCTATTTTACGAGTAAAATACTTTTTGAAATCAAAGTAAAAAATCCACAGCGCGTAAGTCAAGCTGTAAAGCGCGATGGAATAGATGTGCTGCCAACGGTGAATTTTCAGCTTAGGCTGAATTGGCGTAGTGCGCATGAAAGGTTTGATATCAATATCATCATCATAACCATCAATATTGGTAAAGCTATGGTGAATCATATTGTGCTTGATCTTCCAAAGGTTCACATCGCCACCCATTACGTTGAGTGAGTAACCCATGATACTGTTCACCCACCCTTTGCTCGAGAAGCTTCCGTGCGCTCCATCGTGCATTACATTGAAACCGATAGCGGCAATGTTGATACCGAATACTACGCAAAGTACAATGCTCAACCAAATGGGCATGCTTACGAAAACAAGCAGGGCATATAAAGCGAAAAAGCTGGCTACTAAGACAGTAGTTTTACTGTATAGTCTCCAGTTTCCTGTAGTTTTTATTTGCTTTTCAGAGAAGTAATTGTCAACTTTCTTTTTTAAGGCGTCGAAAAAAGGATGATCCTTTGTGTTAAACTGCACCGTTGCCATTGGCAAATTCAATTTTCTAATAAATAAAAACCAAGTAATAGAAAAAAGACTCGGGAGTGAGTTCGAATATTCTTTCCTTGCTACAATGCAAATATAACTATAAAAAAACCCCCAAGTGCGTTTTTCACTCTTGGGGGTTGTAATATGCCAAAAATCAGACGTAAAATTAACGTATAACCAATTTCTGGGTAACTCTTGTTACGTCGCTAGAAATCTCCAAAATATATTGTCCTGATGCCACTTCTGGGTGGAAAGAAGCCACTCCAGTCGACTTATTTTGCGATTGATAAACCATTCTTCCCTGAAGGTCATAAATGCGGATCATTTCATTGCCTTTAATCATTTCGGAAGAAATGTTCACTACATCGGTCGCAGGATTTGGATAAACAACTAATCGATCCTTTTCAATTTCTCCAACACTCACAATTTCACTTACAAACTCAATGGTTGCAGTGTTTGTAATAATTGGATCATTGAAATCAAAATAGATATAAGCTGTATTTTCGAACAACGTTCCTACAGGCTTATCGGCCACAGGCTTGATGCGATATACAATCTGACCATGACTTCCCGGTTCATCAGACGTTGAATCTGGCAACATGATATTGTTAAAGTTCCAAATCAAATGCCCGGCTTCCATACTCACACTGTAATTGTGCGATGAACCTATCATTTCGAAAGTTGACCAATCTAGATCTTCTTCCAACTGATCTTCAACTCGGATATTGATGGCAGGTGCATTACCTGTATTCTGGAAGTTGATTACGTAAGTAAAGGCATCGTTTGTTGGAAGCATTTGTCCTTCAAAACCGTTTTGAGAAGGATAAACCAAGATATTGTTCGGGTCATATGAACCAATAATCGTCATCGGAACCACATCCGAGTTGTTTGATTCGTTCACATCTGTTCCGTTCGTGACTGTTGCAGTTCCCGAAAGCAATACAATTGATCCAAGGGCATTTACAGCAGAGGTCGAAGTATAGAATGAAATGTAAGAATACAAATATCCAAGTCCGTCTATTGGAACGCCTGTCCATGTTACGGTATTTGCAGATGAGTTGTAAACCCCTGCTACTCCACCCAACGGTTGTGGCACCACGCTAAGCTGGTAAGTTGGAAGCTGAATGATTACATCAACCACAGCAGCTTCAGTACCATTATTTTCTAAATACAATGCTTCAAAGCCGTAGAAACCAGGAGTCATTGTAGAAGCCCCACCAAAGTTGAGCTCTACATCAATTCCACCTTCTACAAAGTAGAAAGCAAAGTTGATTCCGTCATAGCTCTCACCGGGCAACATAGTTGGTGTGGTAGCATATGCGGTAAGTTCTTGTCCGCCCGACGTGGTGTAGACAGCAGTGAGGTAGTTATAACCTGCTGGAGAAACGAAACAATAGTTTCCATCCATATCCGTGAAATTCTCAACGGGTGATATCGAATTCCATGTCCATGTGGTAATTACTGTGTTACTTAATCCAGGCTCCCCAGCGTCTAGTACTCCATTTTGATTCAAATCAAGGAAGGCTGTTCCACAAATATTAGCCGCGAAATCTTGCATTGGCCAGTTGTAATTGCACTCTGTCGCAGATTCAGTTGCGGTCCATGTTTGGAAAGAATTCTGCCATTGACCAATATTCTCGGTGAAATCGTAAGGAAGACCGTATGCATAGCCATTTACGCTAAACTCACCTGGATAAACCGTCAGTTCGTAATATCCATTGATATCAGTGATTACAGAATCTACACCCCAGTTTTCAATAATTCCAACGCCTTCTACTGGCAATTCTCCATCATCAAAAATTCCATTCTCATTTGTATCCACAAAGGCATATCCACAAATGGTAATTGGCTCTGGAACTGTAATTTCAATAGACGCTTCTGCTGAACATCCTGTAATAGGATTTGTAGCCACAAATGTTACAGTGTGAACTCCAGGTTCAAAATTGTACCACAAGTAATTGAAATTACCTACAACCTCGCCGTCTACATACCACTCATAAGCGTCCAAACCAAAAGTTGAAGTGCTAATGATGTAGTAAGTGCCTCCTGAATTTGAGTTGACTGTAATTGCCGTTTCACATGTATTGTTTACCTCAGTAATTGTAATGCTAATGCAATTTTCCGTTGTACAATTGGCAGCATCTACCAAATTACAAAGTTCATATGTGCCTACTTCAGGTATGTAAAAAGTAGGGTTATGATCATTGGTCAAATAGACGCCGTCCAAATAGTAATTTGACCAATAATTTGAGTTATTTGGATTAGCTACCGGAACACCATTTTGGTACTCAGTAATGGTCACTAAGTTTTGATCAACCGTTGCTACCAATTCTACATTGCAACTCACATCTGGAGATTGGATAAAGAATGGGAATGTAGCAGAACATCCATTTGAATCAACAACAAGCACTGATCCACTAAGGGGATATTGTGGAAACTGAATGAGCAGCGTCGGGCCATTTGGTTGGCTAAACACCCCGCTATTTGTTGACCACATGTAAGTTGTAACGTCGCCTCCATTAAAAGGCCCATTAAGCATTACCACGGCTTCTGTTGAAGTGGCACTTACTACAGATACAAATCCTTGTAAGTTACAATCTACTGTTATCGTTTGACAAGAAGAAGCTTCTTGAATCACTATACCCTCAGATGTATAGGCAGTAACGGTATGACATAACTCATATACACCCGGTCCAAGGCCTAAACCTTGATAATATTCTGTATCCCAAACCAGGTTACCGTTGAGGTACCACATGTAGCCTAAAAAATCTGCTTGAGGACAATCGTCCACCAAGGTGTCTTCCGACATGGCCACGAAATTAGAGTTGGGCGTTTGCCACCATTGGAATTGGCCGGTGAGTTCGCACTGTGCTTGAGAGTAGCCCGCAAGACCAAGCATCAGTATCATTGTATAAATCAGTTGTTTCATAGTGATGGTTTTGATATTCAATTAGTAAGATATTGTGTTAACAAAAAAGGTTGCACTCCTTTCTTCAAACTATATTTGCACTCAAATAAAAATTACCATGCATCGATCGCATACCAATGGCGAATTGCGCCTTTCAGACGTAGGAACAGAAGTAACACTTAGCGGATGGGTTCAGCGCTCACGCGACCTTGGAGGTATGACCTTCGTGGATTTGCGTGATAGATACGGAATCACTCAAGTAGTGTTTAATATGGATACCAACGCTGATCTGTGTACCGCTGCCCGCAAATTGGGACGCGAATTCGTGATCAAGATCCAAGGTAAAGTGGTGGAGCGTACTTCAAAAAATGCGAAGATGGCCACTGGTGATATTGAAATTATTGCAAGTCAACTCGAAATTCTGAATGCTGCCAAGACACCACCTTTCACCATTGAAGACGAGAGCGATGGTGGCGATGACCTTCGTATGCAATGGAGATTTCTTGATCTAAGAAGAAATCCTCTTAAAAATAATTTGATGCTTCGTCACCGCATTAGCATTGAAGCAAGAAAATACTTGGATTCACTTTCTTTCTTGGAAATTGAAACACCTTATCTCATCAAATCAACTCCAGAAGGAGCAAGAGACTTTGTGGTGCCAAGCAGAATGAACCCAGGACAATTTTATGCACTGCCGCAATCGCCACAAACCTTTAAGCAATTGCTTATGGTGAGTGGGTACGACCGATACTATCAAATCGTGCGTTGCTTCCGCGACGAGGATTTGCGCGCGGATCGTCAACCTGAATTCACTCAGATCGACTGTGAAATGGCATTTGTAGAGCAAGAAGACATCTTGAATACATTTGAAGGAATGATTCGTCACCTGTTCAAAACTGTGAAGAATGTTGACATTGCAGAAGTACCTCGTATGCTATACGCGGATGCAATGCACCACTACGGTTCTGATAAGCCAGACATTCGTTTTGAAATGAAATTTCAGTACCTCAATGATGTGATGCAAGGCAAAGGCTTCAATGTATTCGATAGCGCGGAAGCGGTTATTGGAATCGTGGCTCCAGGATGCGCTTCTTACACGCGCAAGCAGGTGGATGAATTGACCGAATGGGTAAAGCGTCCACAAATTGGCGCGAAAGGACTTGTGTATTGCATGTGCAATGAAGACGGTACTTTCAAATCGAGCGTTGACAAATTTTATTCTCAAGAAGATTGGAAAATCATAGCTGAGAAAGCTGGTGCAAAGGCTGGGGACTTGATACTTGTATTGAGTGGTGGAATAGATAGCACACGCAAGCAATTGAACGAGCTTCGTCTTTTGATGGGCTCACGTTTGGGACTTCGCAATCCAGAAAACTGGGCACCTTTATGGGTGGTAGATTTCCCACTATTAGAGTGGAGCGAAGAAGCTGGAAGATGGCACGCGATGCACCATCCATTTACTTCGCCAAAACCAGAGCACATTGCTCTTCTCGATACTGATCCAGGAAAAGTAAATGCCAACGCATACGACTTCGTATTGAATGGTGTTGAAATCGGAGGTGGATCTATTCGTATTCACGATAGAGATGTACAAAGCCGCATGTTCGACTTGCTTGGTTTCTCTCCTGAAGAGGCGAAAGCACAGTTTGGATTCTTATTGAATGCGTTTGAATACGGTGCGCCACCACACGGTGGCATTGCTTTCGGGTTCGACCGTTTGTGCTCTTTGTTTGGCGGTACAGAAGGTATCCGCGACTTTATCGCCTTCCCTAAAAATAACAGCGGACGCGATGTGATGATTGATGCTCCAAGCACCATTGCTGACGCGCAGTTGGAGGAGCTGTCTATTTCAGTTACTAACGACTAGATACGAGTGACGAGAGTAGTGACTAACGACTAGTTACGAGTGACGAGAGTAGCACTAGTAACAGAGGATAGTACAGAGTATCAGCCGCTATTCACTAGTCGTTACTCTTAGTCACTCGTCACTAGTATCTAGTATCTAAAGTTAGCAATACTCCTCAAACGCCATTTTAAGGTTGTCTGCGATCATTTCGGCAGTGCGACCTTCGATGTGATGACGCTCAATCATGTGCACCAATTTACCGTCTTTGAAAAGAGCGATGCTCGGTGATGATGGAGGATAAGGCAACATATATTTTCTAGCTCTTTCTACAGCGTCGCGATCTACACCAGCGAAGGTGGTAACCAACTTTGCAGGAAGTTTTTCAGAGGTCTTAACTGCGTGCTTTACACCTGGGCGCATGCTGCCTGCTGCGCAACCGCAAACACTGTTCAACACCACAAGTACAGTTCCCTCGCTGTTTACAGCTGTGTCAATAGCTTCAGGAGTCATTGCTTCTTCAAAACCTACGTTATCTAAATCTGCACGCATTGGTGCTACTAATTCTGGAGGATACATTTTATTAAAATTTTATTTGAAACAAAAGTACAAGGTAAGAAGTTCGGATCCGCCTTTCAACCCTGCCGATTTAACAAAGATTTGAGGGTGCAATTTATTGTAATTTCTCTTTTCAAAAAAACGCACAGTATTATCTACTTTTGAATTATGCAAAAAAAACTCTACGTAATTGGTGGCTGCAATGGGGCAGGAAAGACAACTGCTTCCTTCAACATTCTGCCAGAAATTCTAGACTGCAAAGAGTTTGTAAATGCTGATGAGATTGCAAAAGGCTTATCACCATTTAGACCAGATAAAGTTTCGATAGAAGCGGGTCGATTAATGCTTAAAAGAATCGAAGAATTACTTTACTCCGGCGTTGACTTTGCTTTTGAAACGACACTTTCGACGAAAAGCTTTATAAAAACTATTGAAAAGGCACAAAATTTAGGCTTTTATGTCACATTGATTTTTTTCTATTTAGACAGCCCTGAACTAGCAAAAGACAGAGTGGCCAAAAGAGTAGCCGAAGGCGGGCATAATATTGAAACAGAAGTAATAGAAAGAAGGTACTTCGCAGGTATTCGAAATTTATTCAGTTTATATCAATCGAAGGTAGATTACCTATTAATTTACGACAACTCTTCGATTAATGCTGATCTCATAGCAGAAAAAGAAATGAATAAAGAATTTAGTATCTTTGATGCTAAGAAGTTTGAATTTATCCGAACCTGCTATGAGCACTAAAGAAATAGAAACTTTAAAAAAGACCATTAAAGAAGCAATTCGTATTTCTTCCAGAAAATTGCGCGAACAGAAAAAACTATTAGGTCAAGATTTAATAGTGAGTGAAAATGGAGAAGTTAAGGTTGTAAAACCTTAAAGTATCCTTTTACTCTCCGCCTCCAACCACTTTGGGTACGCGGAAATAGTACATGTCTTTTTTCGGAGCATTCTTGAGCGCTTCTTCTTGCGACACCTCATTGTTGACCACGTCTTCTCTGTACACATCCGTTTCTTCGGTCATGAAAATCAAAGGTTCCACGCCTTCTACATTTACCTCTTTCAATTTATCTACAAACTGAAGCATATTATTCATGTCGTTCATGATTTCATCAGCAGCAGCGTCGTCGAACTCAAGTCGCGACAACTCAGCAATACGGTCAACGGTAGCACGGTCGATTTTCATCCTTCAAAAAATTGATGCTGCAAAGATATGGAAGAAATGAAACGGATAGAAAAATGGAAATAACGCAGAAAAAGCTAGAATGGAAAAGTATTAAAATTCCAGTTCAATCACCCCCCCCAATACTTCGAAGGTTATAATCTCAAATCATTCACCTTTTTCCACATTTTAAGATTCATTGCCTGCTCTTGTTCCAAACTAGAAATAGAGTAAGAATTTTCTAAACGCCATGTTCCATCCATTCCTACTATATAACAATCTTCTTGATAAGGCAATGATGCACTATACACCCCTTCGCCATTATCTACTTTCCGCAGATATTTGGGTTCGACTAAAAAAACAACAACTTCAAATTCCTTCTTGAGTTCGCTCACGGCTAATTGATTTATCCTCTCCTCTTCTTTTTCAATCCACTCATCACCTATGTTAGTTGGAAGGTGTTTTCTTGGAACTAGAAAAACATTGGCGTTTCCTAATTTTTGAATTGATGAATCATAAATGCACCCGTAATCTGGAAAGTAAAAAGCTCCTTCATTAAATACAAATTGATTTCCACAAACTTCTCCTGATAATAGGTTGTCTAATGAAATTGAAAGTGCTTTTTCTTGAGTAACTTCATCACTCCCTTCGTAGTTTTGAGTATTACTTGGAACTCCAGAGCAACTCAATAAAAATATCACTGAAAATAAGTAGAGTATTGCTTGCATTTTTTTCTGTTTAATATTGCTATTCCTCTCTTTTATTCGCCTCTATCAAACATCAGTATATCAGGATAATCTTCAATACTTTCATTTCAAATCAGATATGATTCTTTTGATTAGAACAAAGGAATGGGATGCTCATCTCTGTACCTTAATTTACATCGACCTTTCCAAAAAACTAATAGTTCAAAGAATTCTCCATCGCGAGAACTCCCGTAAACTCTGGATTTTCTAATTTTCTCTAACTCCTCTCGAGATGGAGGAAATACTATAAATCTTTTATATTGAATACTCGCACAATCCACTTCATCTTTCATGTATTTGAAGAATTTTTTGCTAAAATCCCCCATAGGTAAATAATATTCACAACTATCCAATCCTCTCGTTAAAGGCTTTGAACACATGAATGGAAATCGACGGAAATAAGGAATCAATTCATCTTCTCTATTTATGAGGGTATCGAATTCAAAGTCTTTACCAATTTCCTCAGCCGTAAAACCATAAGTATTCTTTACAACGAATTTGAATGTATCGACCCTAACTAATTGACTAAATGCAAATCGTGATTCTAGTAGTGCAATACTCCTAGTATATCTATCTGAAAAGTGTGTTGTTAGCCTAGTGTAAATCCTCATGGTGTCGCCAATTTCCATTGAAGCAAGATACGACGTGTCTTGCACATACGCATAAGAACTGTCTATTTGGGATTCCGAATTCGACTGATTATTCGAATTAATTGGCCGAATGATCCAACAACCATGTAGGCACGCAATCCCTACAATAAATAAGACAATATAAATATTTTTAAGTGAGTTCATTGATAAAATATGTATCAGGTTTCCTTTTGGGTATATATTCAAGCCACGATGAATAATATTCTTTAAGTTTATCATATTTTGATTCTGGAAAATCTTTATAAAATAACGGTATACCCTCATTTTTCATTAAATCGGATGATATGCCTAACTTAGTACCCAATTTCATCATAGCTCTTGCTTGCGTAAAATTAACTAAATCTGAGGGAGCTGTGAATTCAAGTGTACCAATACCATATGCGTACAAAACAGTGGACAATTTGAGCTCTTCTTCTGTCAAAATTTGTCCCAATTCGGAGCTGTACATGAATGTCCCAACAGAAGAACCTAATAAATTCATGATTGAGGACATTCCCCCTTTCCACTCTTCATGAATTACTATGCTCTTATTCTCATAAGTAACCTTATCCGATTTTTTGTCATTCTTTGATTCCTCTAATATAAACTAAATAAATATGAAGCAAAAATTAAAACTGAAGAATCTACTGAAACCCTTCTTCTATCTGGGCGAATACGCGCTTACGCAATTCTGCAATGTCATTTTCTGTCATGCCTTTTGTGTCGATCGGCGCATGCACCACAGCCCTTACCACATGGGGTAAGGAGTACTCCCAAAAATGACTCGGCTCCAACATGATCTTATAATTATTGGGAAAAGTAATGGGCACAATAGGTACTTGTTTGTCAATGGCCATTTTGAACGCGCCATTTTTAAACGCTTTCATCCGTGGTGCATGAGCTGGAATGGTCCCCTCTGGATACATAGCTATGCTCTCCCCGCGATCAATGGCCTCGTAAGCTTTATGCAATGCTTCATATGCCTTGCGCGAAGATTCACGATGAACAGGAATATCTTGTTTTCTAAAAAACAATCCAAACAATGGCCACTTCAGCAATTCCCCTTTTCCTATAAATAAAAAGTAATCTGGAACCACGGAGTACATGAAAACGGTGTCGAGATAACTGCTATGATTGGAAACTACAACATACGGTCCCTTAGGAAAATCGCTATGCAACTCCCGTTTCACCGGACAAAAAAGCAAGACCTGAAACAATCGCGACCACCACACTTTCATTCGGAACGCCGCACCAAACCATTTCTTTTTACTCAATAGCACCAAGAAAAATGGATACATCAGAAGCAACGTGGACCAAAAGATGAGTCCAATCCATAATTTATAGACAAAATATATGGGCGCTAAGAGGTGCTTCAAGGCTGCAAATGAAAAAGGACAGCGAATATACACTCTCTTCACGTTTTCATTGCTTAATTTGCAAAGCGATAATAAATCTATATGGCTAGAATTCTTACAGGCGTGCAAAGCACTGGTGTGCCTCACCTCGGAAACATCCTTGGTGCCATTTTACCTGCAATCGAAATGAGCAACGACCCGAAAAACGAGGCGTATCTCTTCATTGCAAACTTCCATTCTTTGACACAAATCAAAGACCGCGAAGTAATGATGTACAACACTTACGCTGTTGCTGCCACTTGGCTTGCCTTTGGATTTGATATTGAAAAAAATACACTTTATCGCCAGAGCGATGTGCCTCAAGTGGCCGAGCTATCTTGGTATTTGAGCTGCTTTGCTCCTTTCCCGATGCTTGCAAATGCGCACAGCTTCAAGGATAAGTCTGATCGCTTGAGCGATGTGAATGCCGGACTTTTTACCTACCCTGTACTCATGGCTGCCGATATCATTTTGTATGATGCACATTACGTTCCAGTGGGCAAAGACCAATTGCAACACTTGGAAATTACTCGCGACTTGGCAAGTGCTTTCAACAACCGCATGGGTGAAACCTTTGTCGTGCCGGAGGCCATTACCAACAAAGAAACGATGTATGTGCCAGGCACGGATGGCCAGAAAATGAGCAAGAGCTACGGCAATTTCATCAATATCTTTTTACCTGAAAAGGAATTGAAAGATGTGATAAATAAGAAAATCGTAACCGATGCCACGCCTCTGGAAGAGCCCAAAAATGCTGAGGAAAGTGTGGTGTATCAACTTTACAAACTCATCGCTCCAAGCGATGCCGCTGCCGATATGAAATCGAAGCTTGAAGCGGGTGGATACGGTTGGGGTCATGCGAAAAAAGACTTGCTAGTCGCAATTCTCGATCGCTTCTCAAAAGAGCGCACTGCATTTGATCACTACATGAATCACCTTCCAGAGCTGGATGAAAAATTGATGTTGGGCGCCAAAAAAGCTTCAGTTACTGCTGGTGATGTACTTGCTCGCGTTCGTGTTAAACTCGGCTATTAACGGGCTTTGTAGCGCTCGTAGAGATTTTTTTGCTTATTGTTGAGGTCGATATTTCTTCCTTGAATAAACGCCATGATCACATTGTTGGTGCGCATATCCAATGCATCACCGGTGCTTATGAAAATAGTGGCGTCTTTTCCAACTTCAACTGAACCCGTAGTACTATCGATACCGAGTAGCTGTGCCGCGCCCAAGCTGATGGCCTTCACAGCTTCCTCATAAGGCAATCCGAACGCAACAGTAGTTCCCGCTTGAAAAGGCAAGTTGCGCGTTCCCATGCGTTCCATATCTCCTTCATTTTGAATGCAAAATTTCACGCCTGCATCAAACAGCATTTTAGCCTCTTTGAAAGGTAAGTCCACATCTTCATCTGTAAGTTGTGGCAAGGAATGCACGCGAAATAACATTACACCCACATCCAAACGTTTCAGCTCTTCCGTAATCATGTGTGCGTCGTAACCACCCACAATCACCATCTTGGGAATACCCATGTTCTCTTTGAAGCGCAATGCTTCTTTGATGGCTTTAATGTCATCGGCATGAACATATAATGTCTTACTACCATCGAACACACCACGTAGTCCTTCAAACTGTACCTCAATGATTGCTGGTTTTGTCACTTGGGCATAAGCCTTTGCTTCGCTGAAAAAAGTTTGAATCTCCGCCAATTGTTGATCGTAAGTCTTCACCTTTTCAATAGCGATTTTCCCTTTGTCATAATGGCGATGATATACCTGTGGCCAGTTCAACTGAACACCTTCATCCTCTTTGATGATCGCATCTTCCCAGTTCCAAGCATCAAATTGCATCACACTGCTAGTACCTGATATCACTCCACCTCTCGGACAAATTTGTCCCATTAAAACCCCATTGGAACGTACCGTTGGAATAATTTCCGAATCAGTGTTGTATGCAATAACCGAACGAACGCTCGGTTTGAAAGTACCCACTTCTGCCACGTCATTCTGTGCGCGAACTGCATCCGTTTCATGAAGTCCTAATGTACTATTGGCAGCTATGAATCCCGGATACAAGTGCATCCCCGCAGCTTGAATTACAGTATCATATTCTGCCATATTGATACGCACTGTGCGCGCATCAGCCACCAATACAATCTTTCCATCCTTCAATCCCACTACTCCATTTTCCAATTTTTCACCGTTTCCAATGTGTACAATTGGATTCATGATAAGTATTGACTTCGACTGAGCTGGCGCAGGAACAGGATTGTCTTGTGCCATGCCAGCTAAGCAAGAAAGAACAAATATGAATATTAAAAGCTTTTTCATTTTCAACGATTAATTGCGGTAAAACACTCCTTGCGATGATTCATCCATCGTGTCACAATGGAAATGCTTTTCACCTTTAAACATAGGCTTTCTGGTAGGTTTACCGGCTTGCTTTTCTAAAAGCATTTTTTGAATAATGCGCGCACGCTCTTTTTCCATCCACTCTCTGTATGCTTCGTCTTTTTCAAGATCGAAATAGCAAATTCCATCAACGAATGTTTTGCTCGCTCTCGCATATATACTCAATGGATGATCCGTCCAGAGCACGATATCGGCATCCTTACCGACTTTGATTGATCCCATTCTATCATCCACATGAAGCAATTTTGCCGGATTCAAAGTCACAAATTTCAAGGCGTCCTCTTCACTCACTTCGCCGTACTTCACTGCCTTTCCCGCTTCTTGATTGAGTCGACGCGCCATTTCCGCATCATCAGAATTGAAGGCTACTACAATTCCTTCGCGATGCATGAGCGCACCATTGAAAGGAATAGCATGTTGTACTTCCATCTTATAGGCCCACCAATCGCTAAATGTTGATCCTCCCGCTCCATGTTCACGCATCTTGTCGGCAACCTTATAGCCTTCTAAGATGTGGGTGAACGTATTGATACGGAAACCCATGCTATCCGCCACGTGCATCAACATATTGATTTCACTTTGCACATAGCTATGACAGGTCACAAAACGTTCTTTATTCAGAATTTCGGCAATCGCTTTCAACTCCAAATCAACGCGAGGTGCTGTACCTGAAAACTTCTTTGACTTTGCTAATTGATTGTACTTCTTCCATTCTGCATCGTACTCACGTGCTCGAATAAAATGATCGTAATAAACTTGTTCCACCCCCATGCGTGTTTGAGGAAAACGCACACGATTAAAATCACCCCAATTGCTTTGTTTTACATTTTCACCTAAAGCAAACTTGATAAAACCATCTGCGTTTTCGACCAACATTGCTTCGGCGTTGCTACCCCATCTCAATTTAATAAATGCACTCTGACCTCCTATTGGATTGGCGCTGCCATGCAACAATTGCGAAGCAGTAACACCTCCACTCAATTGACGATAAATATTGATATCCTCCGGCCAAAGCACTGTTGCTTCTTCCACTTCCGCGCTGCTCGCTTGCGAACCTTCATTCACACTTGCCAAAGCAATATGACTGTGTTCATCAATGATTCCAGCGGTAAGATGCATACCTGTGCCATCAATGATTTCTGCTCCTGCGTATTTTGAAGCGTCAAAGTTTTGACCTAGTGCTGCAATTTTTCCTTTTGAAATAAAAACAAAACCATTTTCTATTTTCCCTTCTTCTTCGTTGGTCCAAATGGTTACGTTCTCTATTATCAGGTCCTTTTGCTCAGGCTTGTCTATCCATCCATAAGCGGTGAATGGATAAATAATAGAGGTTTTATTGAAAATTTCAGGCGCTGTTTTGTCCGCCGTTTTTTCCTTTTTCTTCTCTTCTTTTTCTTTTAAAACAAGTGGTGAAAGGACCGCATCAAACTGACTGCCGTCGCCCATTTCTAAGACACCGCGCCAAACTTTATCCGCTTTCCAACCAGAAAATAATACCGTGCCCATAGACTTCGCCGCAGAATCTGGCTTCATCACCAAATTCACAAAATCCAATTCTTGTTTGCTTTGAATTTTGAATGACAAGGTATCGTTATTCACCACCAGTAGTGCCTTATCCGAGAACTCCTTTCCTTCACCCAGATACACACTCATTACTTTCTCCTGCCACTGCAAATCGTATCTACCGGTGGCCATTTCCTTTTGAGGTAAGGGCTTTACCTCAAACTTTTCTCCCTCAATCCAACTTTCAAAAATCTCCGAGTCATCTTCAAAAATATCTTTTGATGCAATGAAGAAAGAAGCGGCAAATCCCTTCTTCAATTGACCGAACGATTGTTCCGTTTTTAAAATTTGAGCAGGCTTGATTGTCAACGCGGCCAATGCCACTTCCTTCGGAAGTCCGCTCTCCACGGCTTTTCTAACACTTTCTAGAAAAGAACTTTTTTCCTTATTTTCAGATGAAGTAAATACAAAAGGAATCGATTCGTTGTAAAGAAACTGTGCATTTGAAGATGCCATTTCCCAATGCTTTAACTCCGAAAAACTCACCCATCTCGCTAAATAAGGATCGCTTACATCATAAGCCGTAGGAAAATTCATGGGAATAATAAACGTCGCCTTTGTATTCTTTACATCGTCTAATCTTTGGTACTCCTCACCTGTTCCCACAATGATGTATTGCACTCCAAATTCATCACCCACGTTATCTGCTCTGAAAACGCTCCATTTATTTCCCGCTTCAAAAAAAGAAGGTAAGTTTTGAAGCTGATTCATTTCGCTCAACGCCAAATTTACCCCTTCAGACGAACCTCCGTTCTTGTACCATTGAGCGTCGTAGTAAGTTTGGCGAAGCAATGCTATACTACCCATCAAAGAAGAAGGATAATCCTGTGTGCTCGAACCTTTATTGAAAGAATAAAAAGCACCAGCTTTCTCCTGTTTGATCGCCTCATTCACATCACTTCCCAGAGAAACCAAAGCACCACTGCCTCTTACGATTCCATCTTTCTTGTGCGTGAGCACATATCCGAATCCGGCAGAACGCAGCTCTTTCGCTGCCTCTCCGTTAGTTTCAAAAAACATGGCCGCATTTTGATCAGAGCGAATCGCTTGATTCCATCCAAAAGCTCCTTTGCGATCGGTTTCGATTTGTGGACCTCTACCTCTGCGAGATCCTTCGCTCTTGCTATCCGGCATTCCATAATCAGAATAGAGATCAATGAATGTTGGGAAAATGTACTTTCCTTCAAGATCCACCACCACGGCATTTTGAGGCTGTGCCACCGACTTGCCTACTTCCACAATTTTACCTTTTTCAATCAGCATCATTCCATCTTCAATAAATTCTGATGGCGACACTTGAATATTGGCGTGAGTAAATAAAACAGATGTTACCTCTTTAGGACGAACACCATTGTATGGAAAAGTGGTTTGAGCAAATACGCTCATTCCACAAAGCAAGAAAATAAACAGGTGAATGAATCTCATAGAATTTTCAGTCGAAAAAAATTAAACCGCTTCTGCAACAACTTCTTCCACGATATCGGGCAATTTAGCTTTGAGCAAATTTTCGATACCACCTTTCAAAGTGGCAGTGCTTGAAGGGCAACCGCTGCAAGAGCCTTTCATTTGTACATAAACGATTTTGTCTTTGTAGGCCATGAAATCAATCGCTCCACCATCTTGTTCTACTGCTGGTCTCACGAACTCATCCAACAAGAATCGAATATCATCATCATACGGTGAAGTCTCAAATTGGCTGTAATCTGTAGCAGGTTTTGGTGCGCCCAAACTTTGAGGATCTGCCATTGGCTCACGTCGCATCAATTCCGCAGGAACTGTGCTAACTGCAATTTCATTTTCCACTAGCCATTCACGAATGTATTCGCGAAGTTGCATTACAATCATTTCCCAACCCAGTGATTCGTCTTTGGTAACGGTCACAAAATTGCCCGAAATAAAAACGTTTGTCACAAATGGAAAATTGAAAAGTTCCTCTGCCAAAGCAGACGAATTGGAAGCTTCACTTTTTGAACGGTACTCCACCTGAAGTCCGCCAGTTACTAATGCTCTGTCGGCTACAAATTTCATTGCCGCAGGGTTTGGTGTCATCTCGGCATAAACCGATGTTGGTATTTTTTTATTATCCATTTTTCTATATTCTCAATTCACAATTCACAATTAGTCATTAGCCCTTCGACTACGCTAGCGCTTCGCTCAAATAGTCATTGGTCATTAGTATTTGGTAATTGTATTACTATTCCTCATCATTCAATATGAATCCCACGGAGCGCCAAATTTCGGATATTTCTGAAAGGTGCACTTCAAATGGACTATAAACAGCGTTGTCGCTCACAAGTTTTAACGAATCATCAACACGGTAAATTCGTTTGAACACAATTCCGTCGCGTTCGGTTACTACGATATGTCGCTTACCTTCTTTGAGCAATCGCAAATTCTCCACCTTCGTGCAAATGATATACGAGCCGTCTGGAATAGGCAACATGCTGTCGCCACTGATTTGAAAAACGCGCATATCACTGGTCAGCACCAAATCAGTAGTCGTAAGATCCACCGTTGGCAATGAATCTATAAAACCCACATCGGAATAACCGGTAGTATAACCTGCAGCTGCCAGCACTGGTACCACTGGGATTTTCGACTTATCGAAGGTGGGAATGGCTTTAAACAATTTACTCAAATCACGACCGATCAAATCATCCACCTCTACCTCGAAAAGTCGCGACATATCCATCAGCAAATTTAGCTTTGGCTCGGCCCTTCCTTCTTCATAGGCACCTATTACAGGTCGCTTCACACCTAGCATTCCTGCTAAGTCAGATTGAGTGATGCTTTTTTGTTTTCTTAAAAATTTTAAGTTCGATGGTAGGTTTGACATGAGTACAAAAGTAAATTGCAGCGCTATGTCAAAGAAACATCTTATTTTCCTTCATGGGTTCTTAGAAAATGCAAAAATGTGGAATCCTATTCTCAACTCCTTGGATACCACAGACTGGCAACTTCATTTGCCCGAAATTCCAGGTCATGGAAACAATGCGGAATTGGTAACACCGAATATGCTCGAATACGTGGAAAATATTCATGGGCAATTACAAATTCCAGCTGATGAACCTTACTTCTTCATTGGTCATTCAATGGGAGGATATATGGGAGCGCATTACTGCACCCAATATGCTGAAAATTGCATCGGATTATTGCTTTTCCACTCAAAAGCGAGCGACGATGATGACGAGAAAAAAGCAGCTCGCAACAGGGCCATCGAAGCTGCACAGCAAAATCAATCGCTTTATGTGCGCACGATGATCAACGGACTATTTCCTGATAGCACACGAGCTCAATTTGAGAAAGACATTGAAACTCAAATTTCTTACGCCCAAGCACTTCCAACTATGGCCATTACCAATGCACTCACAGTGATGCGCGATCGCGAGTCGCGACTTCAAGCATTAATCGCCAGCCAAATTCCAGTGCATTACTTCCTCGGATCAGAAGATAAGTCGATTCCTCAACAGATCGCCCTCGCCGAAATCCAACAACTCCCGAATGTCACGTTCCATCTTGAACAAAATGTGGGACATATGGGGCATATTGAGTGTGTGAATTCTGTGGTTGACTATTTCGGCAAAGCTTTGTCTAGTTAGATTAGTTAAAGTAGTTAGAGTAGTTATGGGGTGTTTTTAATTGTAGTCGCGATAATTCTGTATAAAAGCCTTTCACAGTCTTGAAGCGTTGATTCGAGGTCAGCAGGAATTGATTTTCCACACCCGCCGATAATAATTTTCACCCAATAGCGAACTTCGATAAGCTCCTTGTGAGCTATTTTCATCTTATGAATAAAGTCTTTTCGACTTTCAGCTGATTTTGCTTCATGCACATTAGCTCCTACAGCAGTAGAACACTTAATGAATTGACTAGCAATCTCGAAGTGCTTTTCTTCTTTCAGCTCTAACCCAAGTCTAGTACCTAAAATACCGAGGTCAGTAGATTTTATATAAATGGCATCTTTCATTTCACAAAGCAAAGTTCCCATTGCCGAATAGCCAAGCATATGTCTGTATAAATTATGTAGAATTTATTCCATAAAAATTAAAACCACCCCATAACTATTTAACTAATCTAACTAACTTAACTATTCTAACTTATTTAACTATTCTAACTAAATTAGCCCCATGTGTGGGCGTTACGGCATCGTTACAAAAATTAAGGAAATTGAGAAAAAATTCGGAGTCACCGCTCCGGCAGAATTCTCTTTTACCCCAAACACCAACGTTAGCGCAGGAGAATACGCTCCCGTTATCACCAGCGAAGCTCCTAAGACCCTTCAAACTCTGCGTTTCGGTCTCACACCTTCTTGGGCAAAAAAACAAATGCTGTTTATCAACGCTCGAACGGAGGGAGATCACAACAAGGAAGACAATTACAATTATTCCGGAGCAAAAGGCATCTTAGAAAAACCTTCATTCAGAAAACCGATTCGCTCACAGCGCTGTGTGGTACTTGCCGATTGCTTTATTGAAGGCCCTAAAGATGTGGGGTTGAACAAACCGTATTGTTTCTATTTACAATCAGGACAAAGACCTTTCGCGATGGCTGGTGTGTGGGACACATGGGTCAACCCGACCAATCAACAAACCATACATTCCTTCGCGGTACTGACCACCGCAGCCAACGACCTACTTCGTCGCGTAGGTCATCACCGCTCGACCTCTTGTGCTGCCAGATGAATGGATAAAATCTTGGTTGGATGTAGATACGCCACTCACAGATATTGTTTCGATGATGCGTCCACCGAGTGACGAATTATTTAATGCCTACCCCATTTCTCCCGAAATAAAAAATCCCGCTGCTAATGGTATGCAATTGCTGCAACCCATTGGTGAGCGTGTATCTCCTGAGTACCGTTATGTTGTGCAACAAGAACTCGAGCTTTTCGGGATGGGTGAATCGCGCGCACGAAAAAGGAAAAATAAAAAGTGATGTACCTGTGCGCACATTCCTATTATTCCCTTCGATTCGGCACCATTGAACCTGAGCAACTGCTTCAAATGGCGAGCGAAGCAGGCATCGGAGCTATGGCTTTGACCGACATCAACAATACTTCAGCCTGTCTCGATTTTATTCGCCTGGCTCCGAAGTACAACATCAAGCCCGTTGTTGGCGTCGATTTTAGAATAGGTATAGAAAGTCGGTTTATAGCTATTGCAAAAAATAATGAAGGGTATGCTGAAATCAACTTGTTCCTCTCAGATATTATCGCTGGGAATACTTCATTAGAAAATGTAGCACCGACCTTTGAAAATGCCTTTGTTATCTACCCTTTTCAACCGAATGAACGTTCATTCGGTTTTGAAAAATTGAAAGAACACGAATATGTGGGCGTGTTACCGGAGCAAATAGGAAGATTGCGTTTTCATGAATGGAGCCAACACTCAGAAAAACTGGTCGTCCTTGCACCCATTACCTTTCGAAACAAACGCGACTTCAACGCACATCGCTTACTTCGTGCTATCGACAACAACATTATCCTCAGCAGACTTCCAAAAAGTGAAGAGGCCAACGAAAATGAAAAGCTCATTGCACCAGAAGAACTTCGCGCCTTGTACGAAGACTTCCCGCAGCTGATTTCGAATACGCAGTTCATTCTTGAAAATTCAAATGTGCACTTCGAGTTTGGGCATGAGGCGCCCATGCAAAACCAACTCACCTATAGCGGAAGCGTAGAGAAAGACTACGAACTTGTGCGCCAACTTGCTTACGAAGGACTGGCATACCGATACACTGAAAAGTCGGATACCATAATAACGCGCATTGAAAAAGAGTTGGCCATCATTAAGGAAAAAAACTATTTGAGCTATTTCCTTATCAACTGGGACATCACACGGTATGCGCGTGAAAAAGGTTATTTCTATGTAGGCCGCGGCAGTGGCGCAAACAGCATACTCGCTTACCTCCTTCGCATAACAGATGTTGACCCTATAGAACTCGATTTATACTTCGAACGTTTTATCAATTTGTATCGAAAAAACCCACCTGATTTCGATATCGATTTTTCGTGGACCGACAGAGAAGATATGACCAATTACATTTTTTCCAAATTTCAAAATGTATGTCTTCTTGGCGCGTATGTGACCTTTCAATACAAAGCTGTGGTGCGGGAATTGGGGAAAGTTTTTGGGCTGCCCAAATCAGATATCGACCTGCTGTCGGATGGGAAATTTGAATATGAGAAATTAGATTCCCTTCAACAACTCGTGCTTCAGTACTCTGCGTTGATTCAAGATTTTCCAAATCAATTGAGCATTCACGCCGCCGGCATTCTCATTACCGAAAAACTCATTCAACATTTTTGTGCCACGTTTATGCCACCCAAAGGATATCCCACCACACAATTCGACATGGTGGTGGCCGAAGATGTGGGCATTTATAAGTTCGATATTCTCTCCCAGCGTGGACTGGGTAAAATCAAAGAATGTTTGGATATCATCGCTTACAATCAACCCGAGCATAAACCATTTGATATTCATGACATGCGTAGATTCAAAGCAGATGAAAACATCAAAGACCTGCTGCGCAATGCAAAGGCTATCGGTTGTTTTTATGTAGAATCACCAGCCATGCGCATGCTCCTGACCAAATTACAAGTAGACGACTACTTAGGACTCGTCGCTGCAAGCAGCGTAATTCGACCAGGAGTTTCAAGAAGCGGCATGATGAAAGCTTTTATTCAGCGTCATCGCTTTCCAGAAAAAAGAAAAGAAGCTCATCCCATTATGCTCGACATCATGCCCGAAACTTATGGCGTAATGGTGTATCAAGAAGACGTGATCAAAGTGGCTCACTATTTTGGTGGCCTCGATTTAGGTGAAGCGGATTCATTGCGCAGAGGAATGTCGGGTAAGTTTCGCGGAAGAGAAGAATTTGATCAAGCCCGCCAAGCCTTCTTCAGAAAGGCTTCAGAGAAAGGTCATCCTGAAGATATGATTGCCGAGGTATGGCGTCAAATAGAAAGCTTTGCGGGATATGCTTTTGCGAAAGGTCATAGCGCGAGTTATGCTGTGGAGAGTTATCAAAGTCTTTTTTTAAAAGCCTATTTTCCGCTCGAATACATGACAGCTACCATCAATAATTTTGGTGGATTCTACAGCACCGAACTTTATGTTCACGAAGCGCGAATGCATGGTGCTATCATTGAACCTCCCTGCGTACAACGCGGAAGTGCCGTGTCTGTAATTTACAACCGAACGATCATTCTAGGAATGGGTCTGGTGAAAGACATTGAACACGACACTATAATAGCGATACTGGATGAACACAAAAAAAATGGAGATTACGATGGATTTGAAGACTTTTTAAATCGCGTGAGGATATCATTAGAACAAGTGGCGACATTGATTCGCGTAGGAGCTTTTCGGTTTACGTTGAGAAGTAAAAAAGAATTGATGTGGGCGGCACATTTTCAATTGGCAAGCACCAAAATGTCGAAGCCCGATCAAGGATTATTTCCAACTCCCGTGAAATCATTTTCCCTTCCACCTCTTGAACACTCTTGGATTGAAGATGCTTATGACGAATTAGAATTGATTGGTTTTCCATTGTGCAACCCATTCGACTTGCTGCAAACGGCGCCAGGAAACGATGTGATGGCTCGCGAATTACCCAACATGATAGGAAAGAACGTCACAGTAGTTGGATACTTAGTAACCATAAAACCATCGCGCACAATAAAGGGCGACCGTATGTATTTCGGAACCTTCATAGATCGTGAAGGCTACTTTTTGGACACTGTTCATTTTCCTCCAGTGGCTCAGCACTATCAATGGCGCGGCAAAGGCATTTATATGATCAAAGGAAAAGTGATTGAAGAGTTTGGAGCAATATCTATTGAAGCCAGCTACCTAGAAAAACTTCGGTACATGGATGATCCGAGATACCTTTAATTTTGGAATTTTTGGATTGCTTGGAAGAATTGGATTACTTGGAAGAATTGGATTGCTTGGAAGAATTGGAGAGTTTGGAAGTGTGAGAGTGCGGAAGTATGGAAGTGTGGGAATTTTCGGCAATCGTAGATTCACATTGCAATGTGAATCTTCTGACGAAAACGATTCTCGATTCTCGATTCTCAATTCTCGAATCGGGAATCGAGAATTGGAAATCCTGCCAATTAGAAGGCGGTCCCTGAGCGGAGCGCAAATGAAGTCGAAGGGGAACCATCCTTCGACGAGCTCAGGAACCATCCTTCTCCCGAACTAGTTTCGGGATCAGGAACCATGATCCATGATCCAAAAACCAATTTTTCCCTATCTTGCAGTATGAAAAACTTGATAAGCTCAACTAAAAATGATTAAGTATAGCCTTAGTATTTTCCTAGCTACTGTATTCGCAATAGGATCAACCGCCCAATTCAACAATGTGTACTTGAATGACGGCACTTCAATTGGCTCAGTAATTGGCATAAAAGAGAATAATCTGACTGGTGAGTATATTGTACCTCTGGGCTACTCATTGGATGCAACAAATTCTTCAATAGGCTTCTTAAAAATAGGAGTTGATGGGACACTCAATGAGTTAAACCAACAAATGGATTTTGGCCCTGGCGAGTACTTTTATATCTGGCATAGAGGATTTTTTAAAACTCAAGACGACGGATTTGTTCTCACTGGAGGTGGAACGGGGTCAGATATTATCAAGTTAGATCAAAATCTTGACATTGTTTGGGAACACGATTTGATCCAAGGAGATGAACTGTTTTGTTGGGGGGGCGAAGAACTTGGAAACAATAATTTAATTTTTGGCTATACGGGCAATGAAATTCTTCCCAATGAATTGAAGCTATCCCGGTATTCTCAAGAGGGTATGTTCCTTAATAGTTTCAATGTTGAACTTGATTATAGCATAGGTTACCCCACTACAATTATAACCCAGGACTCTCTTGTATTTATAAGTTTTTCAAAACTGCATATTGGTGCATATCGAAGAAACTATATCGTTTGTTACAACGCTATTACAGGAGAAGAGATATGGGAGACACATCAAATTGAAAACGGCGAAGCACTTGGATTTACCGATGGATATATGTGCATGACCTCCGATGGTCAGTTGAAACTTGTTTATGTAGAACAAACTGCCCCAAATACTCCTACGATGTTTCATACAGGATGGCTCGGGTATTTTAAGGTAGTTAACATCAACCCACAAACTGGTGAAATGTCTGATGAGTCATCCTTGAGCGGCCTTGAATCTCAGTCTTATGTTTTGGATGTAGCCCCTACTAATGATGGAGGAATGGTAGTACTATTTTGGGGAGATGACAGCGAACAACCTGAGTATTCTTTTTGCGGTATTAAAAAAATCAATGCAAATATGGAGGTAGAGTGGCGAAACCTTTACTATCAACCCATCGATTTAGAAGTCAATGAAAATTCGTCTTTTCTCATCGAATTAGAAACCACAAGCGATGATTGCATCGTCGCTGTAGGTGATGCTGTGGGTGAAAATATTATTGAAGAATGGAGCTTCCATTACCCGTGGGTGCTTAAAGTGGATGCTTGTGGCAACGAGATGGTGAATGATTGCGAATTAAGTAACATCCAAGAAAGAGACTTAAACGCAACTATACAGGTGTACCCCAATCCCGCGAAAGACAGAATCTATTTAAAAGGAAATGAAGCCATAAAGCGCGCAGAAATCTTCGATCTTCAAGGTAGAAAAATATTTGAAGAAAATTTTAGTGGAGCACAAGAACAAACACTTTTCATTGATCACATTCCGCCAGGTCTATACCTCACACATATCACTACACAAAGCGGGAAAACAAGAAGTGTGAAGGTGGTGGTGGGTGAATAGGAGGGTTTGGAAGAATTGGATTGCTTGGAAGAATTGGATTGCTTGGAAGAATTGGAGAGTTTGGAAGTGTGGAAGTGTGGGAATTTTAGGCAATCGTAGATTCACATTGCAATGTGAATCTGCCGACGAAAACAATTCTCGATTCTCAACTCTCAATTCGAGAATCGAGAATCGAGAACCGGAAACCCACGCGGGAAGGGCATTGTAGCGTTTTAACAAAAAAATATTTGGAAATATAGAATTTTATTCCCGTATCTTTGCATCACCAAAAACAGAAAGAAATGTTCTCAAAAAAATGCTGTATGATGTGCTGTATGTCCTCGGAAATCCGAAGGTAGCATCAACTCATTTGCATCAAACAAGAACACGCAAATATTGAAGCCCTTCGAAATTCGAAGGGCTTTTTTTTTAGATTAAAATTTTAAAATACATACCAATGAACCGTTTAAAAAATAAGATGATGTGCATGTGCTGCTGTCGGTCCCATCCGGAGGAGGTCTTGCATTGACTTTATTTTTAAAACAAAATAATTTCTAGCCCCCCGGATCAAAAAATCTCGGGGGGCTTTTTTTTTCTAGCAAATCATCAATAAAACAAATACAATCATGTCAAACACCAATTACAAATTCGAAACTCTTCAGCTTCATGCTGGTCAAGAAGTAGATCCAACCACTGGCTCTCGCGCTGTTCCCATCTACCAAACTACAAGCTACGTCTTCAACGATTCAGAACATGCTGCCAACCTCTTCGGACTACGTGAATTCGGAAACATTTACACCCGAATCATGAACCCAACAACGGATGTTTTTGAAAAAAGAATTGCTGCACTTGAAGGCGGAGTTGCAGCCGTAGCAGTAGGTTCAGGTCAAGCAGCGCAATTCATCGCACTCAACAATATTCTCGCCGCAGGCGACAATTTCATTGCCACATCTTACCTCTACGGTGGCACATACAATCAATTCAAAGTTGCCTTCAAACGCCTCGGTATCGAAACCCGATTCGCGAATGGCGATCAACCAGAAGTGATCGCATCGCTGATCGACAACAACACAAAAGCGATTTACCTCGAAACAATTGGTAATCCAGGTTTCAATATTCCTGACTTCGAAAAAATTGCTTCCATCGCAAAAGCAAATCACATTCCGCTTGTAGTCGACAATACTTTCGGTGCTGGAGGATATCTCTTTCAACCACTTCTGCATGGCGCCAACGTGGTGGTAGAAAGCGCTACCAAATGGATCGGTGGCCACGGTACTTCTGTTGGTGGTGTCATTATTGACGGAGGAAACTTCAACTGGGCAAACGGAAAATTCCCTCAATTCACCGAGCCAAGTGAAGGCTATCATGGATTGAAATTCTGGGATGTATTCGGAGAAAATAATCCTTTAGGTTTACCCAATATCGCCTTTGCTATCCGAGCTCGCGTGGAAGGATTGCGCGACTTTGGTCCTGCTCTTTCTCCTTTCAATTCTTTCCTTCTGCTGCAAGGACTTGAAACACTTTCACTCCGTGTACAACGCACAGTAGATAATGCTCTTTCCATTGCACAGTGGCTCGAAGCATTGCCGCAAATAGAATATGTAAACTATCCCGGATTGGCTTCTTCGAAGTACAATGAAACAGCAAAAAAATATTTGCGCAATGGATTTGGAGGTGTACTTTCTTTCAAAGTAAAAGGTGGAAAAAATGCTGCCGATCAATTGGTAAATAGTCTGCAATTAATTTCTCACTTGGCCAATGTTGGTGATGCAAAAACACTCATCATTCACCCCGCTACAACAACACACGAGCAACTTTCTGCAGAAGAGCAAAAAGCTTCTGGTGTTGAGCCTGGGTTGCTCCGCTTGTCTGTAGGTCTCGAGCACATCGATGACATCAAGAATGATATTGCACAGGCGCTGCAAAACATTCAAGTTCCATCTATCCCCGTTGATCAGAATGAAGAAGTTCTCGCTTAATAGTTTGTTTGGTTTGGAGAGTGGTTCGACTCTTCAAGGATTAGAGGTGGCCTATCACACGATAGGTCACCCCAACTCCGACCAATCCAATGTTGTTTGGATTTGTCATGCGCTCACGGCCAATAGCAACCCCGAAGAATGGTGGAACGGACTTGTAGGGGAAAATAAATTCTACAATCCGAACGAGCACTACATCATTTGCGCAGATGTGATTGGCAGTTGTTACGGCAACACCGGACCCACTTCCATCCATATTGGAATACACACAATAACCTGCGGTACGATTTGGAACGCCAGAAATCGCTGGTTCCACTCGTGTACACGGATGAAATCAATACGCCTCATTGGTAGCGCATGGGGAGGATTTCAGGCGATGGAATGGGCCATTCAGAGATCCTGACCGCATTGAAAATTTGATTTTGCTCGCCACACAGCCCGCCATTCTCCATGGGGAATTGCATTCAATGAATCGCAACGCATGGCCATAGCAACGGATGCTTCCTGGGGAGAAAAAAATTTACAAGCAGCATCAAAAGGACTTGCTACCGCGCGTTCCATTGCCTTGCTGAGCTATCGAAACAATCAAGCTTATGATAGCACACAGCCGCGAGAAGAATATCAAATCGATCAGTTCAATGCCTCTTCCTATCAGCAATATCAAGGGAAAAAATTAACCAATCGATTTGACGCTTATACCTATTTCAACCTCACCAAGACCATGGATAGCCATGATGTGAGTAGGGGCAGAATTTCAACCGAACGTTCGCTCGGTTTGATTCAGGCATCTACAACTATCATTGGAATAAAAGGCGATGTCCTTTTTCCAGTAGAATATCAAAAAGAATTGTGGAAGCACATCAAGAATGCAAAATTATATCTCATCGACAGCCCCTACGGGCATGATGGGTTCCTCATAGAAACAAAACAAATCGAACAAATTTTAGAAACCAAACAAATAATTTCTATTTAAATGAGCACAGTAAAAATCGGATTGATCGGACTAGGATGTGTTGGTCAAGGCTTATACCAGTTGATACAAGGCGTAGGATACCGCAATGCAGAAATAAAAAAAATAGCCATCAAAAACAAAGACAAGGCCCGCATCGTATCTCCAGAACTACTCACCTTCAATGTCGACGATATTCTGTACGACGATGAAATCACCATCATCGTAGAGGCTATCGATGATGCAAAGGAGGCATATGAAATTGCACGAAAAGTTTTGGTTCAAGGCAAATCCTTTATCTCGGCCAATAAAAAAATGGTTGCAGAAAATCTAGAAGAATTGACCTCACTTGCGCAACTCAACAACGCTGTGTTTCGGTATGAATCGGCTGTGTGTGGTGCTATTCCCGTGGTTCAAACAATAGACAATTACTTTTCGTTTGAGCCGATTCATCAACTGCGTGGAATTTTCAACGGTACATCCAATTACATTTTATCTAAAATATTTAATGAAAACCTTTCATATAAAATTGCTTTGAAACAAGCACAAGAATTGGGTTTTGCAGAAACTGATCCCACGAGCGATGTCGGTGGATTCGATCCGAAATACAAATTAGTAATTCTTGCCCTGCATGCCTACGGTTTGTTTTTACATCCAGATGATGTGTTCAATTATGGTATTGAATACATCACTGCAGAAGACATTGCCTATGCGAAAGAGAAGCAATTAAAAATAAAATTAACTCCTACCATTTATCATCAAGATCATAAAATTGCCGGTTTTGTGCTGCCAGAATTTATTCAAGAAAATGATCGTCTTTACGGGGTTGAAAATGAATTCAACGGAGTAAATATCGAGGGTGGTTATGCCGGCAATCAATTCCTATACGGTCGCGGTGCAGGGGCGTTCCCCACAGCCACAGCGGTTCTCAGCGACTTGCATCAAGCTTTGGAAAATCGAAATTACCAAATCCCAAAGCGCGACGCGAGTTATGAGCTCATCGACGATTCACAAGTTTTCTTGGAGGTTTACGCGCGTTACAAAGATGAAAACGTGCGCAAGACACTCGCCTTTGAAAGTGTGTCAGAAGGGTTGATTACTCCAGAAGATGAGCAAATCACTGGTTACATTTCTCTGAAAAAGCTTAAAGAAATTCAACATGTATTGCGACAGAAAAAAGTCTCAATCATTGCAACAGGAAAAAGGAAAATCCGAATTCCCGCGAGTCAATATCACATCAAATCTGAAGCAGTATAAAAAAAAGGGCGGTCAAAATTTGACCGCCCTTTTTACACTAACACTTTAAACCTTATCCTCTAACGAACTGAAGTTCGCCATTGAATTTTACTTCTTCCGAAACCAAAACCCCGCCTGCTTCAAGAGCAGCATTCCAATTCAAACCGAAATCGGTGCGGTTAATTTTTCCGTTGATGCTGAAACCAGCTTTTTCATTTCCCCAAGGATCTTTACCAATACCACCCAATTCAGCTTGGAAAGCAACTGGCTTTGATACGCCACGAATCGTTAAATCGCCGTGAACTACATATTCTCCCTCTCCTTTCTTCTCTACTTTGTTTGAGGCAAATTTGATCTGTGGGTGATTCTCTGCGTCGAAGAAATCGCCACTCTTCAAGTGACCATCACGTTGCTCGTTTCCTGTATTCACAGTTGCAATATCAGCAGTAAATTCAATTTCTGCAGTTGAGAAATCTTCACCTTCTGTTTTAGCTGATGCGTTGAACGTTCCGAAAGATCCAGAAACATTGGTGATCATCATGTGCTTTACTTTGAATCCCATTTCGCTGTGCGTAGGGTCCATATTCCAAGTTGTCTTTGCCATTTTCTTTTTGATTTTTAATTTGATGCAAAGTTGCACCCACCCTCACCCTCAGTCCATTGATGTAGATCAAGATTTGGAACTATTGGATATTTTGGAATTTTTGGAGTTTTTGGAATGATTGGATAGTTTGGAAGTATGGGAATATGCCAGTTGGCGAGAGATTCTTCTAAATATATCCATTTCATCCAGCATTTCCAGAAATTCCACATTCTCCAAGTATTCCAAATCATCCAATCATTCCAAAAAATCCAAATCATCCAAACCATCTATTTTCTCCAAAAAGTTGTAACTTTTCCTTTTCCCCGGGCGTCATACATTTGAAAAGCCTTCCTCATGACCACTACTGAGTTCAATAAATGCGTAGACCTCCATTCAGATGGGCTATATCGCTTTTTACTGAAAAATGTAAAAGACAGCGATAAAGCGCAGGATCTGGTGCAGGAAACATTTACCAAGCTCTGGTTGAAAGTTGAGGAAGTGAGTTTTGAAAAGGCAAAATCCTACCTTTTTACGGCGGGATATCATACGATGATAGACCAAATGCGCCGTGAAAAGAGACATTTAGATTATACTACCGATGCGCTGAAAACGAGTATGACGAGCAGTAGCCGACAATACACCGACCTTTCAGAAAAGTTGAACGAGGCATTGGATACCCTCCCTCCCATTCAGAAGAGCGTGATTATGCTCCGAGATTATGAAGGGTACAGCTATGAAGAGATTGAAGAAATTACAGGATTGAACGAATCACAAGTTAAGGTGTACATTTATCGAGCTCGTGTGGCTCTAAAAGCGTACATCGGTAAAATGGAGAACGTATTATGATGATCACCAGAGAAAATTATGAAGCTTACTTTTTGGATTACCTCGAAGGAAATCTAGATGAAAGTTTGCTTCCGCAATTCCATCGTTTTCTGGATGAAAATCCAGATTTGAAAGTAGAATTGGAAATGGTTTCTGATTTCCAACTACCCGCTCCAACACTTACATTCAATAGAAAATTGATGTTATACAAAGGGAGCGAATTCCTTTATTGGAACCTTCTTCCTGGATATGGCTTAAGAAAATATGTAAAACCTGATGCCTCTGCTTGGAAAGGTCTATCATCGGCAGGGGTGCTGCCCAAACTCACCGCTCCGCATATTGTATTCGAAAACAAAGCTGCTCTTAAACAACCAGTAGCAGCCGGTAAAGTGGTACCATTGCGCAGAGCTTTCTATTATTCCGCTGCTGCGGCCGCAATCGCAGCGTTGCTATGGACCAACTTATCGAACGACCCTACTATTCCAGCACATAGCGGATACAGCTATGATGGGACTTCGACAAAAGTTCCTGTGAACAATAGCACCAAAGAACTTTCAACACCTTCAGACGACCAGCTCATTCACACGGCTGACAATAAAAAAACATTCGTTGCTCCGACTCCAATTGTTCCAGAACAGGAATCATACGCGAATACTCCTCAGAATGAAGACCCTTCGGAGTCCGTTACGCCGATAGTGATTGAAATTCCCGAAGAAAATTATGCTCAGGAAAACAATGTGCCTTTGCCGAACGAAATCACTCCAAATCCAGCCGAGCTCCAATCACCTCGTGTAGTAGATGTTGCTTATGCAAACAATACAACTACTAGTAAAGCCTATTCCAGCATTTGGGATTTAGCAGAGGATAAAGCCAAGGCAAAACTTTGGGGAAATGATAACTACCCAAGCGAAAAATTTGGAGCGGCATTAGCGTCAAGAGAGCTAAAACAGATTTCTTTAAGCAATAATGAGAAGCGATTTGTTATAAAAAAAGTGGAAGAAAACGGCAGCGAATATCTTATGATTAAACTCGGAAGATTTAAGCACGTTAGGAAAATATAATTTCTACTTCGTATTAAATTGGTTCATAGTGCGAGCGAGACCTATGAATCCAAAACTCTGAATTGCTTTCGCAGCATTTTCTATTTTTTCTTGCAATGTTTTTTTCTCTTCTTCGCTCCATTCACCAAGCACATAATCAACTTGTTGCCCTTTTGAAAACTCTGCTCCCACGCCAAATCGAAGTCTCGCGTATGAAGCTGTATTTAGTATTTGCTGAATATGTTTCAGACCGTTGTGGCCTCCATCACTTCCTTGACCTCGCAAACGAAGTTTACCAAATGGCAGCGCCAAATCATCTGTTACGATCATTACATTTTCAAGAGGAATTTTTTCTTCCTGCATCCAATAGCGCACTGCATTGCCAGACAGGTTCATATAGGTAGAAGGCTTCACAAGAATAAAGGTTTTACCCTTAAATCTTGCTTCGGCCACGGCTGCATATCTATCCGTTTTGAAGCTTACTTTCGCTTCCTCAGCAAGAAAATCGACTACTTTGAAACCAATATTATGACGGGTATTTTCATACTCCGAACCGATATTTCCCAATCCAACAATTAAAAACTTCATAGCACAAAAATAAAAAAGGCCGCCTCAATGAGACGGCCCTTTTGTGTATCATTATCCGAAGATTATTTTTTCTTCTTCTTACCGTCGTCTTCAGATGCTTGGCTAGCAGCGATAGACGCACGAGTAGCTTGAACTGCAACTACTGCAGAAGCCTCAGCTTCAGCAAAGCGACAACCTTCGATTTGTACTTCGCGAACGCGAATCAAATCTCCAATTTGCAAGCTGCTGATATCAACAGTGATTGCTTCTGGAAGCAATTCTGGCTTACCAATAGTACGCATTTTACGGTAGTTCAATACCAAACGACCACCCGCTTTAACACCTTCAGAGCTACCAGTCAATCTTACTGGAAGAGCTACACTAACTTCTTTACCAGGAATCAATTCCAAGAAGTCGATGTGAGTTACTGCATCAGTGATTGGGTTAAGCTGAACCTCTTGCATAACTGCAGGAACAGTAGTGCCGTCGATTTCAACGTTGATTTGAAAAGTTTCTGGCTGACGACGAATTTTTTCGATGTCCATTGCAGAAACGCTGAAGTGATGTTGTTTTTCACCACCATACATCACAGCTGGAATGCGTCCATTTCTACGCAAGTTCGCAGCATTTTGTCTCCCTACGTCCTCTCTTGGAGAACCGCTCAAACTGATTTGTTTCATTTTTTTATTTTTATGAAATTATAAAATGAGAGCTGATGCTCTTATTTTCCAACAAATTATGAAGTACGTCAGCAAACAACTTCGAAACACTCAATACTTTGATTTTGTCTTTCGGTGCATCTTCTCTCAATGGAATGCTATCGGTAACGATAAGCTCTTTCAACACTGAATTTTGGATTCGGTCGTATGCTTCTCCGCTCAATACTGGGTGAGTACAAATGGCTCTTACGCTAAGTGCGCCGTGCTCAAGCATCATTTCTGCTGCTTTGCAAAGCGTTCCCGCCGTATCCACCATGTCATCGATTAGCACTACATTCTTTCCTGCTACATCTCCAATCACTGTCATGCTATCCACTTTGTTGGCCACCTTTCTTTGCTTGTAACAAATAGCAAGGTCAACCCCCAATATCTTCGCGTATGCATTCGCACGCTTTGTTCCTCCTGTATCAGGAGCTGCAATTACCAAATCCGGAATCTCCATCGACTGAAGATGCGGAATGAAAATCGTACTGGCGTACAAATGATCTACTGGTACTTCAAAGAACCCTTGGATTTGCTCTGCGTGCAGATCCATAGTTATCACACGATTTACTCCAGCTGCAGTAAGCAAATTCGCTACGAGTTTAGCTCCGATAGCTACACGTGGCTTGTCTTTTCTGTCCTGACGAGCAAACCCAAAATAAGGCATCACAGCAACGATTCTCTTTGCAGAAGCTCTTTTCGCCGCGTCAATCAAGAGCAAAAGCTCAAATAGATTGTCTGTCGGTGGGAAAGTGCTCTGAACGATAATCACGTCCTTTCCGCGCACAGTTTCTTCAATACTTGGCTGAAATTCGCCGTCGCTGAAGCGCTGCAAAATTACATTTCCAAGTGTGGTGTCGAGTGATTTTGCAACTCCTTCGCCCATGTAGGTCGAAGCTGATCCTGCTAATATTTTGAACGTGTCGTTCATGGTGCCCTGTTTTAAGGGCCGCAAATATAGACCTTTTTTCTCAAGATTCCAGCAACCATCCTGATTGAGGAATGCGTTTTTTAAGAAGCAACACCATTACCCCAATAAATACCACCATAGAAATCACATAATAGGGCACCCCCGTTTGAAAATCTCCTTCGGGAGCCTCTAATGTCATTCCATTATGATGGAAGAGGAAAATAGCTAGTAAATTGTTGGCAAAGTGGGCCAAAATAGACACCCAAAGTCCTCCACTCCATACAAATAGGTATCCAAGCATGGCTCCTAAGAGGAGACGAGGAAGAAATCCGAAAAACTGAAAATGGAAAAAGCTAAAAATAAAAGCACTGATCCAAATTCCCGCGTGAATATTCTTTGTAGCTCCTATCAATAAGGGTTGTAACACTCCTCTAAATGCAATTTCTTCGCAAACAGCAGGTATCACGGCAATACAGAAAATGGTGCTTATCAAACTCCCCGTTCCCGAATAATTCAATATCAGGCTGGTGAGCACGGCAGCTCTTTCTTCTGTTGGTTTTAAAGCACCTTCTAGCCAACTGCCTTCCGGAATCATCATTTGATTCAACATCCCAGAAAACTCTATCAGTGCGCCCGATGAAATAATCCATATAACGCCCAATACCGCAATTAAAAAAGAAGGAGTCATGTTTGCCCTAAAAGCATTAGGAGCCCCGAAAATGATCAGATAAATGCCCACAGGAAGCAAGAATGTGATGATCTGTGAAATGTTATTCATCCACTTGATGAGCTCAATGTGTTCCAATCCTGGATTTGAGACCAATTCATCAATTTGATTTACAGGGACTCCATTTCCTATAGCCAAAGCCACGGCCGCAAGTCCCCCTATTAGCGCACAAATTATAATGAACACACCAAAAAGTATAGCTCAGGTGCCCGCAGACATGTCATGAAATATCGGATTTTTCATTCTACAAAAGAAGCTAACTACCTTTGCACCGCACAATAGATTTTCATTTTTTTATTCTGCATTTATTAAACATTAAATGTCAGAGAACGTTGAATAGTGAGCATGATTAAAATAGGCAACATAGAATTACCTGATTTTCCGCTGCTTTTAGCACCCATGGAAGATGTGAGCGATCCTCCATTCCGCATGGTTTGCAAAGAGCATGGTGCTGATATGATGTACACCGAGTTCATCAGTAGTGAAGGACTCATTAGGGATGCAGCCAAAAGTGTGATGAAGCTGGATATTTTCGAATATGAGCGCCCTGTAGGTGTTCAAATTTTCGGAAGTGATATTCAAACAATGGAACAATGCGCACGCATCATCGAAAAGGTAAATCCAGATTTGCTCGACATCAATTATGGTTGCCCAGTAATGAAGGTAGCGTGCAAAGGAGCAGGAGCTGGTATTCTCAAAGACATTGATAAAATGGTGAGAATGACGGATGCTGTTGTAAAAGCGACCAACCTACCCGTTACTGTTAAAACAAGACTGGGCTGGGACGACCAAACCAAAAATATTCTTGAAGTTGCCGAGCGCCTTCAAGACATCGGGATTCAAGCGCTCACTATTCACGGACGCACGCGTGTGCAGATGTACAAAGGTGAAGCCGACTGGTCGCTTATCGCTAAGGTGAAAGAAAATCCTCGAATCAAAATACCCATTTTCGGAAATGGTGATATTGATTCACCTGAAAAAGCATTGGAATATAAAAATCGATACGGTGTTGATGGCATTATGATTGGACGCGCTAGTATCGGTTACCCTTGGATTTTTAATGAAATAAAACACTATTTCAAAACTGGAGAAAAACTCGCTCCTCCAACCATAGAAGAGCGTGCAGCCGCGGCCATCAAGCACTTCGAATTTTCTATCAAATGGAAAGGTGAAAAATTAGGAGTACTCGAAATGAGAAGGCATTACTCCAACTATTTCAAAGGACTTCCAAATTTCAAAGAAGACCGAATGGCGCTTGTTACGATGATGGAGCCAGAAGCCATTCTCGAAAAACTTAAAGAAGTAGGAAGAAAAGAATACGCATAAAAAAAAAGCCTCTCAAATTATTGAGAGGCTTTTTTCTATCATATTATTTCTTACCGAACGATCGTTCGGTTAAGAACCTCAACATTACCATTTGAAATTGTAACTTGATAAGCCCCAACGGCCCATCCACTCATGTCTACAAATTCGTTTGCAGTCACATTCGATTTCTTGAAAATTTGTTGGCCATTCATTGCAGTAACAACAATGTCAACTGGTGCCACAACTTTTCCGAACATTACATCAAATCCTCCATTGCGAACGATAAGCTGCATTTCATCTAACAAAGCGTCTTCCACAGAAACGGCGCCTTCAACGGCAACTGTAACTGTTTCACTAAGCGAACATGACGCATTAGTTGCAATCATTTCTACTTGGTAGTTTCCTGCTTCATTGAATACGTATTGGAAGTTAGCGCCAATTCCTGCCACCATGCCATTCACTTTCCATTCCACTGTTGGGTTTCCTGAAAGTGAAGTGGTAACATTTAATTCTGCGCTACCATTTTCACTCAATACCAATGAAGGTTGGTAATCGATGATTCCACCGTGAATCGCATTTTCATCAAATGTTACAAATGCATGTTCTTCAATTGAACAAGAAGTAAATGCTCTAAACGTGTACATTCCAGCATTCAACTCATCCAAAATCACTTGTGTATCTGTTGTTGTACCTGAAGTAATTTCATTTTCGTTTTCGTCCAACAATGACCATGAAAACTCTCCAGCATTCACCACAATAGCTTCAAACACTGCAGTTCCCAAATCGCATGTAGTAATAGAATTGGTAAACTCTGTTACAATTGGATTTGCTGGTTCAGTAATAACAATGTCTGACATGCTTGAAGAACATTCTCCATTCAATGAATTCATTTCTAGTTCATATACGCCAGCAGGAACAAATACCAATGCACCACCATTCGATGAAGTTGAAACTTCTGCTCCCAATTCATTCGTCAATGACCAAGACCAATCCCCAACTGGCGTGGTGATTGAAATTTCACCGTTTGGTAATCCGTAACAATCAGAGTTAGAAACAATCACTTCTGCGGATGGAGTCACCCGAACAACCATTCGGTTTCCAGTGTAATCAGCTTCATCGTTCGTGAATGTTAAACTAGTTCCTTCTTCAATGGAATAAATAATTCCAGTGTGAGTATCTTCCATTGAAAGACAGCTTCCCACAGGAATATTTTGCAACTCAGGGAAGGAAATTGTAAACTCACCAACTTGTGGAATATCAAGGAATAACGGCACTTGCAACAATTCTGTGGGCAATTCACGTATATCTATGGTTTGATAAATTCCATCCGCACTAACAAATGCAAATTCGGCGTTTGTAGCAATTGGTGAATTCAATTTTTCTGCATCAAATTCCGCTTCATAAGAAGCGGTGGCGTTTTCATTAAATGCTAGGACGGCCTCATCACCTTGACCATTCATATCTAAAACAAAACGAACAAACATGGCATCTTCAGTGCTTCTTTCAAATGCTTGGTTGGTATTCGTCTTGTGCGATTCTTGGAAATTTAATGCTTGAGACGTTCCAGTAGCCCGTACAAAGAAAGCCTGGCTATGGGGGATGTATGGAGAGCCTGACCCTACTCCACCATTCGCAGAATAAGCGCGGTAACCGCCAATTCCTCCATCATAATAGTAGTAGTTATTCACATCAGAGCTATTTGCTTCCACACTCACCCAATTCACTTCTGAAGGATATGGGTTCACCAAGAGATTCCAACCATCACCCGTGCTTGAGTTGTTAGTGTAACTAAGAGGAATTGTAGTGTTTCCTTTTTGAATTGTTCCTGTCACATCCACAGTCAACGAAGGGCTGCTTTGATAAATAGCATATCCCTTTGTTGGATTAATGATATCTGAAATAGACGACATGCCTACCCATCCTTGGTTGCGATCGCCTGGAACAGTTTCATCATAATAGTAGATATTATTGAAATTGTATGATGGATAATCTGATCCTACAACTCCTGTGGTCACCATATCATCGTTCCAAACATTATCAATGGTGTGTGTAGTAGCCACCGTTGGCGCGCCGATATAAAAGTAACCTGCAGGTCCGCTTGGAATGAATCTTTCTACGGTGACATCACCTGAAATATCTCCCGTTGATGAAATCACGCCTATGCTCGACGAACCCGCCGCGTTTGATTTCAAAGTAAGGTTTCCGCCTGTTTGTAGCGTACCATTTTGAATGGTAATCACTCCATAGGTTTCAACATCACCCGATAGAACTGCACTGCCAAAATCATTGCTTACTATTAAATTATTGAGACTTGCTACTCCACCGCCTATAATGGTTTGTGCAACATTTCCTTTTAGAATAACCGTGCTAGTGCCAGGAGTAGTAGATCCATCTGCCACCAAATTTCCATATACACGAACGGTTGCCGAGCCCAGATCAAGACTTGCTCCGGTGTCAACAGCCAAGTCACCAACATTTGCATTCACATCTGCTACAACTGGCGCTCCTGATTGTACAGTTAATCTTGTAAATCGTCCTGGAACAACCGTTTGAGGAGTTCCAACAGTGGTTGGCGCCCAAATTGCTGCACTCAAGTTCCCACCTGGAGATTGACTAAAATATTCGCTGCGACATCCTTTTTGAGTTACAGCAATATCATCTAAAGAAAATTGATCACTACTGCTTCCTGTAAACACGAAGTCAGCGCCGAAGTAATTCATGGCATCGTGAGTTGTATTGGTAACCGTTCCAACAGAAACTAAGTTATCAAATCCACCATTGTTGTCAATGAACAACTCCCATTCTCCCAATTCATCTCTTGTAACTTGAATTCCCATCACTAACGTTGTTGTCGTCACAGGAACTGTAGAAGTTAAAATCGCAGTGTAGGCCCCTCCTGAAACAGAAAAAAGCGTTAGATAATCATTATTGTTATAATCCGGACCAACAGCGTATCCATCGAATGGACCTTGCACAGTTGTGGCGCTCGAAGCAATAGCCACATTGAAATAGTTTCCAGATGAAATATTTCTATTGAAATTTTTAAAATTGAATCTCCAAGTAGTGAACGCACCAGCCAATGAACTTTGTTTCAAGTCAGTAAAAACTTGGGAATGCCCGGGTAAACCAGTAGAAGATTTTCTTAAACTATACGTTCCACTTATTGGCGCAGAGCTGCTCGCTACAAAAGATCCTGTTCCAACTGAATTAGTCGAAGTCCAACCATTCGCATTTCCATCTTCAAAATCATCGCTCAACAAGGTAGCATAACCCATATCATCATCATTGATTGTAAGGGTGTACGAGCTAGGTGTGTTGATGTATGCGCTTTGACCACCTGTTACATTTTGAAGTGTAAAGACGAGATTCGCTAGATCGTCACAGTTGTCGTTTCCAAATACTGTGAACTGTGCATTTTTGGTGCCCGTTTCGCTTGCACTCCAGGTTACAGTTTGCGGAGCATAAGAAACCAATCTTCCCGTATCGCCGCTAGTAACAGCTACTTGAACCGAAGTACCCGTTGTGCTGCTCACATTAACAATGTTTACTGGAATATTGATCACAAAACTTGCATCCGTTTCATTCACGCTATTTGATGTAGCATTGAAGTTCACATAAGTATTAGCTGGCAATGTTTTCAATGTGAAATTGTCGAACTCTAGATGCTGATTAAAGCTGCTCGAATTTTTTGCCCAAACACCAAAATATCCATTGCTTGCTGGGGTTACAGTCGCCTCGGTGAAAGATCCCTGTGTAACGGTAGCCACATCGCCAATACAACTTAGTGCGTTTGGCGTCGATTGTGTTTCTGTTGCATTTTGGGGTAAAGCAGATGTACGAATTGTCCAAACACCACTTTCGTTTCTGCTTATGTGAAATGCAATACCGTAATCTACAGCACCATCGTAGACTGTTGATGCACTTGTAAAAATGGTTGAAGCTGTTCCATTCACTACGCGATGGAAAGAAATAGGATCTGCACCCACAGCACCCAACTGAATATAATAACCATTGATTCCAGTGGTAGCTTTCAAATTGGCATTATCCGAATAAAGCCAAATTCTTGTTCTGTTGGTTTCAGAAGCATTTGCTCGTCTTCCCATCCAGAAATACCAATCTTGTTGAGATTGCCAAGTGGTAATTTGAGTAGAAATACTATTTACACTATCAACGGCAGCAACGTTCAATCTCAACGTATGTGTGCGCTGATTTTCTGAACCCGTTAATCCTGAAATATCGCTGTTATTTACAACAGTGAAATTTCCAGTATCGCCCGACCAAGTTGGTGTTGCACTAAAATCTCCATCAGAGAAACTATCGTTATTGTCGTATTCGAAATAGGCTAGGAAATTTAATCCGCCATTTGATGAATAGGCGAATTCCCCACATCCTGAGGAATTATTTTGATTTCCTTCAGCTTGCCAATACATTTCGATAACGTAAGAACCTGGCTCCGTTAGTCCCGCCAAAACATTTATATTTTGAGAAGAAGTTGTTCCCCATTTCTGATCACCTGAACTATTCAAGCCAGTACAAGGGAAGCCACAAATGAAACCGCCGCTCATTGCTGTGAATGAACCTGGCGTGTCGCATGTGCGATAAATTCTGTAATAAAGTTGGGCATTACACACATTGGAACTTCCGTTCTTGTATGTTTTGGCTTCGAAACCATTTAGAATAAATGATTGGGAGGAATTAAATCGTCCAAAACTTCTTTGATTTAAAGTTGCCGTTGGATCATCCCCGTCTTGACCTGTGCTATAATAAACATCCGTACTAGCAGTGTTGAAAATGACATAGCCTTGCCAGATACCCCAGTCAGCTTTTGACTGCATGACAATGAGAGAAAGAGCTCCCAGAAGCAAAAGTTTAAGTTTGCCCATAATAGAATTTGTGTTTGGTTAAAAAAGAATTCGACTTAGTCTAAACGAATTCAGGTGTGAAAATAAGCAATCTATTGTAAATCACCACGCAAAATCTAGTGATTTATAGAAAAGATAAAACAGGTATAACGCTCGAATATGTACATTTGAACCATTCATACTCGAAAAAAAGGGGTTTGTCGTTAAAAAAATCTATTTCATGGACGACACCTGTTCTTTTGTCGAACTTAAACGTATCTTTGTCGAAGATTTATGGCAAATCATCTAATCATTGTAGCAGGCGGAACCGGTTCTAGAATGGGCGGGGATCTTCCTAAACAGTTTTTAGAGATCAATCATAAACCGATTTTGGTACATACCCTAGAGCGTTTTCATGCGTTCGACCCCAGTCTAAATATTATAGTGGTCCTCCATCCTGACTTCGTGGACTACTGGGTCGACCTCACAAGAACCCTGAAATTTTCTGTACCGCATCAAATTGTAAAAGGAGGGAAAGAACGCTTTCATTCCGTAAAAAATGGATTAGATGCAATTCAGGACAAAACAGGTGTTGTGGGCGTACATGATGCTGTAAGACCTTTAGTTTCAAAACGCACTTTTGAAACTTCTTATAGCCAAGCGCGTATCAATGGCACTGCTATCCCAGTTGTGCCCGTTACAGACAGTCTCCGACTGCTCGATAACGGACAAAACCAGATAGCAGACCGCAGCAAATTTCGGTTGGTGCAAACACCACAGTGTTTTGAGCTCCAATTGCTTCGGGAGGCTTTTAACCAAGCTTACCACCCTAGTTTTACCGACGACGCTTCTGTCGTTGAATCCCTAGGAGTCCGCCTACATCTGGTGGAAGGCAATCGCGAGAACATCAAAATCACTACGCCGGAAGACCTGCGAATGGCGCAAGCCTTTTTTGCGATTGATTAATGCTTTTTATTTTTTAATAAAGTTCGACTCAACTAACATCTAAATGATGAAACACCTATGCTATGTAGCGATAGCCATGCTTGGCTTCTCGCTCAACACCTTCGCGTCTTACTCGACGTCCGAAGCACTGAGTGCACCGCCTATAGGCACGTGCTCCTCTCAATTGCTGGATGCCTTTTCAGACAGCAATTTTGATAACAATCCAGTATGGTCTGGCGATGACAATGATTGGAGTATTGGTTCTGGAAACAATTCGGGACCGAATGTAAATAACTCCCGTGTTCTGCGCGTAGATGGCGGATCCAACAATCCTGGAACTTACCAACTAACTACTCCAATAAACGATTGGCAAACCCAACAAGAATGGGCTTTCTGGATTGGTAGACGCACCGCCACAAGCACCACAAGTACAGGTCCGTTTGGCTGTTCGCAAATGAAACCAACCTGACATCAAATACTATCGATGGATATAGAATATTCATGGGTGATGGTGGAAACCAAGAAATCTATTTACAAAAAGTGGTTAATGGAGTAGCCACAAACATTATTACCTCATCAGGTAATATCAGTAGCAGTAGAACCGATTATTCCTTCACTATTCGAGTAACGCACGACGAGCAAGGAAACTGGCAACTGTATACTTCTGCCTTACCAACTTCAAATGGTCAAGGCTTGTCACCATCTGCCAACCCCACTACTGCAAGCACCGTTCTACAAGGCACGGGGAATGATAGTTCCATTCTACTAAACGGAAACGCCTACTTTGGACTTGCTGTCTTGGTTCCAAACCTAGGAGGAAACAACTCTAACTCTAGAACAACTGAATTTGATAATTTTTACTTTACGCCCTGCCAACCTAACACCACAGTGCAATTCGCTACTACTTCATTCACAGAAAATGAAGCAGATGCAAATACAATTCAAATTCCGATTTCAATCACTAATCCTCATCCAAGTGTAGCCACTACTGCAAGTGTTGTGCTCACATCGGGTGATGCTTCTTCCATAGGAAACTACACAACGCAATCTGTTACTTTCCCTGCCGGAAGCAGCTCGATACAATATATCTCTGTTACAATCTCAGATGATGATATTTGTAATGGAGCTTACAGCTCTTTTACTTTTTCACTGGAAAACATTTCTGGTGGATATGTTGCAATTGCCGGAAATGGAGCAACAGCGACACTTCTAGTTCAAGACAACGAGCAGGTTTCGGCTGAAATTCTAAATGAAAATTTTGAATCCGGTAGTGCCGCGGATTGGTTTAGTCCTGTTGTTGGTTCTTTCAACGCATCAACCTCAAACCCTATCAACGGAGCTTATTCGCTTCGTCATATGGATCAGGGTCAAACAAATGGAGGTGCCACAAGTTTTTCTACATATATGAACGGCACTGAACTCACCGGTACAAATACTACTTGGAGATTCAATGTCCGCACATTCAACAATGAACCCAACACTTCCAATTATTTCATTGTTTGTTTAACAAATGATGAAGCCGACATAGCCAATCAAACGATTGACGGTTATGCCGTCGGAATCATTCCTTCTTTTTGGTATAATCAAGATTATGTTTACCTCTGGAGAACGGAGGGGGATTATCTCTACCCAATTATCAGCACAACTATTGACTGGGGAACGAACCTAGATAAAGTTGGATTCGAAGTGACTCGCGATGCAGATGGAAACTGGGAGTTGAAATTAGACTTGGACGGAGACTTCGATAATCTTGTTTCTCAAGGTACAGCTCAAGATACGTACTGGTCACACCTTGACTATTTTGGAACATACTACGTATACAACACAAGCACCATCGGTGCCTTTAGTATGGATGATATTCTTGTGACTCAAGAAAGTTGTGCCAACACATACTATTCTCAAATGAGTGGTAATAGTGGTGATGCTATTTGGTCTACTTCTCCAGTTGGCACGCCAATCGATGTAACAGGAGGACCTTTCAGCTCATTCATTGTACAGAACGGACATTCGGTTACACTTTCTGAAAATTTACTTTGCCACGATTTCACTATTGAGACAGGCGGAACATTTTCTGGAAGTACTGCTACTTTGAACATGAGAGGCAATTTTGTGAATGATGGAACTTTCACTCCTTCAAGTGGAACGGTACATTTTAAAGGATCTCAAGCCCAAACCATTTCCGGAACAGGAGTACTCGATTTTTATAATATAGAAATGACCAACGCGTCAGGTGTTTCATTAAATAATGCCGCGAATTTGAGAGGTCAACTTCGACCACACACTGGAACATTCAACACAAATAACCAATTGACGTTGATTTCTAATGCTACTGGAACTGGTTCTATTGGTACAATCGAGTCAGGTGCAGATGTAATAGGACAAATTACTTTGCAACGTTATATCCCAGCTGGACCGCAATACTACGTGTATTTGGCCAACCCCATTTTGAACCAAACACTTCAAGATTGGAATGATGATATGACGACCACAGGTTTCCCTGGTTCAAACTATCCAAACTACAACTTCAACAATATTTACACTTACGATGAAACGCAACCTGGCCATAGAAATATTGGTTGGACAGGTGCTACAGGAATTACGCAGGCGATGAATCCTCAAAAAGGATACATTGTGTACATGAACGCCAACGCGGCTACAGTTGATGCAACTGGTGAATTCCAAAAAGGTGACATTGCTGTTCCACTTGACTACAATGACTTCGAGCCTGGAACTGGAGGCTTTAATGCTGATGGTTGGAACTTGGTTTCAAACATTTATCCTGCTACAATCGACTGGATTGCATTGAAACAGAACAGCATTGAATGGGGAGTGGACAACGCTTCATATTATTCATATGATGCTGCTGCATCTAACTATAGAAGTTACAATGCCGAGCTAGCTGCTGGTACTGGCAACAGATACATAGCTAGCTGTCAATCATTCTTCATCCAATCTTCTTCGGCTTTGCAAACACTGCACTTCTCTGAATCAGTGAAGAGCACGAGCTCTGCGGCTTTCCAAAGAGATACTGAAGAAGCTTCTTTGATCCGTTTCTCTTTGGCAAAGGGAACCATGAATGACGAAGTACTTTTAGTAGTGAAAAACGATGCTACCTTCGGATTTGATGAAATGTATGATGCAGTAAAATGGGATAGTCCAGTTGCAACAGCACCGGAAATGGCCTTGATGGTGAATGATACATTGAAAACATCCATCAACTCTATTCCATCTTTCACAGAAAACATTGAAATCCCACTTTGGATGGAAATGCCTGCTGCTGGTACCTACACGTTCAAAATCACACAAATGCAAAACATACCTACGGGTTCTTGTTTGACCATTGAAGATCTTGTTGACGGAACCATTACAGCTTTGGGTGTTGACGAAACGATTTCTATCACCGTTAGCGCACCGTATAGTGGAAACCGAATGATCGTTCGGTTGACCGCTCCGCTTCAAATCACTTCTACAAATGCTACTTGTTTTGGAGTAGCGGATGGTAACATTCAAGTAACCGTTCCTTCTGAAGGGTGGTTTATTGTAGCTGAGGATAACTTAGGAAACTCGATATATGCAACTGAAGGCATGATTGAAAACCTTCCTGCCGGTTATTATACTATCACTATGGAAAATGTGGAAGCACTTTGTACAGGAAATACTGCAATCGTTGAAATCGCTGAACCAGAATTGATTCAAAGTGAAGTTCAACTTACACTCGACTATTGCAACAGCGGAGAATCAGGCCGTATCGAAATGATGTTGGGGAATGCTGAACAGTTTGAATACATTCTGACAAGCAGCGAAGGTGTTGTTGTAACGGAAGGTAGTGTAGAGGACAGTTACAAAATCCTTGCAGGTTTAGCTCACGACATTTACAGCTTGCAAGTTATTTCAGGTTGTTTCAATGAAACTACTACTGTAAACTTGAACGATCCTAACGCAGTATTATTAGATGTTGTACTTAACACTCCTTCATTGGAATTGACGGTAGGTGAAACAGTTTCGATCCTTGCAGATGCAATCTCTGAATCTGAAGTTGAATACGAATGGATCGTTAACGGATTCGACGGTGGCGATCAAAACTACCTCGACTTTGTAGTAAACACTGCTGGTACATACAACATTCAGTGTATTGCAACCAATGGAAATTGTACGGCTACTGCATATACACAAGCTATAGTAACAGAAAATGAAAATACGGTAGGTGTGGAAGAAGAAGTGAAAGACGGACCTACTGCAATCATTACACGTATGGGTAACGCAGTAATCGTAACTTTCGAAAAAGCGACTTCATCAAAAGCTAATATTGAAATTTACAATGCCGCGGGTGCTCTTGTAATGAGGGTAAGCGGAGCCGCAAATGGCGGTCAAGTAAGAACAATCGATATTACAGGTCTTTCAAGAGGAATGTATTCGATTGTAATTGTTCAGGACAATCAAAAGCTTGCACAACAGCAAATTATCAAGTAAGTTTTTTTCTTGGGTAAAATAGAGGCGCCTTTACCGTTCATGTAACGGTAAAGGCGCTTTCTCTTTTTGTGACATATATTTCGAGCAAATTAATTACCATGAAAACTATACTTACTACAACACTTGTTATATCTACATTTGCGTACTCGCTGGTTTCATGCAACAACGAAAACACAAATAGTAAACCTATGGCTCAGGCTCCTGACGCAAAACAAATTTCGCATACAATTTCAACTCATGGTCACGACAGAGTAGACAACTACTACTGGATGAGACTTTCTGACGAGCAGAAAAATGCTCCGGAAGATCAACGCGATGAGCAGACAAAAGATGTTTTGGCATATCTAAATGCTGAAAACGCATACACCAAAGAAATGCTCGCTGATACCGAAGAACTTCAAAAGCAACTTTTTGAAGAAATGAAAGGTCGCATCAAAGAAACTGACCAAAGCGTACCTTTTAAAGACAACGGATATTGGTACTATACCCGTTTTGAAGCTGGTCAAGATTATGCGCTCAATTGTCGCAAAAAAGACAGCATGGAATCGGGAACAGAACAAATCCTAATCAATGGTCCTGAACTTGCCAAAGGAAAAGACTACTGGGCTCTTGGCGGTTACGATGTGAGCGAAGACAATAAACTGCTTTGCTATGCTACAGACGTTTTAAGTAGAAGAATTTACACCATTGAATTTAGAAATCTTGAAACAGGCGAAATGCTTTCAGATAAAATCGAAGGCACTTCTGGTGGCGCTACTTGGGCTGCAGACAACAAAACCGTTTTCTACTCTAAAAAAGACCCTACCACTCTTCGCGATTTCCAAGTATGGAGACATACAATAGGTACAAATCAATCGGAAGATGTCTTAGTTTTTGAAGAAACGGATGAAGAGTTTTCTTGCTTTGTTTACAAAACAAAAAGTAGAAAATTCATGGTAATTGGAAGCAGCCAAACCCTGTCAACGGAATACCGCGTATTAGAAGCGAATAATCCATCTGGTGAGTTTCGCGTGCTTCAACCTCGCGAAAGAAACCTTGAATATGGAATCGAGCACTTCGGAGACTTTTTCTATATCGTTACCAACTTGAATGCTAAAAACTTCAAGCTCGTAAAAACACCTGTAAATGCTACGACAAAAGATAACTGGGTAGATGTAATTCCTCACCGTGCAGATGTGCTTCTTGAAGGAATTTCTGTATTCAAAGATTTTTTGGTAGTAGATGAAAGATCTCAGGGATTAACTCAACTGCACATCATGCGTTGGGATGGATCGAAAGACTATTACATGGAATTCCAAGATCCAACGTATGCCGCAGGACTTTCTGCCAACCCAGAGTTTAACACTAATATCTTAAGATACGGATACACCTCATTAACTACTCCAAGTTCTACTTACGACTTCAACATGGACTCTCAAGAACGCACATTGTTGAAGCAGCAAGAAATAGTAGGTGGATATGATGTGAATGGATACACCAGCGAACGCCTTTGGGCCACCGCAAAGGATGGAACTAAAGTTCCAATTTCTTTAGTCTATAAAAATGGATTTAAGAAGGATGGCTCTGCTCCACTATTGCTTTATGCATACGGAAGTTATGGCTATTCTATTGACGCTACCTTCAGCAGCACTCGACTTTCATTGCTCGACAGAGGTTTTGTTTTTGCCATCGCTCACATCCGTGGTGGACAAGAAATGGGCAGACAATGGTATGAAGATGGAAAGCTTTTGAAAAAGAAAAACACCTTCACTGACTTCATCGATTGCGGAGAGTTTTTGGTAAATGAAAAATACACTTCCAATGATAAGTTGTTTGCGATGGGCGGCAGCGCTGGAGGATTGTTGATGGGTGCTGTTACGAATATGGCTCCCGACATGTGGAAAGGAATTATTTCTGCAGTACCATTTGTAGATGTGGTTACGACAATGCTCGATGAGACCATTCCACTCACAACATTCGAGTTTGATGAATGGGGAAATCCAAAAGACAAAGAATATTACGACTATATGTTGAGCTATTCTCCAATCGACAATATCGAAGCGAAAAATTATCCAAATATTTTAATCACTACTGGATATTGGGATAGCCAAGTTCAATATTGGGAGCCTGCAAAATATGTGGCAAAACTCAGAGATCTAAAAACAGACAACAACATGCTTTTGATGTGGTGCAATATGGATGCAGGCCACGGTGGAAAGAGCGGTCGTTTTGAATATCTGAAAGAAATCGCGATGGAATATGCGTTTATGCTAGACCTCGCTGGAATTAAGAAATAAGGGATTTTAAAATATCATCCAACTCATTGCCGGGTTTCAAGTGTTCAGCTTGCAGCCCGGCTTTTTTTGCGCCCTCTACATGCTGAAGCGAATCGTCGATAAACAATGTTTCGGCAGGATCAAGATTGTTCCATTTACATACCTCTAAAAAGGTTTCCGGATATGGCTTCTTAATTCCTATTTCATTGGAATAATAGATCTTCTCAAATGCACTTCTAAAACTTTCAATGCCAATTTCATCGTCAATCATCTTCTCGAATTCCGCAACGTGAATGGCGTTGGTATTGCTTAATAAGAAAGTGCGATATCCCTTGTCTTTCGTTTGATGTGCCAGTTCTACTTTCTCGGGCAATATGCGAAGCAAGATACAATTCCAAGCCTCTACAACCTGCTCGCGAGTTGTTCCTGGAGGGCAGAAGGACTCTATGGTTTGATAAAATTCTTCATTGGAAATTTTTCCTGTTTCCATTTTATCAAACAAGTCTGTTTGAGCTGCTTGAGAGTATATTTTTTCAAAATCTTCAAAACCTAAAGCGCGGAACGCGCGCACAGGAGCGTGATAATCTATTTCAAAAAAAACACCTCCGAAGTCGAAGATGACATTTCGAATTTCTTTCTTTTCCATAAAGTAAAATTATTTCTTGCGCTTGATCCACGCGCTAGTGCCATTCGATCTCACTTCGCGCAATGCCTTTTGAGCATCACTATACGAAGCATAATTTCCAATAGCAACTAAATGAAGTGGTCCTTTCATTCCTGCCAAGTAAGCAGAATATCCTTTCGATTGAAGTTCTGCTACCATATTGGTTGCATTTTCTTCAACTGCGAAAGCACCACCGATGATTTCAAATTTATTCTTCGATACCACTTCTTTCACAGCAGGAGCCGTATGCTTCGTGTCTGTGTTGTCAGCCGCCACCGCTTCTTTTACAATCACGGTAATTCCAACATCCGAAATTTTATCTTCTACAAAATCAAATGAAATGCGATCTGCATTTGGCATTGATTCCATGGCACTTTCCCACCCTGTTGTTCCAACAGCAGTTTCGATTTCTCGCTCCATTGGAGTGAGCATGCGGTAAGAAGCTACATGCTCTTCATTGTCAAATGGATTGAAGCTTGCCAAATCGAATTGCGATTTTCCGCCTGTTGAAGTAAGCATCCAAACCGCTCCCAAGGCTATGGGGACGGCAATGGCGGCTGCAATTTTCCAAACCAAACCCGAGGCTTTCTTTTCGGCGATAGGAATCACTGTATTTTCCTCAGTTTCAATAGGCTTGATGCGATGTACCAAGCTCAATTGTATCGGTGAAAATCCAAAGCTAGAAAGCAAGAAATTCTCCTGATCCTCAGGTATGAACTGCAAACTTCCATCTGTGTCTTTGAAGAACACTCCAATTTTATCCCACACTACTCGCCCTTGGGTTTGCAAATCGCGTTTGTACTCAGCTACACGTTCCTCAATCATCGATTGAGCTTCTTTGTAGCTGATACCCATCATCGAAGAGACGTGTGACGTCAACAAGCCATCGTTGTGCACGAGGTGTCTATTGAAGCCAACATGTTTTGAAGGGGGATAAATCACATGCGATGAATCGTTTAGTCGTGCAGACCGGTAGTTGGCTACCAATCCGCCAAAGCCAGGTACGATTACGCAATCGTGCTGGTATAATAAATCGACTAGAAACTTTTCTATGCGCATGGTGCGAAGATACGAACAAGCATTGTTAAAAACTACCCTTAAGGTGCTTTAGTGCCTTCTCCAAATCCTCTGGAGTATCAATTGCTGGTGTTTCCCAATGAGTTAAGCCCACAAAAATTTTGAAGCCATTTTGAAGCCAGCGGAGTTGCTCCAATCCCTCTACTTTCTCCCAACTACTTTGTTCCAATTTTGTAATTTCCTGAAGCACATTTGTTTTATACGCATACAATCCAAGATGCTTGTAGTAATCGTGATGTGCCAGCCATTCACTCACTTCAAATCCTTTTACATAAGGGATAGCGGTTCTAGAAAAATACGCGGCCGTTTCCTTCTCGTCAAAAATGACTTTCACTTTGTTCGGATCGGATAGCCAAGTTGCATCTTCAATCTTTATGGCCAATGTCGCGATATCGTGTGTTCCCGCAATTGCTTTCACCAATTGATTCAATTGCTCTACGCGCACAAATGGTTCGTCACCTTGAATATTGATAACAGCATCTGCCATTTCTCCCCATTGCTGATACGCCTCAAGGCATCGGTCGGTGCCGCTCGGGTGATCAGTTGAAGTCATTACTACTTTCTTTCCCGCTCCTTTTACTACCTCAAAAATGCGCTGATCGTCGGTAGCAACGATCACATCACAAAGTCCCTTCGCATTGCTCCGCGCGCTCCACTACTCTCAGAATCATCGGCACACCGCCAATGTCACCAAAGGTTTTCCAGGGAAACGCGTGCTTCCGTATCTCGCAGGTATTATTCCTAAAACTTTCATTAAAAATTAAATGTGTACTGTATCGTCGTCAATCGTGGCTCTTCAATGTCCAACGGACGAATGGCATACGTTCTATTCAACAAATTGCTCGCTATCACTGCCACTTTGTGGTGGTCATTTATTTGATAACTCGCACGCAAATCAAATACAAAATCTCCACTTGTATGATTTGCTCTCCAACTTTCTATACCCGGTTAAACAAGAATGGAAAACTTCTTTCCAAAAATCCAAATGCATCATCAATGTTTTGCATGTGACTATTGTATCTAAAACTAACGCCAAGACTGTATTTTTTCCAAGTCCCTTGCACATCAAATCGCACCAGATGTTGCAAACGGTATTTCAAAATATAACCTGTGGTATCAGAACTTGTATTCGCATAAGTAACAGGAGACGAATTCAAATCCGTTTTGCGCGCATAGACATAATCTGGCGTTGTACTTATTGGTTTGGTGTAAGTGTATCCTCCCATAAATTGCAAATTCACTTGTCGGATTTTTCCTTCACCTAAAATTGATGCTTCAAATCCTCTTACTTGCGACTTACCGGTGTTTACACTTTGAAATCCATATCCTAATAAATTGGTGATTGTAGGTGTAGCCCACTGACCAAATGTGAATTCAATATAGTTGTTGTAGCGTTGTTCGAATGCCGCTAAATCGAGGTAACCCATCCATGAGCCGAACTTGAACATTTGCTTTACTCCTAATTCAAAATTTTCAGAAGTTTCAGATTTCAGATTTGGATCGTTCGTATATATTTATTGAACCCAATGAAGTCACAATGAATTTTTCGGCAATCGTTGGAAAGCGATAACCTTGACCATACGACGCTCTGAAATAGGTGGCCTTATGCACTTTGAAATTGGCCCCAGCTCTGAACACAGGTTTGCTTTCTTTTACACCGTTGATTACAAATTGCTCCCATCGCACACCGGCGGAGAGGTTTAATCTTGCTTTAACTTTTTTATCTACTTGAAAAAAAGCAGCTTGATTTAAGCTGTGATTCACTCCATTTTCATTGCCTCCGGTGTATAGTTCTCCTTTCGAAGTAGTAGTTTGATTTACTACACCAATGGTTGTTGTCATTTTTGGAATACCCCAACTTTCCCAATCTTGTTGGTACTGATATTCGGAGTATACAACATCACTATAATTTCCTTGATTGTTGTCGTTGTTGTTATCGAGCGATTGCCAACGGGAGCGCAATGAGTGCTTTGCTCCTTTTTTTCCATAATAAGTGATATAGGGATCGAGCGTGCTCAGCAATTGCTTGGTGCGCGTTGCACTTCCGTCATACGCCCCATACAAACCAGTAGTGGAGTTTTCCCAAATCAATGTATTCATGCTGTTGCTCATGCTCACATTGGTATTTAATCCTACACTTAATCCGTTTATTTTTTTAAAGCGATAACGCAAGTTCATATTCATTCTACCACGAGTGTCGGATCCGTATCGATCAGAAGTGAATGGATTGTAGCTATTGTCAATTGCTCCAGTTACAGTATCTCGCACAGGACCTAAGTGTCCGTCGTCTCCTAAGAAATAACCGCCCAACACAAAATCAAGGTTTCCGATTTTTCTTTTATGAATAAAATTGGCGCCAGTTCTCATCAGGTTTCCTGCCCAATATTTTGCGCTATCCGCAGAAGGATTGCTAAACATGCCATGAAAAACGGTGACTTGAGTTTCAGGTTTATCACCAGGAAATGCTGTGCGCATATTAATTACTCCTGAAAGTGCCGAGCTTCCATATAGCACGCTGGACGCGCCTTTGATAACTTCAATCTGAGATAAATTTTCTACGGGCAAAAAATCCCAACTTGGTTTTCCTGCATCGCCACTCAACATCGGAAGATCGTCTACCAAAACTTGAACTCTACTGCCTGCCCCAAAACTATATCCGCTTCCGCTTCTGATTTGTGGTTCATTATCTACGATAGAAACGCCTGAGGATTGCTGTAATATTTCGTCAATGCTCGTGGTATTTTTGTTTTGTACAATCTTCGGCTGGATGATATCCATGCTCATTGTAACCTCACCGATATCTTGTTCAAATTTTCCCGCTGAAATCACGACATAAGCCAACTCTCTCGCATCTGTTTCCAGAGTGATATTCAACTCCTTCATTTCATTTGCTGCACATTCTATTTCAAGTTTAAAATCGTTGTAGCCAACAAGTCTGGCGATTATGCTATGCTTTCCAGGAGGTAGTTCTAATCGATAACTTCCGTCCTCTCCTGTGTACACACCATATTTTCCCTCATCTGCGATGACCTGAGCGAAATCGATAGGTTGGGAATTGACGTCTTTAACGAATCCGAAAATTCCACTTTGTGAAATCGCTGAAAAACGGAGAGAAAAGAAAAAAACAATGATCGCAAAATGACGCAGAGAAAGCAGCTTCATATATGAGGTTTTGGTTTTGGCTTAAAAGTAACCCCACAAATAAAGCGAATTGTTGTCATTTTTCCTTTTTTGAAAAAAATTTTAAAAAAGTCAGGCACTTGATATCAACTTTCATGTATCGATTTTTGCGCTTTATACCAAATTGACAACCTAACGTTAGTAAAATCAAGCAGTTACGAACGCCAGCAACTCAACCTTTTTAGCTTTGAGTGCGTAGAAAACGCTGTAACCACTACCACACATTATTACAGTATTATGAGAAAGATTTTACTCCACACTACTCTCTTTTCACTCATTCTCCTTTCCTTAACAGCTGCAGCCAAAAACGGCTCAAACACTAATGATTTCAGCACTTTCAGTGAAAATCAACCGGTTGTTTTGGTAAAAAATGACGGACAAGTCAAAACAAGTTTTAACGCTTCGCCGGATGATGTATTGTATTATGCCTACCAAGGCAAGATGTGCATCTTCTTACAGGCAAATTGCATTTCATACCAGTTTTTTGACGGTTCATTCCAGACGGATAAATCTTCTACCACATTTCGCACTGACATGAAATTGGTGGGCGCAAATGCTCCTTCAAAGATAGAAGCCTTGGAAAAGGATGAGTATTTTGAAACACACTACAATGTGGCTGAAAAGCGTGTAGTAGTTAGTCCATCTTACCACAAAATTTTACTTTCAGAAGTTTACCCCAACATTGATTGGGTGGTTTATGTTTCTGGTGAAGGAATCAAATACGATTTCATTGTTCACCCTGGGGGCGATGCTAGTCTCATTCAACTCGAATACGAACACGCCGATAAATTGTCGATCAACTCAAATGGCGGTTTAGATATTGAAACAAAGCTTGGAAAAATTCAAGAGGCGAAACCATATTCATATACGAACAATGGTGCAGAAATAAAAACTTCGTTTGCTCAAAAAGGAAACACCATTTCATTCCATGTTGAAGCTTATAACAAGACAAAGACATTGACCATTGATCCAGACGTGGTTTGGACATCATACCTTGGTGGCTCTGGATACGACGAAGTGCGTGGCATAGTATCCGACGAAAATGGCAACATTTATCTAACAGGATTTACGTCTGCGAATGCGGGAATCGCAACAGCAGGAATGCAAACAACTTATGGTGGCGGAAACTACGATGCTTTTGTATCAAAGTTTACCATTTCTGGTCAGCGACTTTGGACCACTTACATTGGTGGCAATGGTAGCGACTTTGGAAACGCTATTTCTTTAGATGTTTTTGGAAATATATATATAGCTGGAACCACTTCCTCTACTTCCGGTTTGGCGGTAGGAGAAGGTTTACTTGTCGACTACGCTGGTGGACAGTATGATGGTTTTAGCGCGAAATTCTCTTCAAGTGGAAGCCTGCTGTGGTGTACCTACCTTGGTGGTATTTTAGAAGACGGAGCAATTGCTATTGATGTTTCACAACAAGGCAACTTGGCCGTTCTTGGATACACTCACTCTTCCGACACCTATGTTACCGATAATTATCAAAATACTTTCGGGGGAGGTGCCACAGACATGCTTCTTACTGTTTTCAATGAAGATGGAGAATTGCAATGGAACACGTACATCGGCGGCACAGGCGATGAATATGGAAATCAAGTCGCATACATGGGCAATGATTATATCATTGTAGGTGGAAGTACTTCATCCACAAGCAATGTTGCTGTTGGTGGATTCCAAACCACTTATGGTGGTGGTATTTCCGATGGATACATGGGTGTGTTTAATGCCGATGGCACCATGTTTTGGTCAAGCTATGTTGGCGGTCCGGCAGAAGACGAAGTGCATGATATTTCAATCAACATGAACAACGATATTTACTTGAGTGGAAGCACTGCATCCACTTCTGCAATAGCAACAGTTGGTGCTTCTCAAGTAAGCTACGGAGGAGGCGAATACGATGCGTTCGTTGGACAATTCACAATTAACGGAGAAAAAAATTGGATTACCTATTTTGGTGGTGAAGGACTCGATAGAGGAAATGGAGTAGCAGTTGACGAATTGGGCAACGTATTTCTCGGTGGAATCACATCATCCCTTTCTAACATTTTCCAAAGTGGATTTCAAACAGAAATCGGTGGAGGTACTGACTTGATGTTTGCATTCTTTACTGGCGACGGTCTAAAAGAATGGTCTTCTTACTATGGTGGTTCAGACGACGAATCCATGTTTGACATGAACCCAGATGAAAACTCAAGAGCGCTATTCGCAGGATCAACGCAATCTTCTTCTATTGGCTTCAATGGATGGGATACTTCGTACGGTGGTAATACAGATGCTTTCTTTGGAAAAGTACAAGACTGCAATAATCCATATGTAACCGTTGACGTACTCGGCCCAACGATGTTTTGCCAAGGCGAAGAAGTGGGTATGACAGTAGGCGGAGCGGACGATTTTGACTGGAGCACTGGAGACTCTACGACTGTTATCTCAGTTGATACAACAATGCAAGTGTATGTAATCGGAACAATGGCGGGCACCAACTGCAAAGCGATGAGTAACGTGGTGAACGTATTGATGCTTGAAGTACCTGAAGTATTTGCAACACCTGGTGGAGAAACAACTTGGTGTGGCATTGGCGGAGTATGGCTTTATGCATCCACTGAAGAAGATTTTGTAGCTGCATTTTATACTTGGAGCACTTCTGCCATCGGAGATTCTATTTACGTAACTGAATCTGGTAATTACAGTGCTGCAGTGATGGCAGACAATGGGTCAGAAGCCTCTAGTCTACCCGTTCAAATAGAGGTAATCGAGCCACCACTTGTGGTGGCGGCTATCAACTCAGAAACCGCTTGTATTTCTACACCATTCGTAAATATGATTGCACTTCCATATGGAGGAACATTCTATGGCGATGGCGTTGAAGGAACATTCTTTGTACCAGAGCTTGCAGGCGGAGGCTTCCACGAAATCTATTATGAATACATCGATGAAGATGGATGTGTTTCACAAAGTACACCCATGTTTATTGAAGTCCTTTTTGAAGAAACCGTTCTGTTTGTTGACGCAAATGAACTTTGTCTCAACGATGATCCAATTGGAATGTATGGCTTTCCTGAAGGAGGTTACTTCTCTGGCCCTGGTGTAAGTGAAGGAATGTTCTACCCACAAATAGCTGGCGTAGGCTTACATGAAGTTTACTACAACTATCTCGATGGAAATGGGTGTAGCAACCAAGGAGTACAGACAATCAACGTAAGCAGTTGTATGGCCGTTGGAGAAATTGAATCTGAAGACTTGGTACTTCAAGTTTATCCTAACCCTGCCCAAGATGTTTTGAACTTCAACACCAATAGCACCGAATTAAAATCCGTTCGTGTGTTCAATTCAATTGGTCAAGTGGTGTTTGAACAGGCCATAAATATGACTACTCAAAGCCTTGATATTTCATCGCTTTCATCTGGAATGTACACTATTCAATTCAACACAAATACTACAAGACACACTTTTCACTTCATTAAAAGTTAGCCTGAGCATCTTTCAGATTTGGTTTTGGTTACAACCGGGTATAGTTAGGGAATACCCGGTTTTTTTATGCCCTCAATTTTGCAACTCATAACAGTATTATTTACACTTATGGACTTGGGCAAAAAAACTCATTCCACTGAATTGTAACTCATACCCAACTGAGCGAATTTCATGTCCAATTCTCATCAAAAACCCCTTATTTTACAACTGTTTCAGACGTATCAACAAGTGTAACTATCAGTACAAAAAAGGGTAAAAAAAGTATATCACCTGATATAATTTTTTTACCTATGAAACGCTATACTTCCACACTATTTCTAACGCTGTTTAGTGTGGTTCTTTTAAGTTCTTGTCAGAAAGAATTTATCGAACCAGAAAAATTAATTGAAGAGCCAACTCCAGAATACATACCTGATTCGCTGCGGGTAAATTTCATCTGGGTTGCTCCACACAATCCCGCTTCTCCGATGATTGGCGCACGCCTTGAAATGCGCGATATGACTGACTCTCTGCTCATGGTGGGGCTTGATGTAATGTCGTCACAAGACACCGTTTTTCAATGGTATGAACCAGTAGGAATTAAAAAAGACTCCTATTATTTCAAGCTAAAAAGTCCAACCGGATTGGTGCTTGACAGTTGTGCCATCGACTTCAAAGATGCTCTGGGATATGATGAATGGATCATACATAAAGACAACTTCAGTTACTACATTCAACTAACTTGGATTGATGAAAGTGATGTGACAATCACTGAAGATTAATCAGTATCTTCGTGATAAGAATCACACTTCTCTACTATCTCCAGTTTTAAGTAGAATAACTCTAGTTGATCCGCCTATGAGCAGCCACTCCCTCGACGAAATTACTCGTCTCCAAAATCGTATACAATCTCTCGAGCAAGAGCTCGAAGAGAATCGCATATTGACTGATCTTGCAAACGGTTATCCACACCCTGTTTTTCGTCTATCGAAGCAAGGAGAAATTCTATTTGCAAATAATCCGGCCAAGGCAATTCGCACGGTTCAGTTCTCAGGAAAAACCATGTCGTTTGAAGATTATTGGAAGTTATTTTTATCCAATTTAAAAGATGAATGGTCTGTGGCCCATACCGAAGTTTTCAATGGAGAAACCACCTACTCATTCTATTGCAAACTGCGCCTTAGCGATGGATTTATAGATGCTTTTGGGACGGACATAGGCGAACAAAAAAGTCATATTGACCGTCTAATTTCATCTTTCCAAAATTTTGAAAGTGCAATAATTGTAGAAGACCAATATCGCAAAATTGTAACCGCGAATCAGGCATTTTGTGACATGTTCAACGTACCTGTTGATCCCACCATTCTTGTAGGTCAAGATTGTTCCAATTCCGCACAGGAAAGCAAACATTATTTCAGAGATCCAGAAGGATTTGTTAATCGTATTGATGACATTCTAAAGAAAAGAAATCTGGTTCTCAATGAAGAGCTCATCATGACAGACGGGCGCATTCTTCAAAGAGATTATATACCACTTTTTGTAGATGGTGAGTACAATGGTCATTTATGGAAATACTCAGATATTACCGCAAAAAGAAATGCTGAATTCCGACTCGAGAATAGAGAGAAAAAGTTCAGAGGCATTATTGATAATTTTAAACTCGGACTTTTAGAAGTAGACGAAAACGATGTCATTCTAAATGCGAATGAATCGTTCTGTTCAATGAGTGGTTTCAGCCAAATTGAACTCAAAGGAAAAAAAGCTTCTCACATACTATTAGACGGAGTGGAAAGTGAGGTCATGAAAGAGAAACTCTCCAATAGAAAGTCGGGCAAGGAAGAGGTTTATGAAATTAAAATCAAAAACCGCAGACAGCAAGAAAGGTATTGGTTGATTTCTGCCTCACCACTTTTAACCGATAGCGGAGAGGTCGTGGGTTCGATTGGTATTCATTGGGATATTACGGACATTAAGGCTCTTGAAAATGAATTGATGAAATCGCGTGAAAAAGCGGAAGAGTCATCTCGAAATAAAGCGCAATTTCTTGCCAACATGAGCCATGAAATTCGCACACCGCTTACAGGTATTATTGGTTTGGTAGAGCAGCTTGGAAAAACCGAGTTGACTCAGATTCAAACACAACAACTTGAATTGATTAATGCCGCTTCTGGAACTTTACTCAATGTAGTAAACGACGTTTTAGATGTTTCCAAAATTGAAGCTGGTAAATTCCATTTAGAGCTCCTTCCTTTTTCCTTCCAAGATACCGTAGGTCGGATAGTGAATTTATTAAAAGTAAAGGCTCAGGAAAAAGAAATATTCTTGCATCATTCGATTGATGCTCGTATCAAAAATCAATACCATGGCGATGCACATCGCATCAGTCAGATATTGTTCAACATAGTGGGCAATGCTATCAAGTTTACCTCCATGGGAGGCGTGGATATTCATTGTGATTTGCATCAACAAAATGAGAAGTCCGATTTTATAAAAATATCTATTCGAGATACCGGAATAGGAATGGACAAAGAGTTTATCCAACGCATGTTTGGAGAATTCGAACAAGCCGACTTTACCATGGCAAGAAAGTACGGTGGTTCGGGATTGGGCCTTCATATCACGCGCAACCTTGTGCGCCTTATGGATGGTGTACTTCGGGTGGAAAGTGAAAAAAACAGGGGTACCTTGGTTGAAATCACCTTCCCTCTTGAAAGAACGTCAGAGACGCTGCTTTCGACGATCGACTTGCCACCATTACAAACAGAAAAATTAAAAGGAGTAAGACTCCTCATCACCGACGATAATCCATTGAATCGAATCGTTCTAAAAACAGTTTTGGAAAAATTCGAAATGGAAATTTCTGAGGCAGACAATGGCCAAGAAGCTATTTCTGAAATCAGAAACAATGAGTTTGACATTGTGCTAATGGACGCTCAAATGCCCATTATGAATGGCCTAGAAGCCACTTCCTATATCAGAGAAAATATATCGAGAGACATTCCAATAATTGGACTCAGTGCGTCGGCGTTGGCGGAAGAAGTAAATGAGTGTTTGAATGCTGGGATGGACGACTACATCATCAAACCTTACACAGAAACTCAATTGCTAACGACACTCATCAAATGGCTCGGAAGGGCGGGATGTTCTTCTAAAATAGAGCTCAAAAAGCTTGATCTATCAAGACTTCAGGAGTATGTAGATCATAAACCTGAATTATTGCTAAGTGTACTTCAAGCATATAATTCATTTTTACCCAACAGTATTGACAGGTTAGAATTGGCCATAAAAAACGACAATATAGAAGCTATTCGAGCTGAAATTCATCAGATAAGACCGAACCTAGAAAACCTGAAAGTGAATCCCATGAGAATCTCATTTGCGGAACTTACTTCTAAATTAAAAGTCTATGGACTTACATCGGAAGTAAGAAATGAACTTTCAGAAATTGTGCACACTTCTAAAATTGTAATGATACTCATTGAAGAAGAAATCAAAAACTTGAGTACACTTGTAGCTCATGCCTGATTTTAAACTTCTCATGCCTAAAAGAGAAGTTCCAGATTTGTGCTGACATATTTGCGTTCGCGGTTTGCCTTAACCTCAAACCATTACTCTGTACATGACCACGCGACAACAAAAGTACATTCTCCTAGTGGATGATGAATCTATCATCTTAAACGTGCTCGCGCATCATTTACAAAGATTCGTTTCTGAAGAATATGAAGTACTAAAGTGCATGTCTGGTGAAGAAGCTCTCAAACTTGTTGATCAGATAATCGAAGAAGGTGGACTTATTGGTTGCGTTATATCCGATTATCTTATGCACCCTATGCGCGGAAGTGATTTACTTGTAGCGTTAGATGCGAAAATTCCCAACGCTAAAAAAATAATGCTCACCGGCCAGGCCGATTTGCAAGCAGTAGCTGAAGTGCTTACAAAGATGGACCTTTTCAGATACATCACAAAGCCATGGGAACCAAAAGACCTCGAGCTTACCGTTACAGAGGCATTGAGGATGTTTGACAATGAAATCAGACTTCGTTTGCAGAACGAGGAATTGACAAAAATAAAAGAGTCACTTGAGGCAACAGTTGCAGAGCGCACACGTGAATTGCTGCGTAAAAACACTGAACTAGAACAAGGACTAGAATATGCAAGGCATATCCAAGAATGTTTCCTTCCTGACAGTTTCAGAGCGAGTGAGTACCTTAAAAACTTACACATTTTCAATTCTCCTGCCACTTCCATATCAGGTGATTTCGCTTGGTATAGATATCAAGACGACAAGGTGCTCTTCGCATTGGGGGATTCTACGGGACACGGACTTGGAGGAGCGCTTATAACAGTTTTAGCAACTGATATTCTAAGTGAAAAAACACTTAAAAACGGTCATGAAGCCTCGCTTTCAGAGATTATACGCCATACCATTTCGGATCTACGTGGACGTTTTGCTAACCAACAGATCATTTGGTGAACAAGCGGGGAATAGATCTTTCCATCGTTCGAATTGATTTGAACACAAAACAAATGGAATGGGCGGCACTCAACGGAAGCATCTTTGTAGTTGATGAAAATAATCACTCTCAAATCTTGTCTAAATCAAGAGGATTTTTCCACTCTGCATCCTACGAAACCAATATCTGTTCAGGTCAATTAGACATCGCCAATAAAAAAGTGGTAATGTGCAGTGATGGTCTTTATGATCAGCTCAACGGTGATACGGGCAAGCGACTTAAAATTAGTGGTCTTATCAATGCCATTGAAGAAAACCGTGTCTTCTCAAATGGCATTTGTATGATCGAAACTATTTTTAATGAATGGCGAAATGGCACCGATCAAACCGATGATGCCATGTGGATTAGCTTCGAAGTTTAATTAGTGCTTGAAGTGGCGAATACCTGTCAGGTACATCGCCATGTTGTGAGCATTACAATAGTCAATACTAGCTTGATCTTTGATACTTCCACCAGGTTGAACCACCGCATTTACACCTGCATTGTCTGCGATCTCCACGCAATCTGGGAATGGGAAAAATGCATCACTTGCCATAACAGCTCCCGATAAATCGAATCCAAAGTTGTTCGCTTTTTCAATTGCTTGTCTTAATGCATCAACACGTGAAGTTTGACCTGTTCCGCTTGCGCACAATTGCTGATTTTTAGCTAAAACTATGGTGTTACTTTTTGTGTGCTTCACAATTTTATTAGCAAACACCAAGTCCTCAATTTGTGATGCATTAGCCGTATGATCGGTAGCCAATTTGAAATCAGATGCAGCTTCTGTATTTAAATCTCTGTCCTGATATAAATATCCATTCAACAATGAACGCACTTGCGTTTTCGGAAGAGATACCTCATTTCTTTTTAAAATAATCCGATTCACCTTCGTTTGCATCACCGCCAATCCATCTTTATCGAAATCTGGAGCGATGACTACTTCGCAAAACAATTCATGAATCTTCAAACTTGTGGCGTGATCGATAGGAACATTAGAAATCAAAACACCTCCAAAAGCACTCACTGGATCACAAGCTAAGGCTGCTTCGTATGCCTCCAACACAGTATCGCGAGAAGCAATACCACAAGCATTGTTGTGCTTTAAAATGGCGAAGGTTGGCTTTCCTCCTGCAAACTCATCGATCAGGTTCACAGCAGCATCTACGTCGAGAAGGTTGTTGTAAGATAGTTCTTTACCATTCAACTTTGTAAACAACGCATCTAAATCGCCATAGAAAACACCGCGCTGGTGAGGATTTTCACCGTATCTCAAAGATTGCTTGTTAGATTCCACAGCACGCAATGATCCAATCTCCTCACCTAGGAAATACTGGTAAATTTTTGAATCGTAATGTGAAGAAACTTCAAAGGCCATTTTCGCAAATTGCTTTCTGTCTTCCATTGTCGTTTCCCCATTTTTTTCTTTCAGCACTTCCAACAAGTCAGCATATTCACGTTGTGATGGAACAATAATTACATCGTTGTAATTTTTAGCCGCTCCGCGAATAAGTGAGATTCCACCGATATCTATTTTCTCAATAATATCTTCATGAGAAGCGCCTGAAGCCACCGTTTTCTCGAACGGATACAAATCAACAATGACACAGTCGATAGCCGGAATTTCAAACTCTTGAACGGCATTCAGATCGCCTTGATTTTCTCTTCTGTATAAAATCCCTCCAAATATTTTCGGATGAAGCGTTTTAACTCGCCCTCCCAAAATGCTTGGATAGCCCGTCAATTCTTCAACAGGTGTAACTGCGATTCCCAATTTTTCAATAAAATCTTGTGTACCTCCAGTAGAGTAAATTTGAACTCCGAGTCTGTCCATTTCGCGAACGATAGGCTCAAGACCGTCTTTGTGAAATACTGAAATTAGGGCTGAAGAAATTTTACGCAAACTCACGACTGTAGGATTTTTGAATTTGCGCGCAAATGTACGCTAAAAAAGAGACTGGAAATTTTAATTATTTCTCCTCAGGCTCGTCGTCCTTTTTCGCTTTTTTAATTTATGCTTGTACGAAGCCACAATGATGTAGTCAAACTGAGGCACAGATGAAGTTAGGTTTTGCTGTACGAGATAACCCAAACTGATAAAGTTTCGCTTATTTATTTTTCGTTCTACCGAAGCTGTACATCTCCAATCACTCCACTCTAGCCGGTAATTATTTCCCTTGCTGTGAAAGAATTCGTAGGAAAGACCAAGCTCCCATTTTTTTATCGCATCGTATTTGATTGAAACCTTATTTCTCCAAGTAGTTACAAAATCCGCATCTCGATCGGATCTACTATCTTCCAAATTGCCTTGGTAGCGCGTAGCCAGTGAAATATCACCCCATTCAAATTTGATTTTATATGAAATTCCAAATTGCGCACGTTGGCGATAAGAAAAATAATTATTGCGGTTGCGATATCCTGTTCTATAAGTCAAGCTCACACTCCAAGGCCCAGGAAGACTGTAATCTAGCCCCGCATCCACGAAATAAGATCCAACCTCAGTAATGTTGTTTTGAAAGCGCACTTCTGGCGCAAGCGACCAAGACAACTTCTTTGTAAAGTCCGACTGGACTTTGTAAGATGTCCAAAGTCCTGCATCATTATCTTGGGCTAAACTGACAATGGAAACAAGCGTTAATATGAAGAGCAGCTTAAGGCTTTTCATAGATAGTGATTACTCCCAAGTCCAAGTTTTTCTTTTCTATCCGTAATCTCTACCGATCTTTTAATCACCTTCGAGAAGCATCAATTCCTGATTGTCCTGTGGTGTCCTCACTATACACATAAATGGTGTAGTTTCCTTTTCTCAAGTTTTTAAACTCAAACTCCCCATCATAATTGGTCCAGATCCGGTCGCTAGGGCTTACGTTGTCACCATACACGATATAGACATCTTCATCTGCAGCCGCCACGGTGTACTGATAAGTAGCACTATTGGCTGGAATCAAACGATAATCTTTGTTGATTTTGCCTTTGATAGTTGCGTATCCCCCTTCACCTTCTTCCTTTGTGCAAGAAGCAATAAATACCATGGCCACGATGGTGGCTAGAAAGATTATCTGTCGTTTCATGTCTGTGAATTATTTCAAATTATGATATACAGCTTGTACATCATCATCTTCTTCTATCTTTTCTACCAGTTCCAAAATCTCGTCCACCTGATCTTCTGTGATTTCAGCAAATGAGTTTGGAATGCGCTCTAGTCCAGCTTTTGTTACAGTGATATTTTGCTCTTCTAATGCTTTTTGCATTTTTCCGAAATCGCCGAAAGCCGTGTAAATTACCACTTCATTCTCCTCAAGCTCCATACTTTCCAATCCGTGATCAATCCATTCCAATTCCATTTCTTCATAGTTTGGAAGGTTCTCTTGCGCAATTCTGAATACGCCTTTTCTTTCAAAGATAAAACTCAAAGAACCGCTTGTACCTAATGCTCCGCCGCCTCTGTTGAAATACATTCTCACATTGGCAACTGTTCTTGTTGGGTTGTCGGTAGCAGTTTCTACCAAAATAGGAACTCCATATGGTCCATATCCTTCATATACCACCTCCTCATAGTTCGATGTATCCTTACTCACAGCACGCTTAATGGCAGCGTCTACCCTATCTTTAGGCATATTCACTCCTTTCGCGTTGGCCATCGCCTGACGCAAACGAGGGTTATACTCCGAATCAGGACCGCCTGCTTTTACCGCCAATCGCAATTTCCTTCCCCAATACGCGTAAAAGCCTTTGCCATCTTGTCGTAACGGGCAAACATCTTATGCTTTCTCTTTTCGAATATTCTTCCCATAATTTTCTAATTATCAATAGCGCAAACTTAACACCTTATCCATTTTCCCACAATAGCTAAATTCTAAGGCTATTTTTTCTCATTGTAAATTACATTTGCAATCTATGTTTTTGGAGAACACACTCAATAGAGGCCGTCAGCAAGGTTGGATAGAAGTTATCTGCGGCTCAATGTTTTCGGGTAAAACGGAAGAATTAATCCGTCGCCTGAAAAGGGCGGAGTTCGCCAAAATGAAGGTCGAAATCTTCAAGCCAAAAATTGATGTGCGCTACAGTGAAGAAGACGTTGTGAGTCACGACAGAACCACTATACGTTCTACCGCCATCGAACACAGTTCACAGTTGCTTATCCTCGCATCTGATGTTGAAGTAATCGGAATCGATGAAGCGCAATTCTTTGATAGTGGCCTTCCAGAAGTGTGTAATCAACTCGCCAATCAAGGCATCAGAGTCATCATTGCCGGTCTCGACATGGACTACTTAGGGCGCCCATTCGGTCCTATGCCTCACCTGCTGGCGATTGCAGAATTCGTTACAAAAGTTCATGCGATTTGTCTCAAAACAGGACATCTTGCAAATCACTCTTATAGACTTTCAGAGAATGATTCGCTGGTTCAGCTCGGAGAAAAGGAAAGTTATATTCCCCTTTCGAGAGCCGCATTCAATGAAGCTATGAAAAACAAAAAATAATTTGCATTACTCCCTGCAACATATTGCAGACATCACCACTGCTTCCATTTCTGGGAAAATGGAGGAGCGTTCTATCGATCAAATCGCGTACGATTCTAGAAAAATAAGCTCCGCTAAAACACACTGTTTTTTTGTATTAAAGGAAAAAATCATAACGGACATTTCTTCATCGAAGAAGCAATTACAAAAGGTGTTTCCGCTTTTGTAATCGATGAAAAAATTGATATGAATCGCTACCCAAAAGCGATTTTTTTAAACGTAAAAAATACGCTACGTGCACTTCAAAAACTTGCACAACATCATCGATCTCAATTCAATCATGATGTGATAGCTATTACGGGCAGCAATGGAAAAACCATTGTCAAAGAATGGATGAATCAGTTGTTGGCCTCCAATTTTTTAATTTCAAGAAGTCCGAAAAGTTTCAACTCTCAATTAGGTGTTCCGCTTTCAATATTGGAAATAGAAACCTTCCATAACCTGGCTATTATTGAAGCAGGTATTAGCGAGAAGAATGAAATGACTCAACTAGCTTCAATCGTGCAGCCGACCATCGGAGTGTTCACCCTGCTCGGGGAAGCGCACCAACAAAATTTCGCTTCATTAAAAGAAAAATTAGATGAAAAATTGAAGTTGTTTGAAGCTTGTCACACGCTCATTTTTCCCTCGGATAATGAGCTGGTTTACGATACCATCCATTCTCAATTTCCAAACAAAAAGCTCATTTCTTTTGGAAAAAAGATTGGTGCTGTTTTTCAAATTATAGAACAAGTTTCAACCGAAAGCAACACAAGCGTTCATGCCATTTTTAATGGAAAAAAGATTGAAATACAAATCCCATTTTCAGATCAAGCTTCTGTTCACAACGCGCTCTGTGCCTATGTCACAGCAGCAACTATTTTAGATAACTCAGCTGCACTTTCTTCAAAACTTCAATTTCTTAATCCCGTGAACATGCGCATGCAATTGATTGCAGGTGCAGAAAATACGCTACTGATAAATGATGCGTATAGCTCAGACCTCACTTCTCTGGATATAGCGCTCGACTTCATGGAGAAGCATGCAGAAGGTCGAAAAAAAACATTGATTGTTTCAGACATGGAACAAGCTGGATATCCTGAAGAAGTTTTATACAAAAAAATAATTGATTTTGCAGCCAATCATGGCGTAAGTAAAATTATTGGAATCGGCAGTAAAATCAGCACTTTCCAAACTTCCTTTCCTCTAGAAAGCAAATTTTATACGAGCACGCAAGAAGCAATTCAAAATATAAAACCGAACGATCATTCGGGTGAAATTATTCTGATTAAAGGTGCACGAAAATTTGAATTTGAAAAAATAATTTCGGCATTAGAAGATAAAACGCACGAGACTGTTTTAGAAGTCAATCTCGATGCACTGGCTCAAAATTTTCACCACTATAAAAACAAACTTTCACCTCATGTAAAAATGATGGTGATGGTGAAAGCTTCTGGCTATGGAGCTGGAGCAGTGGAAGTGGCTCGGGTACTGGAGTTTTGCAAAGCCGATTACCTAGGAGTAGCATATGTAGATGAAGGAATTTCATTAAGGCAATCAGGGGTTTCACTGCCGATAATGGTGATGAACTCAGAGTTAAATGCACTCGACAGAATGATCGAATTCAACCTCGAACCTGAGATTTATTCTGAGCGAAGCTTGGTGGCTTTTGCTGACGCACTAAAGAAGACAAATCGCAAAGAATCCTACCCGATTCACATCAAGCTGGATACGGGAATGAAACGACTTGGTTTTGAACCGCATCAAGTTGCAAACTTGATTGAGTTGTTGTCGGAGCATTCTAACTTTCACGTCAAATCCATTTTTACGCACCTGGCCGCAACGGATAATCCAAATCACGATGCGTTTACAAACAGCCAATTGGATGCATTTGAAGAAATGGCCTTTCAAATCGAGAATGCAATTGGATACCCTGTTATCAAACATGCCGCGAACACCTCGGGAATTGAGCGTTTCGAACGTGCACAATACAACATGGTGCGACTAGGTATAGGAATTTATGGAATCAGCAATGATTCTGCTGAACAACCAAATCTGCATACCGTAGGAGTCTTAAAGACTACCATTTCACAAATAAAAACACTCAAAGTTGGTGAAAGTGTAGGATACAATCGAAACTTTATTGCAAAAGAAGAAATGCAAATTGCAACCATTCCGCTTGGCTATGCCGATGGACTTCGACGAAATCTGAGCAATGGAAATTGGAGCATAAAAGTGAATCATACGCTTTGCCCAATAGTGGGCAATGTTTGCATGGACATGACAATGATCGATATCAGCAAAGCTCGCGTTTCGGAAGGAGATGAAGCCATCATTTTTGACGATGCAGATTCACTTTATCGATTTGCCCAAGCCTGCCATACCATTCCCTACGAAATATTGACTTCTATTCCTTCTCGCGTCAAGCGCGTTTACATTGGAGAAGTCTAATTTTTCGGTATGGAAAAATATCCGTAGTTTGTACTCCCATATATGGATAATATGAAATCATTAATTACCACGTTTTTAGCGTTATTTTTTATCGGCTCACAATTGTTTGCACAAGAGGCTGCTCGCGTGCAGGGTGAGATTCTTTTAATGACAAAAGAAGGCGCCAACATCGAGCAAATCGTAGCTTCTGTTAATCAAGAAGTAGGTGCGCTTCCCCAATTGAAAATCAATAAAATTGTAAGCCAGCCAATGCGTACATGGCTTCTTTCATTCAATGAAGATCATATTTCCATGAGAGAAATGCTTTATGCTTTGCAAAAAACTGCAGGTGTAAAATTTGCTCAAGTCAATCACATTGTTGCCGATCGCATCGTACCAAACGACCCTTTCTTTTCACAGCAATGGCATCACCAAAACAATGGTGATCATGACATTGATTCTGAACTGGCATGGGAAGTTACTACTGGCGGACTTACAGCCACTGGCGATGAAATCGTGGTTTGTGTTGTTGAAACTGGCGGTGCCAAGTGGGATCAAGCCGATATCGTGGACAACCACTGGACAAACAACCTCGAAATACCTAATAATGGAGTGGATGACGATGGCAATGGTTATATCGATGATTACGACGGATGGAATGTTAGCGGAAGCAACGATAATATCGGCACAGGCAATCACGGAACACAAGTGAGTAGCATGATCGGAGCCAAAGGCGACAACAACACTGGAATTGTTGGTGTCAATTGGGATGTAAAAATCATGCAAGTTCACATGGGTGGAATCAGCGAAAGCAATGTGGTGGCAGCATACAGCTATCCACTTGTGATGCGCAAAAAATACAATCAAACAGGTGGCGCAGAAGGCGCGTTTGTGGTAGCCACGAATAGTTCTTGGGGAACCGATTTTGGCCAGCCAGCAGATGCCCCCATCTGGTGCGCGATGTACGACAGCCTTGGCACATACGGTGTTTTGAGTTGTGGAGCCACGAGCAATAGCAACGTTAACGTAGACGCTGTGGGAGACCTTCCAACGGCTTGTCCAAGCGAATTCATGATCTCTGTAACAGCGACTGACGACAATGACGTGAGAACTTTTTCAGGCTACGGTCAGACTACCATCGACTTAGGCGCTCCTGGAGACAATGTATTTCTAGCTGGAAATAATAACTACGGAACTACTTCGGGGACTTCGTTTGCTAGTCCTTGCGTGGCTGGTGCCATTGGCCTTCTTTATTCTGTTCCTTGTACAAACCTCATGGCTATTGCCTATTCTGATCCGGAAACAGGCGCAGCAATGATCCGCGATTATATTTTCAATGGAGTTGATGGCGTATCCAACCTAACTACCGAAACAGTCACCGGTGGTCGATTAAACATGAATAACAGCATTCAATTGATGCTCGAAAACTGCTCAAACGACGACTGTTTTCCTCCATTTGCAGTGAACTCACAAGTGGTAAACGGCACTGATATCAATATCACATGGGCTTCTACTCCTGCCATGGAATCATTTGCAATTCGCTTTAGAATCGGCGAAGGAGAATGGACCGAAGACAATGAAATTCTTTTGAATGAAACAACTATTTCTGGGCTTCTTCCTTGCACAACAATTGAATTCCAACTGAGTGCCTATTGCAACGGTGCTTTCGGAGAATGGACAGAATCTTATTTTATAACAACAGCAGGCTGCTGCGAACATCCTTCTTGGGTCAACATTTCCAATCAGACAGAAAGCTCTGTAACGATTGAATGGGAAGACCTTTGGGGAGATTTTTCATACACTGTTGTGATTACAAATGCACTCGGAGAACAACAAATTTTCGAAGCTCCCGACAACAGTATTATCATTGAAAATTTGGATCAATGTGCCAATTACAACGTTCAAGTTTATACCGTTTGTATTGGAAATCCTCCACCTCCAATTGCATATGCATTTAGCACTTTCGGATGTGGAAGTTGCCTCGACTTGACTTATTGTGAAGTGAGTGGTAATGCAAGTTTGGAGTGGATCAATAACGTAACACTTGCTACAATCAATAATAGTACTGATAGCGATAACGGATATGGCGATTACAGAAATCTTGGAACTACTTTGGTAACCAATCAGAGCTACGATATTTCGTTATCTCCTGGTTATTCAGGCACAAACTATCCAGAGTATTTCAAAGCTTGGATTGATTTCAACCAAAACGGAACATTTGAGAATTCTGAAAAAATTTACGACAGTAATGGCACTACAACCACGACTGTAACGGGCAACTTTACCATTCCAAACGACGCCGTTGAAGGAACTGCCGTGCTTCGTGTAGCAATGTCATATGTTGGAATATTTGGTGGTAATCCTCCTACCGAATGCGGAGATTTAGATTACGGTGAGGCAGAAGACTATTGCATCACTATTTCTACTGTACAATCCGTTTCAGAATTCACAACGCAATCATTGAGCTTTTATCCTAACCCTGCCACTGAAACCTTGATGTGGAGCGGTGACTTTGCACCAGTGAGCTTACAAATTTTTAATGTGAGCGGACAACTCGTTGACAGCTTCTCTGCTAAAGGTTTGAGTAGTTACAACGTAGCTTCACTTTCTGAAGGTTTGTACACGGTTCGTGCAACAAATAGCAATGGCGAGGTGTTTACGAAACAAATCATGATAATAAAGTAATCTCCTCGTGAGATTATTTAAACTTTTTATGACCTTTTGAATCATGCAAAAGGTCTATTTTTGAAAAGATGAAGAGAAGTATCCTGAAAATACTAATTTCCCTGCTCTCCTTGATTGGATTCCTCCAAGCAAGCGCTACGCATAATCGCGCGGGTGAAATTACGTATGAGCATATTTCGGGATATACCTATAAGGTCACTATCACTACTTATACCAAGGAAAGTGCATTCGCAGATCGACCTTGGCTAAAAATCAAATGGGGTGACGAACCTTCTAATGTTCTGGATAGCGACTTAGATAGCTTGCAACGTGATGTTATCGATCCTTCGGTAGCTTTCGATGTTCAGAAAAATGTGTATTACGGATATCACACCTACGGCGGTCCAGGAGAATTTACACTCGTAGTTGAAGACCCCAACCGAAACGACGGAGTCAACAATATTGTAGCTTCAGTCAATCAGATCTTTTGCATTTCAACCACACTCATAATTAGTCCTGTTACCGGGCACAACAACAGTTTACAACTGTTGAACGACCCAATTCAAGACGCGTGTATTTATCAACCGTGGATATATAATCCCGCAGCGTTCGACCCCGATGGCGACGAACTGGTGTACTCACTGGTACCCTGTATGGGCGCCGATTGTATTCCATTGCTTGGTTGGGATTCGCCCGAAGATTGGACGACGGAAACAACGGATACTTTCGTTATCGACCCTGAAACAGGAACCATCACTTGGGATACACCTTTGTACTCCGGTGAATATAACATCGCAATAAAAATTCAAGAATTTAGAAATGGAATTTTGGTGGGCAGCGTCGTGCGTGACATGCAAATCACGGTCGTGACTTGCAACAATCAACCACCTGTGGTCAACCCTATTCCTGACTATTGTGTTGAAGCAGGAGATTATCTTGAATTCTTGGTTTCAGCTACTGATCCCGACAACAACTCGATTACTCTCGAGGCATTCGGCGGACCATTAACAAGCGTTGCACATCCCGCGACCTTCCAACCCAACATTGGAAAATTCACTTGGTCGCCTGAGTGCGATGAGGTTCGAAATGCACCTTACACACTTACCATTCAAGCTACCGATAATGGATATATTCCATTGAGTAATGTGCAAACAACAAACATCAAAGTTGTGGCACCAAGAGTTGAAAATCCTGAAGCTGTAGCTCAAGGTTCAAGCATTACCCTCAACTGGGATGTGCACTCTTGTCAAGATATCTTCTCGCCATATGAGGCTGGTCTTGTTAAGTATAAAATCTATCGACGCAACAATCTTTTCAATTTCAATCCAAGCGATTGTGAGCTCGGGGTTCCTGAATACACTGGATACACTTATATCGGAGAAACCAGTGGCTTGCTCAACACCACATTCGTAGATGAAAACTTACAATACGGTCGCGTGTATTGCTACATGGTAGTAACGTGTTGGCCAGACGGTGCCGAGAGTTATGCAAGCGAAGAATTCTGTGATACATTGAAAAAGGATGTGCCAATCATGACCAAGGTTTCTGTAAACATTACAGACCTGTTAGCTGGGTCGAATGATGTTTGTTGGTCACCTCCACACGAGTTGGATACACTGGCATTCCCAGGTCCATTCTACTACGAGGTGTATCACACTCCTTCCAATGGTGAGCCTTCAGAATTGGTGTACACAAGTTCTGTTTCCGAGTTTTTGATTTGGGGAGACACCTGCTTCACACACAATGATGTGCCTACCGAATTGAATCACAACTCGTACAATGTGAAAATGTATGCAAATGGAGTAGATACCGGTACTTCCCGAAAAGCAACTTCAGTATTTTTAAGTACTACCCCATCGGACAACAGCATACTATTGACCATGGATTTCGATGTACCATGGGTCAATACTTCATATGAAATTTACCGAAAAGATCCTGGTGCTCTCGATTTCGTAATGATTGGAACATCTGAAACGACAGAGTATTTAGATGAAGGATTGATGAATAACTTGGAGTATTGTTACAAAGTAAAATCCATCGGAAGTTTCTTCACCAATTTGATTACCGACCCAATCATTAATTGGAGTCAAGAGATTTGCGACACACCATTTGATAATGTGCCTCCTTGCCCACCTACAGTGGAAATCAATGATGATTGCGAGAACTTCTTGAGTGAAGTTACTTGGAACAATCCGAACCTGACTTGCGCTGATGATGTCACTGCCTATAACATTTACTACGCTCCTACAAGCAATGATTCATTGCAGCTCATAGCAACAATTGAAGGTGATGAAAACCTCAATTACATTTTCCCATACGAAGAATTTAATTTCAGCATTGCAGGTTGCTACGCGGTAACGGCGCTTGATTCACTCAACTTATGGCCGGATGGAAGCTTCGTTCAAAATGAATCTGAATTCTCCAACATTGTATGCATCGACAATTGTCCAGAGTATGAATTACCAGATGTATTTACTCCAAATAATGATGGATTAAACGATGAGTTTACACCGTTCCCTTATCGCTATGTGCAAGATGTTGATTTCAAAATTTTCAATCGATGGGGAACATTGATTTTTGAAACTTCGGATCCACTTATCTTGTGGAATGGTGCAAATAAAGATTCTGGTTCTATGTCGCTAGATGGAGCATACTATTATACCATCACCATCAATACTATTCGTCTTTCCGGTATCGTTCCTATTCGCAAGTCTGGCAATATCCAGCTGCTCGACGGTACTTCTTCACCAAGTTCAAATTAATCTATGTTTTCAGGAATTATAGAAGCCCTTGGAAGGGTTGAAAAAATAGAAAAAGAGCAAACTAACGTTCATTTTACACTGTCTGCACCTTTTACTTCTGAGTTGAAAATTGACCAAAGTGTAGCCCACAATGGTGCATGCTTGACCGTGGTCGCAATTGAAAACAACACCTACGTTGTAACGGCGATAGATGAAACAATAAAGCGCACCAACCTCGGCCATTGGCGGGTAGGTGAAGTAATAAATCTAGAAAGATGTGTTCAGATCGGAGACCGCATCGACGGTCATATGGTTCAAGGACATGTAGACACTACAGCCACATGTGTGGAAATTATTGACCATAATGGCAGCACAGAATTCGTTTTTGAATATCAGGAAAATCCTGAGCACGTAACCGTTGAAAAAGGTAGTATTACTGTGAATGGTGTGAGCCTCACTGTAGTGCAATCGCTTAACAATCGATTCAGTGTAGCCATCATTCCTTACACCCTGGAACATACCAATTTTCATAAAATCAAGGTAGGAGATACAATAAACCTTGAGTTCGACATTATAGGTAAATATGTAGCCCGTTTTATGGCTAACTTCGCAAAAAAATAATTGAAATAGATGATTCTCGCCCTGCAGCTCATACTCAGTCTTTCCCTTCTAATTATTCTTCACGAAGCAGGTCACTTCCTTCCTGCAAAGCTTTTCAAAACAAGAGTAGAGAAATTCTATTTGTTTTTCGATCCTTATTTTTCTTTGATTAAAAAGAAAATAGGTGAAACCGAATACGGTATTGGTTGGCTTCCACTTGGAGGATATGTGAAGATATCTGGAATGGTCGATGAGAGTATGGACAAAGATCAAATGGCACAACCGGCAAAACCTTACGAGTTTCGTTCTAAGCCAGCTTGGCAGCGTTTGATTATCATGGTGGGCGGAGTTACTGTCAATGTAATTGTTGGTATTGTTATTTACTCGGTCATTCTTGGTGTATGGGGTAAAGAGATTTTACCTACTCAAAACTTGACATATGGTGTAGCGTGCAGTCCACTATTGGAAAATTATGGCTTCCGCGACGGTGATAAAATTGTAGAACTAGATGGTGTTGCGCCTGAAAGCTTTATGAACGTCAACAAATCACTTTTGTTAGATGATGTAAGAACAGTTACTGTCGAACGTTTTGGACAAAATATAATTCTTCAGCTTCCTGAAGACTTCGGTCAAATGTTGGTGGATAGTGGTGTACGTGCAGCTTTCACCCCTCGCATACCTTGCATCGTAGATAGCGTTGTTGTGAATTCAAATGCAGAGTTAGCCGGATTACTCAAAGGAGATTCCATTGTTGGAGTGAACACATTTTATTCTCCTTATTTCCAAGATATACAGAAGTATATTAAGAGCAGCAAGGGAAAATCCTTGGCTTTTCACGTGATTCGCGATGGGCAGCAAGTAAATGTGCCAATAGCTGTAACAAACGATGGAGCGATTGGATTTTCACCGAAAGACCCTTCAGCATTCTTGACTTATGAAAGAAAAGAATATTCTATCGGTCAGGCAATTCCTGCCGGATTTTCAATGGCTTGGGAAACGATCACCGATTATGGAAGTCAACTGAAATTTTTATTCTCAAAATCGGGAGCAAAACAAGTTGGTGGATTTGCCACTTTTGCCAAATTATTTCCAGAGCAATGGGATTGGGAAGCATTCTGGTCGCGAACGGCATTGATTTCACTCATATTGGCTTTTATGAATATTCTACCTATTCCTGCACTTGATGGTGGACACGTTATGTTCCTTCTTTGGGAAATGATAACAGGAAAAGCCGCCAACCAAAAAGTAATGGAGGTGGCTCAAATGGTGGGAATGGTCATCTTACTTGGCCTCATGCTCTACGGCAATGGAATGGACGTGGTAAGATGGCTTACAGGTAAATAAAAAGGAATTTACATATGAAAAAAATAACGCTGCTTCTGGGCTTTCTGTGCGTTGCGTTTTCATATTTCGCTCAAGACTCCATTTACTATTCGGTAGAACAAAAATTCGAACGCCAAACCTTTAGCGTTTCAGTTCTTCCCGCTTCACAAAATACTTATCTCAGCATTGAAGAAACTTCGGATAAAAAGCCCCGACTCATCTTTAAAACATTTTCTAAAGAAGGAAAAATTCTGTCAGAATTCGATCACGAAATTCCTTTGGTGAATGACAACAAAATCGAAATTTCGCACTATCACGTGCTGAAAGATCGCATACTCATTTTCCTTACTTCCTACGATAAAAAACAGGAAAAGCAATACGCCTTCTGCATCACTACCACATTGAATGGCGAGTCCATTACACAACCTGCGTTGCTTCACTCCATCCAGCAAAATTTTAAGACCACATTTGGAACAGTTCTATCCCCAGATAGCACTATTATTCTGGCTTATTTCGAACAAAACGTCCAAAAGCGAACGGACAGACTCATTGGGTTGCGCGCTTTGAATATTGACCTCCAACTGATCTGGGAGCGTGAACTGGAGCTTCCGTACGACAACGATATCGTGCAGGTGAATCAATTTAAAATTGACAACGAAGGAGGTATCTATATGTTGAGTGGAAGAAATCCACAAAAAAACAATGTGAGAGTGCTTCGACCACAAGGAGGGAGATACGTTGTTTTTTACTACAACGACGCCACGAATAAACTCAAAGAATTTGACATCAGTTTCAAAGACAAGCAAGTGATCAGCGCTCTCGGGTTGGTCAATAAAAACAATGAAATGATTGTGGCTGGATATTATTCCAACAATTATTCTTTTTCAGCAGCAGGAACATTTTTATTTAAAATTTCACCACATGGAGAAAATGTTTCTGTAGCTGCATACATGGCCTTTCCAAAAGAGTTTCTTACTTCTTTTCTAAAAAATCGAGTTGTAGAAAAGTACCCAGAGATCAACGATTTATTTTTGGATCATCTCATTCATACAGATGAACAAAAAATAATTTTAGTAGGTGAGATCTACTATGTTTCGGAACAGCTAAACACTGATGTGACAACAGGCAGAACCATAATTCAAAATGTATATCGTTTTGAAAATCTGGTGGCCACTCAATTGGCTACAGATGGTAAAATTCTTTGGGCGAATGAAATAGATAAAGCGCAAAGCTCCATTTCTTCCACCGATCGCTGCGGGTACAATGTGTATTACATCAATAGCACATTGCATTTTATGTTTAATGATCATCCCGACAATGACAAAAATATTCGGAACGGGGATCGCCACAGAATAGAAACTTGGGCAGGTTCGCGCATTGGTGTAATCAGCACGGCAACCATTTCAGATGAAGGCAATCTGGAACGAAAAATTCTAACCTCCAGCAAATTGGCTGGTGGACTCCTCATCCCGGCTTTGAGTTCGGATGTGGTACACGACAAATCTTTATTAGGTATTTCTCAAGGAAAGGAATACAAGTTTTGTTTGGTAGAATAGAGTGTTATATATTTGCAGTCCGTTTTACAAAAAACCATGCCTTGGTGGCGGAATTGGTAGACGCGCACGACTCAAAATCGTGTGTCCTAGTGGCATGTGGGTTCGATTCCCACCCGAGGTACAAAAGGATTTCACTCCCAAAAAAGTGAATCAAAGTAATTGAGCCAGAGAATCATTCTCTGGCTTTTTTCATTTCTACTTCCACCCTACCCCACTCATTTTCACCTCGTTATTTGCCAATCTCCGTTTCTTGGTTAATTTTGAACCACACTGTTACTACGTTTTTTGTGAAATCTCTCATCAATGAAATCAACACCATTGGCATATTGCCTGGTGATGAAGGCGTACTAGCCAATCAAAAGCGCTTCGTAGTTTATGAGGCTATACTCATGAGCTTCGGTGGAGTTCTATGGGGCGCAATTGCACTCATGATCGGACGCAACTTTCAAAGCATTATTCCCTTTTCCTATGTTGCTTTGTCTTTTCTCAATATTGGATTTTTTAAGTACTACAAAAATTTCAAGTTCGTCCAAACTTTTCAGACCGGAATAAGTCTGCTTTTGCCATTCCTGTTTCAATGGAGCTTAGGTGGGTTCTATGCATCCGGAGGAGTGATGCTTTGGGCCTTATTATCGCTTGCAGCCTCCCTTTCCTATTCGAATACCAACACCAGTTTTATTTGGCTTACAGTGTATGTGATGCTTACTGTATTTTCAAGCGTCTTCGATCAGACGTTTCAAGAATGGTATCCCAGCGATTTCGACATGGATTTTAGTATTTCCTTGGTTTCGCTCAATATTTCGGTCGTATCAACATTGATATTCCTGCTCGTTATCTTTTTTGTTCGGGAAAACTCGAAATCGTATGAAAAGATTCAAGACACGCAGCACATGTTGATTCAATCAGAAAAAATGGCTGCCTTAGGACAACTGAGTGCCGGAATCGCACATGAGATCAATACCCCTCTTGGCGCTATTCGCGCCATTTCTGAAGACTTCGACAAGCAGAGTTTTAATAGATTAAAATACGTGCTTGAAATGACACGTAATTTGACTGATGCCGAGCTCGAACAGTTGGAAAACTTCTTGAAATATTTTCGAGGCAACACATTATTTATTACCACAGCTGAAGAAAGAGAATATGTTAATAAGCTGGAAACTCAACTGATCGATTTGAATATCCCAAATGCCAGAGTCATTTCTAGAAAATTGGTCCAAGTGGGAATATTTGAAATTGATGATAGCATGAAGCCTTTCATTGGCGAAAAGTTCGAACTTTTCGTTAACACCCTCCATATTCTATTACTCACCTTAAAAAACAACAAGGTCATACTGACAGCGACCCACAAAGCTTCAAGAATTGTGAAAGCCTTGAAAGTATATTTGCACTCATCTCCGGCAGACCAACCTGAGTATTTTGATGTAAATGAAAGTATTGAGACGGTGCTTACTCTATATGCCAATCAATTGAAGCATGGAGTTAATGTGCATCGCAGAATGGAGCCAATTCCATCCTTATTCGGGTTTCAAGAGCAAATGAATCAAGTTTGGACGAACCTAATCATCAACGCTTGTCAGGCTATGGAGTTTAAAGGAGAATTACAAATCACTTGTAAAAACTCTTCCAATAAAATCATCGTTGCTATTCAAGATAGTGGCCCAGGAGTTCCAGAGAATATTCGAGGTAAAATATTCGACCCATTCTTCAGTACCAAAGGAATTGGAGAAGGATCAGGCCTCGGACTTGACATCGTGAAGCAGATTGTGGAAAGGCATAATGGCACTATCTACTTCAACAGTACAATTGGCGCGGGAACCACGTTCTTTGTTGAACTTCCCGTTAATTGATTCAGCTTGCAGAACCCGCAACAAGTGGCAAACAAAACTTGAACTCACTTCCTTTGCCCAGTTCTGATTCCACACTTAATTTGGCGCTATGCTTATTCAAAAAGTCAATCACAATTTGATTGCCCAGACCAACCCCCTTGGGATTACGATCATCATTAGTGGTAAATGCAATTCCTTGTCTTAGCTTTTCAAGGTTTTCGGGAGCTATGCCACTTCCATTATCTCGGATAGAAAAACAAAGCTCTCTTCCAATTGCTTTCAAGCTCGTCTGGATCTTTCTATTCGAATTCGTAAACTTGATAGCATTACTCAGCAAATTCCTAAGTATTGCCTCCATCATTACTCTATCAATAGTGACAAATCCCTGCCATTTCACATCTATTTTGCAATCTATTTCTCCGCGACTTACAAGATCTTCATATGGGATACACACTGTTTTGACCAAGCTCTCTACAGCATCAGCATCCATTTCAACAGGTCGAAAAGTAATAATCGCATTCTCCGTCATCGACCATTTCAAGACATCATTCACCATTTGAATCGTAGCATCAGATTTTTCCTTAATCGATTTTTTTAATTGTCTAATTTCCTCTGGTTGAAGGGTTTTAGAATCCAATAAATCTAGAAAACCATAAATGCTCGCTAAAGGGGAACGTATGTCGTGTGCAATCATTGACAGAATTTGGTCTCTAGCATAGACACTCGATTTGAGTCGCATATTGCTGCTGTCCAGAGCCACCTTATTTCTAATCATATCACCTTGAATCGATTCATTCAATCGAATTAAAAAGATGATTTGTATAATAATAAATAAGAAAGCTCCGATAATGTTTAACTCCTTCTCTACCAACGGATCAACCACTTCAATTTGAACAACAAACCATTTTTTTAAGTCAATTAATACTACTACCATCATACCCAGTAAGGATAATGCTGTAAAAAGGTAGCTGTAGAACCTATCGTTCCCGTTGAAAATAATGAAAGAACCAATAGCCAAAGGAAAATAGAAGAGGAAAACAAAACTGTCCTGAACAGAAACTAAAGCTATAGTTAAGAGAAGAAAATTCATCGAAACGAACGTCCAAACCTTGGCGACACGCACTTTATCAAGCCTATCCAACCAATAAGAAATGATCACTATTGGTATTAGTGAAACAGTAATCAGGGCATGTTGTTTCATACCCAAGAATAGATCAAGAATTGTATAACAAATACTGTAAATAATAATTGGAATAAAAAGCTTACGATGTAACTCTCTAGCTTTAATTTCCAAAATGTTATTTGAATTCAATTCCTCTGAAGTAATCTTCGTAGTCATTGTGTGGAGAAAGTGTGGCTATAAAGATATTTTGTATCTGTCTTAATACCAACCCTTTCTACCTCTAAATTCACGAAAAAGTTTCCTGAGTAATTCACAAATACTCAACAAACCCCGCCTTTTATAATATTTTTAAACGATATTTTAGTAATATCGCTTTTTACATTTATATATTAATAATATCATTTATTTAAATGAATTTATACGCAATAATTACAGGAAATTTAATCGCAACTACCAAAAAGACTGACTCGGTTGCTGGAGCAGAACAACTTAAAAATATTCTGCTTTCATTCGGAATGAGACCCTTTTATTGGGAGATTTTTCTCGGCACTAGCTTTCAAATTGTTGTAGAAGAGCCCGAAAAAGCTCTGGAAAAGGCTATTTTGATCAAAGCTGCTATCAAGTGTGTAAGGGGAATGGATGTTCGGATTTCAATAGGTATCGGTTCTTTAGATCTAAGGGCTTCAAAAGCAACCGAATGTATCGGTGAAGCTTTCCAAAAATCACTTTACCAATTCGATTACTTGGGAGTCAATAATTTGCGACTTGGTTTAAATACACCTTGGGCAATCATGAATGAATATTTCAATGCGTCTTTGCCTTTACTAGAAAATATATGCGATAAATGGAAACCGGCCACTGCACAAATCATCATGAATTACATCGCCGGAAACTACCCGAGACAAAAAGAAATGGCTAGTCAATTGGGCCTGTCACAAGCGATGATTTCAACCTCTCTCACCCGTGGAGGATGGTCAGAAATTGCCACCTATTTGGATTGGACCAGAGAAAAATTGCAAGCTCAATTGCAACTTGAGTCTATGACTACTTCTTGATATTAAAGGTGTACTTGTCAGAATTACTGCCTACCTCATTCGATAAGCCCGTTACTTTAATCACCGCGAAAAGGTGATTGATGGTGTCATATTCTGTAATCAGAATATCATTCAAAGCCACGTTATTAATGATGTTTAGCGCTGTGCTACTCGTATATGAATCCTTGGCTGAACCCATTGTCGCTTCTGGATAATTGAAACTATTGTTTCTCACGAATTTAACACCACTGTACGAGGTCAAGGCATAGTTCAATTCTCCATCTTCCGTTTCATCAAATTCTACTAAATCTACTAAAGTAGAATCGGGGTTTGCTTGCAACTGATATTGCGCATAAGTGCGGATATTCATTGCATTTACCAAGCCCGTGCTGTATTTGGAGTAAATCTCGAAACCTGAATTCTCTGTCAAGGGAGACGCGCTATCCACATTTACTCTTTTTACCACAGAGTTATTGTTTCCTTCTGTGTCATAAATCGTAAATGTGACAATTACATCTGAAACTCCAGATGGAGCTGTGAAAACCCAGAAGAATTTCGCTTCCTTTCCATAAATAGAAGTATCCTTCACTGTAGATGTTACACCTCCATTCGGCTTTACCTGAATTAGAATATTGCGAAGTTCATTGCTTCCCGCAAATCCTTCAATGGTAAATTCAGTAATATCACCAGCGTCAGAATAAATCTGTGATGAGCTTGGACTAATGTACAAGTAGGGTGGATCTTCTCTTCTACATCCTGTGAAAATCAACCCAGCAACAACAACAAAGAATAAAACTAGACGCATGGCTTAAATTTAAAATGAAATAAAAAACACCCCGAAAATACGAGGTGTTTTTTTAATGTCCGAGAAAACGATTATTTCGATTTGATCTTGTACATCTTGAAACGTACTTTCAATTCCTCACGTCGACCCAAAAACTGTCTATGAGTAATCGTCTCGTATGAAACCGGTAGCACAAAGTCGGCATCAGGCTTTTGCTGAAGCGCATCGTAAATGGCATTTGATGTTCCTCTGTCTGCTGGAAGCTGAATGCCCAAGCCATTTTGAGAAAGCAATACTCCTTGACGGTATTTACGGCCGCCGTAAGGAATTACACCAAGCACATAAGATTGCTCGCTGGATCCAACAACATCACCTATATACTCCAGATCATCAAAATCGATAATCACTTGAGCGTTTACTGAAGTCACTGGAACCGCTCTTCTATAGGTGGTACATGACGATACCAAAACCGTCAGCAATACCACAGCTACTATTAGGAAGCGATTATTTTTCATATCTCTTAAAAGTTTAGTTCATCGGCGCACTTGCATTGTTGCCTGTGCCGAAATAAATATGAAGGTTCAAACGAACCATTTGATTGGTGTTCATGTTGAACTCACGACGCTTCAACTTGCTGTATTGATGATCGTCTGGTGCACCGCTAAGATCAAAATCTTGCTCAAACCACTCACCATCGTTTGAAGTTGAACCAATCTTACTCGTTTGATTCACTTTTGTTCTTCCTCCAAATGTCCACATTCCATTTAGGCCATATTCCAAACCAAGTGAAACAGGAAGTTCCGCGATGAATACATTGAAACCAGTTACCAATGCAAACCCAAGGTTTTGAGTGTTGGTAGAAGTAATTGTTTCAATTTCATCGTTGTTGTCATAGCTCATGAATTCTCTCGTCTTCATTTTACCTAATCCAATCAACACATCGCCACCCGCATAAACATCAAAGATGTTCTTAGGAGTGAAATGCTTTTCCATACCGATGGATAAATTGAACTGACGATCAACAGAGCGAGAAACAAACTCTGCCAAATCATCAGCTGGCGGAGGAGTCAAAGCTGTACTGTCAGCCACTGTACCAGAATTTGCCCAATTGTTTGTAGACAGGCGAATTCCAGCGCGAATAACATTTACATCAGTCTTGTAGTACTTGAATGTCAACAAGTCACCAGTACTCAAAAGGTTTCCTGCGAAACTTCCTTGAGCATCTGTAGCTGATACGATTGGAATAACAAATTGAAGAGCTGCATCGCCTGCAACTGGACGAGCTCCTAGTCTGATGTGCTGGTCATAATTCGTGCGATCAGATAGCTGAGCACTCGCACTAATGAAAGCCAATACCACACCTAGTGATAAGATAATTTTCTTCATGGTTAAAGGTTTAAATATGACTCAAAGATAAAACTGAGTACTTAGAACTTACACAATCAGTAAATTAGTTGTAAACAGGTCTGTTAATAACCTTATTCCACAACCATTTTCGTAGAGAATACTTCAACATCATTCACAATGAGCTTGAAGTAGTGGTTTCCTTTAACTTGATCATCAAATTTCATCACATACTGATGCTCGCCAGCTAGCAGGCCGAAATCACCACCTTCCCCTTCAAGAATTTCTTCTCTAGGAGCTATTGAAGGCGACATAGACGATTTCTCACTCACAAATTCCCACGGCTCACTTGTAAGATAAAATCTAACATCAGATGGCATCACGTCCGTTAAGTTGAACCTAGTGTGTACTTCATCCATGTTCGCGTTGGTGAATACATCTGCAATAAATGGTGAGCTAGAAGCAGAAGAAAAATTGTAAGCGCCTGGCTTCTTCTTCAAATAAATTTCTATAATTCCATTATAAGCCTCGCTAGGCTCCTCTGGCCAAAATGTATTTGCCATTGAACTCGAAATGCCTCCAAATACAAATCCTACCAGCACTGAGTCACGCATGCACAGACTTTCAACGTCCACGATTCCAGATCCACGGTGCTCTAAATAAGTCACTGGAATGAAAGATGCTCCACTACCCAAAAAGCCAGGCATTTGATATGGAAGCGTCCATTCCGACATGCTCTCCCCTTCTTCAACAACTGCACTGACTGTTTTCACAAAAGGTGCATTGCTGTCTTGAACCATTTCTCCCCCATCAAGAAAATAAGCCGCAATTCCTCCAAAGAAAAAATGACTCACTTGACCATGATTGTAAAACGCTGCATGAGCCGCATGGTAATGATTAAAATACTGACTAAAATTAGGAATAGTAAAAACAGTGTCTTCAGTAATGCGAATCGCAGTGCGATAGGGCAAGTCCATGTCCTTTTGGAACACTCCCGAAACCACAGTTAAATACTCTTTTCCCAAACTATCTACACCAGGAAGAAGATTAAAATCTCTTCGATGTAAAAGCTCTTCATTAAAATAAGACTTTCCCCATTTCACTTTCACTCCATCCCATTCAAACGCGTGAAATCCACTGATGTATTTCTGATCGTAGGTTGGATTTCCCATAGGGTTGTAAGTTCCATCAAATCGATGCCCACCTACGAGGTAATATTTCCCATTCATCATCTCGAGTTGACCACCGCATACGGCAAATCGCTCGTCCTCCACACGCACAAAAAGACCGTCGTTGATGCTTCCTTTTTTCACCGCACCCACCACTTCACTTATCTTAAAAAATAACGCCGCCGGGAATGTAATTTTATCATCCGTCTTTTTAGAATAGCCGTAGCCTCCAACCACACACATCATGTCGCCATGCTGATAAAACTCGTGGTTGCTAGCGCTCAATTGTTCACGATACAAATCGCTAAGTCCATCAAGACTCACCGCAACCATCGTGTTCGCATATGAATCCCACACAAACAAGGAATCGTTGCGTCCATCTTGATGAAAGGATAACCAAGGTTGTTTTTTATGAAGTCCATCTATTCTACCTCCAAGAATAAGCACTTCGTCACTAAATGTTCCGAAGGCGTATGACTGCAAGGCGGGAAAACCTTCGATTCTTTTTTCACCGATAGAAATGGTATAGTCCAACTGACCGAACGAACGTTCGGTTATAAATAGTAAACTTAAAACAACTAAAACTAATCTCACTTTTGAATAATTACGTGAATGGTTTTTACTTCATCATTCATTCTCACTGAACACAAGTATTGCCCCGAAGCCCAGTCAGAAGGAACGGTCCAAAGATATTGATGTTTCCCGTTTGGAAGCTGACCCAAATCACTTACAGCAACTATTTTTCCTTCAGCATTTGTCCATGTTACTTCGACTTTAGCAGAACGCAACATAGAAAATTCTATTTGAATATCATCCGTTGTAGGGTTTGGAAATAATCTGAATTGAACAGGGTCTGAAGAAGCAGCTATTTCAACACTTTCCGTTATTCCTGCTGTAATGTAAACTTCATAAATTTTTGTACTCGCCCAACTTTCTACCCCTGTATTGATCCAAAAAATATTTGCTTCAGAACTTTCAATTCCGCCCAAAATATATCCGACTAGAGTTGGTGTGCTCGTCAAGGCGTCAAAGTTTAATACACCATTTGCCAACCATAACGCCTCATTATTTACAGGTAAAAATTCTGCACTTGCTCCGAGATAAGCAGGCATTTGCCCTACTAAAAACTCGCTAAATTCATTCGAGCTGTTTCTTTCTACAGCAGAAATGTTTTTTGAAAAAGGAACATTGACATCATTCACCAAGTTACCAGTTTCATCATAATAATATTGAGAAATTCCGCCAAAGAAAATATGTGCTGACTGATTATTTGAAGCGCTATACATCGCCATACTCGCCGTATGATACTGGTTGAGGTATTGCGAAAAATTGGGTATTGTACTTACTGTATTTTCATTGTCTATTTCTACACAATCGAGATAAGGTAAATCAGCAGTTGCCTGGAATACACCGCTGAACAAAATCAAATCGTTTTCACCGTTTGGATCAACAGATGCAAGAAGGTTATAATCTCTTCTGTGCAGTAGGTCAGCATCTACAAAACTTTCATAATTAGCAATAGAATAAACTCCATCCACTTCTTCTATTGTAAAGCTCTTAATCGCTGAGGTATAGGCCTGAGTGAACGTTGGGTTGTTCATTGGGTTGTAATTCCCATCAAAACGATGACCACCTACGAGAACAAGCTTATTATTGATACTTTCTAAATGACCTCCACATACTGCTAGGTTTTGATTAGTCAATTGCTGTATAAAAGGTGAAACATCGTCACCATTCATAATTGCATCAATCGTTTCCTCTACTTCAATGACAAGAACATTAGGGAATGTTACTTTGCCCGCTGTTGGGGTATTGTAGCCATATCCTCCCACACAAATCAACAGATTGTCCATTTGATAAAACTCCATATTTGAAGATGACAATTGATCAGCTATCCCTTGGCTCAGTGCATTAAGATTTGCATTCCACGCTTCACCAGTAGTTGGATCAATTACATACATCACAGAGTTGTTGAATGCAGGGTCAAAACTCGCAAAAGGCTGACGTCTGTGAAGCCCGTCTGTTCTTCCTCCAGCAACTAAAAATTTGCTATCTGTTTTGGCCCAAACGAAACTTTGAAGCGCAGGCCAAACTTGATCTTGTTGGGATAAAGAAACCGTGTATTCAAATTGTGAAAAAAGCTGTCCAGTGAAAAGAGAGAAGACAGCCAAGCTTAGAAATATTTTCTTCATGGCAGGAATAATTTTGAGTGCAAACTACTGCCACAAGCGATTAAGCCACGTGATAAAAATCACACTAGATTTTAAAGTGATGAAAATCAGTTAAAGACGAATATTATCTATCAACCTCACTCCTTCTACATAAGCTGCAACAACGGCGACGGGTTCAAACAGTTCATCCCAGTCGGGAACAGGTGCAAATGTTTTACTATCGATAATTTCCAGGTATTCAAGCTCAATCCCGTGTATGATATCGAATTGAGTGCGCCCATAATCTTCTAATTCAGCTGGAGCGAAATCCGATTTTTTTTCCTTCAAATCGAACAGAATCCTGCTAATATGTAGTGACAATTCTCTGCCTTGTGCGCTGAGACGCATGTTTCTAGAACTCATTGCCAAGCCGTCTTCTTCTCGTTTTGTAGGACACCCCTTGATTTCGATAGATGGCATCTCTTCTTTTACCAATCGTTGGATATGAGAAAGCTGTTGGAAATCCTTTTCACCAAAATAAGCCACATCTGGATCTACTATTTCGAAGAAGCGCTTTACAATAGTGAGTACGCCATCGAAATGGCCTGGACGAAAATGGCCTTCCAAAGTGGACGATAAAATTCCGTAATCCCAGTGACCCTTTTCCAAGTTGGCGTACATTTCATCGACAGATGGAATAAACACTACATCGCATGCTGCATCAGCGAGCAAAGCGATGTCTTTGTCTTCCATTCGTGGGTACTTTTCGAGGTCAGCAGGGTTGTTGAATTGTGTTGGATTTACGAAAATAGAGGCTATTGTGAACCCAACTTCAGACTTTGCGGCTTCAATTAACGAAATATGGCCTTCGTGCAGGGCTCCCATAGTAGGTACAAAAGCAACACGCCTTCCTGACGCCTTAACATCTAGAATACAGCTTCTTAACTCGGAAATAGTGGTAAATACTTGGGTCGCCACGGTTATTTTTTAATCAATATTAGGGCGCCAAAGCTAATTGTTTGGATAATTCAAAAAGAATTTTTATATACCTTTGCAGTCGGATTTTTTTGAAATCGACATTTTAGCCTATGGAAAAAACAAGAGTTCTATTTGTGTCACAGGAAATTCTTCCGTTTTCACCAGAAAGTCTAACCGCTTCATTTAGCCGTCAAATTCCTCAGGCTGTTCATGAAAGAGGCAAGGAAACAAGAATCTTTATGCCTCGTTATGGAAAAATCAACGAGCGTCGCCACCAATTACATGAGGTAATCAGACTATCAGGAATGAATCTTATTGTAGATGATACTGACCATCCCCTAATTATTAAGGTGGCTAGTATTCCTCAAATAAGATTGCAGGTTTACTTTATTGATAACGAAGAATTTTTCCATAGAAAAGCCTATTTACACGACGATAATGACACCCTTTTCGAAGACAACGATATGCGTATGATCTTCTTTACTAAGGGAGTATTAGAAACGGTGAAGAAGCTTGGATGGGCACCAGATATCATTCACTGTCATGGTTGGTTTACATCGCTTATGCCATTGTACGTGAAAAAGCTTTACGGAGAAGATCCTCATTTTGCAGACACCAAAGTGGTGTATTCTACTTACAATGAAGGCTTTGACGGAAAACTTGATAAAAATATCGGCAAGAAAGTAGCATTTGACAACTTTGAAGCGTCTGACTTAAGCAATCTGAAAGATCCTAGTCACATCAACATGGTGAAGACTGCGATTCAACATTCAGATGGATTTATTATTGGACATGAAAATGCTGATGCTTCCCTTGAAAAGTACGCCAACGAAATGGACGTTCCAGTTCTTCGCTCGTTCGAAGAAAACGATCCACTTATCTCAATTGATGAATTCTTTGATTCCGTACATGCGGGAAAGGACGTGCTCGTTGATTAATATGCATTCACAAAACAATTTACCGAATAGCCTCAAGCAATTGGGGCTATTTGCCTTTTTTCTCGTTCTGTTTTTAGCTCAAGGCTGTAAGCGCCCAGACACTGGAATCGGCTCTGAAATATTGCCCGCTTCTGATTTTCTCGGAGCCTTTCAAACAGACACAGTCACAATTGTTCCAATCGTTGAAGTGGAAGATTCTATTCGAACCAACAACCTGTCTTCTTCAATGCTTGGCAGATTTACGGATCCTCGCATAGGTCATACCGTTCAGGCTTCCATCTACTCTCAACTTAGACTATCTACTACGGCACCAACTTTTCCTGCCAACGCAGTAATTGACTCTGTGGTGATGGCTTTAGTATATACCGGAGAATACTACGGAACGCTTGGAGAACAAAAATTCCATGTTTACGAACTCGCAGAAGATTTATACATAGATTCAGCTTACTACGGTAATCAACGCAAGCATGTATTATTTCAAGATCTGGTGAAGCCGGGCTTCGAAACGTTCAAACCAAACCCGGAAGATATTGTAGTGGTGGGAACAGATACTGTTATTCCACAATTGAGAATTCACTTGAACGACGACTTTGGTTACCATTTGCTTCAGGCAAGTGAAACTGATCTCGCTAGTAATGAAAATTTCCTACAATATTTAAAAGGTATTTACATCACACCATATCAGACCAACTCAACTGGTATCTTTAATTTCGATATGGTTGATTCAGACAGCAAATTGAATGTCTATTATCACTATGAAGATGAGAACGGAGAAGAGGTAAGTACGCGTTATGATTTCAGCATCAACTCTGAAACATCCTACTTTACAGAGATGTATCAGTTTTACAATAATTCTCTTCTATCTCCACTGGCAACAGGAGGAACAGTTAGCGGTGATCAGCTTTCCTATGTCCAATCAGGTGGTGGTATCAGAACTCGAGTAGACCTTCCTTTTTTGGACGATTTCAATGATTTTGATAATGTTTCGATGAACAGGGTTCAACTCATTGTTCCTTTTGAAGATGATCCGAAACTTCCTGCTCAATCATCCATGTTTTTGGTTTACAAAGACACTGAAGGTGAATACAGATTGTTGCCCGACCAAACGTTTGGAACCATCAGCGGAACGGCAGATTACTCTGCGGATCATTACATATTCAACATTACACTTTACATTCAGAAAGTGCTTACTGGTGAAATCACCAGTGAGGGATTGTATTTAATCAGCAGAACAGCTGGAGTTTCTGTAAACAGATCCATTTTGCATGGACCACATTACAGTGCGGACAACATCGATGAAAACATGCGATTGGTTGTCACTTTTTCTTATTAATTTGGCTATACAATTAAAACGATAAAAAAATGTGCGGAATTGTAGGATATCTGGGCAACGGTGATGCTTATCCGGTTCTGATAAAAGGTCTGAAAAGACTAGAATATAGAGGGTATGACAGTGCGGGAGTGGCCATTTTGGAAAATGGAGACTTGAACCTTTTCAAGTGTAAAGGAAAAGTAGTAGATCTAGAAAATATCGTAGACGATCAGTCTAAAACTGGAGGAATTGGAATTGGGCATACGCGATGGGCTACCCACGGTGTGCCAAATGATGCAAATGCTCACCCACACCTTTCAGGTGATAAAAAGTTGGCTTTGATTCACAATGGAATCATTGAAAACTATGCTTCAATTAAAGCCACACTAGAAAGTCAAGGACACGTTTTTTTGAGTGATACCGATACAGAAGTATTGGTTCATTTTATTGAAGATGTACGAAACAAAACGAATGTTCCATTATTCGAAGCAGTTCGTGTTGCACTCTCAGAGGTGCATGGTGCGTACGCTATTGTGGTTATTGATAAAGACAATCCAAATCAGTTGATTGTAGCGAAAAAATCATCACCACTTGTAATTGGAATTGGCAAGGACGACGAGTATTACGTAGCATCTGATGCGACACCAATCATTGAATACACCAACAACGTAGTGTATTTGGAAGATGAAGAGGTGGCCTTAATCGATAGAAAGCAAGGTTTAAAAATCGTTACGATTCAGAATCAGAAAAAAACACCTTACATCCAAGAGTTGGAGATGAAGCTTGAGGCGATTGAGAAGGGTGGTTATGATTCTTTTATGTTGAAAGAAATTCACGAACAACCTCGTTCGATTCGCGATACATTTAGAGGAAGAATCAATCTTCAAAATGGATTCATTAAGATGCGCGGGATTGATGACCACAGAGAAAAATGGACATCAGCAAAACGTATTTTAATTGTTGGTTGTGGCACTTCATGGCATGCCGGGCTCGTAGCAGAATATTTGTTTGAAGAGTTTGCTCGCGTGCCAGTAGAAGTAGAATATGCAAGTGAATTTAGGTACCGTAATCCGGTAATCAATCCTGACGATATAGTCATTGCCATCTCTCAAAGTGGTGAGACAGCAGATACTTTGGCAGCAATTGAAATGGCCAAAGAGCGTGGTGCATTTATTTTCGGTGTATGCAATGTCGTTGGTAGCAGCATTTCGCGTGCAACACACAGCGGAGCGTATACACATGCTGGACCTGAAATTGGTGTTGCATCCACTAAAGCATTTACAGCTCAAGTTACGGTATTGTACCAATTAGCCCTTGCATTAGCTCAAGTAAAAGAGACACTTCCACAAGACCGCATCAATCGTTTGATGGCCGAGTTGAACAGCGTACCAGACAAGGTTGAAGAAGTGCTTAAGACCAATAGCATAATCGAAACGATAGCAGAGATTTATAAAGACTCGCGCAATGCCCTATACTTAGGTAGAGGATATTCCTTCCCTGTGGCTTTGGAAGGTGCTTTGAAACTAAAAGAAATTTCATACATCCACGCTGAAGGTTATCCTGCTGCTGAGATGAAGCATGGACCAATTGCGCTTATCGACGAAGAAATGCCTGTATTTGTGATTGCCACACAGGGTCAATCTTATGAGAAAGTAGTGAGCAATATTCAAGAAGTGAAGGCAAGAAAGGGCAAAATCATTTCCATCATCACAGCTGGTGATAAAGTGGTAAAAGACCTTTCTGATCACGTGATTGAAATCCCGAAGACCGATGACAGCTTAGTGCCATTGGTTTCTGTGGTGCCATTGCAATTGTTGTCATATCATGTGGCAGTAATGCGTGGTTGTAATGTAGACCAGCCACGTAACTTGGCGAAGAGTGTGACAGTAGAGTAATCTTTTGAAAAATAAAGGATTGCCTCGTAGTTGTTTTTTGGAATCAATAAAAATTGCATTCCCAAGCCATGTTTCTAATTTTTTGGTATCGAAATTGATAATCGCGTGTCGCCTAAAAAAGATGCTATATCGCACAACTATATATGTTGGTCGAAAATAAAAATCTTATACATTTGGGCGGTCGGTGGAATTCTACCGATGCAGTAATTAACACACGAAAGTTAGAAAACCCGTAAAAACCCCTAGAAATCAGATTAAAAAATTGCACAATCTTGCAATATCATAACCCAAAAACTCAACATTTATGAAAAAGAAAATTTTCTTTATTGCTTTGGCTTTGACAGCGACGACATCAATGTTCGCTCAAAAGCAGACTGGAGATGAGAAGAACCTAGAAGTTCAGTTCGCTCCACTTGGCGGTAGCCCAGTATCTATTTCTGGTATCCGTTTCCGTATGTTCAACAGTGAAAACACTGCAATCCGTATCGGTTTGAACATCGGTGGTTCTACAACTACTACTGTAAATTCACAGCCAACTGAAAGAACTAGTGGTTCTGGTTCTATCGTTAGCGTTCCTGAGCTTTACGACACAGACAAGTCTTCTACAATCGCACTTCGTGTAGGTTACGAAAAGCACTTTGACGGAACAGATCGTCTTTCTCCTTACATCGGAGCTGATCTTTCTTTCGGTATCGGTCGTTCATCATTCGAGCGTGAGTACTTCGGTCCTAACACAGCTGATCAATTGAACAACAACGATGTTGCTAACTTCTCTACATGGACAATGACTCGTAAAGAAGGTTCTACTATGTTCGGTATCAATGCTGTAGCAGGTTTTGACTTCTACTTCACTGACGCTCTTTACTTTGGTGCTGAAATCGGATTCGGTTTCCAGTCTAACAAGTTGAAGGATGTTGAAGTTGAAGTTTCTGACGAGTCTGCTTACATCTATGCAGAAGCTGATAACGATTTCAGCGATTTCAGCGATGTAGCTACTTTCGATCTAGTAAACGGTAACACTGTAGTTAAATACAACACTATCATCGGTGACGGTTCTGGTGATTACAAGACTTTCAACTGGGGTCCTGTTTTCCAACCAACTCTTCGTCTTGGATGGTTGTTTAACTAAGATATAATTGGAATTTAGGCTACTAATAATTACATTAGTAGCCTATTTTTTATACACTTATAAAATTATTACCGATGAACTACAAAGTTTTAGCATTAGGGCTTGCGTCAGGAATTGGAGCAATGCTATTTACCTCGTGCCAGAAGGATGAAGTAACAACAGGTGCAACATACACTGCTGTAACTCCAAAAACCGTTACCCTTTCAGAACAACAGCAGCGTACTGTTGAGACTGCGGTTTCTCGTGTTCCAAAACTTCGTTTGTACAACTCAGTTCAGAACAAATTCATCGACGTAAACGTTGGTAGCAGAGACTTCGTTTTTGCTGACCCAGATGACGGATTCAGTTTCACAGACCCAGACCAAAATGGTATGATGGTTTATGCTGACGGAGACGTTACTTACTTCGTTTATGATGTTGGAATAGGAGTAGCTGGCCAAGGTGGCGGTGGAATCGTTGTTGCAGGTAACACTGCTCTAAACATGGATTACACTGTATGTGTTAGCCTTGAAGAAGTTGCTAATGGTGACGGTATGACAGATCTATTCGACACTGGCTTTGGCTGGAGCGAATTTGGTGCTGTTATCGGAATCTCTGGTGATTTCAATGCACTTGCTGACGCTGATTATGGCTCAGACGATTTTGATCCTTTCGATTACCTTTATGGATATGCTGCTTACTACGTTCTTTCTGACGATCTAAGCGGTTCTCACGAAGTATTCGATTGGTTGGAGTCTACTGGCGAGGAAGATTTCGATGATTTCGCAACTTCATTCGTTATGGACTTCCAAAACATGTCACTTTATTTCGCTACTGACGGTACTGTAAACGTATCTGGCGGAATGATGACATTCAACGGTGAGTACCTTGCTATCGAAGATCTATTCTTAGATTTCTTTGATGACAATGCTGATCCTTCTTTCAGTGTTGTTTCTGGATACGGAAGCATGGGTTGTAACTAATATTCTTACACACCATAAAGAAAACCTCTTGCATTTCGCAAGAGGTTTTTTTATGCACTAATTTCGCCTCATGAAAAATTCAACTTTTCGAAGAATTGCGGGGTATCTTATTAGTGGTATCATCATCATTGTACCCATTGCAATTGTGGTGTATATCGTCTACAAAGTTTTGGTGCTGTTGAGTTTGCCTGTTAAGAGCCTTTTCCTTTCAGAAGATAGTTGGGTAATTCCAGGAACAGAAATCTCTCCTCTCGGAATTGTTCTCTTGCTTGGGTTTATGGTAGCTGCCGGATGGGCAGCCACTAAATTGATAAACGAACCTATCAAAGAGCGATTCGATAAGTGGTTGGAAAAAATTCCTCTGTACAAAAGTGTAACGGATATCGTAAACGCATTTGTAGGTAGCAAAAAGAAGTTCAATAAACCCGTTCTAGTGAAAGTATCAAAAGAACAAGATATTGAAGTCATCGGCTTTATAACGGACGAAGACCTGCGCGAACTTGGCGACGACCACGAAGGACAGATAGGTGTCTACGTTCCGATGAGCTATTCGTTTTCTGGGCACCTCATCATTGTGCCTCGCTCAAATGTGCGCGCTGTAGATCGCAACTCTGTAGATGTAATGAAGTATATTGTTAGTGGTGGAATCGTTGAACTCGACAACGACGAAAATGACAAGAAGTAGAGCACTACTTATCCTCCATATAACGGTATTTATCTGGGGATTTACAGGAATTTTAGGAAATGAAATATCACTGCCAAGCAATCAACTTGTTTGGTGGAGAATGCTAATAGCCGCTGTGGCTATGCTCACTTGGGCACTTTTTTCTAAAAAATCACTCCAAGTTCAACCCCGAGAGTTACTCTCTTACATAGGAGTAGGACTACTTACCGCCGCCCATTGGATATGTTTTTTCGGAAGTATAAAAGCCTCCAATGTTTCTACTGCGCTCGCCGTGATTAGCACTACTTCATTTTTCGTGGCATTTGTCGCCCCTTTTATTCGAAAAGAAAAGTTTCTGTGGTTTGAAGTTATTCTTGGAGTGCTCGTGGTAGCTGGCCTAGCTATAATTTTCAAATTTGAATCAGATAAAACACTTGGTATCGTTTTATCATTATGCGCTGCATTATTAGCCGCCATTTTCTCTAGCTGGAATAGCGTTTTAGTTAAAACTTATCCTCCAACGAAAATGGCATTTTACGAAATGTTGGCCGGCTTTGTTGGGGTAAGTATTTATCTCATGTTTAATGACAAGTTGGACTCTTCCCTATTTGCCATTTCAGGATACGATTATTTCTTATTGGCGATCCTTGGCATTGTAGCTACAGCCTTCGCCTATATCGTAAGCATCGAGGTAATGAAAATTCTGTCTCCGTTTACTTGTGCCCTAACCATCAATCTGGAGCCCCTCTATACTATAGCGATGGCGCTAATTATCTATGGAGAAAGTGAATATATGAGCCCTCAGTTTTACTTTGGCTCTTTGCTCATTCTTTCTACTTTGTTCATTGATGTGTATGCAAGAAAAAAGCTCTCTTCGCAGAAGTCCTAAACTCGGAACATCCACAAAGAGAGCTTCTCTCAGAGTATTTCTACCCGCTTATTTTCTAACTACTAATTGCTTAGTAGCACTTCCGTTTTCATTGAAGATGTTGATCATATAAACACCATTTGCAAATCCATTTACATCGATTACAAATGAATTCGTGTTTACATTGTAGTTTGAAGAAACTACGCGACCTGTCATATCAACTACAATAAATCCATTCACGTTTACATCGCTTGATACTCTAACCTCAGTTGTTGCAGGGTTAGGGTACATTTCAAGGGTTGCAAATTCAAGTTCATTCACATTGCTGAATACTAGATCTACAGTCACTGTTGAAACATCAGTACAACCATTGTTAGTAGCGTATAGCATTACAGTCAAATCAGCTTGACCTGACAAGAAGTCGAATGAATACATGTGTGTTGGATTTTCTTCTTCCAAAGTGTTTCCATCACCGAAATCCCACTCGTATGACGTTGCTCCAGTGCTAGTGTGAACAAATGAAACTTCAGCTCCATTATCACCATAAGTCAATGGGTTGTCCATGTTGAAGTCAGCAATTACTTGGTTAGTAATGTCTGCTGCATAACGAGGAAGAATAACATAGTTGTTGTCATATGGCATTTCATCGTCCATTTGCTCAACGATTCCAGTCAAAGTAAAGTGACCGTTTAGGATATCTCCAGAGAACAACTCAGTGTCACCATCTACCAATACTTGAAGCGTATTTGTACCATCAGTAACATCGATGATGAAGAAAGACTCATCAGTCATCCATTGTGAAGGATCTACTAATTCCACACAGCTAATTTGAACCATGTGACTTTCATTTTCCTCAGTAAGAGCTGTAACAACTGTTGGAGTTTCCAAAGGATGACTGCCGTTGAGGTAAGAGATGAAGTCTGGGCGAATTTCTGCTTGACCCATGAACTGTGTAATGTATCCCATTACTGAAACGCTGTCGCCTTCGGTAACCGTGTAACCAAAGTTTTGATCCGCAGAGAAAACTTTGATACCATCTGTTTCATCAATAATGTGGAAGTGGATACCGTCGCTATTGAAGTTGATTCCGTGAACGATACCTCTCAATTCGCAGTACAAATCCATATTTTCAATCACACCATCAGCGTCAACTGTAGTTACATCGCCAATGTTGTAAAGTGGATAAGACTGATCGTTTGGCTCAATTGAAAGCACAAATTCTTCCATTGTCCAATCAACTTCTGTTGCAGCTGTTAATACCAAAGTGAAATACTCTTGAAGGTCTTCTTCAATTTCATCGTCGATGATTGTAACATCGAAAGAAAGTGTAGAGTTTCCTGCTTCGAATGAGAGTGTTACAGGACCATCGTTTACATAGTCCTCAGTAGCAAATGCAGTTCCATCCATAAATTGAACTTGCACGTCAATAGCTTGAGGAATATTGTAAGCAATAACTTCAACAGTGTATGTTCCAATTGATTCTTCTACTGTATCCGCGCTAACAGTGAATCCAATTTGTGGAATCATGCTACAACGGTTGTAAGTGTGTACACCAAGAGATGAGAAATCATTGATATCTCCCAATCCATATTGATCAGCTGCTACTGCCCAATCTGTAGAAGGAGCTGTAATGAAACTGTAACGGATCAAAGAGTTGTTTAATGTTGAACCGTTTGCAACTGGCCACTCAGTACCTGGGTCAGTTCCAATTGTACCAATCACATCGATAATTGTTCCGTTGTGAGAAAGTGAAATCGCATCATCGCCGTTGAAGTTTGTAACAGCACTTGTTGCATTAGCAATATCAAGAATTGCTTGATCAGCTTGTGAATTTGCAATTACATAAGTTTCTCCACCTAGAAGAATTCCCTCTGGAACGAAAACTCCTGTAAAATCAGCTGATCCATTTCCATAGATGTGAACTTCGTATTCGCTAAGATCTACTGGGAAGTTGGTTGGGTTGAAGATTTCGATTGCTTTGTTGAAGCTAAGACCTTCGAAGTATTCTGAAATCATCAAATCAGTACATCCATTCTCAGTGTCACATGTCACAACAATCATTGTAACATAGTTTGTTGAAAGAGAAAGACATCCTCCATCAGTAACGATCATTGTAGCGTCGTCGCCTTCTTCCAAAGTAGTTGGGTCAAGGTTTCCGTCGTAATCAATACCCCAAATTCTGTATGTTCCTGGGTCGTAGTTTTCAGCGAAAACAGCTGTATTCATTCCGAGGTAAGCAACAATCATGTTGTTGTCGTCAGTAAGGATGTACGCGTAGTTTGAGGCAGTACCACCTTCAGATGAATAGTTCAATTGATCGATAAATCCATCTGTACAGAATACATTGTACATGGAAGCTGAAGACAAAGTTCCTCCGCTACAAATTGGAATAGAGCAATCCAAAAGTTCTACTGCAATAGGATCTGGTGCTAAGTGGTAGCAATCATCAGATGTTACTCCAGAGATTGGATTTCCATTTACAAGAGAAATAATATTCAAGTTACCAGTATATGTAAAGCCATATACTTGATAGTTTCCATTTTCAAAAACTGAGAAATCAATTGATCCATCTTCATCATATCCTACGATGTTGTTTGACATATCAGTAAGAATGTAGATATAGTTTTCTCCTGGGCTCACAGACGTGTATGAGAAAGCTTGTTCGCCAAAAGCTTCGTTTGTACAGATTTGATAATCCGCTGCTCCACTTGGTCCAGTGATAAAACCAGCATCACAAGGAAGTGGTTCAGCATCATTGAAAGCATTAGGAGTTGGATCCTGTTGAACAAAAGCGTTTGAGTCAAATGCATCACCACCGTCTGGTACGCGAGACATTGATGTAGTTCCGTTTGGAGCCTCATTCACTTGAAAACCTGTTGGATTCAACGCTGCCAATAATTCTGCATCATCAGCATCGTCTGTTCCGTAAACTAGAGCGTCAATTAAGTTTGTATTTCCAAGAGGAGCAGCAACTGGCCAATCAGCAGCAGTTCCAGCGAAAATGGCAATCGCGTCCGCACCATTTTGAATACCATTTGCAGGTAATTCAATTTGTGCTCCTGGTACGCCTGCATTTCCCAATACAAACAAACCGTTTGCATCTAATGAGAATCCTGCCAAGTCGTAAGCAGCGTACACTTGGTCATTGCTACCGTTGAACATAACTACAACGTAGCCGTTAAGTGAAGCAAATGGCTCTCCGATAAGCTCGATGAACTCTGCAGCATCAGTTCCTGGCTGATCTGCATCAACCTCATTAATTAAAATCTGGGCTTGTGTTGAATAAGCCACAAAAAGAGATAAAAGAAGTAGAAATTTCTTCATTATTGTTTGGTTTTGAGACGTCAAATTTAGCAATCACATTCGTAAAACCTTGATTTTTTTGGATATTCTGCTCTCTTACCCCAGATTTGAGTGAATCTTTATAAATACTTCTCTTTCATCAAAGAATTTCTTATCATTGCCATAACAACCTCAACCAAAATCTAACTATGAGAAAATTTCTCATTTTTCTATTTGCCCTTCTTTTAGGCTTGAATGCTTCATCGCAGTGTCCTACATGTGATCCTGACGTGAGTTGCGTCAGTGCAGATGGTCAACCTACTGTTTGTCCATTAGAATTGCCACCAGCCACAGCAGGTGAATATTATCAAGAGGTTTTGACTTTTTATTTGCCTACATCCTTTGTAGAGCCTAGCTTGGACGTTACTGTTACGCTGACACAAATTACTATTTCTTCTGTGACAGGTTTGCCTTATGGATTGACGTTTACGACAAACGATCCAGACGGAATTTACTATCCATCACAAGGTGAAAACTATGGTTGCGCAACGATTTGTGGCACACCTTTACTTCCAGGAACTTACACTATCAATGTGAATGTAGCAGTTATTGCCGAGGTTTTCGGTTTTGAAGTAACCGACAACCAAACATTCACCAATATTTTCACTGTGGTGCCTGGTGAAGGAGGAAATGCCAGTTTCACATTCGACAATCAGGCTGGATGCGGTGAAGTTGGTGTACAATTCAATGCAATAATAGCAGGTACCTCTTCTCAAGTCACCACATATGCTTGGGATTTTGGTAATGGCGCAACCTCTGAAGAACCCAATCCTTTCTTTAGCTACACACAGGCAGGACAATTCACTGCTTCATTAACAACAACTATTGAGGACATAATGCTCAGCACAGTGGTTTTGTCTAACATCAACGATAATGGCGAAGGTGATGTGGATGAGTTTTTCAGCGGACCTGCGGATCCTTATTTTATAATGACGGATGCAAGTGGAACTGTGGTATACACCTCGGCAGTGGTTGACAATACCACTACAACCAGTTGGACAGATTTAAATATTCCACTCACCAACCCTCCATATACTATTGCTTTTTGGGATGACGATACCGTTACGAGCGATGACTTATTAAGCACTTTCACCTTGCCTTCCAATGAAGGTGAAACGGCTTTCAATTCAGGAGATGGTACAGTTGGAAGTTTTGTAATTGGACTTTTTGTATCAACCAATGTTACTGAATCTTCAGACATAGTAGTTTTTCCTATTCCTAGTATTGATTTGAGTTTGACGGGAAATACCATTTCTGCAACGGGTGATGGAATTAGTTCCTATCAATGGTTCTTCGAAGGAAATTTGATAGATGGAGCCACTTTTTCAACATACAACCCCACTCAAGGAGGAAACTACTCTTGCTATGTTGTGAACGAATTTGGCTGCGACGCTATGTCAAATGAGATTCTCTATTGTGCGCCAGTGAATTTGATTTTCGATCCTGTTGCCAATGAATTGTACGTAGACAACATTTATACATCCTACGATTGGTATTACAATGGACTACCATTGGCAGGCGCTGATAGCTATGTTGTTGTTTCGCCAGCTCCTGGCAACTATATGCTTATCGTAACGACCGATTACGGATGTGAAATTGAAAGTTCAGTAACCACTGTTGTGAATAGCATAGGAGAAATTGATAATTCAATCTCCGTGTCTCTTTATCCCAACCCGGCAATTCAGTATTTGAACATTCAAAGTGAAGTGCGTATAGATAGTTTCACTATTTTTGATGTAACTGGAAAGGTTGTTTTACAAAACAACACTATTGCTAGAAACTTCAAGCAAGTTGATATCTCCCCACTGAATGAAGGAACATATTTCATTTCACTTTCGACTGCGGAAGGTGTTTTGAACAAGAAATTTATAAAAAGCAAATAAGAACTAGGCAGCCACGAATTCCGAAATGCGTTGTGAAATCGCGTCCCACAGTTGGATGCGCTTTTGCAACGCTTTCTTTATTGCGCTAGTAGCAATTCTCCATTTTTCATCATCCTTTCCACAAAGTTCTGCTGTCATTTCGTAGGCCAAATTGGAATGATGATCTCCATCCACTTCAATATGTCTTTCAAGGTAGTAGATCATTGTAGCCAATTTCTCTGGAGAATTTTTATGAAGCTCTTTCACAAAAGAGACAAACATTCCAGGAATTAAATCTTCGCGTCCGAAAGTGAATACGGCCGCTTGAGTAGAAACGTTTGCGTGTACTACGGTTTCGAAAGTAGTGAGCACAAAATCTCTTGCATCTTGAGGAACATTGGCACTATCGAATGAATCTTCCAACGTTTCTCCTTTCGAAATTTTATCAATGAAATTATCAATCGTTGTAGTGTTGCAACCTACCTCTTCCATTGCTTTTAAATACAATTCAAAATGGCTTATTCTATTTCCAAATTGATCGACGTCGCTTTCTTCACCTACTACAATTTCATTAATTAAAAATCGCGTATTCGCGCTTCCTACGGGAACCCAAGGAATAGTGACACATGTCAAATTTCTTTGAAGCGCTTTCAACAATGACATAAAATCCCAAACCGCATAAATATGATGCTCCATAAAAACACGTAAGTGCTCTATGTTTTGAATTTGAGAATATACAGGGTGATTGATTAGTTGTTCTTGAAGTGGAGCAATATCCTTTTTCAACTGCTCTAAAAAACTATTTTCGTTCATCGTCATACCGTCCTAAAATTATCGGGGAGCAAAAGTACACTTTCCTCTTAGTTGATGCGTCACTGCAATCACCTTTGTTAAGTCGTATTTGTGTAAAAGGTTCAAATTTTGAGACAAATTCACCAATTCAAACGATAATTTCAAGTTTTCAACCGATAAACATTTGAGTGTTGAAATCTTCTAAAATTCCCCAAAATGCTCGATTAGGTCCATAAGACCTTTGTATAAGTCCATAAAACCGTCTGAACGAAGACTTTTTGTGAATCCAAACACCTGACTCTAACAACTTAAACCTTAATCGAACGAGATTTTCATCACTCATGAGAGGACATAGTATATCATTTTATTTCAACAAGTTAGCCATTGTGCTGATCTTGTTTTTAACATCCAAAAACGTTGTTGCCCAATTTGACACAGAGTTTTGGATGCCTCCGATTTGGCAGGTAGGTGTGGCGAGCAGAAACTCACCTTCCTCTCTTTTCATCACCACCCCGTTCAACTTTCCAGTGAACGTTCACGTGCAGACTAGCGACGGAACTACTTTCGTTTTTGATGGTGTAGTGCAGTCGGGAACTCCTTTGGAAATTTCTTTGACTCCATCATTGGGTCAAACAAACACTCCAGGTGGAAGTTACGATAGAGGTTTGCATATTACTTCAACTGCACCAATTCAATGCGTGCACAAAGTTGCTGGGTCCGAAAACCAAACACTTGTTACTCTAAAAGGAAAAAACGCACTAGGTCAAGATTTTTGGTGCGGCTCTCAAGTAAGAAATTTGAATAGCACTTATGGTGCTACAGAATATCATTTCATCACTGTAATGGCAATGGAAAATAACACTACTGTTACTTTCCAAACACCATTTACGATGTACGATAATAATGGTTCATTACCCAATCCAAACACTGTTACCTTACAAGCGGGCCAGAGTTATCTCATTCGAGGAAATTCGCCAACTCAACACGTGGCAGGTGCACACGTAACTTCGAATAAAAATATTGCTGTAATCAGTGGTTCCACACATACCAGAATTTCAGGAAGTGGTGCAAATGCGGCGGATGGCGGAACGGACCAATTGGTTCCGTTGCGACTTGCAGGAACTGAATGGGTGATCATGAAAGGGAACAACAACTTCCCTTGGGATTATGCCATTGTAGTAGCTACTCAAAACAATACTAACGTTTACATTGACGGTTCTAATTCACCTGCTGCCACATTAAATGCGGGACAATATTTCGACTGGACTACAACTGGAACTCAAGGTGCGCCGCACTATTTTAGAACAGATAGAAATGCGTTTTTATATCACGTGTCTGGTTGTTCTCAAGACGAAGAAGTAGGTATGAGTGCAATGCCCGAAATCAGTTGTACGGGTTCACGATACATCGAGTTTTCGCGCTTTAATCAAACAGGACTTCTACAAAATATGCCTGTTCTCATTCCACCAACAGCAGAACCAACACTTAAATTAAATGGTGTTGATTATGATGCTGTACCTGGTGTAATCATCAACAACGTGCCAGGCTTGACTGGTTGGAAAACGGCTTACTTCCCCAATGGATCGGTAGCTGCAAACAACATTTTGACTTCGGAAGGATTCTTCCACGCGGGATGGCTAACAGGTAACAACACTACAGGAGCTTATGGATATTTAAGTGGATTTGATGATGCGTTTGAGTTCCAAGATCCAACTGCATCCATTCCAATTCCAACTACGATTTATCATGTTGCAACTTTATGTCAAGGTCAAAGTGCCGACCATTGCGTGCGTGTAGTAAGTTGTGGCGACAACAATTACATTTCATCTATCGATGGTAGTTTAGGTACAATTGTAATTGCTCCTCCAAGCGCACCAGAGGACACATGTTTCAGATATACTGCTCCGTTCAACTTTGTGGGTAATGATACTATCACCGTTAATGTTACGAATGAGTTTGGATTTGAAGGAAGTGTAGATGTCATCTTTACTGTAGTCAACCCTGATACACCTATCAATGCTGGTGACGATCAATATGTATGTGGTGGTTCTACTGCGACATTGTCTGCTGTAAACCCAGACCCATTAGCGGTGGGTTATTGGACCGTGGCACAAGGTTCGGGAGTCATTGCAAACCCTAACTCCCCTACTACAGCAGTTTCGAATTTATCGCTAGGCGCGAACGCTTTTATATGGCATCAAGATTATCCTTCTTGTGGTGTAGCTAAAGTGGACCTTGTTCAAATTACGAGATACTCAGGCACTCCTCCGACAGCAAATGCAGGACCCGATGCCAACTTGTGTTCTGGAAACACCTACACGATGCAAGCCAACAATCCTGGTGTAGCAGCAACGGGAACTTGGTCTATTACTTCTGGAACTGCAACGATTGTAAACATCAATAGTGCAACTACTCTTGTGACAAATCTTGCCATAGGAGTAAACACATTTGTTTGGAACATCAGTAATGGTCCTTGTCCAGGTGGTGACACCAATGACCAAATGGTGATTCGTGTATACAACCAGAATCACCCTGCTGCAAATGCAGGATCCGATCAAACGCTTTGCGGACAAAACACTTCTACTCCAGGCTTAACAGTGAATCTTTCTGCAAATGCTGCGCAAGTTCCCGCTACAGGTACATGGACAGTAATAGCAGGTAGTGGAACATTTGCAAACGCATCTTCACCTATTACCACGGTATCAGGTCTAAGCTTTGGAACGAACACGTTCAGATGGACCATTAATAATGGTCCTTGTGGAACATATACAGATGATGTAAGCATCATTGTATATAATCCTGGTTCACCAAGTGCAAATGCAGGTCCTGATCAAACACTTTGTTTGCCAAACAACACTGTTACACTTGCAGGTAATAGTCCATTGTCTCCTGCTACGGGAACTTGGACGGTGATTACAGGAACAGGAGCTTTTGCAAATGCGAATAATCCAACAACAACTGTTTCTGGTTTGTCTGTAGGAACCAATAGATTCAGATGGACATTGAGCAATGGCCCTTGCGCCGGTGCAAATACTTCGGATGATATCATTGTAACGGTTTATCCGGCTTCCCAATTGACTGCAAATGCAGGACCCGATCAATCATTCTGTTTTTCAACTTCACCTATTGTCGCCACACTTACCGGAAGCGCAGTGACATCTCCAGGAACAGGACTTTGGACAGTAGTGTCGGGAACAGGAACATTCTCGAATGCGACATCTGCTTCGACTACCGTGTCTGGATTGAGTCTGGGTGTGAATACATTCCAATGGACCGTAACCAACGGCCCATGCGGTACACCGACAAATGATCAAGTGAGCGTTACGGTTTACAACGCAAACATCGCCAACCCGAATGCTGGTCCTGACGGTGCTGTGTGTTTACCACAAACGAGCTACACGATGAGTGGCTCTTCGATAACAGCTCCTGCTACCGGAATATGGACACAGACAAGTGGGCCTGCCGGTGCGGTAATCACAAATACAAATTCTCCGAATACTACAGTTACCAACTTAACTACTGGAACATACGTTTTCAGATGGACAATAAACAATGGCCCTTGTGGTACATCTCAATTTGATGAGATGACGCTGAACGTATTCAATGCAAATGCACAAACCGCCAACGCTGGTCCGGATCAACAATTATGTTACACAGGAATTGCTTCTGTTTCTGCAACTATGGCGGCAAATGCAGCAATCGCACCTTCAGTAGGAACTTGGACTTTGATCACGGGCTCTGGAATCATCAACTCTCCGAACAGTCCTACTTCAGTTATTAGCAACCTTGGAGTTGGTATCAATATTTTTAGATGGACAATAAATAATGGAAGTTGTGGAAGCACAAATGACCTTGTGGCGATTTATGTATTCACTTCTTCACAAAGCGCTGCAAATGCTGGTCCTGATCAAACCATTTGTTCAAGTACAACAACTGTAACACTTGCAGGTAATGCAGTGACATCCCCAGCTACTGGTCAGTGGACACAAATCAACGGACCTAATACATTGAATATTCTAGCACCGTCGAGTCCAACATCGCAAGTGACCGGAATGATAGCAGGTGTGTATACATTACAATGGACCGTAAACAACGGGCCGTGCGCCGATCCTTCTGTGTTGACAGATCAAATGACACTTACTGTATTCCCAGCTGCGCAAAGCGCAGCAAATGCTGGTCCTGATCAGAGTATTTGTAATACTACTGCTAGCGTAACCCTGACTGGTAACACGCCTATTTTCCCTGCAACGGGTCAATGGACGTTAATTTCTGGAAGCGGTACCATAACTAGTCCAACTTCACCCATTACAACTATAACAAGTTTAGGTGTTGGTGTGAATTGTTTTAGATGGACAATCAACAACGGTCCTTGTGGTGCGCCGACAGTCGATGAAGTTTGCATTACTGTTTATGATGTGAATGCACCAGTGGCAAATGCTGGTCCCGATCAATCTTGGTGTTTACCAACTACATCTGCAACTCTTGCCGCAAACACACCAACTTTCCCCGCTACAGGTGTTTGGTCTGTAATTGCAGGAACTGGAACATTCAGCAATGCATCTTCACCTACTTCATCTGTTTCTGGATTGAGTTTGGGCACGAATACATTCCGATGGACCATCAACAATGGAACATGCGGAACCATCACAACTGATGATGTAACCATCGTCATTTTCGATAGCAATCAAGTACCACCAAATGCTGGACCTGATGCAGAGCTGTGTACTCCAACAAGCACATATGTGATGCAAGGAAGTGCAGTAGCAGCACCTGCCACAGGACAGTGGACTTTAATTTCTGGAACAGGTACTATTGGCAATGCTTCCAACCCGAATGCGAACATCAGCGGTTTAGGAATTGGTGCCAATGTATTCAGATGGACCATTTTGAATGGACCATGTCCTGCAGGTCAGAACTTCGATGAAATGACCATTTATGTGTACGATGAAAACCAACAAAGTGCAAATGCAGGTCCTGATCAATCATTGTGTTCTACCGGAGTTTCTTCAACGAATGCAACAATGGCCGCTTCAACTGTAATTTTCCCAGGAAGCGGACAATGGACAATCATTCAAGGTAGCGGTACAATAGTGAATGCTGCCTCACCTACAACTACAATTATCAACTTAGGAGTTGGTCAAAATATTTTCAGATGGACCGTAGATAATGGTCCTTGTGCGAATGGAATTACGTTCGATGAAGTAAGCATCTTTGTTTATACAGGCTCACAAGCTCCTGCCAATGCAGGTCCTGATCAAGCTATTTGTTCTACCACTCCATCAGTTACTATGGCTGCAAACAGTGTAGTTTTCCCTGGTGTAGGAACATGGACTGTAGTTCAAGGGACCGGTACTTTTGCTGATGCTTCGAACCCAAGTACTACTATCACAGGACTTTCACTTGGAACGAATACTTTCCAATGGACAATAAATAATGGTCCTTGTGCTCCAAGCATCACAACCGATCAAATAACAGTTACTGTATATGATGTCAATCAAGCCGCAGCAAATGCAGGTGCCGACGTATCCGCGTGTACGAGTCAAGGTTCGGTGACGTTAACTGGAACAGGGTTTACTTTCCCAGCAACTGGACAATGGACATTAGTAAGCGGAAGTGCCACTATCACATCTCCAAACAGTGCGACAACAACTATCACCAACTTAGGTGTTGGAACAAATATCTTTAGTTATACTATCAATAATGGTCCTTGCGCCGCACCTACAACAGATCAAGTTGTAGTGACAGTTTACAGCGAGTTCCAAACAGCATCTAATGCTGGGCCAGATCAACAAATTTGTTTGCCTACAAATAGTACAACACTTTCAGCAAACAGCATCATATCTCCAGCAACAGGAACATGGACATTGATTTCAGGAAGTGGAACTATTGTTTCACCAAATTCACCGACTACAGTTGTTACTGGATTGGGAATAGGAAACAACGTGTTCCGCTGGACGATTCTAAACGGTCCATGTAGTCCAACTCAGACGGTCGATCAAGTTACCATAACCATTTATGATAACAACCAAGCTTCAGCCAATGCAGGTGCGGATCAAAATTTCTGTGAACCTGCATCAAGCGCTACTTTAGTTGGTAATGCCGCAACATTCCCAGCAAGTGGTCAATGGACATGGGTGTCTGGTCCAACTACTCCAATCATTACAGCACCTTCAAGTGCAACAACTCAAGTTACAGGATTAGGTGTTGGAGCCAACGTATTTAGATGGACCATTTCAAACGGACCATGTGCTCCAGCCACCACACAAGATGAAGTAACTATATTCATTTTCGATGCCGATCAACCTGCTGCGAATGCAGGACCCGATCAGAATTTGTGTTCGCCAACATTCAATACACAACTTGCGGCAAACAACGCATTGTTCCCTGCAACTGGAACGTGGACAGTTATTTCAGGTAGTGGAACTTTTGTCAATGCGAATTCACCAACAACCAATGTGAGTGGATTGGGAATTGGTCAAAATACTTTCCGATGGACGATTAGCAACGGTCCGTGTGATGGTGCGGTTACTTTTGATGAAGTCAGCATATTTGTTTTTGATAGCAATGCACCATCAGCTAACGCGGGACTAGATCAATCTATTTGTACTCCGCAAAGTAGTGTAGTGATGAGCGCGAACAGCGCGATATTCCCTGGCACAGGTACATGGACTTTGGTATCAGGTTCGGGTGTAATCGTCAATCCAAGTTCGCCTACGACTACCATTAATAACCTTGCGGTTGGTGAAAATATTTTCATGTGGACCATTAATAATGGCGCATGTGGAACTCAAACAACAACAGACCTTGTTAGCATATTCGTTTACTCTCAATTCAACCCAATTGCCAACGCTGGTCCTGATCAAGATTTGTGTACACCAATTACGGAAACAAATTTGGCAGGAAGTATTCCAACCTTCCCGGCAACAGGTATGTGGACATTTGTGAGTGGTCCTGGATCACCAACAATCGTAGACCCTACAAACCCGAACACATTAGTTACAGGATTAGGAATAGGACCAAATGTGTTTGAGTGGACAGTTTCAAATGGTCCATGTTCGAATAGCGTTACAACAGATCAAGTAACCATTACAATTTTCGATGGTGGTGCCGATATTCCAACGGCGGGACTTGACCAAGAATTGTGTTCTCCAACAAGCACTACTGTTCTCAATGCGAGTGCAGCAGTATTCCCTGGAATTGGTGAATGGACCGTTATCAACGGTACTGGAACATTCGCTGATCCGAATGATGAAGCTACTTCTGTTTCAGGATTAACTATAGGTATAAATACATTCAGATGGAGTGTGAACTATTCTACTTGCGGTAGCCCATTTGATGATGTAAATATTATTGTTTACGATTCAAACCAAGGCGCTTCAGATGCAGGTCCTGATCAACAAATTTGTACACCAGACAACAGTGTTGCTATGGGTGCGGCAGCAGTGCTTGCTCCTGCACAGGGAACTTGGACACAAATTGCTGGTAGCGGTGCAATCGCGGATATTCACAATCCGACAACTGATGTAAACAACCTTCCGATTGGAGAGAATATTTTTGTGTGGACGGTGTACAATGGAGGATGTCTTGCACCAGAATTGCGCACAGATACGGTTTCAATATTTGTATTTGCTACAGACAACTTGAACGCAAATGCAGGCGCAGATCAAAGCTTCTGTACTCCAGTGAATTCTACTACTGTAGTAGGAAGTGCATTAATTTTCCCTTCTTCTGGATTATGGACAGTAGAACAAGGAACTGCAACCATCACCAACCCAACTTCACCAACTACAACTGTTACTGGATTGACAGTTGGTGAAACTATTTTGAAATGGACAGTTGATAATGGACCTTGCCCGAACACCATCACTGAAGATGAAATCAGCATTTTCATTTTTGATGAAAATCAACCCAACGCAAATGCAGGTAACGACCAATTCTTATGTACACCAACGACATCAACATCGATGTCTGCGAATAGCGTGATATTCCCTGCAACAGGTACTTGGACAATCATATCTGGAACTGGAACATTCTCAAACATCAATGATCCAAATGCAACAGTTACAGGATTGAGCGTTGGACAAAATTCTTTCAGATGGACAATCAACAATGGTTCATGTGCGAATGGAATTACAAATGATATTGTAAATGTTTTCGTTTTCGATCAAAACAATCCAATTGCAAATGCTGGAGAAGATCAAGAAATTTGTTTACCTCAAACTGCAGTAACACTGGATGGAAGTGATTACATCTTCCCAGCAACAGGGACTTGGACTTTCCTTCAAGGATCTGGAACAATTACAAATGCAAATGATCCTGGAACTACAGTAACAAACCTTGCGGTGGGAACAAACATTTTGGTTTGGACTGTCGACAATGGTCCGTGCGCATCAGGCGTTACCACAGACCAAGTAGAAATCAGAGTATTTGATGTAAACGCTCCTCTTGCAAACGCAGGCGCAGATCAATCACTGTGTGAACCGAACACATCTACCAATATGGCTGCATTAGTTCCTACAGCCCCAGGCTATGGAACATGGAGCATTCTTGCAGGTGCACCAACAGTTACAATTGCAGATCCTAACGATCCAAATACAGAGATTTCAGGACTTTCAGTTGGAGAAACAATTTTATTATGGACAGTTTATAATGGACCTTGTGATAACAATGGATCGTTTGATATCGTTTCGATTTACTTGTACGAGTCAACACAAGCTCCAGCGAATGCAGGACCAGATCAAAACATTTGTACACCACAAACAACAGCTAACCTTGTTGCAAATACTCCGATATTCCCGGCAACAGGAATGTGGACATTGCAAAGTGGTTTAGGAACAATTGTAGATCCAACAAATCCTGTAACACTGGTAACTGATTTAGGTGTTGGAGCTAATGTATTCTGTTGGACAATCACCAACGGACCTTGCGATCCTCCAACAACAACAGATTGTGTAACCATCAATGTATTCGATTCTGGTCAAGAACCTGCGAATGCGGGACCAGATCAAGAATTCTGTTTACCAACAAATTCAACTGTACTTGTTGGCTCAGCAATAGTAGGTTCGTCGATCGGTCAGTGGTCAATAGTAGCTGGCGGAGGAACAATCTTGAATATTTCCTCTTCCACAACTACGATTACAAATCTTCCTCAAGGAGAAAATGTATTTAGATGGACAGTAGACAACGGAAGCTGTGGATCAACATTCGACGAAGTTTCTGTATTCATTTACAACAATGATGCACCGGAAGCCAATGCAGGTCCTGATGCGGCGTTCTGTACGCCTGTTAGCACCTACATAATGCAAGGAAACATACCTGAAATACCAGGTGAAGGAACTTGGACAATTGTGACAGGACCTGGACTAACGGGAACAGGAACAATAGATAATTTACATAATCCAGTAGCAAACATCAGTGGACTTGTTATTGGAGAAAATAGATTCGCTTGGACGATATACAATGGTCCATGTGAAGTACCAACCGTTGACTTTATTTCTATTTTCATTTATGATGAAAACATGGAACCCGCAGATGCCGGTGAAGACATTGAAGTTTGTCTTCCAACAAATGCGGTTGACCTTGATGCAAATGAACCCATCTTCCCTGCACTTGGTCAATGGACCATTGTACAAGGCACTGGAACTATTGCAAATATCAACGATCCGAACACCATAGTTTCAAACCTCGGTGTTGGTGAGAACATATTCCAATGGAATTTAGACAATGGTCCTTGCGACCCATCACTTACTTCTGATCAAGTAAGTGTATTTGTATTTGATCCAAATGCACCTGTTGCGAATGCAGGTCCAGATCAAGCATTCTGCGAACCAGTGAGCACAACAAATATGCAAGCACTAGTACCTGCAACGCCTGGAGTAGGAACGTGGACATTAGTAGGCGGCACAGGAACTATTGTAAATCCAAATGATCCAAATACTGTCATCACTGATTTAGCAGTAGGTGAAAATTGTTTCTTGTGGACAGTTTACAACGGTCCATGCGCAGAGCCTACAGAAGATGTAATTTGTATATACATCTACCCAAGCGATCAACAAGAAGCGAATGCAGGTGCAGATCAAGAACTTTGCACACCACTCACAGAAACACAACTTGAAGCAAATGCTGTTGAGTTCCCTGCAGTTGGAGTTTGGACCATTATCGCTGGTTCGGGAACCATTGATAACATTTATGATCCAAACACCATTGTGACCGATTTGGGAGAAGGTGTAAATCAGTTCATGTGGGCAATTGACAACGGAGCTTGCGACAACCCAATCAGTTCAGATGTTGTATTGGTGAGTGTGTTTAACAATGATAATGAACCTGCTTATGCTGGTGAAGATCAACAATTCTGTTTACCTACAACATCAACAACATTAGTAGGAAGTTCGCTTACCGCAGCAGCAGTCGGAACGTGGACATTAATTGATGGAGGCGGAACGATTGCAAATCCAAACGCAAGTACAACTGCAATTACTGACCTTCCTGTTGGAAACAACACTTTTGTGTGGTACGTCTACAACGGACCTTGCGGAAGTTCTTCTGATACCATTACTATTTCCATCTACGATCCAGGAGAAGTAACTGCAGAAGCTGGTCCAGTGGCGTCATACTGTACTCCGGTAGATACACATTGTATGAGCGCAAGTGCACCATCGGAACCTGCAATTGGAACATGGACACTCATCACTGGAACAGGTGATATCACCGATCCAAATGATCCAAATACTTGCATCACTGGTTTGACAGTGGGTGAAAATATTTTCATGTGGTGTATCGATAATGGACCATGTGGATTCACATGCGATGTTGTTTCAATTTTCATTTACAATGAAAATACACCAAACGCAAATGCAGGTCCAGACCTTGAAATATGTCTTCCAACAGACGCAGTTCCAATGGATGCTTCCTCCGCAGAATTCCCTGCTATCGGTCAATGGTCGATCATTCAAGGCTCAGGAAACATTACAGACTTAAATAGTCCAAATGGAATTATGGCTGACCTTGGCATTGGAACCAACATATTTGTTTGGACTGTGAATAATGGAGTTTGTCCTAATGGAATTACAACTGACACAGTTGAAGTACGCGTATTCAATCCAAATGCTGAAGACCCAAATGCAGGACCTGATCAATTCATTTGTACTCCGCAAAACAGTGTGCAAATGGCTGCAAATGCCGCGGAAGATCCTAGCTATGGCTATTGGACATTGATACAAGGAAGCGCAACTATTGAAGACATCAACGATCCTCTTACACAAATCAATGATTTGGCTGTGGGAATAAATCTCTTCACATGGACATTCTACAATAGTGTTTGTTCAAATTCACTTCCAGTTGACACAGTTGCTATTTACGTTTATGATGAAGGTCAACCACCTGCTTTCGCTGCAGAAGATCAAGAATACTGTTGGCCTATCAATAGCACTTCCATGGAAGCGAATAACGCCATTCTGCCTGCCATTGGAACTTGGACCGTAATTCAAGGTACAGGAACTTTCGCCGATCCAAATGATCCTTTAAGCGAAGTAACTGACTTGTCGATTGGAACCAACACATTTGTTTGGACAATCGATAATGGACCATGTGCCAACGCCATCACAACAGACACAATGGAGGTTAGGATATTCTTTGCGGATGCTCCAATCGCTGACGCAGGACCAGATCTTTCATTATGTACACCAATTGATTGTATTCCACTTTCCGCTCTTGCACCAATAGATCCTCAAGTTGGTACTTGGGAATTCATAAGCTCGGTTAATGGTAATGGCAATATTCCTTTCGGAACTATTGATGATATGAATGATTCGAACGGAACGCTATGCGCACTTGCTGTTGGTGTTCACACATTGCAATGGAATATTTATAATGGTCCTTGCGATAATGATTCCAACGATCAAGTAGTGATTGCAGTCTACGACAACACTGCACCAGAAGCAAATGCAGGTGAAGACATTTTCATTTGTTCACCTGACACGGAAACACAATTGAATGCAAACGCTGCAATATTCCCTGGTGTTGGAACGTGGACAATCGTATCTGCAGTAGGTCCGAATAATACTACTTTAACCTCTGGAACATTTGCTGACGCTAATGATCCGTTTACCATCATTTCAGGATTAGAAATTGGTATCTACACATTACAATGGTCTATTGATAACGGTCCATGCGGAGAACCAACAACTGATACAGTTATCATTCAAGTAAATGATCCAAACTCGCCAAATGCAAGCGCGGGTCCAGACCAAGAATTCTGCTTGAATTTCGCCGATGCTGTAATGGCCGCGAATATGCCATTGTTCCCTGCAATGGGTTCATGGGAAGCGATCAGTTTTGATCCAACAGGAACAATAGAAAACATCAACGATCCTAACACCACCATTTCACAAATTCCTTTGAATGAACACCTCTTTGTATGGTGCATCGACAATGGAGCTTGTACAAATGGAATCACATGTGATACTGTTTCAATCTATGTGAACGATGCAACAATAGCAGCAGCGAACGCCGGCGAAGATTTATTCTTCTGTGGCGCTCCAGACTCATTGATTATGCAAGCGAGCATAGCTGTTGGACTCGCAGAAGGCACATGGACATTTGATGATAATGTATATGACTTCTCAAATCCAAATCTTCATGAAAGTATTGTGTATGGTTTCCAAAATGGCATCAACACATTCACATGGACTGTAGATAATGGAGCTTGTGGAATTACATCTGACGATATCACTATTACAGTTTACGATCCTGATCTTCCGAAGGCAGAAGCTGGAGAAAGCATTTCACTTTGTGAAGACAAGTTTGTACCATTCAATCTCAATGCGCTTGCTGTCGATCCTCCTGCGATCGGCTACTGGCAAGTCATTGACGGCCCTGCTCTACTCGACGACACTTTAGCTTATGACGCCGAAGTATTAACGATGGGAGCTATCGAACAAGAGCTCGTGGATGTAATAAGCACACTTGTATGGACAGTAGACAATGGAGTATGTGGAACTACTTCAGATTCGCTTGTCTTGATTTTGGAAGATTGTTTAACAATCGAAATTCCGGATGCGTTCTCACCAAATGGAGACGGGGTCAACGACATCTTCTACATACCAAATCTAGAAAGCTATCCGAACCATGTTCTCAAAATATTCAACAGATGGGGAGCCGAAGTATTCGAAGCTGCACCATACATGAATGATTGGGACGGAAGATCACATCACCCAGCCACACTCAGCGATGAACTTCCTGTATCCACTTACTACTACATCCTTGACCTTGGAAATGGTGAAGAAGCATTCCATGGATTTGTTTACTTAAAACGATAAGAACATGTCAATGAATAAAAATATCATCTTAATCGCACTGGGTTTGATTCTGGCAAGCACCAAACTCTCTGCTCAACAAGATCCGCAATTCTCGCAGTACATGTTCAATATTTTGAGCATCAATCCTGCGTATGCTGGTAGCGCTGATCGCATCAGTGCGGTTGGAATCCACCGATCACAATGGGTGAAATTTGAAGGAGCACCAATTACGCAAACAGTAAGTATACATTCTCCTTTGAAAAAAGAATCCATCAGCATTGGAGGAAGCGTAATCAATGACAAGCACGGTCCAGTTAGCCAAACGGCTATTTTCGCCGACATCAGCTACCGCATTTTTATGCCGAAAAGTAAACTTGCGTTCGGTTTGAAAACTGGTGTGAATTTGTACAGTGCAAATCTGCTAGACTTAAATCCTTATCTTGAAGGTGACCAAGCATTTATGGCAAACATCTCAAGCAAGCCATTACCCAATTTTGGTTTCGGTGCGATGTGGTACAGTCAACGTTGGTATGTAGGTGTTTCCACTCCTCGCCTGCTTCAAAACAAACTTCTCACAAGCGATCTTCCCGATTACACAAACAATAAGGAAAAGTCACACTTCTTTTTGATTGCAGGGTATGTATGGGATTTGAACTACTATGTCAAGTTCAAACCAACCATCTTATTGAAAGCAGTGAATGGCGCACCTCCTGGTGCCGACGTAACAGCCAACTTTATGTTCTTCGATAAATTCTGGCTTGGTGCCATGTACCGTTGGAACGACGCGGTTGGTGCACTTGTTCAGTATGAAATAAAAAACAAATTGAAGTTCGGTTATGCCTACGATTACGTAACAAGTGATATCGGAAGATACACCACAGGTAGTCATGAAGTCATGATTGGATACGACTTCGGTAAAGGAAACAAAGGAGATGTGTCTCCTCGATACTTCTAATGAAAGGACAAATGAGAAAATATATTATTATACTACTAACTCTAAGTTTCATTTTTGCAAAAACCGAACAATCATTCGGTCAAAAAATGAAACTGGATGTAGCTCAAAAATTCTATGACGAGTTCGATTTCAAATCGGCTCTAGAGGTGTACAAGGACATTCTAAGTTCAGAAAAACATGCCTCCGATTCAACAGCGCTCACGCTAGCTGGCGATTGTAATATGAAATTAGGAAACTTTGCAGAAGCAGAAGCCATGTTTCAAAAACTTGCAATTGTACAAGCAAAAAACACAGACAATTTGCACGCCCTTGCCAACGCTCAAAAGATTCAGGGGAAGTACTACGATGCAATGCAAACTTATAAGAGTATTCTTACCATCAATCCCAATGACGAGGTGGCCAAGAAGTATTCTAAGATGCCAGACTTCGAAAATAAATTGAAGAAAGACAGCACGATATACCGCATTTCCAATTCAAAAATCAATTCAGAAGCAAGCGACTTTGCTCCAGGATTTTTTACAAATGGAAAATTAATATTTGCCTCTTCCAGAGGCCAAGGTGCCGGTAGCAGCCGCAGTTACATTTGGAACAATCAACCCTATCTTAACAACTACATCTGCACCATCAATGCAGATAGCTCGCTCTCAAACGAAAGCGTTCTCGGAAACGACATCAACTCCAGATATCACGAAGGAACAATGACGTATCACCCTGGGACTAACATGATTTATTTTACAAGAAACAATGTTTTAAACGGTAATGTAAATAAGTCAAAAGACGGGCACCTTTATCTTGGTATTTATACAGCTAAGGCCACATCAGAAGGAAGCATCAGCGACCTAGAAGCATTTGAATACAACGATAAAAACTATACCCTTCAGCATCCAACACTCAACAAAGTGGGCGACCGCATCTATTTCAGCAGCAATCGCCCAGGCGGGAAAGGGGGAATGGATATTTGGTATTGTGATAAAAAAGACGACAAATGGCAAGAACCTAAAAACCTCAGCGCAGTCAATAGTTCTGGAGATGATGTTTTTCCATTTATCTCAAATGACTCTACGTTGTTCTTTTCTTCGAATGGACATCTCGGACTTGGTGGACTAGACATGTACTCTGCCGTATTAAAAGGCGACACAAACGTGGTCAACCTTGGCTATCCTGCCAATACACGATATGATGATTTTTCTGCCATTCTTTTCGATAATGAAAGCGTAGGATACTTCTGTAGCAACAGACCTGGAGGAAAGGGCGATGACGATATCTACTATTTCCAAATTGCTCCGCCAGATAGCATTTCCATCAAAGGTCAAGTTGTAGACATTGCTTCAATGAAACCTATTAAAAATGCACTAGTGACGATTACTAATTCAGATGGTTCAGTAGTTCAAGCATTGACAGACGACAATGGAATGTACACGATGATGTCGCCTTATAAAAAAGTCGTAAACCTATCAGCTGAGAAAAAAGACTACGATAATTCAGCTGTGGAATTGACTACCAATACGCGATCTACCGAATACACCGCTCCAGTAATTCAAATGAAGAAAATTGATTTCTTCGCGTTTGGAACCGTTGTGTACGACGCTGATAGTTCTCCTGCTGCTGGTGCTTTAGTAAAAATAAAAGATCCAAACGGCGCTGTACTTGATTCAGTTATCACCGCCGCTGATGGTTCTTATAAGCTTACTTTAGAAGAAAATAAAAACTACACCATTGAAGTCTCTAAAAAAGATTACATCCTTCTTGCGAAAGAAATCACAACCATTGGAGCAACGGTAAAAGGTATTCATAACGATTTCCGTTTGTTCAAGCTCGAGAAAGGTACTGTAGTTCGACTTGACAATATCTATTATGACTATGGTAAATCGGACATCAGACCTGATGCCGCTGCGGAATTGAACAAACTGGTTAGAATTCTAAAAGATAATCCGTCAATGAAAATTGAGTTGAGCTCACACTCCGATTCACGCGGTAGTGACAGTTTTAACTTAAAACTATCTGATGCGCGTGCCAAAAGCGCTGTGAAATACATCATCTCTCAAGGTATCGATGCAGACAGATTGATTGGTAAAGGATATGGTGAAACGATGATTCTAAATCGCTGTACGAATGGAGTAAACTGCTCTGAGGAAGAACATCAATTCAATAGAAGAACAGAATTTAAAATTCTCGAAATCTAATCTTCCATTCTTTTGGGTAATAATTATTGACGCGTTGCTTCATTAATTTCACCCATCCCAATGGAGTTTGACGATATGAAACAATCGCCCACCCAACGGTGGGCGATTCTATTTTAATGTCTTCTTTACACAAATAATCAAGCGCCTGTTCTTTTGAAAGTTCTAAATAAGAATCAACCGAATGAACGTTCGGTATCATCGCCAAGTGATGTGCCGGAATCAATTCATCACGAATAATCTTTCCCACCTCTATCCCCGGTAAAGTCACAAACAACTCAGAAATTACCCATTGAAACTCCTCGTTCGCCAGCGGAGAAGCAAAGATTTCATCATGCGGGTTTGAGTAGAAATTTGCCTCCAATTTCAAGCCCCATTTATCTGAAGATGCTTTAGAAACTGGCTTAAAAAAAGGCTTAGTCCCCCTTTTATTCAACTTAAAATTCTTACCTGAAGTCTTTGTAAAAGCTGCACAGAAGAAACCTTCTCCAAGAACTTTATGAGGTAGAAATTTATATCCTCGATACTCCGTACTAGCTGTGTATTCCAGGTTCCAGGATTCCGGCAGGTCAAAAATGACTCCTTCAAAATTCTCTTGTTCAAGAATCCACTCGCAAACCTCTTCATTCTCAGATTTGGCAAATGTGCACGTACTATAAATGATATGACCACCTTCTCTCACAAGCGGCAATACATCACTCAAAATATCCTTTTGTCGGGCCGCACACATCAATACATTTTCGGGCGACCATTCTTCTCTTGCCACCTCGTCCTTGCGAAACATCCCTTCACCACTGCATGGCGCGTCCACAAGAATCAAATCAAAATATCCCTCGAAGTTTTTGTACTTGCTAGCATCCCCAAGCGAAACCAATACATTCGTAGCTCCCCATTTCACAAGGTTTTCTACGAGTATTTGGTTTCTACCTTTATTTATTTCATTAGAAAAAACAAGCCCACGATCTCCTACAACCTCTGACAAAAGAATAGACTTACCTCCTGGTGCAGCGCACAAATCCAACACCCTTAGGTCCTTTTTCCCTTGCAGCAACTGCTCTGCTATCCACCCCACCATCATCGATGAACTCTCCTGGCTATAATAAGCACCTGCATGAAACAATGGATCCTGTGTAAATTTTGGTCGGCTGCTTAACATCTTACCGCCACTCCACCAAGGCACCTCGGCCGACACAACACTCTTCCAATCGTCACTTTCAGTTTTATTCGGATTGACCTGAACACTTGAATACACCGGTCTTTCTAACCCCTCAAGAAAAACCGAACAATCGTTCGGTCTATCATTTTCAATTCTCTCTACAAATTTTAGCGGAAGTGGTTTCATCGATTAATCCTTTTCTTGTAACCATTTAGGCAGCTTCTTGCCCTTTTTATTGGTCTTTGCATTATCTCCCTCTTCACTTCCCTCGTCTTGCAACTTTATCTTGGGCTCCTCCACTTGTTCCTGATCAGCGCCAGCATCCTTATCAGGATCATTTTCATCCCACGTCACCGTAGTAGTCGATTGCTGCTTCGGCGTTTCGGGTGTGTAGGAACCTACACTCGCGTCGTTCTTAAACAATCCAAATTCCTCTTTGAGCAATGCCTTGATACTATTTTTTTCCGCCGCAATTTGTTCCTGGCGATCTGCCTTAGCGGCGTTTTTATCTAGTCCAAATTCAGGATCAGAAGTAGTACCTCGCATATAAATATACATCTGCTTTCCAAGACCATCATCCGCCTCGCCGCGGTCTTTGCGAAGCAAAATATCTCTTAACCTAAAACCAATGGTATAATCGATTCGATTATCAAAACCATGTTTTCCATTCACAGAAATATCCAATGCGCTGGATTTGATATCCATTGAAGGAATAATAATCATCTGATCTTTGATTTCAATCACATTTTCCAAATAAGAAAACTTGATATCCTTCATCTTTTCTGCAAACTTATCCTCGTCCACAAAAGGTGCTATCAATTTGTTTTTCTTGATGTAAACTGCAATTTCTTGAAGCGATTCTAGACCTATCAACTCACCATCCTTTATGCCAATATCAATCAATCCGTTCACCGTCTTCTTATCAATTTCAAGCGCATTCGACATGATAAAGGACATTTGAATCGACGCTGTAGTTTTGCCTCTTAAATGACGATCCATGATAAACTCTTGTCCGAAATTATCAAATGACGTAAAGAGTTTTTGAATATCAATGTCCTTGAATGATGCGGCCATCCTTAGGCTATAAAAGCCTTCAGCAACCGGTTGCAGAGAAATTTGTGAAAGAAAACTTCCTCCCGATGTTCCAAAGCTCACCGGGTCTATACTCAGTTTCCCTCCTTTTAAATTTATAATTCCACGGATATCGTTCGCTTCAAATTTTCCAAAATAGAAATTACCAATTTGAGAATTAAGCGAGAAGTCAATACGCTCAGGCAGTGCAAGCAGATAATCCTTTTCCGACCTCGTGCTTTCTTGTGTTTCCAAAAGTTCTGTCAAATTCAACGTCTTGCTTTGAAGCGAAGCGTCCACCACCAATCGTTCATTCTCCTTCAACAAAAAAGGAATGAGATTTTTCAATGTACCATTCACATTGAAGTCACTTCCATTCACAGAACCAATCAATCGCTTTACGGTCGCATTCTTATTATCAAAAACTACCGTGGCTCCCACCCCGTCAAATAGTCGTGTCGAATTTTTCACCCTCAATTCCCCACCACTCAGTTCAGCTTTACCAGTCAGTTCATATTGATTCGACTTTGGTCTGCCCTTCAATCCTATTTGAGTATAAATCTTACCTTCACAAATATCAAGTGTGTCCACACTCATAAAATCGCGTACATCCTCCAAGCCCACGTTGGCCATAATTCTCAAATCGAGCAATGGATTAGTGAAATCAGCAACTGTTCCTTGAACCTCCACTTCACCACCTTCCAAATTTCCTTTACACGTATTGATACTCAATTTGTGTTGCTTCTTATCCCAATGAAAACCTCCTGAAAATTGTAAATTATCTACGGCAACTCCAGAAGACTTCTGTTTTAACCTTCCATCTAACATGGAGAATTTCGCATCAAATACAGGCGATTCTTTGTCGGTAATTTTGCCTTTCAACGCAGCTTCAAAAGTTACTCGACCATCCGCACTGTACTCCTCCATCGTCGTTTTGTATGAAGCCGGAACCAACCCCAGCACTTTAGACAACGTAAGATCATTACCATTAAAAACCATATCAATACTAGGCGTCGATGTATTGATATAATGTCCATTCACCAAAAAGGGAACTTCATCAATAGCCACTTCGCAATCAATAATCTCGTATTTATTGTTGGAATTATCTGCATTGAAATTGGCAGAAATCTGAATATCGCGGTCACTAACCCAAGCGGTGTTGCCACTAAACAGATCACTCACATAAGTTTTCAATTGCATCGCACAATCAAACTTATCTGCGCCGAACGCTCCTTTTACTTCGCCATTCACCTCATTCAAATCCACAAAAAATTTCGTCTTAGCATTTTCAAATGAAAGATCAAGTGCTCTTAAATCTATTCGCTCAATGTCGATTGAAAATGTAGATGAAATTGTATCCGCTGATGGTTTGAGAATATGCCAATTGTCTTCACCCTTCTTATTTACTTTAAAACGAGCAAACCCATCCTCTACAATGATTTGATTGGCCGCGTATTCACCTGAAAAAAGATCCCAAACATTAAAAGATAAATATCCTGTTTTTGCAAAAATCAAAGTGTCCTTTTCGGCATCCATTTCTTGCACATAAACATCATTAAACCGAATGGCCGCATGCGGAAACGTCTCCCAAAACGTAAGATCAGCGCTGCTAATCGAGGCTTTTGCAGCTAGTCGACTGTTAATCTTGTTGATGGCATAGCCGACTACCTCATCCTCATAAAAACGAAGAATTACGAATATTCCTCCAAAAAGTAAAAGGAAGAGAATTCCCAAAACCTTCAACGTTTTGATTAGAATTTTTTTCCATCTTGGTTTTACTTCTGTGGTCATCCTTTTTTAATGCTTCTTTCGCAAAACTAACATCGAAATAAATTATTCTATTGTGCTGAAAATAAAGGTTACTAACATAGCAACTTGAACCACTTTGGCTTCTTTCAATTAACACAATTTGCCACTAATGGTGACTTCCGGTACTTGTCTTACCTCGATAAATTCATAAATTAGCCCTTATGAAAAAGCGTGAATTCCTCAAAACAGCGGGAGCCCTAGGTGTAGGACTTGCGCTCAACCCTCTCCTCACTAAAGCCGCTGATGCCTTCAAACCTGAAGTGTTTGCAGCAGATGGAGCCTTTACACTTCCTGCTTTGGGATATGCATTCAATGCACTCGAACCGAACATTGATGCAATGACCATGGAAATACACTATAGCAAACACCATCAGGGCTACGTCAATAATCTAAACAAAGCCCTTGAAGGTAATACATACCTCGCCGGCAAGTCATTGACTGAAGTGCTCGCAATGGTTAAGTTGGAAGAAGTCGCTATTCGCAACAATGCTGGTGGCCATTACAACCACTCTAAATTCTGGACATGGATCCAACCCGGCGGAAGCAATGAACCAGTAGGCGACACAAAAATGTTGATCGAACGTTCATTCGGTACTTTCGATAAGTTCAAACAAACGTTCACAGAAGCGGCTTCCAAACGCTTTGGTAGCGGATGGGCATGGCTTATCCTCAACAACAAATTCACTTTAGAAGTAGTATCCACTCCGAATCAAGACAACCCTTTGATGAGTTATATTTCTGATGTGAAAGGAACTCCGATATTAGGAATTGATGTTTGGGAACATGCTTATTATTTGCACTACCAAAACAAGCGTGCAGACTATATCAACGCATTTTTTAATGTAATCAATTGGGATAATGTAGAAGCAGATTTGAAAGCTGCAATGACCAAAAAATAAACTACATTTTCCAAGCAAATCTTTTCATTAGTCTTCCCACGAGGGCTAATGAAAAGATGCTTCCTACAAATAATACAGTCAGTAGAATTCCAACTACATCCAACGGTTTGATCAAAACCGGATAATATTCCACCATTGCTCCCTGCATGGTCACAAGGCCAAATTTGATCTGAGCATAGCACAACCCAAGACCAACTGCAGTTCCAATTATCGCACCTAACGTATTGATAAAAATACCTTCAAAAATGAAAATGCGATCAATTGAACTCCTTGTTGCACCAAGGCTTTCCAAGAGGTGAATGTCTTTTTTCTTTTCAATAATCAACATCGTTAACGACGCGATGATATTGAAGCAAGCAATTGCTAAGATGAAAAGCAGAATCAAAAAAGTAAACCACTTTTCACTCGCATTTGTCTTGTACACCAACGCATTTCTGTCATAGCGTGTATCCACTCTCAAACTTTCTGGTAATACCTTTCGAATTTCATCACGCACCAACTCTTCATCCTGCCCGTCCTTCAAAAATATCTCAACGGAAGTGATTTCATCTTCCATTCCAAAAAGATCTCTTGTAAAGTTCAAAGGCGCAAACAAATATTTGATGTCCAATTCAGCGTTCACAGAGAATGCGCCACTCACCATTATATTCTTTCTGTTGAAAGCATTCTCACGATACCTAGAAAGCTTCCGACCTCTAATGGGCGCATTGATCAATAATATCGGTGGCGACAAATCCGGACGTGGCATTCTCAACTCGCTATACACACCAAGTCCTACCACAGCATAATTCAAGCTGTCTTCATTCAAGGTAAAACTTCCAAAATACACCATCGAATCGATGGTTGAGAATTTGGCATAATCATCTGGAACACCTTTCACAGTAGCCACTGTAGAATAATCGGCGTATTGTAGCCACGCATCCTCTTCTATAACTCTACTGTAATAGGCAATGCCTTCAATCTGATTCAGTTTTTCATCTACAACCAGCGAATCCGCAAATGACTTTCCCGTTACTGGAACCACTGTCAAAGGCGCATCAAAGTTTGAAAAAAGCTGTTGAACTAAATCCTCGATTCCGTTGAAAGCGCTCATTACGCATATCATTGCTGCCGTGACAAAAGCCACCACAGTCATCGAAATCATTGAAATAATATTGATGATATTGCGCGATTTTTTCGCAAAAAGATAACGTCGCGCTATGTAAAATGAAACGTTCAAATTATTTCCAAGCAGTCACGATTAGCCCGGTTCCTGTGCGGTGAGCTTTACGGCTATCAATAAAATTCAACACCAAAGCCACAGGCATCACCACCAAATAATAGAAAGGTAAAATGATGAAAAATGCCTTTGAAATATTTAACATGCGCATTGGAATGCTCATAGAAATTCTCCATGAAATCTGACCCGGAGTGCCATAACTATAATGCAACTTTTTCTTCTTAAAACCGGCAATAGCAAGCTTGTCTTTCATTTCCTGCATGCCGTATCCATTACGCACGTGCTCTTCAATAAAACTTCCGTCATCATCATCATGCGCATCACTTCCACCCTGATCGCTTGGTGTAGAAATAAGCAACATTCCTCCCTCTTTCAAGCTCGAGTGAAAATTCTTCAACACCTCAACGTCTTCCAAAATATGCTCCATCACATCCACACACAAAATCAAATCGAACGCATTTTCTTTTTTGAATTTGGTCAAATCAGCAACCTTGAAAAATACACTCTGCTTTCCTAAATCATGAAAAAATTCATTGCACTCTGCGATTTGATCTTCTTTCACATCCACACCTAGCAAGCAATTCTTCTCGCTGAATTTGCTCATGTGGTAACTGTACTGACCAAAACCAGAACCCGCATCTAGAATGTGCGATTTTTCAGGTGCGTTTTTTCTCCACTTGCGAAGTTCTCTGTGAATATGCCATGTGCGCAATAGCAACACATCAAGCAATTTGTAAAACAAAATCCTCGAATATGGTGAGCGATTAAAAACGTTGCCGAGGGATTTTTTAATGGGATCGTAATGCATATAGCAAGGGGAATAAGACCGTTATTTCTTTTTCAATAAACGATCAATCTCTTCAAAATAATCGAGCGAATCGTCAAGGTAAAAATTAAGTGCAGGAATTTTACGAAGCTGCTTTCCAACCACATCTCCCAACATCTTTCTCAAAAGCGAATTCTTTTCCAATACCAAATCCATCCCCTCTTCCTTCTTGTCGGTTGGAAAAAAACTTAAGTAAATCTTTGCTACACTCAAATCTGGCGCCACACGAACATTCGTCACGGTAATCATCATTCCGCTAAAGTGTGTGTTCATGTTTTGCTGAAAAATGGTGCTCATCTCTCGTTTAATCAACGAGGCCATCTTCTCTAAACGAATACTTGACATGCCGCAAAGGTAGTGAATCCGTGCATATTGACGCCTATTCAATTACATTTGTAGCATGAGTCAGTCGGTTACCATCAGAGAAGGAAAAAAAGAAGATATACCCCATGTACTTCAATTGATTAAAGAGCTTGCCCTATACGAGAAAGCTCCCGACGAAGTGGTCGTTTCCGAAGATCAAATGCTAGAGTATGGTTTCGGAAAAGAAACCTACTTCAAATTCATCGTCGCCGAAATCAATCATCAAATCGTAGGAATATCACTCTATTACATTCGTTACTCCACTTGGAAAGGTCCCATGCTTTACCTAGAAGATTTGGTGGTAAATGAAAATTTCAGAGGAAATGGAATTGGTCACTTACTGTTTAAAGAAACCATGCGCATTGCCCACCAAAACAACTACGTTGGAATGATTTGGCAAGTGCTCGATTGGAACGAGCCTGCCATCAATTTTTACAACAAATACAACGCCTCCTATTCCGACGAATGGCTCAATGGCAAACTTTCGCAACAACAACTCAAAGATTATTTTTCTAAATCATGAAAGTCTTCAAATTCGGTGGTGCATCAGTAAAAGACGCGGCTTCTGTGCGCAACGTAGCATCTATCCTTCAGCGTTTTCCAAACGATAAATTAGTAGTTGTGATTTCGGCGATGGGTAAAGTCACCAATGCCCTCGAAGAACTGCACAGAGCGAGATACCACGGTGGAGACACGGCAGAGATTATCCAACGCCTCACCGATTACCACCGTTCAATAGCAGAAGAATTATTCGGCAACGACATCGAAAACTGCATGGCCACTTTTGATGTTTACATGAACGAACTGCTGGAGAAAATTGGACTTCCAAAATCCACCAACGAAGATTTGGAATATGATAAAATCGTATGCTACGGCGAGCTGTTTTCGACTTCAATTGTATTTGAATACTTGAAAAAAAGTGGTTTCAACACTGCTTTCACCGATGCCCGTTTGACCATCAAGACAGACGATCGCCATCGTGATGCTCGGGTCGACTGGAATAAAAGCGCTCTCGCAGTGCAAAATATTGCGCATCAACTTGAACACCACGATGTCGTAATCATTCAAGGTTTTATTGGCAGCGATAGCCACGGAAACACCACCACCCTCGGCCGCGAAGGAAGCGACTTCACCGCAGCCATTATGGCCTACCTCCTCGATGCGACGGATGTCACGATCTGGAAAGACGTGCCTGGAATGCTAAACGCCGATCCAAAAGTGTTCGAAAACACTACAAAACTGGATAAAATCTCGTTCCGTGAAGCCATAGAACTCGCATACTATGGCGCCAGCGTGATTCACCCGAAAACGGTAAAACCTCTCCAGAATAAAAACATCCCGCTGTACATCAAATCTTTTATCGATCCCGAAGCAGCAGGATCTGCTATTCAAGAAAATCAAGAACAAGACAGCTTGATTCCTTGTTTTATTTCTAAAAAAAATCAAGTACTCATCAGTATTACACCGCGCGATTTTTCATTCGTGGTAGAAGACAACTTGAAAGAAATATTTGAATTGCTATCTACAATCGGTGTGCGCATTCACCTGATGGAAAACTCCGCTTTGAGCTTTTCCATTTGTGTCGACAAAGACGAATACAAACAAGAAGCATTATTCCGCGCACTAAAAGAGAAATACACCATTCGCTACAACGAAGGATTGACGCTACTCACAGCACGTCATTACAATGATGAAAACATCAAGATGCTCACTGCGAATCGTGAAATTTTGTTGGAGCAACGAAACAGACAGACTATCCGTTTTGTGGCGCGCTAGATTTTTCTTGGTAAACCGGTAAACTTCCCAACCATTCTTCGGCTTGCTCCATGGTCATAGCATCTTCCACACGAAAAGGTGCTGACTCCGTGCGACGCAACTCTACCAAATGACTTCCGCTATTCAACTTTTGACCAAAGTCGTGCGCTATAGAACGAATGTAAGTTCCTTTAGAACATTTAATTCTAAAATGTAAATCCGTCATTTCGATTTTAGTCAATTCAAATTCGAAAATGTGAATCAACGACTTTCGCATTTCCACGGTTTTACCTGCGCGTGCAGATTCATAAGCACGTTTTCCATCAATAAGTTTGGCAGAATAAATAGGTGGTGTCTGCAATTGTTCGCCAATAAAAGAAGATGCAACGGACTCCAATTCTTCTTTCGTAAAATCTACATTGAATGCGCCTTCTGGTTGGGTTTCCAAATCATAACTCGGCGTGGTCTGACCCAATCGAATCACACCAGTATATTCTTTCACTCCACCTTGAATGCTCTCAATTTGTTTGGTGTATTTGCCAATACAAACCGCTAGTAAACCCGTAGCCAAAGGATCCAGCGTACCGGCATGACCAATCTTAAACTTAGGTGCTTTGCCATTTCTTCTCAACCACCATTTCAATCTTCCTACCACATCAAAACTCGTCCACGTCAGTGGTTTGTCAATAAGCAATAGCGCACCTTCCATAAGGTCGTTTACCGATTTTGCTTCAAAAGGCTTCAAATTCATGGGCACAAAAATAGGCCTTCCCAACTAAGAGAAGGCCTACTTCCAAAATATACGACAGGATGCTTACACCCTCTTAATACTACACCCCACCGATTTGGTCTCTGCGGGATCGATTTTTTTTCCAGTGCTCAAGTTATTCAGCGCATCTTTCAAATAATGTTTTGTAACCTTCTCAGGACCTTCATTACTATCATCAATTGCGCCTCTGTACACGAGCTTCATGTTTTTATCAAATAAGAAAACGTGAGGTGTTGTTCTTGCTCCAAATGCATTCGCCAACTCCGAATTCTTATCCAATGCATACATGATGGATTCAAAACCTTTCTCCTTAGCTCTTTGCTTCATATCGGCCATTCCATCGCCTTTTTCTCTTTTAGCCTCATTGCTATTCACCAGTACCATTCCAACTCCCGCCTTCTCTGCTGCCTTCTGAACATCCACATATCTTCCTTCCCAACCTGTACCATAGCCTTCCGCACCTATCACAAATGGACACGTATTGCACGAAAAAACTACAAGCAATCCATTATTCTTCTTCGCATCTTGCAATGAAATCGTTTTGCCTGTTGTCAATTCCATTTTCAAATCTGCTTTTGGTGCCGCTGCTCCAATGGCCAATGTTTCTTCCGAAACTGCCCCTTCATTAAACGCCATAAAAAGCGCTCCAGTCAAGGCCGCTAGGCCCAATCCAATTGTTTTTTTCATCTTCTATCGGTTTTGATGCAAGGTCGGAATTCATAGTTTACACAGAAACCAAAAAATGTTACGAATCCTTAAAATTCAAGACCCTTCAAAATGAACACCTTACAAACTATTTTCAGAAATGTTAAAATGAACCGTAACCTTTAACACGACTTCTGACGTTAAAAGCCATGTAAGTTCTCATGTAGAGATATTAGATAGTTTAATTGTTTTCATTTATTACCATTGAAGGCCGCTCAACGGAGTGGCCTTTTTGGCATAAAAAAAAATCCCCCAAGGGAAGCGTATCTCATGAAAATTTTAACCTCAAAGCGATCATGACATTCCGTACCCAAGGGGGAGTAAACCAATAAGTTTTAAGTGTAGCGTTCTACTAGGCAAAACAAAACCCCATTTCCTTTTTTTCAATACGGGAATTCCCGTAATTCAATAAACATCCCCATCTTGCACCTGTTATTCTTTTACTATGAAAATTTACACGAAAAAAGGCGATGACGGAACCACTGGATTACTTGGCGGAACAAGAGTCCCAAAACATCACCTTAGAATCGATGCATACGGCACTGTTGACGAACTCAACTCCTATATAGGCATACTTCGAGATATCCAGCCGCTTCACCAAGCTGTGCTCATCGAAATTCAAGACCGCTTGTTCACTCTTGGTAGTCACCTCGCGGTAGATCCTGGGCATGTCGGTAAAATGAAACTACCAGAGATTTCACAAGACGACATTAACCTCCTTGAAAAAGAAATGGACGCAATGGATGAAATCCTGCCGCCAATGAAAAATTTCATCCTACCGGGAGGACATCTTGCCGTTTCCCATTGCCATGTAGCACGAACCATTTGCAGAAGGGCTGAAAGATGTGTGGCTGCTCTAAATGAGCATCAGCCCGTGGAAACACTCATTATGCAATACCTTAATCGATTGAGTGATTACCTTTTTGTCTTAGCTAGAAAACTCACCATGGAGTGCAACGCCTCGGAGATTCCGTGGCAACCAAAATAAGGCACTTGACAACGCCTTTTCAATGTTGTATCTTCGCGCCCCAATTTTTTAATTCGCAACACATTGATTTCTGCTATGAAACTAGGTCAGTTCAGGTACAAACTGCCGCAAGAATTGATCGCTCAATATCCGGCAAACCACAGAGACGAATCACGCTTAATGGTGGTTCACAAACAAACGGGAAAAATCGAACACCGTACATTCAAAGAAATCCTCGACTACTTTGAAGAGGGCGATGTAATGGTGAATAACAACACACGCGTTTTCCCAGCAAGAATGTACGGAAACAAAGAAAAGACAGGATCAATGATCGAAGTTTTCATGCTTCGCGAATTGAATGCACAAAGCCTTCTTTGGGACACTGTAGTAGACCCTGCTCGTAAAATCCGTATCGGTAATAAATTGTACTTCGGTAAAAACGATGAACTCGTTGCCGAAGTAATCGACAACACCACTTCACGTGGAAGAACCCTTCGCTTCCTTTTTGATGGAACACACGACGAGTTCAAAAAGTTGATCTATGAACTTGGTGAAACTCCACTTCCAAAGTATATCACACGTCCTGTAGAACCAGAAGATGAAGTGCGTTACCAAACCATTTATGCTAAGCATGAAGGTGCCGTTGCCGCTCCTACAGCTGGACTTCACTTCAGCCGCGAACTTTCAAAGCGCCTTGAAATCAAAGGAATTCACATGGCTGAATTGACTTTGCATATCGGTCTTGGAACATTCCGCACTGTAGAAGTTGAAGATTTGACAAAGCACAAAACAGACAGCGAACAGCTCATCATTCCTGAAGAAACTGCTAAGTTGGTAAACGATGCGAAACAAGCAGGAAGAAGAATATGTGCAGTTGGGACTACGGTTGCAAGAGCTTTCGAAAGTAGCGTTAGCACAAGCAATTTGCTAAAACCATTCGACGGATGGAGCAGCAAATTCATCTTCCCTCCTTACGACTTTCAAATCGCGGATTCATTGATTACCAATTTCCACGAACCGGAAAGCGTGTTGTTGATGATGACTACTGCTTTCGGTGGATACGACTTGATCATGGAAGCATACCAACAAGCGATCAAAGAGAAATACCGCTTCTTCAGCTACGGCGACGCGATGTTGATCTTAGGATAAAATACATCCATAAAAAAATAATAAAAAAGGGCTATCAATATTGATAGCCCTTTTTCGTTACTTCGCGCATTATGCGCTTTCTATTAGCTCTCATATTTTCATGCATGCTCTGGTCTAATGCTCAAGCACAATCGATTGAGTTAAGCCCTGCTGCAAATTTGTTTTTTAAAGAAAATGCTGAGGGACAAATCGTAGCACGAAAGTCTTTCGAATTTATTTCCAAATCTGAAAACCCTCGTCTCGTAGCCATTGCCCTCAACATCTCTCTCGGCATGTTCGGAGTTCACCGCATGTATCTGGGAACAGATCTAGCGGTGCCGATAGTTTATACGGTTACACTTGGCGGTGGATTAATTCTCTGGGTAGTCGACCTCGGACTGCTTATTTTTTCCGAAGACATCAAACCCTACATGAATAATCCTCACGTCTTCATGTGGAATACTCAACAAGCTAAAAGCGAATGATGCTTTTGTGTTGACTCTAAGTGAATAAAGCCTTTTTGATCAATATATCCTCTCCACCCAGTTCGATACCACTCACCTATTTCAAAGGCATCTTCACTGCAAAAAACAGTACAAACCGAAGCTCCCTTAATCCAAATTTCTCCCACCTCATTGCTATCCATTTCAACCGAACAATCATTCGGGTCGGTTACACGAACTGCCACTCCTGGCAATGCCTTACCAATACTATCGTCATCATAAGCTTCTTGAATCAATTCCTTTCCAACAATATCTTTTCCTTTGTAGTTGTGGAGATTCACAGCAAAAACGGAGGCGGTTGCATTCATTCCTGCACAAGTCATCACAGTTATTCCTCTTGATGTTAGTGCCTGCACTGCATCGCAAGCAGGATGAACATCCGCGGTAAATACATGTGTAAGGAATGGGAAGTTGCGGTGTCTAGCTGCGCTGGCAAGAAACTCCAATTGTGAAGGAGTAGCTACAACAATCTCCGGTTTTGTTTGCATCAATTGCTCAATAAACTCTTCAGTAGTCGAACGTTCGCGAACATCCACAGAAATATCATAAAGCAATGGCAACACCAACTGAAGTACATAGCCAAATGAGTGATCCAATTGCAAACGCGCACTCATTACAACTTCTGGTTTAAAATCATAGACTTGCTTCATGGAAGTGGTAACTGCTACCAATTGCTCGCCGAACATCGGAACCATGCGCATATTTTCTTTGTCTGATCTTTCAAAAAAGATAACCGATGGTTCTTCTCTTTTCAATCCTGCCCACGTGGTTCTCACCTTTCTCTTCGCCCATTTCAAAGTGTCGCAAATCATCACCGACTTTCGTCCTTTTACGATATCAGTAAGAATATCTTCGATATAAAGTATGCCTTCTGAAGTTGGAGCATACTTCGTAAAATTCAAATCTTTTGTAGTTAAAAGCAATTGCGTATTGCTCTTATTCATTACATGAAGTCGCTCTTCATTCGTCCATTCTGGATCAATTGGAACAGCTGTTTTATGTTGACTCAACAACCATAGATAAATCAAGTGATTCCATTTTCCCTGAGGCAACAATACCGCTACTCGTTGCTCATTGCGAAGTGTGTCAAGTAGTACTTTGTTTAATAGAGATAGATGCTCTGGAATATCTCTGTACAATAGATTCACACTGCCCCAACTCCAAAATCCATTCGATTTTTCACTCAGCGATTCGCTGATACGCTTTTGTATAGATCCAGCGCGGCGAATACGTGATTGAAAATTCTCCGCCTCCAATTCTTTAATACGCTGTCTCAAATGAAACGATTTTACTTCGCCATATATAGGCTTTCCAAATCGAACTAAAATCAATCTTCCAATGGTTCTCCAACGTAATGGAGTGATGCTGCGCTTTCCTGCTTCATAGGTAAATGGTGTTCCCGCCACATTATCAAAGTGAACTGGAATAATCGGAGCGTTGATGATTCGAGATAGATGCTCCACTCCTTTTTTGAACTCTAGCAATTGGCCTGTTCTACTTACAGTTCCTTCAGCGAAAATAGCTACGATCTTTCCTTGATCTATCAGTTCTTTTACTGCACCATTGAATGCATCAAAATTATTCTTTCCCGCTCTCGGCCCTACAGGTATGCAGTGGAGTGCTTTTAAAAATGGTCGAAGCAAAGGCTTCTTAAAAACATCTTCATTCATTACAAAGTGAACCGATCTTGGACAAGAGGCCACCATTAATATAAAATCGATATAACTTGTGTGGTTAGCTACAATCAATGCTCCTCCTTTAGATGGAACAGTAACCTCTCCTTTGATTCTGATCTTGAATAGGACTCTGGCAATCAACTTCACCAAACGTCCGATTATAAAACTTAGTACCATAACTTTTTCGTTTTTGTGTGGTGCAAAGGAGTCGTCATTTCAGTAGCTGCACAAGCCAAAATCAACCAAAAACGTAGTTTTAATTAAATAATAAATAATTTTTAATATCTTTGTTTTCAGCTACTTGTAATATTAAAAACGTAGTTTTAAATGGACTTTATTACCCAGGGAATATTATTGCTGAATGAAAACGATCAAAAGCGCTTTCGACAATACCTGTCACGCGCCAAATCAGCAAAGCGAGCGCAAGAGCTATTTGATTTGATTGTGAAGAATCCAAATGAAAAAGGTGAGTTTTTCGCCTCCAGATTATACAAGCCTGTAAATCTTAATGCATACCATAGCCTTCGCAAACTGCTACTTCAATTGTTCGAAGAATTTGTTGGAATCGTCGAGTTGTCGTCAGACAAAACCAACCCGCAACTCGTATTGGCTATGGCTTCCTTTTACCTCAATAATAACGCCTCAGAATACGCAAGAAAATACCTTTTAAAGGCCGCTAGCTTGGCAGAAAAAAATGGTGACTACGACACATTGCAACAAGTTTATCAACTCATCATTAAAGAGGCGCACCGACTAGAAGTTGACCCTTCTGCATACTTTCATCACTGGGAAGATGCCCAGAAAAGACTCGCGGTACAACAGAAATTAATTGTTGCAAACAGCATCATGCGCAAACGCCTTGCTGATGCACGAAATGCGGGTCAGGTCATTCAACCTGATGAAATCATCAATGAAGTTTTCCAATTAATTGACCTGAGAAATCAGGACACATTCAAGCCCGAGTTCATTTTAGAAATTGTTCAAATGATTCGATCTGCAATTATCAGTTCGAAAAACTATTCTCGCTTTGAAGCATTCGTTCTTAGAATGTACAATCGACTTGAGAACGCCAATGCCTTTATCAATAAAGAAAAACTTCGTGCACCATTTTATTATATGATTGCGCATACGCTTTATCGGAACCGGAAGCTAGAAGATGCGCAAACCTGGCTTGAAAAACTCGCACCTTTCAAAGATTATCAATCAAAATATATCCAGCTCAAAGCTGCTGTTGAAAGCTATTTAGGCTTCAACGAAACCAGCATCGAAGTGTTGGAAAATGTTCTTGAAAAAGAGAATGCCAGATTGAGCTTATCAGACAAACTCAACATCCAGTTGAACCTGGTCGTTTATTACTTTCAATCCAATAAATTTAAAAAAGCCAATCAGACCATGTTGACGATTCCATCTTCAGAAAATTGGATCGAAAAGAAAATGGGAAAGGAATGGCGATTCAAAAAGAATATGATTGAAGTGATTTTACAATACGAATTAGGCAACGTAGAAATCGCATCTCAAAGAATTCAATCGCTGGAAAAATACTTCTCATCCTTCTTGCAACATCCTGCATATTCCCGTGCCCAAGTATTTATCAAATTCGTTCGTGCAATGATCAGCAACCCCGAACATGTTACTTCCAAGCTCTTTTCCGATGAAGTAGAAAAAGCCAACTTGGCATGGCCCGACCGTAAAGAAGACACCCAAGCCATCACCTTTTTTTGCTGGTTGAAATCCAAAATGGTACGCCGCCCCTACTACGAAGTTTTGCTCGACACCATTCACAGCACAAATTAATCAGGCAACGAATCAAAGACTTTGCGTCTAAAAGGTATATTTGCTTTATGAATCGCCTTAACCTCTACTCAATTCTTGCTTTTACTTTGTTATTCTTAGCTTCATGTACGCGTCGTGCAGAACAAGCCGCAGACTACAACGACAACATTGTACGCCATCAATTGGATATCATCACCTCCTTTGACAAGTTCGATTCGGTTTATGTAGATTCAATTGCAACCAAGGATCAAATCGAGTATGCCTTCGTGAATATGCAATCCACCATTAAAAGAAGCATATTAGCTTTAGATAGTATTGGCCCTTTTCACAACGACCCTCTTTTAGAAGTTGCTGCTCGCGAGCTCTTTAAGACTTACGACAATTTAGTAACCAACGATTATATCGTACTTCGTGATATCAAACTTATGCCTGCTGAGTCCATCAATGTGGCAATTATAGACACAAGCTTTTCAGCACAACTCCGCATTCACGACATGTCGAAATCGGCTCAAGATAAATTTTTAATGGCTCAAGAAGAATTTGGCAAAAAATACCATTTGGCTTTTGAGTAACATTTAATAATTTATTGCGTATCAGCACTTATGATACGCTCCACCACTATAGCTTTCTTTCTCATTATTGCCTCTACAGCCTTTGCCCAGCGTGGCAGAATCGGCATGCTAGAATACACCATTGGTCTCCGAGTAGGAGTTAACAGCGGTATTACATACCAAACCTTTCTAAAAGACCACATCAGCATAGAAGCAATGGCCACCATGAATAATGGAGCATTTGCACTAACACCCCTCTTTCAATATCACTTTTCGACTCCAGTAAAAGGATTCAAATGGTACATGGGAGCTGGTGGACACGGCATGCTTCATCCCGTAGGTCTAAAGAGAGACGACATCCACAACGACTTTAATGGTTTTGTATTTGTGCCCGGATTAGATGCCATGGTAGGAATGGAATATTTTTTTCGAAGCGTACCGGTAATGGTTTCATTCGACTACAAGCCGGAATACAATTTCGGAATCATTAATGCTGTGAACAAGAATATCGCAGCATTTAGTATCAGGTACCGCTTCTAATTATGAGTCGAGCCAAGCTTTGAACTCTGAAGTTCTATGGCGACTTACTACCACCTCTTCTGAGAAACCTGGGTTTAAGGTCAGTTGCAGTCTATTGTTTGAATAAGGTTCAATTCGCGTAATGCTTTTGCTGGCCAATATCATCTTTCGATTGATTCTGAAAAATTCTCCTGGATCCAATTGTCCTTCCAATTCTTCTAGCGTATTTTCCAATAGATAGCGTTCATTATCCTTATTCACAATAAAGGTTACTCCTTCTTCCGAGAAAAAATAAGCTACATCTTCAACTAGAATAAATGCCAGTCGCCCTGCGGTCTTTACTAAGAATCTCCTTCTAAAATTGGCGCGATCTGCTCTTACTGCATTTAGAATTTGCTTCAACTCCCCATTTGAATTAGAGTTTTCTTGTTGCTCAAATTTCTGAATCGCTTTTTCTAATTCTTCCTCATCCACGGGTTTGAGCAAATAATCCACGCTATTTACTTTGAAAGCTTGTATCGCATAATGGTCGTACGCTGTTGTAAAGATGACAGGTGCAGGAACTTTTGTTTGGTTGAAAATCTCAAAACTAAGTCCATCACCTAACTGAATGTCCATGAAAATCAAATCCACTTCCACGCCTTTATTGAAGCACTCTACCGCCTCCTCTACACTATCCATCTTCTTCAACACCTCCACTCCTGGGCGCGCAGCAACTACCAATCGTTCTAAGCGGTTTGCAGCAGGTGTTTCGTCTTCAATAATAATTACTTTCATTTCTGTTCAATTTTTACCAACGGTAATTTCACACCGAACGAGTGTTCGGTTTTCTCTATTTCTATGCTTCTCCCGAAAATAATTCGACTTCTATTTTCAATGTTCAACAGCCCCGTTCCGGTTGATTTTTCCTCCGTTAATTTTGGCTGAAGTTCATTTTTTACCTCTACATAATTCTCAAAACTCTCAATAGTTATTACCAAAGGCTTCTTCTTAGAAATAACATTGTGCTTAATGGAATTCTCCACTAAATTTTGCAATGCCATAGGCACAACATACCCCGACAAATGCTCGTCCTTGATATTCTTTACTACAAGCAGATTCTCAGGATATCTTGTTTGTACAAGGAATAAATATTCGTCCAACGTGTGTAATTCCTCAGCCAATGTCACCGCATCCTTTTCATTCAAATCCAAAATTTTGCGGTACACAGCACTCATCTTTTGCACAAACTCCACACTCTTCTTCGGATCTTCAGGTATGATACTCGCAAGTGTGTTTAAACTATTAAATAAAAAGTGTGGGTTCACCTGACTTCTCAGTGCCTGAAGCTCCGACGAAGCTCTTTCTTGCTTGAGCTTTTCCGTTTCTGCAATCGATTCCTTCCATCTATTAAAGAAGTAGGCACTTTCGTAAATCGACGCTACCACTATGGTCGATGTAAAGCTCGAAATGAACAGCCTCAACACACTTTTCTTCATGGGCGAGTAACCAAAATCCACTCCGATGTTCGCTTCCATACCGCTCAGCAAAACAGAGACAGATGCAGTAAACAACACCATCATCAATCCTTGTTTGAAAAGCCTTACCTTCAAATCTGCGTGGTGAGGAAACATCTTTCTAAAAAAGATGATGATCTGTCTATTGCCTATCCAAAAAATTCCAGTGAATAAAATAGACCAGTACCACGTATGACAGAAGCACGTCACGGCCTCATCCCATGTCATTTGAAAAAAGATGAAAGGAAGTAAAAATCCAATCAACGGAATTCCAACTACCATCAGCGGCCAGTCGCGAAAACCTAGCAATCCGAGTGCGTTCTCCTTACGGTGAACAAACCTTGAACATTCCTTATCCTTCTTTCTTCTCATGTTTTAAAAATACACTGAATACAACACCACCGGGAAAAATCCTGTTTGATATGTTGTTTCGATTTCTTTAGTGCGTGCGTTATAACTCTGCATAAAGATATTCTCTCTTCCCGTTACGTTGCGAATATCCAAAGCTATACTTTGCGCAAATTTCTTATGATTTTTCTTAAAACCCACTTTCACATCCCATCGCGCGTACGGTGTATATTGCTCAGAATAAGCTAAGTCGTCAGGCCTTACCTCCTCGCCAGCTGCTATAGAAGCTTCCAAATCAATTGGAGTGTATCGACGACCGCCTGCTAGGTTGAACTTCGTGTCCAAGCTGAAAATTGCATTCTCTCCCACCTTCCACTCTTTACCCATCAAGAAATTAAAAACATAATTTCCATTGAATGCGGTGTTTCTATCCACACCATCACTGCCCTTGTATTTACTTTCAAATAATGACGTGGTGAATAGGTAGTAGAATCCATGATGTAAAAAGCGCTCCACGGTAACTTCCAATCCATAATTATAACCCGTACCGTTGTTTACCAAATCAGCATTGTTGGGATAGGTAAACGTTGCTCCCGTATTGAGCATGGAAAAAGAAGATGATGACTTATCTACTGCAATGTTGTACAAATACTGATAGTAGACTTCGGATTTCAATCGCGCATGTTCGGATAATTGAATATCGTATCCAATCACAGCATGGGCCGCCTTATTAAAATCTAAATTTTTATTGTTGGATACGACCGAAAGATCATTCAATTCTTCTCTGCTGAAATAAGTTGGAATTGGCTGTAATTGGCTGTGCAAGCCCACTCCAACACTTATAGCTTGCCCTGACCGAACGTTCAATCGGGCACCAAGACGTGGCTCGATACTTACACTATTGTTTAGTAAAAAATACTGACTGTGTAATCCAGAAGTCAGCGTAACTTTTTCATTCGGTCGATTTTGCCAAATAGCATACCCTTGCATCAAACCAGCATCACCCTCATAGTCGGTCAATTTGAAAAAGTATCCTCCATCATAGAGCACACTGTCTGCGATATTGAACATGTACAAATCATACATTACTCCTGCTTTCAACGTATTGCGCGCACTTCTTTTTGAATTGACGAAATAATGCCCGCTTAATTTATTTTGCCTTTGATATACTCCGTAGTAGCGATAAGCATTTCCAGCCACATCTAAAGTATCTGTAAACCCTTCTGTGCCGCCAGTTGAAAGCGCGATTATTGCTTTTCCTTGTGTTTTTTCATTGAAAAAATAAGAATGGGAAATTCCTACAACACCAGTCGTGCTTGTGAATTGCTGATTTTGTCTGTTGTTAGAATACAAGTTGTTTTCGTCATCATCGCTCGCTTGAAAATCGATGAAACTATTTCCTCCAATTCCAAAAACAGAAAACTTGCCTGCCTTTTTCGTCGGAAGATCTACTTTGAACGATACGTCTTGATACTCCGGAATAGCACTACCGGTGCCGAAGTTAATGCCCAACTTATTCATGATTTCCAAAAAGGAATAGCGTGCATTGATGATGTATGTGGCTTGTCCTCCCTTTTTAAAAGGACCCTCGGCGCCTAGCTCCCAGCCGTTGAATCCCATTTGAAAAAGATATTCTCTTTTGTCTTGATTACCACTTCTCAATCGCAAGTCAAATACTCCTGATAGTGCGTTGCCATAGTCTGCGGAAAATGCACTTGTAGCGAAATCTGAATTCGCAAGGTTATTGATATTCAATAATGAAATCGGTCCGCCTGTAGTGCCCACGGTAGCAAAGTGATTCGGACTCGGAATGTCTATTCCTTCTAGCCTCCAAAGAACACCCGTCGGACTATTTCCTCGAATGATAATGTCGTTTCTATCATCACTTGATCCACTCACGCCCGCGTAGTTTTGTGCCATACGCGATGGATCTTGCAATGTCCCGCTGTAACGCATCGCCTCATCAATACTGAAAGATCGCGACGAAACACTCGACATCTTATTGATGGATTCAGATTTATTGTCTTCTGCAATTATTTCCACTCCACCCAGTTGACTCACGCTTTCTTCAAGTTGAATATTCAGTTCCAAATCCTTACCTGAATTTAAAAGTAATCCCTTGAAATTTTGAGGGTCATATCCCACCATTTTTACAACAGCATCCACCCTCCCCGTTGGGACTTTCTCTATGCGGTAGCGCCCATTTTCATCCGTAACACCGCCAAAAAGTGAGTCCCCTTTTACGATTACCACCTGCACTCCGAATAATGGATATTGGCTTTGTTTGTCTACCACCGTGCCGCGAACGGCTCCAGTATTTTGTGTTTGTGCTGCTGCTTGAATGGCCAGCAGCATTCCAATTAAAAGGTGTATATATCTTTTCATCGCTTTAAGTGTTTATGATGCAAACTTCTCAACTTCCACTTTCCTACTAAAACGGTTTTGAGTGAACTGCCTTTAAATCAATTTGAATTGACTCATCTTGTTGTTAAAAGCTGTTAAGCAGATTAGCCAACTTTCCCAATAGTTTCCGTAATTTGTAATTGTTCTAGCAACTATTTATGAAAGCCCGCTACCTCCAAATCTTGGTCGTTTTAAGTGCCGTCGCTGTCGCCGGACTTATCGCCCTGCAGGTATATTGGGTCAACAACACTTTTATTCTTCGTGAACAAGACTTCGCAGGGAGTGTGAGTAAAGCCCTCACGCGAGTAGTAGATAAACTTGAAAAAGACGAAGCAAAAAAACTCGCCGCAACACAAGCTTCTCGACCTTCGATAAAAGTGACTGGTGCTGGAAACAACAATATCATTTTAAGTTACGGTAAGAAGGATGTGAATGTGGTAAACCAAGCTACAATGGATGAAAGCCGTGACTCCGCTTTTTACGCCAAGCTTGGCGAGTCTGGTGTAGATCAAAGCGAAATTCTGAAGCAAGCTGGATTCCTCGACGACATCATGGGAGGTTTGATGGAAGTGGATATTTACCGCGACATTGATGAGCGCGTAGATAGCACCCGACTGGACAGCATGATTCAAGCGGAACTGGAATATTATGGTATTAAGGCAAAATACGAATACGCGGTATTCAACAAACTGCGCCAGCCCGAGATCATTTCCCAAGAAAATCAACCATTTGTTGAGCAGTTTTTATCGGAAGGATACAAAGCTCAACTTTTCCCTAACGATCCAAACAGCGACGTGAATTATCTGCGTGTTTGGTTCCCCAACCAACGAGGATATTTGTTGAGATCCATGATCAGTATGCTTGGAATATCCGGCGTGCTCTTGTTGGTGATTATGTTGCTGTTTTCTTATTCCATTCGTACCATCTATCGTCAGAAAAAATTGAGTGATATCAAAAACGATTTCATCAATAACATGACGCATGAGCTGAAAACACCAATCGCTACTATTTCACTTGCATGCGAAGCTATGAACGATCCTGATATGCAGCAAAGTTCTAGAGCAATGTCGACATACATTGGGATGATCAATGAAGAAAACAAAAGGTTAGGCGTACTTGTTGAAAATGTTTTGAGAACTGCCATATTCGAGCAGGGAGAGATGCAATTGAGGGTGAACAAGGTGGATATGCACGCTGTAATTGAGCAAGTTATTCGAAACATAGAAATTCAAATCAAGAAAAAGAAAGGTGAAATAGTTAAGCACCTAGATGCAGGAGCTGCCGTGGTTGAAGGCGATTCACTTCACCTTACAAACGTTGTATACAATCTCATTGACAATGCGATAAAATATAGCGACATTAGTCCCAAAATTGAGATATATACACGCGACGAAATAGATGGAATTGCCATTGCTTTTAAAGACAATGGTATTGGAATTACAAGAGAAAATCAGAGAAAGATATTTGATAAGCTTTACAGAGTACCTACAGGAAACGTGCACAATGTGAAAGGATTCGGATTAGGCTTGAGCTATGTAAAAGGTGTTATCGAAAAACACGGTGGCTATGTGGAAGTGGCCAGCGAGGTTAAAAAAGGAAGTACTTTCACTATACATATCCCCAGAAAATATGAAAAAGAAAATTAAAGTTTTGCTTTGTGAGGATGACCCGAATTTGGGTACGTTATTATCTGAATATTTAAATGCTAAAGGATTTGAAGCTGACTTGGCAACGGATGGAGCTGAGGGAAGCAAACTGTACAAGAAAAATTCTTACGACTTCTGTGTGCTCGACGTGATGATGCCTGTGAAAGATGGATTCACTCTTGCTGCAGAAATTAGAGAAGAAGACAAGCACATTCCTATACTCTTCCTAACGGCGAAGAGCATGAAAGAAGATACACTTGAAGGATTTAAGGTGGGTGCCGACGATTACATGACCAAGCCATTCAGCATGGAGGAATTGTTGGTGAGAATGAATGCAATTCTTCGCAGAACAGCGGCACTTCCAGAAGATGGAGAAGAAGTGAAAGAATTCACCATTGGAAAATATCACTTCGATTACAACAAGCAACGTTTGCTTTTGAATGAAGAAGAAATGAAGTTGACCACCAAAGAAAATGAATTGCTTTACTTGCTTTGCAAAAACGTGAATGGCGTTATGGAAAGAAGTTACGCATTGAAAGCTATTTGGGGAGACGACAACTATTTCAACGGTCGTTCAATGGACGTTTACATCGCGAAACTCCGCAAGCACTTGTCTCAAGACGATACAGTTGAGATTCTAAACATTCACGGACGCGGGTTTAAGCTGATAACAGGCTAAACCTATTATATTTGCCTCAAACAAACTAAAGTATGAGTTCTAAATCCTCATTATCATTTGCCCTAAGCAAGAAAAATTACATGTTTATCATTATCGGATTGGCAGTGGTAATTCTTGGTTTCATGCTTATGAGCGGCGGCGGAAGCCCCGATCCAAATTTGTTTGATGCCGATGAGTTGTTTAGCACAAGAAGAACAACTGTGGCCCCAATCGTAGTATTGGCAGGATATGTAGTAATCGGCTACGGAATTATGCTCAACCCGAATAAAGACAAAGCATGAATCTTCTACAGGCAATCATCATCGCCATTGTAGAAGGTCTTACTGAGTTTTTACCGATATCAAGCACTGGGCATATGATTATTGCCCAGCACCTTCTTGGCGCTCCCGACGACGATTTCACAAAAATATTTGTTATAACCATCCAGTTCGCAGCAATACTCAGCGTAGTGCTGCTTTACTGGAAAAGGTTTTTCCAATCCCTTGATTTTTACTTCAAATTACTTGTTGCATTTATTCCTGCAGCGGTCTTGGGCCTGTTGCTCAACGACTACATCGAGGCCCTTCTCGAAAGTGTCATGGTGGTGGCTGTAATGCTGTTTGTAGGTGGTATTGTACTCATAATGATTGACAAGTACCTCAATCCCAAAAACGAAGTAGAAGTAACTTACCCAAAGGCATTTAAAGTCGGACTTTTCCAGTGCATTGCAATGATACCAGGGGTATCACGCTCTGCGGCCACCATCATCGGAGGAATGGCGCAAGGGTTGACTAGAAAACAAGCCGCTGAATTCTCTTTCTTCCTTGCTGTGCCAACCATGTTTGGAGCTTCTGTACTTCAGTTGTACAAAGGATTGAAAGATTCACCTGATGTCTTCACATCTGAAAACATCAAAATACTCGCAGTTGGTAATGTTGTCGCTTTTATCGTTGCAGTGCTCGCGATCAAAGGCTTCATCGCTATACTTACTAAATTTGGATTCAAAGGATTTGGATACTACCGAATCATTTTAGGACTGCTACTCATCGTTTTACTTTGTATGGGAGTTGACCTTCAAATTACAGACTAATTTGGAAACAAAAATATCTGCCGCAATCATTACGTTCAACGAAGAACGCAACATCGAACGATGTCTGCTTTCGCTTCAAGGTGTGGTGGATGAAATTGTAGTAGTCGATTCCTTTTCAAAAGATAAAACCGAGTCCATTTGCGCGAAGTACAACATTCGTTTTATTCCGCACACATTCGAAGGACATATTCAACAAAAGAACTACGCCATTGATCAAACATCGAACGATTGGATTTTATCATTAGATGCTGATGAAGCTTTGGATGACACTTTGCGTCATTCTATTTTAGAAATAAAAAAGAATCCAACACAACTCGGGTACAAGTTCAACCGACTTACCAATTATTGCGGGAGTTGGATTAGACATAGTGGGTGGTATCCTGATACTAAAACTCGGCTCGTACATAAGGCACACGCCCGTTGGACAGGAGTAAACCCTCACGATAGATTGGACATGCTCAACGGTGAGGAAGTTGGCTATTTAAAAGGTGATTTGCTTCATTACAGTTATTACACCAGAGAAGATCATTTGAAACAAATAGAATACTTCTCGAACATCGCAAGCAAAGAACTTTATCAGCGCGGAAAGAAAACCAATAGCATAATGATTGGTTTGAAAGTGGTAGTGCAATACTTGAAAAATATTCTTTTCAAAGCAGGTTTTTTGGACGGAAAAGCGGGCTGGACCATTGCTCGTCTTTCTGCTTATGCCACCTATAAAAAGTATTCAAAACTAATGCAATTGTACCGTGATCAGCAATCCTAAACATATCATTATTGCGCGCACGGACAGTATCGGAGATGTGATGCTTACTCTACCCGTTTGCGGTATTTTGAAATCACTATTCCCTGGAATCAAAATCACCTTCATCGGTAAAAATTACACCAAAGACATCATTCAATCATGCATTCATGTCGATGATTATATGAGTTGGGATGAGCTTCAACAGCATTCAGAAAAAGATCAAATCGCTCAGTTGATAGCACTGCAAGCGGATTCTATTATTCATGTTTTTCCAGAAAAAGAATTATTGAAGCTTGCTTTCAAAGCACGCATCAAAAATAGAATTGCCACGGGAAGAAGATGGTGGACCGTTTTCAATTGCAATTACCCTGTATTTTTTTCTAGAAAAAAATCTGAATTGCACGAAGCACAGCTGAACTGCAAACTCCTCGAACCCTTCGGGTATCGTCAGATTCCATCTCTGATAGAACTCGCTGATTTCGCTGGTTTTCGCGCAGAAAAAGTGAAGCTACCATTCGAACTTTCGAATAGAAAAAAAATCATTCTTCACCCGTTGTCTAAAGGAAGTGCGGTAAACTGGAGTTTGAAAAAATTCGAAGAGTTGTCTCAAATTCTTTTCGAAAACGGTTTTGAAGTTTTCGTAACCGGAACGAAGCCTGAAGGAGATAAAATAAAAAAGAACAGCGAATTACTTTCAAACAGCGTCACAGATCTAACGGGTAAACTTTCTTTAAAAGAATTAATCTATTTCATTTCACAATGCGATGGGCTTGTGGCTGCGAGCACAGGACCATTGCACATAGCAGCAGAACTGGGAATAAATGCCTTTGGTCTTTACACCCCAAAGCGTCCGATGCACGCTGGTAGATGGAGCCCTATTGGATCTAAAACCAAAGTCTTTATTGCAGACGAACATCCTGAAAATGGTGATTTAGAAATCTCAGCGAATGCTGTTGCTGAGCTTATCTTCTCTTCCGTATCGAAGTAAGAACGGATATAAAAACGCATAGAACGTAACCCCCACTTGAGTTTCTAGTGTATCCTCTGTTAAGAAAGACAACAGGCAAATGATGTAAAAACTCATAAACACCAAATTGGTTCTCGCCCACTTTCTCGTGAGGGGATAGATAAGTGCCAATAGGCATAAAAGTCCTCCTAAAATTCCGACCGCTACAAAGTAAGTGAGGTATTGATTGTGCGCACGCAAACGATTTTTCTCGACTAATGAGCTTCCATCCAATTGATACTGCAAATTAATTTCTGATTTCACATCTCCCGTTCCCACGCCGATCCAAATGTTTCTAACGAAAACGTGTACTGCATTTTTCCAAAATTCAAATCGTTGAAAAACCGAATGACCATTCGGGCTTCCGCCATTTCGGTAGTTATCCAATTCAAAAAATATCTTATCTAATCTTCTATCAATACCTGAACTTTTGTAGAATGTATAACTTGGAATTCCTTTCTCAATGTTCTCAATATCCTCTTCAGTCAATTCTTCCATTGCATCTAAATCTTTTCGCAGGCCCATAGAAGTTAAATATCTCACTAAAGTCCACTTCACTTCATTCCCTTTCAGATCTGTACTATCAAAGGCAATAGAACTTCTTTGATTCCAACCTTCTTGCAATTCAAGCCATGCAATATTTCGCATGATGTAATGTCCGTTCTCGAGCTGATTATTTTCTAAATAATGGGTATAAACACCCCCGCGATCAGTTGTACGCGGCCACACTTTCGTTGCGACATCTTTTGGAGTGAAGTAATCGTGATATTGTTTTACAACGTAAATCGTGCAACTCAATGCTCCTGCAATGATCAATGTGGGAACTCCCCATTTAAACCAGCGTTCTTTAGAGATAAGTGCACTTCTAACAAGAAAATAGAACACTAAAGCACCAATCATTATGAAGCCAGTAAGGGATTCAATGATCCATAAGAAGTAAATTAAGATTAAAGCTATGACAATACTCAAAACCACATTCTTACCATGACAAACCCATCGATGACAAGTGATGGCCAAGGCTAAAACAATCAACATCGAAAGGCGAATGTGGGATATGAAAATGGAAATGTCACGTACATTTTTTACTCTTCTTTCTATAAATCCAAAATAAACAAGAAGACAAATGATTGTTGAAATAGTGAGCGAAGTGATGAACACCTTGAATAGCCAGTCCACTTGACGCTTGTTCATTCGAGACAGCGCCAGCACTAAAAACGGCATAAACAACATGGGCAACTTCATTCTTAAATCCCATGAAGCAAACTTAAAATCATGCGTCCAAAGAAGACCTAGAAGACCTAGTAGGTAGAGCACAGATGGCATCCAATATAGCGGCTCACTTTTAAACTCTTGTAAAAATTTACCCGCTGATTTATCTGTGAAATGGGCATTGATCATTTGTAGAATGAAAACGCCTACAAGCCAGAACGATCCGAAAGAAATGAAAAAGTTAGAAAAGGGCAACGCAGCTATTACAATAGCAAAACCAATCCATTGGAGTATTTCCAATACGCGGATGCGAAGGGAGGCTGTCATAAACGAGGTTTTGGCTTGGTTATCTGCCTCCTGCTGGAGCCAGAATACCGCTGTAACTCGAATTTAACATTTCTATTGCACGAACTACACAAGGATCTTGAGGAATTGATGCTTTTATTCTACCGTCTTGATAATAATATCGCGATACGATTTCATTTTCAAGGAGTTCCGAAATTTGCTTCTTGAATTTTTGAAGGTCACTTTCTTTGTTTGGAGCTATCGATTTGTAGAAATTCTCAAACTGAGACTCATTACCCTCGAAGTACTTTTCTTCTTTAGCAGCCTTTTCCAATTCTTTATAAATCTCATCCGTGTACGTCGTGTATTGGAAATCTTTGGTCAAAGCATAGCGCACAAACTCATTGTATTCTGCATCTGACAAATGGAACACATCAGCACTATCAATGCTAGAATGTTTTTCAGCATATTGAGTTGCCCAATGGAAAACAACATAATTGTTGACCAAACTTATTAAAATGTTGCTCGCATCTTCTAGTTCAACTTCAACATCAGGAGCAATTCCTCTTCCGTCATACACAGTGCGTCCGCCTTTAGTTTTAAAAGGTTTGATCAATGAATCGCCGACGGCAACTACCTCGCCCGTTTGTGTATTTCTATGAGAGTAGTCCAATCTCTGAATACATCTTCCACTTGGAGTGTAGTACTTCGCAACTGTCAATTTCATTTTGGTATTGTAAGCTACATCCTTCGTTTGTTGAACAAGTCCCTTTCCGAAAGTTTCGCTTCCAACGATTACCGCTCTGTCCAAATCCTGAAGTCCACCGCTTACAATTTCAGACGCTGATGCCGACATACCATCCACTAAAACAACCAATGGCATTTCTGTATCCAATGGTTCATTGAGTCCTGCGTAAGTCTTATTCCATTCTTCAATCTTTCCTTTCGTCTTACAGATTTCTGTGCCTTTCGGAACAAAGAAATTTACAATGTTGATGGCCTCGCGAAGTAATCCTCCTCCGTTTCCACGTAGGTCGAGCATGCATCGTTTCATTCCCTTCTTCTTCAAATCAACAAATGCAGTTCTAACTTCTTGTGAGGCTGTTTGGGTAAAACCGGTCAATTTGATGTAGCCCGTTTCACCATCATGAAGCATTGCATAGTAAGGCACGTCTGGAATTTTAATTTCTTCTCTAGTGACTTTAATCGTCTTCTGACCAGACTCTCCCGGGCGTTCAACGACAATTTCAACGGTTGATCCTGGCTGACCCATAAGTTGATCTGTGATTTCGTCATGCGTTTTTCCTACTACAGATTTACCGGCAATTTTTATAACCACATCACCCGCCTTGAGTCCAGCCTCAGCGGCCGGATAATCTTGATAAGGCTCAGTAATGGTTATTTTTCCGTCAATGGTATTTACCAATGTGCCTATGCCTCCGTACTGCCCGGTTTGCATAAAAATAGCATCCTCAATTCTGGACTCCGGATAATAAACCGTGTAAGGGTCGAGCGAACGAAGCATTGCATCGATACCCGTTTTCATCAAAGTGCCCGGCTTAGTTTCATCTACATAGTAGATGTTTAACTCTTTGTAAACTGAGGTGAAAATTTCAAGGTTTTTTGAAATTTCAAAATACTCATCTGCTACCGTAGCCGATACAGTAATCACTGACGCGATAGCTAAACCTATGATCCACTTTTTCATTTTCCTTCCTCCGTAGTATTTCCTAATTGTTCTATTGTTTTCTTGAGCAAATCATTCATTTTGCCGTGAACATATTGATAGTTGGGCAATTGTCTCCCTGTAAAAATAATGATCAATGCAAGCTGTTTTTGTTGTTCAATCAACGAATTATAAAGAATCGATTTTTGCTTTCTATAAGATTCTCTGAGTATTCTCTTGACACGATTTCTATCGTGCGCTCTTTTGTAGTTTCTTTTACTCACGGCAAACATCACCTGAACTGGCACCGGCTCTGAAAGCTCCATTGGCATGAATACAGCCACCATAGCTGGTGACTTCACACTAGCACCATTGTCATAAACTTCCTCAATGAGCTTCTTTCGGTTCAGTCGCTCTTGCTTCGGAAGTGTTTCTCCAGGTTTGTAAGAAATGGTTTGCGTCAAAACACTCAATTATTGTACTTGGGCATACTTCGCATAATTATGCGAAACATCCATTGCCTTCTTGAAGTCGTTGTCAGATTCTAACAAAACCATAAACATCGCATCATCGTTGAATACGTGACGGGCAATCTGTGCCTTCAATCGTGATTTTACCTCCGTACTTACCTTTTTCAAGTTGGCTGGAGTAATCTTTATTCCTTTGTCTGCGGCAGATTTCACGAAATTGTTCATGATGGTTTCTCCAATTTGAAACTTCTTTACGAAATCTTCTGCGCTTTCATATTTCGACAGCTCTTGGCGGTGAGCGTCTGTATAATCAAAGGCAAATTCTCTAATCAATCCGCTATAAGCAATGTCGCCCAAAACTCCATTCAAGTAAACGGAATCAATAGGCACAAATACATCTGGCGTGATGCCGCCACCACCATACACCGTGCGATTTAATCCGCCGAGGGTGGTGTATCTCAAGCTGTCTGGAAAGTGAATGCTATCAGCACTTGTCAACTCTCCGCTCATCAATCGCTGATGAAAGTCGCTGCTGTAATCAATGCTATCGCCGTATGGTTTTTGAATGCAACGACCCGTAGGAGTGTAGTATCTCGCAACTGTCAATCGAAGCGCGCTTCTATCTGGAAGTTCTACTTCATGTTGTACAAGACCTTTTCCGAAAGAGCGACGACCAACAGTGATAGAACGATCCCAATCTTGCAATGCACCAGCAACAATTTCGCTTGCGCTTGCCGAGTTTTGATCAATCAACACCACCACTTCCATGTCTTTAAACTCTCCGTCGGATGATGATTTAATTTCATCTTTTCCCGTGTGCATTCCCTCAGTGAAAACAATCAATTTTCCTTTTGGTAAAAACTCTTCGATTATGGATGTCGCCTGGTCTAACAAGCCTCCTCCATTTCCTCTCAAATCCATAATTAGATTTCTGCAACCTGCCTCTTTGAGTTGGCTAGTCGCTTTGTAAAATTCGCTGTAAGTCGTCTGAGCAAATCGATCGATCTTGATATACCCAGTAGTATCGGATACCATGAATGAAGCGGAAACACTTTCAATTGGAATACTTCCGCGATTGATCGTATAACTCAATAATTCCGGTTCACCACTTCTTTTCACCTTCACTTCAACCTCACTTCCCTTTTTTCCTTTGAGTAGTTTTTGAGCCTTATCCGAATTCAATTCCTCACCTGAAATTTCTTCATTTTCCACCATCACAATTCGGTCACCCGCTTTTAGTCCCGCCTTTTCTGATGGCCCGCCTGGAACAGTTTTTACCACCATTAATGAGTCGCGCAAGATTAAAAACTCCACTCCAATTCCATCGAAGTGACCTTCAAGCTGCTCGGTTGCAGAAGCCAAATCTTCTGGGCTCATGTAATAGCTATGCGGGTCAAGATTTTGTAAGATGCTTCCAATGGCATCTTCAATCAATTTCTTTTTATCTACACTGTCTACATAGTTGTCTTCAATGTAGTCGATAAGACTCACAAGCTTATTGGGGTTTTCTTCAGTTCCCGTTTTTACTTGCAATAAATTCTTGTCGCCAAGATTTGTTCCGATGAACATCCCAGCGATAAGTGTAAGTGCAAAAAATATGGGTTGAACTGCTGAAGGTCGCTTATTGTTGTTAGGTTGACCCTTTGACTCGATTTGTTCGATGCTCTTGTTAATCATTTTTTTCCTTGTCTCTTCCTTTACAATCTCTTGCAAAATACGCCAATTTTCTATACCTCACTCAACTGGTGAACATCAAGACCTGCCTGACTTAGAAAATCGATTCCCGTGCGGTCTTTGTACTCATCGATATATACCATTCTTGTGATACCTGCTTGAAGAATTAGCTTGCAGCATTCTTTGCATGGAGATAGCGTGATATAAAGGGTTGAGCCTTTTGCGTTGTTGGTAGATCGCGCTACTTTCAAAATGGCATTTGCCTCTGCGTGCAGCACGTACCAATGCGTATCACCATTTTCATCTTCACAAACATTGGGAAATCCGCTTGGTGTTCCATTGTAACCATCGCTGATAATCATTCCATCCCGAACTAGTAAAGCGCCCACTTGTTTGCGCGTGCAGTGTGACAGTTGCGCCCACTCCTTCGCCATTTTCAAATATGCTCTGTCGTACCTCTCTTGCTTCTTATCTATCATTTCGAATAGGGTTTAAAAAAAGAAACCACTCACAGGGGAGCGGCTTCCTAATTCAACTATTGATGCTTCATTAATATTCGTCTTCGTTGAAGAAGAAATCTTCTTTGGTCGGATAGTCCGGCCAAATGTCCTCAATGCTTTCAAACACCTCTTCGTCGTCTTCGATTTGCTGCAGGTTTTCAACCACCTCTAAGGGGGCACCTGTTCTCATAGCAAAGTCAATCAACTCATCCTTGGTAGCTGGCCAAGGTGCGTCTTCGAGATATGATGCTAATTCTAACGTCCAGTACATATCGATTTAAGTTTAGATGGTTCAACTCTGTTTTACGGAACGCGAAAGTAAAATTTTATTTTCAACTTTCCCATACTAAGTTGGAAACGAATTTTTTTTTGAAGGTTGCCCCAGAAAATTATACCAATCCCTCTTGGATTGCTATGCGAACCAGACCCGCAACATTGTGAACCTCAAGCTTTTGCATCAAATTCGTGCGATGAGTATCTACTGTCCTATGGGAGATAAATAATTGGTCTCCTATCTCCTTATTCGACAACCCTTCTGCTATATGACGCAGAATTTCGACTTCACGTTCGGTCAAATCCGCCAAAACTTTGCTCCCGTCACCATCTTTTTTGAGAAGAATAGAGTTTGCCTCTTCAGACAAGTGGATTTTTCCTTCCCTCACATTATTTAGCGCATTAATCAGCTCTTCTTTCGAACTGTTTTTTAACAAATAACCATCTGCACCATCTTCCATCAAAGCCTTGATCATGGCCTTTTCATCGTGCATGGTGAGAATGATTATTTTTACGTTATCGAATTGCTTCTTGATAGCCCGAGTAGCTTCAATTCCATTCATTTCCGGCATATCAATATCCATCAAGACGATATCTACTTTAACATGAGAAAGCAATTCTATTGCCTCTCTTCCATTGCTGCAAGAAGCCACTACTTCATAGTCGTCTGCCCCTGAAATCAAGGACTTCAGGCCATCTGTAACTATAGCATGATCATCTACTAAAAGGACTCGCTTTGACACTAGAGGTTAAATTTCAATTCAAATATAACCTCAAAATGAGAAACTATTTAATCGGAATACGAACAGTTGCTACAGCACCCGTGTTCGGACCTGGTTCCCAAAGCACTTCGCCACTCACTGTACTCAACCTCGAACTAATATTCATCATTCCTATTCCGTCGCGATTTGACTTGGCATCGAAACCTTTGCCGTTGTCTTCCACAATCATGATCAAACTGTTTTTATTACGATAAAGCTGCACCACAACTTCTGAAGCGCCGCTGTGCTTGATGATGTTGTTTATTAATTCTTGACAGATGCGGTAAACACCCACCTCTACACGTTCATTAAATCGCTCATTGTCGACTTTAAAATGCTCAAATCGATAGTTGATTGAAGTAACAGATAGACTCTTGCGAAGCATATCTTCAATAGCCGGCACAAGCCCTTTTTCCATCAGCGCTTTTGGCATCATTTGGTGTGAAATACTTCGCACTTCAGTGCATGCTTCATCCAACACTTCTGTAAGTGTTTTAAGCTGCGTTCTTTTCTCTTCTTCCTGAATATTTCCTACCACACTTTCCCATGAAAGTTTGAGTCCGCTCAACTGTTGACCAATTCCATCGTGCAGGTCTTTGGCGATGCGCTTTCTTTCTTCTTCAGTAGCGTCAAACACCGCCTCCAAGCCTTTTTCACGCTCTTTTACCAATTCTTGTTGGTGCTCCGTTTCCTGTCGTCTTTTTCTACCTAAGTAATAAAAATACCCGGCAATAATCAGTAGAATAATGAATACAATTGAGCCTACAATGATTCGGTTTTTTTGCTGCTGTTCCAACTCATTTTGTTGTTTCAAAAACGCATTCTCCTGATCCTTTTTTTCTACGTCAAACTTGGTCTGCATTTCGGCCAAAAGTGCGGCTCGATCATCATTATAAATGCTGTCTCTGATTTCAATATAGCGCGTAAGCATGTTTACTGATTCTTCACCCCTTCCCACCATTGCATACGCTTCTGAAAGACCGCTATACACCTGCAGTCTGGTACGTCCGATCATTTCGCGATCGGCCATTTCTTTTGCTTTTAAAAAATAAGGAATCGCATCTGATGCGCGATTTAACTTGAGTAGAATAGCCCCCATATTCGCGTTGGCCACCATTAGTCCTGCTGCTTCACCTGTTTGCTCAGAAATTTCTAACGACTGCTTATAAACCTCATAAGCTTTTTGGTAATCTCCTTGACTTCTGTATACCACACCCAAGTTGAGATTCACGTTGCTCAAGTCCACCAAAGAACCAACAGTTTCAAAACTTTTTCTCGCCTTTTCATACCACTCTATGGATTCCTCTGGCTTGCCCAATTCTTGTAAGCATATCGCCACATTTCCCGCGGCGCCACCCATCGCATACACGAAGCCTATTCGTTCAGAAATTTCGTATCCCTTTTGAGCCACCTCCATGCTTTTCTCCCAGTTTCTATCCTTTTGATAGATAGAAGCCAAAGCGTTATATGTCTGAGCAATTGCACCAGAGTCGCCTGCTTGCTCAAACATTTTCAACGATTCTAATCCATAAAACAAGGCGCTATCCAATTTTACCTGATCGCTATATATGTTGACGTACTTATTGAGGCTAGATCCGATTGCTCTTGGTTCTCCTTTTGCTTTTCTTATTTTATATGCAATGTGATTGGTAGAAAGTGCCTTTTGATAATCGCCAGAACGGTAATATGCCACGGATAGAATATTGGCTGCGTCCGAAATATTGGTGCTGTCTTTTGTTTGGTTAGAAAGCTTCATCAACTCCTCGCCGTATGCTACCGATTGCTTTATATCAATGCCTGCGAGTGCCCAACTCAAATCGGCAAGCACGGGAATGCGCGCCTCTCCTTTGAGTGTTTTTAAGGAGTCTGCTAGAAAATCCAATTGAGCATTTTGCGCAAAAAGTGACGTTGAAAAAAATAATGCGAACAGTGTGAGGCGAAGGTTAGTAATCATGTGCGAAAATTAGCACATAGTTTTTTTACTGCCTACGATTTGCGAGAAGAACTGGTGGTCCTCCATCGAATGGATTGTCGCCCCTACCGATACTGCTCGCATTAATACCTGCAGCAGTTACTACTGCTCGGTCTCCAAACTTGTGTCTGATCTTATCCATGGCTTGATACAGGCCGATGCGTTCTTCAGTATCATCAAATAAATTGATTTGGTATCCACCACTTACCAAGTGGCTAAAACGCACACCCACCAATCGAATGAGCACCCTTCTTTGGTAAAGCTTATCAAATAATTCTAACACCTTTGGTACAAGTAAATGATCTGCACTGGTAAATGGAATTCTGCATTGCATGGTCTGCGTTTGAAAATCTGAATAGCGCAACTTTACAGTAACGCATGATGTGAGCTTGTCGCCTTTACGTAGTTGATACGCTAGGTTTTCAGCCATTGCAATTAAGAGTCCTCTCAACTTTACAACATCTATTGTGTCCCGATCGAACGTTCGTTCGGTAGAGATTGATTTTCTTTCATGAAAAGGAATTACAGGGGAGTTGTCGATTCCATTTGCTTTTCTCCAAATCATTTCCCCATTTTCGCCCAATGCTCGGCGCATCACTTCGAGCGGCATATCTTGGAGTGTTCTGATTTCTTTCACTCCTAGATTGCGTAATATTTGATAGGTTTTTTCGCCTACCATAGGAATTTTACGAATAGAAAGTGGTGCTAAAAAATGGCGTTCGTTGCCGCGTTCAATCATGAGTTGATTGTTGGGCTTTGCCTCGCCGGTAGCTACTTTGGAAACCGTTTTGTTGGCCGATAAACCAAACGAAATAGGAAGGCCAGATTCTTTAATAACCTTCTGTCTCAATTCGGAGGCAAACTTCATACAACCAAAGAATTTGTCCATTCCCGTAAGGTCACAGTAAAACTCATCGATGGATGTTTTCTCAAACACTGGTACTGCTTGCTGCACAATCTCGCTCACCAAGTCTGAATATTTCAAATACTGATAGCTATTTCCTCTGATGATAACGGCCTCAGGGCAGAGTTGGCGCGCCAGCTTCATGGGCATCGCGGAGTGCACTCCAAAAGCGCGCGCTTCGTAACTGCAAGACGCTACTACTCCACGATCGCTCGTGCCTCCAATCAATACTGGTTTGCCCTCCAGGCGAGAGTCCATTAAACGCTCAACAGACACAAAAAAAGTGTCCAAATCCATATGCATGATCGACCTGTCCATGACATTTTGATGAATTAATGATTTGTAGGTAAAAAATTCCCGTGAGCGTGACCGAGGGATCTCGATGCTAAAATACTTAGTTTTGCTAATATAATTAGCAAATGATAAAATTTAAGACAAAAAAAATCCCGCATCGTGTGCGGGATTCTTGATTATCAATTAATTAAGCTTATTTCTTGATTTTACCTTCGTCGTCGTTCTCATCGTCCTCATCGTCTGTGATGGTAGCACCATCATCATCGTTTTCATCGTCTTCGTCATCTACGATTGGAGCGCCTCCACCTGATGCTAATGAGCTAGGATCAGTACCATTGTCTCCGTCTGGAACAATACCAGTATCAGAGCCTGCCATCTTCTCAAAGCCGTGTGTAACGGGGCCTTGAAGCAATTCCTCATCTTTAGTACAAGATGCAAGAACTACCACGAGTGCAAGAATAAATGATATGTTTTTGATCAACTTTAACATGGTTTTTTCACGAAGTCACTAACAAAGATACGTAATCCTTTGACTTATACAACACTTATATCAAAAAAGTTCGTGAAAATTAACTGGAATAATAATTTCCACTTTAGTACCCTTCACCGAACCATCCTCATTGTAAACCTGCTGAGGACCAATTAATTCAATCCTGTCTGGGGTCAATTTTTTTATCAGGTCTATCCTACTTTTTGTAATGCTCATTCCCTTCGAAATATGGCTGTCAGTATCCACTTTCGACTTCAATGAGTTTTCAATACCCACTCCATCATCTTCCACTACCATGTGCAACGAACCTTCCTTTTGCCAAATATTGACTTCTACCTTTCCGGGAGTTTCTTTCGGAAGCAATCCATGCCAAATGGAATTTTCCAAAAATGGCTGAAGCAACATCGCGGGAACCTTCACAGCATCTTGTGATACTTCTGAAGAGATGTGAATAGCGTACTCAAACTTATCCTTGAAGCGCATGTGCTCTAATTTGAGATAAAGCTCTAAGCGCTCCATTTCTTCTCTCAATGGCGTCAACGTTTCTTGACTGCTATCCAAATTCTTTCGAATCAACCTCGCAAAATCACTGAGATATCTATTTGCAGCCATCCGATCTTGACGGTTGATGTAGTACTGAATACTATTCAACGCATTGAAAATAAAATGGCGGTTCATATTCGAATTGAGCGATTGTTGCTCGAGCGTCAACATACGTGAACGCATTTCCAATCGCTCTCTTTCAAATCGCGCTTTCAACACTCTTCTTCTCACATACAATATCATGCTTAGTAGGCCCACTGCGGCAGCCACTTCAAGCAATATAAACCACCAAGTGAGCCAAAAAGGAGGGTTGATGGAAAAGCGAAAAACAGCGGGTTCGCTAAATACTCCAAATCGATTTACGGCGCGCACTTTAAACCTGTATTCCCTATAGGGAAGATTGCTATAAGTAATGAAATTCGATTTGGTAAGCGCTTGCCAATCCTCATCAAACCCTTCTAGCAAAAACTGATAGCGAATGTCCGCTGGATAGGTGGTACTTATTCCCGTAAACTGAAATGTAAAGTGATTGTTTTTATAGCCCACATTTAAGTCCACGGGCAATCCACTTGCACTATCCACAACAGCTTTGAATTTTGACCAATCCGGATTTAAAAAGTTCAACTGCACACTTGTAATCACAATTTTAGGAGGCGTGCGCTCGTCGCGCTCTTTGAGTCTTAGAAGATCAAGCGCCATCACTCCTTCTGCAGTTCCAAACCACATCTTTTCATTTTCATCCACAAAAACTGCGTTGAGGTTTGTTTCCAAACTCAAAAGTCCATCTTCTAAGCCGTAGTGACGTTTAATCATGGACTTCTCCTTAGTGCGCTCACCCACTTCCAGACTGTACAGTCCATTGTTTGTTCCCAACCATAAAAATCCATTGTGGTATTTGAGGAAATTCACAGAGTTGGAACCGCCCGCTTCATCCACATCCATTGATGTGAAGCCCGTTCCGTTGTACAATGCCAATCCATTTTGAGTACCAATCCATACTCGATTTTGAGGATCGACTTCCACACAATAAATTGTTTTGTCTGGCAATCCTTGTTCTTCGCCAAATGACTCGAACTCCGTTTTTGTCATTTTAAAAACACCCGTGCGCGTCGCCAACCAAATATTTCCTGCTCGGTCTTCCTTAATATTTCTAATTCGCGTTTCGGGATACCCACGAATATTTTTAATCGTTCGTATCTCGCCATTTTTATAATAACATAACCCTTTTGCTGTGCCGATCAACAAACGGTCTTGACTATCGAAATACAGACTTAAAATGATAGGATCAGGCAAGCTGTCTTCTTCAATAATTTCTTTAAACTTATTGTTTTCGAATTTGAATAATCCGATTGGACTACCAAACCACATCGTTCCGTTTTTATCTCTCAAGCTCGTCCAAACCCTGTCGTTGCCAGAGGAGCTATTTAAAGAATAATGGACAATGGTATCTTTTCGTAATTCACAAACTCCTTGATCGAAAGTGGAGAACCAAATTTTACCTGATGCATCCGTAGTAATCGACATTACAGCGTCGCTACTGAGCCCGTCTGCTTTGGTGTATGCAAAAAAAGTACGGCCCGTAAATCGCAACAACCCACTGCCATAAGTACCCAGCCAAATGTTGCCTTCGTTGTCACAAAGAATGTCTCGAATATCTGGTGTTCGAAGTCCATTATTTTGATCAAAATAAGTTGTATTTCCTTTTTCAAAAAGATAAAATCCGAATCGCGAAGAGAGCCAATAATTTCCTTTATTGTCTGGAGTGATTCCTGTTATTGTAGCCGCTTCGAGTCCGATGTCTTCACCGTGAATTTTTACATTCCCATTTTTATCTAAACTCATCAAACCCGCGCCCTTCGTGGCTAGCCAGAGAGTTCCTTCTCCATCAATCTCTGCATCAAAAAAATTGATCTCGCTGTTTTCTGGATCATAAAATCTTGTTATCCCTTGATTGACCCATTTAAATATTCGTTCTTTCGTTATGATCAAAAAACCGCCGTCAGCACTTTTTACAAATGCTTTGATATGTGATGTAAATGGCTCACTTTTATCAATAGGATAAGTGAGTTCTCCATTCTTTTCCAAAAAACAAATTCCGTTTTCTGTTCCTATCCAAATCCTCCCTGTCTCATCTGCAAACATTGCATTTACTGCACTTTCCGAAAGATCATTTTCGAATGCAATGCTCTCCACTTTGTTTGAAAAAATTCTGCTGATGCTACCTGAAGAACCGGCAAGCATTACTCCACTTTCCAATTCTAAAAATGCGCTGATTTGATTGTTGAGCAATCCATCTTGTCGGTTAAAACTCTCAAAGTTCTTTCCATCAAATTTTGAAATTCCACCGAGTGTTCCAATCCAGATAAAGCCATTTTTATCTTGATAAAGCGTTCGAACTTGTGATTGTGTGAGTCCTTCTTTTAAGCTGTATTGAATAAACGAATAGCGCTGTCCAAACAAGGAAACGGACAAGAGCAATAGGAAAAAGGATAGCGCAATTTTTCTCATCTAGGACTAACCAAGATTTTCAATTTTATCTAAAAACTCTTGCAGCTTTCTGCGCGCCACGGGCACTTGAGTACCGTCGCTCAATACTGCAATTAATCCTTCTGTTCTCAAAAACTCTTTGAGGTGATGAGCAATATTGATGATGTGCGACTTGTGTACTCTGAAAAACATGTTAGGATCAAGTCGGTCTTCAAAAGCTTTGATGCTTCTGCTGCTCATGTATTTTTTGCCACCTCCGAGATAAATCATGGTGTAATTTTCCATGGCTTCAAGGTGGATGATGTCTGTGTTTTTTACTATTGCTAAGCCGTCTTTGGTGGGTACAACAGTTTTCTCCACGCTATTCGTCAGTACAATGTCTTGTAGCACCTTGCTCAGACGATCATCGTCAATCTTATTGTTTTTTTTTAATTGAACATTTTCAGATGCCTTTGCCACAGCGCGTTGTAGCTCTTCGATATCAATCGGCTTTTCTAGATAGTCGATGGCACTTTCTTTAATTGCGCGCAAAGCATGTTCGCGAAATGCCGTGGTGAAAATGACTTGAAAACGTCGATCAGACATGCTTTCTAAAAAAGAAAAGCCGTCTTCGCCAGGCATCATGATGTCTAAGAATACGACATCTGGATTGGTGTCTTCTACGAGTTGACGTGCCTCTTTTGCGCCACCTGCAACTCCAGCTACTTCCACTTCAGGACAAAAATCTTCTAGAAGCATTTTCAAGTTTTCTCTTGCAAATTCTTCATCATCAATGATTAATGCCGTCAGTTTTTTACTCATGCCTTAACGTTTGGCGCAAGATACGTTAAAATGAATCTTAAAAAGAATTGAGTAAGTTTGCGGCTGTTATGAGTACACAACCCACTATAGGCGTTTTGGGTGGTGGTAGCTGGGCTACTGCGATCGTAAAATTGCTTACCAATAATGCATCAAAAGTTCATTGGTGGATGCGCAGTTCTTCGGCTATTGATCACATCAAACAATACGGCCACAACCCGCATTATATCCAGAGCATCGAGTTTGATACGAGCAAGCTTGTTGTGACCAATGATTTGCAACAAGTGATTGATGCATGTGACTATTTAGTGGTGGCGATTCCTTCGGCATTCTTGCACGATACTTTTGACCAATTGAAGCCCGTTGGACTTGAAAAGAAAGTGATTTTTTCGGCGATTAAAGGTATCATCAACGAGTTTGACGCTATTCCTGCAAGGTATTTTCACAAGAACCTGAACGTGCCTTATGAAAACATTGGTATCGTGTGTGGGCCTTGTCATGCCGAAGAGGTAGCACTCGAAAAACTCTCGTACCTCACCATTGGCTGCCTTGATTTGGCAAAGGCGGAAGAGGTGAGCAAATTGTTGGCTTGTCGTTTCATTAAAACCACCACTACCGAAGACGTATTTGGTGCGGAACTGGCGGCTATTCTCAAAAACGTGTACGCAGTGGCCGCTGGTATTTGCCATGGCTTGGGCTATGGTGATAATTTTCAAGCGGTGCTTATCAGCAGCGCCGCACGTGAGATCGAACGCTTTTTAGATGCTGTTCATGAAACGCATCGCGATGTGAAAAGTAGCGCTTATTTGGGCGACTTGCTCGTAACAGCATATTCACCTTATTCTCGAAACCGTACATTCGGTACTATGGTTGGAAAGGGGTACAGTGTAAAATGGGCCACTATCGAAATGAACATGGTAGCCGAGGGGTATTATGCTGCTCGGGGAATTCATGAAATCAATAAGAAGTTTCAGGCCGATATTCCTATTGCCGACGCGGTTTACCGCATTCTTTACGAGAAAATTTCTCCAATGATGGAGATGCGCATTTTGACCGATAAACTCAGTTAAGGGTCAAAATTTCGAATTTCAAGAAGTCGACAGATTTTTTTATTTACATGTTTTATGTTTGTGTCTCACGAAGGCAATCCTTTGTGAAACTGAACAACTCTTTATGTGTATTTTACAACTGCCCTCTTATGGCAGTTGAGGTTAGAATTTCATTCGGGTAATCGTTTCCCTGTTCGAATAAACGAGGCTTAAACTTTTTAAACTAAAAACTTTTACGTAATGAAAAAGCTATCTATGGCTATCCTATTAGGTATAGTCTTTCCGTGCTTGACATTGGCACAAAATCTCACAATGTATTCCGAACTCACAGACAAGTACTGGCAGTATCGTGATCGTTTTAAAAAACACTTTATTAAAATTGGGTTGGATCAAGGCGAGAGCATCCCTGCTTCGGCGTGGCGAGTCAATTGGGCACACGCTGCCGACCATACCAATAGCGCCCTCTATTGGACGGATGCTACTATTTATCTCGGGCATTATTTGCAAGTTCTCGCCACTGAGTACAAACTGCTTTCGTCTCGTGGATTGAGTACTGAGAAAACAGAAAATGAAATCTATTTTGCTGTGCGCGCTTTGAATCGGTTAGATCAACAAGCAGAACCCTTTCTCTATGGTACAGATGAAAACATCAATGGATTGCTATTGAGAGATGATGTGCCTGCTAACTTCCACGAGCATTTCAAAAATGCCTACAGCCCTGTGTTCAATACGACAAGTGAGCTGGAGTATACCCACAGCGATTATGCCCCGCTACATGTGTATTCCGACCAAGGGGAATTGGGTACCAATCAGAGTTACAACCCAAATAATGTTCAGAGCTTAGATCAATTGGTGGACATTTTTACAGGAGCGTACCTGCTCTATAAGTTGGTGCCCAACATAGGATTACAGCCGCCTGGACAAGAAGTAATTCAGCTGCATCCGTACATCACCAATATTATTGGGAGAATTTACGCTCGTTTAGAAAACCAAGGGTACGTAATTCACGAGTTCGATAATCAAGACCCGGTTTCTAGGGGTGCCTATTGTTGGTATGGAGCGCCCATGTTTAAGCATATAGCTAGAGAAATGTTAGGTGGGTACGAAGGCTATGCGGACTTTATTCAGGGCATGTATCAAATTTCTCAAGAAGAGGCAGAAGACATGGCTTGGGATCATGGAGTGGACGTTTTATATCCCATGAATAATCCAACCATATCACATGATACATTTCAAGCACAATGGGAAATGCTTGAAAACACAAACTTACCAATGAGTAACAATGGATTTTGTATTGATACTGAAATTTTCGGAGGTCTATTCTCAAGTATTACGGACTTCGTGATGAATGAAATTTTGGACAATTGGAATGTGAATTACAACTCTAGTAACATGGAATTATGTCTGCTTCCTGGAACGATGAATGAAGATAATCTTCATATAATGTTTCAGTTGGCATTGCTCAATCAAACTTGGAGCCCTGCATATCTCGGCTCCAATGCTACGCTACCAGAAAATGGATTTTATTGGTACCCACTTCTCTACGAAGTAATGCATGGTGTGGGGCAGGACCAAAATTATAATAATGAGAATTTCTACCTAGAAATGCTTTCTTACGCGCCATGCGAAGGTCCATGGAGCGATCCAAACTATGAATACTTCGGGCAAGAGACCGCCCAAGCACCTGATGGATGGGCTAGTCAAAATAGGTTGTTTCATCCAGACAATGCATACACAGGACCAGAAGACCCGTCTTTTAGAGGTGAGTATAGTGGAATCGATTACATGCTTTATCACAACCTCGTGCAACTTGTTTATGGGACCGAACAAACATTCGGTTTGGAAAAAACTTGTGCCTGTGCAAGCCAGCTCGTTGATGACGAAATCGTTGATTATAACGTCACTTCTGAACCAGCATTTGACGACTATTCATCTAAAGGAATTTCTATTCCTGACTATTTGTCGCACAACACAACTTTCGAAAATTGTTCTGTTCAATTGATGAATGACCTGGTTATTTGCAGACCCTACGAAGGAGCCACAACAGAGATTATATTTCAGTCAGGAGCTCAACTCAACATAGCTGAGGGAGTGAAAGTGGTTGTTAAAAATGGCTGCACGTTAACATTAGATAATTCACTCCTCACGTTCAATGGAATGACATTCAATGAGGATTTAAATTCTCTTATTCATGTTGAAGAAGGTGCGTTGCTTCAAGTGATTAATGGCACCGTGGTGGATGTGGCAACACCGCATACATCAGGATTTTTTATTCAAGGAGATATGCATCTTATAAATTCTGCGCTCTCCCTTTCTGATGAATCTGCAAGAACTCAACTCTTCGCAAGCGAGGGGGGTACCGTGAACATCTACTCGTCAAACTACTCTCAAAGTTACCTTGGAAAACTTGACGTAATCGCCGCGGATGACGGGTCTATTCTCATGGACAATTTGAATTGGAACCTGAGAGGTGGGTATTGGTCTGGTCGTAACAGTGGTGCAATTGACGTGATGAATTCTACAATGAATTATGAGGATGTGGAACTTGATTTTGATTCAAATACTTACATCTCATTTGAAACCTCAGCTATTGAGTTTGATCAATCTATGGCTGAATTTAATGATGGAGCTCTTTTAGAAACTATTGAATCTACTTTCAAGCTTTCAGGAAACACACACTTCCTTTTCAACATTCACGACGACAACCCGTCTCGATGGACCTATGATCATAGTGCGCTTTGGTTGAATGGCAACAACTCTAAAGTAGCATTGAATGGCGGCATACTTCATGTAACCCAAGGGTCTATTTTCAAACCTTTATTTGATGATGTGAGTGGATTCATTGAAATTGGAAATCAACTTGATCATGAAGTAGAATTGGAACCTGGTAGCCAAATGTGGTTGGAAGGAGCCGGGCAGGACGACCTGATTTTAAAAGTTGTAAATAACGGCAACCTCTGGATTGAGCAGAGCCAAGCTGTGCTAACCATTCGCAACGGTTTCGTGAACATGGGCAACAACGGCCATGTGTGGACAGCTAGTGCATTCAATGCCAACAACGTGAAATTTTCTGATGAATACACCGAGGATTCCAGCGCCGATGTGGCGGTTTGGTTTAAGCCGGCAAACATTAGCAACTGCCTATTTACTGGAAGCGGATATAAGGGAGTTCAAAATAACTCGATGTTGCAAACCTCGACCTTTGTGAAAGGGAGCGGCGCGCAACAAAATGGAGGCAGGTATCTTGCAACAAGTTGTACGTTTATTTCCACTGGAATTCAAAGCCATTTGCTCACCAATGTGAGTCGCGTAGTCAATTCCCAATTTACCAACCCACATGCACTAAGCGTGGATGCCATTGTGGATGCGAGTCAAAGTGAATTGATAGTCGAAACCAGTAGTATTGATGGATTCACCCATGGGATAAGTAAGCAATACGGCAAATCAACCAACCGATGTAACCAGATTTCAAATTGCAATGTTGCAGTAAAAAACGAATTCGGTATAGTAAACCTGAGTAGTTTGGACAATGCTGGTTTCAATTCTTTTGAAGACAATGGATATAACATCAACCTCAACAGTACTGTCCAACTCGATTTAGAAAAGGGTAGGAATCATTTTGGAATACCCGTTTACAAAAATGTCGATGGAACTATCGCTCTTTCCTGCGGAAAAGTATGTGACGACCAAAATATCTTAGCTCGTGGAAATGATTGGTTTGGAAATGTCAACGATATGGTCTCCATCACCACAAGTAACGCCGACTGCGGTGGCAGTTGCAACTTCTTTCTCTTTGACGAAAGTCCTGTGACGTACGACGGCTGTCCAGCATCCAGACCATTTCCAAAGCCAAGAAGTGTAAATAGTCATGTGGATCTTATATCCAACAACCGTGACCTTTCATCAGAACTGGTTTATTTAAGTAATTACGGTTCTCTTCCATTAGACTCAGCTTTGGGAATCGCCGCAACTCGAATGGAGACTTATGATAGTCTTGCAAATGATATTGAAGCTGTCGAAATGTTTCATGAAATTCTAATGCAAAATTTAATGTTGGATTCCTTGGACGTTCGTCGCGCAGCTCAATGGGGAGTGGAAAATATGAAAACCGCGCTTGAGAATCTTTTTGCAAGTCACGAAATTTCTGTTGCAGAAAATCGTGATGTTTTTCATCCATTGGTTCAACATTATGTGGATGTGCTGAATGAAATGACAACCGAGTCAACTGCAGATTCTTTGGTCACAACACAATTTTATTTGGAACTGAATAAAGGTCATCTCTTCCGAACCATTTACAAACACGAAATGGCTAAAGAAATTTTTGTTCACCTTGATGACTGCGCGCTTGATAGCTTAGAACAAAGCATTGTCAACTATTGGCTTTCGGAAATTGAAAATGAGATTGAATTTTTAAGTACCGTACAATCCGATCTCGAATTGATGGAAATTGAGAGCACCACAGCTTCGCTAGACAACACTGATTTTGCAGACCTTGATGACTATCGTTTTGGGGTTTACATTCATGACCCCAACTACGTGTCGTTTGTTAATTGCAGTCAATTAGTGTTCAACCGTGGTATAGAAAATGGCTCATCTGATTTGTTTGCATATCCCAACCCTAACAGAGGAGACTTCTATTTGAAAACGCCAATTGAAGGGGCCTTTGATCTTGAGGTTTACGATATGCTTGGTACCTTGGTGTTTAAGCGACATGAATCAGCTGGAGGGGTGGTTCGTCTTCAACTACCATCAGAACTTTCAACAGGAAATTACTTAGTGAAGGTGATACAACAAGACGAATCAAAAGTTGTAAGTGTAATGATTGAAAATCATTGATTCATGATTCTTTATTAAGCAGAAAGAAAAGATTAAAACGGCCTGTTTCAATTAGTGAAGCAGGCCGTTATCTTTTATAAAAGAGAATTACTCTCTATCTCTATTAACTAATGATTTCAGCAAATTAAATTTATCGAGGACCCACAAAAGAACACCTACAGATAGGCTGACAAAAAAGACTGTGACCACAAACATTAAAAATTTCGATAACGTCCATTCCAAGGCCACTTTAACGCGATGCAAAAAACTTATTTTCTTTTCCGCCTCGCCTTCGTACATAGATAGCTTAACCGTACAAAACTCATTAACCGTGTCAAAATTACCCAGCTCTACCCCTAGGTTTTGTGCTCTTTCTTCTGTTTCTAAAATCTTCTCATTTAGCTTAATGAAATCAGCGATAGAGCCGCCCTTAGATTTTAACTCAAGTAGCGATTGTAATGAACTTTCTATAGAAGCCTTTTGGGCATTGAGCTCTCGATATTCATTTGTTTTATCCACCTTGGTAATGACGGTACCTTTCAACTCTCCAATTTGTTTCAACTCGTTATACAAACTGTCGAACAACTCTGGATTTACTCCAATCAAAAGGTGAATTTGACGATTGCCTTCTTGACCAAGGTTTTGTTCATATTGGATAACCGCATTGAACGCGCTGGACTTAGCCTTGATCAATTCTTCATCCTTGTCGAATTGGGTAGATTTAGAGTTAATAGTAGCCGTTTTCTCATATTTTTGATTGGCGCCCATTGCTCCGCCCAAATCTGAAATTTGATCGTTTTTAATTTTTTCTGTAGCGTAGTTTTTAATGGTGTTGTTTACGCTACTGAAATTGTCAATCAACGCATTTCTCTCATTAGAACTCGAGTCCACTTCGATGTACCCATAGATGAGTCTGAATGCAAAAAGTAGAATAAAAATTATGGCAAACCATCGGCTAATTTTCTTGAATCTAGTTTTAAAGTCTTGTCTCATGTTTTCATTTTTTGCATTGCTAATATAATTTCTTGAACCTACTTTATACTACAACTTTTCACAAAAAAAAACAGCTCCAAGATGGAGCTGCTTTTTTTCTTAATCATTTTTTCTTCCTGCCGATTATTTCACCTTGAAGTAGGTAGAAGTTTCGGTGGTGTAGAAATAACTGTTGTTCATGTTTGATTCGAAGAACTTGCGCATTTGATCAGAATCTTCAAATGTCTCACGGATATAAGGTGTCACTTCATCCAAAGAAAATTTGAAATCACCTTTCATGTTCACTTTGTAGAAATAATAAGAAGAATATTCTGTCTCTTCTTTCAAATTCAAAAACAGGTTGCCACCAATTTTTGTAAAGTGCCCTCTATAAGTTGTCACAGTACCATCGTAGGTTGAAGTTTGATTGATTTCTACCTCATAATCTCCCTTCTTTACCACTTCTGTCTGTTCGCCATCACTGCCTTCTTTTTCCCAAGTACCAATAAAATTGGCTGGTACAGCAGTGCTTGCAGCACTCAACGGAACTGAAGATGAGTATGGACAAGCCATCAATACAAAAGCAAGTGAAATCACTGCCAGACCTGAAAAAATTCTTGAAAATTTCATAGCGATTTTAATATTTGTGACGAAGATAAGTGGCTTTCCGCCAAAATTCTATACGCTGTTTACCTTATATTTGAAGATGTGGCAACTTTAAGCCTCTCCCGCTTGTCTTAGTGTAGCAGTGTTGGTGCGATCGATCCTCATATTAAGCTTTTCACTCCTGTCGTTTCTTGGCAGAAGTCAGTTCACCTTTGTAGAAAACAAGGGGCAATGGCCCCATCAAGTTGTTGCCGCAACGGATCTGACATTTGGAAAATTATTTATTGAAAAATCAGGACTTACGTACCACCTACTCGATCCGGAATTCATTCGCTCGCTTCACCCCTCTGATCGTCCTCCGGTAGATTCAATTCGTGGTCATGCCTATTCTGTTACCTGGAAAAATGCTCTTCCCCTCCCACGATTCGAGGGGGAAAAACCATTCAACTATTATTACAATTATTACGTTGGAACGCAAGAGCACTGGGCTGATAACTGTAGCGTATTTCAATCGTGTTCGCTGCGTGAAATTTATGCAAACATTGATATTCGAATTCACGCCCCAACCGATCAATTAAAATACGATTTCATTGTTCACCCCGGTGCCGACCCTCAGCAAATTGCTCTGGTGTACGATGGTGTAAACAATCTTTTTTTGAGGGGAAAAAGTTTGGTAATTGAGACTTCAGTGGGTACTATAACAGAGGCGGAACCCTTTGCCTATCAGGTGCGCAACGGAAAAATAGAAGAAATAGTATGCTCATACCAAATCACTGATAATGAGGTTGTTTTTAGCCTTGGAGCGTACGACCATTCCCTCGACCTGATAATAGATCCTGAAATTGCTTTCTCGACTTTTATCGGTTCTACCGCTTCGAACTTTGGATTTACCGCGAGCAATGATTCACAAGAAAATTTGATTTCGGGTGCCGCCGTTTTCAATGCTGGTTATCCTACCACTGTCGGTGCGTATTCAACTTCTTACAACAACCAGTCGTCCAATTATATGGATGTTGGAATTTCGAAGTTTGATAATACGGGAAGTCAACTTTTGTACTCGACTTATTTGGGAGGAGGTCTTCAAGAAACTCCTCATAGTATTGTTGTGAATAGCAATGACGACATCATTGTGATGGGTGCTACGGGCAGCAACAATTTTCCGACAACTGCAGGGGCGTACCTCAGCACATTTCAAGGCGGTACCAACTTGCCTATGAACACCCTTTTTACCAGCAGTCACCCGAATGGATGTGATATTTTTCTCACTAAGTTTTCGAGTGCCGGGTTACTTCAACAATCCACATATGTTGGCGGTTCAGAAAACGATGGATTAAATATCGGGGACCAACTTTTTTACAATTACGGAGATGTTTTTCGCGGCGAAGTGAATGTCGATGCCAACGATAATATTTTCATCGCGACATGTTCACGCGGAGGAATTGGTTTTGCTCCAGGCAGCGCCCAACCTTCATTCGGAGGAGGAATCACCGATGGTGTAGTAATGAAATTTAATTCCACACTTTCAAATATTATCAACGGAACCTACATCGGCGGTGTAGACAATGATGCTTGCTATGCTCTAGAGTTTGAAGCTGACGGTACGTTGATTGTTGCTGGAGGAACAAAGTCCCAAAATTTCCAACATTGCATAGGCGGATATGATGTCAATTTTGATGATCAAACTGATGGATTTATTTTAAAAATGGATCCAAATACTTTGCTTGTTGAAAGCGGAACTTTTGTGGGAACACCCGAGTACGACCAAGTGTATTTCATCCAAACCGATTTGGATGGAAATATATATGCACTTGGCCAAACCGCTGGTGACATGCCTATCACACCTGGCTTATACGGTCAGGCCAACAGTGGACAATTCATTTCGAAATTCGACCCGACGCTTGCTAATCTTATTTGGAATACGACCATCGGCACTGGAAGCGGTGAGATCGATATTTCTCCTACAGCTTTTTTGGTGAGCGATTGTAATCAAATATTTTTTAGTGGTTGGGGTGGAAACACCAATTCGGTAACCTGTGCTTTTTCATACGACTGCTATGCTGTGGAAAGCACCACTATCGGATTGCCCATTACCGCTGATGCCGTGCAGCCAAGTACAGATGGAAGTGATTTTTATTTGTGCGTGCTTTCTGCTGAAGCTACAAGTATCATTTATGGGTCATACCTCGGTGGCGCTCAAAGTTCTGAACATGTAGATGGAGGCACATCTCGCTTTTCAAAAAACGGCACTGTTTATCAAGCCGTGTGTGCGGGATGCCAAGGCAACAGCGATTTTCCTTCTACTCCCAATGCGTGGAGTCCAAGTAATCCTAGCACAGGTTGTAATCTTGCAGTCTTTCGATTCAACCTTGGGCAAATTGAAGCGCAAGTCAATATTGATGGTCCGGATCAAATCTGTGATGGATCGCCTGCCAACTTCATTAATTTAAGTATCGGAAGTAATCAATACGAGTGGTCGTTTGGAGATGGCGATGGCTCGACGGATGTGAACGCCTCGCATACATATCCAGAACCAGGAACGTATGAAGTACAACTCATTGCTTCACATACAAGTGATTGCTTGATTAGTGATACTACTTACATTACCTTAACCGTTTTACCCGGTGTGGACCCTACAGCTATTGCTGTCCCAGATGTTTGTCCGGGAACTGAAATAAGCCTTTCAGGAGCGGGAAGTGAAAATGCGTTTTGGGATGAAGACCCGTTGCTTTCAGATAATAGCATTTTGAATCCCACAGCAGTGGTGGATGCCACACACACTTTTTACTTTATTGATTTTAATGATTGTGATAATGATACTGTAGCTATCACAGTGAATGTCTTTCCTGTTAACACTTCCGTTTCCCCGGAACAAACCATTTGTCAGGGAGCAAGTGTTGACTTAGTGTGCACAGGCGGACAAACCTATGCATGGAGTCCTCCAGATGGATTGAATAATACACTGGGCGCCACGGTGACAGCAACACCGAATGATACGATAACATATCATATCAATATTACAACTGTAGATGGTTGTACTTCGGAAGAAGAGGTGACAGTAAATGTGGATGTGCAAAGCATTGGAGGCAATGTGTATCCCAACGATAGTTTATGCATTGGACAAAGTATTACGCTCTCTGCGCAGAGTGCTAGTTCATACAGTTGGTCGCCTTCCAACTCGCTCAACAATTCAAGTGTGCAGCACCCCATTGCCACACCATCAAGCACAACCACTTACACCGTGCATCTGGCCAACTCGTGCGCCGAGGGAGAAGATCAAGTGACCGTTGTAGTACTCGTTCCTCAAGCGTTTGCTTCTGAGGATGGAGTGATTTGCATAGGAACACCTTTTCCTGCAAGCGCTTCTGGTGGTGAGCAATATTTTTGGACACCCGCATCATTGGCCGCACCACCAGATCAAGCTGAAACGTTGCTTTATCCCACCACAACAACAACCTTTACTGTGGCAGTTACAGATGAATTTGGCTGTGTGGCATCCGACGAACTTACAGTTACCGTGCTTCCTGCGCCAAGTGTTTTTGCAGGTCCTGATGTGTCATATGAAATCCCCGGAAGTGTTCAATTGGTGGGTGATCCTGGAGGACTTCCCTTTGAGTGGAGTCCTTCTGATGGGTTGAGTTGTACCGATTGTCTTTACCCTTATGCCAATCCTGATGAGCCAACCTATTATACAATTAGAGTAATAGACGCCTTAGGTTGTGCTGGCAGCGATTCTGTTTTGGTAACCCCCTACTTTCCGCTCTACGCCCCCAATACAATTACACCAAACAATGATGGATTGAATGACGTTTTTTATATCGAGGGTGAGAATATTCCTGGGTATCATTTAGAAATTTACAACCGTTGGGGCGACAAGATTTTTGAGTCAGACGATCGCGAGCAACCTTGGGTACCGCAAATCAACGGTTATTATGTGCAAGATGGAACCTATATCTGGGTATTGGAATATGACTCTATAGACCGCAGGAAGCAGCTTGTGGGTCATGTGAATGTTTTGAGGTAAAACATTAGACGGGGCGATTATCTTTGCCCCATGGCATACGAAAATATTTTACTACAGCAAGAAGCTAGCGTGTTGAAAATCACAATCAACCGCCCAGATCAGCTAAATGCGCTCAACAAGCAAACCATTGAAGAGTTGAACAAAGCATTGGCGCTCGCCGATGTGAATGCAGAAGTGCGTGTAATCATTATTACTGGTTCCGGCGAGAAAGCTTTTGTAGCGGGTGCAGATATCAAGGAGTTTGCAGCATTTAGCGTGGAAGAAGGAAGAATGTTGAGTCGTAGTGGGCACAAATTGCTTTTTGATTTTGTAGAAAACATGTCGAAGCCAGTTATCGCGGCAGTCAATGGATTTGCGTTAGGTGGAGGTCTAGAATTGGCCATGTCTTGCCACATCAGAGTAGCATCCGACAATGCTAAAATGGGTTTACCAGAAGTGTCATTGGGTGTAATTCCTGGTTACGGCGGAACACAGCGATTGACGCAGCTTGTTGGTAAAGGAAAGGCAATGGAAATGATTGCCACTGCAGGTATGATTGGAGCTACTGAAGCAGAAAATTGGGGACTAGTAAACTACGTGGTGCCTCAATCAGATTTGATGTCGAAATGTGAAGAAATTGCAGGAAAAATTGTAAAGAATTCACCTACAGCGATTGCTTCAGCCTATCGCTCTATCCTATCCGGATTCCGCAAGAATACCAATGGATTTGAAGAAGAAATCAAAGAGTTTGGTCAATGCTTCGGCACCGAAGATTTTAAAGAAGGAACAACAGCGTTTATCGAAAAACGTAAACCTGTTTTCAACGGTAAATAATGGCAGTTCAAATCATCAATAAATCGAAGTATCCGCTTCCGCAATATGAAACGAAACATTCTGCGGGAATGGATTTGCGTGCCAATATTGAAGAGGCATTGACGCTTCAACCTATGCAGCGCATGCTCATCCCTACGGGGCTTTTTATTGCTTTGGAAGAAAATACAGAAGCACAAATTCGCCCGAGAAGTGGGATGGCATATAAGCAAGGACTTACAGTATTGAATTCTCCCGGCACTATCGATGCCGACTATCGTGGAGAAATAAAGGTCTTGCTTGTCAATCTCAGCGGTGAGCCACAAACCATTCAGCCAGGCGATCGTGTAGCACAGATGATAGTAGCTTCTTATGTGCGAGTGGATTGGGTAGAAACCGAAGAACTCGGTGAAACCATGCGTGGCGAAGGGGGATTTGGTAGCACGGGCAAGCAATAAATCCAATCTTATTTGTTCATTACTCTTTACCTTGCTGTCTGAATTGATGGAAAGAAGTCCTTTCCTTTGTTAGTTCGGTAATTAGTGATATGAAAATAATTGTTCCAATGGCCGGGATGGGCAAACGCCTTAGGCCACATACTTTGACTACTCCCAAACCGCTTGTTCCAATAGCGGGAAAACCAATAGTTCAGCGACTTGTAGAAGACATCGTGGCGATCAGCGACCAGAAGGTTGATGAGATTGCTTACGTAGTTGGTCGATTCGGCACAGAAGCTGAAAACCATCTCATAAAAGTTGCAGAAAATCTAGGCGCAAAGGGCACCATTCATTATCAAGATGAAGCTCTAGGCACGGCGCACGCAGTGCTTTGTGCTGCCAGCGCGCTTGAGGGCCCGGTTACTGTTGCCTTTGCCGACACACTCTTTCGTGCAGATTTCAAATTAGACACCTCGAAAGACGGTGTACTTTGGGTGCAAAAAATTGAGGACCCACGTCAATTTGGAGTGGTAATTGTGAATGGTGAAGGAAACATTACTGAGTTTAAAGAAAAACCTCAAGAGTTTGTTTCAGACTTAGCAATGATCGGAATCTACTATTTCAAAGATGGTGCGGCGTTGAAAGCAGAATTGCAATATTTGATCGACAATAATATTACCAATGGAGGCGAATATCAGCTGCCCGATGCATTGCGCAATATGGTAAGCAAGGGCGCGAAGTTCGGCCCCGGCACTGTTCTCGATTGGATGGATTGTGGCAACAAAGACGCTGTAGTGGATACCAACCAAAAAGTATTGGGGTACATCGCTGACCAACTAACGGTGCCAGCGAGCGCTACGGTAGAAAATAGTGTTATCATCCCACCATGCTACATTGGTGAAAATGCTGTAATCAAAAATGCTGTTGTGGGGCCATTCGTTTCTGTAGGAGCAAATGGATGTGTTGAGTCTGCGGTGGTGTCAAACTCCATTTTGATGAACAACAGCTCCGTAAAAAAGGTTAGTTTAGCAGATGCGATGATTGGAAACTTCGCTAGTGTTGAAGGCGCTGCTCAAGTGCTCAACCTTGGAGATTATTCCACGATAAAATAACTGATTTGAAGATTCGACTTTTATATATACTCCTCGCTACACTCACGCTTTCAGCTTGTGGAAGTAAAAAATTGGCATCCGGAAAAGTGGATGACGGTACGCTGGAGCCTGATCAAATCAAGCCCCAACTCGACACACGTTTTCAAGAGAAATTTTTTGCTGCACAATTGCATAAATCAAAAGGTGAAGTAGAAAAGGCTTATGCTCTATTCTCTGAATGTGCAGAAATAGAACCGAACGAACCTTCGGTTCACTTTGAATTGGCACGTATCGAAGTGTTCGATCACCTCGACCCACAAGCGGCGCTGCCTCATATCAACAAGAGTATTGAAATCAGTGCCAACAATGAATGGTATCACCGCCTTCGTGCAGAGGTGTATATGTCGCTTGGTAAATATGATTTGGCAGCAAAAGAATTTGCAAAAGTTTATCAGCTCAATCCTGCGGATGAAAATGCCCTTTATGATCAAGCCACAGCTTTGCTTTATATCAACAAATATGAAGATGCCATAAAAGTTTATGATGAGCTTGAAAAAAATGTTGGTGTATACGAAGAACTTTCGTTTAGAAAGCATGAATTGTATATGCAGCAAAACAAAGTAGATCAAGCTGGTCAGGAATTAGTAAAGTTGGCAGAAGCTTTTCCAACGGAAGCGAGATACTGGGGAATCGTGGCGCAGTTTTATCAAAGTGTAGATGAAAAAGCGAAGTCTAAACAAGCTTTAGATAAAATGGTGAGTATTGATCCCGACAATGGTTTGGTGCATTACCAGTTGAGCGAATATTACGCAGCAGAAGGAGATGACGAGCGTTCTTATGAAGAAATTAAAGCTGCTTTCAAGACTACCGATCTTAGCATTGATGAAAAAATAATGGTGATGATGAAGTTCTATCAACTCACCGAAGCGAATGCTGCTTACTTGCCAAAAGCATATGAGCTGCTAGATATTCTTACTTCTGTAAATAAAAACGAAGCAAAAGCTTTCTCCATAAAAGGTGATTTTCTATACCGCGATGCGCGCGATAACGAAGCGGTCGATGCGTTTTTGCAAGCATTAAAACTGGACGAAACAAAGAGTGCAATTTGGGAACAAACGCTCAATATTTTATACTCCACAAACCGCACAGAAGAGCTGATAGAGAAGGGAACTCGCGCAGTAGAGCTTTATCCAAACAACCCTCTCTTTTACCTATATCTCGGTGCTGGATACGAAAAACAAAAGAATTACGACGAGGCTATTTTTAATTGGAATATTGGAAAAGAATTGGTGTTTGATAATGGCCCATTGATGGGGCAGTTTTTCTCATCATTGGGTGCCGCATATAATGCGAAAAAAGATTATCCAAAATCAGACGAAGCATATGATAAGGCAATTAAGTTGTTGCCTTTTGATTTGTACTTGCTCAACAATTACGCGTACTATTTATCTCTCCGCAAAGCAAAACTTGACAAAGCTGCCGAGATGAGTAAAAAGACAGTTGATGCTGAGCCCAACAATTCTTCTTTTTTAGACACCTATGGTTGGATTTTGTACCAACAAGAGAAGTATGACCAAGCATTGATTTGGATTCGAAAAGCTATAGATAATGATAGAAATCCTGGTGGAGAAGTGCTCGAACATTTGGGAGACACGCTTTTTAAACTAGGAAGAAAAGATGAAGCTATTGAGCAATGGAAAGCTGCGCAGCAAAAGGGTGGTGCTTCTCCAGCAATTGATCAAAAAGTTTCTACGAAAACTTTGGAATGAGGAAACTTGTTTTTTTAAATATACTATTTGCAATAGTACTTTCATTGGGATCTTGTAAGTCTTCTAAAAAAGTAGAAGGATATCAAGAACCGCTGAAAGATAGGTCTGCTGGCTACCTTCTAAAACGTTACGAGAAAAATACTTTCAAGTACGATTGGTTGGGAATGAAGCTTGATGTTGACGTAAAAAAACTTGGAGAAACTACAGGTTTTAAAGCCAACATCAAGTCTAAAAAAGATAGCGTTATCTGGATATCAATTTCACCCGCATTAGGCATTGAAATGATCAGAGTAATGATTACTCCAGATAGCATTAAGTACATTTCCAAAATTCCCGAAAATAAATATTATTATGCTGAGAAGTTTGAAACATTGATGGACGTGGCAGAGGTAGATTTTGACTTCGAAATGCTTCAAGATATTCTAGTAGGAAATGCGATTGGATTGGAAAAAGATGAAGGGAAATTTAGAACCTCTGTTGATGGACAGCGCTACTTACTTGTTTCAAAATACAAAAGAAAGGTGCGCCGTGTCGTAGGCATAGATGATAAAAAGTTGAGTCCTAATGATACCATTGTGGTTAATCCAAACGATCCAAAATATCAACGTACCGTTCGACGTGCAGAGGATGAATCTTTGATCGTTTCGCGCTATTGGCTCGAACCGGGACACTTCAAATTAGTACGTTCAATCTTTAATGATCTGATCAATCAAAGAACTATTGAAATCAATTATGAAGATTTTCAAGAAGAGGGTGAGCAGTTTTATCCTAAAAAGGGTTTGATTGATATTAAGAATGCTGGCGAACAACAACAAATTGACTTCAAAGTCGTTCGCATTGCCATCGACAAAGCTTACGATTTTCCGTTTGAAATACCTGAGGATTACGAACGTAAACTCCCCACCCCATGACACTAAAACTTTCACCTTTCAAAATTATAGCCTTAGTTTTAGTTGCGGTAACCATTGCGGTAACTGGGATTTCTCATGCGCAATCCAAAAAAGAATTGCAAAAGCAGCGTGATGAAATCAACGAGAAAATTGCGTTGACAAAAAAACTTATCCGCGAAGCAGAGTCGAATCAAAAGGTGACGAGTGGTCAACTTTCATTGCTTACCGAACAGCTGAAGTACCGTGAGCAATTGCTCCGAAATATCAATAGCGATATTCATGTAATTGATAAAGAAATTACCAGTAAAGAAGGTAACATTAACTCACTCAATCAGCAGTTGGATTATTTGAAAAGAGAATATGCTGAAATGGTGATTCAAGCGTATAAAAATCGTTCTTCTTATGATAAAATGATGTTCATTTTCGCTTCTGAAGATTTTAATCAAGCCTATAAAAGATTGAAGTTTACGCAGCATTACGCGCAAGTTCGAAAGCGCCATGTAGATGAAATCGAGTCTACAAAAATTTCAATCAATCAGAATATTTCAGCGCTTCAAGTAGATAAAGAGCAGAAGAAAAAGTTGGCCGATTCGAAAGCAAAAGAGAAAGAAGAAATCGATCAAAATAAAAAGAAGCAACAACAGAAATTATCGGAGCTTCAAAAAGAAGAAAAGAAGTTGCGCGATCAACAGAAAAAGCAAGAGGCGGATAGAAGAAAGTTGACCGCAAAGATCGAGGAGATTATTAAAAAGGAGATTGAAGAGGCTCAACGCAAAGAACGCGAGCGCCAAGAAGCAGAAGCAAGAAAACGCGCTGCTGAAGGCGGATCCACTCCTACTCCAAACAATTCCAGCAAGTCGACCGCGTACACGCCAGCTCCAGAGGTACTCGCCTTAAACGCCGACTTCGAAAAGAACAAAGGCAGCTTGCCTTGGCCTGTTTCTGCAGGAATCATTACACAAAGATTTGGTAAGCATCCGCACGCATCAATCGCTGGAGTTGAGGTAAACTCTAACGGTGTCGATTTTGCAACAGAACGAGGAACAAATGTTATCGCCGTTTTCGAAGGAAAAGTAACGAGTGTATTCTCCATCCCAGGGGCGGGACAAAACATCATTGTAACCCACGGACTCTACAAAACAGTCTATTCTGGATTGGGAGATGTGAATGTGAAAGTGGGTGATTCGGTGAGTCGTGGACAAAAAATTGGAACCATTCTAGTCGACGACGACGAATACGTTTTGCACTTTGAAGTTTGGAAAGTCAATGCGGAATCTGGAACAGCTCAAAATCCAGAATTGTGGCTTAAGAAGAGATAGTAGCTCCTCTCAAACCTTGCAATCCTCCGCAGTGAATAATTAAATGATTGCCTTCCCAATTATTGGCTAATGCATGCATTTTTTCAATAGCAAAAAATAATTTTCCCGAGTACACTTGATCCATCGGAATCTCTTGACTGCTGATAAACTCCATTAGTTCTGGACTCGTCTTTGCATATCCGCCGTGATGATAATCATCGTACACTCTTACCTGTTGGAGCACTTCCTCAGTTGCTTCCATGTCCATCAAAAAATAGTTGAGGTGTTTTCTGATTTCATCGCGCATGAAGTTTCCTTTCAAAACAGAAACAACGTGAAGTGTTTGATGTGGCTTTAAAGAAAGTGCTAAACCCGCGGCCATTGCTCCCGTTCCGGCACTGCAATAAATATGATCAAAAGACTCATCCTCTTTCTCCAATATTTCCATGCATCCATTGATTCCGAGATAATTCGCCCCTCCTTCAGGAATCACCAAAGCCGGACCGTATTCAGCGAGTAGCCACATTTTAAAATCCTCCGAATCCTTTTCTGAATAAGCTTCACGAGTAATAAACTCCAGCCGCATTCCCCACTTTTCAGCATCTTTCAATGTATCAGACAAATCAATGGGTCTTTCACCTCTAATAATTCCAATGCACTTTATATTTCTTTCCATGCACGCATATGCCAGCGCATGAATGTGATTGCTCCATGCCCCACCAAATGAAATGATCTGGCCAACACCAAGCTCTTCCGCCTTTTGCAAATTGTATTTCAACTTGAAAAATTTGTTCCCGTTAATGACAGGGTGAATCAAGTCGAGCCTTTTCACTTTGCATGAAATTCCCGAACTCCAGTCTGAATATCGCATAATCTCACTTTTCAAATGCAAATGTTGAATAAACTTTTCGAATAGTTCCTTGTTTAATAAGAGAATGTTCAATTTAGCAGTTGAAATGTAGATAGACGAGAACAGATAATGACCACACCCCAACATATAGATCCTGAAGCTGATTACTACTATAGCGAGGAAGGCTATATTGTCTTTACCCAAAAATACCACTTAAAGCGTGGTTACTGTTGTCAAAGCGGATGTAGACACTGTCCTTATGGTTATGATAAAAAAACAGGCAAGTTTAAGAAGTAGTGTTAATTTTGTGGCATGTTAACCGACATCAAGCCACTTACCAAAGAAGCCCTTCAGTCTTCAATTGTTGAAGGTATCCCAAATGCTCTACCAGAATATCCTCAATTCAAGTCTGGTGTTAATAGAGCTCCGAAACGAAAAGATATTCTCTCTTCTGAAGAAAAGAAACTCGCCATTCGAAATGCATTGCGCTATTTCGACAAGTCTTTGCACGCAGAGTTGGCAAAAGAATTTGCACAAGAACTAAAAGAGTTCGGTCGAATTTATATGTACCGCTTTATGCCGAATCAGGAAATTAAAGCGCGCCCGATAGATTGGTACCCTGCAAAGTGTGAACAAGCCGCGGCCATTATGCTCATGATTCAAAATAACTTGGATCACGCAGTAGCACAACACCCTTACGAATTGATTACCTACGGTGGAAATGGAGCCGTATTTCAAAATTGGGCGCAGTATCGACTAGTGATGAAGTACTTGGCTGAAATGACCGACGAGCAGACTTTAGTGATGTACAGCGGTCATCCCCTTGGACTTTTCCCTTCACATAAAAACGCACCTCGCGTAGTGGTGACCAACGGAATGATGATTCCGAATTACAGCAAACCCGACGATTGGGAAAAATTTAATGCCCTTGGTGTAACGCAGTACGGTCAAATGACCGCTGGTTCATATATGTATATTGGTCCACAGGGAATTGTGCACGGCACTACCATCACCGTTATGAATGCTGCGCGAATGGTGCGCCAAAACAGAGGTGATAAGTCCATTCAAGATCTTCCTGCCAAAGGATTGGTATTTGTAACTGCCGGTCTTGGCGGTATGAGCGGCGCTCAACCAAAAGCCGCAAATATTGCCGGATGCGTTTCTGTTACCGCAGAAGTAAACCCTAAAGCCGCATACAAGCGACATGAGCAAGGTTGGGTAGATGAAATTTCAGATGATGTAGAGGTAGTTGGTGAACGAGTTAAAAAAGCACTTGAGAATAATGAAACCGTGAGCATCGCTTACGTTGGAAATATTGTAGATATCTGGGAACATTTCGATACTGCAAACATCAATATCGATTTGGGTTCGGATCAAACCAGCCTGCACAATCCTTGGGCGGGTGGCTATTATCCTGTTGGAATTTCATATGAGGAAAGCAATGATATGATGGCCAACAATCCTGATCTTTTTAAAGAAAAAGTTCAAGAGTCACTTCGCAGGCATGCTGCAGCTGTGAATAAGCACGCAGCAAAAGGAATGTATTTCTTCGATTATGGAAATGCATTTTTGCTTGAGTCATCAAGAGCGGGTGCTGACGTAATGGCAAATGACCATATCCGTTTCAAGTATCCAAGTTACGTTCAAGATATTCTTGGTCCAATGTGCTTCGACTATGGATTCGGTCCTTTCCGATGGGTGTGTTGTTCAGGAAATCCAGACGATTTGGATAAAACTGATCGCATAGCTGAGCGTGTGATGACTGAATTGAAGGCCAATGCTCCGGAAGAAATTCAACAGCAGATGGCAGATAACATCCGTTGGATTCAAGAAGCAAAAGCAAATAAATTGGTGGTGGGTTCGCAAGCTAGAATTCTCTACGCAGATGCTTTAGGTAGAATGATGATTGCTAAAGCATTCAACGATGCTATTAAGGCAGGAGAAATTGGAGCCGTAGTATTAGGTCGTGACCACCACGACGTTTCCGGCACCGATAGTCCTTACCGTGAGACATCCAATATTTACGATGGTTCTAGCTTCACGGCAGACATGGCGGTTCACAATTTCGTGGGCGACGCCTTCCGAGGAGCCACATGGGTAAGCTTGCACAACGGCGGTGGTGTAGGTTGGGGCGAAGTTATCAATGGCGGCTTTGGAATGCTGCTCGATGGCTCTCCAGAGGCAGAAAATCGCCTATTGAGTATGCTTCATTGGGATGTTAATAATGGTATCGCAAGAAGATCGTGGGCGAGAAACAAAGAAGCGATGTTTGCTATCAACCGTGCTATGGAAATGAACAGTCAACTTCAAGTTACCGTACCTCAACTGGTAGACGATCAACTCTTAAATGACCTTTTTTAATAAGTATATTTTTTGTTAGATATTCAGAAACCCCAACGATTGTTGGGGTTTTCTTTTTTTACATAACGTTTTCATAATATTCCGTCACTCAGCGGCCCAAAATACCATTCAGCCCACAAAAATGACACTTCACCATTTTCACAAAATTTTAGGAAACGATTTCTGATAATTTTGTTTCCGATTTAAAAAGTCGCCATACATTCGCGGCCGCAATGGAAGAAAAAGAATTAAAAATAGTTCAAGGTGCTACCAAGGTGTTCATGCAATACGGTATTAAAAGCGTGAACATGGACGACATGGCTCGTCATCTTGGTGTTTCTAAAAAGACCATTTATCAATTCGTAAAAGACAAAGAAGAACTCATTCGCAAATCCATCATGGGATATTGCGATGTAGAAGATCAACAAATTTGTTCGATTGAGAAAAAGCATCTCAACGCGATTGATGAAAGTCTCGAAATCATGAATATGGTGACGAACATGCTCAAAAATGTTCACCCTTCTGTGATTTATGACATGGAAAAATACCACCCTGAAATTTTCTCTGAATTGAGAGACTCAAGAAACAAAACCATTTTCAATAGTATCCTGAACAACATGAAGAAAGGCCAAAAGGAAGGCTACTATCGAAAAGACTTTAACCCAGATATCATCATTCGGCTGTACATGACCCACATGAATGTAATGCTCGATCACCATCTTTTTCCAGAACAAAAGTGGTCATTGGTGGAGCTTTATAAAGAAAGTTGGGCCTACCACATTCGCGGCATTGCTAGCCCGAAAGGTGAAGAATATTTACAGAAAAAAATCAAACAGATCAAATAATCAAAATACCATTTTATGGATCCCCTTTCAATAATGATGCACAACATCACAAAAGCAAAAAAGACAATCGCGTTCGCCGCGTTGGTCTTCGCTTTGACGGGAGACTTGATGGCACAAACATCACTAAGCCTTCAACAAGCTCAGGATTATGCGCTCCAAAACTCCTTTCAAATCAAATCATCTAAGTATGATGCTGAAGTAGCTCAACTAGAAACAGAAGCTTTGATTGGTGTCGGTTTACCTCAAGTAAGCGCCGGACTTCAATATCAAAACTTCATCACGCTTGCTACTCAGGTAGTAGACGGAAGTTTCTTCGGTGCGCCAGGTCAGGAACTCAGACTACAGTTTGGTACTCCTCACAACATGACAGCGTCACTTTCTGCAAACCAATTGCTATTCAACGGCTCTTGGTTAGTTGGTCTTCAAGCGAGCAAGGCGTACGCAGACCTTCAAAAGAAAAACCTTTCAAAAAGTGAGCAAGACATTAAGGTACAAGTTGCACAGTCGTATCACGCAATTGTGGTAACACAAGAGCGTCTAGATCTTCTTAAGCAAACGCGCGCAGTAATTGCTCAAATGCTCGACGACACAAAAGCGTATTTGCAAAATGGTTTTGTAGAAGAACAAGACGTTGACCACTTGCAGCTTTCATTGAATCAAGTGGACAATACTATTTTCCAAACAGAAAATGGAATTTCTCTGCTTAAAGATTTATTGAAATTCTCAATTGGAATGCCTCTTCAAGAAGAAGTAGCATTGACAGACGACAGAGCTTCATTGCTAGCACCTATCGATGTGCTCTCACAAACTTTTAGCGCAGACAATACCATTGACGTTCAACTTGCTTCGAATGCACTTTCATTGCAACAATTGAATTTGAAAAATGAAAAGGCAAAGTTCCTTCCTACAGCTTCGCTTTTCTACAGCCTTCAAGCACAGGCGTTCCGTCAAGAATTTAATTTCTTCGACACTTCACGTCCTTGGTTTGCACCACAACTATGGGGTTTCCAAATCAACGTTCCAATTTTAAGCGGAGGAAGCAAATATAAAAACGTACAAAAAGCGAAGGTGGAAGTTCAGCGAATGAAAGACACTTTTGAAGTTTCGAAAAACGGCGCTTTGCTAACATACAATCAAGCAAAGAACGACTACGAAACGGCGTTGAAAAACTTCACGACCACAGAACAATCACTTCAGCTTGCTCAACGCATTTTGGATAAAACAAATATCAAATACAAGGAAGGTGTCGCTTCATCTATGGATGTGAGCACAAGCACCAATCAAGTTTTAACAGCACAACAAAATTTAGCTGGCGCGCTTCAAACATTGATGGACGCGCAAATCAAACTCAAAAAAGCACTAAACACACTATAAAAGTCCCAAAATGAAAAAGATATATTTCTCACTTATCGCTGTTTTGATTCTCGCTTCATGCGGAAAGCCAGACCCAGCAGCGCAGTTGAAGGCTTTAAAAGATCAAAAGGCCACAATCGAACAACAAATTGCTGAATTGGAGAAAATCGTAGAGGCAAACGATACAACAGTAAAACAAGGCCGTGTAAAGGATGTTCTGGTTACTCCAGTCGCACAAGAAGCTTTCAAACACTATCTTGAAATCCAAGGTGTAGTGGATGCGGATGAAAACATCAATTTGCTTCCAACTATGGCAGGTAATATCACTAAAATCAATGTAAACGAAGGCGACATTGTAAAGCCAGGACAAGTACTTGCAGAAACAGATGGTGAAATTTATGTTCGCCAAATCAAGTCACTTGAGCCACAACTTGCACTAGCTACAGATCTTTACAACAGACAACAAAGATTGTGGGATCAAAAAGTAGGTTCTGAAGTGCAGTTGCTTCAAGCAAAAACTCAAAAAGAATCACTTGAAAAGCAATTGGAAACGCTACAAGAACAATTGGATATGACACGCATCAAATCTCCAATCAATGGTGTAGTTGATTATGTTGGTGTAAAAATCGGTCAGTTCGTTGCCCCTGGTGCAATGCCTGCATTCCGTGTAGTAAATATGTCTAAGCTTAAAGTAAAAGCAAATGTTGCTGAAGCTTATGCACCTAACGTGAATAAAGGAAACGAAGCAATTGTTTACATCCCTGATTTTAGTAAAGAAGTAAAATCAAAAGTTTCTTTTGTTGCTCGTGTAATTGATCCACTTACAAGAACATTCGTAACCGAAGTTGACCTTACTGGTGATAACAAAGAATTGCATCCAAACATGGTAGCTGTTTTGAAAATCACAGATTATCAAAACGACAACGCTATCGCTGTTCCAATCAACTTGATTCAGAATTCAGAAACAGAAACTTTTGTATTCATTGCAAAAGAAAAAGACGGTAAGAAAGTAGCTCACAAAGCGGTAGTGAAAGTGGGTAAAATCTATGAAGGAAAAGCTGAAATCCTTGAAGGACTTCAAGTGAACGATTTACTTATTACCACTGGAGCATCTGACCTTGCGGAAGGACTTGAACTCAAGTATTAATCCCCAAACACACTATCCGTATGGAAAAGTTTAAAGAATTTAAACCCACGAGTTGGGCCATAAATAATAAAACGGCCATCTACTTGATTACGATATTCATCACCCTTGCGGGGATCATGTCGTACAACTCAATACCAAAAGAAAAGTTTCCGGACATCGTAATTCCTACGATTTATGTGCAAACTATTCTACCAAGTACGTCTCCAAAAGACATTGAAAACTTGGTGACCAAACCGCTAGAAAAACAAATTAAATCTATTTCTGGGGTTAAAAAAGTAACCAGCACTTCGCTCGAAAACTTCAGCGTAGTTATGGTTGAGTTCAACACAAACGTTGCTGTTCCAATCGCTAAACAAAAGGTTCAAGACGCGGTAGACAAAGCTGAACGCGACCTTCCAAACGACCCATTGATGACTCAATCGGTAATGGAAGTGGAGTTCTCTGAAATGCCAATTCTCTTTGTGAACATTGCCGGTGATTATGATCTTGCAAAACTTAAAAAGTATGCAGACGATTTAAAAGACCGTATCGAAGGTTTGACAGAAATCACGCGCGTAGACATCGTTGGAGCACTTGATAGAGAAATTCAGATCAACGTTGACATGTACAAAGCACAGGCTGCCAATATCTCCATGTCGGATATTGAAAACGCTGTGAAGTATGAAAACATGACCATCAACGGTGGTAACATTGATATCGACAATAGACAACGCGCCATTAGCGTGAGCGGTGAATTTAAAGATGTAGATCAAATCAAGAATATCGTGATTCGCGGTATGACAGGAGCTACAGTTTTCTTGAAAGATATCGCTGATGTAAAAGATGGTTTCGCAAAGCAAGAAAGCTTTGGTCGTCTTGATCATAAAAACGTAATCACACTCAACGTTATCAAGCGTGGTGGTGAAAACTTGATCGAAGCTTCGGATAAAATCTATGAGATCATTGATGAAATGAAGGCGCTGGAATTCCCAGAAAACCTTCAAGTAAAAGTAACTGGTGACCAATCTGATGAAACGCGTGTTACACTTCATGATTTGATCAACACAATCATTATCGGTTTCATTTTGGTGACGTTGATTTTGATGTTCTTCATGGGCGCTACCAACGCGATTTTCGTTGGTCTTTCTGTTCCCCTGTCGATGTTCATCGCCTTTATGGTGTTGCCAGTGATTGGCTTTTCATTAAACATGATTGTACTATTTGCATTCCTACTCGGTCTTGGTATTGTAGTGGATGATGCAATTGTTGTCATTGAAAATACGCACCGTATTTATGACGGTGGCAAATTGCCAATTAAAGAAGCAGCCAAGAAAGCTGCTGGCGAGATTTTCCTTCCCGTACTTTCTGGTACAGCAACTACGCTTGCTCCATTCGTTCCTTTGGCATTCTGGGGTGGTATCATTGGTAAATTCATGTTCTATTTGCCGATTACCTTGATCATTACCTTGACAGCATCTCTGGTTGTAGCCTATATCATCAACCCTGTGTTTGCTGTAGACTTCATGACACATGAAGAAACTCCTAACCCTACAAAAAGAAAGAAAACACTTCGTGTGACTACAATTATCTTACTCGCCTTCGCAGCTATTTTCTACATTTCTGGAAACGTCGGAGTAGGTAACTTCTTAGTAACAATGTGGTTGGTTTTCTTGCTTTACAGATTCGTTCTTGAAAAAGCAATTCACTCTTTCCAAAACAACTTGTGGCCTAAGTTTCAAGGTGTGTACGCACGATTCTTGGAATGGGCATTAAAGAGACCTCGCACCGTATTTTGGTCTGCAGTGCTCTTGCTTATCATGAGCTTCTTCGTAACGGCTCTAAGAAGTCCTCAAGTTGTTTTCTTCCCGAAAGGTGAACCCAACTTCGTGTATGTTTATGCTACACTTCCTGTAGGAACAACTCCTGCAGCAACCGACTCAGTAGCACAACTAATCGAAGATCGTGTGTATGGCGTAATTGGTGAGAACAACCCAGTTGTTAAATCAGTTATTACAAACGTAGCGGTTGGTGCAAATGAAGATCGGCAAGACAGAGCGACATATCCAAATAAAGCCAAGGTGGGTATCGCTTTCGTGGGCTTTGCCGATCGAAATGGCGAAAGCACTTCTGAATATTTAGAAAAGATTCGTGAAGCGGTAAAAGGAATGCCTGGTGTAGAAGTCGCGGTTGACCAAGAGCAAAGCGGACCTCCTACAGCTAAGCCAATTACCATCGAAATCAGCGGTGAAGACTTGGACGAGTTGATTGAAACTTCTGTTGATGTGAAACTGTATCTTGACGAGTTAGCCATTCCTGGTGTAGAAGAACTGAAGTCAAACCTTCAGCTCAACAAACCAGAAATTAAGATTGACATCGATCGTGAAAGAGCAAACAGAGAAGGAATTTCCACAGCTCAGATTGGTTCCGCTTTACGCACTGCAGTTTTCGGTTCGGAGGTTTCTCGATATAGAGACGCAAACGACGATTATCCAATCATGCTTCGTTTCAATGAAGAGCAACGCAACAACATCGAAGAAATTCGTAATTTGAAAATCACTTACCGCGATATGAATATGGGCGGTCAAGTGCGCCAGTTGCCGCTTAGCGCTGTTGCCGATGTAAAATACACCGCAACGTATGCAGCAATTAAACGCAAAAATCAAAAGCGTGTAATTACACTTTCTTCAAACGTACTTTCTGGTTTTAACCCAAATGAAGTAGTAAAAAATATCACTGCAGAAATTGAAAAGTACCAAGAAAAAGCTCCAAGCGGAATTTCCATCAGCATGACCGGAGAACAAGAAGAACAAGCGGAAACTGCCGCATTCCTGGGGAATGCAGGTCTGGCTGCTATTGGATTGATCATGCTCATTTTGATGCTTCAATTCAACTCCATCGGTCGCTTGTTCATCATCCTCTCTGAAATCTTGTTCAGTATCATCGGGGTACTCCTTGGTCTGGCAATCTTCGGAATGGATATTTCAATTGTAATGACTGGAGTTGGTATCGTAGCACTCGCAGGTATTGTCGTGCGGAATGGTATATTACTCGTTGAGTTTACCGATATTCTGAGAAAAGACGGAATGAGCTTGCACGATGCAATTGTTGAAGCAGGTCGTGTACGTATGACGCCCGTACTCCTTACAGCCACAGCTACAATTCTTGGTATGATTCCATTGGCTGTTGGTTTCAACATCGACTTCGTGTCGTTGTTTACAGAACTCAACCCTAAAATCTACTTCGGTGGTGATAGCGTGGCATTCTGGGGACCACTTTCATGGACAATCGTATTCGGATTGAGCTTTGCGACATTGATTACATTGATCCTCGTTCCTGTGATGTATGAAATCTCAGAACAAACTAAAGCGAAGTTTATGAAGCGTTTTGGAAAGAAGAATGAAATTTCCGAAACTGGTCATTAAGCTTATAAAATCAAGCAATAAAAAAGGCGGACTCAATAAGTCCGCCTTTTTTGTTTCCTTCATCAAAGTTCCTACTCCGTCAGTAGTTTGTCAGCTCTAAGTTTATAATATCCATTCTCATTTGAAATAAGCTTCAATAGCTTTGTTCCCTTTGCAATGTCTCCACTTAAATATACTGAGGCGGCATAGTAAAAAGTGCGATCCACCTCAAACGCACTGAAGCTCGCATTGCTCTGCTTTTCAAAAAACACTTTTGCCTCTTCAAAATTTCCCATCTTGTAATTAGCAATACCAGCATAAAAAAGCAAGTTCAAATCATTGCTGTTTTCTTCTAACTGTCTTCTTGCCAAAACATCAACCCCCTGCCAGTTACCCGAAGCAACAGCGCCCGCAATCGAAATATATTGATGTTCGCTGATTTGTGGCAGAGCCATTACCTTCTCGGATGTCTCGGCAGCAGCCTTATTCTCAAATCGAGCGTCCAAACCAAACTCTGGTGTAAACAATGTCGCATCCTCGAGCTGTGGAATTTCATAAAACATAACACCTGCAATCCATAACAATCGCTGCTTTGAATGCAAAGCCTTTTCACCTATTTCCGGAGGTGCTAACTCCAAAAGCGTCACGCCTTTCGGTTCTATATAATCCAAAGAAATAACCACCCTCCTCTTTTCTTCTCCAGCTCCCTGCACTTTTCGTTGCATTCTATTTTTGATGGGAACTGGCTCAATTTTATTTTCTAAAACTATATTTTCCGATAAATCTGAAACCGGTGCAGCATATATTTCATCTATAATTTCCGCGCTCACTTCAGTCATTTTGAACTGTGATTTCTGAGATGAATAAACGCTCCAAATGAGCATCCCTGAAACTACTACGACAATTGGAATTAGCGACTTAATCATTAACCGTTTCACTATTCCCAAATGTCGAATGCGATACCCTTCTATTGCATCTCGCACAAACGCATTGTTTGAAGCAAGCACCTTCAATTCTTTTCTTCTAGAAAAATTTAACGTGCCCCTCGCCATAGCACGAAGCTCTCTTTCCGTGGGAAATGCTATTTCTGTGCTCGACTTCATGACATCAATTTCAATAATATTTGTTTCAAATTTCGCTTTCCATTTTGGATATGCGACTTTACCTCTAATAAGCTGTAACCACTCAATTCGCTGACTTCCTTATATGACTTTTCTTCTAAGTAAAAAAGTTCAATACACTTAGATTGTGGTGGCGACAATTTTGCAATAGCCCTTTCAACTACACTTGCTTTCCAATTCAACTCCTCAACCGAATGTTCATTCGGTTCAGAATTCATTCTCACATATTTCTCTTCTCTCTTTTCTTTCGCCTCTTCACTTCTAATGCTCATCAAACACTTGTTTTTTGTCACTACGTATATCCAAGTGCTAAACTCCTCCACCCCACTCATGTCCGATCCTATCAAATGCTCATAAACTTCACTCACCAAATCCTTCGCTCTCGCTTCATTCTTCAAGTACTTCATGCACACTCCAAAAACAAGGTGTCTATACTTCTCGAATAAAAACGACAAAAGAGTGTCGTTCCTTCCACTTTTAAGAAGGTCCAACAACTCTTTATCGTTCTTTTCATGATACATGGTGATATTTTATACATCTGATACAATGAAGATGATTTTAATTCCCTTGGGAAGCCATTTTTTCGTTGTAAAGTTCCAGGTAACTTTTCGTTTCTATCACGATAACTCCACCCGTTGTATCGCCATATTTTGCAGGCACTCCTCCTGTATACACCATCATACGGCTGATTCCGCTGCTAGGAATGTTCGGCACATTTTCGCGAATTTTTACCCCGTCTATCATATAAATTACAGCTCCACTTCTGCTGCCGCGGAAGTACAATTCTTCCCCGTTAGCACTTTTCTTGATGTCAGATGTCAACGATGCAGCTATATTTTTCAAGTTGCCACCATGCGAAACAGACATCTGTTGAAGCTCTTTAGCCTGAATTTGAGTTACGTTACCCCCATCCACTTGAATTAGTGGGATCTTGTAAGTAATGATATCCAATGTGTTCAACTCGCCCATTTCATGCAAAGTCACCACTGGAAGACGAGTGATTTTATCTGGATTCACTTGAACACTTGTGTACTCAAGTTTTTCCATTCCAACCATGCGAAACTCAAGATTGTAAATTCCAGATGATAGCGGCTTCAACTTGAATTTACCCAATGAGTCTGTGGTTGCACCAACTACAGAACTCCCCACCATTGTAATCACCTGGGCAGACTCAATCGGTTTGCCTGCAGCGTCTACCACCTTCCCGTGAATTTCACCGAAGGCTTGAGCTGTGCTGTTAATATTCATTAATAAGAGTGCAAAGAGAAAAATTGTGTACTTCATATACTTGTTATTTCCCTAAGGATGCAGACAATTGACAAATTCCATAACCTATATCAATTTTTTTTAATAGAACTTTGAAACTACCTTTGCACCCCATTCAATAATTCAGTTGTATACGCTCCTACATGAGTGACGCGATCAAGCACGAGTGCGGTATAGCACTTCTCCGACTGAAGAAACCTCTTCAGCACTACTCCGAGAAATACGGGACTCCATTTTACGGCCTCAACAAAATGTATCTCCTCATGGAGAAACAACACAACAGAGGTCAAGACGGTGCCGGATTAGCAAACATCAAACTCAGTCCACAACCAGGCAAAAAGTACATCAGCAGAGTTCGTTCAAATGATAGCGCTCCTATCAAAGATTTGTTCTCTCGCGTGATGGGTCGCTTTACTGAGCTTGAAAAAAATGATCCGGATAAACTCAAGGACCCTCAGTTTCTCAAAGAAAATTATGCCTTCACAGGAGAACTATTTCTTGGTCACCTGAGATACGGAACCTTCGGTGGAAATAGCATTGAAAACTGTCACCCTTTCCTGCGGCAAAACAACTGGATGACCAGAAACTTGGTGGTCGCCGGTAACTTCAACCTTACAAACGTTGATGAACTTTTTGGACTTTTGGTAGACCTCGGTCAGCACCCAAAAGAAAAAACAGACACAGTTACCGTAATGGAAAAAATTGGTCACTTCCTTGACGAAGAAAACCAATTCCTATTCGATCAATACAAAACACTTGGATATAGCAATCAACAAATTTCTGATTTGATTGCTCAAAATATCGACGTACAGCGCGTCCTCACCAGAGCTTCTCGTGAGTTCGACGGCGGCTATACGATGTGCGGACTTCTTGGTCATGGCGATGCTTTCGTGATGCGCGACCCTAACGGCATCAGACCAGCATACTACTACGAAGATGATGAAATCTGCGTGGTGGCCTCAGAAAGACCTCCTATCCAAGCAGCTTTTAATATTCCTGTAGATGAAATAAAAGAAATCGAACCCGGCTTCGCTTATATCATCAAAAAAGACGGAAGAACTTATACCAAGCAAATTCGCGAGCCACAGCAAAAATTATCTTGCTCATTCGAACGTATCTATTTCTCTAGAGGAAACGACAGAGACATTTACAACGAAAGACAAAATCTAGGTAAAAATGTTGTACCGCGAATTCTTGAAAATGTAAATCACGACCTCGACAATACAGTGTTCTCATTCATTCCTAACACAGCTGAAACAGCTTTCTATGGAATGATTAAAGCACTAGAAGATGTCTTGAACGAAAGAAAAATTCAACAGATTACTTCTCTCGGTCAAAACTGGACAAAAGAAAAAGTAGAAGTTATTCTAAAGCAACGCGCGCGAATTGAAAAAATCGCAATCAAAGACGCAAAGCTCCGTACGTTCATCACCCAAGACTCCGCTCGCGACGATATGGTAGCCCACGTGTACGATGTTACTCATGGCACTGTAAAAAGAAAAACGGACAACCTTGTAGTCATAGATGACTCGATTGTGAGAGGTACTACACTGAAGAAATCAATCATCAAAATGCTTGATCGATTGCAGCCAAAGAAAATTGTTATCGTTTCTTCAGCTCCTCAAATTAGATTCCCTGATTGCTACGGTATTGACATGGCTAAAATGGGAGACTTCATCGCCTTTCAAGCCGCCGTTGAGCTTCTAAAAGAAAGAAACATGACAAGCGTGCTAGATGTCGTTTACAAAAAATGTAAAGACCAAGAAGGCGCTGCAAAAGAACATGTCAAGAACTATGTAAAAGAAGTTTACGAACCTTTCACAGCCGATGAAATATCTGCGAAAGTTGCACAGCTTGTAACTCCACAAGGAATTGGCGCTAAGGTGGAAGTCATTTTCCAAACCATTGAAGGCCTTCACCAAGCATGCCCAAATCACCTCGGCGATTGGTATTTTACAGGAAACTACCCAACCCCGGGAGGAAATATGGTGGTCAACAAATCCTTCATCAACTACATGGAAGGTCGCAACGAAAGAGCTTATTAATTTTTTCTTTAAATAAAAAAACCCCGTCTTTCGACGGGGTTTTCTTTTTCTATTCAATTCTATTATTTCTGAATCATCAACTTCTCATGTTGAACATTCTCGTTACCGACAATTTCAATATGATATGTTCCAGAAGCATATGCACTAACATCTAATGTTGTGGTCGCTCCCTGATTCATTGTCAACTGCATTGCATCTACAAGCTTACCTGCGTTATCGAAAATTTTAACTTGGTATACTGTAGCTTCTCCGCCGTTGTAAAGATTCAATTGATTTTTAGCTGGGTTTGGATACATTCCGATCATTCCATTAGCAACAACCTCTGTGACGCTAATTGGATTGTCAACACAGTTATGTGTCAATACAGGAGAAGTAATGAAACAAGCTGGAACCAATGAAGATACAACTGTAATTACAACGTCAGCATCATTCGGGAATGGACCAACCTGAATAGTACCCATGAAGTTCACATTATACTGAGACTGATTGTAGCTATTTGTAACCACATATGGCGCACCATTTCCTAAATCAGTGATCTGCATGTTGATGATGAAGTTCTCTTCGTCTCCTTCAACGCAATCAGTCGTATAGGTAATAGATGGCCAATCACAATTGTACACACATGAACCATCGTCTTCTGTTGCTGTTGGGTTGTAGTTCAACGCTGTGTTGTCTGTACATCCCAATACTGCGTCGTAGTTACAAGAACCATCATCAATAGTTGCTGACGAATCATAGTTAGAAGCCTGTGGATCCATACAACCCGCACATGTCAAGTACTCACAACTTCCATTATCGAAAATAGCTGCTGCGTAGTAATTACATGCACCAGGGTCCGTACAACCAAACTGAGTGTTGTACACACATGAACCGTCATTTATCGTTGCGTTCGCATTGTAGTTAACAGCGTTCGGATCTGTACAACCAAATACGTCCGGATTCACATTGATACAACCGTTGTTTGGAGGCAAGTTGCCCAAACAAACTCCATAAATATCAACTGAAGGAGAACCTGCCACGTCGCCGCAGTCATATCCCCATGTAGCACAGTTGAAATCTACTGGTTGACCTACCCAGTTGTAAGCACCATTATCTGCGAATCCATCACCCAACCAAGCCAATACTCCGATACTGTGTTGTGTTCCATCACAGTCACAAATAGTGATCTCATTATTACAGTTTCCGGTTGTATAAACTTGAACTGGTGAAGTTGATCCGTCACTCAATTCATAGAAGAAACTATAAGTAGTGTTTGGCTGGAAGTTGTAAATCTGAGTTGATTCACCACTAGTAATTTCACCTTCAGCGTAAGTCAAAGTTGTGTACGTTCCGCCCATTGGACCAACATAAACTGCCACAACACTACAATCTCCATTATAATCGAAATTCAGAGATACAGATGGTGTAAGCGTTTCGTTTGCAGAGTCCACACAAGCTTCTGGTACGATATCGAAGTCGAGGTTTGAACATGCGTTGTTAGAACCTACACAGAAGTTAGCGATGTATGATGAACCAAAGTCCCCAACTACATCCAACAACACATTTCCTTGAGCATCTGTAACTGTAGCGTATCCTAAGAATTCACAATCTGATCCACCCAATCCATCACCAAAATCATCATAAAGCGCAAAAGTGTAACAACCAGGTACTAGACACATTGGTTGTGTTACCATTGTATAAGGATCTGTAAAGAAGTCTAACCCGAATGAGTACACCACTTCTCCCGCGCCATTGATGACGTCAAGCGCAGTCTCTCCTGGATAGCAATCGATAGCAACCTCAACATAAACTCCTTCGCACAATCCTTCCACACAGCCGTTTGCTGGAGGTAAATTACCGCTACATACTGTATAAGGGTCTAACGTAACTCCCAATCCTGAGTCGTCACAGTCAAAGCCCCACAATTGACAGTTGAAATCAACCGGCAACTCGTCATTCCATAGGTAAGTTCCATCGTCAAGGAAACCATCTCCCAACCATGCTAAAGCCTCAATAGGAAGCGTTGTTCCAGCGCAGTCGCAAATTGTTTCACCACTCAAACAGTTTGCTGAAGAGTAATTCACCAAATTCGATTGCTCGCCATTATCCAACGTGAAGAACAACCAATAATCAACTCCTGGAGCGAAATAATAAGTCTCAACACTTCCATTCACAATTCCATCACCCGTCAAATCCAGAACGTCAAAATTAAATCCTCCATCTGGTGAGTAGTATAATCCAGTCACTCCACAAGTTCCTACATAATCAAAATACAAGTCTGCACTTGCATAGGTTGTAGAACCTACCGTGATACACTCTCCCTCAAGTACATCTAGGTTAGCAAACCCACAAGTATTTTGACAGTTTGTAGTCACAAATGAATAGTTGTTACTTACTGTTCCATCACTCAATACTACATAGTAGATGTAGTTCAAGTTGTTCAACAACCCTGTGATGTACATAGACTCTCCAGAAGTAAATCCGAATGAAGATGCGTCAAGATAAACCCATCCTTCTACTGAATTGTAAGTGTAAATTCCGTCTACGGTACAATCACCTGTGTAGTTGGCAACAATCTCAAACTGATTTAGATTGTCAATACAATTCACATATGTTGCTGATGAAGATGTAAATGCACAAGGCTCAGATCCAACACAGAAAGAATATGAATCTTGGAATGTGTAGTTAGGATCTCCGTCAAAAAGAACATTCAAATCTGCATCATATGCATAAAAGAATCCATCAACAGCACAGTCGATCGGGTTAGCAACGCTCAAACCGTCTCCGAACTCATCATAAATCTCGAATGTGTAGCAACCTGGTGTCAAACAAAGTGTAGTCACATAAGCAACATCTCCTTGAGGGCCATTTGGATAAGCACCAGGAAATACGTTGTAAACTGGTTGATTGAATTGATCGAAAAGCGTCCAAGAAACTTCAGCACCCCAACAGTCTGGATTGATGACAAAGGTTACTTCTTGACATCCTGGAAGACCGCAGTCACCAAGAATAGTCACCTGCTCATTAGTGAAAGACCCGTCGCTAAGTACGCCGTAAACATAATAAGTCTCGTATTCCAAAGCTCCCGTCAAGTTTACACCATCTCCATCAAACATCGGAGTATTCAAGTCAAGGTAAGAATAGTTGATTCCGTTTGTTGAAATGTAAAAACCTTCCAGAGTGCATCCACCATCAATACCAGCTCCAATGCTAATGCTTGGCGCTCCACCAACACATGGCCCTTGGCTCACGCCAATATAACCTTCACAAGTAGATGCAACTGACACCAAAATCACCTCAAGTGGTGTACAAACGTCGTTAGTAGTACAATTGTACTCGTTCAATTGAATTCGCACAGTGCCCGTATAAGTAGCAGTCCAAGTCAAATCTGACTCACCAGCACCACAAAAAGAGTCGTCATCATCATATGCTAAATAACCACCCGCATTAGTGAACAACGTTAGCTGAGTGTCATACCCTGCACCGCAAGTGTTAAAATTATAGGTGTTTCCAACTACAACGCTAACAGTGTAATATTCTCCTGCCCACGCACAGCTAGTAAATCCCGCATTCGCAAAACCGACACCTGTTGGCGTCAAATCATCATAAAAAACCCCATTGTTCGTACACTGCGATGAAGCAGCCAACGACAACAGGATTGCAATTAGTCCTAAGTAAAATTTCTTCATGTCAAAAAGTTATGTTTAGTAGTGAATTTTTGGCTATGCAAAGGTATAAGCACCAATACCCATTCTAAACAAAGGTCTAACACTTTGTTATACACATCGCAGTATTTATATTATCGTACCCACTTTTTGAAGATTCGTACCACTATTTCATCATTCAAATTCAAAACTTCGCAAACTCTACTATAAATTTGAACCGAATTAGTGGCACATATTGACAACATACAAGCTCCTATCAAAGCGGAAATGCTCGAGTTCGAAAGCTATTTCCGAAATGCTATGAAAAGCAATAATGGCCTGCTTGACAAAATTACCCACTATATCATCAAAAGAAAAGGAAAGCAAATGCGACCAATGTTCGTTTTCCTTTCAAGCAAAGTATGTGGCCAAATCACTCCCTCTACTTTCAATGCCGCATCCTTAATCGAACTCCTACACACTGCCACACTCGTGCACGACGATGTTGTAGACGACGCTGAAACCAGAAGAGGATTCTTCTCAATCAATGCTCTTTGGAAAAATAAAATTGCAGTCCTTGTTGGAGACTATCTCCTTTCACGTGGACTTTTACTTAGCGTAGAAAATAAAGAATTCGACTTGCTTCGTATTGTAAGCACTGCGGTAAAAGAAATGAGCGAGGGTGAATTGTTGCAACAAGAGAAATCTAGACTGCTCAACATCACTGAGAAAGTTTATTATAAAATAATCGATCAAAAAACCGCATCCCTTATTGCCTCATGCTGTGAGTCTGGAGCCGCCGCCGCAGGCGCCTCTCCAGAAGATCAAGCCAAAATGAAAGCATTCGGAACTAATGTCGGAATGGCCTTCCAAATCAAAGACGACTTATTCGATTATGGCTACGGAAAAAACATCGGCAAACCCACTGGTATAGATATTCAAGAAAAGAAAATGACATTGCCATTGATTTTCGCTCTCTCAAAAGCCGATGCCTCAACCAAATCAAGCCTGCTTAAAACAGTGAAAAAACACAACACCAATTCCAAAAAAGTAAAAGAACTGGTGCAAACGGTAACTTCCCTCGGAGGCATTGACTATGCAGTGAAAAAAATGGAAGAATTTAGAAACAATGCCTTGCAAATTCTAAATACCTTTCCAGAATCTCCAGCAAGAGAATCACTTGCTCAACTCGTTCATTACTCTATAGATAGAGATAAATAAATATGAAATATCTAGCCGCTTTTTTTATTGCACTCTCAATATTCGCTTGTAAAGAAAATAAAAGCGCACTTCCTGTTAACGTGGTCGAAAGCGAAGTGAAAGACTTCAACACTAATAATTCACTGGGTGCAGCAAAAAAAACTAATCTGATTGACACCATTACAAATGAGGTTGTTGGTGAAAAATATTACCACAAAGACAACTCGCTCTATATGGACCTTCAGCTGAAAGATGGCAAACGCGTTGGTGAAGCAAAGGCCTTTTTTGCAAATGGAAAAATGCAAAGCCTACACCATTACAAAGAAGGAATCCTACATGGCGAATACAAAGTGTGGTACGAAAACGGAAATCTGAGAATTGATGGTCAATATTCTGAAGGTGCCGAAGCCGGCATCTGGAAGCTCTACGACGAAAACGGTAAGCTAATCGAAAACAGAGATTTCGATAAAAACCCATTAAAATAAGCCACCTCTTCTTCAACAACTTACTGTTGGCATCATCTATGACGATACAATAAAAATTGACCCTTGTCTTTTTTTATTTGTAGTATGCCCCATTTGCGAATTTTTATAGCGTTTCTTCTTTTATCACTACCCGCATTTTCGCAAGCAGATAGCGATAAAAACACTGCCGCCGATTACATCGCGTCCTGGCACGATGAAGCCGTTCGTCAAATGGTAAAATATAATATTCCTGCTAGCATCACTCTTGCCCAAGGATTGCTTGAAAGTGGAAACGGTAACTCTCGACTTGCAACTCAAGGAAACAACCACTTCGGTATCAAATGCCATAGCGACTGGAAAGGCGCCACTATAAGAGAAGACGACGAAACAAGACAAGAGTGTTTTAGAAAATATAAATCCGCCGAAGAGTCATTTGAAGACCACTCTATTTTTCTCACTAAAAAAAGATACGAGCCCCTCTTCCAACTCAAAATTGATGACTACAAAGGGTGGGCACATGGTTTGAAAAAATGTGGTTATGCCACAAATCCAAAGTATCCTCAACTGCTCATCGACATTATCGAAAGATACGATCTCACTCAATACGACAAGGAAGGTCTCAAGCATATTAAAAACAGTACCTCACCTTCCAGTGGTAACAAAAAGCCTAAAGAAAATACAAAAAAGAATCAGGAAAATCATCAGGAAAAAATAACGGTTCAGATGCCAGAAAGGAAATCACATTATCAAACAGTCGCTCGGTAAACCTTAGCCAAAACCGCGTTAAATATGTGATTGCTGGTGATGGCGACACTCCCGAGTCCATCGCTCAAGATCTAGAAATGTCTGCATGGCAAATCAAAAAATACAACGATCTTCACATCGGTCATATCGAAGCCGGTGATATCATTTATATACAGCCAAAAAGAAACAAAGGAATTGACAGCGAATACACTGTAAAGTCGGGTGATACGCTCTGGAAAATTTCCCAAGCTCAAGGAATAAAATTGAAAAAACTACTCAAGTTGAATGACTGGGAAATAGATAAGCCCATCTCAATCGGACAGAAAATAAAATTGAAATAAATAAAAAACCCTTCACAATGTGAAGGGTTTTTTTGTTGCCCGAGCTGGATTCGAACCAACACAAACTGAACCAAAATCAGTTGTCCTGCCATTAGACGATCGGGCAATCTATCGCTTAAAGCGGGTGCAAAATAAATGCATTCTTTTCATCTATGCAAAACTTTTCTATATCTTACCTTAGCTTTCTCTAATATTTTAGGTAAAAAAGGTGGAAAAAATTTACAATTATATTGATGGTCAGCTAGTTACGCCGTCCAACAATAATTACATCAACAACGTTAACCCCGCTACTGGTGAGGTGTATAGCCTCATTCCAGACTCAAACGAAGCGGATGTAGAAGAAGCATACCAAGCCGCAAATGCCGCTTTTCCCGACTGGTCAAATACTCCAGCACCAAAACGTTCGGAAATCATGGTCAAAATTGCCGACCTCATTCTTCAGAATCTTCCCGAACTAGCAAAGGCTGAATCGATTGACAACGGAAAACCAGTATCGCTTTCATCAACCGTGGATATCCCACGTGCAGAATCAAACATAAGATTTTTCGCTACTGCAATTCTCCACTTCGCGTCAGACGCACACGTAATGGAAAATAGAGCAATCAATTATACCAATCGCAAACCAATTGGAGTAGTCGGCTGCATCTCACCTTGGAACCTTCCGCTTTATTTATTCACTTGGAAAATAGCTCCAGCCTTGGCCTCCGGAAACTGTGTGGTCGCAAAGCCTTCCGAAATCACCCCGATGACGGCTTATCTATTTTCAAAAATTTGTATCGAAGCAGGTCTGCCAAAAGGAGTACTAAACATCGTGCACGGTCTCGGTGGATCTTGCGGAAATGCCATTGTTTCGCATAAAAAAATTAAGGCCATTTCTTTCACAGGTGGAACAGCAACAGGCGCCCACATCGCATCGGTAGCAGCTCCCTTGTTTAAAAAGCTCTCATTAGAACTCGGAGGTAAAAACCCTAACATCATCTTCGCTGACTGTGATTTTGATAAAATGATTGCCACAACTGTGCGCTCTTCCTTTAGCAATCAAGGTCAAATTTGTTTGTGTGGTTCTCGCATTTTGATTGAAAAATCGATCTACGAAAAATTCAAAACTGCATTCATTGAAAAAGTGGGAAAAATGAAAGTGGGAAACCCGCTCAACGAAAACACCAAAATGGGTGCGGTGGTGAGCGAACCTCACATGAATAAAATTCTAAGTTATATCAACTTAGCAAAAGAAGAAGGCGGTAAAGTTTTGGTCGGCGGAAATCGCGTTTACCTTGATGGTGAAAATAAAAACGGATATTTTATTGAGCCCACTGTAATCGAAGGCTTGGATCAATACTGTAGAACGAATCAAGAAGAAATTTTCGGTCCTGTGGTTACAATTGCTCCATTCGATAATTTAGAAGATGCTATTGAAAAAGCGAATGCCACTTCTTATGGCTTAGCCGCCACGGTATGGACTTCAAATATTAATACTGCGCATAAAACTGCTGCTAAACTAGACGCGGGGATAGTGTGGATCAATACTTGGCTGCTACGCGATTTGAGAACACCTTTCGGAGGAGTGAAAAACTCCGGTGTAGGCAGAGAAGGAGGCTTTGAAGCTTTGAGATTTTTTACGGAAGCACAGAATGTGTGTATTGAACTTTAAGCCTCTTCTTCGTGAGCTTTAAAGCCATTCGTAAAAAACCATCCAAAAGATTCATTGAACTTATTCTCCATTTTGCGGATGCAGGATGCGATGTAAAATAGGGTCTTCATGTCTCGTCTTAAGTCAGGTGGATAACTACAGTAAATACATTTATGTTGTACGCTACCCCAAAAAAAGTCGCGAATAAATGCATTTCTAAACAGCTTTTACCACGAGAAAAATGATTAGGTTACTGCATAACCATATCAAGGGCATGACTGTATAAATAACTGGTATAAATGAAAGGAAGAAAGAAACTAATCAATCGTGATGGTGTGATATACCGCGACAAACAAGAAGCTTTAGACCATCTTGTTTTTTTAGAAAAAGAAAAAAAACCTATCCATGGATTGGAAATCGTGAAACTCACAAACAGTTCAGCAGAGACAGATATGTACAAGACAGTTTGGTTTCCTAACCAGTTTAATGTCTACGAAACTGCACGCACATTCATTGTCGAAAAAATGGGTGGAATTTGGAATTATGTAGAGTTCAAAAGTTAAGAGGTTGTTATTGCAACGTCTTAATAACTCTGTTTAAAACTAAAATAATACCTTTCGTCGAATTCAGTGAAACCCTAGCAATTTAGAGTCGTATTTAACGTTAGTCGAAATCCGTTGATTTTGAGCAACTTCAATGGGGAGATCTTTTGTTTTTTACGCAAACCTCAAGGAAAAAAGGAAATACATGAAGAAGTTTATTCTATTCATTTCATGTGCAGTAGCTGGAACTGCCGCACATGCCACCCTTCTTAATGACACTGTTCCCTCAGCAGAGCAAATGCTGAAAATCAGTCCGGACGATCCTCAACTCCTTGCAGTTGACAACGCGTTGGTAGCAAACTACCTCAATCATTTTTGTTATTCAAAAGACAATAATGTACTTAACGCTTACGGCTACAGTCCTGAAGAAATTCCAAAATTCGAACCTTCAGTTGTTGCACAAAGAATGGCATTCTTAGATAGAGAAACGCCTTTCGATTTGGTTTACAACCCAACCGTGCAGGGCTTTATTGATCTGTATGCAGAAAGAAGACGCGATATCACTTCTCGCGTTCTCGGAATGTCTCAATATTATTTCCCTCATTTCGAAGAAATGTTAGCTAAGTATGATATTCCTCTTGAAATGAAATACCTCGCAGTTGTAGAATCTGCGCTGAATCCAAGCGCAATCTCCTCTGCTAAAGCTGGAGGTCTATGGCAATTTATGGTAGGAACCGGAAAAATGTATGGCCTTGAAGTTTCAAGCTACCAAGACGACCGATTCGACACTTACAAAGCAACAGAAGCAGCTTGCAAATACCTCAAGTCTCTTTACAACACGTTTGGCGATTGGCAACTTGCCCTTGCCGCGTACAACAGTGGTCCTGGCAACGTAAACAAAGCAATTCGCAGATCTGGCGGTAAGCGCGACTTCTGGGAAATCAAACAATACCTTCCGAAAGAAACACAAGGTTATGTTCCTGCCTTTATCGCTGTCAATTATGTGATGAGCTACTCAACCGAGTACAACATCTATCCTTCAACATTTGTGAAGTCATTCTTTGAAATCGATACGGTTGGTGTTCACGATCGCGTTGATTTTGCAGCACTTTCTAAAATCGTTGGTGTTAGTGTTGAAGAAATCGCTTTCTTAAATAGCGCGTACAAGCTGAATGTAATTCCAGACAATGGTAAAAAGCACTACCTCGTTCTTCCAACAAACAAAATTGGTCTTTTCATGGCCAATGAAGAATTGGTGTATCAACAAAGCGATGAAAACGTTGCTCAGCCCGAGTTCAATTACGATTCAAACAACTCACCTGCTAGCAACAATAGCACAACCGCCTCTAACTCTTCTGGTACAAAACAAAAAGTAGTTTATGAAAAAGGTTGGAAGACCCATAGCGTTAAGAGAGGTGAGTCGCTTGGTTCCATTTCAAACAAATACAATGTTTCGCTTTCGGAAATAAAAAGCTGGAATAAAATCAAAGGCTCAACTATTTACCCTGGTCAAAAACTAAAGATTCAAACTACAGTTAAGAAAACTGTAGCGGTGGCCGACGAAAGTGCTTCTGCTTCTAATGACGTAGAAGAAAAAGAAACAAGCGCTGTTACAGAAGAGAGCTCTTCAGATAAACTAGATAAGGAAGTAGCCGAAGCTACAAAACCTAAGTCAACCGAATACAAGTATTACACCGTAAGACCCGGTGATACGCTTTGGGATATTGCAAACAAATACGACGGAGTTTCTATTGATCAAATCAAAAAGCTTAATTATGGTTTGAAAGAAAATAAACTCTCAGTTGGTCAAAAAATTAAGATTAAAAAAATCGGATAATGAAAGTCGAAAACGGTAAAAAAGTAGAGGTTCACTACACACTTTATATTGATGGACCAGATGGTGAAGTTGTAGAAGAAACAATTGATGGAGAACCCCTTTCTTTCGTGTTCGGCGACGATCCGATGCTCGCAAAATTTGAAGATGCTGTCCGTGGACTTTCTGCTGGCGAAGCATTTACAGTAGCCATTAAATGTGCTGATGCATACGGTGAAGAAGACCCTGAGTTCTACATGGAATTTCCAAAAAGCGAATTTCTAGATGAAGACGGTGAGTTTGATGAAGAACTATTTGCTGAAGGAGAAATCGTTCCTATGCAGACTCCGGACGGTCACACTGTTCAAGGAGTTGTTTCTGAAGTAAAACTCAATTCAATCATTATCGATTTCAACCACCCACTTGCTGGTGAAGATTTATACTTCGACGGTAAAGTTGTAACTGTAGAATAATTACGTTGTGAGTAAAGCCAAAAACAGATCAGGAGCAAATACACTTTCTTCTTTTTCCACCGTTGTGGGAATTACGTTAGTGCTTTCTATGCTTGGTGCCCTGTTTATCGTTTTGCTCGTGGCCAATTCTGTTACAAAACACTTCAAAGAACAACTCACCGTGCAGCTCTTTCTAAAAGAAGGGGTTGAAGAAAACGAGGTGCTCCGTTTCAAAAAGGAAATTGAAGCATATGACTACTCTGGCGAAGTAAAATACACTTCAGCGCAAGAGGCCGCAGAAAGCATGCAAGAGGAGCTCGGCGAAGAGTTCGTTGAATTCTTGGGCTACAATCCACTTCCCGCCTCCATTGACATTCAAATCAATCCCGATTTTGCTGAGTTAGAGTCGCTAGAATCCAAAATCAGCGATGTGGCTCACAACGACTTGGTTGACGAAGTGGTTTATCAAAAAGGTTGCTTCGCAAATGGTGAATGAGAATATTAGCAAGTGGAGTCTAGGTTTACTTATCGTGGGGTGCTTTTTCTGATTATCGCCGTAGTCTTGATTGTCAATACCATAGAACTCGCCATTTTCTCTCAACGATTCATCATCAAATCAATGCAGCTAGTGGGCGCCACCCATTGGTTTATTCAAAAACCATTCATGCGCAAAGGATTGATATTTGGACTTTTAGCTTCAGTGTTTGCCCTTGCCATCATCAGCAGCATACTCTATTATTATCAAAACCCATTGGCTGATGTCATCCAAATACTTGCCGATAACAATCAGTTTTTAGTGCTTATCGGAGCTGTAGTGGCAACCGGTTTACTAGTTTCATGGCTTGCCACCGCCTACGCTGTGCGCCGATTCATTCGAATCAATCAGAACGACTTATACTAATTCCGTTTATTCAGAAATTATTACCGTTTATCGGTAATTCATGACATTTCCCCATCTTCATTGGGGATTTTTGGCTTTTATTCAACATATTCGTACTCGTAGTCAACGCACTATCAATGGGAATCCAAAAAAATCAAACATCCGCAACGTTAGTTTGACATTCCCTATTGATAGATTTATTATGTTTGGCGCCCTATAAAAACCAGTTTTTAACCAAAACGGACATAGAAAACCAATTTTCAAATCTATAAATCTGTAACAACCCTTTAAATTCAAAAGTGTTATGAGCAAAAAGCAACAGCAATCAGGCAGTGATCTTAGTGCGATCTTCCCGTACATTGCAATTCCACTTGCACTAGTAGTAGGCGTGCTTCTGTACATGTTTGTACTTGGAAACCCTGCAAACTTTGAAGGTGGCGATCCTATCAAAGGTCACCCACTTAACGCATTAGGTACTGTTCACAAAGGTGGATTCATCGTACCAATGCTTATTACTGTAAACCTTGTTGTAATCATTTTCGCAATCGAGCGTTTCATTAGCATCTCTAAAGCTAAAGGAAAAGGTAGCATCGATAAGTTTATCCGCTCAATCCGCGGTTTGCTTGGTAACAACCAAATCGATCAAGCTATCGCTGAGTGTGACAAGCAAAAAGGCTCTGTAGCTGCTGTTCTTCGTGCTGGTCTTACTAAGTACAAGGCTCTTGAAACAGAATCTGGAATGGATAAAGACGCTAAGTTGACTTCTATCAAGCAAGAACTTGAAGAAGCTACTTCATTAGAGCTTCCTATGCTTTCTAAAAACCTTGTGGTACTTTCAACTTGTGCTTCACTTGGGGTACTTGTAGGACTACTTGGTACTGTACGTGGTATGATTTCGTCTTTCGAAGCTATGGCAACTGCCGGTGCTCCAGACGCTACTGCACTTTCACTTGGTATCTCTGAAGCACTTATCAATACCTTCCTAGGTATCTTGGCATCTGCTCTAGCAATCATTTTCTTCAACTTCTTTAGTACTCGTATCGATAGCTTGACTTATGGTATCGATGAAGCAGGATTCTCTGTTGCGCAAACTTTCGCAGCGAAGCACTAATCCTCTTTTCATTTAAATCCATTAAAACAAGTAATCATGCCTAAATTAAAAGTACCGAAAAGCGCCCCTAGCCTCGATATGACACCGATGGTTGACTTGGGCTTCTTGTTGGTTACGTTCTTCATCCTTACGGCGAAGTTTAGGCCAAACGAACCGGTTATTGTTGATACTCCTAAGTCAACTTCTGAGCTCGCACTTCCTGAAAAAGTAATGCTCGTTACTGTCGATAAAGACGGACGCGTATTCTTTGATATCACAGGTCGCGAAATCAAAAGAGGAATGCTTATGGGTATGTTGGAGCGTTATCCAAACGTGAAGGTTTCTGAAGATGTTCTAAACAGATTCGCTGTACTAGGAACATTCGGTCAACCAATTGAAGCACTTGCTCAATACGTGGAGGGTGACGAAAAGGTGAGAAAAAACATGGACGGACGCGAAACTGCGGGCATCCCTGTTGACTCTCTCAACAACCAACTTTCAGACTGGATTCAAGAAGGTTATGAAGCCTTCATGGTCGATGCTCAGGATAAAGGATATACGGTGGCAGAACTTAAAGAAAAAGAAGGTCTTCGCTATGCTATTAAAGCTGATGGCGATGCCGACTATGAAAAAGTTGCCAAAGTAATCGACACATTCCGTGATAGAAACATTTTCCAGTTCAATATGGTTACCAGCCTCGAATCTGGTGACGCATTGCCAACTGCAGAAGAATAAAATTATAACCACTAAATAATCTAGAAGATGGCAGAAATTGCAGACAACGGTGGTGGTGGCGGTGGTAAACACGAGAAGAAAAAAGCCAAGAAAGGCGTCGTTAAATTGGACATGACTCCAATGGTTGACCTTGCCTTCCTTCTTCTTACTTTCTTCATCCTTGCTACATCACTCAGCAAGCCTAAAACAATGGAGATTATTTATCCAAAAGAGGAAGAAAATAAGGATGTTCAAACCAAGGTGGCAGACGAACTCGCTACCATCCTTTTGGTGGGTGCAGAAGACGACCAAGTATTTTATTACTCGGGTGCTTTCAAACCTGACACTACCGTCCTTATAAGAACCGACTTTTCTAAAGACGGTTTTAGAAAAGTGCTTTTGGACAAAAACAAGCGTATCAACGATCGTATCGATGCTTTGAAAGAAGAGAAGATTAATAAAAACCTTCCTGACACTACTTATCAAAGACTTTACAGTAAGATCGTTTCCGACTCACTTGCTCCATTTGTAGTTGTAAAAACAATTCCTAAGTCAAAGTTTAGAAACGTTGTAAACGCTATTGATGAGCTCAATATCACCAACGTGAAGAAACGTGCGATTCAGGATATGTCTGACTCAGAAAGAGCCAGCATGAACGAAAAAATTATTGAATTAGGTTTAAACTAATGAACCTTTCAATAAATGATATGTACAGAAGAATATAATCAATAAACGAACGCCTTATGACATCCTTAATCGTCATATTACTCGCAGCGGTTGCTATCACTCTGATCAGCATTGAATCAGGATGGAGCAACTTATTAAGCGGTATGCGTAACTCAATGGTTTTTGAAAATAAAAACAAAGAGTATGGTGCATACAAGCTTAGAAAAGGATATGCAAGAGGGTTGATTATTGCTTTCATTTCTACAGTAGTTGTTGCTACTGCTATAACCGTAACTCCCGTGCTTCTTGCCAACCAAGAAGAAGAGGTTGTTGATGTAGTTGTAGATGTAAACATGGAAATGATTGCTCCCCCTCCAACAGATCCAAACGAACCACCTCCACCACCACCGCCACCGCCACCACCACCACCACCACCATCTATTCGTCAGATGCAGTTCACTACGATCGAGGTAACTGAAGAAGAAGTGTTGGACCCACCTCCAGCTGTGGACGAACTTGAAAACCAAAACATCGGTAACCAAGATGTGGAAGGAGAAGAAGGGCTTATTGCTCCTTCTGACCCCGTGGTAACTGTGATTCAAGAAGAACAGCCAGAGGAAATTGTAGCTTTTGTTCAACAAGAGCCAGAATATCCAGGTGGAATTTCAAAACTCTACGAAGAAATTTATAAGAGCATTACCTACCCAGAAATGGAAAAGGAGAATAATATCCAAGGTACTGTTTACATCAGTTTCGTAGTAGAAAAATCAGGTTCAATTACTGACGTTAAAATCGAAAGAGGTGTTAACGGAGGACCAAACTTGAGCAAAGAAGCAGAAAAGGCAGTTAAGAAATTAAAGCCGTTCACTCCTGCTAAAATGAATGGTAAGTCTGTGCGCTACCGTTACAGAATTCCAATCAAGTTTACATTGAAATAATTGTGTTATTACAGATAGAAAAGTCCCGAATTAGTTCGGGACTTTTTTTTGCATGTCACTTTAATATCGTACCAATTTTTCAAAGAAACTTCACTCTACAGACATGTATATTTTTCCAGTTTTGTAATCACCAATTGTGTAGGGTAAATGAAATAGTTCAAAACAACATCGCGTTTTAACAACAAATACTTTCAACCGAATGAACGTTCGGTTAAGTGTCCTGTACTAAAATATAACTTTTAAAAACGCATGTTATGATACTATCAATTGCTATTTGCGCCGCACTCGCAATCTTATTGATCTTCTCCGATCTATCATGGAGTAATGTGTTGAGCAACACCAGAAACGATCTTGTGTTTGCTGGTAGAAACCAGGAATATGGAGCCTATGCATTACGCAGAGAGCATCCCAGAAATCTATTTCTATCCTTACTATTTGTTGTTGGACTTTCATCTGTTTTTTCAGCACTGGGTCTGAAAAGTGTTTCTACTCCAATGATTCAATTGCCGTCACCGCAGATTACTACCACCTGGGTAGAGCTAGACTATACTGATAAAGTAGAAGACACCAAGCCTGAAGAAAAGGTGGTTGACGATTCAAAAACTGACCAAGGCTCCGACACAGACACAGACGTAACCGTTGAGCCTAATAAAGGGCTTTCAACGGTGGATGTATCCACTCAAACCACCACAACAGGTGATTTGCACACAGATGGTGGAAATCCCGACGGTGAAGAACCAACAGAGTTGACAGATCCCACCAAAGTAATTACGACTACAAGCACTGGTGATGGAGATGGTAGCGGCGGCATCGACTTTACACTCTACCCACCTCAAATGCCTGAGTACGTTGGAGGAGAGGTCGCTCTGTATTCCTTCTTAAAGTCAACCATTTACTATCCTGAACAAGACAGGGTAGACGGTGCATCAGGAACCATTTATGTTTCTTTTATTGTAATGAAGGATGGCTCAGTAAAAAGAGTCAATGTAGAGCGAGGTTTCAGAGGCTCCAAAAGATTTGAAGAAGCTGTGCTCAAGGCCTTCGACAAAATGCCAAACTGGATTCCAGGGAAAAACGGAAATAGCCCTGTTAATGTGAAATTGACCATGCCTATCAAGTTCACTTCGCTCTGATTTTGTAACAATGTAATAACATTAAGTTCTTAACTTTACCGCCCCATGCAGAAATTCAATTTCATCTTCAGCTTAGTAATGGTGTTTGTGCTACTTGGTATGTCCGCACTCTCATTCTTTACTGATGTCTTGGGTGATTTTGTGCAGGGCTCAATGAAGTATTTACTTGGGGCGGTATTGTTACTCTATGCGTTGATAAGAATGAGCAGAGTTTCCAAAGTTTATCTAAAAAATAAAGATTCCCATGAATAAGCTATTTCTCATACTACTCACATCTCTTGTTCTCATGTCATGTGGCAACTACGACATGAACAAAGAAGGAATTTCATCAGGTGAATTGAAAATAGGTGTGGACTACTCCTACTCAATGCTCACGGATGCTGAAATTTTCGTTTACCAAAGCCTTTATCAAAAAGCGAAAATCAACCCTCTATATACCAATGAGTCTGATGTAATTCAAGCTTTACTTGATGACTCAGTTCAAGCTGCAATCATTAGCAGACCTTTGAATCAAGAGGAGATGGATTTTTTCAAAAGCAAACAGCGTTTTCCAGAATCTACCAAAATAGCAGTAGACGGGGTCGCTTTAGTTGTGAATCCTGCCAGTAAGGATACCGTACTTACAATGGATCAACTTGCCGCAATTTTCAAAGGAGAAATCGACAATTGGAAAAGTATTAACCCCAATTCAGCTAATGAAAATTTGATGGTTGTGTTCGACAACAACAAAAGTTGTAATGGGCGATATATCAAAGAGAAGTTCATTCCCAACAGCAACTTCCCGGCTACTTGTTTCGCAGTAAACAACAATGAAGAAGTCATTGAATATGTAGCCAACAATCCTGGAGCTATCGGTGTGATCAGCGTTTCTTGGATCAGTGATCGAGATGAGCCAAAAACTTTAGAATTTCTGAAAAAAGTAAAACCTGTTGGAATCGTGGACCCGAGCAACAGTGTTGACCCTCAGTTGCCTAGACGTCCATTTCAAGCTTACATTTTCGATCAAACATATCCTCTCCGCAGGGACGTGTATGTAGTTAGAACAGGGCTTCGTGGCACGCTTGGCACGGGCTTTGCCTCTTTTGTCGCAGGTGAGAAAGGTCAACTTATCATTCACAAAATGGGAATGGTAGCCGCTACCTCACCCGTTAGAACAATTAAGATTACAGAATAAAAGTGAAACCAGTTTATATTATGAAAAATCAATTCCTACTCTTCCTCTCTTTGATCGCAAGCTTTTCGGCTTTTGCTCAAACGAAAGAGGCGGCTATTGCAAGCACAATGAATGAGCGTTATGAAGTTGCGGCAGATCAATTCCGTAAACTCATCGCTTCTAATCCTACTAATGGAGAACTTTTCTACTTCGCTGGTGAAAACTACTTTGCATGGGGAAGCATCGACTCAGCTGAAGTGATGTTTCGTCGTGGCCAAGAAGTGACACCAAACTACGTACTCAACTATGTTGGTCTAGGAAGTGTTGGATACGTGAATAACAACATGGCACTTAGCGATGCTCAATTCCAAAGAGCCATCGAAATGATGGGTACCAAAAGTCTTAAAATTGACAAGAAAACTCAGGCCTTTGCATATATGAAAATGGCCGATGTTTATATTCATGCTGAAAAGAAAAACCTTCCAAAAGCACTTGAATATTTAACTAAAAGTGTTGAGCTAGATAGCAACAACCCTGAAACATATGTTCAATTCGGAGATTATTACGCAGAGGTAGATCAAGTGGATTTGAGTAAGGCTTTCGGTCAATACACTAAAGCAACTCAAATCGATCCAAAATACACTCGTGCATTAATTCGTCAAGGTGCTGGGTATGTTCGTGTGAAAAACTGGGACAGTGGTTTGAACTATTTCAACCAGTGTATTGAAATCGATCCAAACTTCGCTCCTGCATATCGTGAAAAAGCTGAATTGCTTTTCAAAGCTGGTCGTACTGAGCAGGCTGTTGAATCATATGCTAAGTATTTAGAGTTGAACAACAACTGTCGCGTGCAGCAGCGCTATGCAAGTTTCGTTTTCGAAACAAAGAACTACCAAAAGGCTGTTACGGAATTAGAAAAGGCTTTGCCATGTAATCCAGAAAACCCTTTCATGTACCGTTTGTTGGGCTATAGCTATCTTGAAACAAATCAGCCTGAAAAAGGACTGGAAAACATCAATAAATTCTTTGAACTAGCTACAGCTAAAGGTAGTCCTAAGATTCTTGCCAGCGACTATGCATACAAAGGAAAGCTACTTGCAAAAGCAGGTCAGGATTCATTGGGTATTGCAACAATTCTTCAAGCTGTTGAATTAGATCCAACATATACTGATGGTTATAACGATATCGCAGCATTGTACATCAAAGCAAGAAACTATGCTAAAGCATCAGAATTCTACAAAATGAAGATCAATGCAACAGAAGGAGAGCCAAACGCTTTGGATCACTACTACCTTGGTCAATCACTTTATTTCAGCAAAGATTTTGCTGGTGCTGATTCGGCTTTTGCTGTAGCTTCTACGAAATACCCAGATAGCAATTTCTGGAGAGGTCGTGCAAATGTTAGAATAGATGATCCTGAGAACCCTGTAGGTCTTGCTGCACCTTACTTCTTCCAGTACATTACAACTTTCGGTGCTGACGAAGCTTCTGCGCAAGCAAACAAGAAGAACCTGGTTGAAGCGTATTCATACTTTGGACTTCTTTACTTGAAGCACAATCAAATCGATTGTTCTCGATATGCTTGGAACAAAGTAATTGAACTTGATCCAGAAAACGAGAAGGCTAAAGTGGCAATGGAAGACAAAGAAATCGCAGCATCTGAAGGTGTATGTGAAACCTTCGGAACGGTATCTGTTCCTGAAGTTGCTCCAGAGAAATAATTGAATATTTCAGATAAAAGAAAAGGCCGCAATGTTGCGGCCTTTTTTATTGATCGATAAATACTCTAATTATCCAATGCTTTTTCCCACTTGCTGACCGCTACTGTTGCTACGGCATTTCCAACAACGTTGGTAGCACTTCTTCCCATATCTAAGATATGATCCACTCCTAGAAGCAACAATAGACCTGCTTCCGGAATACCAAAAGTTGCAAGTGTTCCAGCAATGACTACCAAAGAAGCACGAGGAACTCCTGCGATTCCCTTGCTGGTTACCATCAACGTTAATAGCATTACGATCTGATCTCCAATTGGCATATCTATTCCATAACTCTGGGCGATAAATAAGCTCGCGAAAGTCATGTACATCATGCTACCATCCAAGTTGAAGCTATAACCTAAAGGTAACGTGAAGCTTACGATTCGATTCGCGCATCCAAATCTTTCGAGCTCCTCCAACATTTTAGGAAAAGCAGCTTCTGATGAGGCTGTCGAAAAAGAAAGCAATAGCGCCTCTTTCAACCTTCCAAACAATGTCTTTACCCTCCCTTTGATTAAAATGTAACCTACCCCTATTAAAATGGCCCACAAGAGAATCAAACCGAGGTAGAACTCTCCGATAAAAATCGCATAAGTGCTTAGTACTCCGAGACCCTTTTTCGCTACTACAGAAGCCATCGCAGCAAACACAGCCAATGGCGCCATGTACATTACCATAGAAGTTACTTTGAGCATCACGTGGCCAACAGCATCAAGTGCTTTTATAATTGGCTCTCCCATCTTTCCAATTGCGGCAGTTGCCACACCAAATAACAAAGAGAAAATCACAATCTGCAAAATTTCATTTGTTGCCATCGCCTCTACCACGCTGCTCGGAATGATGTGTGTGATAAAACCTTTGAAAGACATTGAGCCTTTATCAACTCCCGCATCCAAAAGTGCCGATGGTGTTTCGAGACTCATCATTTTACCTGGTTCAAAAATGTTTACCAGTATGCATCCCAAAGTCAGCGAGATCAATGATGCGGTGATAAACCACAACATCGTCTTGCCTCCGATTCGACCTACTGCTTTTAAATCTCCGAGCTTTGCTACACCAACTACCAGTGTTGAGAAGACTAGAGGTGCTATAATCATTTTAATTAAGCGAAGGAAAATATCAGTTAGAATGGAAATCAGTTCAAGAATCGACTTCAATGTTGGATTCATCACTTCGTCTCTAGCCAAAGCCACTGCCGCTTGATCTGCGAGTGCCTTCGACTTCTTTTCGCTACTTGTTGCAACAGCAAGCTGTTCCCATTTTTCTTTTTCAGAAAGTGACTTGTCGTCAATAATGTTTTGAAGCTTTACACTCAAGTCTTCTTTCGAATCATTTGCTTCTACGATTTGAGAAACTGCTTCAATCGACTCGGTGTATGTTTTTGAAGGAGGAGCAGGATAAGCAGCATTGAGCATAGCACCAGCTACTACTCCAATAATCAATGCTATAAAAATCCAAAGGGTAAGTTTGTTCGACTTATTCATAGGCTTAAAAACAATTCAGGGGGCAAGATAACCCCCTGATTGCTTAATTGCTGCCTATTTTATTGAAATATTCGTTCACTTTGTCCTTGTAATAAGGCTTAAGTTCTGGAGGTACCGTGCGAAGTAGCTCCGTCTCCTGTTGTTTTTTACGAATGTATTCCTCGTATTTTTCTGGGTTACTTGTAGGGTAATCCTTAGCTTCATTAGACTTGCGCTGATTGTCTTGATCTCTTGTTCTCTCCGCATCCTCAGCCTTTAAAAGACGGATCATAATGTCTTGTTGACGACGAATGGTGTTTTCGTCAATCTTGTTATTTACAATATCTTTTTGCAATTGCTCCATGTCTTTAGCAATCTGTTTCAACTCATTTCCATTGCCTGAACCATCTTGATTCAAATCGTTTCCTTTCTCCTCCATCATCTTCCGAATCGCCGCCTGCTTCGCTGCCATTTCCGCAAGTTGTTTGCTCATCTCACCTTTGCCGCCTTTGTTGTCACCTTTGTTTTGACCATTCTTCTTCATGTCTTCCAATTGTTTGGAAAGCGACTCTTGCATCTTTTTCAAATCTCCAGCGCTGGGTTTAGGTTTTTTGCCGTTCCCTCCTGGCTTTTCACAATTCCCTTGGCCGGGCTTGCTGCATGAAGCTTGATTTTGCATTTGTTTTAATGCTTCATCTAGCATCAATGCTAGGTTGTTGAATGAAGTCATCACATATTGTTGCGAAACCGTAATCTCTGGTGTTCTTCGGTCTGGAACAAGACTTAGAGCCTGTCCCATGTTTTCATTGATCTGATTGATCTCACGATTCACTGCGGCCGAAATTTGAGGAACACGTTTGCTAAGCGCAAACAATGAATCCTCTACCATCTTCGCATCGTCTTTCAGTTTTCGCTGAGTTTGACCAAGCTTATTGTACTTCGGATCTTTCATATCCACAGTCTTAAACTCTGCCATCAAGGCTTCTTGATCGAAACTCAATGTGATAATATTCTCAAGCAACGCCCGCAATGCCTCCATGTCTTCTTCCTGCTGCTGCGACTCACCCGACTGCATCGACATTTGCATTTGTTGCGCCATCTCTTTCATTTTATCAGCAGCTTTCTTTTGAGATTTACTCGCACCTGATTTCTTATTCTTCTCAAGTTGCTCTTTAGAATCTTGCTGCTCTTGTTGAATCTCTTGTTCCTTTTGTTCTGTATCAGGAACTTCATTTGGATTTTCGAGCTCTTCATTCAATTTTTCAAGCTCTTCTTTATCCTTCTTAATGTCTTCAAACTCTTTGTTTAGCTCTTCTTGCTTCTTTTCTAATTCCTCGCTATTCGCATCTTTCTTTTCCGATTCTTTACTGAGCTCTTCTTGCTTCTCCGCCAATTTTTCAAGCTTATCAATGGTTTGTTCCATCTTCTGCTCGAACTCCAATTGCTTGAATTGTTCTAATGCACGGTCGAGTTCTTTCTCCATATCCTCCGTGCTCATATCCATTTTATCGAGCTCCTTCTGAATCTCGTCTTTATTCAATTCTTCCATTAAGCGTTGAAGCTCTTTCATCATTTCCTCCATTTCTGGATTCATAATTTCGTCCATCAACTTTTCAAGTTGCTTCTGCTTTTCGATTATGCTCTCTTCTTGCTGTTGGAGCTCGTTCTGTTGATTGTTTTTCTGTTGATTTTCCTTTTGAATATCTTCAATTTGCTTACGCAATTCTTCCTGGCGCTGGAGTAGCTCTTCGAGCTTCTTCTTATCCTGCCAGGTCATTTCCTTTTTCTCTAACAATTGCTTGCGAAGTTCTTCCAAGTCTTTTTCAATTTTCTTGGCGTCCTTCATGCTGTCTTCGAGTTTGTCTTTGATGTCCTCGTTCTTTTGATCCATCATTTCCTCTAGCTCTTCAGCAGATGGTACAGCATATTCCTTGATGGCCGACTTGCTCGATTTACTTCCGTGCACGCCATCATTATCCCAAATTTCAAAATAGTAGGTCAGCTTATCACCAGCTCCGACAGACAAATTTTTCAAATTCCAATCAAAGAAAAACGTATCAAAAACATTTTCTCTGTTCACAGGAATTTCAACTGATTTAATGCCTTGAGACTTTCCTTCCTTTTGAATCTCATAATTAAAAGTCAAACGCTTAAATCCATAATCATCTTTTACATCACCAGTAAAATACAACTGTAGCATCGATGTGCTATCACGAGATTCTTCAATCGAAATCGAAGGAAACAAATCAGGAATAACATTGATTCTATATGCAATTCCCTCATTTGGGTGGATATACTCGTTGGAAGGAAGCACTTCATATGTGGTGGATTTTTGAGCAACTTTTTTAAATGAAAAATGCTCTGAACCTCCATCCACGTGATAAGTGCTATCTGCATACCTAACGTTGAGTTGAGTAGCATTTTTAGTAGAAAAATCCCATAGAATTGTGGTGCCTTCCGGAATGGTTAGATCACCTGTATTCTTAATGGTTTCATTCTGACGTTTTGTGTATGCTGGATAACTAATTTGTGCTGAAAAATTAACCAATCCAGGTACGGGCAACACTTTAATCTCGTGCATTTCTGTAGCGTAATCAGAAGCATAGAAATTAAAAGGTAAGTCTTCTCTTACGTTTTTAAAATCATAGCTAAAGTGACGCGCATCTTCTTTCTCTAATAGAAATTGCTGCCCTTCAATAACTACGTAAACTTTATCAGGAATCTTTTCACCATTCACCTCAATGCTCACTTTAATATCTGAATTCTCTGGTATCGTTAGTGACTCGTTCAACACGTCAATTTTGAATGGCATTTCATCCGCAATTTCTTCGTTGTATTTAATCAAACGCTCCGTAGATTTTTTCAAAATACTCGGTGCTGCAAAAAGTAAAATCAAGAACAATGCAACGGGTGGAATAGCAAACTTTAAATACTTCCTATTCTGACCAAGGTCAATTGCAGATGCAAAAGGAACTGGTTTTAAAGACGCTATTTTTTGATCGATACCCGCTTGAAGCAAACTGTTGTTTGACTCCAAATCTGCTTGCTTTTTAAGCTGAAGAGTATTGATCAGTTTATCTTGAACTTCTGTAAAATGTGTGCCGATAATTTCCGCCGCTTGTTCGTGTGAAATCGTCTTTCCAAGCTTGTACATCTTGGTCAACGGAACAATGAAAAATCGAAAAAGCACAGCGGAAACACTAAAAACAAACGTGTAGAAAAGCACAGTGCGAACGGGAATAGAAAACTTCCCAAAGTATTCAAGCAATGCTACAAGTAAGTACGCACCCATGATGAGAGCCACACAATAAATGGCACCTCTAATCATCTGATTTTTGTAATACTTGCGAATAAATTCGTCGAGCTTTGAAATAAGCTCATTGTAGCCGCTTACACCCATATTTCCAACAGTTTTTCGCTGATAACGAAGAATATCAAAAATAGTCAAAGAAGGCTTACCTCAGCCTAAACTTATGAGTGGTTTAACATTTTTAACGAGCAGGTGCTTGTTAATTGTTATCTACTAAGTACTTTGAAAATGCGAGCAAGTCTTGCTCTTTGAACATACCCCCCATCAACTGGATTCCGAACGGCATGCCAGAAGATTTCTTGCCTTTAACGGTAGTATAATATTGGAATGCCAGCTAAATTGGCTTGTACAGTGAAGATATCTTCCCAAGTACATGGCGATAGGATCTTTGTATTCGCGCCAATTTCAAACGCTTCGTTTGTTGTTGTAGGTAGAATTATAAAATCATAATTAGACAAAACATCTAACGTACGGTTTTGAACAACTCTTCTTACTTGTTGAGCTCGGCCGTAGTAAGCATCGTAATAGTCCAGAGCTGAGCAATTGTTCGTTCCCAGCATGATTCTGCGCTTTACTTCTTTACCAAAACCTTCGGTTCGGCTCTTTTTGTAAGTATTGTCAATTCTTTGCGTCAGCACTTCTGTAACCGTAATGGATACCATCGTAACGCGCAAGGTTAGAACTTGCTTCTGCAGTAGTGAGCACGTAATATGTTGGAACGAGTTGATCCAAATATTCAAACTCCACTTCTTCTACAGTATGACCTTCTTGCTTGAGTTTGTTGATGATTTCTACCGTTCTCGTTCTCACCTCTTCATTCAATCCTGCTTTCGATGCATTGCTTGAAATAAGCAATCTTCTTTTTCCTTCTACCTGAAAGGTTGCTAGAATAGGCATCCACAGGTTTTGAAGAAGCAGTGCTGTCGAAGTCATCTGCACCAGCCATTATTTCCAATAAAAGTGCTGCGTCTTCAACACTTCTGGTCATTGGTCCAATTTGGTCGAAGCTAGATGCATAGGCCAACAACCCATGTCTTGAAATTCTTCCGTAGGTGGGCTTCAGACCAACAATACCCGTAAGAGATGCTGGTTGTCTAATAGAGCCTCCTGTGTCGCTGCCTAGTGCCGCTAAGCACAAGTCAGCAGCTACAGCTGCGGCAGATCCACCACTGGAACCACCAGGAACTTTTTTCTCATCTAATGGGTTAAGCACCACTCCGTAGGCACTATTTTCATTGGATGATCCCATAGCAAACTCATCACAGTTGACGCGACCAATAATGATGGCGTCTTCCGCTAAAAGTCGATCTACTACGGTGCTATTGAAAATGGATTCGAAGCCCTCTAAGATTTTAGATGCTCCTGAAACTTTATGCTGCTTGTAGCAAATGTTGTCTTTGAGAGCAATGACCATTCCAGCCAATCTGCCCACGCCGCCATTGTTCCATTTCTCTTGAATAGCTTGAGCTTGAGACAATGCTTCGTCACCCCAAACCTCCATGAAGGCGTTTAGGTTTTTTCTACTTTCAATGTTTTTCAAGTAATAGCTAACCAGATCAGGTAGCGTCAAAGAACCATCATGAAGTTCCTTTTGAACTTCAGCTAGAGCATTATAACGTTTCACTTTTTAAGATCTTATTTGTTCTCGATCTTGTCCGAACTTTCTCCTTCTCCTTTGCTTGCGTCTTTGAATTCTTTCATTCCTTTACCAAGACCACGCATCAATTCAGGAATTTTTTTACCTCCGAAAAGAAGAAGGATGATTCCAAGAATAAGAAGGATTTCGGTTACACCAAGTTTACCCATGATTGTAAATTTTTACCCCACTATATGTAAGGGTGGACAAAGATAGGCAACGATAAGTTAATTCCCCTAGGATTTGTAAAAATGAAAATACCTTAGCGCCATGCTTTTACGGATTTTGACAATTATTAGTATTTCGCTCGGAATGTCAAGTGCAATTTCCGCACAAGTGATAGTGGTTCAACTCGATAGTGCAGTGATAGACTCCATCAAAGTTTTACAAAGTGTGACTCCGGTTGATTCCATTTTGCGCACTGCTGAATCCTATCTGGGAACATCTTATAAATACGGTTCTCAGTCTACCAAAAGCTTCGACTGTTCTGGTTTTGTAAGGCAGTGCTACTCAAGTATCAACTTTGACTTGCCGCATAGCAGCAGCGCACAATCTGAAGTAGGAGAAAAAATCAAGTTAAAGAATGTCCAGCCTGGCGACTTAATGTTTTTCAAAGGAAGAAGTACCAAAAAGAAAACAATTGGTCACGTTGCAATCGTTCATTCCATTGATGAAAATGGAAATATTTTTATGATACACGCAAGCACATCCAGAGGTGTTATAATTGAATGTTACAACACCTCTGAATATTTTACTAAGCGGTTTGTGGTGGCGAAACGTCTGTTGGCTTAAGCTTCTTTTTTACCACAGTATCCACTCGCTTCATAAGAAGTATTGTAATCAAAATGATTCCTGCAACCACATAACCTAAAATGGGGAAGTTCTCAATAGGGCTGTGCTCCGTTTCTTGGTGTACAATAAATCCCGCGATAACCGCTCCAAGACCTCCTGCCATTTGTTGAAGAGATGCTGTGATGCTCATGTATGCGCCTCTGTCGTGTATCTCGGGCATGCTTGTGTTTAATGATGTGGCTGGCACCATTCTGCTCATAATTCCAATGAATAGGAAGATGTTGATGATCACCATTTCCCATAGTGGAATCACAGGAAGGTTCGCGTAAATAATCATCAATACCATAGCCACAACTGAACCGAAAGCAAACACTTTATACTTGTCAACTCTATCACTGATTCTTCCCACTGTTGGCATAATGATCATTGATGATATGCCTGTGAACATGAATAGCAGCGGCAGCTCCTCTTTAGAAATATGAATATTGTTGATCAAGAAAGGTGTGCTGAACGGCATAATCATAAATCCACCAATGGCGAGAAAAGTAGTTGCAGTAAATCCGATTCTATAAGTAGGGTTTTTAAGCGTATGCCACAAGTGATGAACAGGATGTTTGTCCATTTTTCTATCTAAATGCGCTGTTATTGGTTTCATTTTAAAAATGACCACCGCCAACACTGCCGTCGCGACTACCACAATCATGATAAATGTGTAGTGCCAATTGAGAACGTTCGAGATGTAAATTCCAAATGGAATTCCTAGAATTTGACTACCTGCAAACGCCATTTGCACAAAGCCCATTACACGACCTCTTTGATTTAAGTCGAATAAATCCGCGATAATTGCTAGTACGATGGAACCAATCACTCCTCCGAATAGCCCTGTAATTACGCGGGCAATCATCAAAGCTTGGTAGCTAGTTGCAAGTCCACAAAAAAGTGTTCCGATAAGGAACCCTGTATAGAAAAACAACAACAGTTTTTTTCTATCAAATCTATCTGCAAAACCCGCTGCGAGTATTCCCGAAATTCCCGCGCTGAATGCGTATGACGAGACAACTAATCCAAATTCTTTTGTTCCTATGGCCAGGTCCTTAATCAATGTATCACCAAGTGGAGATATGATCATGAAGTCGAGCACAATTGTAAACTGTAGAAATGCGAGTATAAAAACTATAAACTTTTGATAGCCTGAAAAATTCAGTGCTGGTCTTTTCTCTTTCATTTTTTAATCTTTTAAATCTTCTGCTGTGTATCCCGATTTTTCCAGCAACTGTATTATTTCATCTAATTCTACTCCATTGCAAACCACACGTAATACCTTATCACAATCGTTCAAATCCACCGACCATTCGTGGATTTCGGGATGATCGTTGAGCACATCGGAAATGCTCAACTTATCTTGTTCTCTTGATAAATTGGTTTTTAAAATGTGAACCGTATTTCGATACATGGTACTAAGGTTTCAGTGCTTTCAACACCAATTGCAGTGCGCTTTCTAACGCTTCATCTGTCAGTTGAAAATCGCGATCACCTATGCTTTTCTTCTCTACATGAAACTTGATTAAGTTGTAGAGTGGGCCGAATGCCACACACCAATAAACTTCAATAGTTACGGGAACCAATTCATTATTTGCAATGGCTTTTTTAATGAAGGATTTCATCACGTCCTTAAACGCCATTGTGGCTGTTCCCAAGACTACATCCGAAAAGGGTGAGTGTCGGAGAATTTCATAGAGTTGCATCTCTTGACGAAAATTCAGAGCGTAACGCGCCCTGTTTTTCCATTGAATTTTCAAGCCTTCTGAGAAGCTCATTTCGGGAGAAAAGTCGCGGAGGGTTTCGTCTGTAAATCGCTTTGCAGCCTCTACCCCAATGCTGGTGATCAAGTCGTCTTGATCCTTGTAATAGATGTAAAGAGTGGCAACGGAGATGTTGCATCTTTTAGCGAGCTTTTGCATGCTGAAGCCTTTCAAACCCTCTTCTACGATGAGTTTTCCTGCTTCTGTTTTCACAAGCTCTTCTTTCTTTGTGTCTCGTAATCTCAAAGCGTCACAAAAGTAAATGAACATTCACTTATAATGTGTGAAGAAATTGTAAATTCACACAGAAGCCTTGATTTTCAAAGGAATATATAGAAAATAAAAAACCCCAGTAATAAACTGGGGTAACTTTGGAGGTCCCGAGCGGATTCGAACCGCTGTACGAGGTTTTGCAGACCTCTGCCTAGCCGCTCGGCCACAGGACCCTGTCTACAAAGGGTGGCAAATATATAAAAAATTCAATCTTTCAACGATGAAATTTATTTACTCGTCGTAAAAAACAATTTCTTTTTAATAATTATGAATTTTCTCCGTTGCAACCTTGACCGAACCCATTAATTTCGTGTCCTGCAAGGAAATCCCAAAAATCAATATTTATGAATAACAAAGTCTATATCGGCATCATCGCGGTCTTAACCGTTCTTGTCGTGTATCTTGGATTTGAAATAAAAAATGCCAAAGAACAAATCGTTTATGTAGATCGTGAGAAAAACACCATCATGGATGAACGCGATGTACTAGCAGTTGAACTCGAGCAAATGCGCATGAGTTATGACACTATTCAAACTGACAACGCTGAAATGGCCAGCAAAATCGCTGAGCAACAAGCAGAACTAGAAAGCTTGATTAAAAAGGCTAAAAACAAAGACTACAGTATCAAGCAGTTGAAGGCAGAGGCCGAAACGCTACGCACAATTATGAAGGGTTACATTCACCAAATTGATTCTCTTCAACAAGAAAACGATCGACTTTTTGCAGAAAAGGAAGCAGAGTCTATGCGTGCGAATGATGCGGAAAATAGAAGTAGGGAATTGGAAACCGACTTGAATAGTAGCAAAGAAATGATCAGCAAAGGATCTGTGTTGAGCACTGGAGAGTTTGCAAACACGGGTATTAATGTAAAGGGAAGTGGAAAGCAGGTTGAAACTGATCGTGCTGGAAGAAGCGAAATGATTAAATCATGCTTCACTGTTCGCAAAAATGCCATTGTAAAAGGTGGAACAAAAAATCTTTACATGAAAATTATCGGTCCTGATGGAAAGGTGCTTCCTGGAAAAGATGTTTCAACAATAATGGTAAATGGTGGTGAGGAAAGCGTATCTGTAAGTCGTGAAATCGACTACCAAAACCAGGACACTGATGTGTGTGTTTACTATAACGCCAGCAGTGAGCTGAAGAAGGGTAACTACAAAATTTTCGTTTACGAAGGTGGTGCCCAAATCGGTCAATCAGAGTTGATTTTGAAATAGGTAATTTAAACCAATACAAAGGAACGTCCCGAAGATTTCGGGACGTTTTTTTTTGTCGAAAAATCCAAAATCAAATCCGCTTCGTAGGTTATGTTATGATGAGAAAAATATTACTCGTATTCACGTTGCTTTATCTAGGGTTTGTGATTTATGCCAATACTCGTCACATCAACCCTTCCGCCAAAATTCCAATGGTGGATGTAAAGACGTTTGCTATACAAAATGCTGATTCTTCAGAACTGGTTGCGATCAGAGCTGTTGCACTTCAAAACCAAGCTGTGAAGGCGGTTTCCATAAACTCAACCGACAACCTGATAGGGGTGACTTATGAGTTGGAACAGATCAATTCAGAAGAAGTAACGCAATTGCTCTCGATGGATGGTACTTATCAAGTTTCCATCAAAACACTATCTCAAAATGGTCCTTCGTGCCCAGTGCATGGCGTGATCGAGTTTTGGGACAAGGCTTTAGCACTTCACAGAATTGTAGATTAGAACAACCATTTAAAATCAATAACCTATGAAACAGAAAATTTTATTTTTAGCTATGTTGAGCGGTGTATTGCTCATAAGCTCATGTAAAAAAGATGAGGAAGAACCAGCGGCTACAGCGCCTACCGAAACTCCTACTCTCTACACGCGACTCGGCGGAATTGAAGCGATTACAGCGGTAACAGATCAGTTCCTAGCAAATGTTGTTGCCGACCCTGTTGTGAATGGATCCTTCTCTGCTACAGTGGCAGATCCATATCGCACACAACTCCTTCGTTTTAATCTTATCGATCAAATTTGTGCCGCTTCTGGTGGGCCTTGCCAGTACAAGGGAAAAACCATGCTTGAAGCGCACCAAGGAATGAATATTACACAAGAACAATTCGACGCACTTGTGGGTGACTTAGTTGCGGCATTAGATCAATTCAGTGTGCCTGCTCAAGAGAAGAATGAACTTTTAACGATTCTAGGTTCGTTACAACCTGACATTGTTGGGGTGTAAAGACTGGGAAGCGATAGATTATGGTTAACAAATGTCTCGGAAATTCGAAGGTAAAGACCATTGAGTTTCCGAGACTTTGTTTTCAAAAAACACTATTTTATTCCGTTGGTTTCTTTCGGTTTTCTGAGCGTTGAATGGGAATAAATCCGCCTAGTGCCCAGTTTCTTTGCACATAAGTGATCTTTTGTTGTGCTCGACTTGGTAGCTCATTTTGAAGAACAATATCCGTCAAGTTTGTCTTTCCAGCTTGCATAAATCCCTGTATAAAAAACCACTTGAAAAATTCAAATCGCGCACCCATAGACAAGCTCGCTCCATAGCCGGCTAGGTGCAGTTTATTTCTGTAGTGCTCTCCAAAAAATGTCCAGTCGGTCCACGGAATTACTACTCCAAAACTTGCCGCTCCGTTAAATGTAAAATGGTGTTTTCCGTTTTTACTCATCCAAACAGGTACTCTTTGTTCAATAGCGAAGCGTGCAAAATTAAATCCGTCGCTATGGTGAAAGTCCATAAAAGAGGGGTTGTACAAAATGTATTCATCGCTGAATTTCTTAGCTAAATCATTGTTCGAGCCATACAGATTGTTGTCGATATAACCACTAGCTCGCAGCTTTTGTGTTTGAACAAGTCTGTATTTCATGTGATCCCAGCCCACCGAAACCGATGTGTTCTTTCCTACAAAATATCCAATTCTAAAATTGAATTGAGGAATAGAAATCGAGTTGAAGTTGAAGTAAACCTCTGGGTTAAACTTCTCTGGCATGTCTGCTGCCTTTGCTTGAAATAATGTAAAGTCAAACCCCTCGCCCTGAAAGTGTATGTCGCTCGGATTATAATATGCGCGATTGTACCCCCAGTAAATGTATGCCTGTCCTTTGCGATTATCCAGATCATTCAAGGTTTTCAGGAGCGAATTATTAGTTTGTCCCAACAGAATAGTTGGAATGAATAAGAATAAAAAATATACAACCTTCATAGTTGGTTATTTAGTAGAAAAAAATGATGTCAAACAAGTCTGAAAACAGATCGAAAGGAATACAAGGAGAGGATGAGGCCGCCAAATATCTGCAGAAAAAAGGATACAAAATATTATTTCGAAATTATTGTGTCGGAAAATTAGAGATCGACCTCATCTGTAGAAATGAAAAGCACATTGTTTTTGTGGAAGTAAAGAAGCGCCACAGCAAGGCTTACGCCCCTCCATGGGAAGCTGTGAACAAAAAGAAGCAAAAAAATATCATGCTTGCGGCTCATGTTTACTTGAAAAAAGCGGATACACTTTTGGAGCCTCGATTTGATATTGTGTCCATCATTGAAGATGGTCAAAATGTGTTGCAAATAGATCACTTTGAAGATGCTTTTTGGCCAATGGCATAAGTAGCGTAATTTTGCAGGAATTATAATCATGTAAAATCAATGGCCTTTTCAGGTAAACCATCATCGCGAGGTTCGCGCAAGCCGCGCCCAGGCGCAAAAGATTCGAGGCCTCGTGCATCGAAACCAAGCGATAGCAGATCTAAAGACGGTAAGTCGAAAGAATTTAAACCAAAAGAAAAAAGCGAGCGCCGCTCGACCGAGCGCAGTTCTAAAAATTTGGTTAAGCCATATACTCCTTATGGATCTAGACAGCAGAAGACGGAGGACGGTATGATTCGTCTAAATCGTTTTCTTTCCAATGCTGGCATTGCTTCTCGTCGTGATGCAGACAATCTCATTCAATTGGGATTAGTGTCTGTAAATGGCAAAGTCATCACAGAACTTGGAGCCAAGGTGGACCCAAGAAAAGACGTGGTAAAATACGACGATCGTACCCTTCGTCCTGAACCGATGCGCTATGTTTTGTTGAACAAGCCAAAAGATTATTTGACAACATCAGATGATCCGATGGAACGCAAAACGGTAATGACATTGGTGCTTGATGCTTGCAAGGAGCGTATTTACCCTGTTGGAAGATTAGATCGTCACACAACAGGTTTGCTTCTATTCACCAATGATGGCGATTTAGCTAAAAAGTTGACTGCTCCAAAGTTTGGTTTCCCGAAAGTATATCACGTTGAAACAGTAGATAAAGTGGCTCCTGCCGTGCTTGATCAAATTCGCTCTGGTGTAAAAACCGTTGATGGTTTTATCAAAGTTGAAGAAATTGAATACACTGGAGATGGAACAGACCACCGCTCTATTGGAGTGCGCTTGAACAACGCTCGTACCGCCGTTATCCGCAACCTATTTGAAACCGTTGGTGTCAAAATGAAGCGCTTGGATCGCGTGATGTACGCTGGTATGACAAAAAAGGATTTGCCAAGAGGCAGATACAGACACCTCACAGAAAAGGAAGTTTCATTTTTGAAAATGATTCGATAGCACATTTATGAACGAGATCATTTTAAGGCCCCCTACTCGACTGGCTGAGGACTGGATGTTTCTCGTTCCTATTGTCTCATTGATCATTGTTGCGTATTCCAAATCGGTTTACCCCAATCGATTTAAGAATATGTGGCGCTCGATATACAATGCCATTTTGCTAAGACAAATGATTCGTGAAGAATCGAATATTCCCAAAGAATACATCCTTCACTTCGCGAATTATGTGATGCTCACTGGCCTTGCACTTTTTAGTGTATTCAAGCTATTAGAAATTCCTGTATTTGGCTTGAGCGGAATTCTGCTCTATTTGGTGAGTTGTGGAATTATTACTCTACTCTATTTTATCAAAGGAATTGGAGTTACTGTAACTTCATTTATTATCAATGGTGACTTTACTTTATCCGAGTACCGTTACGTTGTTTTTTTGATTAATCGAGTTCTTGGAGTCATCCTTCTTCCATTGATAATAATGCTTGTATATGGCCCTTTGAGTCAGGCTCATTATTACCTGATTGCTGTAGCGGGAGTACTATTTTTAGCCTATTTATACCGAGTTGGCAAAGGCTTAATAAATGCTTTGCGTTCGGGCGTAGGTGTTTTCTATATCTTTTTCTACATTTGCACCCTCGAAATTCTGCCTATAATCATAAGTACGAAGTTCATAATGAATTTCAAGGTGTGAAAAAAGCTGAATAACGAACTGTTTAAACCTTATTGGAGATCCCCGTATGGCCGACAAAGTCAAGACTGTATTGATTACCCAGCAAGACCCTGGTGATGAGAAAAATCCATATACAGATTTAGCGAAGAAACACAAGCTCAAGATTGACTATCGACCATTTATTCATGTGGAGGGAATTGAGTCGCTTGAGTTTCGCCAACAACGTGTAGACGTTCTTGAGCACAGTGCTGTTATTTTCACTAGTCGTAATGCGATTGATCATTATTTCCGTCTAGCTACTGAAATGAGAATTACCATTCCAGAGACGATGAAATATTTCTGTATGTCAGAAGCTGTTGCTTACTATTTGCAGAAATACATTCAGTTCCGCAAGCGCAAAATTTTCTTTGGAAATGGAACATTTGCCGAGTTGATGGATAGTATTAAGAAGCACAAGGGCGAGCAATTTCTGCTTCCTTGTTCTGATATTCTTAAGCCAAGTATTCCAGACACCTTGAATAGAGAAAAAATCAACTACACAAAGGCGATGATGTATCGCACGGTTTGCAGTGATTTGAGCGACCTAGCAGATGTGAAATACGATATGTTGGTGTTCTTCTCTCCTTCTGATATTGAATCTTTATTCAAGAACTTCCCTGATTTTGTTCAGGATAAAACACGCATTGCGGTGTTTGGGCCTACTACGGCTAAGGCAGTGGAAGATGCGAAACTGCGCATAGACGTGCTTGCTCCAAGTCCAAAAGCTCCTTCTATGAGCATGGCCATTGAGCAGTACATTACCGAGAATAAATAATCTAGAATATTCTGAATTTATAGGGCCGTTAACAACGGCCCTTTTTTTTGTTTTGAATGTTTTCCTTTGCGCCATGCTGAAAAATGATGATGAGGCGCAACATACGTTGGCGCTAACCTTAGTGCCCGGTATTGGTCCATTCAAAGCCAAAAATCTCATTGCCTATTGTGGTTCTGCGCGAGCTGTTTTTCAAACGAAAGCTGCCAAGTTGATATCTATTCCGGATATTGGCCCTGCGGCTGTTAAAGCGCTTAAATCAGCTCCGCAGACACTACGGCAGGCCGAAGTAGAAATTAACTTCGCGAAGAAGTTCGATATCGACATTTTACTTCACCATGTCGAGGGCTATCCCTATCGATTAAAACAGTGCAACGACAGTCCGGTAATTCTCTATTGGAAGGGCAAAGGACCGATTGAATCCGAAAGGGTCATTAGCATCGTGGGCACTCGCTCAGCAACATCATATGGCAAGCAATTCATTTCAGAATTATTAGAATTTGTAAAACCATACAACCCCATTGTAGTAAGCGGCTTGGCTTATGGTGTAGATATCTGCGCTCATCGTGTGTCACTTGAAAAAGGATTGCCTACAATCGCCTGTCTTGCTCATGGCTTGGATCGTGTATATCCACCGATGCACACCTCGGTGGCTAGAAGCATGATAGAAGCGGGGGGATTGCTGACAGAATTTCCCTCAGGTACAAACCCGGATCGTGAATTATTTCCAGCCAGAAATCGAATAATAGCAGGGTTGAGCGACTGCACGATTGTAGTAGAAACAGATTCGAAGGGAGGAAGTATTATTACGGCCTATCTCGCTCATTCCTATAGCAGAGAAGTTTTCGCTGTTCCGGGCCGAATCAATGATAGACATAGCAGTGGTTGCAATATGTTGATTCGAAAAAACGTTGCGGCATTATTGACGTCTGGAGCAGATCTGGTGGACTACCTCGGATGGGATGAAAAGTCGGTCAAAAAGACAAAGCAATTGGTGCTTTTTCAAGACCTCTCGGAAGATCGAAAACTTGTTGTGCAGCTTTTGCTTCAAAACAGAAGGTTGCCAGTTGATCGAATTTCACGTGAAATCAACACCAACTTGAGTGCGGTGAATGAACTATTACTCAACATGGAATTTGATGGAATTATTAAGAGTCTGCCTGGAAAACTGTATGAATTGAACCCTTGTTTAACATTTGATATGTGAATAACAAAGTGAGTTGGACAGGAAAAAAAGAGCAAAATATTTTAAACTTGCGTGGGTAAAATTGCGTAGACCGTAAATTTTATAACAGAACTTTAATTTAATTATGGCTTACATGTCAGCACATCAAAGAACTATTCAATTTCCGTCAGTCATTGACAATATCACCCTTGTTGAGAAGATGATTGATCAGGTATTCGCTGAATACAGACTGAAAGAAGATTTTTATGGAGAGTTGCTTATTGCGATGACTGAAGCCGTAAACAACGCTATTGTTCACGGAAACAAACTTGACCCATCGAAACAAGTTCGTGTGACCTTTGACATTGACGGAGAAAACGTCATGTTTGAAGTAGAAGATGAGGGTCCTGGATTTGACTACAACAACCTACCAGATCCAACTGCTCCAGAAAACATTGAAAAGCCTCATGGCCGCGGTGTATTCTTGATGCGCAATTTGGCTGATGAATGTGAGTTTGAAGACGATGGTCGCATATGTAGATTGAAGTTTAAAGTCCTTGAAACTCAATCTGTGGCTTCTTAAGAAATTCAATTACATCTGATAATATTGAATCCCGCTGCATTAGCGGGATTTTTTCTTTTATAACAGTTCTTAACACGCAAATCTTAACTCATTCTAAGCCCTCATAATTGAGTTCAAATGATTTGGGTGCACCTTTGCACCATTATGGGCAAAATAAGCTTTTATACGGAAGATATAACGTTCACACTCTCTCAGAAACGCGATTTCAGGGCTTGGATAAGCTCTATTGTGGCTGCTGAAGGTAAAAAAGTGGGTGAGATCAGCTATATCTTTTGTTCAGACGATTACTTGCTGGATGTAAACAAGCAATACCTCAATCATGACTACTACACTGATATTATCACCTTCGATTATTGCGAGGGCGATGTTGTTAGTGGAGATCTATTTATTAGTATTCCAAGGGTGAAAGAGTACGCTTTGGAAAATTCCATTGACTTCAAAAAAGAATTGCAACGTGTTGTTATTCATGGAGTTCTGCATTTGCTAGGTCAAAAAGATAAGAAAAAAGAGGATGCCGAAAACATGCGCAAATTAGAAGAAAAAGCGCTAAAATTATTTCCCAAAAAATAGAAAATTACAATTGTTCCACGTGAAACACATTTTTTATGTATCCATCATATGACGTCATAGTAGTAGGTGCCGGACACGCCGGAAATGAGGCCGCAGCTGCATCAGCCAGGCTCGGAAAACGCACATTATTGATCACTATGGACATGAATAAAATTGGCCAAATGAGCTGTAATCCCGCGATGGGGGGAATCGCTAAAGGTCAGATAGTGAGAGAGATAGACGCACTCGGAGGCTACTCTGGAATAGTGTCCGATTTGAGTGCAATTCAGTTCCGAATGTTGAATAGATCGAAGGGTCCAGCGATGTGGAGTCCGCGTACTCAAAACGATAGAATGCGATTTGCGGAAGAGTGGAGAAACGCTTTGGAGTCTATTCCTCTGCTAGACTTCTGGCAAGACATGGTGCGCGAAATAACCGTTGAAAACAACCGAGTTACGGGCGTTGTAACGGGTATGGGCATCGCGTTCAAAGCAGATGCGGTAGTGCTTACCAACGGTACTTTTCTGAACGGAATCATACACATCGGTGAGAAACAATTTGGAGGTGGACGAATTGGAGAAAAAAGAGCAGAAGGACTCACAGAACAGTTGATTTCACTAGGATTTCGATCGGGAAGATTGAAAACAGGAACTCCTCCACGGATCGACGGAAGAAGCCTCGATTATTCCAAAATGGAAGAGCAAAAAGGAGATGAGAAACCTGTAAAATTCAGTTATTCAGATACCACCAAACCATTGGAAAATCAGCGTAGTTGCTGGATTACATACACCAACGAAACCGTGCATGAGGTTCTTCAAACAGGGTTTGAGAAAAGTCCCATGTTTACAGGAAGAATCCAAGGTGCTGGACCGCGCTATTGCCCTTCTATTGAAGATAAAATCAATCGTTTCGCTGATAAAGACAGGCACCAAATATTCGTAGAACCGGAAGGGTGGAGCACTGTAGAAATCTATGTGAATGGATTCTCCACGAGTTTGCCAGATGATGTGCAATACAAGGCTTTACGCATGATTCCAGGGTTTGAAAACGCCTTAATGTTCCGTCCTGGATACGCCATAGAATACGATTATTTTCCACCCGATCAGTTGAAGCACACCCTCGAGTCGAAGGATATCGAAAATCTATATTTCGCAGGCCAAATCAACGGTACAACAGGTTACGAAGAGGCTGCATGTCAAGGATTAGTTGCTGGAACCAACGCAGCTTTAAAACTATTGGAAAAAGACCCCTTCATTCTTCGAAGAGACCAAGCATATATCGGTGTTTTGATTGATGATTTGATTACCAAAGGAACTGACGAGCCTTACCGCATGTTTACGTCCAGAGCAGAATACAGAACATTGCTTCGACAAGACAACGCCGACGAAAGGTTGACTCCACTTGCTCATGCGATTGGACTTGCTGACGACGAGCGTATGCGCCGTATAGAAGCGAAATTAGGGGGTAAAAATGAATTCATTTCCCATTTGAATGGTCTAACTGTAGAACCAAGCGAAATGAACGATTTAATGGCCTCAAAATCGTCTAGTTTACTCACCCAAAAAGTGAAAGTCGGTGGGCTTGTAGCTCGACCGCAATTGAATTTGAACGAAATCATTGAGACTCTTCCAGAGCTGAAAGTATTCGTGGAAAAATATGGCAGCTTGAAGGAAGAAGTCATTGAGCAAGCTGAAATTCAGATCAAATACGAAGGATATTTAGCAAAGGAAAAAGAATTGGCCGACAAAATGAGTCGCCTAGATCACGTGCCTTTACCCATTAACTTCGATTATAACAAGTTGACAAGCTTGAGCACCGAAGCTAGAATGAAGCTTATGCAGATTCGGCCAGAAACACTTGGTCAAGCGAGCCGCATAAGTGGTGTGAACCCAAGCGATATTTCTATTCTTTTGGTGCATTTAGGGCGCTAAAAACGCAATAGGGCGTCAAATTTGACCCCGAACACAAGAAAACACCAAAAGATACCACCTTGGTATCCAAAATTGAAAATTACCCCCTTAAAATCGGACGATATTTCGAGATTTTAGGGGGATTTTTTTGGTTCCACGTGAAAAAAATCATTTTGAAACAAAAAATCAAGTTGTGCCGTAGAAAAGGGCACCCCTATAAACTTGATTATTTTGTTGAAACCAAAACACATCATCGTCTTTCTCGCTTTGATAGCCTCCATTCAAAGCTTTGCTCAGGTCACATTCCAGGCCCAAGCTGTTTCAGGCTGCGCACCATTTGGTGTGGTGATAGACGTAACTCAACCAACTTCAGGAATAACCAGCTACAGCTGGGTAATTACAACTCCTTCTGGAACCACCCTTACAGCGAGTAGTGCTCAGTATGTATCTATTTTCAACACGCCTGGAACGTACGATGTGAGTCTGACAATTAACGGCTCACAAAATCAAACAATCAACGATTATATCACTGTTTACGCTAAGCCTACCGCTAGTTTTTCCGTAGATGATAATACAGGATGCTTTCCGCATTGTGCAACATTTACAGACACATCTACATCTGGCACTGGAGCCATCGTTAGTTGGACATGGGACTTCGGAAATGGTAGTACTGGAACAGGAAACAATCCACAACACTGCTACGCAGCAGCTGGAAATTTCAGTCCTGTTCTCAGCATTGCAGACGCAAATGGCTGTTTCGCAAACATTACAATGCCGTCTCTTATTCAAGTAACATCTAACTTTCCGAACGCCATATTTTCAAGCAGTGTTGCGGTAACATGTAACGCGCCAACTCAGATCACTTTCGAAAATAGTTCCACGGGAAACTTGAGCTTTGACTCGAACTGGAACTTCGGTGACGGTCAATCGACAAGCACTGCAACAACAGAAACCGTAGCTCATACTTTCAACACTCCAGGAACTTATGAAGTTTGCCTCGAGGTGGTGGACGCGGAGAACTGTGCTGGAAGTGTGTGTCATGATGTGATTATTTTAGATGATCCACAACCTTCTTTCACTCAATCTGAAACAGTAGCCTGTGTGGGTCAGGCCATTCAATTCCAACAAACTTCCAATCCGGCTCCTTCACAGGTAGAATGGGACTTTGATGGAAATGGAACTGTGGATTCATTTTCTAATAATCCAACTTTTACCTTCACTGCAGAAGGTACTTATACTCCAGAATTGACTGTGATTTACAGTCCAACTTGTAGTGCTACCATAAGCGGAAATCCGATTACAATCAATCCGGGAATGACAGTGAGTATAACAGCTGATCAAACATCGAGTTGTAACCCGCCATTCACACCAACGATTACAGCAAACGTATCTGGAACTGGACCGTTCACTTATAACTGGATTATCGCGGGAAATAATGCTGGAAGCACGGCTTCCATTAGCCCTACTTTCGATAACAACGGTTCATACACTGTTTCTGTTCAAGTTGAGAACTCCAACGGTTGTGTAGCCGCTGCATCCAACTCCAATTTCATTCAAGTTTCCACCCCAACACTTTTCTTCAGCGCGCCTGAACTTTTGTGTTTTGGAGAACCTTGTGAGCCATACAATATTGCACTTTCAAATACTGACCAGATTGTAAGTTATAGCTGGGATTTTGATGAAGATGGAATTGAAGACAGCAACGAACAGCACCCTTCTTTCTTTTACACAACAGCTGGCGAATACAACATCACTTTGACGGTGGAGACATCTAGCGGGTGCGTTACAACATACACGCCAAGCACACCTGTAACCGTTCAGGCTCCATTAAATACCAACTTTACTTCATCTGTTCAAACTTCTTGCGCAGGCGAGTCCATTGAGTTTTGTATTCCGAATATCAATGGTAACACATACAGTTGGAACTTCTTCGACGATAGCGGTTGGATCACTATGAATCCTGATGAAACATGCATCGAACATATGTATGAAGACACGGGATATTTTGATGTAGGAATCATGGTAATAAATGGTATTTGCAATCTTGGAGATACACTATTCAATCATATCTACATTGATCCTCCAGTTGCTCTTTTTGAGTACGCTGTTAATTGCGATGATAACCTAACCGTTACCGTAGGCGACCTAAGCATTGAAGCTGACACTTGGGAGTGGGATTTTGGAGATGGAAGTCCTGTTGTAACAGGTGTTCAAGAGACCACTCACGTGTATACCACGGAAGGAAATTATTCTATTACGCTTACAGTAACGAACAATTCACAAGGGTGCCCGGACGATAAAGTTCACACTCTAGATCTCGTTCCTCCAAGCTCCAATTTAACCTTTGATAATACAATAGGATGTGCTCCATTGAACGTGACATTAGACGGTGAAAGAGTGAATCATTATTGGCACATTCAGGTGAGCAATGGTGATGACTTAGTAATCGATTGGAACGACAATATTCAAATGTGGGATGTTACCTATCAGCACGGAGGAGAAACTGATTTTGTTCAAGTAGTAAGTGAGGTTGCAGTATGGCCTTTAATGACTTTTACAGAGGAAGGATGCTACAATTTTGATGTCTATTCTGAAAACGAATTCGGATGTTCAAGTACGGCTTTTTACGAAGATGCTGTGTGTGTAACTGGAGGAACCAACTTCGCATCATTCTCATACAACATCATTGAGAGCTGTGATTCTGTGACCATTGAATTGATTCCTGATGCAAACAATTTGACATCTTCGCAATGGCAATTCAGCGATGGATTGGGAACGACAATTGAAAGCCCAACACACACATTTTTACCTCCGTATAATTACAATACAGGAATCACGGCAACCTTGATTGCAGACAACACTTTTGGATGTTCTTCTACTGTGACACAAACTATTGACGTAGACCTTCCAAGCATTCCTTCTTTTACCGTTTCTGGAGCACCGGGATGTATTGGTGATGAGATTATTTTCACATCAACAACACAAGGTCCAGTTGTGAGTTCCACGTGGAATTTCGACGATTTGGCTTCAGGAGCATTGAATGAAAGCAGCTCATTAAATGCTTCTCACATTTACAATCAAAATGGAAATTACGAGGTTTGTTTTACAGTAGAGGGAAATGGTGGATGTGTTCGCACTACTTGTGTGCAAAACGCTGTGGTGATCAACAATCCAGAGGTTAACTTTACATACACAAGTGCCATCAATAATTGTCTTTTCGGAGTTAATTTTGAAAACACTACACCAGGAAATATTTCATCGTTAGAATGGAATTTTGGTGACGATCAATACGGAAGCAATGGCACCACATTTCACACTTATCCAATCGGTGTGTATGATGTGACATTAACTATTACGAATTCTTTGGGATGTACTGATAGCTTGGTTGTTCCAGATATCTTGAATTATGGTGATGTAATTGGACCGTACAGTGTGACGTTGGACAACGCTAACTGTGCTCCATTCGAAATAACATTGCAAGCTTTCAACGTAAGCGACAATTACTTCAGTTACTTCTGGGATTTCAATGATGGAAACGGTAATCCAACAGGAAATACAACTGTAGATCATTCGTACACTTCACCTGGAGTTTACTGCCCACAATTAATCATGACAGATCCTAACGGTTGTCAAGTATTTGTTCCATGTGAAAATCCGATAGAAGTGAGTGCGTTTGAAATGTTCTATTCTCAACCGGAGGAAATTTGCTTTGGAGAGTCTATTACTTTCAACGTTACCAATGCGGATACTTATGCATGGGACGGACCTACAGCTGTTCAGAGCACAGGTGTGGAAGGTGAATATGTATTTACACCAAATGAAAACGGATACTACTTGCTTACTGGAACATACGCCGATTGTGAGCGCACCGATACCATTTTCGTGACTGTTCACGAGCTGCCCGTTTTGACACTTGATGTTCCATCATCGGTTTGTCATTTCGACGAAGATTTCAGTCTTGAAGGAGGGTTGCCAGTAGGTGGATATTACAGCCTAAGTGGATTCCCGTCAGCTACTTTCAGCCCATCAATGACTCCGGAAACATCATACGAAGTTGGCTACCACTTGACTGATGCATTCGGTTGTTACAATGAAATTTACACCGAAGTATTTATTCATGAATTACCAACTGTAGTGTTACCAACATTCTCCGCTGTTTGTAATTCAGAAAACACATTTGATTTTAGCACTGCGACTCCAGCAGGTGGTGAATATCTCGTGGATGGTGTATCATCAATTTCTTTTGATCCATCTGTTGGTTTTGGTACTTACAACGTAGAATATATTTATCAAGATGAATTTGGTTGTGTGAACAACGCGACAAGAAATATTCAAGTGAACGATGATCCTGTGATCTCATTAGAATTTAATTCAATTTGTTTGAATGAATCATTGTCTATTCAAAATAACAGCACCGTTGTTGGAGGAACCATATCTTCAAGTCAGTGGCAATTTGAAGATGCCGATGACTACATTGGAATTAATGTCAATGATGTTGTATTCAGCAGCACAGGCACAAAAGACATTCATGTAGAAGTGTTCAGTAATGCGGGATGTGTTAGTGCCTTTGACACCACGGTTGTTGTAAGAACTCTTCCTGTAGCTTCATTTACTATGGAAGATGGATGTCAAAGCACAAACCTTGCATTCTCTTCTACTAGCACTTTCGCACAAGGCGATATCATTGGATGGGAATGGACCATGGAAGGAAATACTGTAGGTACACTGTCAGAAATGGAATATGCTTTTGAAGGATGGGGAACATTACCTGCTTCTTTAATAGTAACTGCTGATAATGGTTGTACTGATACAATCACTCAATCTGTGAGTGTTTATCCCGCACCCCAAATTACATTGCTGGTTGACCCCGTTTGCTTAGAGCAAGTATCTTCTTTTCAATCGTTCATTGATTTAGAAGTGGGCAGCGTAACTGGAATCGAGTGGAGTTTTGGTGATGATTCAAGTGTATCAACACTTGCGAATCCAGTTCACCAGTACAACTTGGACGGTACTTTCACTGCAACAATGAGTGCTACTTCATCATTTGGATGTGTTGGAACTGCTCAAGTTGATGCTCAAGTTTATCCGTTGCCAGAGGTTGATTTTGTTCTTGTAAATGATACATACTGCAGCGGCGACGAGCTCGAAATGATTGATATGTCAAGTGTTTCAGCTCCATCACAAAATGCACAATGGAATTGGTATTTAGATGAGAACTTCATTAGCGCTGATCAAAATGCGACATCCAATTTCAATGCACCAGGACTTTACGATGTCCGATTAGTAGTAACCACAAACCACGGTTGTAGCGCTGATAGTTTACTTCCAACTTCACTTCAAATTTATCCAACTCCTGAGGCAGGATTTATCTTGAAAAAGGACGAGGTGTTGATGTATTCTCCTGTTGTGCATGTAGAAAGTGATGCCAGTGCAGATGTGATGCAATGGGAATATAATTTTGGTGATGGCACTTCGGTAGAAACCTTTGCAGAGGGAAATCACACTTACGAAGCATGGGATGATTATACAATTACACAAACTGTTTATAACGTGTTCGGATGTAGTGCTTCAATACAGAAAAACGTATCCGTGCTCGCTAGTTTGCAAGTAAATATTCCGAATGCATTTACCCCTGATGGCAATGGACACAATGATTTCTTCAAGCCTGTATTGTACGGCGCAGATGTACTTCAATACTCTTTCATTGTGTTTGATAGATGGGGAAATGTGGTGTTTGAAACAGAAGATACTGAAGGGTGTTGGAACGGTAAAATGAACAACGAAGGTTCGGAGGTTCAAGATGGGGTTTACAACTGGCGTTTAAAAATCAGAAGCAACGATGATCCTATTTTGCGAGTACAGCAAGGTAGTGTAACGCTTATTCGCTAATCAAATTTGAAACAACGTTTATAAGGGTATCGCCTCTTTTTTCTTCAGAGAAATTAGAGGCGATTTTTTTTCTTGCCTTCGCTCTATTTTCAACCGAATGAACGTTCGGTAATGATCTTAGTTTCTCCGTGATTTCTTGCATCTCTTTTTTGAAAACAACAACTCCACATCCCTTGATAATAAAGGGCATTGAGGCTACATTGGAAACAATAGGAATACACCCACAAAGCATTGCTTCGCATAATGCGTTTGGAAAACCTTCAGACCATGAAAGTTGGGCATAAGCATGAGAGGAAGCGAATAGGTTTCTTAGTTCTTCCGCTGATGATTTGGGCAGAACTTTAATGTTTGAAACACTGCTTAGCTTTTCTTTCAAAATATTATTCTCATCACCCACAATGATGAAATCGAAGTCGGGTAGGAGCGGCGCGCAGTTTATGATGTCTTGAACGCCTTTGAGGTCCAGTCGGCGCTGTTCTGAGACACCGGCTGCCACTGTTATGATGGTAAATCTAGATGGCAACACTTCACCTTTTTCTCTCCAAAACTCAGCATCGTATCCGTTGTAAATCGTTTGAAAGGGTGTCTCGCAGTTAGGCAAAAATGCTTTCACTCCTTGAGCTTTATGCATCGCATCGAAGTAGGTATAATCGCTGAACATCAATGATTCGTGCACAGGCAAGAGGAGATCCGCTCTTTTGTACGAAAACTTCACTGCTCTGCTCATCCATTTGTTTTGGAAAGCGCCGTAATGAATCTCAGGAAAAGAAACCGCATCAAAGCCCCCTAAAACGATTGCAAACCTTTTCCCCAGGGTCTTACACCAAAAAGCAGGAATAATGGTGTGATAGCCCCCAAATTGAGCCACAACACCCTTTTTTCCTATCATCCAAAAGGGAAAAAAGAAAAACCATTTGAGTAAAACGAATGGGAGCATCGCCTTCGATGAGAGGTTGAACCTTTTGGAAGTCACATCAAACGCACTTGAAAGGATTGAAATATCCTTTTTGACGAACGAGGAGAGTTCGGGAAAAATATAGAACAGACGGTGCTGAGTCATTACATTCGCAAAAAAAAGCTTTTCAAACTAAACAGCGCACAAATCGGGAAAAATTAATTTCCGATAGCATGAAGGATGATATCAAAGAAGACCATATACGGATCCTTTCTCTATACTGCTGTGGGGGCAATGCCATTTGCAAGTGCACTGATTCTGCTTCCTTTTTACAGCAATTATCTTTCTACCAATGATTTTGGAGCGCTCTCTGTTTACATTGGGTTTTCACTTTTCGTACAAGTGATTAGCACTTTTAGCATAGAGCAATATGTGGCAACGCATGTGAGTCACTATGCTGATCAAGAAGAGTTGTTGAAGCAACGGATGAGTCAAGCTTTGACTTTGTGCCTAGGCGCTGGACTCCTCGTATTCGGGCTTTTCTATGTGACCGGTCAAGAGATTTTCAGACTGTTTGATAAAGAAGGTCAGCTTGACTTTGCACTCTACGGAATGATGTCTGTTGGCACTGGAATTTTTAATGGATACTTCAGGAACTACACGAATCTTTTGGTATATCGAAAGCAGGACCGTTTGTACATATCCTCAAATACTTTCAACTTCGTAATTACCATTATCCTATCCCTTGGATTTTTAAATTACTACGGCAGCTCGTTGATGGGACCTATGATGGGCCGAATCGTATCTGGAGCGCTAATATTTTCACTCGCCCTTTTTCACCAAATCAAAAACTACAACTTTGTTTGGAACAACGAAGCGGTGAAAGAAGTTTTATTCTTTGCGGGACCCCTACTGTTGATTTCAATATTCAATTGGAGTACCAATTATATAGATCGATTTCTATTGACTTCTGAAGTGAGTCTAGATGAAGTTGGTATTTATGATTTCGCCACTAAATTCTTACTTCCTGTTGAGCTTTTACATATTGGTTTGAGCAATTATGTGATGCCAAGAATATATAGTTCCTGGAATAAAAACTTTACGCAACCCAACATGGTCAATGCCAATCAAATGCTGCATTCATTTCTCGTGTTGACGGTAGCAGCGATAATTGTAACGCTTGTAGCCATTCCGTTGGGTGTGCCATTGCTAGTGAAAAACAAAGACTTTTATCAAGCATTCGCAATGATACCATTGCTGAGTATTGGCTATTTGACTCGTGCGGCATATAATCTTTTTTCAGGAATCTTGATGCTTCAAAAAGCCATTAAACGATTCATCATTGCCTTTATGGTAGCGGCTGTATTTCAAATTGGAAGTTCGCTAATCGTGTTGCCTGTTTTTGGAATTCACGGTGCAGTTGTTATATCTGCAGCCACTAAGATTGTGCTTGTCGTTTCACTTTATTTTAGTCTAAAGAATATTGCTCAACTCGACTTGCGCACAAAGAAATTTTTATGGTATCCAGTATTGATTTCGATAGCGCTTATTGCTTATCAATTCTTCGCAAAAGAACATTATTGGATTGCACTTTTCGTATTTGTAGTTTACAGTGCCATCGTGACCTACGCCATATTTGGGAAGGAATTAGTAAAGCTTGCAGAAGCTTATATCAAGCCTAAAGAACGTTGAATCGTTTGCCTAATTCATCACGATAATTGCCACCTACGGGAATCTCTTTTCCGAGATCTTGGATAATAATATTACCGCCGGCAATTGCTTCAATTTTATCCAAACTTACTATGAACGAACGATGTACTCTTTGGAAAAAGCTCGCTGGCATTTTCTTCTCTACATCTTTCATGGTAGCGTGGATCGTGAACTTCTGATCTTTTGTAACTACCTGAACATAGTCTTTCAACGCTTCAACGAAATAGATGTCCGATGCGTTCAATTTCACCAAGCGAGAGTGGTGCTTTACAAATAGATATTCTGCTTCTGATTTGAAAGCGGTAAGTGATTTAAGAAGGTCATTTTCAACTTTTAGCTCAAGCTCTTTTTTATGCTTGTGCAAGGCCATTTCAATCGTTGTGTGAAGATCGATTTCTTTGAATGGCTTGAGAATATATCCGTGAGGTTCTGTAATTTTTGCCTTTGCCAGCGTTGCTTCATCGGCGTATGCTGTGAGGAAAATAACAGGAATATCAATCATTTCTTTGATCTTAGCTGCAGCATCAATTCCCGTCATATCGCCTTTGAGCATGATATCCATAAGGGCGATTTCCGGGCGGTGCTGTTGGGCAAGCTCAATAGCTTTTTCACCATTATCCGCCTGTGCTACAACATTGTAACCTAATTTAGTTAAGCTTCTTTCAATGTCTTTGCGAACAATGCTTTCGTCTTCTACAACAAGTATATTGGTTGCCATTAGCTAATCGGATTTAGGGTAGTAAATGAGTTGCAATTATACACCTCATCTCTTCTCAAAGGTAATTAAAAATGTAGTTCCTTTTTCAGAAGTGACTTCAATGGTAC
>JAWKNK010000004.1:0-236429 GCA_041391745.1 Flavobacteriales bacterium
TTGCTCCAACGAGTTCAATCCAATTTTTCATATAATACATTGAGGTCCATTCATTTGGGAGATATGTGCCAGCTATATTGAAACCATCCTCTTTCAATACGTTGAGTAGACTGGTGTTTTCACCGTTTGACATTGGACTGGTGTACGGTGTTATGCACTGATTTACCTGATGTTCGAATTTGGCACAGTCGGAACCAAACATTCCAATGGGAAATTGATTAACTGTTTGAGCCTGCAATGAGAGTGAAAATAATATGACAATTAACGATAGTATAACTTTCATTTTTTTCTTAGTTTTCGACGTGTTCGAAATATCTTATATTATGATGTCAAATATAATTAAAAATTGGCGGCCTGCTTGAGGGTACAGAAACTTCTCTGTGATGCGACTGCCATATATGTAGCTATAAGTATATCCATTGCTAGAGTACAATTCGTTGAAGGCATTGTTTAGCATTCCTTGAATGAGAATTCGATTTTTTTGTTTTGTTTGAATCGAATATGAAATAGCGATATCATTTACGATGTACGGGTTGATGGTCAAATATTCACTGGATGTATTGTCTAGGTATTGTTTTGAAACAAAGCGTGAGAGCCAACTCAATGATAGACCTTTCCAGATATTGTAATCAATTCGCCCACCGGCAATAATGGAAGGCGAGAATGCGATGTCGGTGTTTTTATGTTCTATTTCAATAATTTCGAAATCAGTGGTGTAATCGTATAGAACTTCTTTGAAAGCTTCAATTTTATTTTGACTTGCAGATGCGTTCAATTGAATGTTCCATTTTTTATTGAATTGATATTGTAATTCGGTTTCAACACCTCTTCTGTAGCTCTTGTCAACATTCACTCTTAATGGAGCTCCAACATCATTTAACTCACCAGTTAGAACGAGTTGATTATTGTAATCCATGTAGTACAGATTCGCATTTAAGATTATCTTCTCGTTTGAAAATTTATATCCAGCTTCAAAGTCTATCATTGACTCAGGTTTTGGAGTATATCCAGCAATAGCATCTACATAGTCATTCCTATTTGGCTCTTTGTTTCCCACTGCTGCGGAGGCGTAAATGACTTTATTGTTTGAAAGCTTATACTGTACACCGGCTTTTGGATTGAAGAAAACAAGATTGTCATTGACATCATAACCTCTTAAATCGTTGTCGATTCCTTTGGTCTTGTATTGCACATTTCTAACTTGCATATCTCCATAAAACACCCATCTATTTTTTAATGTATAGTATGCTCGTAGATATACATTTCCATCGTTTTTGGTGCTGTTGCCTTGATAATATCTTGAGTCTTTAGGATAATCACCCGCGAATTGCATCCATGCGATTTCACCGAAGTGTTCGCCAACGTATTGATTGGCCGCCCCACCAAGCGAAATGTCAAGATTTTGCTTCTTATAATTGATACTAAAGATGGCGCCGTAAAATTCATTTTTTAGCCATCTTCTTCTTATCAGGTCAGTGGAAGAAATGGAATCGTTTGGAGCAATTAAACCATAGCTCTCGTATGATTGATCCGCTTTGTATTCTTCAAAGAATCCTTGACCGGCTGTATAATGACCAGCTGCTGTGGCATACAATCCCTTTCCTAGTGGACGAGAGAAATGCAATTGATAATGCGTTTGTCTATAATCATCCACTTGATTGGGATAGGTGTAGTAATTGTATGTTCTTCCCGAATTGAGCAGATTTTGGATTTCTTCTTCTGATAAACCATTGTTTGCAGCATAATTGAGCATGCTATCAGTATTGTTGAGCAACCTGGAAATTGGAGTTCCGTACCACGACTGATACGTCCTTTCTTGACCACTGAAAAATGTGGCTTTGATTGTGGTTTTATTCGCCAGGTAAGTTCCATTTAAAAACACAGAACTCATACGAGCAGAAGCCCGATCGATGTATCCGTCTGATGAAATTCTGGAGAGTCGACCTTCTAAAATGAACTTGTTATTTTTTAATCCTGTTCCAAATCCTACAGCGTTTCTTAAAGTATTGAAAGATCCTCCTCCGTTTAGTAACTTGAGATAGGGCTGTGTTTTTATTTTGGTAGTGGTAAGTTTAATAGTTCCACCAAATGAAGCGGTTCCGTTCGTGCTTGTACCAACCCCTCTTTGCACCTGGATGTCATCGGTGGTGGTTGCGAAATCCGGAAGGTTTACCCAGAATACTTGTTGGCTTTCAGGATCGTTTAAAGGAATATCGTTGATGGTCACGTTTATACGTGAAGGGTCAGATCCCCTTATCCAAAGCCCTGTGTAACCAATACCTGTTCCTCCATCGGAGGTCATAACCAGTGAGGGGACGGACCGCAGAATATACGGCATGTCTTGACCATAATTGATTTTGGAAATTTGTTCTTCGGAAATTTCCGAAAAAGTTACTGGGGTTTTTGAATCAGCTTTTGTCGAAACAATAGTGATTTCTTGTAGTGAACTGCCAATGGTATCATTGGAGTTTTGGATTTGTGCAAATGAGTTTTTGCCAGCACAAACAACCATTGCCGAGAAGGCAATTTTTTTAATCATTTTTTAAAAAAATTATTGTGTTAATCAATTCCAACACCAAGGGTCAGTGAAGGCTTAACTAACTATTTCCCTTGGCGGCATTACCCGCCCAGGTTCCTCTTCACGTGAGTGAAGAAAGGGTATAATCTCAGTCACGAATAATTCGTGACACCCCTGTGAGAACGGTGCAAATATATAGTTTTCTTCCTGATTGGTACAAATCGGATTGTGAATGGCGTCTCCGCTGACCAATTCAGAAGTCTTAAATCGTACTTTGGAATTATGGGAATTAATAATAGGAAGAATTACCTGAGAGTTTCTTTGCTTGCCGCACCGCTTCAAGCGATGGTTACTACCACTCCCATTTTTGCTATTCTTGATAATGACATTCGAATTCTCCCCTTTGTGTGGATAATGATTTCCATTCCTATTCTGGGTTTATGGATGTTGAACTATCAATTGCAATCAAAAATTAATAACAACTGGAAGCATTACATCATCTCATTTGCTCTAGTTATTTCATTGAGCATCGTAATTCGTCATTTTTTTATTGATGAATTCAAACTTTGGCTCAACGGGTTGGGATTTGGTGTTCTGAAACGCACACCACCCTTAATTACAACGACTACAGTTGCTGTAATGAATAATGCAATGGTGATAGTTTTTCAGCGGTTGATAAAATATAGAGAGGAGCAAATAAAAATAGTCGGTGACTTGGCGGAAGTGCAGCTTCTAAGGGCTAATGAACAATACAGACATTTAAAAAATCAGGTGCATCCACACTTCTTATTCAATAGTCTCAATACCTTGAAAATCTTGGTAAAGAAGGATCCTGAAATGGCAGAAAACTATATTATGAAATTGTCGAATTTTTTGAGAGTAGCTGTTCAGGAAAATCAAGATGAATTGATTTCATTAAATAAAGATATTCATTTGGCGATAGATTATTTGACAATTCAGCAAATGAGATTTAAGGATTCCATTGTGTTGGTAAATGAGATTAATGAAGAACAATCCGAGATGTTGAAAATGCCTATTCTAACAGTTCAGTCATTCTTTGAAAATGCTATTAAACATAATGCGATTTCGAATGAGTTTCCACTCCAAATATTCTTGGGGATGGAAGATGGTGCATTGGTTGTTAGAAATAGTATTCGAAAGAAAGTATTACAGGAAGATTTCAGTTCTGGTGTAGGTCTAAAATATTTAGCTGAGCGTTTACAAATGCTTCAAGTAGGTGCGTTGACAATCGAAGAAACCGATTCAGAATTTTTAGTAAAAGTTATTTTTAAAAAATGAAAATTGTCATTATTGAAGATGAGCCATTGACGGCAGAGGACTTGTGTGACACTCTTAAAAAGGTGATTCCGAGCGCTGAAATATTGATTGTTTTGCCTTCTATAAAAAAGGCTGTTGAGTACTTTAAAAATAATAGTGAAAGAGTAGATTTAATCTTTTCAGATATCGAACTTCAAGATGGTAAGAGTTTTGAGATTTTTTCGAATGTAAAGGTCAATGCTCCAATTGTATTTTGTACAGCATATGATGAGTATGCACTGGAAGCCTTTAAGAACAGTGCTATAGATTATGTTTTAAAACCATTTTCAAAGGAAGATATAGAGAATTCACTCTTAAAACTTAGCGAAATCAAAAGTAAATTTCTGAGTCGGGGAGAACTTTTTTACTCGGAATTAGAAGAGCAATACAATCTGTCAAAAAGAAATTTTGTAGTTCATTTTCAAGGAAGGTTGATTCCATTGAAACCAAAGGAAATTGATTTTTTTTATAAAGAAAATGAATTGACATATGTGTTTACGGTGGGTGGTAGAAAATATGTTGTAGATAGAACTATGGATGCCATTGAACTTGAGATGGGACGTTGGTTTTTTCGTGTAAATAGACAGTGCATTGTGAATCATGAAGCCATTAGAGAAGTTCAGCATCTTTTCAATAGAAAATTGGATTTAGTAATGAAGCGAGAATCTGATATTAAAATTGAGGTCAGCAGAAACCGGGTTGCAGAATTTATGAAGTGGCTGAGTAATCCTTGACCATTCAGGTCTGAATTTGGCCTATTGACTTGAGAATTGAAGAGTAGCGCGTGTAGAGGTGTTTAACTTCGTGTAAATTAATTGAACATGAGGTTTTTGACTCTATTTCTTAGTTTGTTTTTTCTAAATCAGGCATTCTCGCAAAGTGAAATTACATTCAGTAGTTTCGATGCCTTGAAGCAATTTGTTTTCAAAAATTCGCCTGTACTCAAAAGGGAAAACAGTAATTTGGAATTGGCGAGCCTAACACAGAAGGCGGCTGTAGGAAACGTACTCAACCCTAGGGCTCCCGTGTCAGGGACATTGACTAATAACACGCAATTGCCAGTTAATTTCATTCCGGCAGAAATATTTGGCGGTCCTGCTGGTACTTTTCGAGAAGTCCAGTTTGGACAACAATTTATTAGCGTTTTAAATATTTCACCTCAATTTGATATCATTAATCCCTCTAAGATTGGGGATGTTAAAAGCGCGAAAATTAACAAGGAGTTGGCAGAGATGGACAACAAACTCTTTATTCAGAATTTCGAAAGCCAATTGAGTTTTTTATACTACAATATTACAGGTCTTCAAGAACAGTCGGATGTAGTAAGTGAACAACTCATAGCCTCCGAAGGAATATTGGATATTGTTCATCAAAAGTACGTTCAAGGTTTGCTTTCAATAGTGGAATTGAACGACGCTGAGTTGAATGTTGAGGATTTAAAAAGAACTTCTAAAACTATTCAGTTGAATATTGAATCCCAATTGGCATTTTTGAAGTCTACAGCTGGTATTGAAGAAAATATAGTTATAAATGATCATGTGGAAGTTGATGAATTTATATCGGGAGTGAACGTTGAAGTGAATAGCATTTATTTGAAGAAATTTATTCTTAATGAAGCTTTCGTCAAACAGTCTTTTAAATCTTCAAAACTTCAGAACTTACCGACGTTGTCTTTTTTCTCGTCATTTAATTGGCAGAACAATAGCAATTCAAATTATTTCGATAGTAATCAAAGATGGATTAATAGCAACTTTTATGGTTTGAAGTTGACTTATGATATTCCGAGTACTGTTGGCAAGCTGACCAATATGGGTACTTTACGAATTCAAAGGGATCAGGCAGAGCTTATGTCGCAGATATCGAAAGTTCAAGCAGAGTCAGATCGTCAAACTTTAAATAATGATTATTTAAAGGCACTCGCGGATTATCAAGTTGCTGAGAAATCTGTGAGACTTTTGGACGAGAGTTATCAAGTTCAACTTGATAGGTTCAATCAGGAAATTTTGCCTTTAGAGAAATTATTGGAGATGCAGCGAAAGCTGTTGGTTGCCAAAACCTCCTTGGCGTCTTCAATGGCTACTCTTCAATATCAATTAGAAAAAATAAGAATAAATAATTTAAACTAATGAGAAACATTTATTTCTCCCTAGGTCTTGCATCGCTCATCCTCGTTTCATGCGGAGGTGCAAAAAATGAAATTCATCCAGAGATTCAAGATATCACCGAAACGGTTTTTGCAAGTGGAAATTTGGATGCGGATGATCGATACAATCTTATCGCTCAAACAGAAGGATATATTTCTGATTTCAAAGTGGAAGAGGGTGATGAATTGAATACGGGTCAAGTTGTGGCTGTGGTTCAAAATACATCCTTCGAAGCGAATGAGAAGTCGGCGGCCCAGCAGTATGCAATTGCAAAGTTTAATACATCAAATGAAGCGCCAGCTATTAAGGAAGCGAATCAGAACTTAGAAATGGCTGAAGTAAAATTGGATCAGGACAGGCGAAATTTCGAGCGATACAAGAATCTTTATGAGAAAAATAGTGTATCGAAAATTGATTTTGAAAATGCATCTCTTGCATTTGAGCAATCGAAAACGAATGTAGCCAATGCAAAAGAAAGATTAGAACAGATAAAGCAGCAAGCGAAACTGAATGAAATTGCTGCGAAAAGTCAAATGGAAATCGCTCAAAGCAATGGAACCTTCAATTCAATTGCTGCATTGGAAAAAGGCGTCTTGGTAAAGAAAATGAAGCAAAGAGGAGATTACGTGAGAAAGGGTGATGTCATTGCAATCATTGCGAATCTTTCTACGATAAAGGCGTACCTCAATGTTGACGAGAATAGCATTGGCAAATTAAAATTGAACCAAGAGGTGGATGTTAGCTTGAACACTATTAAAGGAAGGATTTTGAAGGCAAAAATCTCGGAGATTCGCCCCATGTTTGATGATGCTTCGCAAAGCTTTATTTGCGAGGCGACGTTTGAAGATTCATTGGGGTTTGATATCATCGGAACCCAACTTGAGGCAAACATAGTTATAGGAACTAAGAAGGATGTTCTTCTAATCCCTCGTGAATATTTGAGTTTTGCGAATACCGTTCAGGTTAAAGGAGAAGAGAATGTGAGAGAAGTGAAAACGGGCATCAAAAGTTCGAAGTGGGTTGAAATTCTGGAAGGTATTACTCGAGAAGATGTTTTAATTCCCTTAAAGAAATAACACATGAGACACAGAATCAATAGGGAAATTGCTTGGACGTACACTACTACAAGTAAGAAGCTGAGTGCAGTGGCAATTCTTGGTGTTTTACTTGGGATGTCTGTGTTTATGTTCATGAATTCACTTTTGGCAGGATTTGATAGAACATCAAATGAATCCATTTTTAAATCTACGCCACACATTCGAATTTATAAGGATGATGTGATTAGTGAGCCGCTCGTTGAGAGAAGTGATAGCAAAACGCTCATAACCAATCCGAAAGTTGTTCCAACTACAAATACGATTATTAATCCGAATTTGATATTGGAAATGGTATCTCGGCAGGAAGGTGTGGTAGTCGCATTACCTCAAGTTTCCACCAATGTATTTTACAACAACGGTAAATCACAGATAGCAGGACACATCATCGGATTTACTCCTGATCAAGGAAACCAGATGTTCAATATTCGGTCGACAATGGTTCAGGGAAATTTTGATGATTTAAAATACAATCAGAACGGAATTGTAATTGGCAGCGGTATTGCAGAACGAATGAGTCTGAATACTGGCGACAATATCAGTTTAACCTCTTCTCGAGGGGTTACGAAAGTGATGAAGATTATTGGCATTTTCAGAACCAATAATTCTAAGGAAGATAAATCACGAGCATACATGAATCTGCTTGCAGCGCAGCAATTGATGAAAGAAGGTAATTCGTATGTTACTGATATTAATGTAAATGTTGCAGACCCTGAAAAGGCTTTCCAATATGCTGATATGTTCGCGAGCCTCACCGGTTATAAAGTGGAAGATTGGAAAATGGCGAATGAGACGCTTATGGCTGCTTCCAGAATGAGAGCTATTGTCATCACTTTCGTTTCATTTACCATATTAATAGTTGCGGGCTTTGGGATATACAACATTTTGAATATGACCATCAGCCAGAAAATAAATGATATCGCCATTTTAAAAGCTATGGGATTTAGAGGTAACGATGTAATTCGAATTTTTGTAACTCAAGCGTTGACCATTGGTTCGATTGGTGTTACGCTCGGAGTAATAGTGGCTCTAATAGTTGTTCGAGTCATGCAGCATGTCTATATCGGCGGTGATATCGGATATTTTCCAATTGCCTATGAATCAAAAGTATTTTTAAAAGGAATTATTATCGGATTGGTAATCACTTTTTTTGCGGGATATATGCCTGCGAAAAAGGCGGCAAAAGTGGATCCAGTTTCAATATTTAGAAAGTAATGAAGCACATTCTTCAAGTAGAAAATATAAGAAAAAAATTCTATGATCCCACGGAGTTCGAGGTACTCAAAGGCATTGGCTTCGATGTGAATAAAGGAGAGTTTTTGACACTTATTGGAAAATCGGGGAGCGGAAAATCAACGTTGCTCTATGTACTTTCAACGATGGACACCGATTACTCTGGCAAGTTGATTATTGATGGTGAAGATGTATCAAAATACGACCAAGATAAACTTGCAAAAATTAGAAATGAAAAGATAGGTTTCGTTTTTCAATTCCACTATTTACTTTCTGAATTTACATGCTTGAGAAATGTCATGATTCCTGCGCTTCGTCTGGGGAAGTACTCTGAAGAGGAAATAGAACACAGGGCTTTAGAAAAATTAGATATTCTCGGTCTCAAAGATCAGGCTTATAAACAAGCATCAAAGCTCTCAGGAGGTCAGCAGCAGCGTGTGGCAATTGCGCGCGCCTTGATTAATGATCCATTGATTATAATGGGGGATGAGCCAACAGGTAATTTGGATACTAAAAATACCAATATTGTTTTTGATATTTTGAAAGATCTATCGCGAACTTATGATCAGACAATTATTGCTGTGACACACGATTTAGATTTTGCAAAGGCAAGCGATCGAACAATTGAAATGGTAGATGGAAAAATTATTGCTTAGCGATAAACACTGCGTTCTTCTTCATCGTCTATCATTGAACGATAAGAATTGTATCTACTAGCGCTCAAGGTTCCTTCCTCAACGCCTTTTACGACAGCGCATCCCGGCTCATTGATGTGCTTGCAGTTGCTGAATTTACAATCAGGTAAGCGCTTGAAAAATTCGATGAAATAATTTGAAATTTCATCTTTCGGAATATCTACCAATCCAAAACCTTTAATGCCTGGAGTGTCCACTATGTATCCCCCAAAAGGCAATTCGTGCATTTCCGCAAAAGTGGTGGTATGCTGACCCTTATTACTGAATTCCGAAATATCTCCAATGCGAATGTCTTTTCCTGGTATAAAATAATTGACCAAGGAGGACTTTCCCGTTCCTGAATGTCCGCTCAATAAGTTGATTTTATCTTTCATCAACTCTTGCATTTTGTCCAGGTTTTGACCATTGACAAGTGAAGTAACAAGGACTGGATATCCTACTTCAATATATGTCGTAATCAAGTCGTCGACATCGTAAAGCTCTTCTTCTGTGTATTGATCTATTTTGTGAAAAACCAAGGTGGTAGGAATATCATAAGCTTCTGCTGTGATTAGAAAGCGGTCGATAAATCCTGGTGTCGTCTGTGGTCTAGTGGTAGTAATAATCAAGAAAGCATTATCAATGTTCGATGCTACAATTTGTGCCTCTTTGGAAAGATTCACCGATTTGCGAATGATATAATTTTTTCTTTCATGAATATCCTTGATGATGCCTGTATTGTCTGAATCGATTTCAAAATTTACTCGATCGCCGGCAGCAATTGGATTAGTGGTGGAAAGTCCTTTTAGTCGAAGTTTGCCGCGGATTTGACACTGGTATACCTTGCCATCTTCGCCTTTTACATCGTAGTTTTTACCTGTGCTTTTTAAAACTAATCCTGTCATTGGCTTTATAGACAAAGAGTTCTACCGCCGTCCACGGGTACATTTATACCATTGATATAAGAAGCAGCAGGTGAAGCTAAAAACGCTACAGCAGCGGCTATTTCTTCGGGCTTGCCAAGGCGTTTCATAGGTACTTCACCAGACATCTCATTTTTAATATCTACAACTTCAACACCAGCCTTACTTGCCTTGTTTTGCATAATTTGATCTAGTCGTCCAGTTTCTGTTGCGCCAGGAAGAACGTTGTTCACGGTAATGTTGAATTGTCCTAATTCCATAGCCAATGTTTTTGACCAGTTGGCCACGGCTCCACGAATAGTGTTGCTAACCCCCAAGTTTGGCAAAGGCTGTTTTACTGAAGTGCTAATAATATTTATAATGCGCCCGTAGCCTAATTCTTTCATTCCGGGCACTAGTGCTTGTGCTAGAATCTGATTGTTTATCAAATGAGAATTAAAGGCCATTCTAAAGGATTCAATGTCTGAATCAATCGCTTTACCAGGGTTAGGTCCGCCGGTGTTATTCACGAGTATGTTAACTTTATTCGATTTTACAAAGTTCTCAATGGCTGATTGCACTTCAGCTGGATGACTGAAATCTGCTACAATATAACCGTGCTTTTGTCCATTTGGAGAAGGAAGATTAGCAGCATTTTCTTTCAATTTTTCTTCATTACGAGCCATCAAAAAGATAGTAGCTCCTAATTCTGCCAATTCTATTGCCGACGCAAATCCAATTCCTTGAGTAGAGCCGCAAACAACGGCACTTTTTCCTTGTAAATTCAAATTCATAGCACAAAGAAACGAAAAACAATACGATGCGCATATATGTGAATATTATACATGGGTTGCTTTCTTGCCTCTTGAAGAAGTATTTTCGCACCAGTGCTTCTCAAGAAAGACATATCATATTTGAAAGGGGTTGGACCCCAGCGCGCGGAAACCTTGCAAAAGGAGCTGGGGATATTTACATGGGGACAGCTCCTCTTGCACTATCCGTTTCGATACGTGGACCGATCAAAAATCACCAGAATTATTGACATTGGTTCGGATCAAGTCGCCGTACAATTGATGGGGCAATTTGTGAGCATGAAAGAACTGGGCGAAGGAAGAGCAAAAAGACTAAGCGCGATTTTTAGAGACGATTCGGGAAGCATCGAAATGATTTGGTTTAAAGGTGTGAAATGGGCAAAAGCTTCTATTCAGCTGAATCAAACTTATGTGGCCTACGGAAAACCATCCGAGTTTAAGGGCAAATACAGTCTTCCGCATCCCGAACTTGAAATCATGGAAAGTGCGCGAGTACTTTCTGGAAATGAATTAAAACCTGTTTATAGTACTACTGAAAAGTGCAGTGTGAAGGGTTTAAATAGTAATGGCATTGCCAAGCTCACTCGCCAACTCGTAGAAGACTTGAATGGCGAGGTTGAAGAGAATTTGTCATCAGAAATTATTGAAAAATTCAAGCTACTTCCTAGAGAAGAAGCGCTAAAGCAAGTTCATGTTCCTTCAAACGCACAGATGTTGGAGGCGGCAAGACGTAGATTAAAGTTCGAGGAATTGTTTTTTATTCAAATGCAATTGGTGAAGCAAAAAATGCTCAACACCAAGCTGGAGCGTGGAGTGCGATTTGAAAAAGTAGGAAAACATTTCAATGAATTTTATGAAAACTATTTACCGTTTGAATTAACTAATGCTCAGAAAAGAGTGGTTAAGGAAATTCGGGCAGATGTGGCTCGAGGCTATCACATGAATAGGCTCATCCAAGGTGATGTTGGAAGCGGAAAAACGATTGTTGCGCTTCTAAGTGCTTTGTTGGCGATAGATAATGGATTTCAGACGTGCTTAATGGCTCCGACTGAAATATTAGCTCAGCAGCATTTTCAAGGGATCACTGAATTGCTGGCGCCAATGAATTTGCGAATTGCATTTTTATCGGGATCAACTCCAAAAGGAGAAAGAAAGAAAATTCATGCAGCGCTTTTAGATGGTGAGATTGACCTTCTCATTGGTACGCATGCTTTGATCGAACCCATTGTCCAATTTAAAAATCTTGGATTGGCAGTAATAGATGAGCAACATAGATTTGGTGTGGCTCAACGCGCAGCATTGTGGAAAAAAGCTGCCCTTCCTCCGCATGTTTTGGTAATGACAGCCACTCCTATTCCAAGAACTCTAGCCATGACATTATATGGCGATTTGGATGTGAGTGTGATTGATGAGTTACCACCAGGCAGAAAGCCGATTAAAACATTGTGGCGTTCGGATGCGAAACGATTGGAGGTTTTTCAATTTATGGAAAATGAAATTGAAAAAGGGCGTCAGGTGTACGTCGTTTATCCATTGATAGAAGAAAGTGAGGCTATGGATTATAAAGATCTGATGGATGGGTACGAATCCATGTCACGCAGATTTCCGTTGCCGAAATACAAATTGAGTATTGTTCATGGTCAAATGAAAAATGATGCGCGTGACTATGAAATGGAACAATTCGTAAAAGGCAACACACACATTATGGTGGCCACAACCGTAATTGAAGTTGGTGTGAATGTCCCGAATGCATCTGTTATGATAATAGAAAGCGCTGAAAGGTTTGGACTTTCGCAACTTCATCAGTTGAGGGGTAGAGTAGGACGCGGTGCAGAGCAGAGCTATTGCATACTTATGACGGGACATAAGGTGAGTGCCGACGCCCGAACGAGACTTGAAACAATGGTTGAAACAAATGACGGATTTAAAATAGCTGAGGTGGATCTTGAAATTCGCGGACCCGGAGACTTGTCGGGAACACAGCAAAGTGGATTGCTAAATTTGAGAATAGCAGATCTCGCCAAGGATCAGCAGATGCTTTCTTACGCTCGTGAAATGGCTCTCGAAATTATTGATGAGGATCCTCATCTTTTGCTCCAAAAAAATAAGCCAATAGCAGAACATCTACTATTGGCTTCTCAGAACAAATCTGATTGGAGTAAGATATCTTAGTTTCTATTTTTTAATTTGCTTTTTCAATTCGCTTACCGGCACAGGCATCACTGGTTCAGTTAGCTCATCCGGGTCGTATGCGAATATGTCTGCTTCCGTTGGTTCTTCCACGTTTGCATTCAATGCCAGCATTTTTACGGGCATATCTAGGGTGTGTTTGCCCTCGTCATTGCTCTTACTTACATCTAGTCCAAAGTAAAAATCGTGGTAACCTGGAATTTGAACAACCCCGATATATTTACTCGTACCGCGCATTTCCACCTTGTTTTTTTTACCCTCAGAAACGGAAGTGACTACTAATTCTCCATCTTTATAAATCAACATAGTGGAGCCCTTGATGAGTTCTTCTGTCTGCAAGTCGTATGCAGTAATAATGAATTTAACTTCTGCGCCTGTAGCTGCCTGTGCTTGTTCTTCTTGAGCAATTGAAATTACTGAAATAAACAGCAAGCCACAGAATAGGATTAACGATTTCATGATTCTAAATAATTAATAATCAGTATCAAATATAAGGAAAATCAGTTTAAAAGTCAATTTTTTGTGGTCATAGCCACTAAATCTGAGACTGGAACAGCAGCAAGAAAGTTGACATTGCCAAAACAAAGCTCCGTTGTAAGTTCTGATGGAAGGTCTTCGTTCAAGCTGTACATCATTATCGGAAGATCTAGACGATATTCATGTACACTATTGTGCTCGGCCATGTCTAAAGCAAGATACATGTCGTGATAGCCCTCCTTCTTGATGACTACGATTACATATTCTTCATTTTCTATTTTTTGAAAATTTTTCTTCCCTTTTGACACTTTGCTTTGAAAAAGGTGAGACTGATTGTATAGCTCAACTGTACATCCTTTCAAATTTGTTGATCGGTCAGAACTGATAGGATAGATTGAGATTTTTACTTCTTTAGACTGTGCAAATAAAATGGTTGAAAACACAGCGAAAATGGCGCTTAAAAGTAGTTTTTTCATGGTTTATAGTTTTTACTAAAGTATAAACCAAATTGCTTTAAACCAAACTTTTAAGGTAATTGTCGGCCTTTTGAAGTAAATATTCCTTTTTCGTAATATTCATTTTGTCGAAAGTCCTTACCATCATTCCCAATCGTGGATTCTTCAGAAAGAAATCCCGATGCTTGTCAATAAACCTCCAGAACAAACCATCCCATATTTCACACCAAGGGCCTTTTTGAAAATTGCTCATTTTTAAAATGTAATTCGAACCACTTATGTATGGCTTTGTGCTCATGAGTCCACCGTCCGCAAATTGAGACATTCCATATACATTGGTTACCATTACCCAATCATATGCATCGATGAAAAGCTCCATAAACCAGCGGTAAACTTCATCTGGATTGATCTCGCAGAGGAGCATGAAATTACCTAAGACCATCAATCTATCAATGTGATGGGTGTATGCCGATTCATTCATGCGGGCTATTGCATCATCTACAGGTGGAATGCCTGTCGTGCCTGAGTAAAAGGATTCGGGAAGCTTTCTTTGATGATCGAAAAAGTTTTTAGTACGCTCTTCTACACCTTTCAATAGATACACAGCCCGAATGTACTCTCTCCATCCAATCACCTGACGCAGAAAGCCCTCCAGGGCATTGAGAGGAATTTCATTTTCCAAGCCGATTTCAATTGCTCGTTTCGCAACTTCCTGTGGATAGAGCAAGCCAACATTTAACATGGGGGTCAATATGGAATGAAATAGCGATCCATTCCCTTTGACTATTGCATCTTGATATGTACCGAAATTTTGAAATTTTTCGCGCAAAAATTGATCAAGCCAAACTAGACTTTGATCTCTAGTAATAGGATAGTACCATTGATTAAGATGTCCTGGATTAGAACCGAACGTTCGTTCGGTTTTTTCACGCGCGTCCATTTCGATTTCTGAAGTGCGCACTTTATTCATGGCTGGAATAAAGGTGCCACTAGGAATCTTCTTTCGGTTTTCGGTATCAAAGGTCCACTTGCCTCCTACAGGCTCACCCGCCGCATCTAGAAGCATTCCATGTCGCTTTCTTTCATCGATATAGAATGAGGTAAAAAAATATCTTTTCTTGTTCTTAAAATAATTCAGAATGTATTCCCTTGAGCAAAGCCAATTCGGACTTTGCCGTATTTCAACTTCAATGTTATGTTTACGCGCATATCGATGTATCCGCCGTTCCAGCAAATAATCGCTTGGATCAAATAACGTTACTTTATTTACTTTTTTAGAAAATAAGTAGTCAAATAGGTCGGCCGTTTTATGCCTAATATCCTGACTGCTTATGTATTCTTTTTGCCCAGATATTTCAGAAAAAAAATAAGCCATTGTTGCCTTGTGATAGGCAATTTTCTGTTTGTGAAATTTGTATTGAGTAAAAAATAATTCGTCCTCAACCAATAGTGTAAGATCCGGTTTTAAATTCAATACCTCCCTGAATAGTTGATGAGGGTAAACAAGTAATACATTCATCGACTATCGCTTTGAAATTTTATTGTTGCTGATGGAGCGCTGGCGAGTGCACTTGTGTCTCGATACATCAGATGATCGCAGTTCAGAATGTTTTGTCTGTCTTCCACTCATGCGCTTGCGCCACATTCTAAAACTAGAAGCTTTCATTTCTTTCCGCATCAATTCAATCACCTCTTTTTCGATCAAACCAAATTGAATTTCGATGGCCTCAAAAGGAGTGCGGTCTTCCCACGCCATTTCAATGATGCGGTCAATTTCTGTTTCCGAAAGCTCAGTTTTCTTGTTTATTTCAGCCATAGTTTTCTGAATGTAGAATCTTTATCGTAATCGTTCGCTTGCTTTTGTGTATTGAATTTTCTGAATGGTCTGGGATCATTGCCAACTCCTGCTACATACGCCCAATTTCCCCAGTTGCTTGATGGATCATAGTCTATGAGCTGCTGCTCAAAATAGGCCGCTCCCCACCTCCAATCGATGCCGAGATCATGAACGAGATAGCTTGCCACATTTTGGCGGCCTCTATTACTCATCCAGCCGGAACCATTTAGCTCTATCATATTGGCATTCACAAAATCATCTCCAGTCTGTCCTGATTTCCAATTTTCAAAAATGGTCAAATCTCTATTCCAAGGTTGCCTCGCTGTTTTGTTGCCATTGAGTTGAAAGAGGTTATTGCCATACTTTAAAAAAGTGAATTTGAAGAAGTCTCTCCAAAGCAACTCGAAAATCATCCAATAGGTACTCTCATTTTTTTCAACCTCATTTTCAAATCGATTTACTTCGGTAGTAATTTGACGAGCACTTAATGATCCATTTGCCAACCAAGGTGAAAACTTCCCGCTATAGCCCATTCCTACCATTCCATTTCGAGTGAGCTTATAAGTGGAAATGTGCTGGTCTTTCCAAATGTAGTTTTCTAAATGTTTTAATGCCGTGGTTTCACCTCCGGCTAGATTAAATGCTGCGCGGCTCTCCGTTTCGAATGAAGGAAATCCAAGCTCAGCTATACTTGGAATATTAGTATTAAAATTTGGAGTGCTGATTTTTATTGGTGTTTCATAGACCTCACGATAATGAAATTTATTTTCGACTTTATTTCTAAAGGATGTAAAGATGTCTGGGATATTGGAAATAGCGAATGGTAAATCCTGAGGATGAAGTAAAGTTGAAGCCCAATATTTTTTCAGAGGAATTCCATGGTGATGGAGTTCTGATTCTAAGCTTCGCTCCTGCTCAATTTCTTCAGAAGTAAACTCGGCTGAACAATAGACGGCTTGGACATTATATTCAACAGCAAGGTCGCGAATAGCATCAACGGGTTTTCCAATTTTTACAAGCAAATCTCCACCTAACAATTGAAGTGATTTTTTAAGATCTGCAACACTTTCTAAAAGAAATGCAAGTCGTCGAGATCCTATTCGTGGAATACCGAATTGAACCCCATTCAGCACATTTGTATCCAGACAAAACACGGGAATAACAAGATCGCTATCGTTGCATGCACGAACGAGCGTTTCATTGTCATGAACTCTTAAATCATTTCGAAACCAGAGGAGAATAGCTCGCTTTTTCACTTTGCACTACTTTGAAGAATGCAACAAAGTAGTGGTCTAATTGTTCGCTAAAGCGCGCTGGCTATGCTTTTTAATTCAGACTTGATACGGAGAAGTTTTGTAACTACCACATTTTCCTCTACTGGCGGAGCCTCTACTTTATCCTTAAGCGCATTTTTAGCGCCGTCGAGGGTAAAGCCACGTTCTTTTACTAAGTGATGAATTTTTTTGAAAAGCTCTAAGTCTTTTTTAGTATAAACGCGATTACCTCTGTTGTTCTTTTTTGGTTGAAGTTGAGGAAATTCCTTTTCCCAAAATCGAATCAGAGAAGAATTGACATTAAACATTTCGGCCACTTCTCCAATTGAGAAGTACCTTTTTTCTATATCAGCGGTTCTGGTCAACATAGGTAGGTGGTCGGTTTAGTCAAAGCTTTGGTTAGCATTCGCAGCACGTTGAAGTAAATCTTCGTATTGCTCGGGCGTAATATCGCTATAAAAGTAAAACGCAGGGTTCACTTTTTCACCATTTCTAATTACTTCATAGTGCAAGTGTGGTCCTGTAGATGCTCCAGTATTTCCAACATAGCCAATTACCTGACCACGCTTTACTTTTTCTCCCTTTTTCACAATCACTTTGCTCATGTGCGCATAAAGTGATTCGAATCCGAAACCGTGTTTAATGATCACATGGTGTCCGTATCCACTCAATTTGCTATCTATTTCTTCAATCACACCGTCTCCAGATGCGTAGATTTCCGTTCCGACATCGGCAGTGAAATCAAGTCCAGTGTGCATTTTAGCTATTTTATAAATAGGGTGAATGCGCATTCCAAAACCAGAAGCGATGCGTTTCAAATCACTGTTTGCAACAGGTTGAATAGCCGGAATAGACTGCAGCATTTGATTCTGAGCTTTAGCGAGGTCAAAAACTTCTTTGTAGCTCTTACTTTGCTCCACATACATTCTTTGTAAGCGAGCAATGCGTTTTTTGGTCTCAATAATTCCCTCGCTACTCTCATATCCTTTCAAGGCTCTATAGCGATCACTTCCGCCGATTCCTCCCTTTCGCTGATGTTCAGGGTATGGAGCGGCACCGAAAATGCTGCGATAAACCTTGTCATCTTTTTCTTGTAGATCCGTGGCAAAGGTTTCCAAGGTGTCTATTTCGTCATTCAGAAGGTCAATTTGAGTATGTAAATATGAAATTTCACGCTCCAATCGAGCTGTTTCGGGGTCTTTGAAAAAAGATGCGTAGAGCGTTACCCCAATGGCTCCAATCACAAGGCCAGCAAACAAATACCTCAACCCCTGGACCATATAATCCTTTACCGTGAAACTTATCTTTTCAAAGTTGAGAGTAGTGGGGTTGAATTTATACTTGAGTCTTGCCATAGTAGGGTGCTAAAATAAGCGACTATCGTTTACTTTTGCAACCATTATGACATCAAAAGAAATTCGTCAACAATTCCTTGACTTTTTTGCCTCAAAAGGCCACCATATTGTTCCTTCTGCTCCAATGGTAGTAAAAGGTGATCCTACATTGATGTTTACCAATGCCGGTATGAATCAATTTAAAGATTTGTTTTTGGGTAATTCTGAAATCAAATATCCGAGAATTGCCAACTCTCAAAAATGTCTACGCGTTTCTGGTAAACACAACGACCTGGAAGAAGTTGGGGTGGATACCTACCACCACACCATGTTCGAAATGCTCGGCAACTGGTCGTTTGGTGATTATTTTAAGAAGGAAGCCATTGAATGGGCGTGGGAATTATTGACTGAGGTATATAAAATTCCAAAAGACAGATTGTATGTAACGGTGTTTGAAGGAGACGCATCTGAAAACTTGGAATTCGATCAAGAGGCCTATGATATTTGGGCTGAGAGAATTGATAAAGACAGAATTTTAACGGAAATAAAAAAGATAATTTCTGGGAAATGGGCGAAATGGGGCCTTGTGGTCCATGTTCAGAAATCCACGTTGACATCAGACCTGATGAGAGAGAGCAAAATTGGATGGAAAGTCATTGGTAAATGGAAGTCACCCTCAAGTGATTGAAATTTGGAATAACGTATTCATGCAATTCAACCGCAAAGCAGATGGATCGTTGGAGCCCTTGCCAGCAAAACACGTGGATACAGGAATGGGATTCGAACGTCTATGCATGGTGCTTCAAGGGAAATTGAGCAACTATGACACAGATGTTTTCTCTCCTACAATTGCCGCAATTGAAAAATTGAGTGGAATGAAGTATGAGCAAAGCGATTCTAAAAAAGACATCGCAATGCGCGTTATTTCAGACCACGTAAGAGCTGTTTCTTTCGCCATTGCCGATGGACAATTGCCATCTAGTGGAGGAGCTGGTTATGTGATTCGCCGCATCTTAAGAAGAGCCATCCGTTATGGATATAGTTTCTTAGATTTAAAATCTCCTTTCATTCACACTTTAGTAGATGTACTTGCCAAAGAAATGGGCGATTTCTTCCCAGAATTGAAAGCTAGCAAGGATCTTGTGATGAAGGTGATTAAAGAAGAGGAAGAAAGTTTCCTTCGCACTTTGGAAAAAGGAATTGCATTGCTTGAAGACATTCTAAAGAAAACATCAGGCGATACGATTGATGGAAAAGTTGTTTTTGAATTATATGACACATTCGGATTCCCTGTTGACTTGACTGCGTTGATCGCTGGTGAAAGCAATAAGATGATTGATCAAGCGGGCTTCGAAGTAGAACTTCAAAAGCAAAAAGAAAGAAGTCGCGCAGCCACAAAATTGGAAACAGATGATTGGGTGGAATTGGCTGCTGGCGAAACAACTTTTGTAGGTTACGATCAATTGGAAACAACAAGTAAGATTCTAAAATATCGTCGCATCAAAGCGAAAGGAAAAGAACAGTATCAGTTGGTATTAGATGTAACTCCTTTTTATGCTGAAAGCGGCGGACAAGTGGGAGACCAGGGCGTTCTTGTATCGGCCAATGAGAATATCGCAATTGTCGATTGTAAAAAAGAAAATAACCTGATTGTTCATTTTTGTGATGAACTTCCAGAGAATCCTGCGGCAACTTTTACAGCAAAAGTAGATGCACAAAAGCGCGAAGACTCGATGTCGAATCACAGCGCGACCCACTTGCTGCATCAAGCTTTGAGAGAAGTTTTGGGTACGCATGTAGAACAAAAGGGCTCTTTGGTAAATCCAGAATATTTGCGCTTCGACTTTTCTCATTTCTCGAAAATGTCTGATGAAGAAATTCAAAAAGTAGAAGACCTTGTTAATGATCGTATTCAGCAACAATTGAGCTTGATAGAAAAAAGAGAAGTTGCTATCGAAGAAGCTAAAAACTCAGGTGCAATGATGCTTTTCGGGGAGAAGTATGGTGATAAAGTGCGCGTGATTCAATTTGGGGATAGTGTAGAATTGTGCGGTGGTACTCACGTAAAGAACACTGGAAATATTCGAATGTTTAAGATCACATCGGAAGGTGCTGTAGCCGCTGGTGTTCGCCGTATTGAAGCCATTTCAGGAAATGGTGCATTCGCTTTGATGAATTCGGAGATGAAGGAATTGAGTGAAATTCGTCAATTGCTAAAATCGAAAGATGCAATGAAGTCAATCATAGATCTTCAACACAAAAACAACGAGCTTTCTAAGCAAATTGAAAAATTGAATAAAGAGAAAGCTGCCGGAGTGAAGAAAGACTTGAATTCGAAGTTTGAAGTCCACGGCGATATGGAAGTATTGATTTCAAAAGTGGATTTGGATGCTGCTGAAATAAAGGACATCGCTTTTCAGTGGAAAGGAGAGAAATCAAATATGATTGCTGTTCTTGGTTCTGAAGTTGGCGCTAAACCTACAATTACTTGTGTTATTTCTGAGGAATTGGCGAATGCTAAGAAATTAAACGCTTCTGAAATTGTTCGTGACTTGGCAAAAGATATCAATGGTGGTGGTGGAGGTCAACCTTACTTTGCTACTGCTGGAGGAAGCAAACCAGAAGGACTTTCGTCGGCATTATCTAGAGCATTAGAGGCAATCCAATCTCGCGTTGGAGCCTAATTTTATTTTTTAGAAAGAAATTTATCGATGTATTGAAGGATTTCCGCTTTTTGAGCGGAAGTTCCTTCATCCGTCATATCGTTATGCTTCACATCTTTCATTTGAATGATCTGCATGCCGAGCTCAGCAGCCTTTGTTGAGTCGGGAAGCACACCCTCATCCGCGGTGAAATCTGACGACCTCAATGTCAATAGTTCTGGGTGCGAAACCCTCGCCAGAGGATATCTTCTGTGATCTAGTGTAATTAGTTTGCTTATATGACTGGGGTGTTTATCGGCATACAAAGCCGACATATCGCCGCCATTCGAATGACCAATCAATATGAATTGTTGCATTTCAGGCCAATTGTATTTTTTGAAAAGACTATCGAGTACAACATCAATATTTTTTACTCCTTTTTCCCAATTTGGTCTTCTCACTATTCTTGGGTCTCCTTCCTTTACTAGCAAACTATCATTTGGGTCTTCATGTTGAATGCTCACAACCATGTACCCTTTTTTGGCTAAATGCTTACATAGAAAAGTGTATCCTAAATAAGGTGAGCCTTCATTATGGTTGTATCCGTGACTAAAAATCACAACTTCGCTTTTTTTGATTGGACCTTTGGCTGGGTAAATAGCTATAGGAATAGTTCGATTTCTTGATGGGTCAAACACCGAAGTTTTTTCTGGATTTTCTTTGATTACCGTGGCACTACAGGCATAAAGAAAGAAGAAGACGGATATGATGAATGTAGATCTAAGCATATGTATTTTACAAAAATAAAAAGCCTCGTCCGATGACGAGGCTTTTCCTTCAGATTATGAAACCAAAAATCTAAACAAGTGCAGGCTTGCGGGCTTGCACGTCTTTCAGACTCATTCCATATACAGGGCCATAATAGACCTCGTTATATGCAAGTCCTAAATTTAGGACATAGAATACGTTGAAGAAACATACCAAAATAGCATCTACCATGGAGTGTTTGCCAAAGGTTTGAGCAATTTCGATGAGAAGTTTGAAACCGAAGTAAATGTTAAAGAGAGGGATTAACAGATAAACGGCATGCACTGCCGGGCGGCCTACCATTCGTAGAACTACGAATAGATCCCAAACTGGAACCAACGCTGCGATCCATGGTTGGTCGGCTTTTGCGAATAATTTGGCTTTACCTACAGCGCCGATGAACAAAATGAAGAGCCCTAGAATGAAAATCCCTGGATTCTCGTCCCAAATGTTTTGAATAATGCTGTTCATGACTTTATAATTTTGTGGTTAGTATTCGATTCAGCAGAGCAGTTAATAGTAAGACGAGCATTTTTTTGAGGGGTTGCCCTTCATTATCAAGAAATTAATCGGCATTAATAAACAGGTCTAAGTTTAAAACCTCCCCAAAAGCAAAGCCCGCCCTTACAGGGGCGGGCTTTGCAGGTTGTATTTTTTGAAATCTACGGTTTCAATATTTCTGCAGTCGATATGGTGTTGCTTTCCTGCATGTCTCGATCCACAATTTTGATGTCGAAACGCAAAGTATCATTGTCATTTGGGAAATAATACGTCTTCATTGCCAATGTAATGGTGCCTTTTTGTGTTGGGTTTTGACCGGTTGGCTTGGCCCACGGCACTCGGTAGTAAAAAGGAACCGCATTGGGGTTGGCACACGGATCAAGACTAGTATGCACCCATTCCCCATTCACTTTTTCATAGTACTCAGCATACAAATTGAATGTGCGTAAACAATCATCGAAAATTCCAGAGGTATCGCCCTGTTCTAAACCAAAGTTGCCATCACCATCGGTGAAATCAATCAAAATGTTGATTGAGTCACCAAAATTCTGAATAGAATTGAACTTGATTTCAGGTATCGTCGGTATTACCTCTGTTTTGAGGCAACTGTTCAATAATGCAAGGCTGAATGCGCCCAAAAACAATATCTTTTTCATTTCTTCAAATCTATTCAATTTATTTGCAGAATATATGCAACGCTCGCAGATTTTAAATCGTGTCCAGAACATTCAAAACAACAAAGATTTTGAAATGGTTGCTATGGATTTATTCAAATTCCAAGCAGAGCATTGCGAGGTTTACAAGAATTATCTTCACTTCCTGAGTAAAAGCCCTGGTTCAGTACAATCAATAGTTGAAATCCCCTTTTTACCGATAGAAGTTTTTAAAAAACATGCAGTGAAATCGGGTGATTGGGATGAACAAATCATATTTACGAGCAGTGGAACGACGGGAATGGAGGTTTCAAAGCATTTCGTAAAGGACTTATCCCTTTATGAATGGTCTTTTTTAAATGGTTTCGAAAAGTTCTATGGAAATCCCGCAAACTGGACCATACTTGCACTTTTACCATCATACCTAGAAAGAAAAGGGTCTTCTTTGATATATATGGCTGAAAAGCTCATTGGCATTTCCAATGATAAGAGAAGTGGTTTTTTTCTCAATGATCACAAAGAGTTAGCAAGGGTACTTAAAGCGTTAGTTGCCGAAAATAAGCAGACACTGCTTCTTGGAGTTACGTTTGGATTGCTTGATTTTGCTGAAGATTTTGAATTGGATTTACAAGAAGTGGTGGTCATGGAAACAGGTGGGATGAAGGGACGAAGAGAGGAATGGACGCGCGATCAGGTGCATGAAATTCTAAAAAAGCAGTGGAATATCAATAAGATTCATAGCGAGTATGGTATGACGGAGCTGTTGAGTCAAGCTTATTCTATCGGAGATGGAATATTTAAGACTCCGGAGTGGATGAAGGTACTGTGGCGAGATACGTCCGATCCTTTGTTGACCTCAGATGTGGCAGGTAGCGGTGGGTTGAATGTAATTGACCTTTGTAATGTCGATTCTTGCGCATTCATTGCTACTCAAGATTTGGTGAAAATTCAAGGAAATGGCAGCTTTGAGGTGATGGGAAGGTTCGACCACTCCGATGTCCGCGGATGCAACTTACTAGTGGTATAAAAAAAAAGCGCCGATTCGAAGAATCGGCGCCGTTTAGTTGTTGTTATTTAAGACAACAATCGTTGTCTGAGTATGAATTCAAATTGTTGATTTTGTCTAGTTAGCGCTTGAATTTGGCGCTCTTTTTCAAACATTTCTACGCATTGCTCCCAAGCTTCAGTAACCATTTTCGCAATTTCTTTCATGTTGAAAGGCTTGGTAAGTATTCTGAAGACTTTACCTTTATTTACCGCTTCTACCAAAGGCACTAGATCTGTGTAACCAGTTAGCAAAATGCGTTGTACATAAGGGAAATCTCGAGAAATACTTTCCAAAAACTCGACACCAGACATGCTAGGCATATTGTGGTCAGTAATTACGATTTGGATTCTTTCAGTTTCAATGAGATTGTACGCTTCTACAGGGTTTGTAGCCGTAAATACATCAAAGTTATGACGGAAATTTGCCTTAAAGGAGTCCAAATTGCCTTGATCATCGTCTAGATACAATACTCTTGGCAGCTTGTCTATTTCAGGCCCGTTGGTTCCGGGGTGGTAATGCATTGTCATAAAATTAGGTATTAGGTTCGGTTTTTAACGCCCACTTTCTTTAAAGGTTACGTTTTTTCAAGGATTTCTATCCTCATTCACCGGACCAGAAGGAATGTATTCCTGATAGTTGGATTTTCTGTCCAAAAAGTTGATCAGCTTATCAATGATTTTTTCCGTTTTGGACTGACTTTCTAAAACGGACTTCAACAATTCATCATTGTTGTCGATCAGCCGGTCTACAATGTCTCGGGGCACTGCATCCGTTCGCCTAAACGGACGAGCTACCGAGGATGAAGCCACCTCGGTGATGGATTCATTTTGTAGTAATTGATCAGGTCGCACACTGTAGAGTTGTGCTAATTGTTGGAGTTCGATGGCTCGGGGAGAACGAGCGCCTGTTTCTAACCGACTGTACTCGGGTTGGCTCATACCCAGAAATGTTGCCACGTACTCTTGTTTAAAATCTCGCATTATGCGCAGATTTTTAATCTGAGGATAGTTCATAGATTTTGATGTTAAGGTTATTTAGCGATTCAAATAAAAATCTTCTTTCTTAAGTAACCATCACGTTTCGATTTCGCTGATTTCGATATTCAAGAGTCTATAAAAAACATAAGGCCGCCCGTTGGCAGCCTTAAGTCACTAAACCTTTAACCAAAACCTTCGCCCCTTTAGAACGGGGGTCAGAATCTTAATACCACTATGAAAACTTTGTCATAAGACATATGTTCATCTTTGACATAACAAATGTGCGAAGGTTTAGAATATCAAAATTTAAAGTGTTGTTAATCGAGTGCTAACGAATGTTAATACACCCGCCGTTCGTCACATAATTGTCATGACAGCGTCTATGTAAGGAATACTTTTGTCGAACATTTGAAACCACTAGATGAGAACACTTATTTCTACGCGATTTATTTTCCTTTCTTTTTATTCTTTTTCTCAAGAAGCCACCATCTCAGGTATCGTTCAGGATGACGGTGGTAAGCCTATGGAATTTGTGAATATTATTTTGCAGCAAGCTTCTGATTCAATTATGGTGAAGGCTGCGTCTACTGATGAGAAAGGAGGCTTTACTCTGGAAGGAATGAGTTCAGGCAATTACTTTCTTCTTATTAGACAGGTTGGATTTGCGGATCAGACAACAGCAGTGTTCGCTTTTGATGGCAAGACAAGTATTAAAATTCCAGTTGTAAAAATGACAACGGGTTCAAATGAATTGGAAGCTCTAGAAGTTGTTTTTGTAAAACCACTTGTAGAAGTTAAAGCAGATAAAACCATCTTTAATGTAGAAGGCACCACCAATGCAACGGGATTAAATGCATTAGAAGTTTTGAGAAAAGCACCTGGTGTGATGATTGACAATAATGAAAACATCATGGTGAAGGGTAAAGGTGGAATTGTAGTGTACATAGATGGAAAGCGCACACCACTTGATGGCGATGCTTTGAAGGACATGCTTAAAAACATGCAATCGAGCAACATTGAAAGCATTGAAATTATTACGAATCCCAGCGCGAAATATGATGCAGCTGGTAATGCGGGAATCATTAATATCAAGCTGAAGAAAAATAAAAACTACGGCACAAATGGCACCGTTACTCTTGGATATGCAACACAGCGTTATTCAAAATACAATACGAGTCTAACGCTGAATCACAGAAAGAATAAATGGAATTTGTACGGTACTTATGGCAACAACTGGGGTCAGTATTGGAACTTTATGTATTTCGACAGAACGCAAAATCAAACGCGTTTTGATCAAGAGTCGAATAATGTATCTGACGGGTTTAAAAATAATTTCAAAGCTGGCGCTGACTATTTCTTAAATGACAAAAGCACTTTTGGTGTGATGGTGTCAGGAAACATGGGAAATAATGGTTGGAATAGCGATAGTCGAACAGAAATCACAAGCGCTCTAGATCCGAGTTCCGACCGACTTTTGGTATCGGAAACAACAAACAATGGGAGAAGAGATAACATTACAGCTAACTTGAATTACCATTTCGCAGATACTTCGGGGCACGATTTAAATCTTGATGTTGACTATGGGAATTATGCAATGTATAACAACAGCTATCAACCGAATCGCTATTTGGATTTGAATGAAAATTTCATGCTTTATGAGAATAATTTCAGGAATAATACACGCACTGATATTCGATTGTACACAGCAAAGGGCGACTATGAGCAGAATCTTTTTAAAGGAAGATTGGGAGCTGGTTTTAAATCGTCTTATGTGGAAACCGATAACAAATTGGATTTCTACAATGTAATAAATAATGAAGACTTTATCGATTCTACAAGGTCTAATCTCTTTCAGTACAGAGAGAATATCAATGCGGTGTATGCCAACTACAATCAGAAGATCAAGAAATTCTCCATTCAACTGGGACTAAGAGCTGAGCAAACAGTGAGCAAGGGGACACTTGAAAGTCAAACTTCTCAAGATTATGAGGAAATCGACAGAAACTATATCAACTTGTTTCCGAGCGCCGCTCTGACTTATGAAGTCAATGAAAAGAATAATCTGAATTTGACGTATAGCCGACGTATCGACCGCCCGAGCTATGACAACCTCAATCCATTTGAATACCGTTTGGATGAATTGACATATTCAAAAGGAAATGTAAACTTGAAACCTCAATTGACGCATGCCTTTGAGTTGACGCATACCTTCATGTATATGATGAATACGTCTCTTGGCTATAGTCGTACGGATAACTTCTTTACGGAAATTACAGACACTACCGAGGTAAATAGATCTTACATCAGTCCTAGAAACCTTGGTTTTCAAGAGTATTATAGCATTAATATCGGTAGTCCGATACCTATAGCGAAGTGGTTGCAAACTTACGTCAACCTTACTGGGTACTGGGTTCATAATCGCGCCGATTTTGGTGAAGGCAAAGTGATTGATTTGAGAGCGACTTCATATAGCATTTATATGAGCAATACAATCACCGTAAACAAGAAGCTGAATTTTGAAGTGAGCGGTTGGTATGGTGGCCCTGGTATTTGGGGAGGTACGTTCCAAAATGATCCGATGTGGAGCTTGGATTTGGGAGCGAAATTGTCTGTAATGAAAGACAGAGGAACTTTGAAATTGGCTTACGGCGACATCTTTTGGAAATCTCAATGGCGCGGCGTGTCTGAGTTTGGTGGACTTTATATGGTCGCCAGAGGAGGCTGGGAATCGCGTCAATTTAGAGCTACATTCTCATTCAACTTTGGAAATCAAAACTTGAAATCTCGTGTGAGAAAAACGGGAGCCGAAGACATCAACAAACGCGTGGGATAAAAATTCAACTTCTTCACATTCAATGTTGGATAAGTTCCACATTTTGAATAGAGAAGGCGTTCTAAAATGATTGTTCTTAGTAGGATTAATGTGGAGAGTAACCTTTCACCAAAATCCTTTTGGGCAACTACTTCAGAAATAACGACTTAGATCCAGAGACGCCTTCGGAAACCCCTGAGGTGAAGAATACTTTTGTGTCTACTAAAAAGAAAAAAAAGAGTAGAAAAAAAGTATTGATCAACCTTGCTGCCATTCTTGGTGGTGGGGCTATCGTCGCTTTGATTGGTTTTGCCGGACTTCAGCAGAAAGCTGAAAACTGCTGGAAGGTGGATGTGAAAATTGAACAGGCGAACGGTCAGTATTTCATTTCAGAAAATCAAATTCAGAAATTAGTTCAGCCCAATGGCAATGAGATCGTAGGTCAACCGTTGAAGAATATTCAGATTGACAAAATCCATAGTTTAATCGCTTCAAACCCCGCTGTGCGAGATGCGCAAGTTTTCACAACCGTGGATGGGAAATGCGTGATCAAGGTGAGCCAGCGAATTCCAATCGCTCGATTCTTTAACGGAGACGGTAACAGTTATTACATCGATAAAGATGGGTTCGTTTTCCCAAGCTTGTCTGGTGCGGCACTCAAATTACCTCTGTTTGTAGGCAACATCGACGAGAAGCTTTCTGCAGGAAGCATTTTGGAAAAAGAAAAAGATGCTACTTGGAAAAAGAAATCCAAACTGGATGACATGTACCATTTGGCGAAATACATGCAAAAGGATGCTTTTGTGAATGCTCAGGTGGATCACGTGTATGTGGATGGACAGCACAATTTAGTGATCGTCCCTCGCGTTGGTGATCACGACATCTACATCGGAGATGTGAATCATTTGGAGAGGAAGTTTAAAAAATTGAAGACATTTTATAGCAGTGTTCAAAAGACACATGACATCAACAAGTTTAAAAGCATTCACTTGGAATATGACGGCCAAGTGGTTTGTGAAAGGAAATTGTATTAGGAAACCAGATAGAATCAATATCAGATGAACTCAGATCTAATTGTAGGATTGGACATCGGAACTACCAAAATCGCCTGCTTGGTTGGTAGAAGAGCCGAAAACGGGAAAATTGAAATTCTCGGAATTGGAAAAAGCGATAGCATCGGCGTATCTCGCGGTGTAGTTGCCAACATTGAAAAAACCGTGAATAGCATCGTCGCTGCTGTTGCTGAAGCTTCAGAAAAAAGCGGTGTGAATATTCAGGTGGTCAATGTGGGTATAGCCGGTCAACACATCAAGAGTTTGCAGTATAATGGCATGAGAACTCGTACCAATGCGGAAGATGAAATCATGCAATCAGATATTGATGCTTTGATTGAAGACATGCACAAATTGGCGATGCTTCCTGGCGAAGAGATCATTCACGTTTTGCCTCAGGAGTTCACTATTGATTCTGAAAGCGGGATCAAAGAACCTGTTGGGATGTGTGGAGCAAGATTGCAAGCCAATTTCCATATCATAACTGGTCAGATGACTGCAATTCGCAATATCTACAAGTGTGTGAAGAAAGCAGGATTGACAGTTGATCAATTGACTTTGGAGCCATTGGCAAGTAGCGCGGCTGCGTTGACGGATGAGGAAAAAGAAGCGGGTGTCGCTCTAGTAGATATCGGGGGCGGAACTACAGATATCGCCATTTTCCAAGATGGTATCATTCGACATACAGCAGTGATTCCTTTCGGTGGAAATATCATTACAGAGGACATTAAGCAAGGCTGCACGATAATGCGCAATCAAGCTGAACTTTTGAAAGTGAAATTCGGAAGTGCCTTAGCTTTAGAAAATAAGGATACAGACATTGTCGTAATCCCAGGTCTAAAAGGTCGCGAACCAAAAGAAATCAGCATCAAAAATCTTGCTCACATTATTGAAGCGAGAATGACTGAGATTTTGGAGCACGTGCACTACGAAATCAAGAATAGCAATTTTGAGAAGCAATTAATTGGGGGCATCGTAATCACTGGTGGTGGCTCTCAACTTCGTCACATGAAGCAATTGGTAGAATATGTTACTGGATTGAGCTGTAGAATTGGCTTCCCAAATGAGCACGTAGCAAAAGCTGCAAGTGAAGAAATGCTTACACCATCTATGAGTACGGGTGTAGGTCTTGTAATTAGCGGCCTTGATAAAATGTCTAAGTTGGACACTTCGTTGAAGTTTGAAGCGAGAATGGAGGATGAGAAGGTAGACGAAGAAATTATTGAAGATAAATCACCAAAGGTGAAAGAAAGAGGTCCTAGTTTCCTTCAACGTTTTAAAGAGTTTTTTGAAACAGAAGAGGACTAGGTGATATTTAGGGTTAATTAATAAAAAAAACCGAACATTTGTTCGGTTTTTTTTATGCGAATAAATTTCTGATCTGATCAACGAAAATATCGATGTCTCCCGCTCCAAGTGTCAGTAGAACCTCAGGTCTATTTTCTGATAAGAATGGAATCAATTCATTTTTTTGTACGAGCACTTTGCGCTCGATTTTCATTTTTCCTAGTAGCATTTCAGATGTCACTCCTTCAATTGGAAGTTCTCGTGCTGGGTAGATAGGGAGTAAGATACACTCATCTAAGAGGTCCAAACTTTGAGCAAAATCATCCGCAAAATCTCTTGTGCGCGTGAAGAGGTGAGGCTGAAATATGCCTGTTATTTTTTTATTTGGAAAAAGTTCTTTGGTACTTTTTATCGCAGCTTCTAATTCACTTGGATGATGAGCATAGTCATCGATATAGGTGAGCTCAGGTGTAGAAATAATGTATTGGAATCTCCTTGCGACCCCAGAGAAGTCGTTTAGAGCGGCCTTTAATGAACTTATATCCACCCCAGCCAAAAGACAAGCTGCGCTTGCGGCAACTGCATTTTCAACATTGTGGCGGCCAGGCTGACCTAGACTTATATCGGACACATTGCCGAATGGAGAATGGAAATCGAAATGATATTTTCCATTTTCAACGCGTATGTTAGTAGCAAAGAAGTCACCTTCTTCATTTATTGAATAGAAATAAACCGAACATTCATTCGGTATTTTTTTAATGTCAATTTCTAGTCCTTTTTTTACAATTAGATGTCCTCCTGTTTTAATTTTTTCAGCGAACAACTGAAACCCTTCAATTACGTGGTTGGCGTCTCCATATATGTCGAGGTGGTCGGCATCTGTACTCGTAATGATAGAAATGGTAGGTGATAAGGTCAAAAAAGATCGGTCAAACTCATCTGCTTCAACAACAGTCCAATCTGTTTTTTCACCAAGCAATAAATTCGTCTTGTAATTGGCAGATATTCCCCCAAGAAAAGCGTTACAGCCCTTTTCACTATGTTTTAAAATGTGAGCAGCTAACGAACTGGTAGTTGTCTTTCCATGTGTTCCAGCAACCGCGATAGTCGGAAGGCTGTCTGTAATAAAGCCAAGAACTTGACTTCTTTTGTACAATGTGTAGCCATTATCTATAAACCAGTTTTTTTCGGAACTGTCATGAGGAATAGCGGGCGTAAATATTACAAGAACTTTTTCTTTGGGAGTGACTTTTAGAATGTGAGGAATTTCCAACACTGTGTCATCGTAATGAATGGATATGCCTTCCATTTCCAATTCGGTCGTCAATCCCGTTCTGGTTTTATCGTAGCCTAGAACTATCTTTTTGTGATGGTGAAAATACCGTGCAAGCGCAGACATGCCGATTCCACCTATTCCAAGAAAGTAAACGATTTCAACCTTTTCAAACTCCATAGCGGATCACTTTATGCCACAAATATGTAACACTTCTTTGGCAATTGTGACATCAGCTTCGGGTTTTCCCATTTTTATTATGTTGGAAGCTAGTTTCGATTGAAGTTCCCCATCCTTCACTAAATTAAGAATTGTGTTGTGAAGTGTGCTTTCGGCTTCTGAATCTTTAATGATTAACGCAGCATTGTTATTCACCAAGGCCATGGCGTTTTTAGTTTGATGATCCTCGGCTACATTGGGAGAGGGAATCAGAAGCGTAGGTTTCCCAATCAAACAAAGTTCTGATATGGACATAGCACCAGCCCTTGAAATGATAACATCTGCAGCAGCGTAGGCTAAATCCATCTCAAAAATAAAAGGATGAATTTTCACATCTGCATTCGCTAGAACCTCCGAATTTGGCTGAAAATTTTTACCCGTTTGCCAAAGAATTTGAAGGTTGTTTGAGGTTAACTCATTCGCGTGCTTCTCAATGGCGCGATTGATAGTTCTTGCACCTAGACTTCCTCCTATGACAAGCAACGTTGTTTTATCATTGGAAAGTCCAAAGTGTTGTTGGGATAATTCTCTTTTACCAGCAATTTGCCATACATCGTGACGTACTGGATTGCCCGTTTTAAGAATTTTTTCTGCAGGAAAAAACTTTTCCAAATTGTCGTAGGCCACACAAATGCGTTCTGCTTTTTTACTCAGAATTTTATTCGTGACCCCAGGGTAGGAGTTCTGTTCTTGTATCAACGTTTTTATACCTGCACTTGAGGCTGCTTTCAGAAGAGGTCCGCTTGCATATCCTCCCACTCCAATCGCAATGTCTGGTTGAAAGTCTTTGATGATTTTTCTTGCCTTTAAAAGACTAGCAATAACTTTAAATGGAACTTTTAAGTTTTGAAGGGTTAGTCTTCTTTGAATGCCCATAATAGGAAGACCTATTATTTTGAATCCGGCCTGAGGCACTTTCTCCATTTCCATTCTGCCATCGGCGCCTACAAATAAAATTTCCACTTCGGGATGAATTCTCTGGAGGGCTTTAGCAATTGCAACGGCAGGAAAAATGTGACCTCCTGTTCCACCACCAGATATGATAACTTTCAATTTTTTCAAATCGATTGATATTGATTTTTTGTAACAGGATCAATTTCTTCTTCAACTATATCGTCCGCGATTTCTTTTTCTTGAAAAGCTTCAGGATTATATACACTTCTGCTTATCGACAGAATAATACCAACTGTAATGCACGTAAACACTGTACTTGTTCCTCCAAGACTAACGAGAGGTAATGGCTGACCTGTAGTTGGGAATAAACTTACAGCAACACCCATATTGATAAATGCTTGAATGACCAGCATAAAGGATAGTCCCAATGCAGTTAGCCTTCCGAAATGCTTCGGACATTTGGATGTGAATTTTGCCGTGCGTAGAAATAATATGAGGTAGAGGAGAAGCAGTCCTGCCCCACCAATTAATGAACCATATTCTTCAATGATAAAAGCATATACCATATCTGAATAGGGGTGAGGAAGAAAGTTTCTACTCGTTGAAGTACCGGGACCCTTCGGTATTACACCGCCTTCATGGATGGCATATTTTGCTAAATTGATTTGATAATTACCTTCTGAATCTGCGTCTACTTTATTTAAAATTCTGTTTTTCCATGTTTCGTAACGCTGAAGTGTTCCCTTCGGTGCCAACTCTCCAACTGCAATAATCAATATAATGAGACCCACTCCCATTGCAATTATTTTGAAGAGGTGACGTACAGGTACTCCACCTAAAAACATCATGACTAAACATACAAAACCGAGCATGGCTGCTGTAGAAAAGTTGGACGGCAAAATCAACCCGCAAACCACTCCAATGTAGATCAATAATGGAACTATAGTTCCTTTAAAGTCATCGAGATCGTTGCGTTTTAAATTGAGCCATCGCGCTACAAACATGACCAAAGCGATTTTAGCGAAATCACTGGTTTGGAATGTTAGGCCAATACCTGGAATTTTTAACCATCGTTCTGCACTATTAAGATTAGAACCAAAAAGCATGGTCATAATCAACAGAATGATGGAAGTATAGACGAGCAGTATGGAAAGTTTTGAGAAGTATTTAAAATTGCGTTTATGCACGAAGTACATAATTCCAAATCCTCCTCCCAGCATCAACAAGTGTTTCAGGAATGTACCATAACCACCATGTTTTACAGCGAGGGTTGTCATGGCGCTATACACGGCTAGAATGGATAGCAGCCCAAGGAAGAAGACGATCATCCAAATTACACGATCACCTTCTAACTTATGGTATAAATCTTTTATTCTCGCCTGAAGCATTTTAATCTATTATAGTGAACGAACAGCAGCCTTGAATTGACGGCCACGATCTTCATAGTTTTCAAAAAGGTCGAAACTTGCACAAGCTGGTGAAAGCAAGACAGCATCACCATCTCTTCCTAAGTCATAAGCGTAGCGTACAGCTTGATCGGCACTTTCAGAATCGATGATAGTATCAACAACTCCAGAGAATGCGCTGCGAATTTTGCTGCTGTCTGTTGTAAGACAAATGATCGCTTTTACTTTCGAACGTACCAAAGGAAGCAGTTCGCTGTAATCATTTCCTTTGTCTGTTCCACCTGCAACCCAAATTACTGGGCGGTCCATGCTTTCAAGTGCATACCATGCAGAGTTTACGTTTGTAGCCTTGCTGTCGTTGATGAAAGTGATGCCGTGAACCTTGGCAACAAATTCCAAACGGTGCTCAATGTTTTCGAAATGCTCAAGGCTTTCGCGAACTGTTTCTTTTCTCAAGTCAAGAATGCGTGCAGCCATTCCAGCAGCCATGCTGTTAGAAAGGTTGTGCTTGCCTTGCAAAGCGAGTTCAGTGATTTTCATAGTGAGTGGGTTATTATTGATTAAAATGGTTAACATGTCATCATGCGCAAATGCGCCTTCATCAAGCTTTTCACCTTGAATGGTGAATGGGAATTTTTTTGATGGAATATTTCTTTTTGCCATTTCAGCAACAGTAGCTGGATCATCTAAGCTGTAGATGAAGGCATCCGATTCGGTTTGATTCTGAACAATTCTGAATTTTGAATTCACGTATTGCTGAAAATCATAATTGTATCTGTCGAGGTGATCTGGTGTGATATTGGTGAGTATCGCGATGTCAGCTTTGAACGCATACATATTGTCAAGTTGGAAGCTGCTGATCTCCAAAACATAGTAATCGAAATTCTCTGTGGCGACTTGAAATGCGAAGCTCTTTCCAACATTTCCACCTAGTCCTACATTCAATCCGGCGTTTTTAAGAATGTGGTAGGTAAGGAGTGTAGTTGTGGTCTTGCCGTTAGAGCCTGTGATACAGATTTTTTTCGCGTTGGTGTATCGTCCGGCAAATTCTATTTCAGAAAGAATTGGAATGTTCTTTTCTTTCAGCTTTTGAATCAAAGGTGCTTTGTCTGGGATACCCGGACTCTTTACCACTTCATCCGCATTCAATATTAATTCTTCGCTATGCTCATTTTCTTCAAATGAAATATTAGCTTCTTGAAGAAGTGATTTGTACTTGTCTTTTAATGGTCCACGATCGGACAAGAAGACATCGTACCCTTGCTTTTGTGCAAGAATAGCCGCTCCATAGCCGCTTTCGCCACCACCTAATATGACAAGTCTTTTTTTCATCGAGTCTTAAGCGTTAGGATGGTTACTACTGCGAGCATGATTCCGATAATCCAAAATCTTGAAACGATTTTAGACTCGTGAAATCCTTTTTTCTGATAGTGGTGGTGCAATGGAGACATCAAGAAAATTCGGCGACCTTCTCCATATTTTTTTCGTGTGTATTTGAAATAGGAAACCTGAATCATAACTGACAGATTTTCTATCAAGAAAATTCCACACAATACTGGTATGAGCAATTCCTTGCGAATAGCAATGGCGAACGTTGCGATGATTCCACCGAGCGCCAGACTTCCAGTGTCGCCCATGAATACTTGAGCGGGGTATGAGTTATACCAAAGGAAACCAACACACGCACCTACAAATGCCGCAATGAAAATGGTGAGCTCACCACTATGCGGTATGTACATTATGTTGAGGTAATCCGCAAAAATGTAGTTACCCGAGACATATGCGAGTATGGCCAGTGTTACTCCTATTATAGCACTAGTTCCAGTAGCTAAGCCGTCAATGCCGTCTGTTATGTTTGCACCGTTTGATACCGCAGTTACAATGATTACTACAACCAGAGTAAATACAATCCATAATGTGGTTGGACTTTCAATTGAATCTGGAACCAACCAAGCGTAGTCGAACTCATTATCTTTTACAAAAGGAATTGTAGTCTTTAAACTTTTTTCCTCTTCCCACATAGAAGCGTCGTTGGCTTGACTGGCTGTGTTGAATGTTGTAGGTGTATCAGCAATTTTTTCTTTGATGGTCACGCTGTCGTTCCAGTAAAGCATGCTGGCTACAATGACACCCACACCAATTTGCCCAATGATTTTGGAGGTTCCAGCGAGTCCCTTTTTATCTTTCTTAAATACTTTTATATAATCATCCAAAAATCCAACGATACCCAGCCAAATGGTAGCGATGATCATAGTTTGGATGTACACATTAGTTAGATCTGCAAAAAGAATTGTCGGAAGAAGAATCGCTGCAAGAATGATTAGTCCACCCATAGTTGGAGTTCCTGATTTCTCCATTTGCCCATCCAGACCTAAATCACGAATGGTCTCACCAACTTGTTTTTTTCTCAACCATTTGATCAATGATTTACCAAAAAGAAGTGAAATGACAAGCGATAAAATCACGCTCATTGCCGCACGAAATGAGATGTACTGGAATAGACCAGCACCAGCTAAATCATAGGCTTTGTCGAGGTATGTAAATAGATGGTATAGCATTATATGGAAAGACTGGTTAAGGTTTCTAATGCGATTTGATAATCATCGAATGGATGTTTCACTCCATTGATTTCTTGATATTTTTCATGACCCTTTCCGGCAATCAAAATGATGTCGCCAGGGTTGGCTAGTGAACAAGCCGTGCGAATAGCTTCTCTGCGATCCACAATCATAAGGGTCTTGCGCATGAGGATTGGATCGAGGCCTGCTTTCATATCGTTGATAATGGCTTCAGGTTCTTCGCTGCGAGGATTGTCGCTTGTGAGTAGTGTGCGCTCTGAGCATTCAGCTGCGATCTTCGCCATCACTGGACGCTTCGTCTTGTCGCGATCGCCGCCGCACCCAACAAGTGTGATTACATTCTCGTTGCCACTGCGTATGTCTTTAATTGTGTCTAATACATTTTGCAATGCATCTGGAGTGTGCGCATAGTCAACAATTACCGTCTTGTTATCTTGACTTGTGAAGTATTGGAATCTGCCCTGTGGGGCCTCAACAGTGCTCAGAGCGGTGAGCACTTCAAGTTTGTCAAAACCTAGTTCTACGCATGTTGCGTAAACAACCAAGACGTTGTATGCATTAAATCCACCGATTAGTCTCGTGTATAACTCCTGACTATCTATTGATAAATGCAAACCACTAAAAGAATTTTCTAGAACTTTCGCACGATAGGTCGCCATGCTTTGTAGTGCATAGGACTTGTGTTTTGCCTTGCAGTTTTGAAGCATAAACTCTGCATGTCTATCATCATTATTGATGAGGGCAAAACCATTCGAAGGAAGAATGTCAAAGAGAATTTTTTTCGCTTTGATATACTCATTGAATGTTCCGTGATAGTCGAGATGGTCGTGGGTGATGTTTGTGAAAAGACCACCTTTGATGTTCGTTCCAGTCAAGCGATGCTGGTGCAAAGCGTGCGATGAAGCTTCAATAAAACAATGTGTACAACCCGCCTTTACCATTTCTGCAAACAGCTTCTGAATGCTAATGGCATCAGGAGTGGTATGCGTTGAAGGAAGTGCGTGATCATGAATTTTATTTACAACGGTGGAAATGAGTCCGGCTTTCTTTCCTAGCTTTTGTGCAATGGTGTAAAGAAGTGTGGCTGTTGTCGTTTTTCCGTTCGTTCCGGTAACAGCAATGATTTCTAATTTCTCGCTTGGATTATCATAAAAGTTGGATGCGATATAGCCAAGAGCTTCTGCGCTATTGCCCACTTTTACATAAGAAACATTTTCATGAATTTCAGAGGGCAATGTCTCACAAATAATTGCTGAAGCACCGCTTTGAATTGCTTTATCAATAAAGTTGTGTCCATCTACCGTCACGCCTTTCACTGCAACGAATGCATGTAGTGGTTTTACAGAACGACTATCCATGGAAATACCTTCGATAGCCTTATTCGTAGAACCAACCACATCTAAAATGCGTGCACGATATAATATGTCTTTTAAAAGCTTCACGATAATTCTATGGTGATGGATTTGTTGTTTTTTGATGAAGCGCCTGCAGTTACGGATTGGCGCTTAACTACACCGTGACCTACAACCTTTACTTTTATTCCTTCTTTTTCTAAAAGGAACAATGCATCTTGAAGGCCCATTCCAACTACATTCGGAACCGTCCCTTCTTTATGATTTCTCGGACTCAATTCAACTTCACTATGCTTGGAAGAAGTGGTGGAATATTCTGATTCCGTATTTCCTTTAACTGGAATATTGAGTTGATCGAATACTGTTTTTAAATCTTTGGTATTACCATTTTTAGAAATGGGAACCAAGGCTTGTGCGAGTGCAAGTGAATCGGTCAATTCAGGATTTTCATGGAATTCTAATTCGGTGGAATAGATTTTATCCGCCAATTCTTTGAATACTGGAGCAGCTACTGAACTTCCGTAATACAAACCGTTTTTCGGGTTGTGCACCACTACGATACATGAGTATTTCGGTGCCTCTGCAGGAAAGTAACCTACAAATGATCCTCGGAAATTGTTACGAGCTCCACTTCCATAATTGAATCGAGCAGTACCCGTTTTACCTGCAACTTTATAAGGTGATTTTTTAAAAACGTTCTCCGCTGTTCCGCCTTCTTCCATCACACCTTCCATCATTTTTTTGCATTCTTTCAGTGTGGAACTGGAACAAATTTTATCCTTAATTACTACTGGTTTTTTCTTTTCAATTGTTCTTCCACCTTTTCTAATTTCTTGAACAAATAGTGGTCGGATATACTTTCCATCATTAGCTACTGCATTGTAGATTGAAAGGATTTGAAGAGGGGTAAATTGAGTTTCGTAGCCGATTGAAATCTGTGTCAAGCTCAATCCACTCCATCCTTTTTCTTTTGTTGTAGAATAAAGTTTTGGCTTGGTTTCACCTAGAATTTCCACACCTAGAGGTTCACCAATTCCGAACCCGTGAAGGATATCTAAGAATTTTTGTGGTTGACTGCTAAAACTTTTTTGTGCTAAAAGTGCCGTACCAACATTCGATGATTTTTCAAATACTTGCTCGGCAGTGATGGTGCCATTTCCACCCTTATCCGCATTCGAGTCACGAAGTTCTTGATTGTAAATGCGCAATACCCCATTGCCGGTAGCAACAGTGTCATTCAAGTCAATTACGCCTTCTTCCAGCATAGCCATCATACTTGGAAGCTTGAATGTTGATCCTGGCTCAACACCTTGTGACACCGCCAGATTCAGCAACTCCTCATAATTTTCTGAAGTAGGGTTGTACGTCAAGTTTGCAATGGCTCTGACATATCCTGTTTCTACTTCCATCAAAACTGCGCATCCCCAGTCAGCTTGACAAGCATTCAATTGACGAAGCAATGCATTATGCGCCACATCTTGCAAGTGCACATCTATAGTAGCTACAATATCACTTCCGGCTTCTGGCTCCTCAATGAAATCATCATTCATCGGGCGCCATGCACCGCCTGCCATTTTCTCTTGTTGTTGCTTTCCTTTTTTTCCAGCTAATACTTTGTCGTACGAAAGTTCTAACCCAACTTGATTGTCTTCACGATTGAGTCCAATCGTACGTGCAGCAAGCGATCCAAAGGGTTTCTTTCTTTTGCTTTTTTCAATAAAAATGAATCCACTTTTGTAGCGCCCTTTGTTGATGAAAGGCAGCTTCTTGATTTCTTGCAGCTGATTGTAATCTACGTTTTCAGCAAACTTGAAATAGCGATCGCCTTTTACTTTGGCGTTTTGAATCGATTTCTTGTATTCAGCTTTTGATTTATTGCCAAGGATTTTAGAAAAACCCATCGACAATGAATCTAATTTTTCACTGAAAAGTTTTTTATCATAATTGGCTTTGCTATCCCATCTTACTTCGTAAACGGGCACACTGGTAGCGAGCAAACTTCCGTCGGACGAGTAGATTTGGCCTCGGGTCGGAGTAATTTCAGCAATGCGATTGGCTTTACTGTCTCCAAGCTTCATTGCATCAGCATCAGGAAAAGCTTGAAGCATTACAATTTTTCCAAAAATGAAAAGTGCAATCACCCCAAGGACCATTGCAATGCCATATGCTTTTTTTGAAACGTCTTTTGCCAACTGCTCCATCATTCTTCCTCCTCAAAAAATCCAGGTTCAACATCGATGAAGTTGGGAGGAGTGCGCAACTCCTTTAAGCCTAGGGCTTCTATATCGCGGGCCACACTACTTTGCTGCTTCTTTGTTTCAAGAATCGACATAGTAGTGTTGTATTCAGATCTCAACTCTTTGATATGCTTTTCAGTTTGCTGAATACTTCTATAAGTGTTTTCGAAGTAGTACATCAAAGTGATATGCAGGAAAAAGAGTATTGCAAGAAATCCGATGAATGGTAGGTGATTGATGAGACTTTCTCGAGTAAGGAATTCACCTCCCAACACGGTGCGAACCGAGCGAGCCATCCTTCCTTGTGCAGGAGAAGATGCCTTGGTAGAAGTTTCCTCCACGGGAACTTCTACTTCTTCCATAGGTTGAGTAGGTTCTTTGTACGTGTTCATTCCTTAGGTCTCGCCTTAGATGTAGTCCAGGGCTATTCGGTTAGTCAGGCCGAATAATTGTTTTCATTTATTAATGCTCAGAGTTTTCTAGCTACTCTGAGTTTTGCACTTCTAGCACGGGTGTTGCTTTGGATTTCTTCCTCTTTCGGCACAATTGGTTTTGATTGTAGCGGCGCCAACGGTCGAAGCAGGTTTCCGAAAAAATCCTTTTCTGGTTCTCCTGAAAAATTTCCGGTTTTCATGAAATCCTTTACCATTCTATCTTCCAATGAATGATAGCTGATCACGGACAGTCTGCCATCTGTGTTGAGTAGGTCGGCAGATTGTTGGAGAAAAGTTTTGAGTACTTCTAGCTCTTCGTTCACTTCAATGCGAAGCGCTTGAAAAACTTGAGCGTAGTATTTGTGCTCTTTTCCTTTTTGTGCGAATGATGAAATCACTTGCATCAATTCTCCACTTGTCTTGAGTGGGCGATGTGTAATAATGCGTTGAGCAACTTTGTAGGCTTGGTCTACTTCACCATAATTGCGAAGAATCATGGCAAGGGTTTTATCATCAGAATTGTTGATGATATCCGCAGCGGTTTTTTTTCTTTTCTGATCCATGCGCATATCCAATGGCGCATCGAATCGAATAGAAAAACCTCTGGATTCGGAATCAAACTGATGGCTACTTACTCCAAGGTCTGCAAGAATGCCGTCCACTTTTTTGTGGCCGCACATACGCACCCAATTTTTCATGAATTGAAAATTCTGATCTACCATAGTGAATCGCGGATCTTGAATTGCATTAGCAATCGCATCCGGATCTTGGTCAAAGGCAATCAGTTTTCCGTCAGGTCCCAGTCTTTTCAAAATTTCGCGAGAATGACCTCCACCACCGAAAGTCACATCCACGTAAACCCCGTCAGGTTTAATGTTCAATCCATCGACCGATTCGTGTAACAGCACTGGTTGGTGGTAGCTCGTCACTGGCGATGTGATTTTTATTGGTTTAGTGATCCTAGATCACGTTGCACCTGCTCGGCAAGTGCAGCGAAATCATTTTGATTGTCTTCTACCATTTGTTTGTGATTGGCTGCACTCCATATCTCCATCTTTTCCAATGCACCCACTATCACTAATTCGTTATTCTTCTTCAAGTCGATGTCCGCGTAATCAAGCATGTTGGCAGGAAGCGATAAGCGACCCGCATTGTCCAACTCCAATACAGTAGCTCCATTTAAGAAGCGACGTTGGAATTCTAGGTGATTACGATTGTATCGATTGAGCTTGCTGAAATCCTCTTGGATGCGATCCCATTCTGGTTTCGGGTAGAGTACCAAACACTTCGAATAGATGTCGCGATTCAACACCAAGCCATGGTGAATAACCTCCTCCAGCTGCTTGCGCAACTTGGATGGAAAGAGCATTCTGCCCTTGTTGTCCACCTTAACTATATGTTCCCCTAAAAGGTTTAGCATGCTTGAGAAATCTCGAATCGGCTACGAAAATACCTCAATTTTCCCACTTTTTACCACAAAAGCGAGATTTTAACGAAATTGTTGATAAGTGAATGTGGAAAATTTTACTTGTGAAGAGGTTAATTGTGTCTAAATGGCTTGAAAATAGGGTGTTTTGAAATTGAAATATCGCTGTGGTAAAAAGTGGGAGCTAAGTTGTGGATTGTGGGAAAATGGCGGTTCCGAACTCTTGTACTTTTTTACCTACATTCGCAAAAAAGCATTCGTCGATATCTATGGATTACCAGATAAAAGAAGAGGGACAATTCAAATACATTGAAGCAGGTCAAGGAAAACCATTGATATTGCTTCATGGATTATTTGGAGCCCTGAGTAATTTTAGAGATGTAGTGGACTACTTCTCAAAGGAGTATACTGTTGTTATCCCAATGTTACCGCTCTATACTATGCCCGTTTTGACTACTGGCGTAAAGAGTTTGTCGCACTTCCTCCGCGACTTCATTCAATATAAAAAATGGGATAAAGTGAACCTCCTCGGAAACTCACTTGGAGGACACGTCGCATTAGTTTATACAAAAGAGCATCCTGAAAAAGTGAGCTCACTAATTCTCACGGCAAGCAGTGGCTTGTACGAAAATGCATTCGGATCTTCTTTCCCTAGAAGAGAAGACAAAGAATTTATTCGTCAAAAAGTAGCTGTTACTTTCTACGATCCAAAGCACGCGACAGATGAATTGGTAGACGAATGTTTTGAAGTAGTCAACGATAGAAATCGCGTGCTTAGAATTCTTGCTCTTGCAAAAAGCGCGATCCGTCACAATATGGCAAAGGACCTTCCAAACATGAGGATGCCTGCGTGTTTGATATGGGGAAAAAATGATACCATCACTCCTCCAGAAGTAGCCGAGGAATTCAATCAACTCCTTCCTAATTCAAAGCTTTTTTGGATTGATGAATGCGGACACGCACCAATGATGGAGCATCCGGAAACATTCAACACCATCCTCGATACGTGGATGAAGGAAAATGTGAAATAATAGTATTTATGATTATCAGTGCTGAGTTTGTTACGTCGTCTGTGGATTGGGAAAAGTGCCCGCCTCCAAAATATTGGGAGGTAGCTTTTATAGGAAGAAGTAACGTAGGAAAGAGTAGCTTGATCAATCGCTTGACCAATAAGAAAGGTCTTGCGAAAACCTCTGGTAAGCCAGGAAAAACGCAAACCATCAATCATTTCATCATTAATGAGCAAGTGCATAAGACTTGGTATCTCGTCGATTTACCAGGTTATGGTTATGCTAAAGTTTCAAAGTCTTCTCGATCGAAATGGGAGAAGTTTATTGCCGACTATTTGCAACAAAGAGAAAATCTTTTTTGTACGATGGTGCTCATCGACTCGCGTCACGAACCTCAGAAAATTGATGTGGAGTTTGTGAATCAACTTGGTGAATGGGGCGTTCCTTTTGCAATTGTTTTCACCAAGGCTGACAAGCCAAAACCAGGTGCGCTTACGCGAAATGTCGAATTGTTTAAGGAAGCGCTGCTGGAGACTTTTACCGAACTCCCTAATATCTTCATTACCTCAGCAGATAATGGTATTGGTAAAGAAGAACTTCTTGCTTTTTTACTGGATGTGCCTAAGCATCCAATGCCTGAGATGTATTAAAAAAAAAGAGCTTATTTAAGCTCTAATTTTTCCGCGTAATAATCACAAAAGTCTCGCATAGTATCAGCCATCTTTTTTTCTCCAGTGGCTTTTTCAAAACTATCGGCCAGTGTTAAGATGGTTTGATGCACAAAACGCTTCATCTCATCCACCTCCATTTCTTTATTCCAAAGATCAATACGCAAGGTGTTGCGTTCTTCTTTGTCCCATACTGAAATGATCATGGCTTTGGCTTCCGCTGTTTTGCCGTTGTCTTTCGCGTTCCACATGATTTTTTCGGGAACATTATTTTCATCGAGGTCGATTTCAAATTTGATAGAGGTCTGCTTCATGCTATTATTTTTTTGGCTTGTAGGCAGTCAGGAATTTTTGAACGTCATTCTCCGCCAACATTTGCTGCAAAGAAACATCAGGATTTGCTTTCATGTATGCTCTTACCATATTCCAGCCAATCCAAATACCGAGCTGAGGAGGCGAATCTTGAGGGACACCATCCACATTCGTGAAAGGAGCAAAGTCAATCCACTTTTTATTTTCATTGTAGTTGGACCTAAATAGAATGTCCTGCTGGGCCATCGTTTTCCAGATATTCACCTCATTTTCTTCTGCCCATTCCTGCTGCATTGAACTCCAGTTCATTTTGATAGAATCACCTTCAAATGGACGCAGCGCATCGAGCAAATACATCACCTTTCCTTGATGCACGATAAGATTTAGTAATTCACTTTTTTGGTTGGTACGATCCACTTTATTGCATTGCGCCCAAGCAAAGTCCTTCATAGCATTAGCTACCATATAGTCAGGACGCATATCATCTTTGAAGTATTGAGGGAAATAATCATTTGGAAAAAGCTTCACAATGCTGTCCTCAGGTCCTAAGAAGAATTCGAGGCCAACACCAATAATAGAGTCCGTAGAATAGGCGCTGAAGTTGAGTCCTGAGTTCATGAATACCACGCGTGGCACAATTGAATCAGGAAAGAAATGATTCCATCTTTTAATCGCATCCTTAAATTCTGACTCGTAGCTTTTAATATTTTCATCAGAAAACTTTTTGTCGATTTGACGCTGAAGCCCAACCATATCGCGGTGTGTAATGAAGTCTTCTAAAACCAAAATATTAGAGTCAGGAAAGCATGGAGCGGCTTGAAGAATAACTTCCAAATAGTCGCAGTAAAATGAACCATACTTTTGGTATAGTGTTTGGCTAGTTTGAACGGGGTGTTCAAAGTCTGCATTGAAAATGTCGCGATCCAAACGATCGAACTTCACATCAACCTTGGACTTGGACACATCCACTTTTTTCAAGGGGTTGTCTTCACAAGATGTGAACACCAATAATGTGCAAATCAATAAATAGCCGATATTTCGCATTTGAAAAAAGGTTTGTTTCTTTGCTCCGCTGCAAAGAATATTTTGCAAGTTTAACGCAGTAAACTATAGGATATGAAAAAAATTACACTAGTTACCCTTGTTCTCTTGTCAACTCTTTTGACACAAGCACAAGATTTTCAGAAGTATAAAATAGCCGCCGTGGTGAACCCTGGTGTGGCTTGGATCAAGCCTGATTCTAAATTTATAACGGATGAAGGAAACACATTACGCTTCGGTTTTGGAATCAACATGGATATTCATTTTACCGAAAATTATGCATTCGGAACGGGTCTAACTATTTCTCGTCAAGGTGGAAACCTTTCCTATTTGGAAACAGGTAAAAAGGATAATGTAGAATATGTATGGAGCAAGACACGCGAGTACAAGTTACAATATGCTGAAGTTCCCTTGTCCCTTAAATTGCGCACCAACGAAATTGGCTATATCACTTATTGGGGGCAATTCGGTATCATCCCGGGAATCAATATCAATGCAAAAGGAAATGATGATATCGATTATTTACTCGAAAAAACACAATTAAATATTGATGGGTCTCTTACTTGGACCACCTCTGATAGACCTTCAATTACAAATGAAGATGAGGATATCAAGGATGATATTAAAATTTTCAGAGTAGGCTTATTGATCGGAGCTGGTATCGAGTACAGCTTGAGCGGTAATACCTCAGTTGTAGCTGGTATTGTGTATAATAACGGATTCTCTAATATTCTAAATAACAAGTTGGTGACCTACGACGACGGTGATAAAACTGTATTCGAAAATGGTAAGCCAAAAACGGCCAACCTCAAAGCAATGAGCAACTCGCTTTCCTTGACTGTTGGTATCAAATTCTAAGAAAATAATAATTTCAATATCAGTCTCGGAATCAGCAACTCCGAGACTTTTTTATTTTTAATAATATGAATACTGAAGGAGTAATTGAGCACATCGTATCGTGGTTGAATAACTACGCGGAAAATGCCAAAGTAAATGGATTTGTTATCGGCGTTAGTGGAGGAATAGACTCTGCATTGACTAGTACATTGTGTGCTATGACCGGAAAGGAAACGTTATTGCTCGAACTTCCAATTTATCAAGCAGCTTCTCAAGTCACAAGAGCTCAGCAGCACATGGAATGGTTGGCGTCCAAGTACCCGAATGTCAAAACCCATCGTGTTGAATTAACTCCTGTCTTTGATCAATTCATGAATTCGGTTCCTTCAGCAGATAATGAAGCACTGCTGAATCTGTCTTTGGCAAATACACGTTCGCGTTTACGAATGATGACGCTGTACTATTTCGCAGGAATTCATAAACTCCTTGTTGCTGGAACAGGTAATAAGGTGGAAGATTTTGGAGTAGGATTTTATACGAAATACGGTGACGGCGGGGTAGATCTATCGCCCATTGCAGATTTGATGAAAACGGAAGTGTATGAATTGTGCAAATACTTAGGTGTTGCCCAAAGTATTCAGGAAGCGAAACCTACGGATGGTTTGTGGGGAGACGATAGAAGTGACGAAGACCAAATTGGTGCGAGTTATCCCGAATTGGAATGGGCCATGAATTACATTGAAGAAAATGGAGGCGGAGCACCCGACTTGGAAAGGGCGGGTTTATCGGATCGTCAGAAGGAAGTTTTGGCTATTTATTGGAGAATGAATCGAGCAAATCAGCATAAGATGAATCCCATACCGGTTTGCACGATTCCAAATTCGCTCAAATAATTACAACGGGAAAAGTGTTCTCGGAATGGCGTGAAAACCCGCATCCAGTGCAGCCTTTTCTATGTCATCGATACGCACTACTTTTTCTGTGTGAATTGTAATTTCACGCGGAAAAGCAGTTTCATTCAAAATGACATCTCGAATACCGTCGACGTTGAGAATGGAGTTCTTGATTTTTTCGAGTTCCGATGATTCTTTAGCATTCGTTTCGAAGATTTTCCCATAATTACCAGGGATTACGTTTTCAGATAAAAAGCTCATAATTATTGATTTTATTGTAAAAATTACTCTATCAATATTATTGCTTTGGGCTACAAATGTCAATTTGCTTAACGATTCATTATTATAAAAAAAGTAAAACGAGATTAAAGTTTCGGATTGTTTTTATGTCTTTCCGAATCTCTAATCGTCTTTTTTTCAATATTTTTCTGAAAAGCTTCGGTCAAGTTTACTCCTGTTTGATTCGCTAAGCAAATCAACACCCAAAGCACATCGGCCATTTCATCGCCGAGGTCCTTGTTTTTATCGCTTTCCTTTTCGCTCTGTTCGCCATAACGCCTGGCCATAATTCTGGCCATTTCACCCACCTCTTCCGTCAGTATCGCCATGTTAGTCAGTTCGTTAAAGTATCTTACGCCGATGGTTTTTATCCATTGGTCTACTGTTTTTTGAGCTTCGTCGATTGTCATTTTTTGATTTTTAACGTAACAAAAATGGGGTATTTCTACGTATAAAGGGGATTTATAGTGTAAATTTGTATATCTAACAGTTAAACCTAACCCATTATCAATCAGGTGAAAACACTCCTGAGATGATATAGATTTTGATTATGAAAGTTATTCGCCTCTTTTTAGCGATTATTCTTGGAATATTTTTTTCCCAATCTGTTAGTGCATTGGACGATAATTCTGCGCCCATTGCTCAAGATGATGATGGATATGAATACGAAGGAAACAGCATTTCAGGTAACGTAAGTCTGAACGATTCAGACCCTGATGGTGATCCTTTGACGTATTCTGTTATCAGTGGACCTTCTTCTGGAACATTTACGATGAACCCGGATGGCACATATTTATATGTTCCCGAGCAGGAATTCAACGGCTTTGTATTTATCACATATGAAGTGTGCGACCCAGGAGGGTTATGCGATCAAGCATTGATTGAACTGGCCATGTTGTTTTTGAATGATCCTCCAGTTGCAAATGACGACGTCTATTACATGAGCGTGAATACTGTTCTAAGTGCAAACGTTTTTGATAATGATATAGAAATTGATGATGAACCGAATTTCTTAAATGTGCTCATCCCGCCAACGCAGGGAACGGTGAACATGGCAACAACTGGTGCGTTTACTTACACTCCACCAACTGATTTTATTGGCACTGTAACATTTACTTACAGAACATGCGACCCTTGTGAGGTTTGTGATCAAGCGACTGTGACGATACATGTTACGGCTCCAAATATTCCACCAATTGCTCAAAACGATGAGACATTCACTTCGGAGGATGGCAGCGTGAGTGGAACCGTTGCTGCGAATGATTCGGACCCAGAGGGAATGCCGCTGGTGTACTCCGTTTTGGTAGGACCACAACACGGTGATTTGACCTTCAATTCGAATGGTACATACATCTATACTCCTTACCTCAACTATTGGGGTTGGGATCAAGTGATCTATCAAGTTTGCGATCCTTACAACGATTGTGGCCAAGCAGTATTAGATATTGAAGTACTTTTTGTAAACGATGTTCCAGTAGCTGGTGACGATGAGTTTACAATGAATGAAGATGAAATTTTAAACGGCTATCTTGGTGACAACGACTATGAGTACGATGATGAATTCGTATTTTACAATGTGAGTCAGGCACCGACGGTCGGTACGCTTAACCTCTTCAACGATGGTTATTTTACTTACACACCACCAGCAAATTTCTTTGGTGTTGTTACTGCTGAGTATTTTGTAGTGGATCCATGCGGTACAATGGATTTTGCAACGATAACTATCACTGTTCTTCCTGTAAATGACCCACCTCAAGCTTTTGAAGATGAAGTTTCGGGAGATGAGGACACTGTTATTTCAGGCAGTGTAGCAGGCAATGATAGTGATGTGGAAAGTACCGTGTTGTCTTTTACTGCATTGACCAATCCTGCAGAAGGTGATTTGGTAATGAATGAAGACGGTTCATTTACTTTCACTCCCAATCCAAATTTCTTTGGATATATTCTGATCGACTATCAAGTGTGTGATGAAGACGATGCCTGCACTCAAAGTGTATTGGCTATAGAGGTTGTGAGTGTGAATGATGCACCTGTTGCAAATGATGATAATATCTCAACGCTTGAAGATGTTGCTACAAGTGGAAGTGTAGCGACCAATGATGAAGATGTAGATGGTGATGAACTCTCATATACAGTTCTTACAGCTCCAACCAACGGAGTTTTTGTATTAAATACTGACGGTTCTTTTACTTATACGCCAGCACCAAATGACAACGGTGTTTACACCGCTACCTATGAAGTTTCTGATGGTAATGGTGGATTGGATCAAGCCACACTGACTATCATTGTTGTAGGAGTGAACGACGCACTAGAAGCTATCAATGATGCATATACCATCGCTGAAGATAGCGGCACATTTAGTGGAAACTTAGGAGATAACGATAGTGATCCTGATGGGGATATTTTGACCTATTCGGTTGTGGTGGGCGCCACAAGTGGAGTATTTCACCTGAACTCTGACGGTTCATTCACTTATACTCCTGCGTTGAACTATAATGGAGTCCAAAACCTATCCATTCAAGTTTGCGATGCACCTTCAAGTTGTGAGATTACGTCATTGACCATTACAGTAACTGCAGTGAATGATGCACCTGTTGCAAACAATGATACTTATACCATAAATGAAGATGGTACCTTAAGTGGAAACTTAAAACTGAATGACTCGGATGTCGACAATACCAATTTGACTTATTCCATGATCGGAAGTATTTCAAATGGAATGTTCAACTTGAATTCAAACGGAACATTTACCTATACTCCAACATTAAATTATTTTGGAACACAAACTGCCCAATATCAAGTATGCGATCCTTTAGGGGCATGTGCTACAGCTACATTAACTATTACCGTTAACCCAATCAACGATGCACCTATCGCATTGAATGATGCTGTAACCATTAACGAAGAGCAAGCGACAAGTGGAAGTGTTGCCACAAACGATTCAGATGTGGATGATACGGTTTTGACCTATTCCATTATCACGAATACGACTTCAGGAACATTCGTGTTGAATGGCAATGGCAGCTACACTTACACACCTGCATTGAATTTTTATGGCACCGTAAGTATTACTTATCAGGTCTGCGATCCAGCAGGGTTGTGCGACGATGCTGTATTAACGTTTACCATTCTAAACGTAAATGATGCTCCAGTTGCGAGCAACGATTCATATTCAACTTACGAGGATACCCAAGTGAGTGGAACGGTAGCTTCAAATGACACCGATGTCGATAACACCAACCTCATTTACTCCATTCTTGTGGGACCGCTTCATGGTCAACTTACGTTCAATGCCAATGGAAATTTCGTATACACACCAAATGCCAATTGGAATGGAATTGAAGAAGTAGAATATCAAGTTTGCGATGCTGGAGGATTATGCGACCAGGCGACATTATTACTTACAGTTGGTGCTGTGAATGATGCGCCAGTGGCCGTTGACAATGCTGTAGGTATCTTGGTGAATACGGTGGCCAATGGCAACGTAGCATCTAATGATTATGATGTGGATAGTTCAGAGTTGACATTCACATTGCTTAGCAACGCACTTAATGGAGTAATTACATTTAATAGTAATGGAACATTCACATATACCCCAGATCAATTCTTTGTAGGAGATGAAATTTTAACCTATCAAGTATGTGATGATTTGGGTGCGTGTGATGAAGGCACCTTAACTATTAATGTGATTAGTAATAATGAACCTCCAATTGCTGTTGACGATAGCTATACCACTTTGGAAGAGTACGCTTTTACTACAGATCTTGGAGCAAACGATATTGATGAAAATCCTGCATATCTCGTGTTTACTGTTCTTGTGGAACCGGAACATGGAGTGTTGGTGCTGCAACAAGATGGAATGTTTACCTATACACCGGACTTCAATTATTGGGGAATGGACAGCTTCACATACACTGTCTGCGATCCTTTTGGTGAATGTGATGAAGGACTTGTGACCATTGAAATGCAGTTTGTAAATGACCCTCCAATCATTGTTGACGAAGAGTATACCATGAATGAAGATGGCGTGTTGAATGGAAACGTTGGTGAAAATGATATTGAGCCGGATGATGAATTGCTTTTATATAGTGTTGTAACTGAGCCGCTGCACGGAACAATAGAGTTGTTCAACGATGGATATTTTACCTATACACCTGATCCTAACTTTTACGGAGTAGATGTAATAGTTTACAAAGCTTGCGACCCTTGTCAAGTTTGTGACCAAGCAACGCTTACCATCATCGTAAACAGTGTGAATGATGCTCCAAATCCGATCTCAGATACCTATTCTGTGCAAGAAGAAACAACTCTGTTGGGAGATGTTTCATTGAATGATTGGGATGAGAATACAGCAGCTTTAGTGTATTCGTTGAATCTTAGTCCTGAGCATGGCGAGTTGACCTTCAATGAAGATGGAACGTTTTCATATATGCCAGATGCTAATTTCTATGGAGAAGATTATTTTGAATACCAAGTATGCGATGAGTTTGATTTATGCACCATCGCTGCGGTGATTATTCAAGTGGAAAATGTGAATGATGCACCAGTAGCAGAAGATGATAGTTTCAACATGATTGAAGACGATGTCTTGTTTGGAGATGTTAGTGAAAACGATTTTGATGTCGATGGTGATGTGCTATCCTTCACGGTCGTTGATGAACCGCTTTATGGCGTTTTAATGTTGAACACTGATGGTTCATTCACATACACACCTGCAGAAAATTATTACGGGGCCGATTCATTTACATATAGTGTATGCGATGTTTCAGGGACTTGTGATGAGGCGTCGGTAGGCATTGAGGTACAATTTATCAATGACCCTCCAGTAGTGGAGAATGAGAGCTTCCAAATCATGCAAGATGAAATGTTGGATGGTGAAGTTTTCTCGAATGATTATGACTTGGACTTAGAAGTACTTCTGTATTCTATTGTTACAGATCCAGAAAACGGAATTATTACCATGACCAATGACGGATACTTCACATATATCCCTAACGATGGTTGGTCTGGAGAGGATGTGGTAGAATACCAAGCGTGTGACCCATGTGGTGTGTGTACCAGCGGGTTCATTTATATATCAGTGATTGCTCCAAATACTCCACCAGTAGCATTAGACATGACTACAGATGGCTGTATGAATGCGCAATTAGAAATTAATTTGATGTCGCTCATTTCTGACGCTGAAGAATCTGCTTCTCAATTGAACATTGCATCAGCAGAAAGCGAAGCGGGAAGCTTGGACATTGATAATGTGTCAAAAGCACTTATATACTATCCAGAAGAAAATTACAGTGGGTTGATTCATATCGATTATACCATCTGTGATAATGGCGATCCTGTCGAGTGTGCCTCTGCACAAATTACTATTGACATTATTGCCCTTTCAGCACCAAGCATTACTTCGGGAATTGTAGTGGGTGAGTCATGCTATGGCGCGAATGATGGAAGTATAGACCTCGTCGCTACAGGAGAAGGCGAAATTACATATTCTTGGAATGGTGATTTGGTTGGTTCTTCGAATACAGACTTGGCTCCTGGAACCTATGAACTCACATTGACAGACGAGTCTGAATGTGGCATTTCATCTGTTAATACGTATGTAGTAGATGGTATTGAAGCGCCACTTTCTATTTCCAATTTAACAGAAAACCCAATTGATGAGGATGAGGGAGGGTCGTCGGCTTATGATGTGTCGGGTGGAACCGAACCTTATTCTTACGAGTGGTTTAATGCAAACAACGAGTTGGTTTCTGAAGATCAGATTCTATCAGGCTTGAATTCTACAAGTGATATTGGAGGTTACACTTTAGTGGTGACAGATGCACATGGATGCGAAGTGGAGGGCAGTATTATCGTTACTGATGTGCCGAATGTCATTGTAGAAAGTGGATTCAGTATTTATCCGAATCCAGCCCATGACAAAGTTTATATTCAATTTAAGACGAATCAATATCAGAGTATCGAGCTATATGATGCTTTGGGTAAAATGGTGTTGAAGGAAAATGTAAATACACTTCAAATGGAAATTTCGATTGAGCAGTTTAGCTCAGGGGTATATCATTTGAAATTAGTGGGTGATTCAGAAGTAGAAGCAACCGTGAAGCTTTTGAAGAATTAATTTTCTAATCCTGTTTTTTTGCGCATCTAGGCGAGCAGTTGCAATGAAAATTAGCTCGCCTTTCAATGTCAAAGTATAACCTCTTCGTCAAGGAAAAAAAATCTAATCGCAGAGTACGCAAAGGTTTTCGCATAGTTTCGCGAAGAGTGTCCCGCTTTTTGATTTAGAATTTCTAGTTAAAATTGAACTAAGTTTTACTTATAGTCTATTTTGAATTGCAGTCATAAGAACAAACCTCCTCGTGCAGCCTGGAGGGCATTGAGACTTTTCGGAGAATAAAAAGTGCTTTGAAATTGATGTGTATTTCTCTGCGTTTTTGCGAATTCTTCGCGTCATTTGCGATGAAAAATAAGCTCGGTTCTCGACCTCAAGAAATCACTTCTATGTGAAGGGAAATTTTTTTAATCGCAGTGCACGCAAAGGTTTTCGCAAAGGAAAACTAAATATTGTTGGGTGTAATTTTTTTCTTGGGTTTGCCAAGCTTGAGCATCAATCCTAATGAAGCTAAATCTCTTTTGTAATAGGGTGGAGTAAGTGGATTTATAAATTGTTCCCCTACCATTCGATTAATGGTGTATTGAGCAAAGACACGAAATTTTCTTGCCCCCACAGTTGCTTGAAATGACAGTGCATAGAACTGTCGATCGGCGGTGCTACTATAACTATTGTCATCAAATACGATCAGTTCCTGATTGTACTTTACATCAGCATTCAAATAGGAATAATTGAGTTCTGCATATTTCGCAAACGTGTATTTAAAAGCACATGAAAAGCTATAAAACTCTTCCATAAAAGTGGTATTTAACTGCAGAGACTTGGTGTAATACTCGTGAGACATGTTGAACACTTCTATGCGCTTTTTTGCGTAGTAATTGATTGGCTCTAATTCACGAGTTTTATATTGGTCGAGAATGCTACTTCCCTTTAAGCCATACAATTCGAAGTTGAACTTTTTAATAGTGTAATTTCCACCGACTCCAATCTCGGAAGTTCTAAAGTCGCTGCCGAGGTAGGCATTGGCCATAATACCCATATGTTTAATGGGGGCATAACCAACTTGAACTTCCATATGGTTCAATCCTACTTGACTGGTCGCATTGAATTCATTGCGTTCGGAAAACTGAGTGATTTGAGGTGTTGTAGTTCTATACCCAATTGGATGATTGAGGCTACAGGAATTGGTCAATATGACACAAAATAACGCACCGAGAGATAGTATTTGCTTAGTTTTCATCATAAAAGAGGCCTTCGTTTAGTATTACGAATATACTAAATGAAGGCCTCTAATTATTCTAAAATCAAGATTATTTGCTCAAATACAAATTTCTCTCACTGTAAATCTGACGGAAGAATGGATCTCGCAAGTCTTTGATGAATCGAATAGCTTCACCAGTACTCTTCATTTCAGGTCCAAGTTCTTTATTTACTTCAGGGAACTTTTCATAACTGAATACCGGAATCTTGATCGCATATCCATTTCGCTTAGGACTAAATTTAAAGTCCTTTACTTTCTTTTCACCAAGCATCACTTTCGTTGCATAGTTCACGTATGGTTCATCATATGCTTTCGCAATAAAAGGTACTGTGCGACTAGCTCTTGGATTTGCTTCAATGATATATACCATGTCATCTTTGATCGCAAATTGAATATTGATCAGACCAACTGTACCTAACGCCACAGCGATATTTTTAGTATGTTCTTCAATTTGTGTCAATACGAAATCACCCAAGTTGTACGGAGGTAAAACAGCGTACGAGTCACCACTGTGAATACCTGCAGGCTCGATATGCTGCATGATACCGATGATGTACACATCTTTTCCGTCACAAATCGCGTCAGCCTCTGCTTCAATTGCTCCTTCTAAGAAGTGGTCGAGCAATATTTGATTGTCTGGTAGATCGCGTAAGATATTTACAACGTGCTGCTCTAGTTCTGTTTCGTTGATTACAATCTTCATCTTTTGTCCACCGAGCACATAGCTTGGGCGAACTAGTAATGGAAATCCTAAATCTCTAGAAAGTTCAATTGCTTGCTCGGCACTTTCTACCACACCAAATTTTGGATAAGGAATATTTTTTTCTTTTAGAAGATTTGAGAATCTACCTCTGTCTTCTGCAAGGTCGAGCGAGTCGTAACTGGTTCCGATAATTTTAATTCCGAACTTTTGAAGTTTCGCTGCAAGCTTAAGGGCAGTTTGACCACCTAGCTGAACAATAACACCTTCAGGTTTTTCATGCTGAATGATATCGTAAATGTGTTCCCAAAAAACAGGTTCGAAATACAGTTTGTCTGCTGTATCGAAGTCGGTTGAAACTGTTTCAGGATTACAGTTAATCATGATGGTTTCGTATCCGCACTCCTTCGCAGCTAGGACACCATGCACACATGAATAATCGAATTCAATACCTTGACCAATTCTGTTTGGTCCACTTCCAAGAACTACAATTTTCTTTTTATCAGAAACTGTAGATTCATTTTCATATTCGAAAGTGCTATAGTAATATGGGGTTTTCGCTTCGAACTCGGCAGCACAAGTGTCAACCAATTTGTACACGCGCTTGATTCCCATTTCTGTACGCTTCGAATGCACTTCGCTTTCGAGGCAACGCAACAAATGAGCAATCTGACGGTCGGCATACCCTTTTTGCTTTGCTTCAAACATCAACTCATTTGGGATGTTTTGAAGGGTATGCTTTTCAATTTTCTTTTCAAGTAAAATCAGCTCCTCAATTTGTTTTAAGAACCAAAAATCGATTTGTGTTTTTTCTTGAATGGTTTTGAAAGGAATTCCAAGTTTGATGGCGTCATAAATATGGAATAGCCTGTTCCAACTTGGTTTTTCAAGTGAGTTCAAAATTTGATCTTGATCTCTCAACTCTTTTCCGTCTGCACCCAGACCATTTCTATTTATCTCTAGCGACTGACAAGCTTTTTGCAAAGCTTCTTGGAAACTTCTTCCGATTCCCATTACTTCACCTACACTCTTCATTTGTAGTCCGAGTTGGCGATTGCTTCCATTAAACTTATCGAAATTCCAACGAGGGATTTTTACAATGACATAGTCTAAAGTAGGTTCGAAGAAGGCAGAAGTAGATTTTGTAATCTGATTCTGAAGTTCATCGAGGTGATAACCTATTGCGAGCTTAGAAGCAATTTTGGCAATTGGATATCCTGTTGCTTTCGAAGCTAAAGCTGAACTTCTAGAGACCCGCGGATTAATTTCAATGGCGATGATATCTTCATTTGCATCTGGACTTACGGCAAATTGCACATTGCATCCACCTGCAAAATTTCCGATAGCACGCATCATGCGAATTGCCATGTCGCGCATTTTCTGATATGTGGTATCAGAAAGTGTCATGGCAGGTGCTACAGTGATGCTGTCGCCTGTGTGAATTCCAATCGGGTCAAAATTCTCAATGCTACAGATGATAGTAACGTTGTCGTTTTTATCTCTCAGGAGTTCTAATTCATATTCTTTCCACCCGATGAGGGCTTTATCAATCATCACCTCATGAATCGGTGATAAATGAAGACCTCTGGTGAGGAGTCTTTCATAATCTTCTTGAGTGTGCACTAAAGCTGCACCGCTACCGCCAAGAGTGTAGGAAGGACGTATACAAAGAGGGTAGCCGAATTTTTGGGCGATTTCTTTACCTTCTAGGAAGCTCTTTGCAGTTTCTTGAGGGGCCATAGGGACACCTATTTCACCCATTAAGTTTCTGAATGCCTCGCGATTTTCTGTGATTTCGATGGCTTGAATGTCCACCCCAATCATTCTCACTCCATATTCTTCCCACATCCCCATTTCTTGGCACTGAATTGCCAAGTTGAGCGCCGTTTGTCCTCCCATTGTTGGGAGTACTGCGTCGATGTTGTGGCTTTGAAGAATTTGTTCAATTGAAGCGGGCTCAAGTGGAAGCAAATACACATTATCGGCTACAACCTTGTCGGTCATAATCGTTGCGGGATTGCTATTGATGAGGGTAACTTCAATTCCTTCTTCACGAAGGGAGCGTGCGGCTTGTGATCCTGAATAGTCGAATTCGCACGCTTGGCCTATCACAATGGGACCAGAACCAATGATGAGGACTGATCGAATGCTTTTGTCTCTTGGCATTTTTTTTTTATCCGCCCGGAATTCCGATTTTTTTTCGGAATCGAGCAGAGGATTATCGCCTAATTCGGGCGCGAAAGTAATTCATCTTTCTCTGAATCTAAAATCAAAGTTTGTAACAAATGTTCAAAACGACTTGAATCTATTGAATAACAATAAATCTAGGGATACCCCCTAATTCCATTCACGTGAGCAGATCCAATTTTGTCCCATGAATTGTGATTCACAAATAATGCAAGCCATAAGTAAAAACATGAAACTTATAGAGGCCTTTGGGAGAAGGGCTTTATTGACTGCATTTGCAACGTTGTCAATTGTATTGACAGGGCATAGCCAAGAAATAATTAATAGTACCTCGGGACAGGCAGAAATAGATGGAAACATCTTTGAATATGCTATTGGTGAAATGGTTCTCGTGGACGCATTTAGCAGCTCAGAGGTGTTGCTCACCCAAGGTTATTTGCAACCAAGTGAAGTGGTGACCATTTCGGTATCGGAGTTTGATGAATCGAATCAATATATTCATGTTTATCCCAATCCATTTTCATCCATGCTTCAAATTGGATGCAATGGTATTCCAGATGGCAACTATAACATTGACATTATGGATGCATCTGGTCGATTGGTTTATCAGCATGGAAGATGCTTGCTGAGTTCGAATCAAAACATCCAGCTTGATTTATCGGCTTTTGCTGTGGGATACTATGTAATAAAAGTATCATCAGTAACAAGTGGTGTTTCTCAAATCTGCAAAATCGTAAAGAATTAATTTATACTTATAATGAAAAGGTTTATTCAATGGAGTTTGATTTTGTGCATGATGCTCGTAGCTCAATTGGGCTATGCGCAAGCGCCGGAACGCTTCAACTATCAGGGAGTTGCTAGAACGATAGAAGGAAATCCACTTGCGAATCAGAATATTTCGCTGCGTATTTCTATACATACTGGAGCGGCAAATGGCGACATTCAATATCAGGAAACACATATTGTTTCCACTAGTGCGCAAGGTTTGTACTCTTTGGCTATTGGCGGTGGTACTGCGATTTCTGGTTCTATGAGCAATGTCTCTTGGGGAACTGCAGACGCGTATATAGAAGTTGAAATTGATCCAGCTGGTGGTTCGAATTATTCTTTGGCGGGAGTGAGTCAACTTCTTAGTGTGCCATATGCGCTTTATGCGGCTAATGGTGGTTCGGGTGCTCCTGGCCCTGCGGGTCCTCAAGGCCCAGCAGGCCCCGTTGGTCCAGCGGGAGAGACGGGTCCGCAAGGTCCTGCTGGCCCAGCCGGAGCGATGGGTGCTACTGGTGCTCAAGGTCCAGTTGGTAATACAGGCGCAACTGGTCCTGCAGGTCCTGCCGGTCCCCAAGGCCCTGCAGGTAATGCTGGAGCAACAGGAGCAACTGGTCCACAGGGTCCTGCCGGTCCACAGGGTCCTCAAGGTCCTGCTGGGACATACACTGCTGGTACTGGAATTTCCATTTCAGGAAATACCATTTCATCGACAGGTATGACTGGAAGCGGAACAAACAACTTGTTGCCAAAATTTACTGGCGCAACAACAATCGGAAACTCACAAATATCTGATGATGGTACATACATACGCATTGGAACGAACCAAGGTATAGGATCAGAAAAATTCCGATTGATGCAATCAAGCATTCCAGGTGGATATGCTGGTATGAATATTTCTACTGACAATGCTCAAGGCAAGCCATTCCTAAGTTTTGGAAATCAACAAACGATGCTGGGATGGATTTATATGGATGGACTTGATCAGAACAAGTTGAAATTCCATGTAGATAATAATGTGAAAATGACAATTGCACCAAATGGTTTTGTTGGAATCGGCACTCAAGTACCTACGTCAAAATTGGAAATTGTAAGTGGTGATCCATTTATTCCGACTACGAAAATTTCAAGTTCATCAAATGAAATATTGGATAATGGAATCTTGGCGGTTAACTACACAGGTACATATTTGAGTGCAGATCATGTCGGAATATTCCCTTCTGTGAATTATGAAGGAAATGTCAATTATGGAATTGGGATTAAGGCGCGTGCCGGATACATGGCGGTTCGAGGAGAAACTAGAATTTCGAGTGCTCAAGTGGTTTATGGAGGGAGCTTCATTGCCACTTCTAATAACACAGCTTATGGCTTAGTAGGAGTTTCAAATAATTTTTCTACAAGTGTTGGAAGTAAATACGGTGTATATGGAGAAGCATACGGAGGAATGGCAAACTACGGCGTTTACTGCGCAGGTAGTGGAGGGTATTCAGGTACATGGACCCAAGTGTCGGATAGAAAACTGAAACAAAACATTCGACCATTCAACAGCGCATTGAGTTTAGTTACTCAAATGAAAGTGTATGCTTATGAGTTTAAAACAAATGATCCAGAGTATGCTGCAATGCACCTTTCTGAAGGCACTCACTACGGATTTATTTCTCAAGAATTAGAAGAGGTTATGCCTGATCTAGTAAGAAACGATGTGTTTGTAGCACCAAATCAAGAAAAAGGAAAGGAAGAGGAGATTGAGTATAAAGGTGTGAACTACATCGAAGTTATTCCTGTGCTTACAAAAGCAATCCAGGAGCAACAAACAATTATTGAAACACAACAACAGCTAATAGAGCAGTTGCTTCAGCGTGTTGCTCAGCTCGAACAAGAGAATTGAGCATGGCGTTGGGACTAAAAAGCGGATTGTAACCTAGTGCAATCCGCTTTTTTATTTTCTAATAAGATTTAATTCAAAGGCGCGCTTTACAAGACCAGCCATATTCTTCACTCCAAGTTTAGAGTACAAATTGGTCTTGTGGATTTCAACTGTTTTTTCGGTAATAAAAAGGGCTGTCGCGATTTCCTTGTTTGTTTTTTCTTTCACTGCTTCGTGCAATACTTCAAGTTCTCTTTTGGTGAGTCTTATTTGCTGCCAATCTTGTTCGTACTTGGTCAGCTTTCTCTGAATGTCGCTACTGATATAGGTTTCACCAGATTCAACGGCATGCAATGCTTCAACCAATTCATCTAAATTTTCTGATTTGGATACAAAGGCTTTTGCACCTTTCGCTAGAATAGTATTTACGAGATTGGGATTATCATCTGTCGAAAGAGCGATGACTGGAATTTGAAATTTCTCAATTATTCCTTCAATAAAATCGCGGGCATCTTTATCTCCAAAATATACATCCTGAATGAGTAAATCATTTTTTCCTTCGAGTAAAACAAATTGCAATTCTTCTAAGGAAGAAGCGAAGGCAACATCAATTTCTGCATTGAACTTTTTGACAAAGCTCTCAATTCCTAAACGCACAATTGGGTGATCGTCTGCAATGATAATTTTTTTAAATGCCATTTAATTTTACTTGAATTCTATTGTTATGGATGTTCCAGAGCCCGTAGCTGAATCGGCAAAAATATCTGTAATGAGCATGCTTGCTTTCCATTGCAATTTTAATTTATCAATAAATTCATTCAATACTTCTTGGGTCATTCCTTTTCCATCATCTTCAACGGAGAGCCTGATACTGTCGTCTAAGAAAAGTTGAACGTCAATATTGGATGCATCGGCATGTTTTACTGCGTTTTGAATGAGCTCTTGAGCAATCCTATAAATGGCTTGTGAAGAAACCTGAGATAGTTCTTTTTTTCCATTACAAAAGAAGTGTAGCGTGTTTTTGTTAGAACTATTTTCCAAGCAAAATAATTTGAGCGCCTCAACCAAACCGAACTGCTCTACTTTGTATGGCGAAAGGTTGTGCGATATTCTGCGGATTTCTTGGTGTACCTGATCAAGCGTGCTGACCCAGTTACTATCCATATTCATATCCTGTGCTTTAACGCGAATACCCAAAAGTTCAGAAGCAATACCATCATGTAACTCTCTGCTCAAACGCATTCTTTCTTTATTCTCGCCAACTAAACTCGCTTTGATGACTTCGGTTTCCTTTTCTTTTTCTAGTCTTGAAAGTTGTTGTTTTCTATTTCGAATAAAAAGTGCAACAGCTGCGAAAAGCACTATAATACCTATAACTAGAAGAGATATGAAAAATTGATTGCGCTGAATCGTTGCTTTATCTTCTAATATTTTGATTTTATTTTCTGAAAGTTCTTTGTCTTTTTTCTCCGATTCATATTGAATCAATAAATCATGAATGATGCTCTTTGATTCTTTGGATGACGCTTCTTCTTTGAGTTTATAGGCAATATCCATGTGCTCAAAGGCTTTAGTATCTTTGCGAATTCCGCTGAATGCTTTAGCCAAATTCTTGTGAAGTGAGAGCTGTATATTTTCGTTTTGTAATTCTTCAGATATCGCTAAAGCACTTTCACCATATGCGATGGCTTCGTTGAATTTTTCAAGTTTTACACATGTGTTAAGCAATGCGGCTTTATTGATCAGTGTATACTGAGCTAGGCCGTATTTTTCACAAAGAGCTAATGATTCTTGGTAATAGTTGTATGCCACTTGCATGGAGTCTTCGCTCACTGCAATATCGCCCAGAGCATATAAGCTAAGTGCATAAGGTACTATGTTCGGTGTGCCTTGCGTAAGTTCTAAAGCGCGATGCGCATGAATCTTTGCATCTTCTGTTTTGTGCACAAAGGCTTCTGATGTAGCGAGTACGCTAATAATCGAGCTGTAATATGGACTATCCGGATATTTTTGGATGATGTCGTAGGATGCTTTAGCGTGCTTGTAGGCTGAGTTGTAGTCAACGAGAGAAAAAAAGATATTGGCTACATTGTTATTGATGTATGCAACATTCAAACTGTCATCATACTTTTCAAAAATTGCCAATGATTTTTTGAAAGAGCTTATCGCCGAGGTGTAGTCTTTTCTAAAGCTGTACACATGTCCTTCGATATTGTAGAATTTACCTTTGTTACTTTCTGAAAAATTTTTGTTGAGAGCAAGTCCAAGCTCCGCCACATGTTTAGCGCTGTCTAATTCTCCTCGTCTTAGAAAGAACGCCCCTTTTTGAGCTAGAAATAGATCTTCGCTTTGTTTTCCAAGTTTGGAATATTGAACTACTTGCGCAGCAGAATCTAAATAGGGCTTAGGGTTTTCAGAAATGGCCGCTGAGGAAAATAATTGGACAATTCTGATAGAGTCGGATTCGAAGCTATTTGGGGCCTGAGTTTCGATCTCAGTTTTAGATGCACATGAGTAAAACAAAAATGTACCAAAAATCAAGATGTACAATAACTTGTTTTTCATGCTAGCAAATTTAGCGCAACTAGAATTAAACAAAATGAAATTTAGGGTTGAACTCAGTTCAATGAAAAATTGAGCTCGCCCGTTTTCATTTTTTTATAATGTGCCGATAAACGCGCCATTAGATTTGAAAAGGTTTGAATGGCCTCTTGTGTTTCGTTTGATATGACTTCTTTTTTAAGTCTCAATACCAAAAGGCCGTATAATGCAGTAAGACACAATTCTACATCATTGGTCGTTTTACCATCCGTTTTTTGCTGGTATTCTTTGATATTCGGTTGAGCCAAATTATACGCTTCAATGTATGCGTTGTCTTTGATAACTTGTAAAAGCGTATTGTGTAAATAATTCAACTCAAAAATTAATTCATGAATTTCTGAAACATGTCCTCTTTGTTCTACACGTTCCGATTTCATGCTCTTGATTAAATTTTTAAACCAAGCGAGCTCTTCTTGCGCGGTTTCTTCAGATGGAGTGAAGCCGCGAACAAATTCAGAAATTGCATCAATATCAAAGTACATAGCACGCACCAAATCCTCCATTTGCCAAATGAAGAGTACGTATTCGACTATATTTTCTGATTTTTTCTGAGTGGCTAAAGACATATTATTTATCTCCTGCTTTCTCTTGTTGGTATTCTTTATTTAATCCGTCTACCACTTCATTAGTGATATCGTAAGCTTCACTACCGTAAAGAATAAACTGAGTAGATGGTTGATAGTTCACGACATAATCAATTCCCTTAGAAGAGGCATAAGTTTCAAGAAATTTTTGAACTCTTGATTGCAAGTCTTTTTGCATTTCAGCTTCTTTCTTCATCACATTTTCAGATTCTTTTTGTTGAATCTGGTCCATTTCCATTTGAAGTTGCTGCAATCTACTTTGGGCAATCATCAACTCTTCATCAGTAGCTTTTCCACTTTGGGCATAAGCAACTAGCTCATCTACTTCCTTTTGTCGGTTCTGGTATTCTTTTCTTACTTTCTCGTCGGCAGCCTTATATTTTTGCTCTAGTGTTTTTATTCTATCCTTGATGTAGTCATATTTTTCATTTAGGACATCACCATTTACATAGGCCATCACCGGGGCTTTTGGACCTTCTCCTTCGGGTTTAGTAAACTCAGAATTCGTTGGCAGTTTAGGTTGACTCACCACTTCTGCTTCTGGAGCGCCAGGCTTTCTAAGAAATAGGAAAGCAACGGCAATGATCAAAATTGCATTAATTCCAAGTGAAAGTTTTGCTAACATGAATGATTATTTTTTTAAGTTTTCGTAGGCGTTTTTAAAATCTAAATGCATAGCATTGAATCTTTCCATGCATCCATTTATCAATTCTTCAGTGATTAATTTTTTCACATCCTCTAGCGCTGGTACTCCTTCATGACTCACTTTAAAAGTTTGTTTGTAGGCACCACCTTCCAATTCTATCAGCCATTTGTCCATATAAGACATGATGGAAATTTTCAATTTTGGATGAGGAATGTTTGCAACTAATCTCATGCTGCAAATGTAGGATTTCGTTTATTCGTATCCTCATAAATTTATTAAATGCTCAAATTTCCTCATTTTCAGCATCCTGCAGTGCGAGATCTCGCTTGGGCCGTGTGGTCGCCGCCATTATTGTAAGATGAGGAGAATGTGGTCACATTTCCCATGTTGGATGAGGAGTGGATGCAAGATCGTTTTCAAAGGGATTTGGAATGGTTTAAAGCGCTCGACTCAAATCCAGCTGATCTGCATGAATTCTTAAACAATCGAGCCACCAGACTTGTGGGAAAGAAGTTTGAAGCGTTGCTGGAATTTTGGTTTTCGAAAAGTCCTTGGTTTGAGCTGGTAGCAACGAATGTGCAGTTTCATTCGGGCGATGGCACGAGAGGAGAGGCTGATTTTCTAGTTCGCGATTTATACAGTGAAGAGTTTTTGCATATTGAAGTAGCGTGCAAGTACTATTGGAGTTCATCCAACAGTTCTGATTGGTATTCTATGATTGGTCCCAACAAACAAGATCGGTTGGGTTTGAAAATGCAGAAGTTTAAGAGGCAAACGAAATTGTTTCAGACTGCTGAAGGGAAAGCGTTTCTGCTTTCCAATGGATTACCCTCTCCAATATCGGTGGTGTGGCTCAAAGGCTATTTTTTCTACGCATTTTATGAATTGGGTGGTGCGGTATTTCCTAAACTCGCAAATAAACATCACCATGCAGGATGGTTCGTTTTCGTGGATCAATTGGAGGCATTTCAAAACACGCCAAAACAATGGGTGGTGCTTCCACGCACGCACTGGATTAGTCCATATCATAGTCAGGGAAATGAATTACCAATCTTGACTGGGCAAGAATTATTTTTAGAAGTAAGAGACGCTATAAACGTGAACTCCAAAGCTGTTCTTGTTGCTCAGCTGGAGGAAGATCGTTTTGGAATGAGGGAGGTTAGTCGTGGATTGGTTTTAGCCCGCTGATAATTTTTTCAATCGTCTCAAAACGAATAATGCAATTACTGTTGCCCCTACTGCGAGATATCCTACTTTGTCATAATGTTCAAGCGGACTGTGTTCATCTTGTTGAGTGATGATGATACCAGCGATGGCTGCGCTCGTACCCGAAGCGATGGACTGTGCAGCGCTATTCAAACTCATGAACCCCGCGCGGTATCTTGGATTTACGACAGCCGAAATAATGGTGTTTGCCGGAATCATCCTACCGCTGATTACGGTGAAGAAAAATCCTGCATTTAGAAGCACTACCCATAATGGCACATGACCAAGATGTGTGGCGATAAGCACTGGAAGAGTGGAGATAAATGCGAAAATGGTAAAGATTCTAAATCGACCATATTTATCTACGAGTTTTCCGATGAAGAATCCTGAGATTACTGTGCATGCTCCCCCCACCAAATAGATGTATTTAATATCGCTTTGTTGCAGACCGACATTATTGATGTTGTAAGGTGTTAGGAAGCTTATTACTGTGAATTGTCCTAGCACGAGCGTCATTGTGAACAGCAGTGCATTCCTTTGTTCTGGCGATTTGAACGAATTTTTAATCGTATCAAATCGATTATATTTTTCAGTTCTCTCAGCTAAGTGCGCATTCATTTGAGGTATTCCACGGAAGGCGAGAAGCCATATTGGTAAACTCAAACCACTTACTACATAAAATGGTACGTGCCAGTTGCCATCGAAGGCATCAACGAGCGTCAAGGCAATTGGTACTCCAAGAATAGAGGCAAGCGAGAATGCGATGGTAATAGAAGCCATTGCTTTACCGCGTCTTTCGAGTGGGATAACATCGGCCATAATGCTCAATACGAGTCCGCCCAACAATCCGCCTGTTACTCCTGTTAGCACGCGGGTGCCGATGAATAGGTAATAATTCAAATGAATATTATCTGTATTCGGCACGATTGCACTCGACATGGTGCCAAGCATAAAGCCTAAATAGGCGCCAAGTAGTGCTTTTTTTCGATCTAAATTATCCAAATAGAAAACACCTAAAAACGACGTAAAACCTGCGGCTAAGCCATAACTACTCACAAGCCATCCGTATTGTGACGGACTTATTTCAAGACTTTTTTTGAGAATGTCGCCCATGGGCATCATTATCATGAAGTCAACAATATTTGTAAATTGGATAGCTGCTAGTAGGAAGAGCAAAAAGCGCTCATTGATTGGTTTCATGAATAGGAATATCCCAGCGTTTGAATTTTTTGAAAGGTCGTTTCTTTATAAGGATTTCTAGTAGGGAAGGAGCTAGGCTCTACATAGCAGAAAATTATTTTTAAAAGTACATTCGGAAGTTTACCCGGATGGCGAATACAACATTTTAATTGAATTGGAAATGCCCCGACAGTGGATTTGATTTCACCAGCGGTTCTTCCAAATACAATTTTAGATTTTTTCAAATCAATGGCCGTATGCACATAATCGTAGAGCATACGCGAGTATATAGCGTGAGAACCATTTTTAGAATAATCTATTCCCACAATAAAAGCTTCAAGTTGTTTTTCGCTATCTAAAGCAATGGAAAAACCAACTAAGTTTTCCTCTAGAAAATAACCGCGAATAATCATTCTACTCGCAAGTTCATTTTTCATCGCAATCAAAGATGTTGCATTGATGTGGCCGATTTTAAAATCAGCTTTCTCATGAACATTGTCATACAACTCTTGAATGCGGACTTGATGCTTTCGGATATCTTCAACATCTAAAAATTGCATTTTCAATTCTGCAGATTTTTTATAGGCTGCATTTGACTTGGTGCGAAATTTAGAATTCAACGATTGCAAATAGTCCTCGAATGATTGCCATTCTTCTAGAATAGGCATTTCCATATTGTGGTCAACATCGAAACTTCTGAAGCCACATTTTTCCATAGCAGTAGCTTGGTCGAATGAGTTTTCATAAAAGTCTTTGATGAGCAACGCTGCGATATTTCTACCTGCTTTTTCTTCTGTTTTTAAAACTTTTGTCAATGCTTCGCAAAGCGCATTCATTGATTTTTGAAGCGGTACATCTTTTCTAAAAGCATAACCGTGTTCACCCGTCGCAAATGCACTACCACATATCAGAATGAACTGTGCCTTTTTATTATCAAGAAACTGTTTACTGATCAGATCTGAAATAAAGTTTTGACCCGCACGTTGTTGTAGGTTGGTCGCTTCTAATATTCCTATTTGAAAAACCGCGATTCCAACCGGTTCGTTGTTGTTCTTGAATATTGAAAAATAGTACTTTACGTCTGCGATTTCTGGATTGCTAACGGCTTTAAGGTGATTGTAATCCAGAAAAATTGATCTATCGAAATTGAGCTGATCCCACTGAACAGGTGAAATTTCTTGCAAAGAATCATGAATCTCTATTTCCAAAGTATTTCGGAAAAATCTAGGAACGGACTGAATACCAGTTCTTAGGGTGTGGCGAAATGAATGGACAGAGGTACAGTTCATGAGATTGCAAAATTAAACCATTAAGGCTTGTTTATTGTTTAATTTTGCTAAACAATACCGATTAGTGGCTGATGTGTCGAAATAGGTAGCCGAATTGCATGAAGAATAGCGAGCACATTGTTTTTTTTGATGGTGTCTGTGGACTTTGTAATACCACAGTTGATTTTCTAATAAGAAAAGATAAGAACAGAATCTTAAAATATGCTCCCCTTCAAGGAATCACCGCAAAAGAACGATTAAGTGAAGCCCAGTATCAAGATTTGGATTCCATTGTTTATTTAAGAAATGGAAGTTTGAATCGAAAATCTACAGCCGTTTTACTTATACTTTTCGATTTAGGCGGTGCATGGAAATTAATATCAATTTTATTCATTTTCCCAAGATTCATTCGTGATGGAGTGTATTCTATTGTTGCAAAATACAGATACAAATGGTTTGGTAAAAAAGAAACATGTCGATTACCAAGTCCAGAAGAAAGGTCATCTTTTTTGGACTAATTGTCACATAGTCCTTTTACAATAGGCGTTACATTTGCCCAAATTGAATTGCCATGTTGGACGTACCATTTGGACTTGTTGTCTTTTTTATTGTTACTACTTTATTGTTTTACTTCGGATTTATTTGGGCGATGCTCAAAGGATCAGAACGTGTTCAAAAGAGAGTGCACGTCTTGGCTTTAGCCATTTTAGCATGGCTCATTTTTCAAAGTACATTAACGCTCAACAGATGGTATATGGACAGGGAGGCAATGCCTCCACATATTATGTTTCCAGTACTTTTTATGTTTGCTATGTTCGCGCTTCTTGCATTCACACCAAGAGGGAAGCGCTTTCTCAACGGACTTTCTTTAGAAGTGATTACATGGCTTCATCTGGTGAGAATTCCAGTAGAGATTGCATTGTATTGGTTGGCATTTTATAAGCAGGCACCTTGGAGCATGACTTTTTATGGCCACAACTACGACATTGTTTTTGGAATTACAGCTCCAATCATTGCTTACTTCGGAATTAGAAAAAAGAAAATTTCACCAGTTATTATTAAAGTGTGGAATATTCTCGGGGTGGTTTCATTACTCATCATTATGATTACCGCTGCGGGTGCCACTGCTACCAAAATTCAAGCATGGGATTTTGATCGTCCGAATTATGCGATTACTCATTTTCCTTTCAGCTGGTTGCCCAGTTTTATCGCGCCAATGGTTTTGTTAGCGCATATAAAAGCCCTATTCTTCAAAGGAGAAAAATAGGGCTTCAGGTTTTTTTATTTGGGATTATTTTTTCTCTGAAAATTTTCGGTCAGCGAATACAGAGCCAAGAACCAATAGTATTAGCAGAATTGAACCAGCAAGAGAGTAGGTGCTTCCCTTGTAGTATGATTCTGGATGAAAGTTCCATACGATGGTGTGTTCACCAGCTGGGATTTTCGCAGCTCTTAAAATGTAATTGGCTTTGAATGTCTCAACTTCTTGATTGTCGATAGTACATGTCCAACCCGCGGGGTAGTAGATTTCGCTAAATACCGCCACTTGTTCTTTGGCGTTGTTTGATTTATACGTCAAAGATTTTGTAGCATAGTCTATCAGCTCAATTGTAGCAGTTGAATCTGCGTTTGCGACTTCTACTGTGTTAGCTTCAAACTCTTTTCTTATCACAGCAGTTGTGCTTAGATCGTGAGCTGCCAATTGCGTCAATTCATCATTTGCATTGTCAACGATCTTTATGTTTTGTACAAACCAAGCGTTGCCAAGTGCGAATGGATTTTCAATAGCTGGAGCACCAGGATTGTAAATCACGTATTTCGTATTGAGCATGTTGATAATCGGATAATCTGCCAAGAATCCGATATCAGTTGCAGTGCGCATTGCTTCGCTGAAATCTGCTATTTCGGAAGTCAGGTAGAAATCAATCATTTCTTGGTAGCTCATCAATTTTGCACCGTGATATCCTCCAAGACTTTTATGAAAGTAACTGGTTTTCGCATCAGAGAAAGTGCCACCTAGGGCGAGTACTCGATAATCTGAGTTTAAACCCAATACTCCGTATTCTCCGATTTTCTTCAACAGGTTTTGATCTTTTACTCCACCGTAAACCTTGCTTGATTTCATTGCAGCGTAGAGTGTCTCACTTTTCTTATCAAAGTCTTCAATATTTGCAACCTCATTTTCGAAAATGGATTCATCGGCAGCAGAAGGTTGATAAGGAATAGTCTTTTCGCTCGGTTTGACGAAGTTGATGTATTGTCCTTTTATTTTTTCAGTGCTTAAGTATCTTCTTGCCACCACATATTGATCTACCAGTACCAACAATGCTATCGATGCAATAAAAGCAGCGGCGGGAAGCTTTTTGAAATAAGCCACCATAATCAAAGCAATTCCAGCGAAGATGAACATCAATGAGCGACCAGCATCTGCTTGGAAGATTTCCTTGCGCACATCTGTTAAGGCTGTTTTATATCCATCATACATCATGAGTTGTTGTGGATCGGAAGCAATTTGCGTTTCAATTTGGGAGAATTGCGCTTTTTCTCCAGAACTTAAAAAGTCTGTTACGATGTTTGGTGAAGCAGTGACTACAATCATTATTAGAGCGAATGCACCTACACCAATAAAGAAGTGTTTTTTATTTCCAATAAGTCCAACTAATGGATTATTTTCTTCTTTAGAAAGAATAGAATTTACCATGATCATAGCCATAGCTGATGCCATCACTTGAAATACAGAGAGAATCATTTTTGAATCTCTGAACTTATTGTACAAAGGAAATTTATTGATGAAAATGTCATTTAATCCGCCTGGATCCTGACTGGCAAGTCCTACTGTAATAATGGCTAATAGAAGGAAAGGCCACTTAATGGTGTCTTTCGCGAAAATGAGTCCAAGTACAAACAACATCATGATAATAGCGCCGAAATAGAAAGCACCTCCTGTGAACAATTGATCGCCCCAATAGCTGCTTGATTGCGCAATGTTTTCTCTAAACTCGCGCGGCACAGTACGAAGCAATTCTTTGTCAGATCCGATATAGTCTGATTTTCCGCCACTCGCATTTGGAATGATTAAAGACCACGCTTCGCCTTTACCAAAGTTGTATTGAAGAATGTAATCTGTGTCAAGTCCTTTTTTCTCTCCAGCATCTATTGTTTCTCCTTCAGGCGTTAGTGTCAATTCTGAGCTACCACGCGTAGTGTACTTGCTGTATTCATAGGTAGTCATCAGATTGCTCATGGAAGGTAGCACCGCAATGAGACCACCAACAAGAAGAGCAGATCCTGCTTTTAGAAGATGAGGAATTTGCTTAGCAATGATCAAACGAATGGCTTCAGTAAGTGCAACCGCTCCGAGTAGAATTACTAGGTAATAAGTCATCTGCAAGTGATTTGCAGAAACATTTAGGGCAAAGAATAGTGAGAAAATTCCGGCGCCTAAAATCCATTTACCTCTGGTGGCCATTAGTAATCCGCCGAGTGCAGGTGCCATGTATGCAATGGCATGTACTTTCGATACGTGACCTCCGGCTAGGAATAGAATATTTATTGTACCTAAACCAAATGCTATTCCACCGATGATTCCAATCCAAGGATTGATGCGCAAACAGAGTGCGAAAATGTACATTCCAAGCATAGCGATGAAAAGAATGCCAATGGGTCCAGGCAAGAAAAGCTTATAAGCTTGGTCTATATAACTAAGTAAGTTGTTGCTATGCAAAGTTGAAATTTGATAGGCAGGCATGCCACCGAACATCGAATCCGTCCATAGCGGTTCATCTTCATTTACCAGTCGGTAATCCACCAATTCTTTTGACATTCCTCTCCAGTGGTCGATATCGCCTTGTCGAAGTTCGTAGCCATCGGTGATAGGAGAAAAGTAAGCAACAGAGATGATCACGAAAGTAACAACTGCTACAATGTGAGGAAGGGCCTTTAGCAAGGTCGATTTCATTCGGTTTAGTCTTTAATTTCAACAAAATCAACATACTCGCCATCATTTGACTTTCCGTTGGATTTATTGTTAGATTCTATAGTTACCTCGCCTTCTTTGCGAGGAGGATTAGTGCGTCGTTGATATTCTTCTGCTTGTTGTCGCATTTTAGATTCGGCTCTTTTTACAACAATTGGCAAGGCCATTCGAGCAATTATGCGAATGATAAACGAAAACAGAATCAAATAAAAAATGATTCTTATAACACCGGTAAGGGAAGCTTCATAATACATGCTTCAAAATTCTATTTTTCTATCAGGAATTCTTAGGAGAACCTGTTAATTCTTTAAAAATTTCTTCCATTCTCTGTTCTTTTTTAGCCATGCTGATTACAGCTATGTTTTCTTGAAGAGCAGATTCGGCAATTTCTTTTCTTATATCGTCATTGATGGAAACTTTGACGAGCCAATTATTACCTTGAGTATTTTGAGCACTGCTCACTCCACTAATTTTCATTAATGAAGACTTTGACATTGGTCCACTAAATTCAACTTCAATTTCGTATCCACCATCTTTTAGTCCACTTCTCAAGTCCGAAGTAGGTTTGTCTGCCACGATATTTCCTTTATTGATGATGATTGTTCGGTTGCAAATTGCTTCAACTTCTTGCATGATATGCGTAGAGAGCATCACGGTTTTTTCTTTACCAATTTGCTGTATCAAGGCACGGATTTCTACCAATTGATTTGGGTCGAGTCCGCTTGTTGGTTCATCAAGTATGAGCACTTTTGGATCGTGGATCATGGCTTGTGCCAATCCAACACGTTGACGGTATCCTTTTGACAGTGCTTCAATTTTCTTGTGTGATTCAGGCCCGAGTCCCACACGTTCTATCATATCGGCAACGCGGTTTTTTACATTAGAAACCTTGTAAATTTCACCGATAAAGGTCAGGTATTCCTTCACGTACATGTCCAAGTAAAGAGGATTGTGTTCAGGAAGGTATCCAATAAGTCGACGAACCTCAATCGACTGGCTCATAACGTCTAGTCCACAGACCGATACCTTGCCTTCAGAAGGAGGAAGGAAGCATGTGATGATTTTCATCATCGTGCTTTTACCCGCGCCGTTTGGTCCGAGAAAGCCAACCACTTCGCTGCTAGGAATATCAAAAGAAACACCATTGAGGGCTCTTTGCTGGCCGTATATTTTGACTACGTTTTGAACAGTTATTGACATAAATTCAATTGGGGTTGGTGACAAAAGTAAGGAATGTAGCTTTTTTATTTTCAATTATGCTTGTACCTTGCGACAGTAAAACCTAATCCACACATGTCTACAACTAACCAACCGCGGTATGATCTTACCCAACTTACTGATATGTACGGCGGTAATATGGAAAACGTAAAAAAAACTGTTGCCATTTTCTGCGATCAATTGGAGAAAGATGCAATCATGGTAAAAGAGAAATTTGATGAAAATGACCTGCCTTCGGTAAAGTCATTTGCACATAGAATGAAGCCCAACTTGAAGCTTTTTGGAGTAATGGATATGCATGAGTTGATTCTCAAAATAGAAGAGTCATCGCTAGCGGGTGATCGTGAAAAGCTCGGACCACAATTGGAAGATTTGCTGACAATGGCTTCAGAAGTAATGCAGGATATGAAAAAAGAAATTTAGAATGGAAGAAGAAATCAAGCGAATCGCCATTTTGGCATCAGGAGGAGGATCGAACGCGGATAATATTTTAAATTATTTTGCGGATGGAACAAAGGCGGAGGTGGCTTTGCTTGCGTGCAATAAGGAAGGAGCTGGAGCATTTGAAGTAGCCAACAAATGGCATATTCCCTCATTTTTACTAACTAAAGAAAATTTCTTAGAAACAGAAGATTTCATAGAGTTTTTGCAGGAAATGGAGGTGGATTTTGTCGTTTTAGCCGGTTTTCTTTGGAAAGTTCCTTCACGATTGATTTCAATGTTTCCTAATCGTATCGTGAATATTCATCCTGCCCTTTTACCGAAATATGGAGGTAAAGGAATGTATGGTCACTTTGTACATGAAGCAGTGCATGCAGCGGGAGAGAAGGAATCTGGAATTACGGTGCATTATGTGAACGAAAATTATGATGAAGGCGCAATCATTTTTCAAGCCACTGCGACGATAGACCCCTCTGACGGCCCTGCGGAGATTGAAAAGAAGGTTAGAAAATTAGAGATTGAACATTTTCCTAAGGTTATTGAATCAATACTCTAATTTTGCCGCATGATCAATGCGACAGAAATATTGTCTTGCTTCATGGTCTTGTTTGCCGTGATCGACATTTTCGGTAGTATTCCTATCATTCTTGATATTAAAAGAAAGACGGGAAATATTCAGCCGTACACTACAACATCTGTATCACTTCTTTTAATGCTTGTTTTCCTTTTTGTAGGGGAAAAGTTCTTGAGCTTTTTTGGAGTAGATATTTATTCATTCGCTGTAGCAGGATCTTTCATTCTGTTCTTCATCGCCATGGAGATGATTTTGGGAATCAAGCTTTTCAAACAAAAGGAAGGTGGTGAAAAGGCTGCGTCCATTGTTCCATTGGCATTTCCAATCATAGCGGGAGCCGGAACATTTTCGACACTGATTTCATTACGAGCTGAGTATGCTCCTGTGAATATCGCGATTGCCATTGCGCTGAATATGCCTGTAATTTTTATCGTGTTGAAATTAACCAACCGCATCGAGCGATTTCTCGGAGTGGGAGGATTGGCGGTGCTTGAAAAAGTATTTGGTATCATATTGTTGGCCATTGCGCTCAAACTATTCTCTAAGAATGCTCAATTTTTGTTTCCATGAGTGTTACCCCTGAGATTGTTATTTATACAGATGGCGCGGCGAAGGGAAATCCAGGACCTGGAGGTTATGGTATCGTATTGATGTCGGGACGTCACTATAAGGAAGTTTCGGAAGGATTTCGACTTACTACCAACAACCGTATGGAGCTTATGAGTGTTTGTGTGGCACTCGAAATGCTTAAAACTGAGAATTGCAACGTCACAGTTTATAGTGATTCAAGGTATGTGGTGGATGCTGTAGAAAAGAATTGGATTGGTGGTTGGGTAAAGCGCGGTTGGAAGAATGTGAAAAACCCCGATTTATGGTCTCGATTCCTTCGGATTTTTTCAAAACATAAAGTGAAATTTGTTTGGGTCCGTGGACACGCGGGTAACAAATACAACGAAGTGTGCGATCAATTAGCTGTTGCGGCTAGCAATGGTAGGTCTTTACAGGTCGATCATTGGTACGAAAACAACGCCCAAAATCAAGATTTGGGTCTATGATGTGTTTATCGAATAAAGCAATACATTTGCCCCGCATTTAAATAGAAACTTGCAAATCAATATACATGCGCACAGATTTATATCAAGGTCATGACTACTATCTAATGGACGAGTTGTTGACCGATGAGCACAAGTTGGTGAGAGACACTGCACGTGCTTGGGTAAAAAAAGAGGTTTCTCCAATCATTGAAGAAGCTTGGGAGAAAGGAGAATTTCCACGTCATCTAGTAAAAGGACTAGCTGAGATCGGAGGATTCGGACCTTATATTCCTGAAGAGTATGGTGGAGCTGGTCTTGACCAAATTTCATACGGTTTAATCATGCAAGAATTGGAGAGATGTGATAGCGGATTGCGCTCTACATCTTCAGTTCAGAGTTCTTTGGTGATGTATCCTATTTGGAAATATGGTACGGAAGAACATCGCAAAAAGTACCTTCCAAAATTGGCTTCAGGCGAATGGGTGGGTTGTTTCGGTTTGACCGAGCCAGATCACGGATCTAATCCAGGTGGTATGGTAACCAATTTCAAAGATATGGGTGATCACTATCTTTTGAATGGTGCGAAAATGTGGATTTCTAACGCTCCATTTGCGCAGGTAGCTGTGGTTTGGGCGAAAAACGAAGAAGGTCGCATTTTTGGTTTGATTGTAGAAAGAGGAATGGAAGGCTTTACAACTCCAACGATGCATGGCAAGTGGAGTTTGAGAGCATCAGATACAGGAGAGTTGATTTTTGATAACGTAAAAGTTCCAAAAGAAAATCTTCTTCCAGGTCGCAGTGGTTTGGGAGCTCCTTTGAGCTGCCTAGACAGTGCGAGATATGGTATTGCATGGGGTGCAATTGGTGCAGCTTTGGATTGTTATGATGTGGCTTTGAGATACAGCCAAGAGCGTCAACAATTTGGCAAACCCATCGGAGCATTCCAGATTCAGCAGAAGCGTTTGGCCGAAATGATTACAGAAATCACAAAGGCTCAAATGTTGACTTACCGTCTTGGTCAATTGAGAAATGAAGGAAGAGCAACATCAGCTCAAATTTCGATGGCTAAGCGAAACAATGTGAACATGGCAATCAACATTGCTCGTGAAGCACGCCAGATGTTGGGTGGAATGGGTATTACCAATGAGTATCCATTGATGCGCCACATGTGTAATCTTGAAAGTGTAATTACTTATGAAGGTACGCACGATATCCACTTGTTGATTACAGGTATGGATATTACTGGATTCGATGCATTCAAATAATCGAAAAAACATACACAAAAAAATCCCGAAATTTATTTCGGGATTTTTTTTATCTATCATTTAATACTGGAAACTTCGACCGGAAATCTTGAAGTTCGTTCCAATTGAGCGTAGCATACAAATTTTTTTCTTCGCCACCTTTTCCATCAGCTAAGAGTTCACCTTTGGCATCGACGACCAAAGAGTCTCCCGAGTGAGTGAGCTTATTTGGATCTGTTCCCACGCGATTCACACCAGCCAGATAACATTGATTTTCGATAGCTCTCGCTTGAAGTAGTGTGCGCCAAGGTGTTTTTCTAACCTCTGGCCAATTCGCTACATAAAGTAATAGGTCGAATGGATTTTCTTTCGAATTGCATGCGAGATCAGGAAATCTTAATTCATAGCAAATGAGTGGTTTTATTTTCCAGCCCAACCATTCAAAAGTGATCGCTTTTGTTCCAGAAGTATAATGCTTGTTTTCCTCTCCCATGCTAAAGAGTTTGTTTTTTTCATACCGAACGAATGTTCGGTTTGGAAAAACTATAAACATGCTATTATAAAAAAGGTCGTTTTCTTTAATTGCAACGGAGCCCATAACCACAGCGTTTTTTTGAGCAGCTTTGTCTTTCATCCAATTCAGCGTGGTCATTTCCGAATGGAAAGTTTCTGCATGAACCTCAGGATTCATGGTAAATCCAGTGGTGAACATTTCTGGAAGTAGAATAATATCCGCTTTTTCTAACGAATGAAAAAGTGTGTCGAGTTTAGAAATATTAGCACTTGGATTTTCCCAAATGATATCAAATTGAACAAGGGCTAAATTTAGATCTTGCATAAATTATTTTTCATAAAGATAAATAAAATGATAACCTCCTAAGTCTTGAACTTGCTTTGGATTGCCGAAGTGTTTTTCAAGTTTTTGGCGGATACCATTGTTGGGATAAATATATTCTGAATAGGCATCTACAAATATGAGTTGTGATGTATGCTCAAGGTCTAAATTGACCTGCGACGAGTCGTTTGCTATGGAAATTCCATTCTTGAATAATTCCCTCCGCAGACCTTCTTTGTGAACTGTGTATCCGGTATCTGTTACAATTTTATTTCCAATGGTATCTTGTTGATGGATGTCTACATTTTGAAAGATATTCTTATCAAAATGATATGTGAAAATGATATCAGCATATCCCGGCGACCAAATAGCGGAGTTGTTTTTGGTTTTATACTCCTTAAATGCAGCCATGATTTCATTGGGATGACTATAGCGCGTAACGTTTGGACTAAAGTTTAATATTAGCAAAGCGATTGCGATTGCCGCAATCGAGAAGCGAACAATATTCGGAAGTGAAAAAATGGCCAAGGAAAGAAGAACTGGAATAGATGGTGATATGAAACTCAAATACCGATCAACAAACATGGGAGTTTTGAATGAAGCAAAATACATTATGAATAGAGGTACTGCCATCCAAAGTAAAAGTGTCAGAACTTGGTGGGATATTTTCAGCTTTTTTATAAAAAATAAAAGTAAGAGGAATGCTAAGATTGCGTAGAAGTAAGAGAATAAGCTCGAATGCAGGAAAGAGAAATTAATGTCATATTCATATAAGAAAAAATAGGGGATGAATACAATAACAACGATACTGCAAATACCCATTAAAGCTTGCCATTTTCTATTGATTCCCGATTTAGCAATTATGAAGACAGAAGAAAGACCGGCGGTGAGAATAGTCAGTAGAATGATTGAATTCTTGTTGCCAATCATTTTAAATAGTTCGGTAAAAAAAATTGCAAACGATTCGGGTGCTTGAATGTAAGTTCCTTCTGATGCTGTTTCAATGAATCGTTTAATAAGAAAAAAGAGCAATGGACTGTTTAAGATCAACAGGATGAATGTTGCGACAGAAACCTTTTTGAGATGAGCTTTGAATGATGGATGAAATAGAAATGAAATACACTGAGTAAAAATGACTAACCATGCGAGATAGTGGGCTGCAGTCGCAATGAAGCTAAAGAGGATCCATCCCGCGAGTTTTTTATTAGAAGCTTTTTGAAAATAACTTAGGTAGAAATACATCGACCAAGTGCCGCCAAGAATCATAAGACTATAGCTTCGAATGAGATGAGCCCATTCCATTTGAAATGGTGAGAGTATAAAGAGAAGACTTGCTAAAATTCCTGCAAGAGTTCCTTTAATATCTTTAGTGATGAGATAAATTGCGGGAGCGGTTAATGCGGTGCAAAGTGCAGGAAGCAATCGGATGCTCGACTCTGAAATTCCAAATAGATTAATCCAGTAATGTAATATAAATTCAAATGTTGGTGGGATATTGTTGTACTTAAAAAGTAGAGGGACAAGCTCAGAAATTTTCCACTGCGAAAAATAAATGGTAAATGGTTCATCACCGCTTATTGCCTCTGAGGTGCGATGCATGCAAAAAACTGCAATTGAAATCAGGGTGATGAGGTAAGGAATTATTTTTTGTAGAAATTTCCCCATCTGATTTATTGAATGCTATTGAGTATTTCTGCCGCTTGTTTAATGGTCTCATCATCTTTCGCAAAACAAACGCGTAACACTTTTTCATCTAATTTGTCGGGATAGAACACGGAACAAGGTATTGTTGTAATTCCATATTTTTTTGTCCAATCGATAGCCACTTCAGTGTCGCTTCTTTGATCAATTTTGGAATAATTAATCAATTGAAAGTAGGTGCCTGAAGCTGGAGTTATTTCTAGGTTTGGGTTTTTTAATTCTGAGAGAAATAAATTTCTTTTTTCTTGGTAAAAGTTGGGAATGTTCAAATAGTGAGAAGCATCTTTTAAATATTCAGCAACCGCATATTGCGCGGGGGTGTTTACTGAGAATACATTAAACTGATGGACTTTCCTGAATTCGTTCATTAATTTTTCCGAGCCAACGGCATATCCCAATTTCCAACCAGTCATGTGAAAGGTTTTTCCAAAAGAATAGGTCGCTATGGTGTTTTCTCTCAAGTAGGGGAATTGAAGAGCGCTTAAGTGAGGATGATTATCGAATATGATATGCTCGTAAACTTCGTCGCTGATTACGAATAAATTGTTGGCTTCTGCAATTCTATTCAATTGGTCAAAATCATCTTTATTGAAAACGGTCCCAGCTGGATTGTTGGGGTGATTTACAATGATCATTTTAGTTTTATCCGTAATAGCGCTTTGAACCTGATCCCAATTCACTGAATAGTTCGGATAATGCAAATTGATCCAAACGGGCACACCTCCACAGAGTTCAATCGCAGGAGCGTAGCAATCGTAGGCGGGAGCGAACAGTACCACCTCATCTCCTGGATGAATTAATGCTGTGATAGCAGTAAATATAGCTTGAGTGGCACCGGCAGTAACTGTAATTTCCGTATTTGGGTTGATTGAAACACCTATCGTATTCTTGATTTTGGTCGCAAGTTCTTCTCGGAGTATCGGCACACCGGGCATCGGGGCGTATTGATTGTAGCCTTGATGAATGTGTTTTTTCATTAATTCACTCCAAGCCTCATCGATAGGAAAGGATGGAAATCCTTGTCCAACATTGAGGGCTTTATGTTCTGCTGCGAGAGCAGACATAACGGAAAATATTGTGGTACCAACATTTGGAAGTTTTGATATCATTTAACGAACTTTTCTTGGTATCTAATTATCGATTCTTGAATGATTTTCAGAGCCTTATCAGTGGGTAGAAATTCATCTACAATGACTTGTTTTTTACTGAGGGTTTTATATTCTGAAAAGAAGTGCTTTAACTCAGATTTGAAATTTTCAGGTAGTTTGTGAATATCGTTGATATGGGAAACGCTCATATCTCCGTCGGCAACGGCTATTAATTTTTCATCTTTCTCGCCATTATCGATCATTTCCATGTAACCAATGATTTTGGCCTTAACCAAACATAATGGTTGAATAGATACTTGAGAAAGTATTAGAATATCTAATGGGTCGCCATCCTCGCCAAGTGTTTGAGGTATGAATCCGTAGTTGATGGGATAATGGAACGCCGCGAATACAACACGGTCCAGTTTCAACAAACCGGTCTTTTTATCCACTTCATATTTAGCTTTGCTGCCTTGGGCTATTTCGATAATCCCTTTAACTGTAGCGTTTTCAGGGTTAAAATCGTTTTCTACTTCGTGCCATGGATGATGTATCATGGTGGTAAATATAACCCCAGTTTGTTGTACTTTAGCGCGCCAAATAACTCACACATTAATAGTATGTCTTCGTCATCAGCTTTACAACCAGCAACACTAGAACAAGCACAAGAAATGGGACTTCGTGCGGATGAATTTGATAAGATCAAAGAAATCCTCGGTCGTACTCCAAATTTCACTGAAATGTGCGTTTATTCTGTGATGTGGTCAGAACACTGTTCTTACAAGAATTCAATTAAATGGTTGAAGACTTTGCCGAAAGATGGCCCACATATGCTTGTGAAGGCTGGAGAAGAGAATGCTGGTCTTGTAGATATCGGTGATGGTTTGGGTTGTGCTTTCAAGATCGAATCGCATAATCACCCAAGCGCGCTCGAGCCTTATCAAGGAGCGGCAACTGGAGTTGGCGGAATTAACCGAGACATCTTCACGATGGGAGCTCGCCCTATTGCTCAATTGAATTCACTTCGATTCGGAAAATTGGATAACCCAAAAACTAAGTGGTTGATGAGTGGTGTAGTGAAGGGTATTGGTGATTATGGAAATGCTTTTGGTATTCCAACAGTTGGTGGAGAGGTATTTTTCGACGAGAGTTACCAAGCCAACCCTTTAGTGAACGCTATGTCTGTGGGAATTGTGAAGCGGGACGCGATTATTTCTTCGAAGGCAAAGGGAGTTGGAAATCCTGTGTATATCGTAGGGTCAGCTACTGGAAAGGATGGAATTAAAGGAGCATCGTTTGCTTCTAAAGATATCACTGAAGAATCTGCAAAAGATCTTCCAAGCGTGCAAGTTGGTGATCCATTCCAAGAAAAGCTATTGCTTGAGGCTACTTTAGAGTTGGCTCAAACAAAAGCAATTGCCGGAATGCAAGATATGGGTGCAGCTGGAATTACATGCTCTACCTCAGAGATGAGTGCCGGTGGTAAGGTGGGGATGGATATTCATTTAGATAAGGTGCCTACTCGTCAAGAGGGTATGGTTCCTTTTGAAATTTTACTTTCGGAGAGTCAAGAACGTATGCTGATTGTCGTAAACAAAGGACATGAAGCAGAAGTTGAAGCGATTTTCGAAAAATGGGATTTGCATGCAGTTGAAATTGGAGTTGTGACTGATAGCACCCAAGTTCGTTATTTCATGAACGGAGAACTGGTTAGCGATATTCCAGCGGATAGTTTGGTTTTGGGTGGTGGTGCTCCAGTTTATGAGCGTGAATACAAAGAACCAGCTTATTACAAAGAGGCTAAGAAATTCAGCATTGACCAGGTAAAAGAACCTGCAGATTTAGTGGTTGTTGGCCGTCAACTCATTGCTAATCATAATATTTGTTCTAAAAAATGGATTTATGAGCAGTATGATTCTATGGTTGGTACGGTAAATATGACCACCAATCGACCTAGTGATGCTGCTATTGTGAATATTAAGGATTCGAACAAGGCATTGGCTTTATCGGTGGACTGTAATGCCCGCTATGTGAATGCAGACCCTGAAATCGGAACTATGATTGCTGTGTCTGAGGCTGCTAGAAACATTGTTTGCAGCGGTGGTGATCCTTCAGCAATTACCAACTGTTTGAATTTTGGAAACCCATATAATCCAGAAGTTTACTGGCAGTTTGTAGGAGCTATAAAGGGTATGGGCGAGGCATGTAGAAAGTTTGAAACACCTGTTACAGGAGGAAACGTGAGCTTCTACAACCAAACTGTGAATGAAGATGGCACTGCACGACCAGTATTCCCAACACCTACAATCGGAATGGTTGGGGTTTTAAAAGATAAGTCACTACAGACTACATTAGATTTTAAATACAAAGGTGATTTGATATACTTGCTGGGTCAACCTCATGAGGACATCAACTCAAGTGAGTACCTCTATAATATTCATGGTATTAAAAACTCTCCTGTTCCTCATTTCAATCTAGATGAAGAGTTTACATTGCAACAATGCATGAAAGGTTTGATAAATAACAACTTTATCAGTGCCGCTCATGATGTTAGCGACGGTGGACTATTCACAACGTTAGTAGAAATGGGCTTGCCAAACAGTCTTGGTTTTGACATTGTATCCGATTCAGAAATCAGAAGAGACGCGTTTTTGTTTGGTGAATCACAAAGCAGAGTGGTAGTGACAGTAGTGGAAGATTACGAGGAAGAATTTTTGGATTTTGTTTCTGAGAATAAAGTTCCTGTAATGTTGCTAGGTCATGTTACTAAAGGAAGAATCACCGTAGACGAGTTGAATTTTGGATTTATTGAGGATATGCGTCATCTTTACGAGCAAAGCATTTCGGAAGAAATGGCCAAATAAGCTTGATTTATGGGTTTTTTTAAATATCTATTTTCTAAGCCAGGTCGAAAGATTGTACTTCAATTGATTGGAGTTTATGTTCTTGTATTCCTTGGTGTTTGGTTTTACTTGAGCTGGTATACAGATCATGGTGAACAGGTTTCTGTTCCAGATTTAACAGGAATGACAGCAGAAGAGGCAGAGGATTTATTGGGACAAAACAATTTGTCTATTTTGGTGGTGGACAGTATTTATACCAAGAATGCAAAAGGAGGAACAATTCTAGATCAAACTCCAATTGCTGACGCTAAAGTGAAAGATGGTCGTCAGGTATTTGTTACGGTTTATCGAAAGCTACCGCCTCAGGAGACCATCAATATTCAAGAAGGTGATTTCGGCCAAGTGGCTATTATTAAGTTGAAGAATAAGGGAATTGATTTTGATATTAAGTATTCCCCTAATAACTCATTGATTGGATCCGTTGTTAGCATCACGCACAAAGGCAAGAAAGTCAAGAGTGGCCAGACAATCGCTCGTGGTGAAAAGGTAGTTCTCACTATTGGAACGGCTGTGGATGAATTGGTTAAAATCCCGAACCTTCAGGGGCTTAGTTATGATGACGCCATAGAGCTTTTGGAGTCAATGAATCTCATGGGGCAAGGATTTTTTATGTATGATATACAATCTTCTTCGGATTCTGCCGTTGGGCGCGTTTGCAGTCAAGAACCTCAATTTGATCCGGACGCGCCGGGGGTTTCTCCAGGTCAACTTGTAGACTTTAGATTGTACAACACCCCTTGTGACTAGTGGGAAAAACCAAAATCGAGAATGAGAATTACAATTAAACTTGTCTTTGCGCTTTTATTAGGTTTTTTAGCAATCAATTCTACAGCTCAAGAATCGGAACAGCCTATTTTATTTGATGCCATCAAGAACAGTGCGTTCAGAAAAGAGCAACGTCTTCCTATTCGTTCTGAAAGAGGTGGTGGTAGTTTGCAGATTCCTTTTTTTGATGATTTTTCGAGATATTCTCTTCCAACCAATGATCCTTCTATTCCCAGCGAATGGCAGCGTTGGTCAGATGATTATGCCCGAATAAATAATACCTTTCCTATTTCTCCCCTTACTATCGGTGTTGCTACTCTTGATGGATTGAATGCCGATGGTTACCCTTATAATTTTTTAGATGAATATGATGAAGGGTTTGCGGACACATTGACTTCGCTGCCAATTGATTTAGGAGGATATAGCGAAGTGGATAATGTTTACTTGGTATTTCACTATCAAGGTCAAGGATTGGGCAATGCACCAGAATCGGATGATTCATTGTATTTGGATTTTTATTCCCCTTTTGGTCAAGGACAATGGTTTCAAGTTTGGTCGCTTGCAGGTGAATCATCGGAAGTTTTTACTAGAGTTGAAATTCCGATTCAAGGACAGGAATTTTTTTTGGATGGCTTTAGATTCAGATTCAGAAATCATGCGACACTGAGCGGAAATTGGGATCATTGGCATATTGATTATGTGTTGTTAGACCAGAATATTGATCCGGAAAATTTCATTTATGATGATGTGGCTATGCAATATCCCGTAAATACCTTATTGAATGTTTACACTTCAATGCCTTGGACTCATTATATCACAAACCCTGCGGGGTTCATGGCTGATAATTTTAACTTTTATCAAAATAACTTAGGACCAACAGAAAACATAGCGAGTGGATGGAGTTTTACATATGATGGTTCAACTCAAAATTTTCCAAGCCAAGATTTGAATGTAAGTGACAATGCTTTTCAAGAAATTATTCGAACTGGAAACTTTGGTGGCTACAATTATGACCCTGAAGTGAACGATACTTGCGCCACATTTAAGTTTTGTGTTTATCATAACCCTTCGGATGCTTATGCACAAAATGATACAACATGCTTTGAGCAGGTCTTCACCAATTACTATGCTTACGATGATGGAAGCGCTGAGCGAGCATTCACGGTAGAGGGGGCTGGGGCACAATTGGCTTTGAGATTTCAATCCGCTATAGAAGATACCCTTTATGGTATTTATGTTCACTGGACTCCAAGTGGGTATAATCCTTCCGCAAATTCGTTCATATTGAGAGTATGGGGTGATGAAGGAGGGGTTCCGGGTGCAGAGTTAATTGAAAACTACAACACTCATAATCCACAATATTATCATGATGGCTATGACATATTTAGCTACTACGCCTTTGATGATCCGCTTCCTGTAAATGGTACCTTTTATGTGGGTTGGGTTCAAAGTGATGCTGCTAGGTACAATGTGGGAAATGATAAGAATCGTGATATAAATACAGGAAGGTTATTTTACAAATTGGCGAATTCAAATTGGACACAAAGTTCAATTCCAGGGGCTGTTATGATTCGTCCAGTTTTCCGAGCTGGTAAAACGGGTCCTGTAAGTGTTGATGAATTAAATATGGATGTGCTTAGTATTTATCCCAATCCGGTAGAAGATTTACTTACTATTCAGAACCTTCCAAACGGAGAAAATGTGAATTTAGAATTCTATGATATTTCTGGTCGATTGGTAAAATCTGAAAATACTAGTGGATCAACCATCGCACAAATTGCAACGAATGATTTGAGTAATGGAATGTTTATCTTGATTGCTCGAGCTAAAAGTGGAGTCATAGAGACTCAGCGCATTGTAGTCAGACATTAATTATGAGAGAAGAAGACTTATCTGAAATAGAGGGGGATGATGAACTTTTCGAGCATCATAGAGTAGTTGCCGATCCTGGTCAGGGTTTGGTGAGACTTGATAAGTTTTTAGTAGATCGACTAGAGAAAACTTCGCGTACGAGAATTCAAGATGCTTGTGATTCAGGTTATGTCAAAGTCAATGGGACTCCAGTTAAGAGTTCATATAAAGTCAAGCCAAATGATGTAGTGACAATGGAGATGCCCTATCCCGTGAGGGAGATAGAGCTGATTCCTCAAGATATTCCATTAGAAATTCTCTATGAAGACGATGATGTTTTAGTGCTAAATAAGCAGGCGGGGATTGTTGTGCATCCGGGACACGGAAATTACTCTGGCACATTGGTGAATGCGCTTATATATCATTTTCAAAATCTTCCAGCGAATATTTCTCACGGGGTTCCTCGTCCTGGACTAGTACATAGATTGGATAAACTTACCACCGGTGTGATGGTGATTGCCAAGACAGAACATGCCTTAGCTCATCTTTCAGGGCAATTTTTTGAGCGTACAACGGATCGTCGTTATGTTGCTCTTGTATGGGGCGATGTTGTGGAGGATGGAACTATTATGGGTAATACGGGTCGAAGTTTACAAGATCGTAAGGTATTTATGGTTTATCCAAAAGGAGATCATGGAAAGCATGCCGTTACACATTACAAAGTACTCGAACGATTGGGTTATGTTACTTTGATAGAATGTAAGTTGGAGACAGGTCGGACGCATCAAATCCGTGTTCATATGAAGTATGCGGGCCACACTTTGTTCGGTGATCCTGAGTATGGTGGAGATAAGATTTTGAAGGGAACCACTTTTTCGAAGTATAAGCAGTTTGTTCAGAATTGCTTTGATTTATTGCCTCGTCAAGCACTGCACGCCAAATCACTTGAATTTACCCATCCAACAACGGGAGAGCGAATGAAGTTTGAAAAGGAGCTTCCTGAGGATATGGATCAAGTCTTGTCAAAATGGAGAGTATATATTAATAGTCAGTCGAACTAAATGGCCATTTTTTTTCTTTGATCAACCATTCCAAGGCTTCTGGCTTTGCGGTGCGATGACCAAAAGGTAGAGTGTGAATTTTTAGATTTTCTCTTTCATATTTTAGAAGTGGCTTGCCGTATTCGGGTAGGATTATAGGATCCTTGGCCCCGAAATACACTTGAAATGGTTCTGAAAAATTATTTTCTTGAAAAATTGTATCAAGATTTGGCCAAAGTAATGATAGCTTGGACCATACGATTTTCACTTGAGCCACCCGATCGTTGTTTTCCAATTGATAGAGGACAAATTTTCTTTTTACGTCGGAAATGATTTTGATTCGATTTAAAAATTTTACGACCGGAATTACTAATCTGACATTAGCAATTAATTTTTGAAAAATCCATCTTCCTAATTTTAATTCGTTTGCAAACCTGAAAGAATTTGACTTGTGCAATCCATCTGGTGAAAATAAATGAATCGAGCGAGTTTGAGAAGGAAGCATTTCAGCTGTTACCATTCCAATTCTACCACCGAGGCTGTATCCGACAATATGAAATGCATCAATTTTCTCGTTTTGAAGAATTTGGAGTACAAGACTTTTCCAATCTTCCTTGGTAAGGGGGCGTGACAAGGTATCTACAGATACAAACTGAGAGTCGCCGTGTCCAGGTACATCAACGGCAATTATTTTAAAATCCCTAGAAATATAGTTTGCTAAAAATTGCCAATCTTCTTTGGGGTGACCGAACCCATGAAAGGCAAGGATTGCTTGTGAGCCAATTCCATAAGTCTTGTATGTCAGTGCTTCTAGTCTATTGTCCATCCCATTGTGGTAATGTAGATGGCTAAATTATGGAAAAGAAATAACTGTTTCCACCTTAGTGTGTTAATAACACATAGATGTTGTAGTCATCTTAAAGAATATGCTATGTAGCTTTATTTTTTTTTTAGTAATACTTGAGCGATGATCTCCAACCTAGCTAGTAAAATTAACCATACTTCTGCGATGTCCTTGGATGGTGATGAACCGATTTTATATCGGTTGTCAAGAGAATTGGACAGGGAAGCCTTGAATTTACTTTTGGATCAGCATCCTGAATGTCAAGTTTTCGATACCATTGAGAGTCAACTCAAGGATTTGATAAAATTGGAAAATCCGAGTTTCAAGTTAACTGAGGAAGAATATCAAGAAAAGATAAATGAAAAGTTGAAAGGTATAACGGCTCAAGATTATGGAGTTTGGGTTTATTATCCTTGGAAAAATGCGTTGGTTCATTTGTTAGATGAAGAGGAATTTATCAAAGTAAGAACTATTCGAAATGCTTATAAAATAACGTTTGAAGAGCAAGAGCAGCTGAGAACTAAGAAGATTGGTGTTGTTGGGTTAAGTGTTGGTCAATCGGTAGTGATGACAATGGCATTGGAAAGAATTGCAGGAGAGTTTTTTATAGCAGACTTTGATCGTTTAGAATTGAGTAATATGAATCGCATTCGAACTGGTGTTTCGAATTTAGGATTGTTGAAGGGATCAATTGTAAAGAGAGAGATAGCGGAAATTGATCCATTTATAAAGGTTCATGTATTCAACGAAGGAATAACAAAAAATAATATCGAGAATTTTTTAGAAGGCAGTGGGAAGTTGGATTTGGTAGTTGAGGAGTGTGATAATCCTTTGATTAAATTATTAGTTAGAAAGCACTGTAAGAGAATAGGTATTCCTGTGGTTATGGAGTTGAGCGATCGCGGATTATTAGATATTGAGCGCTTCGATCTGGATAGAGATTATCCAATTCTTCATGGACTTGTAGGGGAAGAGTATCTGGAAAAAGGTGATTTGTCAGATGAGGATAAGCGCTCATTGCTATTTCAATTTATGAATATTTCAGAGATTAGTGAAAGAGGTATGAGTTCTTTGGCCCAGGTTGGAATAACAATTTCAACATGGCCTCAATTAGGGTCTGATGTGATACTTGGTGGAGCAGTAGTCACAATGACTTCGAGGATGGTGCTATTAAATCAAATAACAAAATCGAGCCGCACGTATGTCGATGTCCCGTCAATTATTAATTAGTAAATACCTTGAAGAGAGACGTCAGGTGGTTCGACCGGATAAAATTCGGATTCGTGCATTTCGAGCTTGCGACGATATAGCGTCAAGCGCAAGATTTCATCAAGGACATACTGAAGTATTATCAAGTTTTGGGCTAAAATTGACAAGTGCAAATCCTGTTTGGTTGGACGATCCTAATTGTTATGTAATTTTAGTTGAATCTCTAGATGGATACCATTCTTATGGTGGAGCAAGAATACAAATATCTACTATTGAAAAGGAACTTCCTATTGAATCAGCAATTGGATATCTTGACCCCAACATATATAAAGTAGTTTCAAGTCATAGAAATGATGGAGTAGCCGAAATCTGTGGTCTTTGGAATAGTCCAGTTGTGGCTGGAATGGGAGTGGGAAGTACTTTTAGTATACGCTGCGCATTTGCAGTCGCTGGATTTTTAGATATCAAAGGAATGTTTGCCCTCTGTTCTCCGTATACATATAGAATGGCGGGAAGTTTTGGGTTTTTAAAAATGGAAGAGATTGGAAATGATGGGGTGCTTCCATATCCTAGTGAAAAACAAGTCGCCATCGTAACATTTCAAGAAGATGTAAAAGCAATGAATAGGGCTTCTGAGGAAGAGCGAACCTTTATTATGAATTTGCGTAAACATCCTTCACAGATAACCGAAGAAGATGTCGGAAAAAATGACCCTATCCAAGTTCATTACAATTTACAATTGTAAAGGAAAATTAGTTGCTTTACTTGTTTTCACGTATTTATTAGTCAGTAATAATGTACTTGCTCAAGCAAATATTTTCAATGGCGACAATTTAATGTTGAATTCATTTCTACTTTATAAGGGAAATGACACAGATATAAAGTTGATTGCCAAGAGTACTGATTATGATACATTATCATTGAAAGTTCCTAATCTAGGTGCCCATGAAATCAGCGTTTTCTTAAAATTCGAAATCGAAAATAGAACAACTGATTTTTTTATTTCAGGTTTTATTGATAATCCTATGTTAGATGAAGTCGATATCTATTTAATCGAGGAAAAACCTAAATTAGTAGTATCCACTGGAGAGAAATTTTCATTTTCCGAAAGAGGCTCCTCTTTTCCTGGCTTTAATTTCCAACTTTTCATAGCTCCAGGTACCACATGTACCTATATAGTTCGGGTGAAGACAGCTGAGCAAATATTGGTTCCGATAAAAATTGGGAAGGAGAAATTGATAAGTTCGGAACAGGCTAAAAAAGAACTTTTCTACGGAATATATTTGGGTTGCATATTAGTAATGATAATTTACAATTTATTTATTTATTTGACTGTTCGAGATAGGGTGTATCTCTACTATGTAGCATATATTCTAACCGTTGGTTTGACTCAAATGGTCCTAAATGGATATGCTTCCAAATACTTTTGGAGTAATGCAACGTCGTTTGCAAGTATAGCAGCTATTATTATTCCCGCGGCAAGTGGGGTCGCAACGGTAGTTTTTTCTAGAAATTTCATTCAAACAAAGAAGTTTACACCCTATGTGGATAAAGCACTTATATTCTATCTAGGTGTTTATGTTATAATTTTTATATGTGCTTTTGTTGGTGCAGAAAACATTAGTTTCCTCCTCATCGACTTCAATGCAGCATCAGCGTTAATTCTTGTATACTCCGCTGTGAGAGCTGTACTCAAAGGATACAGACCAGCAAAATTCTTTCTTGTAGCTTGGGTAATTTTCCTAGCAGGTGTGACCCTCTTCGCTCTCCGGAATTTCGGAGTGATACCATTCAATAACCTAAGTAATTATGGTCTGCCAATTGGATCAGCTTTGGAAACAGTTTTGCTTTCTTTCGCACTCGCTGACCGAATCAACCAATTCAAAAAAGAAAAGGAGGATTCCCAACAAAAAATGATCGAGGTGATGAGCGAAAATCAACGCCTAATCGAAGAACAAAATGTCCAATTGGAATTAAAAGTTCATGAAAGAACTATAGATCTCGAGGCAGCAAACGATGAACTAAACAGCACACTCCAAAATCTTAAGCTAACTCAAAATCAACTTGTGGAAGCTGAGAAATTGGCTTCACTTGGACAGATGACAGCTGGTATTGCACACGAAATTAATAACCCCATTAATTTTGTTCAATCAAACGTCCAGCCTTTAAGAAGGGATATTGAAGATATTTTAAATGTTCTTAATGACTATGAAGGCATCGAAAACGAAAGTGATTTCAAAGAAAAATTGCCGGAGTTAAAGAATAAAATTAAAAAACTGGACATCCCTTACCTCAAGTCCGAAGTCACACAACTTTTATCTGGTATCGAGGAAGGAGCAAGAAGAACAGCAGAAATTGTAAGGGGACTGCGAGTGTTTTCTCGAATGGACAGAGATACTCTAGTATCTTCAAATATTAATGACTGCATCAATTCTACACTGGTGGTGATGAAGAGTGTGACTAAAGGAAATGTTACGATTTCTAAAAAATTAGAATCAACAATGCCTGAAATCATGTGCTTCCCGGGAAAACTCAATCAGGTATTTATGAATCTTATAGCCAACGCAGTGGCTGCAACCGATCAAGATGGTAGAGGACCTGAGGATAGAAAAATATCAGTCACAAGTCACGTTAGTGAAAAATTCGTTTCAGTAGAGATAGAAGATAATGGAAGTGGAATACCTCAAGAAATTCGAGATAAAATATTTGACCCCTTCTTTACTACAAAAGCTGTAGGTGAAGGGACAGGACTAGGCTTGTCTATTGTTATGGGTATAGTTGAAGAACATCACGGAAATATTCAATTATTGAGTGAAATGAACAAAGGAACCAAGTTTATTATAAATTTACCTCGTTTCGTGGTTTCTTAATACATTACACCCATGTTGAATCACAAAATTTTATATCTCGATGATGAGGAAAATAACCTCATAGCTTTCAAGGCTCTCTTCAGAAGGGATTATGAAATTTTCACAACAACATCTCCTCAAGAAGCAGTTCAATTTCTAAATGAAAATGAAGTTCAACTGATTTTATCTGACCAAAAAATGCCAGATATCAGTGGTGTAGAATTTTTTGAACTTACTCGAACAGATTTTCCGGATGCCATTAGAGTACTAGTTACCGGTTACGCAGATATTGAAGCAGTAATTGATGCGATAAATAAAGGCGGAGTATATCGATATGTGACAAAACCTTGGAATGAAAATGATTTGCGCATCTGTATTGAAAATGCTTTTGAAAAATACTATACTAAGAGGGAAATTGATACCAAAAGTGAAGAATTAGCGCAAGCCAATTCCGACTTAGAAAAATTTATTTATAGCGCTTCTCACGACTTGCGCTCACCACTAGTAAGTATAAAGGGTGTTATTCAATTGGCCAAAACGGAGGCTATAGAAGGCAAGGCAGCTGAGTATTTTGATATGATTGAAAAGAGTGTTTCAAAGTTGGATTCTTTCGTTCAAAATATCATACACTATTATCAAAATATAAAAACTGAAGATGCCAGTCAAATTATTGACATTGAACAATTGGTATCTGATGTGGTCAACCAGTACAGATCATACGAAAATTATGATGCTGTTGAAATAAAAAAAGCTATCAATGTAACAGGCGATTTTTATGGTGACTCGTATCGATTGAAAATTGTTTTAGGTAACATCTTAGCGAATGCGTTGAAATTTATCGATGCCACAAAAACGACGAAAACGCTTGAAATTGAGGTGATTCAAAATGTAGAAAAACTACTTCTCCGAATCTCAGATAATGGATTGGGGATGAATGATGAATCTTTGAAAATCGTCGAGAACATATTTAATAACAGGGATAATAGAGGGCCAGGAAATGGTGTCGGTTTATACCTTGTACGTGATGCTGTTCAAAGAATGAACGGGAAAATCCAAGTGTCCTCTACGATGGGAACTGGATCGAAATTTATTATTGAAATACCAAATAAAGCATGAGGAAGTTGGTGATATACCTTGTCGATGACAATGATATTGATATTGCAGTAAATAGTAAATTATTGCAATTGGCACAAATAGGAGATGAAATCAAAGTGTTTTCTACAGGATCTGATTTCGTGAATTCACTCAAAGAAGACAGAGAAGAGACTTTAGCTCAAAACAATATCATTCTACTCGATATCATGATGCCAGGGATGACTGGATTTGAAACAATAGAACATTTCAGAAATGAAGATGAGCAATTGTTTGAGCAGTTCAACATCTTTATGTTGTCCAGCAGTATAGATAGAAATGATATTAAAAGGGCAGAAGAAACGCCCAGAGTTTTTCGAGTTCTTGAAAAACCACTGGACGTTTATCAACTTAAAAAAGCCATTGAAGGATTGACATTATCATAGTTGTTTCCACTATTTAATGTATCTCCAATCCTGATTATTCTTGATAGATTTTAATGAATGGTAAATGAGTTTTATAACAGACTCAACGTCGTGTTTGTGCACCATTTCCACAGTTGTGTGCATATATCTTAATGGAAGTGAAATAAGAGCACTTGCCACTCCAGCATTGCTGTAAGCAAAGGCATCTGTATCGGTACCAGTACTTCTCGATGCAGCTTGTCTTTGAATAGCTATGTTATTCTTATCAGCCGCTTGAATAATATGCTTAAGTAGATTATTCTGAACCGCGGGTCCATAACTTAAAACGGGACCTTTACCACAAGACAAGTCACCATTAACGATTTTACTCATCATTGGTGTTTGTGTGTCATGGCAAACATCTGTAACTATTGCAACATCAGGTTTGATGCGATGTGCAATCATTTCAGCCCCACGTAATCCTATTTCTTCTTGTACAGAATTTGTAAAGTAAACGCCAAATGGAAGCTTATCCTTATTCTCTTTGAGCATTCTGGCAACCTCCGCTATCATAAACCCTCCAACTCTGTTGTCCAATGCGCGCCCCATGTAATATCTGTTGTTTAGAATAGCAAACTCGTCTTCAAAAGTCACAACACACCCTACGTGAATTCCAAGTTTTTCGACCTCATCTTTTGAAGTGCAGCCTACCTCCAAGAAAATGTTCTTCATGGATGGGGTTTCTTCTTTTTCAGCTATCCTTGTATGAATCGCAGGCCAGCCGAAGACTCCTTTCACGATGCCTTTGTCAGTGTGAATATTCACACGCTTACTTGGTGCGATCATATGATCACTGCCACCATTTCTTCGGAGATATATAAATCCATCTGATGTAATGTAATGTACGAACCACGCGATTTCGTCAGCGTGTGCTTCAACTACAACTTTGTATGGAGCGTCAGGATTTATAACCCCTACCACAGTACCATAGGTGTCTACCATGTAGGTATCAACGTATGGTCGAATGTAATCCAACCATAATTGCTGTCCGGGACTTTCAAATCCAGTTGGAGAAGCATTATTAATATATGCTTCTAAAAATTTAATTGATTTGTCGTTTAAAATGGAGTCTTTTTTATCTGCTTTCTTAGGACTCGATTTTGTAGTCGCTTTCTTCGCCATATGTTGAATAAATTTATATTGCTAAGTTATACATTTGTCTCATGACTGACCACAATAATAGCCCAGAAATCATTAAAACGGGAGACGGTTCACATTCTTTATATTTAGCTAATCTCGATGAAACATATCATAGTAGACACGGTGCTATGCAGGAATCACAATTCGTTTTTATCCAAAACGGATTGGAACAAGTCGCAAAAAAGATTCATTCAATAAAGATACTTGAAGTTGGCTTTGGAACAGGGTTAAATGCCCTTCTCACATGGGAATTTTCAACATCCTTAGATTTATCAATAGAATATCATTCCTTGGAAACAAATCCTTTGAGTAATGAACTCATGACTCAATACGCTATTGGGTTGGGTTGGAGTGATGAGAGAATTAAACAGTTTCTTTCAATGCACTCAGCGGAATGGGAACATTTAGTAAAGCTTGACAACAATTTTAGTTTGAAAAAATGTAAGTCCAGCATCCAAGATTTCGACCCATCTCAAAATTCATTTGACCTGATTTATTACGATGCATTTGGGCCACGAGCTCAACCTGAAATGTGGAATAAAACAATCTTCATGAAGCTTTATGATTGCCTTCAGTCAAATGGAGTTTTCGTAACCTACTGCGCTAAAGGCCAAGTACGTCGAGACTTAAGCGAAGTGGGATTTGAAATGGAACGTTTGCCAGGACCACCGGGTAAAAGAGAAATGCTGAGAGGAATAAAATCCTAAACTCCAAGTCGTTTTTGGACTGCGGAGTCCACTTGTTCAAATAGTTGATCAGGAGTCAAGGTGCGCCATTTGGTTTCATTGAGTTTTCCTCCCAAAACAAAATAACTATCGATGTTCGCCGCTTGAAAATCATGAAGCACATGATCTCTCAAATTCAGAAAAGCTACCCAACCATTTTCATTTTCCACTTCTTCAAACCACTCTTCATAATAGCAATCATCGCTATTGTGAAAGTTAAGTATATTCTCACCAATAAGTATGAATTTGGTGATGCCATGGTGCATTAAATGCTCGACGATGTCTCGCTTTAAGTGCATGATGTCGTTATACAATAGATCATTCCATTCACCGATGAATTCAATAATGGCGAATCCATCTTCATATTCGGCAAATAGAATTTTCATAAAAAGTGTTTGGCTACCAAAATTATCCCATTGCGGATGTATGTAATGGTTATAAATTTTATCTGAAAACTCAAACTCGCTGTATTCTCTATCAAAAAAAGGAGAAAAAGGATCCTCACTTGAAATATACAAGTCGCGCCAATTGTAATATGGTTCTAAGTCGTGCATTTATTTGTTCAAATAAGCTTCTACCGCATTTCTAACACTGCCAAATTTGAGGAGCAATTCCTTAGCGCTTTTCATGTCTAGTCCTGTTTGTTCAGCAACCATTCTCGAACCACGATCAACTAGCTTGGCATTGCTTAATTGCATATCTACCATCTTATTTCCCTTCACCCTGCCAAGCTTAATCATGGCTGATGTCGAAATCATATTCAATACCAATTTTTGTGCAGTACCACTTTTCATTCTTGTGCTGCCAGTCACAAACTCAGGACCTACAATTACTTCGATTGGGAATTGTGCTGTTTGTGCTAAAGGTGAACCTTGATTACATGTGATACCAGCTGTGGAGATGCCATTTTTGTTGCACATTTCCAGTGCACCTATCACGTATGGAGTAGTTCCAGAAGCAGCAATGCCAATCACAAAATCATTTGTTGAAATCTGGAATTGTTGAAGATCCAGCCAACCTTGCCCACGATCGTCCTCGGCGTTTTCAACGGGGTAACGAATCGCTTTGTCACCACCAGCTATTAATCCTACAACAAGTCCATGATCGACTCCAAATGTGGGCGGGCACTCAGATGCGTCCAATATTCCTAGTCTACCACTGGTTCCTGCTCCTAAGTAAAAAAGTCTGCCCCCCTCCTGCATTTTAGCGACAATTACCTCTAGCGCCAGCTCAATTTGAGGAATAGCCCTTTTAACGGCTTCGGGCACTGTTTGGTCTTCATTATTGATTGAAGTCAACAGTTCCTGAAGCTCCATTTGCTCCAAATTCTCATAAAAACTGCTACTTTCTGTGGTAGATTTCAATATCTTTTTTTTTGCAAATGTAGATGAATGTAAATTGCTTACTTTAGTAGTGGATATATTTATTTTATGAGAATATTAAGCGCCTTAATAAGCCTTGGGCTTTCAGTTATTTCATTCAGCATTTTTGCTCAAAAGGATACTACGGATCAGGGATTTTCCATCCAAACACCCGTAGCTATAAAAATCTTGGAAGCTAAACATGAATTTAGCGATAATAACATGAGAGGGGCGCTCACTCTTTTTCGCGAAGCCCTTGAAGCTGATCCTAAAAATGCAAGTGCTACCTATGGAATTGCGGAATGCTATTACAACCTAAAAAGATATTCTCTAGCATTAGAATACTTGGATAAAGCTGTTGCCCTGAATGCCTCTGTGAATAGTGCTACGGATTTTTTCTATGGTCAAATTTATCATCGTGTTGCCGACTTGGATAAAGCAATTCTTTACTATCAAAAATTTTTAGATGAAGCTAAAGGAAGATCCTATGATAGAGAACTGGCAACGATGTTTGTAGAGCAATGCCGCTATGCTAAGGAAATGATGAAGACGCCTGTTCCTGTTCAAATTACAAATATGGGAGAAGCAATCAATACACGCTTCGAAGATTATACACCCTGCATCACTGCTGATGGTAGTATGCTTGTTTTTACGAGCCGAAGAAGTGATACAAAAGGTGGTGCAATTGATAAAAATGGGGACTACAAATTTTTTGAGGATATCTATTACTCTACTTACAATAAAACAACAGGAGAATGGTCAGATAGCGATCAACTACCAGGTGAAGTAAATACTGATACCTATGATGCTGTTCTCAGCGTTTTTCCAGACGGTAGTGGAATTTATGTATACAAAAACTCTGGAACTTCGGCTGGAGATATTTTCGTGAGTAAAAAAAGTACTGGTGAGAACAAGTGGTACGCAGCAGAAAAAATGCCACGACCAATTAATACTTCCTATTTTGAATCTTCGATTAGTATGACTGAAGACGGGAAAACAGTTTACTTTATTAGCGAAAGACCTGAAGGGCTTGGACAAACAGATATCTATGTTTCAAATAAAACTTCAAAAGGTTGGTCGAATCCACAAAATCTTGGCAACATTGTAAATACAGAATGGGATGAAAAATTTGTTTATATACATCCCAACGGGAAGACTTTGTACTTCGCAAGTAATGGACATAAATGTCTTGGTAGCTACGATATTTTTAAAACTGAATTGGTTAACGGTCAGTGGAGCGTGCCTGTGAATCTGGGCTACCCTATTAATACCGTTAATGAAGAATCTACTTTCTCACTTACAAGTGACAATACGAAAATGTTCATTTCCGCAGAATATGAAGACAGCTATGGAGAAAGAGATATCTATTTGATTGACGTTTCCAACTATGATTTAATTTCAAAAGGATACGACGTAAGTAATTTTGGAAGTGTGAAGTGTGTTGTGACAGATTCTAAAAATCAAGCCGTAAAAGGAGTAAGAGTATCTGTGTTCGACCCCAACACAAATAATCTATTGAATCAAGGCAAAACCGACAAGCTCGGAAATTACTCTGTTAGCCTAATGGGAGGAATGTCTTACAAATTTGTGATCCAAGATGGAGATAATCACGAGACTAGAGAAGTAATGGTAGATCCTGTTAAAACGGGTGAGAGCCAAATTACTATTGAAATAAAAATATAGTTTATTTTACCATAATCAGTTTCCCATAGTTCAATCCCATGTTGGTTGGCTCATATGCGAACTTAGCAACCTTGTATCCCAGATTTGATAGTCTTTCAATTAGTTTGTTAGCAGTTTGATCGGCACGTTTGGTGTCGTGAAATTCCAGTGAATACACTCGCACTTTCTGAAGTGTTTTATCATCACTGTTTAATATGATGTCATATTCTGCACCTTCACAATCCATCTTAAGGAAGTCAATTTGACTCAACCCGTTTTGTTGCATGAAGTATGCAAGTGAAACGGTTTGAATAGTGATAATCTTCGTCTCAGGATTGTTTAATGCATAGTCTGAAATAATGCTATGATTAGTTGAGTTTCCCAAATACAACGTGGTAGCACCAACAAATGAACTGACTCCTTTGTTGGATGAGATTATCTTGGAATTCTTGATGTTTTCAGAAAGAACTTTGAAATTTTCGGGATCAGGTTCAAAGACGTAAATTTTTGAATCAACACCAGAATTTTTTAATGCAAACAAACTGAAATAACCGAAGTGTCCTCCAATATCCACGATGGTGCAATCTTCATAAAATGGGAAGTAATCAGAGTATTCTCTTTTTTGAAAAATATCATAGAAAATTCCAAGTCCTGCACGATTTGAAACGTAGTCTAACTCTAAAAAGTTGGACTTACATACTTTCTCAAATTCTGATTTTTTATTGATAAGGATTTTACTGATTGGATTCATCTTCGCATATTTATTCGAGCGAAAGATAGTAATTGGTGTGGTAATATGACTCTCCATCTTTTCTGTCCGGAGTTTCGGCTTTCCAACTGTTGTTTATAGCTTCTTTTTCAATCAATATCTCACGATTAGATGATAAGGTAATCTTTATCGATTTGAAAGTATCAGCGGGACTCGGATTCACTCCAATTATACCATCTTGAAAAATGGACTTCGTTTCGCCAGGAAGTACATCTACTTCAACAATTTTATTGCCTAGCTGGGGAAGAAGCGTACAATAGATATGTACAGTTGTATCGGACGTGTTGACGTAAAAATACTCGGCACTTCCTACAGGTTCGTCGTTTTGTGCGCGCAGTAGCGAGGGAAGTGCAACGAGCATTATAATTGCTAAATATCTCATGGTGTTTTTTTATTCTGTACTGTTAACTATCAGTTTGGTTCAAAAAATAAGCACCTAAATATAGGTGCTTATAAAATAGGATATCGTTAAAATCAATTAATCCTTTACAATACGTAAAACCTCAGAATGCATTTCTGAACAAATCATATAGATTCCTGGACTTAGAAATGATAAGTCAATCATTTCATTTTCTGATTGCGATTTAAAGCTCTTAACAAGCTTGCCTGTAATGTCAATTATATCAAAGATCTCTCCAGTTTTGATCCCTCTTACCACTAATTGATCAGTGAATGGATTGGGATAAGCTGATAGGTTCGCTTTCGTTGATTTCACTATACCACTTTCAATACTGTAGGTAAATTTTACTACACTCCAGTTATTCTGAGCTCCGTCTTCACCATAACTGCCCTGCACATAGAAGGTACCCTCACTTGGCATGAATGAGCCATATGGGTACTGCATGCCGACAGGTGGTGCAGTATATCTGTCTATTTCGTTACCATTGACATCCAATAGCAAAACAACCAAGTTTTTTTGACTTCCAAGTTCTGGAGTATTATAATCTTCTCCATAGCAAAGAATGCTGTTTCCACTTTGGTCGATTTTTATTTTACTTAAGTTTAAAGCATTTTCATAATTGCCATTGAAGGGTTCTATAATTTGAGAATAGTTTTGTGAAAAGTCTAGATTGTAATTTTCTACCACAAGATAATTTACTGTGGGGCCTCCTTTTCCCCCTTGAATTCCTTGTGGTTCATTTACAACATCAAAACCTCTTGCGAAATATGTGAGGCCGATTAGGTTGTTTTCATAATAGAAGTCCTGCAAGAATGCAACATAGTTGCTATCAAATAATGTTGGAATGGTGGTGTGCTCTGCTGTTCCATCTTCGTGGAGATGCACTAAGATTATTTCCTTAAATCCAGTGTTATTATTTTCACCTAATGATAAATAAAGCATGTCACCGTTTGGAAGTTTTTGTGACATGAGAGCAGATAGGCCATAATTGGGAAGCTCTAGACTATAAGTCCATTGAAGTTGCAAGTTATCATCGAATTGCTCAATGAATAACATACCAAAATCTGGTTGACTAACGTATATTTTATCCTCATTAACATCTAATGTGCTTGGGAAATATGAACTGGATTCACTTGATGCGATAGTGTTTCCATCAGTATCCATTTTATAAACTTTTTGATAGCCTTCGTTATCGTCCATATCTTCTCCAACAATATAAATGTTTTGCTCATCATCTGATAGATCCAAGTAATAAAACTCCTTAAACATATTTCCAACGAAATACTCATTGATGAATTCATAGTCACCTTCAATATTTTGCTTGCTGAAATATGCACCACCAAATGGTGAAGCAGGCTGAAATCCGACACTATACATGTCACCAGCTGATGAAATGGCTATATCTGAAATCCCTTGAAGTCCGCAGTTGGTGCACTCTTGGAAATTGGTGTATGCATCAAACCAATTTTGAACTCCATTTGTGCTGATGCTCATCGCTTGTTCATGACTGCCACCTTCAAACATTTCAGCTTTGATAATAACGTTATCTCCAACTTGACGGAAGTGAGTTTCTGTGATGCCTATTAAAGGATTTTCTGAGTGAAGCCATTCTTCATTCAATTGAGAAAAGGATGGAATAGAAAATGCTGTAAATAAAATTAAAATGTAAAAGTGTTTCATTCAAAATAGTTTTAAAGCACTATATTAAATGAAGTTCAGGTTATATTCAATCACTAATTTTAGTGAGGATGAATGGGTTTGAAGGTGTCGAAATATACATCAATCCATCACTGCTTTTGGCCGTCAACTTTGCTTCGCGCTGCAGATAAACTTGCCCATCCATCGTAAAGCAACTCACAGCTATAATTAAATTTTCAGGGTCACGATCTTTAATCAATTCTACCCATGGTGTGCTGTAAATAACACCAGGTTCGTTTAGGGCAACATATCTCACAAAGCTCTGTGTAAGCACATTTCGGTCACTATCCATAATTTGATATTGGAGATTAACCACTGGTGCTTCAGTGTTAGTGTCATTGATGTAATGAATGTAAAGAAAATTATTTTCTATGTATGGACTTAATAGTTCGTTTGCATAAATTTCCTTTAATCCATTCATGAATATTTTGGGCTCCATTTTATAATCTATGGCGCTCCAACTAAATGACGGCCAAACATCATTCAACTGCCAGAACAAAGTTCCCATACAATATGGGGAGGCGCGTCTTTCAGCCTCAATTCCCATGAGCATTCCTTCTGCCTGCATACTCTGAGTTAGTTGTAAATAATTGTATGGATTGCTAGCGAAAGTTTTTAATGAATCATCGATGTCGAACCATCTTGAAGTGTAGTCGCGCATCAATTTATTTCCTCTACTGTGTTTTTGATGTTGCGCCAAGCCAGGGTCGTCCCATGAGAATGAATCCAGAGTTAGCATTTCATCAAAGGATTTTTTATTTGGAAAACTCTGCATTCCAAATTCGCTCATGAATCTTGGAATTTTATTTTGTAAAATTTCGAATGGTTCCTCGTCGTGCCAAAGTCCCCAATAGTGACAATCGCCTTCTGTGAGACTCTTGCTATCTCCTCTTCCAAATCGTGGACTACTTTCCCAATAATTGATTTGTGCGTGATTGGTAAACACGATTTCAGGCAATAATTCAGCGAAAACAGCGTTGTAAGCGGCTTCAATTGTTTTCTTGTCTTTAGCTGATAAATTTTGCTGCCAACCCCATCTGGCCCAACCTTCAGCATTTTCATTGTTGCCACACCACAAAGCAAGACACGCGTGATTTCTCAATCGTTTGGTTTGCTGATCTGCTTCTTCTCTTACGTTTTCTATAAATGCTGGATTGCCTGGATACATGCTGCAAGCAAACATGAAGTCTTGCCAAACCATGATTCCAAGACTATCGCATATTTCGTAAAACCAATCTTTTTCATAGTAGCCACCTCCCCAAACCCGGAGCATATTGAAGTTACTTTCTTTGCACAACGTCAACAACTGAAGATAGTCTTCTTTTGAAGCTCGTTCTGGTAACATCGTTATTGGAATATAATTCGCACCTTTTGCAAATACAGGTTGACCATTTAATTTAAAATAAAAGGTTTCCCCCGAGTCATCGCGTTCCGTAATCAGTTCAATGTTCCGCAGTCCTACCGAATAATTTTTTTTATAAAATAAATTATTGTTTCGCTTTCCTTCAACTAGAAAAGAATATTGATATGCCTCTCCCAAGCCGTTGGACCACCATAATTTAGGATTCTTTATGGACATGGGAATACGAATAGTGTTAAGGCCTCTTTCTAAAAAGCTTGTGTGCCCTGCACCGAGATGATTTGTGCTGTCAGTCACATGAAAAGAATATTCTCCAGCTTGATGAACATGAACTGAGATTTCTACTTCCAGCTCAACGCGTTCCTTGGAAATAAACAATTGATCGAAATAGACATCTTTAACTTGGATTTCCGAATAGGCAATCCATTCAATAGAACCGGTTATTCCAGAAGTAACAAGTCGAGGCCCCCAATCCCAGCCGTAGTGGTATTGCGGCTTCCGTGTAACAGCACGCATATCATCTCCGGGCAATGGATGTCCTAAAGATTTAATTCGCTTTTCTCCTTCGGAAATGGGGCTTGAAAATTCGATTCGTAAAATGTTGAGGTCCTTATTTAGAAACGGTTTGACGTCAATTTCATAGCTTCGAAATACATTGGATGTTTCTAGCAGAAAGGTGTCGTTTAAAAATACTTTTGAATAGGTGTCAAGCTGAGAAAATTTTAACCGAATGATTTCTTGATTAAAAATTTCTTTCGATACCGAAAATGGTAAAGTTTGATAGATCCAATCTTTATTCTCAACCCATTGACACTTTTTTTCATTGATACCTAAAAGTGGATTTTCTATAATGGCATTCCGTTCTAAGTCTGTATGCACGCAACCTGGAACCTGTGCGGGCATCCAATCTAGGGTGTCTTTGGCAGTAAATTGCCATTCAACATTCAACGGTAGATTTTGACTCATAGCTGAGTGCATTAAAAGAAGCGAGAAGATAAAAGTGAGAAAGGTTAATTTCATTCAACCGAAATTAGCGATTTTCTTTGAGACTAGCGCTTGAATTCTTCAAATGCTTTTTAAGCACTACAAACTCCATCCAACCCTTGATGTATCCCATTCCGTAACTGAAATGAATTTGCGGAAAAGCTAGAAATATTTTTAGAATCAATTTTAATCGAGAAAATTGTGTTGCAAAGGCGGGAAGACGCTGAGTAATTTGAGTGGCGCGAAACAGCAATAACAAATAGTAGGCGAGAAGTCCACTACCAAAGAACCACCAAATACTTGGAAATAATAACATGAAAAACGCAGCAATAGAATGCCCAAGAACTAGCATTGGTGGCGCGAATTGTCTCATTGTGGCGGGTGATCCAAGTTTCAGCATTACTAATGGTTTATACAAACCATACTGATAAAACATCGTTCGCATTTTGGCGTAGGTAGGTCGAGCGAAATAGCGAATTTTTACTTCGGGAATTAAAAAAATCTTGCCGTTATTTTTAATAATTCGACCATTAAATTCGTCATCCTGGTTGCGTAACAAATCTTCATCGAAGGTTCCTATTCTCGTAAAAATATCTTTTTTGAAACAGCCGTAAGGAACCGTGTCTGTTTCAATTTCTGAAGCGGCTCCATGGCGGTAAGATGCGTTTCCTATTCCAATTTTATCGGTTGTTGCAATGGCAATTGCAGCAGCTTCTAAAGTCTGATTGCCTGGTTCTGTAATCCACATTCCTCCCACATTATCGGCTTGTAGTGAATGAAGTTTTAGAACCAACGTACGGATATAATTTTTAGGGTAAATAGAATGTGCATCAAGCCTCACAATAGTTTCTCCTTTTGCGATGGCTAGCGCCTTGTTTAATGCTTGAGGAACATATTTGTCGGGATTGTCAATCAAAACAATATTGTTGTACTTGGTTTGATAGGTGGCGACAATCTCTCTTGTGCGATCAGTACTTCTTCCATCAGATATGATGATTTCAACTTGAGTTTGATCCACATCTTGTTGGAGTACATTGTCAAGGAAACTTGCAATGAAATGCTCTTCATTATATGTTGGAACAATTACTGAAATCATGATTGGCTAAAATAATGGGCTTTGATCCAACTCAATGAATCATGCAAAAATTGCATGTGTTTTCTAGTCTTCCAACTGCCAGTAGTAATGTGCTCTTTATGGATTATTTCAATACTAGGGATGAATCCGATTTTAATATCTTGCTTAAGGCATTGCTCTGCAATAAATATTTCTTCTCCATATAAAAAACTAGGATAATCTAAAGTTCCCGATTTTTTGAAGAAACTTGAAGCAAAACACATCATACTTCCGTGAATTGCATAGCACGAAGTTTTATTTGAAGTTGTTTTACTTTTTTTCTTTTTAAGTCGATGAAGAAGTTGATAAGGAATAGCAAGTAGCATCGACGAATTCACTTTTAGCAATCGATTCAGATGGGATAAGCTAATTCGTTCTTCGTACATAGGGTTGGACTTTCCTCCGTCTGGAATATTTATAATTTGTGGTCCAAATACCTCAAGCTTTTTGAGTTCTGCTTCCTGTACCAGTTTTTCTAGCGTATGTGCATTGGGAAACTCTAAATCAAAATTGGATAGAATAAAAGTATCAAAATTTTGACGTTCTGTTTCTACCAGTTGTTTATAGGCAAAAAAGGCAGCACCCAAATATCCAAGATTTTTATTGGGTTGAAATAGTCGTATCGCTGGGTTTTCTTGAGCAAACTGCTGTAAGATTTCACAGCGTGAGCCATTATCTACAACGGCAATTGTGAGATCTACGCCTTTTTGAACAAGCAATTGCGAGCGGATGAAGTCTACAAGTTCTTTTTCACCAAAATAATTTACCAATGTAATTATCACTTTCTTCATCACTTTCTAAATTTTTTAAGTAATGAAATGACTCCATGAAAAACAGGTCTGGCAAATGGGATTTTTCTAAAAAAATTAGCTATTCCTCTTCCTATTTTAAACCAAAATATATCGCGATGGTGCTGGCTAGGTGCATCTTTCATCACTTTGCTGAAATCGATCACTTGTGATGATGGATACATCTGTTGTATTTGGCGCACATATTTCCTATAGTCTGCATCAAAGTTCATTCGAATAATCCAATAGAATTCTAATCCACGATAGTTTCGGAAAACAATTTTCTTTTTAATTAAAGGCATTCCTTCTTCAATCAATTCTCTCACTCGGGCAAATGAAGGATTCTTTTCATATGATTCGAAACCTTTATTGTAAAGTCCTTCGATAACAACGCCATTTTCAGACATGAACTTACTCATTCCTATTTCATAGGTTTGAATCACCTGTCGATAGTCTGATACAAGTTTGTGTGTATTGAAATATTCTTTGGCCAAACCTATCGCTTTCCCTTTCATCACCACAAAGAAGGATTGGATGTGTGGATGATAACGGTTTGATTTTATCATACCGATATACTCAGATGTAGACGCCTTAATTTTTTCAAAAACATCATCAATAGTTCTGAATAAAATACAAGAATCGTTGATTAAGCCAACGCAGTCGTAGCTAGAGACTTCATATTCATTGAAGGCTTTGTACCACATTCCAAAATCAAAGCCTTCGTTTTTTACAAGCTTTAATTCAATATTCTCATTTTGAAAATAGGCAAGGCTTTCCGAACTCAATTTTTTTTCATTTGTAAGAAAAATGACTTTGGTAAAATGACGGTTTAATTCCTCCACGTAATATTTTACATAGTAGGGAACTTCTGCTGAAGTAAAAAAGCTGCTAAAAAAACAAATCGATTGTTCCATATTTATTTTGTTAGCTCCGTCCAATGTGATGCGTCGGATGCTGCTCTGTCTTTATAATATTTATCTTCTTCCTTTGGATTGGAAGAGTCTTCATACCAAGGCAAATGTTTTGCAAGATATGGTGCTTTTGTTCTGTAAGCCTTACATTCGCCACCACCCTGCTGATAAGGTGCATATAGAGCAAATGTGGTGTCTACGGGTGCAAGAAAATACAGATCACTTACGCTTGTTTGATGAAACTGATTTTCCCAATTAATAACCTGTTCTTTTAATTTAAAGTGATTGGGTAAATCGTCTATTCTCAATCCTAAACCGATTTTCTCAAGTGTAATATCTTTATCTAAGGTATCCACCATTTTTTGAATGAGGCTTAAATCAACATCACTTTCGGGAACCACATCCGGATCTGTGTAGATATAGTAATCTGAAAGAAATGTTTTCGTTTCCTCGGATTCCCATATAGAACGGGGTCCCGCATTTCTTTTTAAATAGATAACACGATGCTTTGTCTGTTTGTAGAATTCTAAAAGTGGAGGATATGCACTGTCATTATCTATGACAAATATTTTCTTGAATCCAATCTCTTCCAGCCGGTTTATAAGCAGCTTCAGGTAGGTCAATCGATCCCTATTATTGATAAGAACAGGAATATTCACTACGGAAGGCACTTCATTTCTTCTTTTATGTGAAATACGTTTCAACCTTCTATCCAGTTTTGCGAATCTCTTTTTGAGATCCGTAAAATTGAAAGTGACGATATCTAGTAGCAGTTTTTTAATGTCCATTAGCAAGAAGAATTCGTTCCTTTCTTTGAAGATAGTAGATGGCAGCAAACCAAATCAAACCGCCAATATTCGCTGCAATGGCACTTCCAAGCCCTCCATATTTGGGCACCAAAATAAAATTGGCGAGCACCCCAAGTATGGAAGCTGCCGAAATTGCAACAACCATAGGTATAACTTTTTTTCTAAATACTAAAATGTAAGCACTTACTTGAGCCATTAGACTGAAATAGCTGCTGAATACAAGTATTGGGATGAGAATTAGAGAAGGTGAAAATTTTGGATCGATCATAAGTTGTGCTACATATTGCAACACAAATCCCGCAATAAGAAATCCCGGTATACCAGCGATTACAATTGATGAAATGGGTTGACGGTAGTCTCCAGTTTTAAATCGATTTAATATTCTTGGTGTGTAAGCCCCTAGAAATGGTTGAATAATCAGAGGGTCGAATAGCGAACTGAATTTGAATGCTAGAGAGAAATATCCAACACTATCTAAATCGGAATATTTGAGAAGAATCCATCTGTTAGCGCTGGTCATTAACCAAAGCGTAATGGCATTAGGAATAAATGGAAGTCCGAGCGCTAAATAGTTCTTCAGTACTTCCTTGTTGAGGTTGAACTTGAATTCTATTTCTTTAAAAATAAAATACCAACTGTATATACTAAATAGCAAAACTCCAATGAAGCTACTCCAAATAATTCCTTGCACTCCTAGTGACATTCCATACACAAAAAGTACATTCAATATTACACTTATGATTCCTGCGCCTACCTGCAATAGTGTGGCTGTCGTCGCGCGTTCCTGTTGCTTTAGAATTAGAACAATAAAACTTTGGAAAAAAGTTAGGTAACTAGTAGCCGTAACGAATATGATGAGTGAAGTGTTGACTTCAGGGAATATAGCTTCTTTATTGACTATTGCTATTGCAAGTGCAATGAGGTATAATAGTGTTGATATACTGATGAAGATGGAAATGATGCTATGAAACATTTTCTTTCGACCTTCATCATCGTGATGATAATATTCAATAATAATAACTGACAATAGACCTAGTGAAAGCGTAATATCTAGCACATTCGCAAATGTGGAAAGAAGGTCAAGTATGCCATATTCGGCAGGGGAGAGGAGCTTGGTGTAAAGAGGTAATAGTAGGAAGGAAACGCCTTTTAGAAAAAGTGCGCCAAAGCTGTACACGAAAAAGTTTCGTGCCAACGGGTGATTCACTATTCCTAAAAATTTATCTTTCATTGATAAGTCAATATCTTATTCCAACTTTCTACAAAGTTGTCTTTACTAAACATTCTTTCTGCATCTTTTCGAGCTTGTTCTCGAATACGGATTGTTAATGAAGGATTGGATTCAAGTAAATGGATAATCTCAATCGCCTTGTCAATAATTTCAGTTTCTCCTACCACAGGTAAAAGGAACCCGTTTACTCCATCTTGGATCACGTTTGGAATGTCTCCAACGGCCGTAGTAATAGGTATCACCCCACAAGCCATAGCTTCGGCAATGGCCATTGGGAAACCTTCTCGGCTTGAAGTGAGCAGAAGAATATCCGAACGAAGCAGGTGACGATAGACTTCTTCTTCTTCCTGAATTACGCCAATGAGATCGCAATGAACCAAATCATCGGACTCAATGGCATTGTGCATGTTTCCGATCAGTAATATTGGCGCGGCTTCAGAATTTTCTCTGTGTTTTGCAGAGATTTTTGCGGCTAGGTGAACGCGCTTTTCCGGTGTACCTCTTCCGATATAAATCAATCTCGCTGTTCCCGTAATTCCATTATGAATGAAGTTTCCGGGAATTTCAACGTAATTTCTAATTAATTTAAAGCGAGAAGTCAGGCTCGACGGTAGATTTTCTTTGGCATAAAGTTGCGCCATTTCATCCATTGCCTTCTGGCCAATAAAAACACGTTGTTGCAATTTGTTGACATAAGGCAACGACCATTTTTCGGGGCCACTTTCTTCAGGATGCACAAATGCGTGAATCAAGTCAACACACTTCACATGACTATCTAAGTACTTTAACGTCTCGTAAAAGAAAGCGGAATTACTGCTAATCACCACCGGAAATTTTTTGCCATTAATGTGATGGGCAATTGCTCGTGCTGTTATGTTTTTAAAAATGGAAACCATGCTAATTTCCACATGTCAAAGACATAGGCTTCCTTTTCTTGAATGCTCTGAGAAACTCCTTATCACCTGATTTTTTTGTGATAAAATCATTGGCATTTCATGTTAGTTATTGTGCACAGCAGCAGCATGTAACTTTTCTGCACCGCCAATATGATAAAATGGGAAAAATAAAAATACACTAGCGAGAATACTTTTAATAAAGACAAGTCTGAAATGTTCAACAACTAGCCATATTGCATTAGCTAAAAAACTTTTTTAGAATAGAAAGTGGTTTGTAGATGAACCTATTGGCACAGCAGTTTCTTCTTCTAATAATCTGATACGCAATATTTTTCAATATTCACGTTATTGCGCTCACAATTTTTAGGCTCAAATAAGTTTCTCTAAATCGAATAAGTTTCTTCTAGCGGATGCTTATTTGATCTTTGGGTTTCACTGCTTGGTCGAATGCGATAGTAAGTGAGTGGCTCGTCAATTTTTGTGGAGCGATTTGCCATTCGCAATCATTTCCAACCATAATCCCCAATCTTCTGAGTCTTTGTATTCATGATGATAAACAGGAGCAGGAAGGCCGACTTCCGCACCATGGCTGCTGGTTGGGAAACGCAATTGGCCACAGGGAGTCGTTCGGTTATTTCTTCTGGTAAAATATATATTTCATCGTCTTCCCAAGTTCCGCAAGGATTTCCATAAACATCAACAAGTTTTACCCTACCAAATACTGCATCCGCTTCGGGATGTTGAATGATATCTACTTGAATTTCTATTCTATGAGGAAAGGCAATGTCGTCGGAATCTAAGAATGCTATAAACTCTCCCTTTGCTGCGGCGATAGCGGTATTGCGCCGCATTGGCAACGCCGCCATTTTTTTCTAATGAAATGATCTTTAAGCGGGAATCGCTAATTGATTTGAGAATTTCGCCAGACTTTCATCTTTTGAGCAATCATCAATACAATGAGTTCGAGATTTGTATAGTTTTCTGGTTCAGTATACTGTATACCGCTTCGGAGATAAAGTGCGCTATTGTAAACGGGCATTAATAAGAGAAACCAAAGGAGAACTCATATTTGAATCCAGGATTTAGGCACCACTTCGTTGCGTTCAGTGATTTGTGATTGAATCCATTTTTTAGGTGATATCACCATTTTATTTTCTGAATTATTTAGCCATGCTCCCCACCAACTATGAACTCATATTGGCAATGATGTGATGATTACAACGGCTCATTTTATAAAGGTCATCGCATTCAATATCATCGCTTTTCGGGTCAATGAAAAGCTTGTTTTCTAGATGATCAAACGCTTCTTTGCACCATTCAATGTCATCTGAAAAGAAAACGAATCGCGCTCCAGGAATTTGAGCTTTTATCAATTTAAAAGCATATTCGTAATAAGCCGCGTTGCACGTTCCATGATGTTGCGCCGCTTCTTTATTCGAGACATAGTCACCTCTTCTGATATGCACACTTACATTTTCTTCTTCAAATTAAAAGGAATTTCCTTTTGAAATACGGGTACAAAATGTTGTCTGATACTTTGAGAAATGGCATCGAAATAACTTTCATTCTGAAAGTAGCCTCGCAAAAAAATCGCCTTTGCTTTTTGTAATTGTTCTAAATCAATCACACTGGCGTCGTTTCCTTCAACATAGTCTGTTGAAGGAATGAGCTTTTTTAAAACTCTTTATGCAGAGGTAAATTTTGATAGTACTTATTACACGACGTTCATTTTCCGAAGCGAATGAACATTCGGTTTTCCATTGATTCAATTGAAAATTACGAGGGGTCTCATTTCTTATAGGACCTTGGTCGAAATGTGTAGTGTCAAAATACAAAGGCATGTTCAATTGCAAGGAAAGCGCTTTCCCAAATGCATATTGAAACATTGATTTCCTAATCCACCTTGTAAGTAAACAACAATCATTTTTACCAGAATTTATTTCTAATTGAATAATAGATATGCTTTATTTTTTGTTGCGCTGTTGCTTTTTAACCAATCGTAATACGTCGGCAATTTTATCTGCTCCAATTGTGTTTGTGTTCACATATAGCTGATCACCTGCCACGTTGTTGACGGTACTCTTGACACAAACAAAACCATTGGTTTGCATAAAGTCTTCTACATCCTTTTTCAAAGGCTGACTCCCTTGTAGAGTTCTACAGCCTTCTACTTCTAGCCATACTGCAGATATTTTTTGAATGAATGTTTCAGCGCCTCTTTAAGCACCATGAGTTCTGCTCCTTGAACATCCATATGTATGAAGTCAATGTTCGAAATGTTAAGCTTGGATGAGCAGAAGTCGATCAACTTCATCGTAGAAACCTCTAAGGTGTTTTTGAATTCCAACCACTCTGTATGCTTTTGCATTTCTTCACCTGGAGGAAGCAGAGAGGAGGATTTATTTCCAAAATCCCAATCTTGGATTTTCGTTTTCGTTGTTGGGATTTCCTGAGCTCAAATAGAAAGTTGCTTTGCCATTTTCTTGAAGACAGTGCAAGGTTACTTACGTGAATGTTTTCTCTTTTAAAATGAGTGATATTCTCATCAACAATTTTGAGATTATCGGGTCGGGGCTCAAAAGATAAACTTTAGAGTTGGGAAATAAAAAGCTATATCGGATAGAGTCTTCACCTTCATACAAGCACCAATATCGAAAATGGTAATTGGGTCAGCGCTGTTGAACAGAGTCAATAGTTCTGCCTTGATTTCTGGAGGGTTGTTTATGAATGCGGTTCTACCGAGCGTCATATCCCGCAAATATACTACTATCAGCTATTCCAGATGCTCCAAATTTTCTCGGCTTGGAGTTGCAGCATGAGTTTGCCATTGAGGTTTCGCACCGGCCTCTTTGCCTTTTTTTCAAGAACACTGTTTTCTTCTGGATTATAGGTGAGGTCGAACAAGAAATGTTTGTCTGTGAGCGCTTCATAAGGCAGTTCTGGCGCGGTTTCTACGTTGGGGAAAGTGCCCAAAGGCGTGGTGTTGATAATAAGCGGAAAATGCTTGATCGCATCAGCTGTAATATCCCCATAGCTCACGTGATTGCTCTTGGACGGGTTGGTAGATGCAAAAAACACTTGAATACCTAACTTTTGAAGAACATAACCAACTGCTTTCGAGCTGCCTCCGGTTCCTAGAATTAAAGCGCGTTCTGATTTATTTTCCAAAAAAGGCTTGATACTGTGGTAAAAGCCGTAAGCATCGGTATTGTAACCGATTTTACGACCGTTTTCAAGGATTTTTATACAGTTGACTGCCCCAATGAGTTTCGCTTCTGGATCAAGCTCATCTAAGAAAGGTATTATTGTCTCCTTGTAGGGAATGGTAACGTTCAAGCCACTCAATTCTCTGTGTGCCTCTACTAAATCAGAAAATAATTCTATCGATGGAATATCAAAATTGCGGTATTCGCAATGCGTGATATTTTGCTCTTTAAACTTTTCGGCGAAATAGGTCGCAGAAAAAGAGTGGGCAAGAGGATGACCAATTAAACCGTAGAGCGTCATGCTGCTTTTTTAGAGAGTTTAGCTCTGAGAAAGCCAATGATAATGGGTAAAACGCTTATGGCGATGATCGACAAAATAACAATCTCAAAATTGTTTTTTACAATGTCTAGATTGCCAAAAGCGTATCCAAGAATGGAAAGTCCAGAAACCCAAACAATCGCCCCAATGAAGCAAAAGGAGATATATTTTTTATAGGGCATATTGCTGGCACCCGCTACGAAAGGAGCAACAGTGCGCACAATGGGTACAAAGCGTGCCATGATAACCGTTTTGCCTCCGTGTTTAGCGTAGAAGGCTTCTGTGTCGTCAATATATTTCTTTTTGAAAAAGAGAATTCGTTCCCGTTTTTTAATTTGATCACTAAAGAATCGTCCCACAAAATAGTTCACGTTGTCACCGAGAAGTGCAGCTAGAATAAGCAATGGGATAATCACCGCAATATTGAGCTCTGAGCCTGGCGCGGCAGCAAGTGCACCTGCTGCAAATAGTAATGAATCGCCAGGAAGCAATGGCATCACGATTAAGCCTGTTTCTACAAAAACAATAAGAAATAATATTGCATAAGTGAGGGTGCCGTACTCTGATACGAAATACTGCAACTTTTCATCGATGTGTAGGGTGAAATCGATGATTTGGTGAATCAAATCCATTTTATTGGTTTAGAGAGCTTGGAGAATCGCTGGGTTTATTTCTTGGGCATAAGCTTGAATGCCACCGCAAAGGCTGTACACGTTTTTCATGTCATACTTAGTAGACAGGGTGTAAACAACAGCACGGCTTCGTTTTCCTGAATTGCAATGAACGACCACAGGAATATCAGAGCTAAATTCCGCTCTTTTCTCAAGAACTTTATCCATCGGGATCCAAGTACCGCCAATGGTTCCAGTTGCAACTTCCTCTTCTTCCCGAATATCGATTAATTGGAAAGCTTTTCCTTGATCTTGCCAGCTCTTTAATTGAGAAGCTGTAATTTCATTCATCATGATTAACCTTTCATTTTTTGGACAATATCCTCAGGTAGATAACTGAAGAAAGTATCACCACGAAGTCCGATTCTAAGGCACTCCAAAGGAATAACTTCATTTTCAGCAATGTTTCCAAGATTCACATTGTGTCCTAAATGCTTAATAAAATATACTTGTTGAGCTTTCTTTGGAGCTTCCCAAAGAATATCCTCAGCTTTTACTTTTTGAAGAATTTTATTGATAAGCACCACGTGTGCCTGACCATTCGGTCTGTAGATACCAACAGTACCGCTTTCACGAGCTTCCGCAATCACTTTCCAGCTTCCAGCTTGAAGTTCGGTGCTCATCATTTTGATCCATTTTGAAGGAGAAATCAATATTCCTTCTTCCTTTGAACCTACTTCTGAAAGCACTCGGTAGTTTTTTGCGTATTTCGCGATCAATTCGCATTTATCGTCGTGTGGAATCACCATGCTTCCGTCTGAAACTTCTAGTGTTGTCAATCCAAGCTTGTTGATATAACGCTCGTATTCGTCCATTTGATTGCGTACGTAGAAAGCTTCAAAAAGCGTTCCTCCTACATAAACATCGATATCGTTCTTTTTATAAAAATCAACTTTATCCTTTACATTTTTTGCAAAGGCAGATGTACCAAACCCGAGTTTAACAAGGTCTACAAATTCCCCAGATGTTTCAACGAGATCTTCGGCTTGACGAAGGCTTAAGCCTTTGTCCATAACCATAGTAACGCCAGCGTTTCTGGATTTCTTTGTTCTTTCAGGAATGTTGTTTAATGAAAAATTCATGTAGTCAGTGAGAATTTAGGTAGGTGCAAAGGGGGCAAAGATAATGGTATTTTTTAATCCTTATTTTTCATCAAATCGATGAAAAGTAGGTTGTTTTTGATGTCAGGGTATTCCTGCAAATCTTCCATTCCTTCCTGGTCGTATTGAAACATTCTGAACAATAAGTCTTGAGCTTCGATATGCTGACCAGCTGCCATTAAATATGCGACTTTTCTATAACCTAAATCCGAACTTTGAGGATTTTTCTGCCACCCTCATTAATGGTAGCTATGGCTTTTTGATAGTCTTTTTGAATAAAGTAGACGTCGCTGTGATCGAGCCACACATCTTCATTTTCAGGGAACCTTGCCGTCAATGTTTCAGTGATGGATTCAGCCTCAGCGAGGTGATTTATTTTCTTTAATATTTCAACAAGAAATAAGTGGTAATCTGGATTTTCAGGCTCGAGTTCTATTGCTCGTTCGATGAATGAAATTGCATCACCAGTTTTGCCTTGTAAGTCCATGACCATGCCTATACCCAAGTAGGCATCCGCGTAGAACTCATCGTCTTGAATTGATTTTCTGTAATAAAAAAGGGCCTTATCAAACTCCTCTAGCTTTTCAAAACACTCACCAATGTGACAGTAGATGGGAGCATGAGGTGGTTCACTTAGGCATACGATTCTTCAAAGGTTGAAATAGCCTCTGCGAATTTGTCCATTTTGAATAATGCATGCGCTTTATTGTAGTAAGCAGGTGCAAAATCGTTTTGAATGGCCAAGCAATAATCGTAAGCATCCAAAGCTTCCTCGAGTTGATCTAACTTTTGGTAGGCGTTGCCCAGATTGTACCACGCGGGGAAACTATAGGGGTGTTTTTCAATAAACGCTAGATAGTATTCTGTGCACTCAGCGGTGCGGTCTGCCGTGTCGAAACAGTAGGCCAACTCATAAAGCAGTGTTTCGTTGTCGGGAGTTTTCTTTAATGCTTCTTGAAGTACCTCGATTGCACGGTCAAGCGATCCATGTTTTCATACTCAAGAGCTATTTCTAAATAAATATCCTCTTCCGCCTCGTCTCCACTGAGCAATAGGGCGCGTTTAAACAACTCAATAGCTTGTTTGTGTTCGCGCAGTTGGCTATAGATTGAAGCCATAGTAAGAATGACCTCTTGGTTTTGAGGTTCAAACTTCTCCAAAGTCTTAAGTCTAGCCAAAGCCTTGGTAAGACGTCCCATGCCAGCCAAAATTTGACTTTCACGAAGCATCAAAGTAATATTTTCAGGAAATAAAGTATATGCGTATGTAATCGCATTTAAAGCTTGGTTGAACTTATTGACGTCGCAATAAAAGTCGACTATTCCTTCGAATTCTTCAATGTCGAAGTAGTAAGACTCATCATTCGCCACCATCTTTTCGTATCTGTTAACCAAGTCTTCAGCATTGTGCTGATCGCGGTCATCTTCGTTCATAGGCACCAGTAGTGTTCAGGTACTTCAAAGATACGATTTTTCCTTTCTGTGAGGGCTAGTTTTGAGCAATTATTAACAGAAATTAAACACGTAATCCAAGCTTGATGGCCTGACTAGTAGCTATTTGTCTGTAAATAAGTAATACAGCAATTTTATATACTCATTGTTGGTGATGATCATTCCCGATTCATTTTTCCACCAGGAATCCTTTTCAAATCCATCTGCCTTAGCTCCATGATATCGCGTCTGGATATTGTTTTCAGTAAATAAATCTTCAAATACCCATCTCACACGCCTTAAATGATAATCGCTTGAAAGGATGGTAACATGCTTAAAATGATGTTCTTTACAATACACTAAAACCTCTGAAGCTTCCTCTCGGGTGCTCGTGCTTTTTGTCAATGCAACGATATGATCTACTGGAACTCCTTCATTGACCATCCAATGTCTGGTGAGTTCTGCTTCATACATGGTTGTATCCAAAGCCTGTATTTTCTCAGGTTGATTGCCACCTGTAACAATGAATTGAAGCGTCGTGTCTTTTTGATAAAGCGCAATGGCCTCGTTTCCGCGCATATAACTGTCGCCGCCAAGCACTACTACACTTCAGTAGGTTCCCAGGGGTCACTAGCCGTTAGAAAACTTCCCATTCCCTTAAAAATTGGAACTCGGAAAAGTATGAGGAGAGAGAGAAGGACTAAAGCATATACCATCGTTCGTATCATGCAGAAAGCCCAAAGTCGTTTTAACATAACGCAAATCTAGGAAAAGTTATATTTGCCTCAACAACAACTAATGGTATGAAAATTTTTCGACTCATGATGGTCGCCACCATCATGTCTTTTTCTATTTTGAGTTCTGCTCAAGTTGATACAGTCAAGCTTGAAAAGAGACTCGATCAAATTACCATCATGCCTCAAATTCTATATGTTCAATTGTATACAGCTAGGTACAAATCGGACATAGTGGATTTGATGAATTATGCAGGAAAGAAGAATGAAGAAATTTATCTTGCTGAAGTGCCCTTTCCGCTATCAGAAAAAATGGTCGCCAGGTGTTTGCTAGAATTCCTGGCGTTTTTGTTTATGATATGGACGGCACAGGAAATCAAACCAATATTTCAACTCGTGGATTGGACGCTCATAGAGGGTGGGAGTTCAATATTCGAAAAGATGGAGTGCTCACCAATTCTGATATGTACGGGTACCCAGCAAGTCATTTTAATATCCCCATGGAAGCCGTCAATCGAATAGAATTGATTCGTGGTGGAGGAGCAAATCAATATGGGGCGCAGTTTGGAGGAATGCTTACTATGTGACTTATGAGCCGAACACATACAACAAGTGGGAAGGAAAGTGGTGCTCAACGGTGGATCTTTCGGAATGAATAGCCTATTTACTCAACTAGGCGGCTCCGCAGGGAAGTGGAGGTACAGCGGTTGGTTTAGCAGAAAAAGTAGTGATGGATATAGAGATAATTCTTCGTCAAAATATGGATCGGAGAATTTATCGTTGTACTATGATGCCAGCGAAAAACTTAAATTCAAATGGGATTGGTCACATTCCAATTACATCATTCAACTTGCAGGGCCATTAAACGATTCTATGTTTTTTGCGGACCCGACGATGGCAACGCGGTCAAGAAATTATTATAACCCAAATATTCATGTGCCTTCTATGAAGGTGAACTGGGAATTGAGTCGCACTACAAATTTTCAAGTTATTTCTTCTGCTGTGCTCGGTGTAAGAAACAGCGTTATGTTTGATAAGCCAGCAACAGTAAACGATGCGATTATTGACTCTACGTTATCCTATGCGAATAGGCAAGTGGACATAGACAATTTTAATAGCTATACGAATGAAATTAGGTATCTCAGTTTTTTCATGTTTTGCATCGATTCAATTCAACGTTGATTGTTGGTGCTCAAACTATGAATAATCGAATGCGTAGGAGACAGCAAGGAGTTGGTACCACAGGAACCGATTACGATTTGACTAGAGTAAATGATTATTGGGGAAGAAACATGCATTACAACACCAATAATTTGGCTCTTTTTGCGGAATATCAATTCAACTTTTCCGATAGATGGTCCATATCACCTGGGCTGAGATACGAAGATGGAATTTCTGTTTTTAGTGGAGATATAGCTTACTACAATGCGGATAGTGTGCGCAATGAAATATCACATCAATTTTTATTGAAGAGTATTTCAACATCTTACCATTTTATGAAAGGCATGGAGATTTATGCTAACTATGCTGGAGCCTATCGTCCTGTAATTTTAAAAGATATTGTGCCTGCTTCCATATATGAATCTGTAGATAAAAATTTAAAGGATGCTCGTGGCTTTAATTCAGAAATCGGACTTAGAAATGGCGTCACGATATCAATTGGATGTATCTGTTTACTACCTTGACTATAAAAATCGATTAGGTACCATTGCATTGAATGATAGTGTAAATAATCTTCAGATTTATAGAACGAATATTGGAAACTCTCGAAGTATCGGCAGTGAATTTTACTTGAACTTTACAATCTACCGCAGGGGAAATTGGGATGTTCAATTGTTTAACTCAACGGCATATAATAATAGTGTTTATTATGATGCAGCTATTAAAGTTGGAAATGTAAATGAAGATGTTTCTGGTCACAAAGTGGAAAGCACCCCTGAATGGATTTCTAGGACTGGCTTAAATCTTACTTATAGGAGAATTTCTTTTAACGCCTTGTTTAGTTATGTCTCGGATTCATATGCTGATGCGCTTAATTCTATTGAGCCAAATGCTTCAGGAAGCACAGGATTAGTGCCCGAATATGCACTGCTTGATTTGGGTGTTAAGTATAAAGTGAGTGATTCTTTTTTGATTCAATTCAACGTAAATAATGTGACGGACCAATCATATTTCACGAAGCGACCACAATTTTATCCAGGCCCAGGCATTTGGCCATCCGATGGAAGAGGTTTCAGCTTGAGCATAGTTTCAAATTTTGCAGAAAGAAGATACAAGTAAGTCTTAGATACTGTAAATTTCGATTATTAATTAATTACGAGATGAACAACACTACAGATTACATCACAAGTCTGGACGGAGTGCAAAAGGAATATTGTGAGCAAATCAGATCAATAATAAGTAAGGTCGTACCAGAAGCTTCTGAAACATGGAAGTATGGATTACCAACATTCGACTTACATGGGAACTTAGTCCATTTTGCAGCTTCAAAAAATCACTTAGGATTTTACCCTGGTGCAAGTGGTGTAAAGAATTTTGAAGATCGATTGGAAGAATATAATTTTTCGAAAGGTGCCATTCAGTTTCCCTATACTAAAAAGCTTCCTGTAAAGCTGATACAGGACATTGTAAGATTTAGAAAAAAGGAAAATCTAGAAAAGGCGAAAGCCAAAAAGAAGAAATAATTAAACGCGTAAGATCCAAGGGGCAAGTATGCTTCCCAAGTCAAGTTCTTCTTTACATGATCCAATCTTTACTAAAGCTTCTTTAGCGTTTTGTAAACTTTGCATATCTTGTCGATAGCTGTTGTTCCAATGGGTATCATTCAACCATCTCACAGCTTCCTCTTCTGTCATTTGAAATCTGTTTTGCAACTGACGTAGGTAAATATGGTTCTGTTTAAAATCAATACATTCGGGAATCATACTATCCAAAATGGCTTTGATAGCCGATTCGTTTTGAGCCAAAGAATCATTTGAAGCAACTATTAAAAAGCCTGACCAAGGAGCTTGAAATTCTCCTATTTTTTTCAGTTGTCCGCTTTTGACAAATGGTCGTGTCATGAACTTTTCCCAATAGAAAACATCACTTTCACCAGACACGAGTGCGTCCAATCCGCCATGAAGACTCTGAATAACTTGAAATTGTTCTTCTTTTATGTCTAGAAAGCGCTTCTTCGCATGAACCATTGCCATGAGATGACTACCACTTCCAAAACGCGAAATCGCATAATTTAAATTGTCCTTTTTCTCCCAATGCTCCATTTCCTTTTGAGCACCAGAATATATTCCCCAAACCAGTGGAGATTCGATATAGGTTTTTACAATTTTTGCCTGTAAACCATTACTAACGGCGCTCAAGAATCCTTCTGTGAGAAGTATGGCCATGTCTAAATCTCCACGTTCTAACGCAGAGGTCATCGCGCCGGTTCCCCCCGCGAAGTAGGTCCATTCTACATGTAAGCCCAGTTCTTCGAATAGCCCTTTTTCCAAGGCAAGTTGCAAGGAGAAAGTTGATGTTCAGGAACACCACCTATTTTAATTACTGAAGAAGTCAAAACTAAAAGTTATTAGTAAGTACCAGCGCTTTCTAAGCAACATTCTGCATTCCTAGCAGACCTAGAATGACTGCTAGCAACCATTGAAGTTGATCAAATCATCAAGCTGTTTATTCTCATAAATAACAGTGCTGATGTTGTTATTGTTGTCTATGATTTCGGCAAGTCTAGATAGATCTGATGGATAAACCATTTCTCCTTGATGCTCGCCTGCTAATTGATAAAGTAATTTGTGATCAGCAATCGTATTGGTGAGTTCCACTTGAAGGGCTCGAACACTAAATTCTCCTGTCTCCTTTAATGTTTTGCCTTCACTCACAACTGTTGCTACATAAGTGTAATTTCCAACAGGAAGTTGGCCGGCATTCAAATGATAGCGTGCGTTGTCGAAGCTAAAAGTGTACTTGAATTCATTGCCATCGTCATTTTTAAATACAATGCTGATGTCTTTTTCAGCAATCGGTTCAAAGCTGGAATTGTACAATTCCGCATCAAAAATAACATTCACATTTTCAGCAAAATTATTTGCGCCGTTTACTCTAAACGGTGATTTGTCTTCTTTTGAAGCAAGGTATTGTACCATTTTAGTGACGAATCCATCGAATACTTCATGAGTTTCGAATTTGTCTGAAACTATTGATTCTCCATCTCCAAAGTCCTTCTCCAGCTTGACCATCTACTTTTAATTCAATTTTTTATTGAAAGCTAAAAGGGTTTTTGAGTAATGATCTGACCTACTTTTTTGCGTCACCAAAACTTGTGCTCCAGGCGAGGTTTTAATTGTACCAAACGGAATACTCCAACGGAGGAGCGGTATTGATCATTGTTTGCTGATACTGTTCCTCCAAATTAAATGCTGTAAAGAAAGTATTGGACAACGCCGCTTGAACATCAGGTTGATGTTTCGATAATCTTCTAATTGAAATCCATTTTGCAAATCATTGTATGCACGGAAATCAGTGTTTCCACCCCATATAAATAAGCTCCGGTATGTTCTTACTCGGCTTGCTCAAAATTTGATTAGCTCCGAGTTGGCCCGCTGCCGGCAATTGGTGAAAAATGACCAAATTGTAGTCTTCTACATTTCCTGAAAATTTATTAATCAAAAAAGTGTTGACCTGGTAGGCTTCATTGTTTGAAATGGATTCATGAAGCGCATTGATGTCTGGGTGTGCGTTTGCCGCGAGTATCAGCACTTTTTGTCGGCTATCGAGAACATCAATGTAAATGTCTTTTTTATTGTTTACGTAGGTGATCTCGTTTTCTAACCTAGAAATGGTCACGGTATATTTTTGAAGCCCTACTGAAGATGCTTCTTGAATAATATCGATTGTTTTTGAGGCGCGATTAGAATCAAAAGTAATTTCTTGGTTAAATACAACGTTGCCTTTGTGCGAAACTTCAACAATTGCTTTTTCCCCTTTAGCTTTTCTTCCTTCTGCACGAATTGAAATTGGAAATCTATTGTTTAAATAGGCCAATCTGTTCGCATTGACTTCAGCAATTAGTGCATCTTTTTTTATAGTGGTATCGCCAAGTGCTATTGTGTAAACAGGCGCTTTCAACGAATTGAAGGCATACAATGGATTGCTTCCTTTATTGAATATTCCATCAGAAGCAATCACCACTGCACCTAAGTTTCTGCCCGAGTATTTTGAATTGATAGCGTCGTACAAAGCTGTAAAGTCTGTCAATTCTTCATCGAATTGAATTGAATCTATTCCAGATTTTACCTCATCTCCAAATGAGAAAGTCTGTACATCAAATTTTTCTGAAAGCTTTTCTTTTAATGCTTTGATTTGGATTAAATAATCATTCTTGTAGTACGATGAGTCACCTCCAACGATAATAGAGTTGGAATTGTCTTGAGCAAGTACGATGATAGGTTTTTCCTCCGTGTTGTTCGTTGTTTTGACAAGTGGTTTTAGGAGAAAAAATGAAATCATAAAAACGGCAGCAAATCGCAGGAATCCGAGGAGTGCTGCGAGTTGGCTGCCGTAATTTTTATTGAATCTGTCGCGAAAATACAATGCCCCTGCATAGATAATTCCCATCGCTATGCACAGTATCACTAACCAAGAAGAGGCTTCCGTTAAGATCGACAAATTATAAGTGTTTTAAAATTCAAATGTTACATCAACATACCACCGCAAACGTGTAATGTTTGTCCGGTAATATATGCGCTCATATTGCTAGCTAAAAATACAGTGGCATTCGCAATATCCTCTGGCGTTCCACCGCGTTTCAACGGAATAGCTTCTCTCCATTGTTGAACTACTTTCTCATCCAAGGCGCCAGTCATTTCCGTTTCAATAAAACCTGGAGCGATAGCATTGCAACGAATGTTTCTAGAACCTAATTCAGCGGCAACGCTTTTGGTAAATCCAATGATACCTGCTTTTGATGCTGCGTAGTTGGCTTGACCAGCATTTCCTTTCACACCCACCACAGAAGACATGTTGATGATGCTTCCAGATTTAGCCTTGAGCATTGGTTTGATAACGGCCTTTGTAAGATTGAAAACGGATTTCAAGTTGACATTCATGATTTCATCCCATTGTTCTTCCGACATTCTCATCAAAAGGTTATCACGAGTGATTCCGGCATTGTTTACCAAAATGTCAACCGTTCCGAATTCTTTTACTACTTCGTCAATAAGGGCATGAGCTGCCTCAAAATTGGAAGCATCGCTCTTGTATCCTTTTGCAACGCCACCATTCGCTGTGAGTTCCGCTTCTAGTGCGCGTGCTTTTTCTTCAGATGAAGCGTAAGTGAATACCACTGTAGCTCCTTCTTGTATAAATTTTTCAGCAATTCCTTTTCCGATACCTCTTGAAGCACCAGTGATGATTGCTACTTTTCCTTCTAATAATTTCATGTCGATTGTAGTTATGAGGGTTATAGGTCGGCAGCGTTTGCAATAAGCTCAGCAATATCTTTTACGACCATTTCAGATTCTTTTTCAAAATGCTTCGCACCGTCTGTCATCATGGTGTTGCAGAAAGGACAACCCGTCGCAATGATTTGAGCGTTGGCTTCAATCGCGTCTTCGGTTCTTTCTACATTCACTTCCTTGTTGCCAGGTTCGGCTTCTTTAAACATTTGAGCACCACCAGCTCCACAGCAAAGGCCATTGGCTTTGCTTCTTTTCATTTCTACCAATTCTGAATCAAGAGCAGATAGCAATTCTCTTGGTGCGTCATACACATTATTTCCTCTGCCTAAATAACAAGGGTCATGGAAGGTGATACGCTTGCCTTTGAATTCTCCGCCGTCCTTCAATGTGATGCGTCCTTCGGCAATCAATGAATTGATAAGTTGTGTGTGATGCACAACTTCGTATGTACCTCCCAAATTGGGATATTCATTTTTTAAAGTGTTGAAGCAGTGTGGACATCCAGTCACAATCTTTTTCACTTCATACCCATTCAACACAGCGATATTTTGCATCGCCATCATTTGAAATAGAAATTCATTTCCCGCACGTTTTGCTGGGTCCCCTGTACACATTTCTTCTTCGCCCAAAATGGCAAATGAAATCTGACAATGCTGAAGAATCTTAGCAATTGCTTTTGTGATTTTTTTTGCGCGGTCGTCAAAGCTTCCTGAGCAACCTACCCAAAATAGAATTTCAGGAACCTCGCCAGCAGCAAGACATTCCGCCATAGTTTTCACTTGAAGTTCTTGACTCATAAGCTACTTTATTGTTTAATCAGATCATTCTTTGAAGACCTGAATCACCATTTCTTTTTCAACCAAATCCGTAAACTTCCCTTCAAATCTTGTGGCTCTTACCATATGATTATCTATCCAATGGTAATTTCCTCCTCTCGGTTTTCCGAATATGATTCCATGGTATTTGAAGCCACATTTTTTTAGCCATCTTTCTGTCACTTCGCGATGCGCTTCCGTGCGTGAAGTGAAGAAATAAATGACATGTCCTTCGTCATACCATTGATTACATTTTTGCAGTGCGTCTGGATAATGCTTTGCATCTTCCATGCGCTCTGGTTCTTCGTTGGGAATGTCTTCTCCTATTGTGCCATCAATATCTATCAAAAAATTCTTGATGTGTGTAGGTAGGATGGGAGATATTTTTTTACCGTCTTCCTCGGCATCTTGCAACAAATTTTCTTTAGCCATTTGGTTAGTTTGCATTTCGCCAATTAGCGCGATCGCTTGCAGCAAAAGCCCAAGGTGCGCCATTGTTCTCAATGTTGTTAAACATCACCGTGATACTCTCAGGTGACTTTGATTCTTCCATGATCAAATAGCGTCGGAGATCGACGATAATTTCCAATGGATTGATATTAACCGGACAAGCTTCAGTACATGCGTTGCAGGATGTACATGCCCAAAGTTCTTCTTCGCTGATATAATCTCTCAATAATGATTTACCGTCTTCTTTCCATTCTCCACCACTCGCGTCGATACCTTTTCCAACTTCTTCCATTCGATCGCGGGTGTCCATCATTATCTTTCGAGGTGAAAGGAGTTTGCCCGTTTGGTTGGCAGGACAAGCGCTTGTACATCTTCCACATTCGGTGCATGAATAAGCGTTCATCAAGTTGATCCAACTCAAATCAAAAACATCTTTCGCTCCAAATCGTTGTGGAGCTGCGTCGGCCGGAGGAGCTGCGTAAGGATCTGCATTTGGATCCAACATCAGTTTTACTTCATTGGTAACACTTTCGAGGTTGTTGAACTCTCCAGCTGGCACGAGTTTACTATAATAGGTATTTGGAAAAGCAAGGATAATGTGAAGGTGCTTAGAATAGGTGAGGTACACAATGAAAGCTAGTATAGCAATAATGTGAAACCACCAAGTGATTCTTTCAATTAGAATCAACGAACCTTCGCTAAAGCTGCTCATCATCGGAGCGATATACTGACTTATTGGAAATGCGCCGGCGTGATGGTAATGCTCGCTACCCATTTGTTGGAGCAACTGATCTGCAGCGTTCATTTTCAAAAAGGCACTCATGATGCACACTTCAGCGATCAAAATAATGTTAGCATCGCTCTTTGGCCATTTCGTCATTTCTTTCATGTGGAAACGACGAATTTTCAATACGTTTCTTCTTATTAAAAAGACGATGACAGAGAACAAAACGAGCACGGCAAGAATTTCAAATGAGCCTATAAGAAAATCATAGAACCCTCCCATGAATGAAAGCACACGGTGCGTTCCGAAAATCCCGTCAATCAGGATTTCCAATACTTCAATATTGATAATAATGAAACCGACGTAAACTAAGAGGTGAAGGAATGCAGCGATCGGTCTGTTGAACATTTTGCCCTGACCGAGTGCCACACGAAACATGGTAGCCCAGCGCTTGCTCGTGTCGCCTTCTACTTTGACGTCACGACCAAGATTGATATTTCTTCTTACAAAGCTATAACGCTTGAAGGCTACAAAAGATGCAGCAGCTAAAAGCACAACAAAAAGTACCTGAGCTAACATAGGCAAAACATTAGGGATTCAAACTTAAGGTCAATTTTCTGAAACAGGCTTCTCTTTTTTACCAAAAACAGAAAAATGAACATATCGTTTTGGGTGCAAACGCATGTCTTCTAACAATAGATCTAAACTATGCGATGCATTGACTAGTTCAACGTGTAAAGAATCATTGTTGACCAATTGTCCCAATGTTCCTGTTCCTTCATTTACTTTGGTCATCACGCCATCGAAGCTTTCAAGAGCTCGATTTACTTTGAGCACTGTCGTTGCCAGTTCCATTCTTGCCAAGGTATCACTCAATGTTGAAATATTGGTAATGGCATTGGTAAGCTTATCATTGTTGGCTTTCAAGTTTGACGTGATAGATTCCACATTAGTGAAAATGCTGGAAAGCTTTTCACTGTTGTTCATCATTAATTTGTCTAGGCTAGAAGTGGTACTTTCTAAGTTGGAAAGTGTACTCTTCAAATCGCTAAACACTTGATTAAGACCTCCATCGTCGCTCGCTGATCCAAGTACATTGTTGAGGCTAGTGATTACGCTGTCTATTCCTGCAAAAAGCTCAGAGGACTTTTGCTTCAGGGGTTCAATTTCTTGTTTGATGGTCTCGGTAAGTCCTAGAGCAATTTCGCCAGGTAGCGTGTCTCTGTCTTCAGCAAACACTGAACTTTTACCCATTACGATTCGAATTCCTTTACCTCCGAAAAGGTCGGCATCAAAAATTTCGAGTTTGGTGTCGTTTGGAACATTGAGTTTTGACTCGTTGATGATCACTTCCACAATAAGACGACCGTCGCCGCTTGGGTGCATGGCTACATCCGAAACGATACCAATTTTATGTCCATTAAGTGTTACGGCGTTTGACGCAGTAAGACCAGCTACATTTTCATAAACCGAATAAAAACGAAGTTGCTTGGAGAGAAGATTGACGCCCTTTAAATAATTCACCCCCATGTATAGAACGGCTATGGTGAAAACCACTACTACACCGATGATGAATTCCTTGCTTACTTTCATATCTTAATTTGTTGTTTTGCGAATAGCCTCACTGAGGTCTATGCGCTCTCCATTTTCAAAAGCCACAATAAATGCGTCTTTGAAGCCCATTTCGCGTAGATTCTTTTGCATGTCTTTAGCTTCTTGGAAGCTAGAGGTAGAACCCGCCATGTACTTATAAACGCTGCCGCTAAGGTACTCATCAACCTTGTCTAAACCTTTAAATTCAGATGATTTCTTATCCAAAGGTTTTGAAGATGTCAGGATTTGAACTTGGAATTTAACACCCTTTGCTACATCGTTGTAAACCACTTCATTGTTGGATTTCTGATCAGGTTTTGGGGTGTTGGTAATTGGAGCAGTTTCTTGATTGTTAGTTGGTTGGGTGCTTTTCCCTGCCTTTTTATCCGCTTTGTCCTTGAATTCCTTGAATGCGCGATAAATGGCGCTTGACAGGTAAACTTTTCCATCATCGGAGTGTAAAAAGTCTTCTTCTTCTTTGTTCGTTAAAAAACCTAATTCCACCAATATGCTCGGCATGTTGGTGTAAGCGATGACATAAAAACCAGCTTGCTTCACACCTCTGTCTTTTCTCCCTACGCGATCTCTAAATTGGTCTTGCACTCCTTTAGCTAATGTCAAACTTTGATCAAGGAATACGTTTTCCCGCAGACTGAGCGCAATGTAGGTGTCAGGATTTTTAGGGTCGAAACCGGCGTAGTTTTTCTCGTAATTGTCTTCTAAATAGATAGATGCATTTTCACGCATGGCAGATTTTAAACTCTCTTCTGACTTGTGAAGCCCCATTACAAAGGTTTCTGAACCATAGGCCGCTTTGTTGTCGTTGGCATTACAATGCACGGAAATGAATAGGTCGGCTTTAACCTTATTGGCCAGTACTACGCGGTCGTTGAGTGTAGGGTAGGTATCACCAGTGCGGGTGTAGACAATTTCAACATCTGGATGATTTTCCTTGATATAGTTACCGAGCTTGGTAACAACCTCAAGTGAAACGTCCTTTTCTGTGCGTTTGTATCTGCCTGTTCCGATGTTTCCAGGATCTTTACCGCCGTGACCTGCATCGAGAACCACGGTGAAGGTTTTGGAGCTATCTTTCAAAGGAGAAACTGTGGCTCCAATAAAAATTGCCGTTGCTGCAAGAAATATTAAAATCACTCGTTTGGCGTGATTTGTGTTCGATTGCGCGGACTTTTTATGTGTTGTTACTTCCTTATGCATAGCTTTGGGGCCGGTTTTTACCTTATTTTACAAAAGTATTTTTCTAAAACACGCATGGAGCGCGGCTTATATGGTTTTTTCCTCTTTTTAGTGTTGATAATCCAACACTCGATTGCCGGTGCTCAGACAGTTCCTGCCGACTCGACGGGGGCTCCAGTATCCAATAACGTTGCCACACCTGATTCTATTATAGACTCGAGCGATTTTGGAATTGACGAAGAAGTGGTTTATTTCGGAAAAGACAGCACAGTAATGGACCTGGTTAACGAGAAAGTTTATCTCTATGGCTTGGATTCCTATGTAAAATATGGTGATTTGGAGGTAAAAGCGGCACGAATAGAATTTTCATTTGAAGATTATACCGCTTTCGCGAAGGGAGTATCGGATAGTACTGGGAAATTTATTGGTAGACCCGTATTCAAAGACGGAGAAAACCAATTCGAGGAGGATTCGCTTGCATATAATTTTAAATCTAAAAAAGGATTGAGCTATGGCGCTCGAACCCAAGAGGGAGATGCCTACTTGCTCGCAGGGATTTCCAAAAAGCAGGAAAATGATTGGATAAATATTGGAAATGGAAAACTCACCACTTGCGATAAACCCAACCCTCACTATTATTTCAACTTGAAACGCGCCATTGTGGTGCCCAATGAAAAGGTAGTAAGCGGACCCTTCTATTTAAAGTTTAGAAAAATTCCTACTCCGCTCGCACTACCCTTTGGATTTTTCCCTAATAAAAAGGAAAGCTCTCACGGAATTCTCTTGCCAGGCTATGGCAACGGTCAAGAACGCGGATATTTCCTACAAAACTTAGGATACTATATTCCCTTAGGACAAAAATGGGAAACGAGCTTTTTATTTGATGTTTACACACGAGGAAGCTGGGTAGCCAGAAATTTGACGAGTTATAAGAAGAATTATAAGTACTCAGGCCGATTCAATGTGAGTCGAACGGTAAGCAAGTTTGGTTTGCCTGAACTGAGCAGCTACCGTCAACAAAAAACGTTCAACGTTCAATGGGATCATACTCAAGATGCAAAGGCACGACCTAATTCAAGATTTTCAGCGAATGTGAATATGGGTTCGAGTCAGAATTTTACGAATAACCTGAATTCTTCTCAGACAGACTTCTTGTCGAGTACTTTCCAATCTTCCATTCAATACAATAAGAATTGGGCGGGAACACCTTTCTCGATGGGCGTAAGCGCACGTCACAGTCAAAACACCCAATCACGAATTGTTTCGGCTACACTTCCATCGGTAGCGCTGACCATGTCGAGGGTAAACATTTTTAAATCGGTTTTTAAAAGAAATCCTATCGGACTAACTGCCAATGGAACCTTGGAAAATGTGGTGTCAGAGCATGAGCGTGAATTCAGACTGAACAATTTGGATTACTTGAATCGAAATTCTAAGAACGGTGCGCGTTATTCAGCGGCGCTGAGTACAAGCTATAAACTTCCAAAAGGAATTACATTCAATCCATCATTGAACGCGGATTGGCTGTGGACTTTTAAGTATTTGAATAAATCTATCATTGATGGTAATGTGGTTCAAACCGATACCTTGAATGGTTTTAGACAAAACCTTACTTGGAATGCTGCAGGTTCTTTCAACTTTAGAGTTTATGGAACATTTATTCGCAAGAATCCAGATGCGAAAATCAAAGCCATTCGTCATTTGATTCAACCAACTATTGGGGTTTCGTATGCTCCTTATGCCTTGGTTCAAACAAATGGTTTTTATGGAAATAATGGAGAGTTTCTTGGCTATAGTCAGTGGGACGTTGCGCGATTTGTACCATCCAATTCAATTCAACAGGGAAATATCAATTTCTCGATGACACAAAATGTGGAAGCAAAAGTTCGTGATAAAGCGCAGACTAAGATTGCCTACAAAAAAGTAAAAATTATTGAGAGTTTCAGATCTTCATTGAGCTATAATATGATGGCGGATTCATTGAATTTCAGCAATGTGAATTTCAGTGGCTTCACCACAATCGCGCAGAATACAACGCTGAATTATAGTTCTACATATTCTATGTACGACTTCAATTCGAAAGGACAGAACATAGATAAGTATGTATGGGAAGATGGAGGAAGTTGGTTGCGCATGACCGGAACAAACTTTGCGCTTTCAACTCGATTGAAGAGCAAACAGAAAATAGGAGCGCAACGTGCCGATGGTATGTCGAAGGATGAGGAGGATTTTGTAAATGCTAATAAGAATAAGCTTATAGATTGGAGTGTGCCGTGGACATTAAATTTGAACTACAACTTGAGATTTTCTAAAGTATTTAATTCAACGATTGAAAATTTTGAAACAAAGCTTATTCAGGCAGCTACATTCAGCGGTTCGTTCCGTTTGTTTGATAAAGTAGCGATCAACTTTGATAGTGGATACGAATTTGAAACGAAGAAAATAACGACCACTACAATTGGAGCAACAGTGGACTTGCATTGCTGGGAATTCTCTTCTACATGGGTGCCATTCGGAACGAGAAAGTCTTACATGTTCCAGCTAAATATAAAAAGCCCTCTTCTAAAAGATTTGAAACTTCAGAAGAGGGGCAATTATGGAGATCTTCTCTATTAAACGAATGCAGCAACGGCGAACAAGCCAATCATTGCAACGCTTAGAATAATCATTGAATATTTTTGAGTATCGCTAACAACGATTCTACCTGCGTTTTCAATAGGTGTAAACATTGCTACGATTACTTTCAAATAGTAGAATACCGCTACAGCACTTGAAAGAATCATTACAATAGCTAACCAAACATTTCCAGAAGAAAGCACTTCATTGATGATGAAATATTTTGCCATGAAACCGCTCAAAGGTGGAATTCCTGCCATTGAAAGTAAAGCCAAGGTCAATGCGCCAGCAAGAATAGGATTGCGTTTTACCAAGCCTTTGAAAGCAGCATAATCTTCTGCGCCTTCTTGCATTTTGCTTACATAGTACAATACAGTGAAAGCAACTAATGAAGAAATACTGTAAACGATTACGTAGTACATCAATACTTCTGCGTTTATTGTGCCTACGGTCATCACAGATGCAATCATAAATCCGGCATGAGAAATACTGGAGTAGGCCAACATTCTTTTTACACTGCTTTGAATAGCTGCCATTGCATTTGAAATGATCAACGTCAACATAGCAAGCACTACGAAGATCATTTCATATTTTTCAGTCACATTCATGAAACTGATGTGGAACAATCTGAACATAGCGGCAAACGCAGCACCTTTTACCAAAGTAGACATGAGCGCAGTGACCATAGTAGGAGAACCTTGATACACATCTGGTGCCCACAAATGGAATGGAGCCAAACTCACTTTAAAAGCAAAGCCAACAAGAATCATTAAGATTCCTGCACCGAGGTAAGTCATGTTTGGAGAGTTCTGAACAGCCGCTGAAATTTCAGCCAAATCGAAAGAACCTGTGGCGCCATAAATCAAGGCGATACCAAACAAAAGAATAGCAGATGCCATTGCTCCAAGGAAGAAGTACTTAAATCCCGCTTCGTTAGAAAGCAATGAAGTTTTGTTGCTCGCTGCTAGTACATACATTGGAATAGAAAGGATTTCAATTCCTAAGAAAAGCATTACCATATTGGTGTATGACGATAAGATCATACCGCCGCATAAGCTGAATGCAACAAGCGCATATAAGTCTGCTTTGGATTGATTGCCTTGGTAGCTTTCTGAACTAACCACAAACCACAAGAATGCGATGATGCTCAAAATTCCGATGAATGAAAGTGCATAATTGTCCATCAACAACATGTTGTTGTTGAATGGATTTTCATTCATTCCCCAATCCAGGAAACATGAAACGATGGTGGCCAAAAGACCAAGTAGAATAACAGGTAAGATTGCTTTACGAAGTTTTACAACTTCCAAAGCAAGTACAGAAATACCTAAAAGCGAGGTGATGATAAGCTCTTTCATCAGCGTATTGTTGCGAGGATTGATTCAACTGCATTGTTTGATAGGTCGAGTAGTGGTGCAGAGTAGATACCCAACACAATTACTAGAATCACTAAAATGCTAAGCATTATAGTTTCAGATTTTGTAATAGCACTAAAAGCGCTGGTAACTGAAGATTCTGGACCTAACATAATTTTTTGAAAAGCACGAAGCATGTATACTGCTCCGAACACTACGGTGAGACCTCCAAATAGAAGGAACCAACCATTTACTTGATAAAGTCCAATGAGTAGTAAGAATTCGCCAACGAAACCACTTGTAAGTGGAAGTGCTACAGAACCCATTACTAATACAAAGAACAAGAAAGCAAAAGTGCCGTGTCCGGCACGAATACCACCAAGCTGGTCGATGTTGGCATGTCCAAATCGTGTTTCAAGCATGTCGTAGATGTAGAACATTGCCACTGCTAAAATTCCGTGCGAAAGCATTTCGTATAGTCCGCCTTGAACACCTTGAGCATTAGAACTTAAAATACCTGCGCTGATGATACCAACGTGAGCAATAGAACTGTATGCAATAAGGAGTTTGAAATTCTTTTGTACAATAGCCATCATCGATGCATAGACAACTCCAATGATGGATAGAGTGATTGCCCAAGTTCCGTATTCAGCAATACCATCAGGCAACATAGGCACAGCAATGCGAACGAGTCCGTAAGTTGCCATTTTCAACATGATAGCAGCAAGAAGCATTGTGCCTGCTGTTGGAGCGGCGTTGTAGGTACTTGGCTGCCAAGTGTGAAATGGGAAGACCGGCATTTTTTCACTGCGAAAGCAATAAAGATTCCAGCGAATACCCAACCTTGCTGTACTGCAGAAAGTGATTTTCCTGCTTCGTACATATCTACAAAACTAAATGAGCTTGGTGTGGTATGCTGGTACACATAAAGCAGAGAAACCAACATGAACAAGCTACCAAAAATGGTGTAGACGAAAAACTTCATTGTCACCTTTGCTCTGTTATCTCCATTACCCCAGATAAGGATCATGAAGTAAATAGGAATAAGTGCTACTTCGTAGAAAATGTAGAAAATAAAAGCATCAGAAGTTAGAAATGCACCGAGCATCGCGCCAATCATCAACAGCATTAATCCATAAAACACATGAGCGTTTTTGAAATTTTTGTTGAAAGTAGAATGAGACGATGAGTGGGGCAGTGATACCAGAAAGTAACGCCATTAAAATATTAATACCGTCAATTTGGAATGCACAGTGAATTCCCATTGGTCCGATCCAGCTCTTATCAAAAGTAAGTAGCTCAGTATTGCCCTGACGAAGTGCAATAGCCGCTACGATTGAAAGTGCCAGCTGTACCAAGGTGGATGTAAGTGCCAACATTTTTGCAGTTTTTGATCCCATTATAAAGATCAAAGCGGCAAAGATGAATGGAACTGCTATTAAGGCTATGGTCAACATACTTATCTAATTCGGTTTAGTATTAAATCAAAGTGATGAGCAAAACAATCAGTCCTACGATCATGGCTAGAATGTATGTAACCATGTGTCCGTTTTGAACTAATTTTCCTGCATTACCAATTCTTGAAGGGATAGAACTTCCCAGTTTTACCAATCCTTCAATCATTTCTGGTTCAACAATTTTTCCAAAGAAAGCACTTGCTTTATCTATTGGTTTACGAATTGTTTTATCATAAAGCTCATCGAAATAATATTTATTGAGCAGAAGTTTATGCGTTCCTGATTCAATTTCATTGTCTTCGAGGGCAACTTCACCTTTGTTTTTATAAATATTCCAAGCATAGTACAAGCTACCTAGTGCGATGATAGTTGCAACAAGCATCATGATGCTTTCAGTAGAAACGGATTCGTTCATCAAAGGCATTTGAACTGTATCTGCAAGGAAGTGATCGAGCCAATGTGGAATGTGCATAGCATGTCCAACAGCGTGAGGGAATCCAATCAATCCGCCTACTGCACTGAGAATAGCAAGAACCACAAGAGGAACAGTCATCACCCTTGGTGACTCATGTAAGTGATGCTCTTGATCGTGAGTTCCTCTAAACTCTCCGTGGAAAGTGAGGTAGTACAAACGGAACATATAGAATGCTGTAAGCGCGCTCACAACTGAGGCCAATACGAAAATTACAATGTTGTTTTCGAAAGCTACAGCAACGATTTGATCTTTTGAGAAGAAACCAGCAAGTGGTGGAATACCACTGATGGCAATAGTACCAATCAAGAACGTGATGTGCGTGATTGGCATGTGTCTTTTCAAGCCACCCATTCTACGAATATCCTGCTCGCCTCCCATTCCGTGAATTACAGAACCAGAACCTAAGAACAGAAGTGCTTTAAAGAATGCGTGAGTAATTACGTGAAAAACTGCAATGCTGTATGCACCAAATCCGAGTGCAATGAACATAAGTCCAAGCTGACTCACTGTAGAGTACGCCAAAACTTTTTTAATGTCGTTTTGATTAAGAGCTACAGTAGCACCAAGAAGGGCAGTAGCAGTTCCGGCCACGATGATCACATTGCTGGCCAACTCACTTGCTGCAAAAATATCTGAACTTCTAGCTACCATGTAGATACCAGCAGTAACCATTGTAGCGGCGTGGATAAGTGCCGAAACAGGAGTAGGACCCGCCATTGCATCAGGGAGCCAAGTGTGCAATGGAATTTGCGCGCTTTTACCCATAGCACCTATGAAAAGGAAAATAGCTGCAGCATCGAGGTACCAACCACGAAGTGACCCTGCTTCATTTCCTGAAATAAAAAGGTCGTCAAATTTTAATGAACCAGTATGCATAAAGATCATACTCATTCCGATAATCAAACCTAAATCTCCAATTCTGTTGATGATAAATGCTTTTTTGGCAGCATCATTATTTTTCATGTCTTTATACCAGAATCCGATAAGCATGAAAGAACAAAGACCTACACCTTCCCATCCTACGAACATTGTGACATAACTGTCGCCAAGAATAAGAATAAGCATGAAGAACACGAACAAATTCAAGTAAGCTATGAATCGATTAAATCCTTCATCATCGTGCATGTATCCGATGGAATATACATGGATTAGAAAACCAACTCCGGTGATGAATAATAAATAGATGGTGCTTAATGGATCAACCAAAAATGCGATGTCGATATTTAAGCTACCTGCTGTAATCCAATCAAATATTTTTACGACCGTTGGATTCGCGCCATGAAGCTGTGTGGTAAATACAGCAATTGAAGTAATGAACGAAAGAAAGATGGCTCCAGAGCCGATTCCGCCGATAAGATTTTTGGACAACCCTTTTCCAAGAAAAGTGATGTAAAGAAATCCGATAAGAGGAAATACTGGGATAAGTGAAACTAATTTTTCCATAAGATTTCTTTTACCATTTTAATTTGTTCAATACATCTGTATTGGTTGTCTTCATGTTTCTGTAAAGCATCATTAGAATGGCAAGTCCTACTGCAACTTCAGCTGCCGCAACTACCATTATGAAGAATACAAATACTTGAGCACCTGTGTCGCCCCACATTTTAGAGAAGGCTACGAGTGCAAGGTTTACCGCATTCAGCATCAATTCCACGCACATAAACATGATGATAGCGTTTCTGCGATATAATACACCGAAAACCCCTACAGCAAATAATGCCACACAAAGGCCGAGGTAATGGTTTACCGATATGTTGTGTAATAATTCCATTAGGCAAGTTCTTTTTTAGATAGGTAAACGGCTCCGACCATGGCAGCAAGAAACAAAACACTCGCAAGCTCAAATGGAAGAAGGAAGTCTTTATATAATACGTCTCCTAGATTTTCTACTAGTCCAACATCTTGTGAAGCTGCTTTAGCTACAACGTTGATCTCGTCGGTTTTCTTAACGACTGCCAACATCACAAGTCCTAATAATCCTCCAGCGATTACGCTGAGAATTTTCATGAAAACTGAACTTTTCACTTCCCCAAGATTGTTGAGGTTGAGCATCATGATGACATAAAGGAATAGTACCATGATTGCACCAGCATAGACAATGACGTGAACAGCCGCAAGGAACTGGGCATTCAACAACAAGTAGTGACCTGCAATTGAAAAGAAAGTAAGTATCAGAGATAGTACGCTGTAAACAGGGTTTCTGGTAATCACCATAGTGATTGCACTAAACACTGCGACAAACGATAAAAACCAAAATGCGTATTCAGATAGCATGATTCAATGTTTTAGTGAAGAAAAAATTAGTGGTGTTTTTTTGCCTTCACAAGTTTGTCTTGAAAAGTTCTGTTGTGATAATGTTTTTTATCTTTTTTAAACTCTAGTACTTCTGGACGTTGACGTTGAGATACATCAACTCGAGAATCTACTGGTTCTACAAGAATATCTTTTCCGTAAATGAATTCTCCTCTATTGAATGTAGAAGGAACGATTCTATCTGTCAAGAAAATGGCTTCTTTTGGACAAGCTTCTTCGCAAAGTCCGCAGAAGATGCAACGAAGCATGTTGATTTCATACACCTTCGCATATTTTTCTTCACGATACAATTTCTCTTCTCCTGGAAGTCTTTCAGCAGATTCCATGGTGATAGCTTCCGCAGGACAAGCAACAGCACAAAGTCCACAAGCCGTGCAGCGTTCGGCACCAGCCTCATCGCGCTTCAATACGTGCTGACCACGATATACTGGAGCGATATCTCTCTTTTGTTCTGGGTATTTAACGGTTGGAGTTCTTTTGAAAAGGTGAGTGAATGTGATCCACATCCCCTTAAGAATTGCCGGCAAATAGAGGCGCTCACTCAAAGTGAGTTCTCTTGGTTGTACCGTTTCTGATCTATTTGTGAGAGCCATTTCTTATCCTAGTTTACCAAATAAATACATTCCGATTCCTGTAAAGAAAATATTTGCGATTGCCAGTGGCAACAATACTTTCCATCCCAAATTCATTAGTTGGTCGTAACGGAATCTTGGAAGTGTCCAACGAACCCACATGAATATAAATATGAAAATGAGAATCTTTGCGAAGAGTGCAACAGTTTGGAGAATTGCAAGTGTGTTGCCTTCCAACCCAAGTTCGTGTTGGAATGGGAAGTTGTAGCCACCGAAATAAAGAGTTGCCAATACTGCAGAAGAGATGAACATGTTGATGTATTCTGCAAACAGGAAGAAGCCTAATTTCATAGAGCTATATTCTGTGTGGAATCCACCTATAAGTTCTGATTCCGATTCTGGAAGGTCGAACGGTGCACGGTTGGTTTCTGCGAAAGCACAAATCAAGAAAATCAAAAAGCCTAATGGTTGATATACCACATTCGCCAATCCTTCATCTTGTTGCGCAGCGATTTCGCCCATGCTCAATGTTCCAGTTACCATCACCAATGCAATCAATGAAAGTCCCATCGCAATCTCATAAGAGATCATTTGCGAAGAAGCTCTCAAGGCACCCATAAGTGAGTATTTGTTGTTGGATGCCCATCCACCAATCATGATTCCATAAACACCAATTGAAACGACACCAAGCAAATAAAGTAGTCCGATGTTGATATCGGTGATTTGCATTGGATAAGTCTGTCCGTCGATGGTAAGTCCGCTGCCCCAAGGAATCACAACGCTGGTCATGCATGCCGTGAGCATAAAAAATCCAGGCGCAAGGATAAATAAGAATTTATTCGAAGCCCCAGGGATCATTTCTTCTTTCATGAACATTTTCAAACCATCAGCAAGAGGTTGAAGCAATCCGAAAGGACCAGCTCTGTCTGGACCAACACGATCCTGAAGCACGGCAGCAATTTTACGCTCACCCCAGGTCATATAAGCTGCAATTCCGAGTGATACTGCGAAAACTGCAACCACAAGAATCATTTTATATACTAAAATATCCATACTGGTTTTTCGTTAGTGTTTGTTGCCGTGGATGTTGTTAGGATCAAGCGCACCATGACCAAGTGTTACCTTTTCGCCATGAGGAAGTGCTTTTTTCTGTCTGTCAATTGTCGCTTTCAAAACACGTAGGTTCTCATAGTGATTCGCAGAAATTACACTGTGGCGGCTAATTTTAGCTGGACCTTCGATCGTCCAATCAGCAGTGTTTTTCTTGTCGTAGCGACACTCATTACAAATCCATTCTTCCACCTCATTGTACTCGTCTTTGCGAGCAGTTACGCGCAATACATCATCACCTTTGTACCACAAGCGAACTTTACCACTACAATGTGGACAGTCTCTATGCGCGTCTACAGGCTTGGTGTACCAAACACGGCTTTTAAATCTAAATGTCTTATCGGTCAATGCTCCTACAGGACAAACGTCAATTACGTTTCCTGAGAAATCATTTTCAATGCTGTTTTTGATGTAAGTAGAAATCTCTGCTACGTCACCACGATTGATTACTCCGTGAACGCGACCATCAGTTAGTTGGTCAGCCACTTTCACACAACGGTAGCAAAGAATACAACGGTTCATATGAAGCTGAACTTTATCGCCAATATCGATGCGATCAAATTCGCGGCGTTCAAATTCGTAACGTGTTTCTTCTTTACCATGTTCGTAAGCCAAATCTTGAAGGCTGCACTCACCGGCTTGGTCGCACACGGGGCAATCGAGCGGGTGATTGATTAGAAGGAATTCTACAACGCCTGCACGAGCTTCCAATACTTCAGGAGAAGTGATGTTGCGCACTACCATTCCATCCATCACCGTTGTGCGGCATGATGCAACTGGCTTTGGCATTGGACGAGGATCTTTTTCAGAACCTTGTTCAACCTTCACAATGCAAGTGCGGCAGTAACCACCACTTGTTTTTAGTTTTGAATAGTAACACATCGCTGGAGGAACAACCTCGCCACCAATCATGCGTGCTGCTTGAAGGATGGTAGTTCCGTCTGGAACTTCGATGGTAATATCGTCTATTGTAACTTTTGGCATTTCTATATTATGAATATGCTGGTTCTGGTAATCCGTTTAGTCTGTAATAATGTTTCACATCTTTAATGCTGTGACCATTTTTTACATACTCTTCAAATTCGCTTCTAAAGTGGCGAATAGCACTTGCCACAGGCCATGCAGCAGCATCTCCAAGTGGGCAAATAGTTTTCCTTCAATTTTTGATTGAATGTCCCAAAGCAAATCGATATCGCTGATGGTACCATTTCCGTCAAGAATTTTATGAAGGATTTTTCCATCCATCCGTTCCTTCTCTACAAGGGCTGCACTGACCGCAACTTTCGTGATGATAGAAACAGAGAATGTGTAGAGATTTTTACAATACTCGAAGTTTCATCCATTACTATGAATCCACCTGATCCGAGCATTGTTCCTGAAGCAAAGCCTCCGTCTGCGAGACTTTCATAAGACATCAAACGAGGCTCGCCGTTTGCTGTTTTTAAAATTAAATCAGCTGGTAAAATTGGAACAGAAGAACCTCCTGCTACCACTGCTTTTAATTTTTTATCTCCTTTAATTCCTCCACAGTATTCATCGCTAAAGATGAATTCCTCTACAGGAACACCGAGTTCAATTTCGTAAACACCAGGTTTGTTGATGTGACCAGAAGCAGAAATTAATTTAGTTCCAGTACTTCTTCCTACACCAATTGCTGCATAAGCTGCACCACCTTGATTCACGATAGGGACTACAGCTGCAATGGTTTCAACGTTGTTTACAACAGTAGGACAACCGTACAAACCCGCTACTGCAGGGAATGGAGGCTTGATACGAGGATTTCCTCTTTTTCCTTCTAAAGATTCAAGAAGTGCAGTTTCCTCTCCACATATATATGCGCCTGCTCCAACTTGAACATAGCAATCGTGATCGAATCCAGAGTTGAAAATATTTTTTCCAAGCAATCCAGCTTCATAAGCTTCTTCGATGGCTTTTTCTAGAATTTTAGCAACGTAGAAATATTCACCACGGATATAGATGTATGATGAGCGTGCTCCAAGTGCGAAGCTTGAAGTGATCATTCCCTCAATCAAAAGATGAGGAATTTTTTCCATCAAATATCTGTCTTTGAAAGTTCCCGGCTCCGACTCATCGGCATTGCACACGAGATAACGTGGCACACCTTCAGGCTTTGCAAGGAAGCTCCATTTCATTCCAGTTGGGAAACCTGCTCCACCACGGCCACGAAGTCCTGAAGTTTTTACTTCTTCTACGATGGCTTCCGGAGTCATGGTTTTCAATGCTTTTTCCAAAGCAGAATATCCACCCTTTGAACGATACACATTCAAAGTGTTGATTCCAGGAACGTCAATATGTTCTAATAATAGTTTCTTTCCCATGATTAGCAATATCTGCTTTGTTTACCTTCTGCTTTCCATTTTGTGAGCAAGTCATCTACTTTTTCTAAAGTAAGATTTTCATGATACTCATGTCCGACTTGCATCATCGGAGCTGTGCCACATGAACCGAGACACTCTACTGTTTTAAGAGTGAATTGACCATCAGAAGTTGTTTCACCAGCTTTGATGTTCAATTTTTTCTCAATATGACGCACTACATCTTCAGCACCCATCAACCAGCAAGAGCTTGTGCGACATACTTCGATAAGGCACTTGCCAACAGGCTGCAAATTGAACATGCTGTAGAATGAAGCTACCTCATAAACTTCAATGGATTGAATCTTCAAGATTGAAGCTACATAATCCATCGTTTGTGGAGACAACCATCCACCAAATTCTGCCTGTGCAATGTGCAATACAGGAATCAACGCTGATTTATGACGACCTTCTGGATATCTCTTAATGATTTTCTCCACTGTGGCCATCGTTTCATCGTTGAAGCGAATTTCTTTATTTTGATCGTTTGCCATTTTCTCTTCTAATTAAGCGTCAAGTTCACCAGCGATTACGTTCATACTACTCATTGTAAGAATAGCATCCGAAAGCATTCCGCCTTTGATCATTTCGGTGTAAGCTTGATAATATATGTAGCAAGGTCTTCTCATGTGAAGTCTGAAAGGTGTGCGACCTCCGTCACTAACTAAATAGTAACCTAATTCGCCATTTCCACCCTCTACTGCGTGATATACTTCACCTTTTGGTACATCTGTTTCACCCATTACAATTTTGAAATGGTAAATCAATGCTTCCATTTTTGAGTAGACATCTTCTTTAGGAGGCAAGTAGAATTCAGGAACATCAGCATGGAAATTACCTTCAGGAAGGTTTTCCAAAGCTTGTTTGATGATCTTCATACTTTCCACCATTTCTCCCATACGCACTAAGTAACGATCGTAAGTATCACCTTTAGTTCCAACAGGAATTTTGAAATCAAAATCTTGGTAAGATGAATATGGATTCATTACGCGCACGTCGTAGTCAACACCAGCCGCGCGAAGGTTTGGACCGCTGAAGCTATATTCCAAAGCGCGCTCTGCCGAAATTGGACCAGTGCCAACAGTACGATCTACGAAGATTCTATTTCTTGTAACGAGTCTATCGAATTCGTCTAATGCTTTTGGAAACTCATTCAAGAACTCGCGAATTTTATTGATTACTTCCGGAGTGAAGTCTCTTTCCATTCCGCCCACGCGACCAATGTTGGTTGTAAGACGAGCTCCACAAATGGCTTCATAGATTTCATAAATCTTTTCTCTCCATTGGAACATGTATAAGAATCCAGAAAGTGCTCCTGAGTCAACGGCTATTACCGTATTACAAATCACGTGGTCAGCAATACGCGCAAGTTCCATAATAATCACACGCATGTATTGCGCGCGCTTAGGAATTTCTGCTCCGATCAATTTTTCGACAGTCATGTGCCATCCCATATTGTTGATAGGAGATGAACAATAATTCAAACGGTCAGTGATTGGAGTAATTTGATTGTAAGGACGACGTTCAGCAAGCTTTTCAAAAGCACGGTGAATGTAACCAATGGTCGACTCTGCGTTCACAATAATTTCACCATCCATGGTAAGGATGTTTTGAAAAATACCGTGCGTAGCAGGGTGAGTAGGACCTAGGTTAAGTGTTGTATAGTCCTTTGATTCGGGTGATGTTGTGGTTGGTTTTTCCAATTTCTTTTGGCTTTACGTCCTAACTATTATCTACCGAAGTATTTATCTTCTTTGTCGTGGCGACTTGCGTCTTCCAGAGGATATTCCTTGCGTAATGGATGATAATTCATTTCATCCATGTTGAGAATGCGCTTCAGATTAGGGTGACCTTTGAATCGGAAACCATAAAAATCAAAAGCTTCTCTTTCCATCCAATTGGCAGCAGCCCAGATATCTGTTACTGTAGGCAATTCGATTTCCTTTTCAGACATGAAGCATTTGATGCGAATGCGCTCATTTCTCTCCAAGCTATGGAGTTGATACATCATTGCGAATTCAGCACCTTCGTTATCTGGAAAGTGAATACCGCACATTGTAGTGAGGTATTTAAATCCATCTTGGAAAAGGAATTCAAGAATTTCGTGGATGTTATTCTTTTTTACTACAAAAACAGGAAAATCCATTTCCATCTGAGCAGATAGAATGGATTCGCTGAAGTTGGCGTCAAGCTTGTTTTTTATGCTGTCAAGTAATTCGCTCATTCTATTCCGTAACTGTTCAACATTTCCTTGTATTCCGGACTTTCACGACGGCGCGTGCTTTCCGACTTCGCCAATTCTTGAATCTTGAGTAATCCATCCAATACTTGTTCTGGTCTTGGAGGGCAACCTGGGATATATACATCTACAGGAATGATTCTATCGATTCCTTGTAGAACGCTATAAGTGTCGAAGATTCCACCGCTAGATGCGCAAGCTCCCATGCACAAAACCCATTTTGGTTCTGCCATTTGCTCGTACACCTGGCGAAGAACTGGAGCCATCTTTTTTGAAATTGTTCCCATTACCATAAGCAAGTCAGCTTGACGAGGAGAAAAACTCATACGTTCAGAACCGAAACGAGCAAGGTCGTAGTGAGAAGCCATCGTAGCCATAAATTCGATACCGCAGCACGAAGTGGCAAATGGCAATGGCCAAAGTGAATTGGCACGAGCCAGACCTACAGCTTTATCCAAACTAGTAGCGAAAAACCCTTGGCCTTCGAAGCCATCCGGTTGATGCTTTGGATGTATGTCTATATTTCTTTCCATTTTCTTTAAAAACTTGAGTCTCTATTAATTCAACTACTCAAAACGAACTTTGTTCTTATTCCCACTTAAGAGCTCCCTTGCGAATGATGTAGACAAGACCTACAATCATTAGTCCCATGAAGGTGAACATTTCAATCAATCCAAAAACACCTAATTCTCTAAAATTAACTGCCCATGGATACATGAAAATTACTTCCACATCGAACAATACGAAGAGGATAGCCACAAGAAAATACTTGATAGAGAAGGGGGTACGCGCATTACCTTGTGATTCAATACCACATTCAAATGCATCGTTTTTGATTTTTGTCTTACGCTTTGGTCCAAGCCAGTGCGTTAGCAATAAAGTAGTTACGACAAATCCTAGGGCTACAATAGCCATAAGAATTACGGGAAGGTAATCCCATAAGTGTGATTGTTGTGCTTCCATGCGGTTGATGCTTTAAAAATTCAAAGCGTCGCAAAATTAGAAGCCTCTGGCGTAATTCAAGTAAATTATTTGAATAAGTTTCAAATATTATAACCCAAGAAGTACCTCTTCAGCAGATTTGCCTCCGAAAATTAATCTTTCTGGATTTTCTAACATTTCCTTCACCTTCACCAAGAAGCCTACGCTTTCGCGACCATCAATAATTCTGTGATCATAGCTAAGGGCTACATACATGATAGGTCTGATTACTACTTGTCCATTCTCAGCCACAGGTCTTTCCACAATATTGTGCATTCCGAGAATAGCACTTTGCGGAGGGTTGATGATTGGAGTAGACAACATTGAGCCAAACACACCACCATTGGTAATGGTGAATGTTCCGCCTGTCATGTCGTCAACAGTAATTTTTCCATCACGCGCTTTTTTAGCCAGTCCGCCAATACTACCTTCAATTTCAGCAAGAGAAAGCGTCTCAGCGTTTCTGATAATCGGCACCATCAACCCTTTTGGAGTGGATACTGCGATTCCTATATCACAAAAATCATTATAAACAATTTCATTGCCCTCTATACGAGCATTCACTGCAGGGAAGTGATGTAAAGCCTCACAAACGGCTTTTGTAAAGAATGACATAAATCCAAGACCAACTCCGTGAGATTCTTTGAAACGGTCTTTGTATTTATTTCTTAAGTCCATTATCGGCTTCATGTTTACCTCATTGAATGTGGTAAGCATGGCCGTGGTATTTTTTACAGAAACAAGGCGCTCAGCAACCTTCTTTCTCAACATTGACATTTTTTCGCGGCGCTCCTCACGTGTTCCGCCCCATTGAATTACCGAAGCGGTGTCATATCCTCTAGACATCGCTGCAAGCACATCCGCCTTCGTGATTCTTCCACCAACTCCTGAAGCTTGTACTTTATTTGCAGGAATGTTATTCTCCGCCATCATTTTGGCAGCAGACGGACTTGGATGTCCAGCCGCAGCTGATGCTTTAGCCTCAGGTGCCTTTGCTGCAGGCATCGGATTTGGAGCAGGAGCCTCTTCTTTCTTTGGAGCTTCTTCTTTTTTAGGAGTATTGGCAGGAGGCGTAGCATCCGTGTCGATTACACACACGACTTCACCTACAGCTACCATATCACCTTCAGCTGCCTTTAATGTAATTGATCCCGATTCCTCAGCAGGCAATTCGAGCGTCGCTTTGTCTGAATCAACCTCAGCAATCACTTGACCACTAGTAACATAGTCACCATCTTTCACCAACCAAGTTGCTATTTGAACTTCACTTATCGACTCTCCCGGACTGGGAACTTTCATATCAATTTTAGGCATATTGAACGGCTTTTGTAATCCTCGCGCAAATCTGCATCGAAAATCAACACAAATCACAATAAAGTTCGTGAGATTTAAGGGTTTTTTTAAAAATATGGTGTGAAGAACAGTGAAAAAGCACAAAAGCCCCACGATGGGGCCTTTGCTCTAGTTGTCCTTTAAGTATTGAGTCTAGTTGAGCTGCTCAAATCGTTATCTGTGCAACGTATACTTCTAATCACACGTGACTCTAAATCTCCAAACCGCAAGTGTTTTAACTTGTGCGGACAAAAAGTCGTTTCTTGAGTGTGGAGCAAATATGCGGTGAGTGAACTGCGCACAAAATCGATTCACCTCCAACGGTAGGTTTGGAAGAAGTTTGTGCAGAAAAGGACGGTTTTTGTGTAAGGTTAACTCGCCAGTCTCCAATCCTCGCCCTTGCGGGTCCATTGGACGGCGGCAAAAGCATAACTCAACATAGCAATGCTATCGATGAGGTTTGAAACGTACCAGATTTTGCTGGCAATAGTATATCCCACAAAGTTGTGGATGAAGAAAATACTAAAGGTGTAAAAGAAAATGCTGATCAAAATCCAAAACGCAAACTCATTGATGTGTTCATGGCTTTTTTCGGTGAGTTTGATTAAGGTGTAGGCGCTGAAGAATGCAGTACCGCCTTCGTACAGAATGTCAAACCAACTGTGGTAGCCAACTCTTATCCCACTCATCTCTCCTGTGAAGAAGGAGGTGTAAATCCACCAAGCAAAAATGATTGGGATGAAAATCCAATATTTTTTTTTGAGTTTAGGATGAAAATTACCCACAAAAAAAAGGAAGAAAAAAGCTTCAAATAGGCAATAGACAAGAACTGTATATCTCGAATTTTCATGACTTAAAATTTCAATCGTCAGAAAATCGACCAATGCGCCAACAGATAGAAATAGGACCATCATCCCAGAAATGAAGTCGCGCCTTTTATAAAATGCAAAGAGCATTGCACACAGTGCAATGCTCTCTACGGTAACATGTATGAAAAGGTGTGTTTCTTCTTTCATCTTAGGAACGTGGTGGCCATCCTCGTTCCAAAATTAGAGCATTTTCATTGATTAAAGTTGACCCGTCAAAATCAACTCCGAAAAGCACCATACGCAAAGGGTATTTGTGATCCGCAACGGTGTTTTCGATGCCAAAAATGTAGCGGGCGTGCGTGATGGTATTTCCTTTTGAATCCTTCTGATTCAGGAATTTGTCGATGTCTAAATCTAGATCATCATAAAAACTTGCACCAATCGGATTGTAGCTTGAACCATCCGGCTGAGGTGGGAATTGATTTAAGAAATTATCTACATACTTCACGGCCCCCGGCATTCCACTTACAGGGTCTGGGTCTTTAGTAATAACGCGATCTACACCAATTTTAAAGTTGGACGAATCAGCCAAGTATTTGTCCATTGCTTTGTCTGTAATGTCTGTGCTAGTGTAGGTAAACATTGAATCAGCAGTTGGAGCTTTCAGAATGGATTTCATTGTGGAAAATGCTCCTATTTCATCGTACTCAATCGTTACGTGTTCGGCTCCGGCGAAAAGTTGTGGCCCATTTGCGCCTGTGTCATAACACAACCAAAAGCGAATTCCAGGAATTGCTACATAAGGTGGTTTTTGCTTGAGAGATGAAGTTTCAACGGTGCCACCAAAACTGATTCCTTTCTGGATGGCGTTGATGTTTTTTTCAGATAAATAGGCTTGTACCAATGAACGAGCCTTTGTGTAGGGTATAATATGTTGACTCATAGTGTGTGATTAATGTTGCGAATATGTGCAACATCGGAGGCCTTCTACGGCGAATATCCCTGAAAGGTTAGAATAGACACGTTTTGTGTCAAATCGAATCTGTTTTGTGCTAGAGCCTTTTCAGACGTTCAAAGAATTCGTCTTTTTTTCTGCGGCTCAAATCCACACTTGTCTCATCCTCCATGAGTATTACACCGCCATCGCCTTTCTCATACGACTTGATAAACTCGAGATTAATGAGATGGCTTCTGTGGGGAATAAAGAATCGAACATCGTCTAATAATTCTTCGCATTCTTTAATGCTCTTGCTCGTAACAACTTGCTCGATGGAGCCTCCCATTTTCACAAAGACAACAGTATATGAATTCACACTTTCCATGCGAACAATATCCGCTAGTGACACAAACTTATATCCATTAGCCACGGGCAGGGCAATTTTATCTACTTTGTTCGCTTTCGAATCTTGCAAAACTTCAAGTAGAAAATCAAGATTTTTATTTTGTTTTAAAGCAGAACGATGTTTTTCAAATTTGTCAAGCGCTTCAGCGAGATCTTCACCTCCAAAAGGTTTGAGCAAATAATCAATAGCGGATAGTTTCAAAGCTTTCAAAGCAAAACTCTCAAACGAAGTAGTGAATATGACCCCAATCTTTTCGCGATCGATATTTTCAAGTACATCAAACCCAGTTTTAGGATGCATGAGCACATCAAGAAATACTAAATCCGGTTGAAGTCTGGTGATAGTCGAAATGGCTTCGTCCACGGAATGACATACGGCAAGAATATGATAGGAAGAATGATTTTTTTCCAGCAGACCTTTCAAATAGTCGCTGTGCTGTGCCTCGTCGTCTACTATTACTACAGTGTGATTCATTCGTCGATTTCAATCGGCAAATAAACTATTATTTTCTTTCCTTGGTAAACTCCATCAGCATTTTCTTTATTAATCTCTTCAAATCTTGCTTTTCGCTTTTTAGAAATTCGGAGCAACTCCAGTCGCTCCTTGGTCACCACTGTGCCTAGGGAGTTATGTTTTTTAGATGGTGAATTGTTTTCTGCGATATTTCCATTGTCTTCTGTACAGTAAATCAATTCATCATTCTTCAGCGCAACGGAAATAACAATCTCAGCTCCTTGCTGCTTGTTGGCAAAGCCATGAATGATACTGTTTTCAATGAAGGGCTGAAGAATCAGCGGTGGAACGAGATAAATGTCTGGATCAATTTCTTCAGCTATCTGAAATGAAAATGAAAATGCTTTTCTTTTGGATTCAAGTTCCAAATACAGTTTTAAAGTATCCAAATCTTCACTCAAAGTGATGCTTTTGTGACGCGAGTTTTCTAACACCCGTCGCATCAATTTGGAAAATTTAAGCAAGTAATCTCCCGCCTCCTCTGTGTTTTGATTTTGAATGGAAAGATGAATGCTATTTAGACTATTGAAAATGAAATGCGGATTCATCTGCGCTCTCAACGCCTTCATCTCAATTTCAGCAAAAACTTTTTGAATGTCGCTTTCTCTTTTTCTTCTTAAAAAAATGTAGAAAATGAAAACGAACGACATCAAGAAGGGTAGGAGAGCGTACACCAGTATTTTTTCTGGTGTAGCGTCGTCCATTTCTTTCTGCGCAAAAAGTATTTGCGGCAGAAGCAATATGATTAAAGTGTATAGGCCCTTAAGCACTAACTTTTGAGTAATTCAAAAGGCGATTCAACATGTCCTGATGACGTCGCTCGTGAACTTTTGGAGAACCTGCGGCAGGCGATGCACTTGGTTTTGGAGCAACTAGGTCGAATGGCAAATGACGCATTGTGCGCAACACATAAGTCCACGCTCCCATGTTTTCTGGTTCTTCTTGAACCCAAACCAATTTCGCATTCTTTCCATAGCCAGCGATAACCTTTTCAATTTGTTCAATTGGTAAAGGATAAAGTTGCTCTAATCTCACGACTGCGATGTTGTCGCCAGCACCTAATTTCTCTTTGTGTTCGAGAATGTCGTAGTAAACTTTACCAGAGCAGAATGCAATGGTGTCTACATCTTTTTTATTTACAGATGAATCAGCAATTACTTCTTGGAACTTACCTTTAGCCATAGCCTCAACAGTGCTCACTGCTTTTGGATAGCGAAGCAATTTCTTCGGAGTAAATACAATCAATGGCTTTCTGAACGGACGAATCACCTGTCTTCTCAAAAGGTGGAAGTAGTTAGCAGGCTCCGTTACATTACAGATTTGAATATTATTTTCTGCACACAATTGAAGGAAGCGCTCTAGGCGTGCACTACTGTGTTCTGAACCTTGGCCTTCATAACCGTGAGGAAGTAACATGGTAAGACCGTTCATCGTTCCCCACTTATCTTCAGCTGCGCTCAAGAATTGGTCAATGATGATTTGAGCTCCATTGTTGAAGTCTCCAAATTGCGCTTCCCAAATGGTCAAACCTTGTGGCGTTCCAAAGGCATAACCGTAGTCAAATCCAAGTACTCCGTATTCACTCAATAAACTATTGTAAATTGAAAGTTGAGCTTGACCTTTCCTAATATCGTTCAAAGGAATGAACTCCTTTTCTTGATCTTCATCTGTTTTTACTACAGCGTGTCTGTGCGAGAATGTGCCACGTTCTACGTCTTGACCGCTAATTCGCACTGGGTGACCTTCAGCAAGCAATGTTGCATAAGCCATCAATTCGCCCATTGCCCAATCAAGGCTGTCGTTAGCAATCATATTCAATCGGTCTTCGAAAACCTTTTGAGTCTTTCTGAAAAACTTCTCGCCTGCTGGAAGTGTTGACATTTTTTTTGCCAACTCAACCAACTTCTTCTTGTCGTATCCTGTGTCTGGAGAATCTACAAAGTCAACATCGTCTGCTTTGCGAATGTCTTTCCAGGTTTCTTCTAGAAAATGCTTCACATCTATTTTGTCAGCTTCTTTCGACTTGTCGTAGCAAGTGTCCAAATAAGCTTCGAAATCTGCTTTTTCCTTGTCCGCATCTGCTTGTGTGATAACTCCTTCGTTGATCAATTTCTTCGAGTAGATTTCTCTCAAGCTCAAGTGCGATGCGATCAACTTGTACAATGTAGGTTGAGTGAACTTAGGTTCATCACCTTCGTTATGACCGTATTTTCTATATCCAAGCAAATCAATGAATACATCCATTTGAAACTTCTGACGATACTCCAAAGCAATGTCCATCACACGCGCTACCGCTTCTACATCATCTGCATTTACGTGGAATACAGGGCACAACGTTGTTTTAGCAACATCGGTGCAATATGTTGAAGTTCTTCCGTCCAAATAATTGGTAGTAAAACCAACTTGGTTGTTGGTCACGATATGAATAGTTCCACCCACATTGTATCCATCCAATCCAGCCATTTGCACCACTTCGTAAACGATTCCTTGGCCAGCGATTGCTGCATCACCGTGTACCAGAATCGGAACAATAGTCATGATTGTCGTGCAAATAGTTGTCGATTTTTGCTCTTGAAAGCCCCTGAACCACAGGGTTCACAGCCTCAAGGTGAGATGGGTTAGGACAAAGTGTCACGTGCACATTGTGACCATTTACATCTAGGTCGCGTGAATAACCCAAGTGATATTTTACGTCGCCATCAAAGTTTTCATCTTCGTAGGCTACTCCTTCAAATTCTTGGAATACTAACTCTTGTGGCTTGCCCAAGATGTTTGTCAGAACATTTAAGCGTCCACGGTGGGCCATACCCAACACGAACTCCTTCACTCCAACTTCCGCACCTTTGCGCACCACATAATCCATTGCAGGAATTAAAGCTTCTACACCTTCAGCAGAAAAACGCTTTTGACCTACAAATTTTTTGTGGATGTATTGCTCAAACAATGAAGCACGACTTGTCATTTCGAAAATGGCTTTTTTGTCTTCATTGCTGAATTTAGGCTTGTTTACGGCTTCAATTTTATCTCGTAGCCATTGAACACGCTCGGGATTTCTGATGTAAGAAAATTCCACTCCAATACTCTGGCAGTAGCTATTTTCAAGATGAGCCACAATGTCTTTCAACTTTGCGTCACCCAAGCCTACTTCTGTTCCTGCATGAAACACGCTTTCAAGGTCAGCACTTGACAAACCAAAATTTTCGATGGCCAAAGAAGGCTCATACTTTCTTCTCTCACGAACCGGATTCGTCTTGGTAAAAAGGTGTCCTCTTTGACGATAAGCATTGATCAAGTTGATCACCTTAAACTCTTTTTGAAGTGCCTCGGCCCCAGCTCCACTAATTCCTTCTGTTCCTGGAAGCATTGGAAAATCAGATTTTTGAAAGTCAAAACCTTCAAAGAATCTTCTCCAAGAAATGTCTACATTCTCCGGATTTTCCTTGTATTGCTGGTAAAGCGCTTCGATTGAACTAGTGTCTGTGTTGCTGAGGTATGAAAATGAATCCATGTCTTTTTTGTCGTATTCGTGTACAAAGTTAGTTAAGCCACTTCTTTAAGAAAAGGATTTTCGTAACCAAACTTTCTGTGCCTCTCTCCTTACGATGAAATAGGTTAATTGTTCGATGTGATTTGATTTTTGACTTTCCTTGAGGTCTATGCGATACAGAATGGCTTGAAGGTCAGACGGAGAGTCTTTCATAATTTTTGTCAAGAGATCTCTCGTTGCATCAAAAAGTGCCTGCGGACCGAGGGTGTCCGGACGTTTTTCTAAAGAAATATAGGGGTGGAAGTCTTTGGCAATTTGATCCCAAGTCTTCTCGTAAAGCTCTTTATAGCTGATGCCTGGGAGATTCTCAGGAAAAATATCGAGCTCACTTCCTTCCATGATTAATGTTGTCTTGAAAGCATTTGTTCGGCTAGTGCATACAAATCGCGCTTTCTATCTTCCTCTACACTTACTTGCTTTAGCGCATACAGAGCCCTTTGATGATAGTGTTGAACGGTTTCCAAAAGTTGGTCGCCGATATTCAATTTTTCAAATATGCTCATAACCGCTTTTACCTTCTCTGTCGGGTCTTTCGGTTTTTTACCTAGCCAATATTTTAATACTTCAGCATCAGTGTCTTTTGCTTGTTGAAGCGCTAAAATTTGAAGATAAGTTTTCTTATCCGCGATGATATCCCCACCAGTAATCTTACCCACCTTTGATTGTTCTCCAAAAGCATCGAGATAATCATCGAGCAATTGAAATGCAATGCCAGTATTTTCTCCAAACTCATAGATCAAATCTCTATTTTTCTTATCCGCGCCTCCGATATGTGCACCTATTTGCATGGCACCAGCAAGCAATACAGAAGTTTTCAATCGTATCATTTCGATGTACTCATTGAGGGTAACATCTGCACGATTTTCAAAATCCATATCCATTTGCTGACCTTCACAAACTTCTAAGGCCGTTTTATTAAACACTTTGAAAATATCTGAAAATACAGTCGCGTTTGTTTTCGCCAATTCTTCATAGGCCAAGATCATCATCGCATCCCCGCTGAGAATTGCTGTGCTAGCATTCCACTTTTCATGAACGGTTGCTTTTCCCCTTCGCAAAGGAGCATTATCCATAATGTCATCATGCATCAAGGTGAAATTATGAAACACCTCAATGGCCAATGCAGGATGAATGGCATCTTCAATATCGTCAGAAAAAAGTTGACATGACATCACGGAAAGTGCAGGTCTCAAGCGTTTTCCACCAAGTGAAAGGATATATGAAATAGGTGTGTAAATGCCCGATTTCCCATTTCGTTTGTTGAATTGATCTAAGCTTTTACTTACAATTTCTTGAATTTGCTCGAGTGACTGCATGCGTCTATTTGTTCAATTTGAGTTGGTCGATGAGATACTTCCCGTATCCGCTGTTGACCAATGGAACAGCCACTTTCTCTAATTGTTCATCGTCGATGAAGCCCATTCTCCAGGCAATTTCTTCGATGCACCCAATTTTTAAACCTTGGCGCTCTTCAATTACTTGGACGTATTGACCTGCTTGCATTAATGAAGCAAATGTACCTGTGTCGAGCCATGCCGTACCTCTGTCCATCTTCTGAACTTTGAGTTGACCACGCTTTAAGTACTCTTTATTGACGTCGGTAATTTCATATTCACCGCGTGCACTTGGTTGAAGATTTTTAGCAATTTCAACCACTTGGTTGTCGTAAAAATACAATCCGGGAACAGCGTAATTAGACTTCGGTTCTTTAGGTTTCTCTTCGATGGAAATGACGTTGCTCTCTTTATCAAACTCCACCACACCATATCGATGCGGGTCATTTACGTGATAAGCATACACTAATCCACCTTCGATTTCGGTGTTTTGACGCAAAATTTTCCCAAACGCGTTTCCGTAAAAAATATTGTCTCCAAGCACTAGCGCACATTTATCATTTCCGATGAATTTTTCACCCAAAACAAACGCTTGTGCAAGACCATTTGGAACCTCTTGAACTTGGTAGCTGAATGAGCAACCAATTTGTGAACCATCACCCAATAATTTTTGAAAGCCAGGCAAATCATGTGGGGTTGAAATGATGAGAATCTCTCTAATTCCAGCAAGCATCAGTGTGCTCAAAGGATAGTAGATCATTGGCTTGTCGTACACAGGCATCAACTGCTTGCTCACGGCTAAAGTCAATGGGTAAAGTCTTGTGCCGCTTCCGCCGGCTAGAATTATTCCTTTCATTTTTCTTCGGTTTGAATAGTCCAGTCTTCGTAATGCAAATCATCCTCTTCATCCAGTACTCTGAAGAATGGCTCTTTAAATGCTTTTGTTGTAACGCTTTTTTGGAACGATAAAAGAAGTGCTGGCAGCAAAATTAAGTTCGTAAACATCGCCACGAAAAGTGTTACTGCAGTTAGTACTCCTAGTGCTCTTGTGCCATCAAATTCAGATGCGGCAAAACATCCAAATCCAAATAATAGGACAAGAGAAGTATAGACCATACTGCTACCAGATTCTTTAATCGCGCGCAAAGCACTTTCTTTAATGCTCCAATTATGTAAGCGAAGTTCTTGTCTGTATTTCGCTAAATAGTGGATCGTATCATTCACAGCAATACCAAGTGCTATGGAGAAAACCAAAATTGTAGAAGGCTTCAAAGGAATATTCATGAATCCCATCAACCCTGCGGTCATGATCTGAGGAATGATGTTGGGAATAAATGAAATGATGACCATTCGTGCACTCCAAAACATCAGCGCCATCATTAATGAAATAACTATAATTCCAATCAATAAACTCTTGAACAAATCACCAAGTAGGTAATTCGTGCCTTCTAAGAATATAACGCTCGTTCCTGTTAATGTAACATGGTACTTATCGGTAGGGAAAATGCTGTCGATTCGTGGTTTCAAATCTTTCATCAAACGATCCATCTCTGTCGTACCGATGTCTGCAATTTGAACTGTTACACGCGTCATTTGCTTCGTGCTATCAATGAAGGTTTTTTCGATGCCCTTCGATTGATATTCATTTTGTAAATATGGCCCGATGAAACTTTGCTCATTTCGAGTTATCAAAGTGAAATAATCAGGATCACCATTGTAAAATGCTTGCTTCACAAATTTACTTGCGTCAGCAATACTTAGAGATTTCGAGAATGGATGAATCAATGTGTCATCAACTTTCAATTGATAGTTGAGCAAGAGCTCTTGCAAATCTTCAATTTTTGCAAGATTTCGATCACGTGTAATTTGTCCTTTTCGATTTCCATCGACCATGATCTCGAATGGCATTACACCTCGGAAGTTGTGCTCAAACCACTTTAAATCCACAATTACTCTGTCCTCATCAGGCAAGTCATCCACAATGTTGCCCGTAGTGTGCATCATTGATATCCCTAAGAAACCTAGTCCTAGAATGACTACGGTTACGATGTATAAAGACCTCCTTTTATAGGAAACGATGTGAGCTAATTTATCCAAGCTTTTACCCATCCAGTTCGCATCCAAGTGACCCAAATGGCGCTCAATTGGTGGAGACATAAATGAATAGACAATCGGAATAATCACCATCGATAAAAAGAAAACTGCCAATGAATTGATTGTTGCTATCACTCCGAAATGTTTGAGCAAATCGCTTGAAGTAAAAATGAATGTAGCAAACCCAACAGCAGTGGTAGCATTGATCATAAACGCAGCCGATCCAGCTTTTTCGTATACGCGAACCAGCGAACGTGTTTTATGCCTTGACTTTTTATATTCCTGATGATATTTCGTAACAATGTATATGCAATTCGGAACAGAGGTCACAATCATTAATGGGGGAATGAGTCCCATCAACACGGATATAGGATAGTCGAACAAAGCGATAGTGCCAAGTGCGGTTACTACAGCTACCACCACCACCGACATTACCACCCAGGTTACCTTAAAACTTCTAAAGAATCCATAGAGCAAAACGATACAGATAAAAGCAGAGAGCAAAGTGAAAAAGCCAAGTTCAGCCTTCACCTTAGTAGTCATTTCGGTGCGGATAAACGGAAGTCCAGATATATGTGTTTGCACACCCGTTTCTTCAGAGAACTTATTCGTGAGATCCACAATTTGTTGAATAGCGTTCCCTCTTTTTTCACTATTAAAAAGATCAGAATTAACGAAGACCATCATCAATCCCGCGTCTGTGCTGTCGTTGTAAAGTAGTCCTCTGTAAAAAGGTAAAGAATAAATATCGTCGCGAATGGCCGTTACTTCCGCCTGTGTAGTAGGCATTTTCGGAGCGATCTGCACAAACTTGAACCTTCGTTCTGTTGTGTCCTTTAACAGTTTATAGCAGTGTGCTGTACTAAAGATGCTGTCCACACTATTATACGACTCTCCTTCAAGATGAACCTGCACTTTTTTCAGGTCTTCTCCGAGCTTTTTCCACTTGTTAAAGTTTTCCAATTGCCAAATGGCAGGGTCGCGATATCCAATGACCAACACATTTCCATCTTGAGAAAACTGTTTAGTAAACTTCTCATATTCAATATAAGTGCTGTCATCTTCAGGCAGAATCCCCGCAAATCGATAGCTCATTCTAACGAACTGTGCTTCATAGGCCATGAAGCCGGTGAACACTACCAGAAATAGAGTGAATACTAGTCGATACCGGATTACAAAAGCACCTATTTTACCCCACATAATTCTCTAAATGAGGTACAAATTAAAGGTATCTGAATGAATTGACAGGCATTTTTTAATTATAGTGTGCGGGTTGATAGATATATATACATTTGTCCCACTTTAAAAACATTATAAACATGTCAAGTAAACACCAAGCTCAGGTAGATGCTTTTATGGCAAAAGTTAAGGCAATGAACCCTAACGAACCTGAGTTCCTGCAAGCTGTTCAGGAAGTTGCTGAAACAGTGATTCCATTTATCGAGAATCACCCTAAGTACAAAGAGGCTAAAATTCTTGATAGAATTGTTGAGCCCGAAAGAACTATCATCTTCCGTGTTCCATGGGTAGATGACAAAGGTGAAGTTCAAGTAAACCGCGGTTACCGTGTGGAGTTTAACTCTGCAATCGGGCCTTACAAAGGCGGTTTAAGATTTCACCCTACTGTAAATCTCTCTGTTTTGAAATTCCTCGGCTTCGAGCAAATCTTCAAAAACTCACTAACTACTCTTCCAATGGGTGGCGGTAAAGGTGGATCTGACTTTGACCCAAAAGGAAAAAGCGATCGTGAAGTAATGGCCTTCTGCCAGAGCTTTATGTCTGAACTTTCTCGTCACATTGGCGCAGACACAGACGTACCTGCCGGTGATATTGGAGTAGGTGGTCGTGAAATCGGTTATATGTTCGGTCAGTACAAAAGGTTGAGAAATGAATTCACCGGAGTGCTTACTGGTAAAGGTCGCAATTGGGGTGGTTCTTTGATCCGTCCTGAAGCTACTGGATATGGTACGGTTTATTTTGCTCAAGAAATGTTGGCTACAAAAGGTCAAGATTTTAATGGCAAAACTGTAGTCGTTTCTGGATCAGGAAACGTGGCTCAATATGCAATAGAAAAGGCAACTCAACTTGGTGCTAAGGTAGTTACAGCTTCAGATTCATCTGGATATGTATACGACCCAGCTGGTATCGATGCTTCTAAATTGGAGTTCTTGATGGAACTGAAAAATGTGAAGCGTGGAAGAATCAAGGAATATGCTGATAAATATGGAGTTGAATTCGTAGAGGGTAAAACACCATGGGGAGTAAAATGCGATATCGCGCTTCCTTGTGCTACTCAAAACGAACTTCACGGCGACGACGCTAAGGCACTTGTTGCTAACGGTTGCACATGTGTTGCTGAAGGTGCAAACATGCCTTGTACTCCAGAAGCGGTAGAAGCTTTCATGGAACACAAAGTTTTGTTCTCTCCTGGTAAAGCTTCAAATGCTGGTGGTGTTGCTACTTCAGGTCTTGAAATGTCGCAAAACTCACTTCGTATGTCTTGGACCCGCGAAGAAGTGGACGCTAAACTTCATGAGATCATGAAAAACATTCACGCTGCTTGTGCTAAATACGGTAATGAAGATGGTCACATCAATTATGTAAAAGGCGCTAACATCGCAGGTTTTGTGAAAGTTGCGGATGCAATGCTTGATCAAGGTGTAGTATAATTTTTATCACAACATCATACATAAAAGCGCTCCATTTTGGGGCGCTTTTTTTATGGCTAATTTTTTTAAAATAAAAATGATATATTAGCCATACCTTTTTCAAAACCAACACACTATGAGCGCTACTAAGTTTACCACTTGGGTATTGCTGATGGTTTCCATCCACGCCTACTCACAAACTACTTTTTGGACTGAAGACTTCGGAACGGGCTGCAATCAGGGTCAGTTCGCTACCAATTATATTTCACCAAATGGAATATGGTTGGTGACCCCGCTCGGCATCAATGAAACCGGGCAAAACTTCTGGTTTGTTAGCGCTGCTGAAAATGGCAATGAAGTCGGAGAATGTGGCACCGGATGTGGAGACAATCAAACGCTTCATCTTGGAGTGGTCAATACTTTCGTTGGTAATGACCTGGGAGCTTCTTACTATGAAGGCCTATTCTCCATGTGCGACTTTGTTGATTGTGGTTCTACAGATAAGCGTGTTGAATCACCTGTAATCGATTGCTCAAATTATTCAAGCATGACCTTACATTTTACCTATATAGAAGGTGGTAATGATATTGATAATGCCACCCTATGGCTGAAGGCCAATTCAGGTTGGGTTCTAATTGATGATATGGCGAAAACTTTTTCGGCGACTTGCGCACCACAAGGCGTATGGACGGAATATCAAATCGCCCTGCCATCATGGGCAGATAATGCTTCAGATCTTCAATTTGGAATCAGATGGATCAACAACGACGACGCGGATGCCACCGACCCCAGTTTTGCAATAGATAACATTTCGCTCGAGGGCACTTTTGAAAATGAAAATTCTGATTGCTGTGATGGTGATTTTAATTGCGATGGAGTTGTAGGTGTTGCCGATATGATACTTTTCATATCCCAATACGGCTGCATCAATTCTTGCTTCGCAGATTTGACAAATGATGGAGTAGTAGGTGCCGCAGATCTCATTGCTTTCTCTAATCTATTTGGCACTGTGTGCCCATAGTTCATATAGCATTAACATCCATTTTAATCTAGGTTTGGCATTCTCGTAGTATATTTGCACGAATTTATTTAAATAGGTAAATTCAAACGTTCATGTCTTATTTAACCGAAAAGCTTGTAGGTGAAGGTCTTACCTACGACGATGTACTCCTGGTTCCAGCATATTCCCAGGTGCTTCCGCGCGAAGTTGTCATCAAATCTAATTTCTCAAGAAACATTGTATTAAACACTCCGATTGTATCTGCTGCTATGGATACGGTAACGGAATCTGCAATGGCTATCGCTATGGCGAGAGAGGGTGGTATTGGTGTCATCCACAAGAATATGTCGATCGCCGCGCAGGCTTCTGAAGTGCGTAAGGTGAAACGTTCTGAAAGCGGAATGATTCAAGATCCAATCACCCTGTCTGAAAACGCCACGGTTGGTGATGCTTTGCAAATCATGGCCGAAAACAAAATTGGTGGAATTCCTGTAGTCGATGAGAATAACATACTTAAAGGTATCGTAACCAATCGTGACCTTCGTTTCGAAAAAGTGTACTCTCGTCCTATTGTGGAAGTGATGACTTCTAAAAATATCGTGACCACCAATGAGCCGCACGATTTGAAGGCAGCCGAATCTATTCTACAAGAAAAGAAAATTGAAAAGCTTCCTGTAGTGGATGCTTCAGGTTTGCTCATCGGCTTAATTACTTATAAAGACATCATCAAACTCAAGAAATACCCGAATTCGTGTAAAGACAAATTCGGCCGCCTTCGCGTGGCTGCCGCTGTAGGTGTTACTCCTGACACGCTTGAAAGAGCTGAAGCACTTGTAAACGCTGGTGTCGACGCAATTATCATTGATACCGCTCACGGTCACTCTGCTGGTGTTATCAAAACCCTAAGAGAGGTGAAGGAGAAGTTTGGAAAGAAAATCGACGTGATAGTTGGAAATATTGCAACAGGTGCTGCAGCGCTTGCACTAGCTGAAGCTGGGGCAGATGCAGTCAAGGTTGGAATCGGTCCGGGTTCTATCTGCACAACCCGCGTAATTGCTGGTGTTGGTGTGCCTCAACTTACAGCCGTAATGGATGTAGCTTATGCATTGAAAGGAACTGGTGTTCCATTGATTGCAGACGGCGGAATTCGCTACACAGGAGACATTTCAAAGGCGATTGCTGGAGGTGCCTCAACAGTCATGGTGGGTTCTATGCTCGCTGGAGTGGAAGAATCTCCAGGGGAAACAATCATTTTTGAAGGAAGAAAATTCAAGTCTTATCGTGGAATGGGAAGCTTGGAAGCTATGCAACATGGCTCGAAAGACCGCTATTTCCAAGATGCTGAAGATGATATTAAAAAGCTCGTACCTGAAGGGATTTCGGGCCGCGTGCCTTTCAAAGGAAGCGTTCAAGAAGTTATGTATCAGGTGATTGGTGGTTTGAGAGCGGGAATGGGATACTGCGGAGCTGCCACTGTAAACCAACTTCAAGAAGCTAAATTCATCAGAATCACTAACGCGGGAGTTAAAGAAAGCCACCCTCACGACGTGGTTATCAGCAGAGAAGCACCGAATTATAGCATCAAGTAGGGCTATATTTTAAGGAGTGGTATTACATTTGCCTTCCGTTTGTTTAAAGATAAAATATTTATGAAGTTGCTTAACCGTATTGCTATTTTGGTGGCCATCACTTTGATGAGCTTAAACATCAACGCTCAAAACAAGAACGCCACTGTCTTAACGATTGCAGGTGATAATATTTCACTTGAAGAATTCGAGAATATTTTTAGAAAAAACAACAGAGACTCTGTTATCACTCAAGCATCTCTGGACGAGTACATGGAGCTTTTTATCAATTTCAAAATGAAAGTGAAGGAAGCGATGTCTCTCGGAATGGACACAATCACTAAGTTCAAAACAGAACTCGCGGGTTACAGAACTACCCTTGCACGTCCTTACCTTACGGACTCTGATATGCTCAACGACATGATGAAGGAAGCCTACGAGCGCCTTCAACAAGAAGTGAATGCAAGTCATATCTTAATTAAGTGCGAACCCAATGCTTCACCTGAAGATTCTTTGAGAGCTTACAACAAAGCTATGGAAGCGAGAAAGAAAATTCTTGCGGGCGAACCATTCGGTCAAGTTGCGAAAGCATATAGCGAAGATCCAAGTGCTAAAGACAACGGTGGAGATTTAGGCTTCTTTACTGCGTTTCAAATGGTATATCAATTTGAAGACGCTGCCTACGCTACTAAAGTAGGTGAAGTGTCGATGCCTGTGCGTACACGCTACGGATACCACATCATCAAAGTAAATGAAAAGCGCCCTTCTCGCGGCGAAATTCATGTAGCACACATCATGGTGAAAGAAAAGAAAGAACCAAATGGTGCAGAAAATGCAAAGGCTCGTGCTACAGAAATTTATGAGAAGGCAAAAGCAGGTGAAGATTTCAAAGACCTTGCTTCTAAATACTCTGATGATGGTAGTACTTCTAAAACTGGTGGTGAACTTCCTTGGTTTGGAACAAATAAAATGGTAGGTGAATTTGAAGATGCGGCTTTTGCACTTCAAAAAGATGGTGATGTTTCTGAACCAGTTAAAACCTCTTACGGTTGGCACATTATCAAACGTCTTGGATACCGCACGATGGGTTCTTTCGAAGAAGTAGAAAAGGACATGAAGAGCAGAGTGTCTAGAGACGGTAGAAGTGAAAAGACAAGAAACTCTTTCATCAACAAATTGAAAGTAGACTACAAGTACACTTACAATCAAAAAGTTGTAGATGCCATTGCTGCAAAGGCAGACACTGGGATTTTCATGGGTAAATGGAATCTTTCATCTAAAGAATTGAAGCAAGTTTTCTTTACTGTGGATGGAAACAAGCACACTGTTCAGGAACTTTATAATCAATTAACTGATCGTGCGAAAATCAGAACGAAATTTACTCCAGCTGAATATGTAAAAGATGAAGCAAATCACTTCGCTGAATTGATGTTGTTGGACTACGAAGACAGCAAACTAGAAAGCAAGTATTCAGCGTTTAGATTACTTATGAATGAATACCGTGAAGGAATTCTTCTTTTCGAATTGACCAATGATAAGGTTTGGAAAAAAGCAGTAAGTGATTCAGTTGGTTTGGAAAAATACTACAGCGAACACAAAGACAAATTCATGTGGGCGCAAAGAAAGGATGTAGTGTTCTACACCTGTGCAAATAGCGCCATCGCTAAAGATGTTCGCTCTATGATCAATGATGGCATGTCAAATTCGGAAATCGCTGCCGCAATCAACAAAGACACGCAACTAAATTTACAAATAGAAGAAGGCGTTTACACTGATGAAGACAAGGATATCTTGGCTAATGTTCCCAATAAAACAGGAATGTCAATGGATATTCCATACAACGGTCAAGTAGTAATCGCTGTAGTAAAAGAAATTCTACCTCCTGGACCAAAGAAATTCTCGGAATGTAGAGGTCTAGTAGCTGCCGAATATCAAACCTATTTGGAAAATGAATGGATCAAAGAACTTCGTTCTAAATACACTTTCAAGGTGAATAAAGAAGTACTTTACTCCATCAAATAAGCCCATTGAGAATAACTTTTCTTCTCATATCAATTTTATTCCTTTTCGCCTGTAACAATAATGGTGAGTCAGTCGCTATAGTTGCACAGGTGGGAGACAAAACACTTTCATGGGATGAACTTGAAAGTGTAATTCCAAACAACTCTTCAACGGAAGACAGTGTTCGCCTAGCCGAATCTTATATCAACGATTGGGTGCGCGAGCAAGTAGTTGTTGCACAAGCAGAATCAAATCTTACGGAGGATCAAAAGAATTTTGAAGAACTCATAGAGAGTTATAGAAGTTCCCTACTTACGTATGCATACGAACAGGAGTTGATCAGACAGAAATTGGATACACTCGTGAGTGAAGAGGAGATAGAGAAATATTACAACGATAATATTCAGAACTTTGAATTGAAAGACTATATCGTTAAAGTAAAGTTCTGCGCTATTTCAGAAGATAGCAAGGATATGAAACAAATGAAGAAGCTCTTTTTAAGCAAAGATTCTGAAGATCTCGTAAAGTGGATTGCCTTGTGCGTAGATAAAAGTATTCCATACTATTTCAATGAAGATAGATGGATGTTGTGGGAAGATTTTACCCAGCAAATTCCATTGGAAGTTTTTGACGTAGAGTCTTTTTTAAAAAAGAATAAGGATATTGAACTCGAGCGAAATGGCACGATGCACTTGATTCGAATTATGGATTATCAATTGAGTGGAAGCCAATCTCCTTTGAGCTATGAAAGAGAAAAGATTAAAGACTTAATTATTAATAGAAGAAAATTGGATCTGCTATCTAGGATGAGAGAGGATGTGTATCAGCAAGCGATGGAGAAAAAGGAAGTGCAGATTTTTACCAAACAGCAAGAATGAAAAAGCTAATCGTCATATTGTTTTTTATTCCCCTTTTGGCAAATGCCCAGGGAGAATTGATTGATAAAATCGTGGCCGTGGTAGGCGACGAAATTGTGCTTCATTCGGATATTCAATCAACAATTCTTGAAGCTACTCAAGGTAAAACAGCAGACGCCACTGCAGAAGAAAGGTGCAGTGTAGTAGAGAATTTGTTGTACCAAAAATTGCTTTTGAATCAGTCTAAAATCGATAGTATTGATGTTTCTGATGCAGAAGTTCAAATGCAAGTAGATCGTCGTCTCAATTACTTCATTCAGATGTTTGGTAGCACCGAACAATTCGAAGCATACTATGGAAAAACAACTGCTCAAATGAAGGCAGATTATTTCGACTTGATTAAAGATCAGTTGTTGGTTCAAAGAATGCAATCAGAAATTACAAAGGACTTAAAAGTGACTCCTTCTGATGTGTTGAAATACTTCAACTCTTTGCCTCCTGATTCACTTCCGCTGGTGGGTGAACAAATCAGATATTCTCAAATTGTAATTGATCCAGAAGTGCGCGAATCTGAACGTCAACGCACCATCATGTTCCTAGATTCTATTCGAAACGACATCCTTAATGGTAGAACTTCGATGACGCTTCAAGCAGCTAAATGGAGCGAGGATCCTGGATCGAAATATAAAGGTGGATGTTACCCGTTGCAGCGCAAGGGCTCATTTGTACCGGAATACGAAGCAGCTGTGTCGAATACTCCAGAGGGAAGTTATTCACCAGTATTTAAAACAGACTATGGCTATCACTTTGTGAAAGTGGTAGAGAAAAGAGGTGATTTCTACGAATCATGTCATATTCTAATGTCGCCTAAGGTTTCAGAAAATGACCTGAGTGGAGCTAAGACAAAACTCGATTCAATCGCCAGCGCCCTGAATGCGGGGAAAATTACATTCCAGCAAGCGGCTTTGAGATATTCTACAGATAAGAATACTGCCAATCAAGAGGGCCGCGTCGCTAATATTCAATCCGGCTCGAAGCACAACGTAGCAGAGCTTTCTCCAGAAACAAATTTGATATTATCTGCATTAAAAGTGGGTGAAGTTTCTGAACCTGTTTTGGTGAAAAAGCAAGATGGAAGTCAAGCTTATGTGGTATATCGACTAGACGAGCGCATTCCTGCACACAGAGCCACTATGGAACAAGATTTTGAGATCTTCAAGTACGGCGCGGAAGACAGTGCCTCTCGCAAAATCATGGATGAATGGGTGAACAAAAAAATTGCTTCTACCTATGTTTCAATTGATCCCGAATTCGCAAGTTGCGTATTCGAATTTAATTGGATAAAAAATTAACCTTTCACGCCTATCTATTATATTCGCAATAATTAATTGTGCGAACGAATTATAACTATGGCAGAAAATCAATTTAAGTCAGACGCTGAGGCACTCGATTCTCTAAAAGTTAAATACCAAGCTTTACAGCAAGAAATAAAGAAAGCAATCGTTGGTCAAGACGATGTGGTGAAGAATGTTATTATTTCTATTCTCGGAAATGGTCACTGTCTGCTCGTTGGGGTACCAGGACTTGCTAAAACACTTTTGGTAAACACCATTGCACAATCTCTAGGTCTTACTTTCAATAGAATTCAGTTCACCCCCGACTTGATGCCAAGTGATATTATCGGTTCTGAAATTCTTGATGAAGGACGCCAATTCAAATTCGTAAAAGGACCGTTGTTCGCAAATATCATTCTTGCGGATGAGATCAACCGTACACCTCCAAAAACGCAATCTGCGTTGCTCGAAGCGATGCAGGAAAGAAAGGTGACTGCGGCAGGTCAAACCTACACTTTACCATCACCATTTTTCGTATTGGCCACGCAAAACCCAATCGAACAAGAAGGTACATATCCTCTGCCAGAAGCGCAGCTCGACCGTTTTATGTTCAATATCTGGGTAGATTATCCAACTTTTGAAGAAGAACTTGAAATTGTAAAGAGTACCACTTCTAGCAGAAAAGTAGAAATCAATCCTGTCGTTTCTGGTGAAGAAATTACATTCTACCAACAATTGATTCGCAAAATGCCTGTCACCGATCACTTGGTAGAATATGCAGTGAAACTAGTGGCTAAAACACGCCCTGGAGGCGATATGGCTCCTGATATGGTGAATCAGTTTTTATCATGGGGAGCAGGTCCTCGTGCATCTCAAAACTTAATCGTGGCAGCAAAATGTCACGCTGCTTTAAACGGTAAATACAGCCCAGATATCGAAGATATTAAAGCGGTTGCTGTGCCAATTCTTCGACACAGAATCGTAAGAAACTATAAAGCAGAAGCGGAAGGATACACGGTGGAAAAAATCGTATCCGAGCTTTTCTAATCTTTAAAAAAGACAAAGTAAGAAGCCATCATCGCAAGTGAGAAATCCCACAGATTCATCACAGCACCGATGATTAAGTGAAAAGCTATTCCAAAATAGAGTAGTGGCTTTTTTATTTTCTTTATCCATACGCCAACAGGAAATACAATCTGATAGATCAAAGCGAGATAGCTGGATATTTTCATAAGCAAAACATTCTTGAGGATTCCACTATCTAGAATGTAGTTGGTGGAAAAGCGAGGATTGGAAAGTGTGTAGTAAACAGCTTCACCATACAGCCAAGATTCTCCATTCAGTTTGTAAAGCGCAGAACTTCCGTACACCAAAATAACTTGCAACTGGGCTCCCAAAATGGAAATGTGATTCATCACATGTCTGATGGGGTGCTTTGCTTTTGAGTAAAATGGAATGGTGAAAAATGCAAGTAAATTCATCAAAATAAATCCTGCATTAAAAGCATTATAACCTGCAAAGTAGAGCAGTGTCCCTGTAATCCAAACTAGAGTTCTTGGAATGAAACTCCATTTTTTATCAAAAAGTGATGCAACAATTGAAATGATGTGAAGCGGGAAAATCCAATTGAATAAGCTAGGTTTGAAAACGAGAGCATAAGCCAAATTGGTGATCCAACTCGAAGCCCCACCTGTGCGCATCAATACTGACTCAGAACCCCAAATAAAATTTCGATCACTCCAGATGAAAACAACATTAATCAAAAACCAGATGTAAACAGCTTTCACAAAAAACAACTGTGCTTTGCTCCATTTACCTGGCCGTGACATTCCATCGATATATCTTTTAATTTTATCTAACATCAGCAGGAATGGTATAAATAGGGAATTCTATCGAGTCTGTCTTCACCGCATCGTCACTGCCTAGTTCGGGTGTAAAATGAAACTGTAAACGGATTTGAATGTGTTCTTGTAATCGCTCCGGATAATGGAGATTGTGCAGGCGAATGGCGTAATACAAAGCCTTATTGTAATCGGTACTTTTAAGCACAATATCCAATTTTCTTTCTTCGCCATCGAAGTACATGTTTCGCCCAATGTCAACAGCTAAACCACTGCTGATACTTTGCTCCATATAATACACTTTACTCGACTTCGTAAATCCCATGGATTCAGAGATGTTGTTCCATGCCGTCCATGATCCGTCTTTATCGTATCTGTATTGAAGTGAAAGAGAATACTCAGGGACTTCTGGGGCAAACATGCTCAGTTTTGATGAAACAAAGGCACTGTGTACGCTTGGCTTACAGCCGAACACTGCGCGGGGCGGGCACAAAGTCCATGGAGTATAGTCCGGTCATTGCAAAATGAAAGCAAAGCCAGAGGAGCCTAATACCGCTATGAATCGCCACTTGAATTTCATAGTTTTTATTCATTACAAACATAATCTCAAATCTTTGAGATAACTTGCAAGCTGAATGTAAATTAATAGTCTTATGGAAATTTCAGCGAACGATCAAAATTAAAATCGTGGGTGGATATTGCCTTCAGGAAGTGATTTTCCTATTCAAAATCTTCCTTTCGGAGTTTTTCGCACAGAAAGCCAATTGCCTCGTGTGGGTGTGGCTATCGGTGATAAAGTTTTGGATTTAAAAGCACTTCATATATTAGGATATCTTGAAAATCTTCCTTTCCGTTTAGAAGATTTTCTTGCCGATTCATTAAACCCAATGATGAAATACGGAAAGAAGGCGACAAGAGATTTGCGTAATCGCATTTCTAAATTGTTACGTTCAGATATGCCTGACTTGCGCGATAGAGAACATCACGTTAAGCAAGTATTGGTGGCGCAGTCTGAAGTACAAATGTTGATGCCAGTGAAAGTTGGAGACTACACTGATTTTTATAGTAGTGAAGACCACGCACGAAATGTAGGTACTATGTTTCGTGATCCTGCCAACGCACTTTTGCCTAACTGGAAACATTTGCCAGTAGGTTACCACGGCCGTTCTTCGAGCATCGTAGTGAGCGGTACACCCGTTCGTAGACCAATGGGACAGGTGAATCCATCTGATGCTACTCCGCCAACTTTTAAAGCTTCAGGTCAACTCGATTTCGAATTGGAAATGGCATTCATCACCTATGATGGAAAGCCAATGGGAGAGAGAATTTCTACTTCAGAAGCGGAAGACTATATTTTCGGTATGGTCATGTTTAATGATTGGAGTGCAAGGGACATTCAACGTTGGGAATATGTTCCACTTGGTCCTTTTCTCGCCAAAAATTTTTGCATCAACTGTATCACCTTGGGTGGTAACAATGGATGCTTTACAACCTTTCAAAATGGATGGTGCAAAGCAAGAACCTGAAGTACTTCCATATTTAAAATTTGAAGGTAAATACAATGTAGATATTCAACTTGAAGTGGATATCACTCCAGAAAATAGCACACCAACATGTGTTACCAGAGTAACTACAAGCATATGTATTGGAATTATGTGCAACAATTGGCACATCACACAGTGAATGGATGTAATGTTCGTTGTGGCGATATGATGGCGTCAGGAACCATCTCAGGACCAACCGAAGGATCATTCGGTTCGATGCTGAAATTGCTTGGAAAGGAACAAAGCCTGTTCACATGAACGACGGTTCACAGCGCAATTTTATTTTAGATGGTGACACTGTTACCATTCGTGGATTTGCGGAAAAGGATGGAGTGCGCGTGGGCTTCGGAAAATGTGAAGCTCAAGTTTTACCTGCTTTTGAATTTTAGCAAACCAAATATCTAAAACTAAATAATGAAAACTAAATGCTACGCTCTATTGCTGATGATTGTTTTTTCATCGGCTGTGTTTAATGTTGTTGCACAAGAAGACACTACTTATTCAGAAGAGGCTGCGCTCGAAGAGCTTGCTGCATTTTATGCTATGGTGGACAGCATTGAAAACTCTCTTAATTATCAAACGGGAGACATTTCAATTCTTGATGGTCAAGCTGTAATTCACGTCCCAGAAGGATTTCGATTTTTAGATGCCAATGATGCACAAATTGTACTGACACAATTGTGGGGAAATCCAGAATCGGAAACGATGGGAATGCTCGTGCCAGATGGTGGAGTCATGGATGAAGATACTTATGCATATAATATTTTCTGGGAAGGAATGGGATATGTAGAAGATGATGACGCTGAGGATACAGATTATGATGAGCTCCTTGAAGAAATGAAAAAGGATGCAATTGAAGAAAGTCAATACAGAAGACAACAAGGCTACAGCGGATATGAAGTTGTGGGTTGGGCGTCGGAACCTTATTATGATAGCAATAGAAAAGTACTACACTGGGCAAAGGCTTTGCACTTTGACGATGAAGAAGTAAACACGTTAAATTATAACGTTCGTGTACTAGGTCGAAAAGGTGTAATGACGTTGAATGCGATTGGTACTACCGATCAATTGGAATTAGTAAAAAAGGATATTGATAAAGTATTGTCGAGTGTTCAGTACACAGAAGGAAATAGATACGCGGATTTCGATTCAAGTATTGATGAAGTGGCTGCTTATACCATTGGTGGTCTGGTAGCTGGAAAGATTTTGGCGAAAGTGGGAATTTTTGCCGGTTTGGCTAAATTCGGTAAATTCATTATTCTAGGTATCGTTGCTGCCTTCGCAGCAGTTCGCAAGTTCATATTCGGTAAAAAGAAAGAATCGGAAGAAGCGATGACCTACAATAAAGAAGGTTAATACATCAAATGCATTTTATCTTTTGATCGCCAGCCGGCCTGAGACTCATAACTTACAAAGTAGATTTTCAGGTCGGCTTGGCTTTCATAGTCTACAAAGTAGATTTTCTTGTTTGCCTGACTGGCATATTTTACAAAATACCACAATCCCTTATTGTCTCTGGCCTGACTTTCATAGTCGACCTTGTAAACCAGCAAATCTGCTTGACTCTCGTAGTTCACTACGAAAACTTTTACGTCTGCCTGAGAAGCATAATCCACAGAAAAAATCGTCTGTGAGAATCCAGCATTGCACAGAATTAAAAACAAAGTGCTTAAAAGTGTGGTTTTCATGTCACTAAAATACAAAATTTCTTAATTAATTTGTGTTATGAAATATTATTCTGCACGAACGTTACTAATAGTTTGGACTGCCCTCATCTCTTCGGCATTATTTGCCCAGCAGTCTGAAAAGGTATTTAACCTCTCTCCTGAGGTGATCCCAATGGAATACCACGGTGAAACGGTGGCATTGCGCGACTTTGTAGCCGATCCCAACTTCCCAAATGAAATCACAAAAACCGACAAGACAGGTTACCATGTGAAAAAGCATTGGATTTTGAATGAAAACGTGAATCCAAACGCGCTTCCAAACGGTATCGACCCTGCTTTACAAACTGATTATCCGCACCCTGCACCAGCGGATAGAGAATTGGTTCAGAACTACGCGGGTATGGGAGATACTGGAGTAGATCCTGCGGATCCATCTATTGACGTAGGACCCAACCACGTGATTCAAATGATCAACGGTCAAAGTGGTTCTTATTTCAGAATTTGGAATAAGACGGGTACTCAAGTGATGGCCCAAACCTATTTTGATACCTTCTTTGGTCAACCTGGTGGAGCAGGCGACCCGATAGTGGTTTATGATGCACCAGCAGATCGATGGTTGATGAGTGAATTTACTGCAACAGGAAATAGATTGAGTGTTGCCGTTTCTTCAACACCAGATCCTCTCGGTACATGGTACACGTACACCTTCACTACGCCTAACTTCCCAGACTATCCTAAGTATTCAGTTTGGAACAATGCCTACATCGTTACTACGAATGAAAATTCTTCTACAGTTTATGCATTGGATAGAGCGAGCATGTTGACTGGTGCACCAGCTACTTCGCAGCGATTTACAATGACCAATTTTGGTACAATAGGCTTTCAGGCGGCAACACCTGTAAACTTGGATGGAACAACATTGCCTCCAACAGGAACACCTGCAATGGTGATGCGTATGCGCGATGATGCTTGGAGCGGTGCGGCTACCGATGCACTCGAAATGTGGGCGTTCAATATCAATTGGACCACTCCAGCCAACTCATCTTTGACGCAAATTGCTGTGCTCCCCGTTACAGCTTTTGCATCTGAATTGTGTGGTTACACATCTTTCGCTTGTATACCTCAGCCGAATTCAAACACTACGCTTGATCCATTGCGCGAGGTATTGATGAATAGAATTCACTATCGCAATTTTGGTACTCATGAAAGTATTGTTTGTTGTCACGTGGTAGATGTCGATAATACAGATCACGCTGGTATGCGTTGGTATGAATTGCGTCGCACCAATGGACAATCAGGTACTTGGTCTATTTATCAGCAAGGCACTTACTCGCCTGATGGAGCGAATAGATGGATGGGAGCTATAGGTATTTCTGCAAGTGGAAATATTGGAATGGCTTACAACGTATCAAGTTCATCTGTTTATCCTTCTTTGAGATATACAGGAAGAAAATCGTGCGACCCATTAGGAGTGATGACAGAACCGGAAACAACTATCGTTGCAGGGACGGCTTCGAATACTTCCAATCGATATGGTGACTACAATGCCATGGGACTTGATCCTGCTGACGGAGAAACTTTTTGGTTTACTGGAATGTACAATACATCAGGAGCTTGGAGCACACGTGTAGCGGCTTTCAATATTCCTTCATGTAATTCTGCTGTTCAATTTTCGGCAAACACGGCCACAGCAGATGAAGCATCGGCCTTGGCTAGTGCAGGCTGCGAGAGTTATCAAACGCTTTCAGTTCCTATTACCATCGGATCCACTCCAAGTGCAAATGCAAACGTGACCATCAGTGTGATAGGTGGCACTGCAACACAGAACGTAGATTATGAACTGGTAACTACAAACCTTACTTTTTCTTCTGGAAACCTATCCAACAACATCGAGATTCATATTTTCAACGATGGAATTGAAGAGTCTCCAGAAACGATTATTCTTGGATACAGTTTGAATGCGAACGGGGGAAATGCTGTTGAAGGAACTATCAATCAAACGTTGACCATTACCATCAACGACAACGATATCAATCCGAATGATGCATCAGCTGGCGGAACGATTTTGAGTTATGGTTTTGAAAGTGGATTTGGAGCATTCAGTACTACTAATCCGTCAGGAGCTACAGCATGGCAAGTGGGCACTGCTGCAGCAGGTTCTACCAATGCATTTACCATTCCGAATTCGAATGCTACACAAATTGCATGGATCAATGACGATGATTGCGATTGTAATCAAAACAATGTATCGTTGCTATTTCCTGCGGTGAATCTGACCAACTACTCAACTGCCGCACTTTCATTTGATAGCTATTTTGAAGGAAATACTTATCAAGGTGATACAGAAACTGCAATATTACGCGTCTCATTGAATGGTGGTGGATTCACAACTGTAGGTTCGTTGATTGCAAATGAAAGCAGTTGGCAAGTACAAAACTTTGACATCTCCAATTATGTGGGAAATGCTTCTGTTCAATTCTCAATAGTTTACAGTGATGGCACTGGATGGCTCTATGGATGTGCTATCGACAATATTTTGATTACCGGAGAATCAAGCGTGGACATTCAAACAGCGGTCAATACTTCAGCTCCAACAGTGCTTCCTTTCGGTGCTACAGGAAATTATCATTTCTACGATGATGCATCCAACAATATCATGGTGTCTGTAAATAATCAAAATGCAACATCAGATAATTGTGTAAGTGTAAGTGTGGACAGAGCTGGAACTAATCCAACAGCGCTGGCATTTACCTCAAATAATGCTGCAGAATTTGTGATGTCAAAGACATTCCAAATTACTACTTCGAATGAAGTGAATGCCAATTATGCGATGACATTATTTTATAAAGAAGCTGAAGTAGCCGCATGGGAATCTGCAACAGGAAACAGCAGAAACAACATCCAAATGATTCGTGTTTTAGGTGCAAACAATGGTATATCAGAAGTAACGCCAGCAAACTTTGGAGATTACACTATTGCTACTTCTCCTGTAACTATTGGAGATTTTAATGGTGATGTTACCTTCACAGCAGAGTGGAATGTGATGTTTGGTTCATTTGCAATGGGTATAATGGCTGCGATCGACACGCCGCCAACAGCGCAGTTCCAAGTGCTTCAATCACAAATTTGCATTGGAGAAACAGTGCAATTCCAAAATCAATCTTCAGGAAATCCAACATCATGGGAATGGAATTTTGGTGATGGCTCAAATACAAGTCCTTCTCAAAATCCATCACATACCTATGCTGCTGTAGGCACTTACAATGTGACGCTTACAGTGTCAAATGGATTTGGAACAGATGTTTTTGAATTTACAAATGCAGTGACAGTTGGTGAGCCTACATCCTTCTCACAATCTTTTGAAGTGTGTGATGGAGAGACCATTGTAGTGGATGGTACGGAGTATGATTCAGAGGGCACATTTACACAAATTCTTACCAATGAAGCAGGTTGCGATAGTATTGTAAGTACAACGATTATTTACATCCCGAACCCATCAGTAAGTATATCCTTGGCGCAGGGAACTGTTTATTGTACCACCGATCCAACAGTGGTGCTTATTGGTAATCCTGACGGAGGAAGTTTCTCTGGCCTTGGAGTAAATGGAAATAGTTTTAGTCCTGCAACTGCGGGAGTGGGGAGTCATACTATAGTTTATATTTATGAGGACCCGAATGGATGTTCGGCTACTGCTACAGTAGACGTTGCCGTGGAGGTTTGTCAAGATGTACAAGAAGTTGATGCTTCAATGATTTCAATTTATCCTAATCCTTCTAATGGAATATTTGAAGTGAGAGGATTGGAAGTAGGAGAGGAGTTGAAAGTTTATGATAGTGCAGGGAAGTTGGTAAAGGTTACGAACATCCAATCATCCATTGAAAAATTGGATTTGAATTTAAGTTCTGGAAATTATATGATTTCTACGAAAGTGAATGGAGTGGAGGTGCTTCAAAAAGTACTCATCGTGCGACCATAATTTTTAAGATCATAAAAAAGAAAACGCCTCGTAAGAGGCGTTTTTTATTGGATGATATTCTACATCTGCTCATCAGCGCTCGGACCATAAACTCCTGGTATTGGGATATTCAGAAGTCGTAGATAAACACCGAGTTGTGCTCTGTGATGGATGATTTGTGATAACGTGTGGCGAATGGAATCATGACGATTCGTTTCCCAATAAGTAATGTCTCCATTGCTAATAGTCCATTTGTCTTGCAACACAGCATCATCAGCTGCATTCAAATCTTGTTCTGCCGTGTTGAGATTTTTTTCGAAATAATTTAAAAGTTCATCTGCATTTTTACAATCATCAGGATTGTAAGGCGAAACGGCAAAGTCAATTCCATTGGTCTTGAGAGAAAGCGTAATCCAAGAAGGCAAATCTGCAATGTGAGTGGCAAGGTCTTTTAAACTCATGCTTCTTTCGTGAGGCTTCCACGTGAGTTTATCTGCTGGTACAATTGCCAACATTTTGCGTGTGCCAATTGCTTCGTCTTTTAGTTCTCTCAAGAACATGTTCATCATTGTTTTCATACTGTTTGTTATTAATGTTTCCGCAAAGCTATTTTGGGAAAATGTCAACAGTATGTCAGCAGTGATTAGAAAAATTTTCCACGAAGGAAATCGAGCTCATCGGCAATCATATTGCGCAAAACTTTGGGCGACACAATATCAGCATACAAGCCTATCATAAGGTACCATTTCACGAATCCTTCTAAAGAGGAAGTCAGGAAGGTCATCTCAAAAGTATCTTCAAGTTCTTTCTGCGAAACAAATCCGTTGTAATACTTCTGATCGCCAAGACAGTGCATGTGCTCTTTTTGTACGCGCATCACTACTGTGTGCATGTCTCTTTTTTCTCTTGTAAAATCGCGTAGGTAGGCCTTCAGCGTGGGGTGTTTCACTTGAAAATGATTTGAAGTGATTTGAGAAGAAATAATTCTATCCAGTCTAAAATTGCGGTAATCCTTACGTGTATGGCACCAAGCAATCATATACCACTTACTGCCCATGAAAAAGATACCAAGTGGCTCCACTTCTCGATGAGACTTTGCATCGCGGTATTGCGTATGGTATTCCATGAGCAGTGTAAGTTGTTGTGACACACATTTCAAAATATGCTCCGTGTGAAGGCCACCATCTATGTACATAGGAAGATATGGACTCTGGATCACTTCTATGGATTGTGAAATGGCATCTACGTGGTCTTTGTCGTCTGATCGCAGTACGGCTTTGATTTTTTCAAGTGCTGTTTTGTAAGAGGCCGAAGTTTTTTCGTCGGTGAGTTGTGCTACCAATTTTTCTGCAGTCACAAAACTTTGTGCCTCCTCTTGAGTAAACATAATTGGTGGCAGTCGGTATCCTTCCATCAGTGAGTAGCCTTCCCCGGCCTCGCCAATGATAGGCACGCCCGATTCTTCTAGCGCTCTGATGTCGCGATATGCAGTGCGCAAGCTGATGTTGAAACGTTCGGCGATATCGCTACCCCTCACCACCCGCTTTGTTTGCAGCATAATTAATACAGCCGATATTCTCTCAATGCGATTCAATGGTGGTAATTGCTTAAGCTACTTTTTCTGAGTACAAATGTTTTTGGAATTCGATAAACAAATTGCTGATGTTGAGCACATCGCCTAGAACTAACTTCGCATCTTCTAATGATTGATATTTATTCGTCAATAGAATTGGGAGTTTGTCTTGGTCAAGTTCATCCACACCTGATTCAATATACTTACTTAATACAAATTGGATAAACTCCTTTTGTTTGTCATTGAGTAATGTGAAAATTGTTGCTTCTGCTGCTTTTGCTCTGCTTTCGCGAGTCAATGCAATGTAATCTCCGTTGAAAACATATTCTAAAACATCATACAAATCACTTTTTTCTAGATCTACCAGTTTTTGGAGTGTCAGTAGATCCTCTTTCGGGAATCCCGCAGCATCTAGATTTTCCAGCAATGTTCTTCGCGTGCCTGGATTACTCCAAAGTTTTCTCAATTCTTCTTCATCCTTAAATAGTTTAGGCAATTCTCCAAAGAGATTATTTAAGAACTCTTCTGCTGAAATTGGTTTTCCCTCAGCACTCCAAAAGGAAGTAGATATCATTGATTGTATATGTCGCTCTTTCCCGTCGCGAAGCTTGATTTTAACCTTTTGATTGCGCTCCGTGTCTTCTGTTTCCCTGCGTTTATATTCTCCGCGCGGTTCAACCACAGCTTTTGGCTCTGGCCCAAGAGGCTCTCCATCCCATTCAGGGTCAGAGAAGTGCTTGTATGCATCTACAAAGTCATATATGGTGAAAAATTCTTTGCCATCGAATAGTCGAGTACCTCGACCTACAATTTGTTTGAATTCAATCATTGAATTGACTGGACGAAGCAAAACAATGTTTCGGATATTTCGAGCATCAACTCCAGTTGATAGCTTTTGCGAAGTCGTCAAGATAGTTGGGATAGTTTTTTCATTGTCTTGAAACTCGCGCAGTAATCTTTCCCCTTCTTCACCGTCATTAGCCGTTACCCGAACACAATAAAATGGGTCTGTACTTCGTGCATTCTGGTTTATCAAATCTCTTATCAATGCAGCGTGAGCTTGATTGGCACAAAATACTATGGCTTTTTCATTTTGGTTAGCTTCATCCAAGAATATTTTCACACGCTTAGCTTCTCTTTCCGTAATTTCTATTGTTCGGTTAAAGTCTTTTTCTTCATATAACCTGCCTTCTTCAACGTTGCCTTCCAGAATGGTATCGTCTGAAGCATATCGATAGTCGTCGAGTGTTGTTTTGATTCGTTTTACTTTGAAAGGTGTGAGGAAACCATCATTGATGCCTTCTTTCAAAGAATAGGTATAGACGGGATCTCCGAAATATTTGTATGTATCTACATTGTCTTTTCTTTTCGGTGTGGCCGTTAATCCCAACTGAACAGCTGGGCTGAAATATTCTAGAATGCCTCTCCAATTACTTTCATCATTTGCTCCTCCGCGATGACACTCATCAATTATGATGAAATCAAAATAGTCGATTGGATATTCTCCGAAGTAGGGAGCGGGTTTTCCTTCAGCATCTACACCGCTCATGAACGTTTGAAAAATGGTAAAGAAAATATTTCCGTTAGTGGGTACCTTCCCTGATTTCCTGATTTCATTTGGTTTTATCCGAACCAAGGCATCTTCAGGAAATGCTGAAAAGGAATTGTAAGCTTGGTCGGCTAAAATGTTTCGGTCGGCTAGGAATAAAATTCGTGGTCTGCGATTGCCATCTTTTTTCAAGTTCCAACGGGTTTGAAAAAGTTTCCAAGCTATTTGAAATGCAATGGCAGTTTTTCCTGTTCCTGTGGCAAGGGTGAGAAGGATACGTGATTTATCTTTTGCGATAGCTTCAACGGTGCGTTGAACGGCTATCTCTTGATAGTAACGTAATTGCCAACTTCCACTTTTGTCTTCAAACGGGACATCGGCAAATTTCTCTCGCCAGTTATTTTGCTCGGCAAAGGTTTTTTTCCAAAGTTCTTCAGGACTCAAATAGTCAGACACTAAACCTTCATTGCCCGTTTGCATGCAGATTTGGTAAATGACCTTACCATTTGTGCTGTAGGTTGTTTCAAGATTTAGCTTCTCCGCATATTTCTTGGCTTGCATTACGCCTTCTCCAACTTCCAGTTCGTCACTTTTAGCTTCAACAACGGCCAATTTGATGCCTTTGTAAACCAACACATAATCAGCTATTTCTCTTTTGCCTCGTCCTCCTCCAGTCTGAATTTTGCCTGATGTAATGTTGTATTCACGAAGAATTTTAGAGCCTTCTACAATTCCCCAACCGGCTGCCTTTAGTTTCGGGTCGATAAGTTCAGCTCTTGTTTCTGCTTCGTTCATTTGTTATTTCAATTGATAAGCAAGTTAGCAAGAAACTCTTGACTCTGATTATTCGAGTTCTATTTTCTGGAAACTTTTAGATTAGATTTAATTCGTTTGGCAACGTTGATGGTTGGAATAGGGAAATTATTGACTGTAGTATTTTCCGTTTTTTCGTGAAGAATTCCTCTTGTGGTACCTACACAAATCATGGCCAAATGTTTTGCTAGCGCAACCGGAATAATTAAGTTTTCTCCCACTACAATAGAGGATTTAAAACTCTTTTCCTCAAATTCAAAGTCAATTTGAACTTCAATGATAAGATGAAGTCCTTTATCGGAAAGAAATTGGTATTTAAATATGCAACTTATTTCCCGATTGCTTTCAGATATAGTATATCGGAAATCAGCAGAATAAGAAAGCTCAATTCCTTCCATTGTACCATCTAGAATCGCGAATTGCAAAGTGTTAATCCTGCTGATTTTAAATTTGGTTGCAAGTAAGTCAGTACTTGTTTTTTTAGAGGGCGTTTGCATCTTTATATTTTCGAAGAATGTGAAGGTTCAATGGAATAATCTTAGCTTCTTTTTTGACTTTAATGCTGCTCTTCCTTTTTGCAGACCTAAAATTATATGATTCTTTGATTGTAAGAATGCTTGTGCTTTTAGAAACTTTATTGTTAGAAGAGTCCAAAACTTCAATGATTTTCACCTTTAAGGCCTTTTCAAAATTCGAAATGGTTTCTAGAGTGAAATTTTCTTTACCAGTCAACCATTTGCTTACTTGCTGAGCCGAAACATTTAATTCAGAAGCCAAGGCCTTTTGACTCATGTTTCGTTGATCAAGAATTTCAAGAATTTCCAAAGCAATTTTTTGTGAGTTTTCAATCCAATGGAGATTAGCTTTCCACTCAGCTGCTGCCTTGGTCCAAGGGCTTTGCTTTATTGCACCGAAAGCCTTTTCGAGCTTTTTATGTTGATTGTTCATTCGTAGAGGTCAGTAATTCTGGTAATTTTTTGAAGTTCTTTTGAGTCAATTAACTTTTTGTCATTTAAGAAGCGGGTTAATTGTTTAATTAGGTTTAGAAGCTCTTTTCCATCCTTTGTGTTTTGTAATGCTTGAGAAGATTTTATTAAACCACCCACAATTACTATAGCGTTGTCTTTGAGCTTGATTGCATATATCCTTGTGATGCTTGGTAAGGTAGCGCCACCATAAGCTTTAAGCTGCAGTAGTGATACATCCGTTTGTGGATTTTTGTGTAAGGGTTCAAATAATTTGTCAATTTCTCTAGAAAAGTCATCTGAATTAGTTGCCTCTAATAGGGCGCTGTAAAAGTTTTTACTTTCATGTAAAACCTGCTCAATTGCCTGAGGTCTACTTAGGCCCAAATATGAAAGAACTGCTTGATTTTTTTTAAAAAAACGATGAATGTAAGAAACGTCTTGCCAATTCTCGAATAAATCGTGGAGGGCATCTGATTGTTCATGGCCGTCATCAAGTTCGTTAGTAACAAGGGCGTACAATTTTCCTTCTACGACCTTATGGAGTGCAAACATACTAATAATTTTTAGTTAATCAACCTATAAGTTGATTATTTAGCAAAAATATGAAATTCGATTAAACGAAATTGAACACATTATTAACAGTTTAAGTCGCTGTTATTCAGATAGGTATGTAGAGATGCGCGGGTTTTTAAAGAATTTGGCTTTGCGGTTTATTATGCTAAAAACTGCCGCCACAACGGGAACTCTTGAGATTTTTGCATCTTGAACAAATTTTATATCTGCTTTGAATGCGTCACTTTGCTTTGCATAGCATAACTCGATTGTGGAGATTATACAATTATCATATTGTTGAATGAAATAAGAATTTTCTCCTTGCACTTGAACACAAATTTCTTCCCACACGTTCCTCAGTCCGCTATCTTCTCCAGAAAGAAGCATGGCTTTATCATTCATTGAAAACAATTCTTTAATAGTATCTTCCGCAATAAGAGTTAATTTCTTTCTGTAATCCGAGAGTATTAGTTTTCTATCTGAGTTCATTCTTTGTTTAAGGGTTTAGAATTGAATATATTTTCCTATTTCTGAATTACTAAATTTTTAATTGAAGTCCATTTTCTACTCTACTCATCAACTCCCCAGCAAACGCTTTTTGCAAAATTGATTTTTTCAACTCTTCCAAATCAACTATTTTCTTTTGATACACTGCTTCCAACTTTTGTGTTTCAGAACGCAAGGCGTCTAATTGACGAACGATGGTTTGTTGGGTGCGGAGTGATGGAAAGGCAACTCCTATATTAACAGTTCTGGTAGTAATGTTTTTCTGAATAATGTCAAGTAAATTCCAGTCTTCAATTTTTTGATTTCCGGGAGTGAGAGTTGCTTTGACCTCTGAACCAATGAAGATTTCGCCAACTTGGGCATTAGCAAAACAAACACAGTCTTTCGTCAACTCATTCCAATCGGTGGTTTTGCCATTCAAGAATTTGAGTGAATTCTTATCTATGTTATTGTTTTCTTCCATTGTCAGTTTGAATTTACCCTTGCGTAATGTGGTATTCCTGAAGGACTTTATAGCCTTCCTTGACGCCCCAACCACAGAAATTTAGGTTTGGGTTTATGAGTTTTGCTCTTGTTTCTACTTCTTTCACTTTATTTCGATTTTCCTAGCTTTTTAATAAATATGTCATTCCTCCGCTTTGCTCTTTCATAAAGTGTTGAATATTTAATAACTTCAGTATATAATGAAGCATCTCCTTGTACGTATAGACCGGGAATTAATTTATTTGCTCTGAACAAATAATCAAATTGGTATGCTTCTTTAAAATCACCATCGTGAAATCTCACATCATTTGTATTTACTTTTTCTCCAATAAGATATCCGTAAAAAGTCTCAAATTTAAATTGTGGATTTGAAAAATTCCAAATCAATGAAGCATAATTGTTTATTTGATTTAAGTGTTCGGAAACATTTACATCTGGATTTTTAAATTCAATTATCAAACATTTTCCCTCTTCTGGAAACAAGAGAATGTCAGGTCTTTTCGCATACCTATTTTCGTTTAAAGCTGTCCTAAAAGTTTCTTCTTCTTCGGTTAAATTCTCTCTCAATAATTTAACTCCATCAAACTCTACATCTTTAAGAAGTTTTTCAGAAGCTCCTTTGAAGTAGATGAAGTCTTCATTAATTAACCAAAGGTCGCTATCTTCTGAAGCTGCGTTTGTTTGCTGAAAAATTAAATTATGAAGTAACTTTTCATCTCTATTCCTATCCTCATTGATTTGAGTAGTTAATTTTCTGTTGTTTATGAGGTTGAACAGGTCTAATACGAGCTTTCTTCTTGCGACATATTGAGTTAGCGAAACTTTATTTTGAAGCGGAATTTCTCTAACGAGTTTTTGGATTTCATTTTCCAATTGCTCATTATAACCCTCAGAAGTTGTGTCAAGTTTTTCTAATCCGTCAATTGACTCCTTGATTTTGGCATCCAAGTTTGCCGACTTCTTTGCTTCTGCCTCATAAAACTTTTTCAATATTTCTGTTTCTGAATCATTGATTGTTATGTTTATTTCTTGGGCTGTCGCATCGTCCAACAAAAACATTTCCTTCAATTTTGTAAATGCCTCTATATGTTTTTGTTTAGCATCTTCAATTTCAGGATACATTACACTAATAGAATCATTTACTTCTTTTTGAATTTCTTCAATAAATATTTCCTCCTCATTTGCATACAAGTCCTTTGCAAATGTATCTTTTGTTGGAATGTTTAGAATCCCTCTTATGTGGGTATCTCTATCATCAATAAAGTTGCTTGAAACAAGAAAAAGAAATTTGCTTCCTTTTATATTGTCATTACTTGCTAAGCTTTCTAAAGATACTGGAGATTCTTCAATTACTTCGCCTTTGGAAACCAAATTCAGTTTATTTTCCTTCAAAATACTTTTATCAATCTTGAAGGCATCAATTTGAAAATCCTCAGTCTTTTCAATCTTTTCTATTCCTGAGTTTGCTTTTTTAGAATATTGAAGTTTGATTACTTTATTCTTGTCAATTTTAGGAATATCAGATTTGGTAATTTTTGATTCACTTTTAAGTTTACTGTGGTTATAGAACTCTATCTTTATTTTAGGTAAGTTATTTTGATTGTAACAGAAATAATGAATATATCTTTCCAGAAGTTTTTTCTTTAAAATATTGTCAGTTAAATCATCATAGACCATACTTTTTTCCAATAATGAATTGAAAGTTATTCTGGTTTCTGAATTACTAGAACTGATCTTTTTGCAAGATTTATGCTTGACCAAAGCATTATGCTGAATAAATTCTTGATTCTTCGATATTATAAACTCTCTCTCGTAGTATTCGCCACCTTGCTCAAATACGCTGTTTACACTTGTTGAATCGAAATAATGAACATATTGGAGTCTGCCCGATCCCAGATTTTTATAGTTTTTTCTATTATCTCGAAAAGTATTAAACCGTTGAAACTGTTCGTCATTAAAACCAATGCCATTGTCAATAATAGTTAACTTTGAAAAACTAAAGCTATCAGGAACGGTAGTTTCGGTTACGAAAATTTTAATAACTATTTCTCCCTTATGTTTTGAATCAATTTTTTGCTTATCTCTAATTGCTTCAATTGAATTTGTAAACGCTTCAAATATTGGCTGTAAGGTCGTTCCTGATTTGGGAACATCCTTTCTTAATATTTCTGGCCAATATAGACCGTCGCGAATAATATATTGATTATCTTGATACATATTCCATATTATTTTAAGTTCTCAACTCCCCAGCAAACGCTTTTTGCAAAATGGACTTTTTCAATTCTTCTAAATCAGCTATTTTCTTTTGATACACCGCTTCCAACTTTTGTGTTTCAGAACGCAAGGCGTCTAATTGACGGACGACGGTTTGTTGTTCTTCAAGTGGTGGTATGCATACTCTAAAGCCTTCAATTTGACTTTTCGTGATTGCTTGACGTGTAGCACCTTGCTCGCCCGTAATTAAAAGTTGTTTTTTGTACGTTTTAGAAGTTAGAAGTAAGTTGAGGAATCTTGCATCTAGTAACTCCTTTTTCGGTCTGATAATAGATACGTGTTGATTTACTCTTGCTGGTAAATATTCTTTTGGAAAAACGCATGACCTTGCTACCGAGGCTCCGGTTATGTTTAATAGAACATCTTCTTCTTGGAGTGTTGCACCATTTAATTCCGCTGCTTGTTTTTCATCGATGAAGGCAAGATTTTTTTCCCTGAATTCCCAGTCGTGTACATTCATACTTCTAACAAGTGAAATACCTTTTGATTTGTAACTTTCTTTTCCTCCTCGGGGAGTTGCGCCACTTCCAATTTTTATGGTCAGTTCTTTTAGAGTTTTCTCCTCCCAACCACTTCCCTTTCCTTGCCCTGAGCGTGTCGAAGGGTCAAACACCCCTTGCAAATAACTTTCAAAAAGCTCCTTTGCATTTTTTAGGTTTTGTTCGGCATTAGATTTTGCCTTGGCTATGGCGGCAAAAGCCTCATCTAATATAGAAACGATGCGTTGCTGCTCGGGTAGAGGGGGAAGGGGGATTTTTAATTTTTTTAGTCCAGTGTTGGATATATGTATTATTCCTGTTGCACCAGTTATGTACCTATCCAATTGGTCATAAGCTGAAAATGTATCAAAAAAATAAGGCACGTATTTCTTTGCAAAAAGACCTTGTTTAGGCCTAATAATATTAATATCTCCGCCCAAAATCACTCCATCTTCGTCAATTTCACGAGCAAGAAGCATATCTTTCTTTGATGCAGTCGAGGTGCCTGGAATTAGTATATCACCTTTTTTAGAGTAAAATGCTCCTGACTTATTTGTTCTTGAAAGGTTTCCTGTGTCAATTAGAGCATTTTTATGTTTAGTGTAAAGCTCACCGTATAAAATACATTTATTCTTACCATCGCCTTCCAAGTCCGCTTTCTTCAGCCCTTTGCCTCTTTTCCATTCAATTGGCAAGTTTATTAGATGCTCTTGCTTCATAACAGTTTTAAAATTGATTTTGAAATATTCGCACTTTCTTCATCTAGTGCTTTCATTTCTTCCAAAATAGCTTGTGGGTGGCGTAGCGTAACTTCTTCTTTTTTGTTGGGGTTTTTTACACTCAAATCAAACTTACTGGGGTCGATGTCCTTTACATTTACTGTCCATGAGTTTTCACTATTGGCAAATGTTTTTTGAAGTGTAATGAAGTCCTCCAAATCCTTTTCATTGAGCGGATTTGTTTTGCCAAGATTGCGGTTCAAATTCAACTGATAAAACCAAACTTTTTTAGTAGCCTTTCCTTTTTCAAAAAATAAAACAACAGTCTTTACTCCAGCACCCGTGAAAGTTCCGCCTGGAAGGTCTAATACGGTATGCAGGTTGCAGTTTTCCAACAAAGTCTTTCTAATGGCCACAGTGGCGTTGTCGGTATTGCTCAAAAAAGTATTTTTAATCACGACTCCCGCTTTTCCACCTGCCCGGAGTATTTTAATAAAGTGTTGTAAAAAGAGTGATGCTGTTTCTCCTGTTTTAATGGGGAAGTTTTGTTGTACTTCTGCGCGTTCTTTACCACCAAAAGGAGGATTGGCAAGTATAACGTCATAGCGGTCTTTTTCCTGAATGTCTGCGAGGTTCTCAGCGAGTGTGTTGGTGTGTATGATATTTGGAGCTTCTAATCCGTGAAGTATCAAATTCATAATTCCAATAACATAGGCCAATGTTGCTTTTTCCTTGCCATAAAAAGTCCTCTTTTGAAGTGTTTCCCACTCCTTGGTGGAGAGTTCTTTTTTATTTAAATAGTTAAAAGCTTCACACAAGAAGCCTGCACTTCCGCAGGCACCATCATATATGGTATTACCAATCTTGGGGTCAATCACTTTTATAATTGAAGTAATAAGAGGGCGTGGAGTATAGTACTCACCACCGTTTCGTCCGGCGTTGCCCATGTTCTTGATCTTATCCTCATAGAGATGACTCATCTCGTGTTTTTCCGCATGGGTTCTAAAACGCAATTGGTCGATAAGATTGATTATTTCACGCAATCCATATCCACTTTTTATCTTGTTGTTGAGTTCGTTGAAGATTTCACCAATTTTATATTCAATGGTGTCCGGATTTGCAACACTCACTTTGAAACTGCGGAGATAAGGAAACAATTTCGTATTCACGAACTCTGTAAGATCATCTCCTGTCAACGCATTTTGGTGATCCAATTTTCCATCTGGGCCTTTTGGCATCGCCCATTGCGACCATTGATAATCTTGGTCGATGATTGGTGTGTATGTCTTTCCCGTTAATTCAGCAGCTGTGGATCGGTCTTTCTCCAAATCATCAAGATATTTTAGGAATAAAATCCAAGAAGTTTGCTCCACATAGTCTAATTCGGTTTGGGACCCTCCTGCTTTTCTTAAAATATCATCTATATTTTTAAATGTTTGTTCGAACATAAAATGTCAATTTTTTCTTTATCCGATTATTTCTGTAATTCCTATTGCGTCTGTAATTCGACGAAATTTAGTTTCGTATTCTCCGTGCTGCAAGATAATATGAAATAAAAAAAAACAGCTCCTATATGGAGCTGTTTTTTGTGGTGGACCCGGCGGGAGTCGAACCCGCGTCCAAACAAGGAATTTCTGAGCTTTCTACATGCTTATTCTGCAATTATTTTTCGATGAGAGCCAGGCCACAGACAACCAAACTATCACTTATCTTGTGGTTTTTAACTTTGGACTACAAGATTCATCCTCCGCGATCTCCCTTTGATGAAGCCTCTATGTTGAGTACCAGGAGCGGGGTCCTCAACGAGACATGCTTGTTCCGACTATCTTGCCGGAATTAGGCGTAATCACATTCGGTGATTAGGCTGCAAGCGCGTAAGAATTGTTGTCATTTCTGACTTGTGCCCTGATATTTAAGAGCTAAAACACAAAACGCTCTGCATGCTTACACAGCTATTCTTCTCGCTGTCAAATCCAAGGGTCGGGCCCAAAAATTTGGGAAAGCAAATGTACAACGATTTTAAACGCTCATCGCTATCTTTGAGCCTACGTTAACTTTTTTATGCAGCACTTACCTACACTCATTACTGATCTTACACTCATCCTCGGCGCTGCAGCCGTATTCACACTCATATTTAAAAAACTCAAACAACCCGTTGTTCTTGGATATATCATTGCTGGCCTGCTTGTAGGACCCAACTTCAAACTTTTCCCCACTGTGGTGGAATCGGAGGGTATCAAAACTTGGGCGGAAATTGGCGTGCTGTTTCTCTTGTTTGCATTGGGTCTCGAATTCAGTTTTAAGAAGTTGGTTAAAGTAGGGGGTGTGGCATTGATCACCGCACTCATGGGAATCGGCTTCACCATGCTCGCAGGCTACGGCATCGGCAAACTGCTGGGTTGGCAAGAAATGGATTGTATGTTTCTCGGTGGAATATTGGCCATCGCATCTACTACCATCATCGGTCGAGCATTTGATGAATTGGGTATGAAGTCCCAAAAATTTGCAGGTGTGGTTATGGGTGTGCTCATTATTGAAGACCTCGCCGCTGTAGTGCTTATGGTGATCCTTTCTACCGTTTCCATATCTCGTTCTTTTGAAGGAATGGAAATGGTGTACTCTATCATCAAATTGATTTTCTTCCTGGTGCTTTGGTTTGTTTCAGGTATTTTCTTTTTGCCGAGTTTACTCAAAGCCGTTAAAAATTATCTGAACGATGAGACGCTTCTCATCCTTTCTATTGCACTTTGTTTTTCTATTGTAGTGCTCGCTGCAAAGGCAGGATTCTCTCCAGCGTTAGGAGCTTTTATCATGGGATCCATTCTTGCAGAAACTACAAAGGCAGAAAAAATTGAACATGTCATCAAGTCGCTGAAGGACTTGTTCGGTGCCATATTCTTCGTATCGGTGGGTATGTTGATTGATCCTAAAATGCTTATTGAACATGCCCTTCCAATAGGTCTTGCAACATTGGTGTTATTGATTGGAAAACCGACTTTTGTGACAATTGGTGCGGTGCTTTCTGGTCAACCTTTAAAGGTTTCTGTACAGTCGGGGATGAGTCTTTCACAACTCGGTGAATTCTCTTTCATTATAGCAACGCTCGGAGTTACACTAAATGTAACCAGCGATTTTCTTTATCCTGTGGCTGTAGCGGTTTCTGTAGTTACCACATTCACCACTCCGTATATGATTCGCTTGTCTGCGCCGATGTATAAAGTGATTGAAAAAAGAATGCCTTCAAAGTGGCTCAATTCTTTAGAACGATATGCTCTCGGTGCCCAAAAAGTGGATGAAGAAAATGCATGGAAAAAATTACTTCGACTTTATATTTTGAATGTCACTGTTTTTTCTGTTGTCATTATAACCATCATTTTATTCGGTACACGTTTTTTGTTTGTATTGCTTCCGTCCGAAAGCTCTAAGGTTATTTCGACCATTATTTCTTTGATTGTGCTTGCACCATTTTTATGGGCATTAGCATTTAGAAGGTTGAATCGAGAAGTATATGGCGCTATTTGGATGCGCCCTTTGGAACGCGGACCACTTGTTGCGCTTTTGCTTTCGCGTGTGGCACTCGCAGTATTTTACATTGGTTTTTTATTCAATCAGTTGTACTCTCCAACCGTTGCCGTAATAGGCGTGACAATCACCGTTGTAGTTCTATTTATTTTCAGAAAAAGAATCAAAGATTTTTATGGAAAGATTGAGCTCCGCTTCTTGAGCAACCTGCATGATAGAGAAATGCAGGCGATGGTAAATGCATCGCCCATTGCTCCTTGGGATTCACACATTGCTACTTTCGATTTAAAACCTTATCACCCCTATGTGGGGATGTCGCTGATGGATTCAAAATTGAGAGAAAATTTTGGAGTCAATATCGCTGTGATTCGAAGAGGAGATATGGTCATCAATGTTCCGAAGCGCGAAGAAAAATTATATCCAAATGATGTGCTTTCTGTCATCGGTACAGACGAGCAATTGAAGCATTTGAAAGAACACTTAGAAGCTTCCAAAGAATTAAAAGATAAGTTCAGTGATAGTGTTGAAGTTTCGCTACATCACTTCACAGTGACGGAGTTTTCTTCATTATTGGGAGAGTCCATTAGATCGTCCCGCATTCGCGAAAGAACAAATGGATTGGTAGTGGGTATCGAACGAAATGGCAATCGTATTCTGAATCCAGAATCGGATTTGGTATTCGAGTTGGGAGACACCATTTGGATGGTTGGTGGTGAGCGCAGAATGCAAGTGTTCATTCGCGAATGCCAGCGCTATCATGAGCGTGAAAAGAAAAAAGCAAAAAAATAATTACACCATAAATGGAATTGAAAGGTTACTGTGGCGCGCTGGATAGAATGAAACCAGAGGACAAAGCGTTGCACAAAAAATATCACGATTATCATTACGGATTTCCAATTCCTGATGATGATGAGTTGTTTGGTCGGCTCATTCTCGAGATCAATCAAGCTGGATTGAGTTGGACCACTATTTTAAAAAAGGAAGAAGGTTTCCGAAAGGCGTATTCCAATTTTAATATAAAGAAAGTGGCCAAGTACGCGGAGAAGGATAGAGCGCGTCTTTTGAACGATGCTTCCATTATCCGCAATCGATTGAAAGTGGATGCGGCAATTCATAATGCCAATGTGATTCTCGGATTGCAAAAAGAACATGGAAGTTTTAAATCATGGATTGATTTGCATCATCCGAAATCAAAGGAAGAGTGGGTAAAGATTTTTAAGAAGACTTTTCGATTCACAGGTGGCGAAATTGTCAATGAGTTTTTGATGAGTGCTGGTTATTTGCCCGGTGCACACGACCCGAACTGTAAGATTCATCAAAAAATATTGAAACAAAAACCTGCTTGGAACAGCAAGAAGTGAGTCACTACCTTTGCATCATGGAAGACGGTATTCTTTTTTCAGATTTAAACCTCAATAAGCCACTGCTCAATGCATTGGAGGATATGGGATATGCACATCCTACTGCTATTCAGCATCAGGTGTTTTCGGTGGTGATGTCTGGAAAAGATGTAATCGGTACGGCTCAAACAGGTACAGGAAAAACCTTGGCCTACTTGCTTCCATTGCTCCGTCAATGGCAATTTACCAAAGAAAAGCACCCGTCCATTTTGATTTTGGTTCCTACGCGGGAATTGGTAGCGCAAGTGGAAAGTGAATGCAAACAATTGACCACCTATATGAATGTGCGCATTGCTGGGGTGTTTGGTGGAGTGAATTTGAAACAACACACCGCTTTGATACAAGACGGAGTGGATGTTTTGATTGCAACACCAGGTCGATTGATGGATTTGGTGTTGAACGGTGCACTTCGCTTGAAGTCCATCAAGAGATTGGTAATCGATGAAGTGGATGAACTGCTCAATTTGGGTTTTTTACTTCAACTCAATGCCATTTTTGAAGTACTGCCAGAACGTCGTCAGAACATTATGTTTAGTGCTACGATGACCGATGAAGTTCAAAAGTTATTGGAAGAAAATTTCAATCAACCTGTTCGCGTGGAGGCTACGGCTATGGGTGCTCCCAGCGATAGAATAGATCAGGCCTATTTCCGTGTCCCGAATTTTCTCACCAAAATCAATCTTTTGGTGGACATACTTCAGGATAAGGAAGAATTTAAAAAGGTGATGGTATTTGCTGAGAGCAAATCTGCCGCAGATATTATTTTTGAAATAACCGAACAAACGTTCGGTAGTGAGATTGGCGTCATTCACTCCAACAAGTCGCAAAATGCGCGATTCGCTACGGTAGAGAAATTTGATCAAGGTGAATTGCGAGTACTAATTGGGACGGATGTTATCGCTCGTGGTATTGATGTGGAAGGAGTTTCTCATGTCATCAATTTGGACGTTCCAGAGACTCCAGAGTTGTATTTTCATCGCATAGGGCGAACAGGTCGAGGCAATAGTTATGGAGTCGCTATTACGATGGTGGCACCCTATGAAGAGACGAATTGGGATCAAATTGAAAGTTATCTCGGCAAGCGAATAGATGAGCTACAAATGCCGGAAGATATTGAAGTTGACAGCCGATTGCTTCCTGATGAGCAACCCAAATCGGTAATGCCTAACCTGGAATTGAAGAATCCAACTAAAATGGTTTCGCAAGGCGCATTTCAGGAAAAACTGGGTAAGAATTTGAAAGTCAACATGCATATGACGCGTGGGGAGAAGATGAAACTCAAGTACGGCAAGCCCAAGAAGCGTCGAAATAACTGATTTTTTCTGCTAAAATCACAAATCCTTACCTTTGCCGCGCTTCAATGAATAAGCACGGATTATGATTAAAATTGGAATTATAAAGGAGGGTAAGGTTCCCCCTGATCATCGCGTTCCGCTCTCTCCCGAGCAATGTGCGGAAGTCAAACGCAAATTTCCTCAAGTGGAGGTAAAAGTTCAATCGAGCGAAGTCAGAAAATTCAAAGACGAAGAATATACTGCATTGGGCATTGAAGTGGTGCCTCATGTAGAAGACTGCGATATTTTATTCGGTGTAAAAGAGGTGCCGATAGATATGTTGATTCCCAACAAGACGTATTTGTTTTTCTCACATACGCTGAAGTTGCAGCCGTACAATGCAAAATTGCTTCGTGCTATCTTGGATAAAAAAATCAGATTGATTGATTACGAAGCCATCAAAGATGAGAAAGGTAAACGTCTCATTGGTTTCGGCAGGTACGCAGGAATTGTCGGCGCCTATCATGGTTGGAGAACATTCGGGTTAAAGCATAACCTTTACGATATCAAGCGACCTTATGACTGTGCTGACCGCAAAGAAATGGAAGGTGAATTGGCAAAAGTAAAATTGCCAAACAACATGAAGTTGGTGGTAACGGGATTTGGAAGAGTAGGGAATGGGGCAAAGGAGATTATCGATTTGGTGGATATTAAAAAAGTTTCTCCTGAAGCGTTTTTAAATGAGACATTCGATCATCCTGTTTATGTGCATTTGGATACACATGAATACTATCGTCGAAAGTCGGATGGTGGATTTGATAAAAAGGAATTTTATGCGCAGCCTGATTTGTATGAGTCGTGCTTGTCTGAGTATGTCACTCAGGCAGACATGTATATTGCATGTCACTTGTGGAATTCGAAGAATCCAAATTTGATTACGGCTTCAGATATTTCACAAGATGATTGGAAGTGCAATGTAATTGCCGATATCAGCTGTGACATTGCTGGCCCAATCGTGACTACACTTCGACCTTCAAAAATCAGTGATCCTATATTCGGGGTGAATCGATTTACGCTAGATGAAACGACCTATGATGCGGTAGATTCAATAGCTGTAATGAGTGTAGATAATTTGCCTTGTGAACTTCCTAAGGATGCTTCTCAAGACTTCGGTAGTGAACTCATTAATAATGTCCTTCCAGCTTTGCTTTCTGACATGTCGCATCCTTCAATTTGGGGTGCTACTGAAACCACGAATGAAGGAGAATTGACTCCGCAGTATTCCTATTTGAAGGATTATGCGAATGTTTGATTTACTGCGATGAAAATGTAAATGTGATTTTTCCAGGCTGCTTTTTAGCAGCCTTTTCATTGTAATCAAAAACCCATCTTTTCGCATAGGAAAGTGACTCCTCGCGGATGCATTCATCTGCACTGCTTTTGGGGTCGATAGAAGCGTTGATTACTTCTCCTAGTGCGTTGACTTCAATATTGACAATTACTTTTCCTGAAGACTTACAACGATAGGTTGGCTTGGGAGATTTTTTCGCATTTCTGCCCGCCAAATCAAATTCTGCTGATACCGGGCCAGAATAACTTTGATTGCTCGGGTTCGAAACTGTTTCTCCGTTTTGATTTTTAGACTTGTCGGCGTCCTGTTTGGGCTTATTTTGAGGGTCTGGGACAGTATAGTCGGTTTCACCTCTTTGTTGTCTTAGTTGATCGTATTCAGCCGCTTCCAATCCTTTTAATCGGGCCATCACTTCTGCATCGATTTCTGCTTGGCTTTTGTTAGAATAATTGACCCTTTCGTTGGTCCTACCCGAACTGGCATTGGCAATCAGATTGCGAACACTTTCGCTCATTGTGCCAGATGCTTGATCAATTTCTACATCAGGTTCTTCGAATTTCAACTCTAACTCTTCCACTTGTGAAGTTGGCTCATCTATTTCGTTTTCAGCGCCTACGGGTGATGAATTTGATAGGTAAATAACCCCTAAAATTAAAACGTGAACGAATAGAGAGATGATAATGGCTTCATAAATAAATTTCGTCCGCTTGTCAGGAGCGGAAGAAATGAACGTCCTAATATTGGTGGTTGCATTGTCGGAAGCCATGCCGAAACTAAGTTTTTACGAAGGTACTACTTTGTTTCCTAAAGATTTGCTAAAAATGAAGCTTTTTGGCGTGGTTTTCGTATATTCGCTACCACTTGACAAAGACAACAAAATAATTAAAATTAAAAAAATGAAAAAGTTCTTATCACTAGTTGTGCTTTTTGCTTTCTTCGGTATCGCTGCTAGCGCACAAACAAGCACTGAACCAGTTAAGGCTAAAGCGAAAACTGAAAAAGTTGCTAAAAAAGACGCTTCTACTGAGCAAGCGGCTGAAGCAAAAACTAAAACTGATTGTTCGAAAGAATCTTGCACAAAGAAAGAAGGCGAAAAGTCATGTTGTTCTAAAGACCACGCGAAAGCTGAAGGTTCTTCTTGCCACAAAGATGGAGAGAAGGCTGACATGAAAGCTACTGGCGAGAAGTCTGCAGATGGAAAATCATGTTGTTCAAAAGATGGAGCTAAGGCTGAAGGAAAGTCTTGCTGCCAGAAAGGTGAGCACACTGAAAAGAAAACAGAAGAGAAGAAGTAATTCTTTTCGAAATGAAATAGAGAAATCCTCTCGCCAATGGCGAGAGGATTTTTTTTTGACCTTATCTTTGGAATATGAATCTTCAGCAACTCGAATACATTGTAGCAGTAGACAATTTTAGACACTTTGCCACCGCGGCCGACAAGTGTTTTGTGACACAGCCTACATTGAGTATGATGATTCGAAAGCTGGAAGAAGAACTTGATGTTCAAATTTTCGATCGAAGCAGACAACCCGTTGTTCCCACTGAAGCGGGAGAACAAGTGATTGCTCAAGCGCGCGCGGTGCTTAGCGAAGCATCTCGAATGAAGGAACTTGTATCAGAGTTGAAAGGAGAGATTACTGGAGAAATTAAAATAGGCGTCATACCAACTTTAGCGCCCTATTTGCTTCCACTTTTTCTACCCAACTTCATGAAGCAATATCCTGGAGTAAAAGTGAAAATCGTAGAGAATACTACTGAGCAAATCATTGAAAAAATTAAGCACAATGCACTAGATGCGGGATTGCTGGCTACTCCTTTGGGAGATCCTGCAATTCTTGAAAACCCATTGTTCTATGAGCAGTTTGTGGTCTTCAGTTCGAAGGGTGAAGATATCCTTGAGAAAAATTTTGTGTTACAAGATGACTTGGATTTGCAAAAGCTTTGGTTGCTTGAAGAAGGACATTGCTTGAGAGCCCAGGTGGTAAACCTCTGTGCATTGCAAGAAAATGAGGAGATGGTACGTCAATTGGATTACGAAGCGGGAAGCATCGAAACATTGAAAAAAATGGTTCTTGCCAATAAGGGAATGACAATATTACCTGAGCTCGCTTTGCGTGATATGAGTAAAGCAGAATTGGAACATATTCGTTATTTCGAACCTCCAGCACCTGTTAGAGAGATAAGTTTAGTCACTTATCGTCTCTACACCAAACGTCGTTTGGTAGATGCTATTTGCGAACAAATTTTAGCGTCAATTCCGGAGGAAATGAAAGATTATCAAAGAGGTGAAATCACCAGTCTTTAATTGTATTTGATTCCCATTACACAGATATCATCTATCTGTTCTTGACCGCCTTTCCATTTTTCAAAATTATTATGAAGTAATCCTTTCTGTTCGCTCACAGGAAGACTGCCGATCATTTTTAAATATTCTAGCAATCCTTTATTTTTCATTTTCTTCAAATCAGGACCACCGAATTGATCGATGTATCCATCGGTATAAGAGTAGATGATATCTCCTTTTTCCAATTGAAAAACGGTTTCTTCAAATGGTTTTTTATGCTTTCCATCTACGAGTCCTAGAGGTCGACGCGTTCCTTTTAACTCAATCATTTCACCTTTTCTCCAAATCACTACACCGTTATTGGCGCCTGCCATGTGAAGGGTATGATCGACCAAATTGATATGACACAAAACGATGTCCATACCATCTGATGCATATTCATATTCACCACTGTGTAAAGCTTGCGCAAGCAAGTTGTCCATCTCTTCCAAAATTTCATTTGTGTTTCCTTTTGGAATGTTGTCATAAGCTTCACGAATCAAATTGTATCCAAGGATACTCATCATGGCACCGGGAACTCCGTGACCTGTGCAATCACCAATGGCAAACTGCAATAAATCTTGATGGTGGAAACTATTTCGCTGTTCGGAAATCCAATAAAAGTCACCACTAATAATATCCTTCGGGCGGTAGTAAACAAAACTCTCGGGAAACAATGATGTCATCAATTGATCATTCGGTAGGATGTTTCGTTGAATGCGCTCGGCATATCGAATACTGGAGAGAATTTCTTGTTGACGCTCCATCAATTCTCGGGTTCTCTCTTCCACTTTTCTTTCCAACAAGTAATTCTGTTCAGCTTGCAATCGGTTCAACGCTTGAAGGTTTTCCAATGCTTCATCTTTAAAGCTCTTGAATCGATCTACAATTGCGAATGAAAGCAAGATTACTTCGGATGCACTTCCAATGAGCAATCCATTGTTAGCATAAAAATCATTTTGAATGACTCCGAGGTTGGTGAGAATAAATCCGAATACTGTTAGAACTAAAATGATAAAACCGGCAAGGAAAAATTTCGCTGGTTTATAGCCTTTGCGAAGCACTCCCACTGCAACAGGAATGATAAAGAAGTTTAATAGTAAAGTCAGTCCATTAACAGCAACAATCGAAATATACAATATTGGTTGGGTGTCTGTGAGTGATAGCAGAGCATTTGTCAATATAACATATCCAAGAATTGTAAACGCTCGATTTACTCTTGGGAAGAAGGATTTTAATTCTAAGAAATACTGACTGAATTTTAGAAGAGAGTATACCGCAACCGAAGCGAAAAATGGATTAGATACGTTTGCTAAATATGTACTTTCAGGCCAAAGAAATTGAAAACTATATCCCGAAAGGCCAAACTGCAATCCAAGCAACATAAAGTTGTATTGCACATAGTAGAGGTGACTCTTTTCCCTTAGGATGATATAGATGAACAAATTAAATAAGAGTACAAAAACAATGATTCCGAAATAGGTTCCTAAGAGCAAATTATCGATCAAATCGGCATGCTCCATATTATCTGGAGTCCACAATAGCAAAGGCGCATAGAGTTGTTCACCACCGCTATTTACCATCAAGTAAAATTCTTTCGTTGACTGGGGTGTCAATTCAACAGAGAATCTATAAGTACGGTGTGGAATTTCTCTTGTATCAAAAGGAGTTAAATCACCTGTGCTTCCAACTTCACGGATTTCGGTAGTTCCAAATTCATATAGTTCGACGTTGTCGAGAACGGGGTTTTTTATTTCTAAAATGTAATTTCCCTTCTGATGAACCTTGCCACTTATTTTGAATTTCAACCAAATATTTGCGCGATTGAAACCAAAGTTCGGTACGGCCTCACCTTCTAGCTGAGTAAATTGGTCGTCAGATAACTGATGAATGTAGTTTACATCCAACTCTTGTGTTGGATCAGTGAGCACCAAAATATCCTCACCTTTAATTTTAAAGGCATCGTGATTGGCGTCGGGTCTCGAATAAGACCAAACAATGGCCATGATGATCATGGCAAAAACAGGAACTGCCAACGCGGCAGGCGCTATAAGTGATTTTAGAGATTTTTTCAAAATGGATTCGATCAAAAGTACATGGCATATTCTTACGATTTTGGGTCAGAAAAGGTTTTGGTTTTACTCAGAAATTGAGTAGTGAAAGTGTTAAAAAAGAAAAAGGACCTCACGTTTGAGATCCTTAGTCGTACTACATCATAAGTTTGGAGACCCTTGAGAGCCAGATGTGCTCTCATCTTCAACCGGGTCAAATATTTCTCAATTCCTCACAATAGTCTTATCTGAATATCATATAAGTTATGTGAAGTTTAACAAGTGCGTTACCAGTTTTTAATATCGAAATGCTGTTCTGCCATTTCTGCTACTTGCTGGCCAATTGCAAGGCAAGCCGTAGCAGCCGGTGAAGGTGCATTCAATACGTGTATGCTGTGATCTGTATATTCTATTCTGAAATCGTCTCGAGTATCGCCATCTTCTCGGAGTAAAAGAGCGCGAACACCCGCGCGACCCGGTTCAATATCATCCATTGTTAATGAAGGAATCAATCTTTGTAAGGTCTTCAAGAATAATTTTTTAGAAAAAGCTCTTCTATATTCATTAATTCCGAAAGACATATTTTTAAAAAAGAGTTTCCAAGTTCCTTTGTAAGTCAGGGCATCAATGGTGTCTTTCAAACTGAAATCTGTTTTTCCATATCCTTCGCGTTTGAAAGTGAAAACGGCATTTGGACCACATTCAATCGATCCATCTACCATTCGAGTAAAGTGTACTCCCAAGAATGGAAAATCAGGGTTAGGAACAGGATATATCAAATGCTTCACTTTGTGCTTTGCCTGTTCTGTGAGTTCGTAATAGTCTCCTCTAAACCCAACGACTTTTTCTTTCAAGTTCACTCCATCTTTTCTCGCCAATCGATCTGCTTGAAGTCCGCCACAGAAAATGATTTTTTTAGCATGATACAATGCTTTGTTCGTAATGACGCGATGCACATCACCTTCTTTTTCAAATGCAATTGCCTCTTCTGAGGTGTGCACTGCGCTTCCTGTTCCTTTCGCTACGGCAAGCTCCGCCATTTTTTCGGTGGCACCTCGGAAATCAATAATGCCTGTACAACCCACATGAATACCGGCGATGCCTGTGCAGAATGGCTCAATTTCTTTTATCTCTTCAGCGGTCACCTTACGCATGTCTTCAATTCCATTTTGAAGACCTGTTTCGTAGATTTTATCCAATTGCGGAAGTTCAGATTCGTCCATCGCAACAATCAACTTTCCACATACATCGTGTTGGATGTTATGCTTTTGAGCAAAAGCTACGAGCTCTCTTCTTCCGTTCACACAGTTGACAGCCTTTAATGACCCAGGCTTGTAATAAATACCAGAGTGAATGACTCCACTATTATTTCCCGTTTGATGATCGGCAAGGCCTTTTTCTTTTTCTAAAAGAAGAATTTTAAGCTTCGGGTTGCTCTCTTGTAATTTATACATCGTAGCGGCTCCTACAATTCCGCCGCCCACTATGATGATATCAAAGTTGTTGTCCACGTTGATAATATTTGTGGGCAAAGATAATTTAACTGGCACAAGTGAGAGGATATTTGATTATGTTCGTCGCATGCAAGCAACAGATACCCCTTCACTAGAATTAAAGAGCCTGAGAGGCAATAAGAAAGCACAAAATGCTTGGGTAATGTACGATTGGGCCAACTCGACTTACAACCTGGTAATTGGCACTGCTATTTTTCCATTGTTCTATAGCGCAGTTTCCCAAAAACAACAATTTGAAGGTAAGCTAGCCGAAGACGATGTATTGTTCTTTGGGGGTGTTTACAAGAATACCGAAGTGCTCTCATATGCATTGGCATTTGGTATGGCAATCGTATGTGTTTTGTCACCAATGCTTTCAGGGCTTGCCGATTATCTAGGCAGAAAAAAGCTCTTCATGCAGATCTTTTGTTATATCGGAAGTCTTTCTTGTATGTCGCTTTTCTTTTTTGATATGAATCATTTTGAAGCGAGCATGCTCAGTGTGGTATTTGCCTGCGTGGGCTTCTGGGTGAGTTATGCATTTTCAAATAGTTTCTTGCCAGAATTGGCGGCCCCCGAAGATCAAGATAAGTTGAGTGCGAAAGGATATAGCATGGGATATATCGGAAGTATTATTTTGCTAGTCATCAATTTGGTAATGATTCAAGTTTTGGACATACCAGCCAAGAAGTGGTCTTTTATAACTGTCGGTGTATGGTGGGCAGGATTTGCGCAAATTACTTTCTATCATCTTAAAGAACATAAACCCATCAAGAAGCCTGAGCCGGGTATTTTGAAGAAAGGATTTAAAGAGCTCAAAGGGGTTTGGAAAAAAGAAATGAACCAAACTAAACGTTTGCGTCGATATCTTATTGCATTTTTCGTATTCTCAATGGGAGTTCAGACAATCATGCAAATGGCTTCTTTGTTTTGGAACAGGAAAGTATAGCAGAAGTGAATGAAGCGGGCGAGCGCATTCGTGGATTGGAATCAGGGCAATTGATAACAGCCGTGATATTGGTGCAGTTAATTGCTGTACCTGGAGCCTATGCATTTTCATTTCTTTCAAGAAAAATTGGAAACAGCTTGACATTAAATCTTGCTTGATTTTTGGGCAATGGTGTGCGTATGCGTACGCAGTTGTGGATACCTTTGTAGAGTTTTATATCGCTGCAGGAAGCATCGGATTTATTATGGGGTTTACCAATCATTAGCGAGAAGTACTTATTCTAAATTCTTACCCGAAACGGATGATCATGCATCTTACTTTTCTTTTATGATGTAACAGAAAAAGTAGGATTGATTATCGGTTTACTTTCTTTTGGTATGCTAGAAGGCATGTTTGGAAGCATGCGCTATTCCATCTTGGCGCTCATCACTTTCTTTTTGTTATAGGCTACCTTTTGATGCTAATGGTTCCAAAAAAGGAGATAGATGTAGAAGATAAAAAATTCTTGCATACTAACACGTCCAAAAGAATTCTCCAAGCAGAATTACTAGAATAATTCCGCCAGCCATTGCTTTGGCAAATGCACTTGCGCGTGAATAGTTTTCTTTTCATTTCCTCTCAAAGCATACACAATGGTAAGCAGAGCGGGGAAGAGAACTAAGACAATTAAAGCGGCATAGCTCTGATGTGAGAGAAGGGAATTCCCAATTGATAAAAGCAATAGGTAACCAGCGCGGCACAAAGGAACATTACAACTGCCGCATATCGCTTGGTGAAGTTTTCACCAACTACAATGGGCAATCGTTTTTGTAATTTCCTACTTTATCTCCTTTCAAATCTTCCAAATCTTTTAGTGCTTCTCTTGATAAGTGTGAGCAAAAATGCAAAGGCGCTATACATGCCTGTCCAGAACCACATTTTTGTTTTTAAAGCTGAAATATTAGAAATGCTATCCGCATAGTGAGTTGCAGTTTCTGTGATTTCAAAAGCCCCAGCCCAAATCGGGATGATGCTCACGCAAACAGCAACCACTAAATTTCCGAGAAAATTCATTTTTTTGAAGACTGGACTGTACCACCAAAGTAGGGTGGCTACAAGAATTGGTATGGCTATGGGCCACCAAATACCATACTTGAAACACAAGTAGCCGCTGATTGCAATAGAGCCAAAATTGAGCACTTGGTGCAGCATCATGGCCACTCTTCTTTTTACTTGCTTGCCAATGATTACACGATCTGGTTTGTTGATTTTATCCACTTTTACATCGAAGTAATCGTTGATGATGTTTCCGCTCGCGGTGAGGAGAATCACTACTAAGATGCTGAGAATAAAATCGATATCACCCATTTGAAGCTCTAATCCATCACAATTGCTATTCAGCAGCGGTAGAAGGAGAAACTTTCTCATTACCAGCATAGTAGCCGCTACAATGGCTAAATTTAGCGGTCTGGATAATTTTATGATGTGAAAAAAGTTCTGCAATTGGTGATAGTTGAAATCTTTTAAGAGCAAATATCGAAAATACTGATGTAAATTTGCGCCCCCCGAGTATTAAGAATATGGAAGAACAAAATCAAAAGCTAATCGTGGTTTTCGGCAAACATGACTACATCGTCAAGAATGCTCAAAATCTTTTGTCAAATGGAGGTTATTCTGTGGTTGGCTTTGTAGAACTTGAATTGGCTAGAATGTACCTAAGTGCTAATCCTTGTGATATGCTCTTCTTTGCAGGCTCTGTAGATCCACACGATAGAATTGCTTTGTCTGAAGCAGCTCAAGTGGATAAGCCAGAATTAAAGATTCACGATCATTTCGGAGGTCCTGCTACGATTCTTACAGAAGTTCAAGCTAAACTAGCCTGAGCTCACTTCATACTTTTCGAAGTAAACAGTTTATTTTCTCCATTTTTATGCAGTGCATAAGAAAATCCTGGATGGATTCCGTATGCCCCAACTTCTCCTGCTTTGTTAACTGCTAGAAAACCTACTTGATAATCATCTTTCATGAATTGATTGATTTTCACCAAGCGATGGATGGCCTCTTCGCATGCTTCTTGTGGGCTTGCACCTTGTCTCATCAATTCTACAATTAAAAATGCAGAACATGAACGCAGCACTGTTTCGCCAAGTCCCGTTCCCGTGGCTCCTCCCACTTCATTGTCTACATATAAACCTGCTCCAATGATGGGGCTATCGCCAACACGACCGCGAATTTTGTAAGCTAATCCACTTGTAGTGCATGAACCTGCATTATCGCCGTTTCCGTCCATGGTGAGCATACCAATGGTATCGTGATTTTCTATGTTAATGATGGGTTTGTATTCACTTTTTATAAGCCATTCTTTATAGGCTTTTTGTGCTTCTTCGCTTTGGAACTCATCCAACTTCATTCCCTGAGAAAGTGCGAATTGTTGTGCGCCTTCACCTACTAACATCACGTGCGGTGTGCGCTCCATCACCATGCGCGCAACAGTAACTGGATGTTTAATTTTTTCAAGAAAGCTAACCGATCCGGCTTGACCAATGCTATTCATGATACACGCATCAAGCGTGGTGTGACCTTCCCTGTCTGGCAATCCGCCGAGACCAACCGACAAGTTTGAAAAATCTGCTTCAATGACTTTAACACCTTCCTCTGCCATGTCAGTGGCATTGCCACCATTTTTCAAGGCTCCCAATGCGGCTTTATTCGCTTCAATTCCGGCATTCCAAGTAGATAGAGCAAGGCCACCTTTATATGTTTCTTTTTTGGATTTAAACCGAACGGATGTTCGGTTTTTGGCATTGCCGAATAGTCCAAGCGAAAGTGCTGCTGCAGTTAAACCGCTTTTCGTTAAAAATTGACGACGAGAATTTTTCATAATTATAGGCTTACCATTTCACGTTTCAACGTTTCAATAGTGTCTTCAGGTAAATTTTGAAAATCCAAAAGCATCAGTCCATCTAGGGCGTTATTGAATTTTGGATCAGCGTTGAATGCAAGAATTTTTGCATTCTGCTGTAAATATTTCTTCAATAATACGGGCATCGTAAAGCTCGCTGGTTCAATGTCTGAAATGATTTTGTCCATCTTTTTCATATCGCTTGAACTCGCTTCAATAAGTGCATCTGTATCTACATTTTTTACTTTAGGTCGAAATGCATTTCTAGGTTCAACAAATTTTGAAAGCTCATGATCAAAATAATTTCTTTCAATAAATTGTATGATCAATTCTTTTGAAACTTCCTGGTAACTGTTGGAGATAGATACAGGTCCGATAATGTATCTGAACTTTGGATTGGCCATTAAGTGAAATAGAATTCCTTTCCAAAGAAGAAATAATGATAATCTGTGACGCTGATAATCTTGAACAATAAAGGAGCGACCTAATTCGACGCTTTGTGCAAGAATAGGTTTCATCTTAGAAGACATGCGGAAAAGACTCGTGGTATAAAAACCTCTAGTGCCATATTTCGCAATGATGTCTGGTCCGTTGCCTATTCTGTATGCTCCAGCGATGCGCTGCGCTTCTCTATCCCACAATATGAGGTGGTAGTAATACAAATCGTATTCATCCAAGTCGATGCTCTTATTGGTGCCTTCACCAACTGCACGAAATGTGACTTCACGAAGTCTTCCAATTTCATTCAGAATGTTAGGAATGAAATCGCTGTTTACAACATAGATGTCGAAGTTGTCGTAACTCAATGTTTTGAAACTCTGAATCTTTTCAATTTCTTGAGTGATCAATTCTGTTGGAATGGCATCTACAATTGGATCCTCTTTTGCTGGAAAGCGAAAAGTTTTGAAGTAAGATTTTTTCACTTCAAAACTACTTCCAAGCGCATAAGTTTTTGCACGCAGGTATCGACCGAGTTGATCAACTGAGGCAAATAATTCTTGATCTTTTATACCAATCGGTTTTCCGATTCGAAGGCGAATTGTTTTTCCTTTTTTCTTAAGCATTTCAGAAGGCAACGCAAGTGTGCGTAGTCCTGGATGTATTAATCCAAGCAAATGAAAAATGCGAGAATTAGTGCCGTCGAAATAAACTGGAATTACCGGAACTTTAGCTTTCTTGATGATTTTGATTGCTGAGTTCTGCCACTTGCGATCGGCGATTGTTTTTAAATCACCTTGAAATGTTGAGACTTCTCCTGCTGGAAAAATTGCTAGTGGCAATCCTTGCTCTACATGGCTCATAGCCGCTTTTAATCCTGAAATATTATTGTAGGCCGTCTTCATTCCTTCAAATGGATTGACTGAAAGGAAGAAGTCTTTGATGGGTTCTACATTTTGTAAAAGGAAATTCGCCATCACCTTAGTGTCAGGTCGAACTTCGCCAATAGCACGAATAAGTGCAAGTCCATCCAGTGCGCCGAATGGGTGATTGGCAACAACAATGAATGGTCCTGTGGCTGGAATATTTTGAAGTTGGTTTTTATCAAATTCAACTTCCACATCGAGAATTTCAAATAGCTTGTCGATGGATTTTAAACCATCCTCTTTACAAATCTCGTCGTAAAGGTGATTCACCTTATCGATTTGTGCCACGCGAGAAAGCAATGGTATGATAGGGTTGTCTTTCGGCAACTTTGTTGCTGATGCAAGAGCTTCTTCTGGAATTAATTTTTTCACGGGCTAAGGATGAAGAATTCTCGAAGTATTATTTCTGTTGTATTAAAACAGGGTAAGTCTGACTGGTGTAATTACTTATCACTTTTACAAAATACATTCCCGATGCAAATTTTGAAGCGTCGAAGAAGTATTTGTTTGTTCCAAGTACAATATTTCCAGAATGAATTTTTTCAATGACTTGTCCAAAAGCATTTACCAATTCAATTTCAACTTTGGCAGTATTCGCGCCTTCAATTGATATGCATGTTATAGCAGATGCTGGATTGGGGTATATTTTATTCAAATCGAAACTAGTGATGGCATCATTGGTTGATGTTACAATTCCACCTATTCTAAAGTGATAGTAAGCATCAGGCGCAGGCATAGGTCTTGTTTGAATTTTACCACTTATTGATTCACCTTTCACATAGTAATAAATATCGGTTCCTTCGGGTTGGGCAGGAATGAAGCCTTCATAATTGTCACCTCCAATTGCTGACATCGCCACTTCCGTATAATCGTCGGTGAGAGAAGTCTTCCAGTATAATTTCGCATTATCGATGCCGCTGCGGTGCTTCACATATGCTACAATGCTGTATGGATTTTGTGTGTCGTCGGTGTCTGGATGTTCTTGGTGAGAAATCAATAGTGGATCACTTACTCCAATGGCATGCGTGATGCAGTGAATGGCTCCGCTGAGTGAGATGATTGGTTCGTCTGGATCGTCGCAATCAATTCCAACAATGTTGTAACCGGGGAGAATTTCATTCCAAATGCGCATTGCGGTAGTGTCATATTGTTCGCGATACGTTGGAAGGATTACAGTATTATTTACAAATACGGCATTCGTGTAAGTTCTATAATATCCCGCAGTTGGAGAAGAACTTGGCCACAGTCCTGATGGGCTGTCAGGCATGGGGATGTGCACAACTCTATAAGGTGTGCCCCATTTTGAATTGAAGTTGGAAAGCACATAATCAATATTAGCATTGATCTGTGGTCCATCTGCAATTCCATCTGGATATTCTCCAACAAGTAAAGTTTCTTCATCTATCAATTTCATGTGCATATCGATGTGATGAATTCCGTCGTATGGAAGGGTGTTCATCTTGATATAGCGATTGATACCGAGATAGTCATTTACAATATTATCGATGTCATCTTCAGATTTTACCGTTACGTTGTAAGGATTTCCTGGAGAATTTTCTTCCAGTATTAATTCAGATGCGAAAGCAGTTCCAAACCGTCTGTCATCCAATTGCCACCAGTGTTGACGAGGTCTTCCGGAGCTTCTGTGATAGTATATAGTTCGATGCCAAGGTGATCTGCGAAGTATTGTGGTGAAGTGTTGTCGTTTGGTCGAGTGATGCGATTATAAATCCAATCTACAAGAACAAGATCATCTACTTCGTTGCCGTACACAGGGTTTGCTGCATAGTCGCGCATCCAAATGGAATCGAAGTTTCCGTCTACAAGCGTTACGTTGTCGAGATTGGCAAAAGCAGGACCTCCAATATTGGAAGATAAGAGGTAATTTTCTGTTGCTTGGGCATCTTCGGTAAGTATGAGCACCATGGTTTCTTGACGGGCTGCAGCAACAATTTGCTTCAATATACCAGGATAACCTGTCCATGCAATGGTGAGGGCTTGAATCTCTTCCCATTCAGCCATGCTTCGAAGATTGTCGTATGGAGGTGGGGCGGCAATGCCTCTGTCGTTTGCGGACAAAGTGTAATTGCCGTGGGCTATCATTTCTAATTCTTGATCAGAATAGCCGCGCGGAAGTGGGTTAGACTGCCCGAATGAAACGGATGAAGTGAGAAAAATTAATAGTCCGAATACAATTGCTTTCTTCATTCCTAATCGTTTGTTTCGGTAAATATAACGAATCGCTATTTTACCAAACGATTGTTTTCTCCGATTGCACAAATCGGGGGCAGTAGATGCTGTCGTAAACTATAGAATCTTGATTGGCCCGTATGAGTTCATATCGGTATTTTAACCAATAATCACCATATACCTGGCAGGTTTTTGAGGTGTCTAAAATGGCAGGGGAGTAGCTTACCCAATCATTCGTGCAACAATTGCAATCAAAAATAGCATTGTCAAATCTGAAATTGATTTGTTGGTTTTGTGATAAGGATGGATTTTTTTCAAATACAATTTTGACAAAAGATTGGGGGTGCATTTGAAAATTTACCGTTGCCGCACTTTCAGTACTTAAAATATTCGGGTTGAGATCCCTCACCACAGTGATGTATTGATTTTTGGTAAGGGTAGCGCGCAGTTCCACAACATTATCTCTATCCCATTCCGCAGAATAGCTTCCTGATCCAGAAGTGTATTCTTGATCCGCCATTACATAGACCCCGTTGTAGTTGTTTCCGGATAAAGATTGCTTTTCAATGAGTACGGAAACATCCGATAGAGGCTGACCTGATTCAGCTTCCGAAACAGTGCCTTGCAATCTATAAGAAGGCGACTGGTCTTTTTTACAAGAAGCAAAAAAGATCAATGACCCGATAAAAAAGGACAGTGCACTATTTGATAGGATGTTTCTTGTAATGGTCATAGACTGCCAATATTTTACTCACAAAGTTGTATGGTTCTTGTGCTCTACAATATCCATGTTTTACTCCCTCCATGGTGTAGTATTTTTCTTGTGTTTTCAAGAGTAAGCACTCCGCTACATTTTGATCCCAAACACTGTCTTTTTTTCCTAGATGCGATGCAATGGTTTGTGCATCAAGAATGTGTCCGGGGCCAATATTATAGCTTGCTAAAATGAATTTTTTTCGCTCGATGGGATCTGCAATTCGCTTTTTCCAAAAGTTCTCGAGATGGTTCAAATACTTTGTTGCAGCGTGAATATTTTCTCCAACACGTTGGTTGGTGTCGCATCCAAAACGCGCTGCGGTTTCAGGCATCAATTGCATCACACCAAAGGCTCCACTCCACGATTCGGCGCTGGGGTTAAAGCGTGATTCCTGGTAGGATATCGCTGCAAGTAACTTCCAGTCCCATCCGATTTCCGGTGCATACTTTTTGAAAATAGAATCGAAGGGTGAAATTTGATTTGCGCTTAAAACGGGAAGAGCATAAGGGCCTTTATATTCGTAAAGGCTCTTTTCTTGGAAATAGCGATCGTGTGTTTTTGTCAATTTTTTTTGAATGTCTTCTTTGGCCAACCATTCATTTAAATTCTTCAGCAATGCTGAAGAGTTTTTGCGAACTGCCCAACAAATATTCTCTTCTGGTCCAATAGGTACCGTCATATCCAAATCCGGGTAGTCATAACGGAGCATTACCGCCATGTTTTCATCCGTTACCGTTGCGGATAATTGTCCTTCTGAAGTGAGTCTCAACATATCTTCTGAGCCAATTTCGCCAGGAGCATCTTTAATGTCAATTTTTAGCTCATTATTTTTTTCCAATTCTCTCAGTCGAAAGCGAAATGAAGAATACTTGTGTACCCATATTTCATGGTCTGCGAGTTGGGTGGTATCTGCAATTAAATCAAACAAAGAATCAGGGCGACTGATGTCGAATTTGCGCTGAACGAGTATTGGTCTTGTGGTGTACAATGGAGTTGTAAAACCGACGTATTCTTCTCGCATTTTGAGATAGGTAAGGTTAGAAGCAATAATGTCGCCTTCGCCTTTATTGAGCAGCTCAAACATCTTATTTACATCATCCAAAAGTTTGATTTCAAGTTTTACGCCGAGGTATTTGGCATAGGCTTTTACCATGTCGTAATCAAATCCTTTGGACTGCCCACGATATTGGTAATAGGTAGAGGGACCGTTTTCAGTGAGTACAATCAGTTTTCCTCTAGCTTTTATGCTATCGATGTCAAAATTTACGGGTGGAGGAAGGTGTAATTTATAATCTTCTTCTTGTTTTTCGCCACAAGAAGAAAAAAGCAGAAGTATCAGCGTAAAAGCGAGGAGAGCGATATAAGTCAGGTTAGAACGCATGCTAAAGTGAAGATAGTAAATTTCTTCTATAAATGAACAGAGACCGAATAAATCGGTCTCTGAAAAGTAAGCGGTTTATGGTTTTGGTTGGTATTACTTTCTAATCACCTTTCCTGTGCTATTGTCGTAGTTGATGTAATATTCACCTTTTTCGAAGGCGCTACAATCTACGCTTGACCCAACACCTTTTTTCACTACTTGACCGTATAGGTTCCATAGTTCATAAGCTGTATTAGAGGAAAAGTTGATTGACTTTGTTTTTTTGTTGTAAGTGTATGTTACCGGTTCAGAAGCATTAACTACTTCACATTCTTTGCTTCTTCTGTAATCGCCCTCATAGCTTTTTTGTACGACGCGAAATTTATTATTACCACTAACTAGAGATGTTTGGAATGAGTACTTGTTGGTGGTGTTTGTACCGTTGCCCATTACTTCTCCAACATTCACCCACTTGTTCCATTTAAACTGCTGAACGGTGTAAGCTAATTTACCCATTTCACCGGTGGTTTCCCAAGTGAGAAGCCCTTTGTTGTCGCAGTTTATTTTTGTGCATTCAAAAGTTGGCGCTGGTTCTAAAGCACCGGGGTTCAATATTTTTGGTTCACAACCGTCTTTGTGTTTGATCACAACTGTTACGGCATCACCGGCTTTCAAGTTGAGAATTGATAGATCAATTTCAAAAGCTTGTGAATTTGTTTCATCTGTAGTGACTTGACCGTTTACAGTTACTTCATACACGCAGTAACCAACGCCGTCTTGAGAAACTGAGTTGATTACAAAAATATTACGTTGTTGATAGCGACCTTCTAATACGATGCTTCCCGCATAAGAAGAGACGGTAGCTAATACGACAAATAGTAATAATATAGTTCTTTTCATAAACGATTGGTTTATCATCGTTAAGGACAAAAATAAACGTAAATAATTAATAATGATGGTTTGGGCTCAAATATGTTGAATTTGAGTCCAAAATCAGTGTTTTGACCCCATCTGTTAGGTCTTTGAAAACCAAATCGAAATTTTCAAAAATGTCGTTTTCAATTTCATCAAACATATCAATGGCCGCCAAAAGTTTTTCACCTCGACTGACGCGTTGACTTAGCCCTTTGAGGCTATTAATGATTCCATGCTTGTATTGGTAGCCGCTAAGCCAATCGTATTTTGCCATGTAGTGCAATGTGATCTGCATCCTTTCAGGTAAAAAATGATTGTTTTTCGCCAGGGTGATATAAACTTGTTCTGCAAATTTTTCTAGAGGAAGATTATGAAACTCCTGCCATCGTGTGGCCAGCGCATAATCGAAAAGAATGTCCACAGCAATAGGGGATAACAGCCCAACTTTCGGTCGGAGCAAACTGCGGAGTTGCGATGAACCGTGATGACTATCGGTAGTGGTATCAATAAATCGATGCTGCTTTATGCCTTCACGAATATTGCCTTCGAATTCGAGGTAGTCATTTCCTTTGATGGCATCCGCTACAAATTGACCCACAAGTCGGTCTTCATCGCCATACGCCAAATAGAAATGAGCTAAAAAGTTCAATTGATCTCTTTTTCTACAAAGCTAAGCTTTATCCTCCTTTATTGCCATTTATAAGGTAAAATCTCCTGTGATGTAGCCAAAAGTGTATGGAGAGGGACTTCTTTGATATTTTTGGACGATATGAAAAATCGCGAACTGATTTATTGGTTGTGTCAAATTATTGGCTGGGGACTTTTTGTGCTCGGGAATATTTTGAGTGCTCCATTTGTTGGTTCGGATTTGAACCAAGTGGTTAAGCTATCCATTATGATTTTTTTAATGGGGATAGGTATTACACATCTTTTTAGAATTTTGGTTCATCGGTGGGGATGGAAAAAAAGTAATAATTGGCTACTTGTTCCACGAGTGCTGATTGCTTCTATTGTAATGGGATTTTTCTTGGTTTCGTTCAATACAGCAATTACTGATTTGATAAATGGTGATTCACTGGATTTAACCAGTTTTTTCAGAGCAAAATTCTTGTTGAATGTCATCAACTTCTCAGTGCTTTTCTTACTCTGGTGTTTGATCTATTTTGCCGTTAGCATTTTGCAAAATTGGAGGAAAGAAGAAATTCAAAATCTAGAATTGAAGGCTGCTAAAACCGAAGTGGAGTTGAATAGTTTTAAGGCTCAGATGAATCCACATTTCATGTTCAACTCATTGAATAGCATTCGCGCATTGGTAGATGAAAATCCGAGTAATGCTAAAAATGCAATTACGATGTTGAGTTCCATCATGAGAAATAATTTGCTCTTTGGAAAACGCCAAACAGTAACGATTAAAGAAGAGTTGGATTTGGTAGAAAATTATTTGAGCATTGAGAAAATACGATTCGAAGAACGCCTTAATATTTCAATGGATATAGACTCAAATACTTTGAGCTACGAGATTCCTCCATTTATGCTTCAAACTCTTGTGGAGAATGGTGTAAAGCATGGTGTTTCGAAAATCATTGAAGGGGGCGAAATAAGACTGTCTTGTCAATTGATGGGGGATGTAGTTCAAATTGAAATTGTAAACTCTGGAAAGTTTGAACAAGACATTAATCATACAGGTTTCGGCATTTCCAATACTAAAAAACGATTGGAATTGCTTTACGATGGTGAAGCTTTTTTTAATATAGAAAACACTTCGAAAGGAGTGCGAACAACACTTGAATTACCGTTAAATAAAAAGTAATGAAGACACTGATTATTGACGACGAACGTCTGGCTAGAAAGGAACTGATCGGTTTGCTCGATGAATACAATGATATCGAGGTGGCTGGCGAATGCAGTAATGCTAACGAGGCAATTGAAGCAATAAAAAATGAAAATCCAGATTTGATTTTTTTGGACGTGCAAATGCCTGGTATGAATGGCTTCGAATTGTTGAAGCAATTGGATGAAGTGCCACAAGTGATTTTTGTGACGGCTTTTGATGAATTTGCGATGAAGGCATTTGAGGTTAATGCATTAGATTATTTGTTGAAACCTGTTGATCCAAATCGCTTGAAAGAGGCGGTGGATAAGGTGCTTAAGAACAATGCTCTTGAAGATAAAATCGATTCGAATGGTGACTTCAAGACTGGCCGTCTAGGTCAAGACGATCAAATATTTTTGAAGGATGGTGAGAAGTGTTGGTTTGTTGCTTTGAATGAAATTAAAATGTTTGAAAGTGAAGGCAACTATGTACGTGTTTACTTTCAACAATTCAAGCCATTAATTTTGAAATCGCTGAATAATCTTGAGGAGCGATTGGATCATACTTTTTTCCGAACCAATAGAAAATTCATAGTTAATCTTCGATGGGTGCAGAGTGTGGAGAATTGGTTTAACGGCGGACTTCGTCTTACATTGAAAGATGGCACTCAGGTTGAAGTATCGCGTCGTCAAGCTGCTCGCTTCAGAGATATGATGAGCCTCTAAATTTCGCAGCCAATCAATATCATGTCATCAAGTTGGTCTTTTTCGCCCATCCATGTTTGAATAAACAAATTGAGCTCAGTGTATTGATTATTCAACGACAAGTGAAGTGTGCTATTGATGTGATTGAATAATCCGCTTCTTTTGATTTTCTTTTGATTGGGTCCGCCAAATTGGTCAGTCATTCCATCTGAGAAAAGGAAGAAACGATCTCCTCTGTTCAAGAAAAAGGCTTGTTCTGAAAATTTAAATAGACCATTGGCTGATTCACCAATTGATTTGCGATCACCGCGTATTTCAATTAATTTTCCAGATGTCGAAATGAACATTGGTCGATTAGCAGATGAGAATCGAAGTTCTCTTGTTTCGGTGTCAAATTCGACTACGCTGATATCCATTCCATCTCTGATGGAATCTTCGGTTTGATTTTTATTTAAAAGTTCGTTCAATTCTTCATTTAATTTTTCAAGCACCATAGCTGGAGAATTGATTTCTTTCGTATTGATGATTTCTTTAAGAATGGAAGATCCGATGATCGACATGAACGCGCCAGGTACGCCGTGACCGGTGCAATCGGCACATGCAATAACGACTTTGGTGCCAAAGCGTTCCACCCAATAGAAGTCGCCACTTACGATGTCTCTAGGTTTGAAGTAAATGAATGAGTGTTCAAAATATTGATTCAATTTATGCATGGGAGGAAGCATCGCATTTTGAATGTTCTTTGCATAAACAATCGAATCAGTAATGTCTTTATTTTTTTGTTCGAGCTCTTCTTTTTGATGCACTACTTCACGAGTACGTTCGTCCAGCGCTTTTTGAAGTTTTATTTGGTTTTCCTTCAACATTCTTTCTCTTCTGTTCAGAATAGCTCTGAAAAGTATAGCCGTACCAACAATCAACAATAAGTAAAACCACCATTTTTTCCAAAAGGGTAATTCAATTTTTAATTCGAAATTTAATTCTTTTGTTCCTCCAAAACCATCACTGTTGAATGCTTTAACCTTAAAAGTATATCCTCCCGGGGGCAAGTGATTATAACGTGCTACGTTCAATTCACTGAGTTCACTCCATTCCGTATCGTAGCCTTCAAGAATATACTGATAGCGCACCCCTTTAGGGTTTGTTAGCGAAATTCCTCTAAAGAAAATTTCAATTTTGTAATCACCGTAGGGTAAGTTGATCAGTGATAAATTGTCAAATGTAAAATCGGAAATGAGTATTTTTTCGATTGATAGAATGGGTTCGAAAGTGTTCTTTACATCTTTAGACTTATCGTATCTCAGCGTTCCAGAATTTGTTCCAAAATAGATATTATTCCCATCAGCCAAAGTTGCATTGTCCTGAAAAGTCAATGTTTTGGAAGCTTCTGGTTGAAAAATATCTATGCCTTTCGTTTCGAGATTTATTCTGCTCAAAGCAGCACGGTGTTCTACCCACAATTCTCCATCTTGATAAGTTACACCATAGCAATAGTCACTGCTTAGTCCATCTTTTTTAGTGAATACACTTAACTCTTTACAATCTAGACAGATGACACCATTTCCATCTGTTCCTGCCCAAATGTTTCCATTATTATCCTCTGTAAAAGATTTAATGGTCAATTGATAATTGCTAAAAATGGGTTCGTAATAATTGAGTTCACCATTTGAAATGTAGGGGATACTTTGTGTTGTAGTACCTAGCCAAATTCTATTTTTTGAATCCTTAAAAAGTGAGCGAATTACATTTCCGCTTAGGCCAGTTTCAATTGTAGCATGATGCACCACTTTACCGTTTTGGATATAAAATACTCCATAGTTCGTAGCTACATAAATGAAATCACCTTCTCCTTGCACGGCAGTAATTGAACACTTCTCAAACTCTTTGGTCAGGCTGATGCGGTTGAACTTATCCTTTCCATCAGGAAGCATATAGCAACCTTTAGTGGATGTTCCAATCCAAATATTATTCTTGTTATCTCTGTAAATTGACGTAATTGGGTCTAATGGAAGTCCATTTCTCTGGTCAAGAACAGTAATGATATTTCCTGGATGAATTCTCGAAATTTCTATTGTGCCGTAGCTAGAAGTCCATAGGCTGTCGCCTGTTTGCATGAAATCAAACGCCCCGTAGTTTTCATTTTCTCCAAAGTAATTGGCAAAATAACTTTCCTCGAGTTTGTGAAGTCCGCTTCCAATAGTACCAATCCAAAGATTGCCTTCCATGTCATGGAAGCTCACCTTTACATTTTTAGAAGATTGTGATCCGGCCTCGTTGAATACTTGCTCTGCATTGTATTCAAATGGTTCTGATGCATTTGAAAATGCAATCAAGCTAGATTGATTGGTACTAACCCAGAGATTATTTCCTTGGTCTAAACGAATGGATTTGATCAGGTATTGATCAATTGGATTGCCTTTGTATTTTATTTCTTGAGAAGAAAAATTTGTTCCTTCAATTTTACATACAAACAATCCTGCGTCTTCAGTAGCTACCACAAATCCGTTTTTATATGGCAAAATATCTACTATTGCACTAAAAGGTAAGTCGCCGACAAGCTCTGTTTGAAAACCATTGGAGCCGTTGATTTGACCCCTTAAAACACCGAGGTCTGTACCAAACCAAAAGATTCCAGAAGGGTCAATGAAAAAACAATAAACGGTATAGTCTTCTAAACCTTGTCTGAAGTGTACCTTGTTGCTCCCGTCGATAATTCGGACTATTCCGGTATTTTGAGAAGCAAGCCAAATTGCATGGTTTGCGTCTTTTTGAATGTCAACTACTTTACTTTTAAGATAATTGGTGAGGTCAATTGGATGACATTTTCCATTTTTAAAAGTAGTGGTGGAACCATTGCCATGACCCAGCCAAATAGTGCCGTCGTCGTCTTTGAAACTTGATTCAATGAATTCTTCTGCAAGAGAGTCAGCTGTATGATAAGATTTAAATTCAAACCCATCAAAGGCGAAAAGACCTTCACCAGTTCCAAGGATTAGTTTTCCTTCATTGGATTGGTCGATGGTATTGATATATCTATTTTCAAGACCATCTTGCTCATTGTAAATCCTGAAACTATAGGATTGAGAGTATACACTAAGTGTGCATATAAATAGTAGGAGGGTGGAGAGAAACCTATCCATATATAATTTTATTTACCAGCTATCGGTTTGATGGAAACTTTTCCTTGAGGTTTTGGAATTCCTCCGATAGGCACGGTAAAGAATGGAAGTTGTTCGCCATATTGATTTCGAATATAGAAAACAACATTGTTATTATTGATATTCGCTTTATTATCTTTTTTAAATTGAATGTCCAATGATTTACCCCGCTCAGAATCTTTAATAAAATACTTGCTTTCTGCCCATTGATTTTCATCTGAGGTTTTCAAAAGCTGACCTGCGTTTGCCACAGACACGAGTTTTATATATCCATCTCCATCCCAATCAAAATTATATTGGCTAATTGAAATGACCTTGTCATCAATGTATGGATAGATGTGACTGGTCTGACTTCCATCGCTATGTAATCTGAATGTATATTCAAATGTAAAAGCGTTACCACCTTCCACAGGTGTGTTTTTATCTGCTTCGGTGCTCATAAAGTAGCGGTACAAATTTCCATCATCACCTTTAATACCTTCACAAATTACCTTGAAAATATATCCGCCATACTTCGGCACCAACTCACCTTCTGCTGGGTTGAATGGTCCAAAGGTGTACCAAGCATTGTCATATTTTGCGTCCGCAGCAAATGTCTTTGTTGCCAATTGATTGCCGCTTTTATAATTTCCTACAGGATCGGTGTTTCGGGCGTCATCAGCACTGATGCAGCCCGTCCCTCCATAAATTGAATAGCGTGTCAATGTGTTAAAGCCTCCATTATTTTCATCGTTTTTACCTCCACATTCTGGATCAAAAACTCTGATGTAAAACGGTGATTTAAAATCTTTAGGAAGTGTGAAAAAGAATATTTGACAAAAGTCATCATCTCCCCACTTAGTTCCTCCATCTTTTCCAAAGGTCACCAAGAATGGAATGTTTTCATCCTGAGCTGGCACAGGCTGTGCAAACATTGGTAAGCTTGTTGCCAAAATGCAACCTGCCAATAATATGTTCTTAAAACTTATCATTCTCGGTTATTTTTGGTTCAAAGATTATTGTAAACTCAACTCTTCTATTGAGCGCTTTTCCTTCTTCCGTAGTGTTAGTTGCAATAGGCATCGTCTCAGCATGACCTTCCACATCAAATCGTGTTTTATCTAGTCCTTTTGAAACGAAATATTGCAATACACTTGCAGCTCTTCTGTTCGAAAGATCCATGTTGTAATCATGTGTTCCTTGTGAACATGTGTGTGCATCAATTCTCAAAGTGAATCCTTGCTCAAGCTTCAACATCGCAATGATATAATCCAGATTGCCAAAAGACTCTTCCTTGATAACAGCACTATTGTATTCGAATTTGATATCTCGAAGTTTTGCAAATTCTACATTCAACTGTTCAGCATCACCACTTTCTATATAATGTCCTTTTCGCACATATTCAACAGCAAATGTTCCATGATCAAATGTCTCTACTTTAAAGTGCTTTTAGTTCGCTCTGTCAGTTCTTGTTGTAAGTAGTAAATGCGATCTAGTTCTGCAGAGAATCCTACCGAATAAGTATAGGTCCCTTTGGAGAAATAGTCTCGACGATTTCTTCATTGATGTCTTTGAATACAGGGTCATTCAATGGAATTCTAGATTCGGCTTCGGCAATTACAATGCGATATAGCATTACTTCCGCTTTTTTAGTTGATGCAATTACCTCAACATTATCTCTCAACTTAATATAGTTGACAGGCTCGATGCTTGGATCAGGTGGTAGCTGTGGGAAACCAAATGTTTCTTCACCAAGAACTAAAATCGTTTTATATGAACAACTCTTTTGAATTTGACCGAGCTCATTAGGATTGCTCACTGCTCCGCACAGTACGTTGTGATAACCAGGTTCGTTGAATGTGTAAATTAATGTATCACCCTCGAAGTGATGGGTGTCGTCAACAATCCAGTAATGTTTAGCTGTTTTATATTTCTTGATGGGAGAATCATCAGAGAAGAATGTCATTGGATATCCAACAACCACAGAATCATGAGATAATATAAACGGCTGTTCGTAGTCAATGATTTCTAATACAGATGTTGAAACATCCATAAATATTTGGTCAGTGAGCGTATCAATAATGTTCAAGGTAACTTGGTAGACACCTTCTTTTTCATAACAATGATCAATTGAAAGTCCGCGTTCAACGGTGCCATCTCCTAGATCCCACTCATATATTAGCGGAAGACCTTCTATTGGTTGGATTTCTACATCCTCAATGTGATAACACAAAACGGTACGATTGTTTTCTTTACAATCTATAAATTGAGGAGTACTCTTTGAATAAGAGTAGATATTATCTACACCATCTCTGTTGCTGCTAATGAATCCAAATTGTTCATTCGAATATTCTGAGTATGCATATCATCGAATTCCGTATTCATTGGATATGGCAATGCATAAGGTTGATTCCATTCACCGAATTCGTTTCTTCTTGTACAATAAATTTCTACGTCCTCTTTTGAGCGTTCTTGACCATCGCTGCTAAAGTAGAAGTCTCCTGATTTAGACAAGAAAGGAAAGAGATCATTTCCTTTTGTATTGATTGGTTCGCCCATGTTGTATGGGTCAGACCATGCACCATTTTCAAGCTTACAATAGTAAATGTCAATTCCTCCAAATCCTCCTTCCATGTTAGAAGCGAAGTAGATGATGGTATCTCCAAATAAAATAGGATGTGCTACATCATATTCACCATGCTGCGCATTGAAATGAGCACCTCCAATTTTTTCCCACTTGCCATTATTAAATTGTGCTACAAAAATTCCGAGCTTATATTCTTCGATTTCATTCTTGCCTTCTTTTTTTGGTTTGTCAGGAATGATATTGGCTGAATAGTAAACTGTCTTGTAATCAGAAGTGAAAGTAGCAGGACCTTCATTTAATAATTCAGTTAATTCACTGGAGAATAGAGATGGACTAGAAAAACTGCGCTTGGCGTCCATCTTTGTGACATACATATCCGTATAGAAATTTTCGGTATCTATATCGGCATTGAGCTTCTTCTCGGCTCGCGAACTACAGAATACGATGCCATTCTCAAAACGAATAGCTCCGAAATCGGCTTTGCTCGAGTTGAAGTTCACCTTTTCTACTTCATATGTCTGCGCGTATCCTGAGAGCAGGTTTAGACAGAAATACAAGCTGATTAGGGCTGTCAGTTGTATGTTCCTAGGGTGGATCATAATGTTTTCAAGGTGTTTATACATGAAGCGTCAAAAAATGGTTACGTTTTGCGGTTTTTTAGGTATAAGTGGTTTGTGTAGAATGTCTATTTTTGCCCATATTTATTGATATGACACTTATTAAATCTATATCTGGAATCCGCGGTACGATTGGAGGAAATCAAGGTGATAACCTCACTCCAATTGATGTGGTGAAGTTCACTGCGGCTTTTTGCGCCATGATTCAAAAGGAATCTGGGAAAAGAAACATTAAAGTGGTAATAGGCCGAGATGCTAGAATCAGCGGAAAAATGATTTCTGACCTTGTATGCTCTACGCTTACAGGAATGGGCGCAAATGTCCTCAACCTAGGATTGAGTACTACCCCAACAGTTGAAATTGCTGTCCCAGAAGAAAATGCGGACGCAGGAATTATTCTTACTGCGAGCCATAATCCTGGTCAATGGAACGCGCTTAAGCTTTTAAATAGAAAGGGAGAATTCATCAGCGCGCAACTAGGTGCTGAAATGCTTGAAATTGCGGAACAAGGAAATATTGAGTTTGCTGAAGTTGGAGATCTTGGATCCATTGAAGAAAAGGACTACCTCCAAATTCACATTCAAAAAATACTTGAACTAGAATTTGTGGACAAGGCCAAAATTGAAGCTGCCAATTTTTCTGTAGCAGTTGATGCTGTTAATTCAACAGGTGGAATTTATGTCCCGGCTCTATTGGAATCATTGGGTGTAAAAGTGATTAAGAAACTTTACTGTGAACCTACCGGACACTTTCCACACAATCCTGAACCACTGCCTGAGCACTTAGGCGATCTCGCCGCATTGATTAAAAATGAAAAGTGTGATCTTGGAATAGTCGTTGATCCCGATGTGGACCGTCTTGCTTTTGTAAATGAAGATGGAACAATGTTCGGCGAGGAATACACTTTGGTTGCAGTGGCGGATTATATACTATCTAAGAATCCCGGCAACACGGTATCCAACTTGTCATCTACCAGAGCTCTTCGAGACGTGACAGAAAAGGCAGGTATGAAATATGAAGCTGCCGCAGTAGGAGAAGTTAATGTAGTAGCGAAAATGAAAGAAATCGGTGCGGTAATCGGCGGAGAAGGTAACGGTGGTATCATCTATCCAGCTTCACATTATGGTAGAGATGCATTAGTAGGCATCGCTCTTTTCCTCACACATCTGGCGGAAAAGAAAATGTCTATGACCGCGCTTCGTGCAAGCTATCCTCAATATGTTATTTCTAAAAATAAAATTGAATTGGACGCTACAACACCAGTTGATTCAATTTTGGAGAAAACACAAACGCTTTTTGATGACGCAGTTGTGAATACGGTGGACGGAGTAAAACTCGATTTCCCAACTGAATGGGTGCACTTGAGAAAAAGTAATACTGAACCCATAATTAGAATTTATGCTGAAAGTAGTTCGTCCGAATCTGCTGAAGCCCTTGCAAACCGCGTCATTAAAGAAATCCAACAATTGATAAACTAGGATTTGTCGATTAATACGTCGACACCTAATTTTGACCTTGTAAACCGCATTAAAATGAATATTTACCTCGATAACGCTGCCACAACTCCTTTAGACAAAAGAGTATTGGATGCTATGATGCCTTTCATGACCGATTATTTCGGTAACCCATCATCGAGTCATGCTTTCGGGAGAAAGACAAAAACAGCTATCGAGAATTCGAGAAGAACAATCGCGAAGGCATTGAACTGCCTTCCAAGTGAAATTTATTTTACCAGCGGTGGAACAGAAGCGGATAATTTGGCAATGCATGCTGCCGTTTACGACTTAGGATGCAATCACATTATTACAAGCCCAATTGAGCACAGCGCAATTGTAAAAACGGCGCAGATGTATTCGGACAAAGGGATCGCCAAATTGAGCATGGTAAATTTGACTCCAAATGGCCATATTGATTTGGCTCACTTGGAAGAGTTACTTAAATATGAAGGAAAGTCATACGTGACTTTGATGCATGGCAACAACGAAATTGCCAATCTACTTCCATTGGAAAAAGTAAGCGAATTGTGCCAAAATGCAGGAGCTATTTTTCATAGCGACACAGTGCAAACTATGGGGCACTATTCTTTCGATCTTCAAAAAACCCCTATTCACTTTATAAATGCGGCAGCACACAAATTCCACGGACCAAAAGGTGTTGGCTTTATTTATATCAATAAGTCCATTAAAATTAATGGTACGATAACAGGCGGTGGACAAGAACGCGGTTTAAGAGGTGGTACAGAAAATCTATATGGAATAGTTGGATTAGGTAAAGCCATTGAATTGGCATACGAGCACTTGGAAGAACATCAAAACCACGTTGGCGAACTTAAGCAATACATGATTTCTGAATTGAAATCAAATATTCCAGGTATAGAGTTCAATGGCGACTGCACTAACTCGAATAGTTTGTACACCGTTCTGAATGTTACGTTTCCTCCAACACCAAACTTCGATATGCTTTTATTCCTTCTTGATTTGGAAGGCATTGCATGCAGCGGTGGATCTGCTTGCAGTTCTGGTGCAACAAAAGGGAGTCATGTTTTAGATGCTATCAATGCACTAAAAGAAGGAAGAGCATCATTGCGCTTCTCTTTTTCAAGATTCACAAACAAAGAAGAAATCGATTACGCAGTTTCTAAAATAAAAGAACTTTGCGCAGTACCTGTTGAAGCTTAGTTCGGACATGTCGTCCCGAAGAAGGACATAAACGTAATCAAATCTGCCACTCCGATTATTCCATCGTTATTGATGTCTCCTTGACATGGGAATTGATATTGGCATGAGCCATCATCATTAATTGCTGCAGGACTATAATTCAATGCCGCAGAGTCTGTACATCCTGGGAATTGGCAAGTGCCATTATCTCTCGTCGCAGTAGCTGAATAATTGCTTGCATTTGCGTACATGCAACCTAAACATGAATAGTCGCAGCTTCCGTCATCGGAAGCACAAAGGTTGCAATAGTTACAAGCGTCAGGATCGGTGCACCCGTCTGCCACTACATTGAAGATACAAGATCCATTGTCGATCGTAGCGGAAGGATTGTAATTTGACGCTGCCGCATAGGTGCATCCGTAACATGAAAAATCACATGTTCCATTGTCAAAATTGGCGTCTGGGTTGAAGTTGCATGCGTTGAATTGCATACATCCCCCAACAGGAATGCTGCATGTAAAAACAGCACCAAAGGTTCCACTTGCACCTGAGAAACCTCCAATTCGAATATAATAGGTCACTCCAGATGTCACCGTCCAGGTAAGCTGGCTCTGTAGTCCGCATGAGTCGTCATTTTGGCCAGTACAAGAAAATGCTCCGCAAGAACCTGTGTAAACATGTATTCTAGAATCATATGATGTTCCAGAACAGAGGCTCAATGTAACCGAACCATTACCGGGAGCAACGAAATAGAACCATCGTTGTCCAGCACTACCTTCTGTGCCGCATGCAGAAACACCGTCTCCACCGGTTCCCGAAGTAGAACCACTGAAGTTGGCGCCACAAAAAATTTGAGCAGCTGTGGCACAAGTTGTACCGCCAGTTTGAGAATAGGATATTCCAATTATTCCAAAAAGGAATAGGATAGAAAGTAGAACTTTGTTCATTTTGGTTGATTAAGGAGATCTTGTATCTATAAATATAGTCGGAAATAATAAGAAGGTTGCCTAATTGTCAATGAAAAAACCCTCCGGATGGAGGGTTTTTAACAAATATGTTCTGTTTCGATTATAGGTGAATCACTTCGCCGTAGGCTGCAGCTGCAGCTTCCATCACAGCTTCACTCATAGTTGGGTGAGGGTGAACGGTTTTGATTAACTCCATTCCTGTCGTTTCAAGCTTACGAACCGCAACAATTTCAGCAATCATTTCAGTTACATTGGCGCCAATCATGTGACCTCCAAGTAACTCGCCGTATTTAGCATCAAAAATCAATTTTACAAATCCATCTTTGTGACCAGCTGCACTTGCTTTACCAGAAGCACTGAATGGAAATTTACCCACTTTGATTTCAATACCCGCTTCTTTAGCAGCCTTTTCAGTCATACCAACACTAGCAATTTCAGGTGAACAATATGTACAACCTGGAATGTTCTTGTAATCCAAAGGCTCTGGGTGATGTCCTGCAATTTGTTCTACACAAATAATTCCTTCAGCACTTGCCACGTGAGCTAGCGCCTGACCTGGAGTACAATCTCCAATAGCGTAGTAACCAGGAACATTCGTTTGGTAGTATTTATCTACCATGATTTTGCCTTTATCTGTAGCAATTCCTACATCTTCAAGTCCAATGCCTTCGATGTTTGCTACTACACCCACAGCTGAGAGCACGATATCGCAATCTAATGTTTGCTCGCCATCTGCTGTTTTCACTTTCACCTTGCAGCCGCTGCCTTTTGTATCAACAGAAGTTACTTCTGCATTGGTCATGACATCAATACCGTTTGATTTGAAGTTTTTCGCCAATGCTTTTGATACTTCCTCATCTTCTACAGGTACAATTTGAGGCATAAATTCTACGACAGTCACCTTAGTTCCGATGCTGTTGTAGAAATAAGCAAACTCAACTCCAATTGCGCCACTTCCTACAATAACCATACTCTTTGGTTGTGTTGGAAGTGTCATAGCTTCTCTGTAGCCAATAATTTTCTTTCCATCTTGAGGCAGGTTTGGAAGCACACGTGAGCGTCCACCAGTAGCTACAATGATATGGTTTGCTGAATAATCTGTTGTTTTTCCTTCGGCATCAGTTACAGACACTTTTTTACCAGGTTTTACCTTACCTGTGCCCATAATGACGTCGATTTTGTTCTTTTTCATCAAGAATTGAACGCCTTTGCTCATTCCTTCAGCCACCGAACGGCTTCTTTTCACCATTCCACCAAAGTCAGCTTTTGGAGCTGCAACTTCAATTCCGTAGTCTTTAGCATGATTGATATATTCGAAAACATTTGCGCTTTTTAGAAGAGCTTTTGTTGGAATACATCCCCAGTTGAGGCAGATTCCGCCAAGTGATTCTTTCTCTACAACTGCTGTTTTCAAGCCTAACTGAGAGGCACGGATTGCGGTTACATACCCGCCAGGACCGCTGCCTAAAACAATAACATCATAATTCATATGGCGATTTTATTTTATGGTGCGAATGTAGTCACTTTCATTTAAGCGTTGTACCTTATCTTCGCACCTTTCAAACCAATTAACGAATACTTAGATGTTAAATATAGTTCTATTTGGCCCTCCTGGCGCTGGAAAAGGCACCCAGAGCGAAAAGTTGATTGAAAAATATCAACTTGTACACCTCAGTACAGGAGATATTTTCCGCTCAAATATCAAAGGTGAAACCGAACTCGGGAAATTGGCTAAAAGTTACATGGACAAAGGTGAGTTAGTTCCGGATCAGGTGACTATCAGTATGTTAGAGAGCGAGGTAAATAAGTATGAAGCGCCAAAAGGTTTCATTTTTGACGGATTTCCTCGTACAAGTGCGCAAGCTGAAGCTTTGGATGAGCTTTTATCGTCAAAAGCCACTGAAATCACTTGCATGCTAGCGCTTGAAGTTGAAGAGGAAGAATTGAGAGCACGTTTGCTGAACAGAGCAAAGACAAGCGGCAGACCTGATGATGCGGATCCAGCAATTATTCAAAATAGAATTGATGTGTACAACCGTGAAACTGCACCAGTTGCGGAGTATTACAAAGCTCAAAGTAAGTACAAGGGAATTCACGGAATTGGCTCAATCGACGAAATCTCAGATCGTTTATTTCAAGCTATTGAAACTACAGTAGCTTAATTCTAACATATGGCGGATTCTAATTTTGTTGACTATGTGAAGATTTGCTGTCGCTCTGGAAAGGGCGGAGCTGGCTCTATGCACCTACACAGGGATAAATTCACCGCAAAGGGTGGACCAGACGGAGGTGACGGTGGAAGAGGAGGTCACATCATTTTAAGAGGGAGCAAGGACGTTTGGACGTTGCTTCACTTGAAGTATAGAAAGCACGTAATTGCCGAACCAGGAGAGTCGGGAGGAAGTGCCCTTAGATCTGGTGCACAAGGTACTGACGAGATTTTGTTGGTGCCGCTGGGAACTGTGGCCAAAGATGCGGAAACCGGCAGAGTTGAATTTGAAATTACAGAAGACGGTGAAGAGCGAATCATAGTTAGTGGTGGTAGAGGAGGAATGGGAAATGCTCACTTCAAAACAGCAGTGAGGCAAACCCCGAAATTCGCACAACCTGGTGAGGATGGCAAGGAAGAGTGGAAAATTCTCGAGCTGAAAGTTCTTGCAGACGTTGGTTTAGTTGGTTTTCCTAATGCTGGAAAGTCAACATTGCTTTCAGTGGTCTCAGCGGCAAAACCTGAAATTGCAGATTATCCATTTACTACGCTTGTTCCAAACCTTGGAATGGTGAGATACCGTGGCGACCGCTCATTCGTAATGGCCGATATTCCAGGAATTATTGAAGGAGCAGCTGAAGGTCGAGGCCTCGGACATCGCTTCTTGCGTCATATTGAAAGAAATTCATCGCTGTTGTTTATGGTGCCTTGCGATGCACAAGACATCAAACATGACTACCAAGTTCTGCTCAATGAACTTGAGAAATACAATCCTGAATTGCTTCATAAAAAGCGGATACTGGCGATTACAAAATGTGATATGCTAGACGAACAAATGATGGAAGAGATGAAGGCGTTTTTGCCTGAAGGAATTCCAAGCATTTTTATTTCTGCTGTCAGTGGCATGAATGTGGATAGACTAAAGGATATGATTTGGGAACAAATGAACGCTTAAGCGTTATTGAACCAACTCATATTTCTTTTGTAAAACTTGAAACTCTACCCTTCGATTTTTTGCACGACCTTCAGTTGTTTCGTTTTCCGTTGCGGGTGTTGAGCTACCAAAGAATTTTATGGTGAGTCGAGAAGCATCAATCCCTTTGTTTACCAAATAGTCGATGACCATTTGAGCTCTTTTTTTCGAGAGTTCAATGTTGTAACCTTCAGAACCTATAATATCGGTATGACCGTCAATTTCGATATACATGGCTCTATTTCGTCGAAGTAAGGTGTAAACTTCATCTAGCTTTTCTATTGTTTCTTTAGTCAAATCAGACTTGTCGAATTCGAAGTATACAGCTTCCAATGAAATCTTTTCGTACTCGGAAAGTTGCAGCGGCGGATCCACTACAAGACTTGCAATAATGTCATTTTCACAACTACATTCAGTTCGCTCCTTAACGGGAGTTACTTTTACATTATCCACGTAAACATAAGACCAACGATTATCTTCTTTCGCTCCTTCTTCTTGCGTTCGTGAAAGTATTTTCATTTCACGATCATTTTTGAAATTGCCAATGGTAATGTATTCTTCACCGCCCTTGGCGATATAGGTGTCACTTACCAACCATTGATCGAAAGCATCCACACCAATTTGGGATTGGTTAATGACGATGATATGTGTATCACTTTTGTGCGGTCTTGAACCAATCTTTTTTCAGATAAAAACCAATCCAAAACCATTCAGGATATACTTTGAGTAGTCTGCAGTGGAAAGGTACATTTCAATACAAACCATTTCACCAGCATGAAGAGGGCGAGTTAGTTTTTGAGGTGAGGTATTCGCGGTGGTGTTTCTTTGAGTCGTGGGGAGTAAGCGGCCATTCCAACATAGGCTTCACCATCTTGGGCATTCTGATAGCCGAATATGTTCTTTGGAACTCCTACCTTATCACTACAGGTGGCGAAGTGATCGGGTGTTCCTTCATTCAGCTGACTCCAACCCGAAACAGATCTAAGCTGTTGTAAATTATAATTGCTGGGACAATAGGACTTGTCTTCAAAACTTCCATTTTCCACAAGGTTTTGGGCACAGCCTGAAAAGGCCACGAGTACTATAAGTATTGCCAGCAGGCTTTCACTTTGCTAAGAACTAAATAAATTGACAATTATTTTTTAAAAAATTGAAAAGGGTCGCTTTATTAAGCGACCCTTGTTGATTCTATAATCGTGCCTTTAGCTAGTTTTAAACTTACTCTTCTATTTTGTGCAATAGAAAGAGCAGGTCTTGTAGATGCTGGCATTGTATTGTCTTTGAAACTACGGTAATACGACTTTGCATTCACCTGAGATCTACCAACTTCTCTTTAACAGCTTCAAATTTCTTTCTTAGCCATATTCCGCCACTCTAGAAATGATAAATTTTACTCATCTACTTCATTGTTGTCTGAGTGACCAGTCAATTCCAATTTCATAGAAGGATTGGTTTTCATTTGAGCCTGCTACCTCTTCCAAGTCCGCATCAAACATACCTGGGATTTCTGTTTTTAAGGTAGCGAAGTAAACTGGATCGCTCCATCCACAATTTGTTGTGGAGTCATGTCTGGAGACTTAGTAAAAGCTTTAGAGAACAACATCATCCTCTAATGATTTAGCAGCACCACAAACGCATTGGCTAGCGGCTTCAATCGGTACAATTTCAATATTGTCAAATATAGCAATGATGCGCTTCGCTGAATGCAGTTCCGATAGTACCTGCTGGCTTTTTCACCAAGCTTCATACTTGAGCCTCCAACCACCGATGATGATATATTCTTCCGTACCATTTGAACAGTCAGGTATTTTATAGATAGCCTTGCCATCCGTCCATTTCTTTGATGGCTACATTGTTTTTCTCTGTTACCTGGAGTGAGTGTTACCGTATAGTCAGTAGCATTTGAACCTTTCATCTTGACAAGAAGACACCGATGTTGTTTACACTGTATTTAGAAAGTTCAGCTAGACTTACGCTGAAACGAACACAGTACAATTGGTTCTTTTCCATGCGCTGAGTAAGCTTGACCTCTAAGCCAGGTTCTAGTCTTCTTTGATCTTTTGTATATGCAATAAACCTGCATATCCAGTACCATCCATTGGGTCTTCGCTTCAAATCATTTTGACCAGCCATTGTTTTGGTACCTTTACACCTTGTGCATACAAATCTGCACTTGTTTTATTTGGGCTCATCCATGGAGCGCAATAATTCGGTTAATTGACCGTTTAAGAGTCTTAATATTTATGTCCTCAAACTGCCGTTAGTGACTAAATTGTCTGACGGTTCAGAAGCTTCAGTTTCAGAAGATTTAGGAGATTTCTTTGCTTTGAGCATTCGCCGTAATAGACACGGAAACCGCCGCTGCAAGAATGAAATAACTGATTTTCATGGTCATGTTAGTGTTGCATACTATTCTTTATTCGGTTATTTAGGTCTGAATTTGAGGTTAAAATCGAAATTCAGGCCGAAAATAATTATTAACTGTGATGCCAACTTTATCTGTTATGTTGATTTTAATCATCTTCACACTTTTAGTGGAGGGTCTGAAAACCAATTCGCGATAAATGTCGCCAACGCTTTGTTTGCCTTCTTCAATACCTTTTACTTGTTTATCCGCGTTCGTCAGGTAACCACAATGCGTTCTACTTTTCGCGCATCGAATTTGGTGCTAGCAGATTTATACTCATTCAAAGCAAATGGGCAACACCTCCATTACTGGAAGTGGCTTGTGATTTGTCTTTCAAAGAAAATGTATATCGCAGCCTACTGAAGTACGAATACAAGCTTGGAAGAACCATTTGAATCGGATGGGCTTTCTGGTTTTGTTCGAAGTAGTAGATAATTCTGTTTGCCTTCAAAAACATCTTTCATTCCCATGGCTTTTTGCAATTCCCATACATTGAAATCTTTTTGAGATGCCAATATTGTCTTCTACGTGCTGCATTGATGTGTGTGCCTTTAGTAAAAATAAATGGCAAGCTTGCTCACTTCATTTACCACCTTGTGCAAATCATTTCTAAGTACTCCGCCAATAGCTCTGAAACACTCACTTCCATAAAACCTTGCTGCTGCACGTAGTTTCTGATCCATTCACCCATCTTATAATCTTTGATGCGTTCCGAATCAAAGATGACTCACCTTATCAAGAGCTTTGTAAAACTTGAGACGCTTATCTAGCTTTTTGCCTTTCATAGTAAAACTAACACCGTGGTTGGAGACGGATTAGCTACATAAGCCTCAAGTGAAGACATGGATGATTTTCCAGCATTTTTCTTTTTCAATGTCTTCATCCCCACCCTTGCTAGTGCTGAACTTTAAATCTTGAGCTTCTTTTACAATCACCAATTGTTTGTCGCCCATCATTGGGAAACTTTTCGCTAGTCCAATTACTTGGTCAAGTTGAGCATCGCGGCCATATACAATGGTTTGGCAAAATGATTTGGACATTTCATCAATGATGTCCGACTCCATTTTTTCTGTGATCAAATCAATGAAGTACGGTTCATCACCCATCAAAAAATAGATGGGTTTGATGTTTTTCATTTCTATATCACGTAAAATCTTTAGGTAGTCCATGATTCAATTACTCCCATTTCAAGTGACGAACAGAACGACCTTCATCTCTGATTTCTTTCAGTGCTTCGATACCAATTTTAATATGTGTATCTACGAAGTTACCCGTTACTTTTTGATCACTTTCAGAAGTTTTCACTCCTTGTGGAACCATCGGTTGATCGCTTACAAGAAGTAAAGCTCCGATAGGAATTTTATTTGAAAATCCCACGGTAAACAGCGTGGCGGTTTCCATATCGATAGCCATTGCACGAATCTTTCTCAAGTAAGTTTTGAAATCTTCGTCATGTTCCCAAACTCTTCTATTTGTAGTGTAAACAGTACCGGTCCAATAATCCATTCCGAAATCACGAATGGTAGATGATATGGCTCTTTGAAGGGTAAATGCAGGTAATGCAGGAACTTCAGGTGGGAAATAGTCATTACTTGTACCTTCACCTCTTATTCCAGCAAGTGGAAGAATCAGGTCACCAATCTGACTTTTCTTTTTCAATCCACCACATTTTCCTAAGAATAACACAGCCTTTGGAGCAATGGCTGAAAGCAAGTCCATGATTGTGGCAGCGTTGGCACTTCCCATGCTAAAATTGATTATGGTAATGCCGTCTGCTGTAGCTGTAGACATCGCTTTATCCATTCCAATAACCGGCACAGTGTGCCAATCAGCAAATTTCTGAACGTAGTTGTCGAAATTAGTTAGAAGAATATACTCTCCAAACGCTTCTAGTGGCGTGCCTGTATAACGAGGCAGCCAATTCTTTACAATTTCTTCTTTTGTTTCCATAAGTTTCAAATATACTATTATTCCTCGGATGCACTAATTTTGGCGGCATAATGGCAGGCCAACATCTCATTTTTCCCAACTACGAATTCCGGACGAGAAAAGCAGAAAATGCAATCGAAATCTGGGATGAATGGCGTAAAAAATGGCTGGTGCTTACTCCTGAAGAACTCGTTCGACAACACCTTGTGAAGTACCTAGTGGAGGGTAAGTCTTTTCCTGCTGGAAGATTGGCTTTAGAATATTCTTTGAAGGTAAATACGCTGTCGAAAAGGGCGGATGTCGTTTTCTTTTCTAAGGAAGGAGTTCCTCTTGTCCTAATGGAGTGTAAGGCGCCCGATGTGCCTATCACCTCAAGTACATTCGATCAAGCTAGCCGATACAATTTATCACTCCAAGTACCGCACTTAATCATCACCAACGGACTGGATTTGTATTTCGCGAGCTTCAATGAAGAGCAAAAAAAATGGGATTTCAAAAATGAAATCCCATCGCATATCGATTTGGAGTGATTATTCTTCTCCAGCTTCTTCGTTAGATGCTTCCTCAGTTTCAAACTCCAACATGTCTTTCGACTGAAGGATATTGTACCAATGAAATAGTTTTTTGATATCGCTGTCATAAACGCGTTCAGCGTCATAAGTAGGCAAGAACTTTTCCATCTCGCCACGAAGTACATTTCCTTCTGATTTGTGGTCTGTGGCTGGTCCACCTTTAAAGTGGTCCTTCATTTTATTGAATACATCTTGCAATGGAACATCCTCTTCCATAGTGAAAATGCTGATGTCAGACAATGAACTCACACGTTGGTTGGGGTGAATTGGTTGACGCTTGCCGTCAAGCAATGATTCAGCAATGATGATATTTTTACCACCAGCAACTAGCTGGAAGATGCCAGGCTTACCTGAAACAGATAGAATTCTTTCTAATGAAACTTTCATTTGTCCGATTTTAATGAAAAAGCCTTCTCTCTGAGAAGGCTTTCAATTTTGTGGGAGCAACAGGATTCGAACCTGTGACCCTCTGCTTGTAAGGCAGATGCTCTGAACCAGCTGAGCTATGCTCCCTTGTGCTTTTCGCTTAAAGCGGGCGCAAAGATACCACTGGTTTTCAATTTTGCAAATTTTTTATCTCTTTCGTAAAAAATAATTTCTATCCCATTGAAAATGAGTGGAGATTATTTCTGAAATGTAGGAGCTACTTTCAATTCTTTGGTTTCTCTGTTCAATACATAGAAGCCTTCTCCAGATTTATCACCCAATTTTCCCGCAGTGACCATATTCACCAATAAAGGACATGGCGCATATTTAGGGTTGCCAAAACCGTCATGCAATACGCGAAGAATTGCAAGGCAAACATCCAAACCGATAAAATCCGCTAGGCGAAGTGGCCCCATCGGATGGCCCATGCCTAATTTCATCACGTTATCAATTTCTTCTACACCAGCTACACCTTCGTACAAAGTATAAATGGCCTCATTGATCATAGGCATTAAAATTCTATTTGCCACGAATCCTGGATAGTCATTTACTTCAACTGGAATTTTTTCAAGACCAGTACTCATTTCAAATACTTGCTTGGTAACTTCATCTGAAGTGCTGTATCCACGAATCACTTCTACAAGCTTCATCACAGGAACTGGATTCATAAAGTGCATGCCAATTACCTTGTCAGGACGTGAAGTCACAGCAGCAATTTTAGTAATAGATATTGAAGAAGTATTGGTTGCGAGAATGCAGTTTGCAGGTGCATTCGCGTCCATATCTCTGAATATTTTTAGCTTCAAATCCACATTTTCTGTGGCCGCTTCAACAACTAGGTCAGCATTTCCAACCCCAGTTTTCATGTCTGTAGTAGTCTGAAGTCTTGAAAGTGTTGCATTTTTTTGATCTTCAGTCAGTAAGCCTTTGCTTACTTGTCGGTCGAGGTTCTTTGTAATTGTGGCAACAGCTTTTTGTAAAGCTGATTCGTTCACATCAATGAGGTGAACATTGTTTCCATATTGAGCAAAAACATGGGCAATACCATTTCCCATTGTACCTGCTCCTATTACTGAAATATTTTTCATTGAAATATTATTTGGCGCAAAAATATACCATCAAGATTAAAAACCGCTTTCCCGCTATTTTTCTATATTAGAGCCATAAAATCTACTCCATGGCAGAATACAAGAGACTATTCGACTTCATATATAGACAGCAGGCAGAATTTCCTCTGGCAAAGGCCTTTACCTCAAAATTTAATGGGGAGTGGCGATCATTTTCTACAAATGAATTCGTAGAAACAATGAATAACGCTTCTGCTGGGTTATTGGAATTAGGCGTTAAACCGGGCGATAAGATCGCCTTAATTACGCAGTCAAATAGAGCGGAATGGAATATTCTCGATCATGCTATTCTACAAATCGGCGCAATCGATATTCCAATTTATCCAACCATGACCGAGGAAGATTATGCATACATCATGAATCACTCAGAGTCGATTCACTGCTTTGTTTCGGATGAAGATCTTTATAAAAAAGTAATGAGTGTGAAGCATCAGATTCTAACACTTCAGAATGTCTACACTTTTGAAAACGTATCGGGGGCAGAGAATTGGATGTCTATTGTGGAGAAAGGAAAATCGGGGGATCACGCGAAAGTTAAAGCGCTTGCAGATGCAGTAAAGGTGGAGGACATGGCCACCATCATTTACACAAGTGGAACTACAGGACTGCCGAAAGGAGTCATGCTGACCCATAAAAACATCGCGAGCAATGCAATAGATAGTGAAGATAGATTGCCACTTTTAGAACATGGAAGTAGCATTTGTTTGAGTTTCCTTCCTTGTTGTCATATCTACGAGCGCATGCTTCATTACTTGTATGTGAATAATGGGGTACTGTATATACCTGAGCGGTTTGGATACAGTAAAGGACGATTTGTATTACGTAAAACCAGATCTGTTCTCAGCAGTGCCAAGGCTTCTCGAGAAGTTTTATGATGGTGTTGTAGCCAAGGGACTTTGTAAATACAGGAATAAAGAAAAATATTCCAGTGGTCGGCAGGTTGCTCTCGAATGATGTGGACAAAGGCGCATGGTATCATTTTAAATTAGCTATTGCGCGCAAACTCGTTTTTTCTAAAGTAAAAAGGCGCATTAGGATTGACGCGCATCAAAGCGGTTCCTTCAGGAAGCGCGGCCTTACAGGCTAAGACTTGCACGGTTTTTTAACGCAGCAGGTATTGTTGTAAAAGAAGGTTATGGTCTTACTGAAACATCACCAGTTATTTCAGTAAATTCTACCAGAACTCCAGATATGTTGCGCATCGGAACAGTTGGGAAACCTATCAATCATGTTCAGGTGAAAATTGCTGAAGATGGCGAGATTTTGTGTAAAGGACCAAATGTCATGATGGGCTATTATAAAAACCCGGAACTTACGGCTGAGGTGTTGAAAGATGGGTGGTTTCATACAGGTGATATAGGAGAAATTCGAGATGGATTTTTGGCAATTACCGATCGCAAAAAGGAAATGTTTAAGACAAGCGGTGGAAAGTATGTCGCTCCACAACTTATTGAAAATGCATTGAAAGAATCATTGTTTATCGAGCAATGCATGGTGATTGGAGAATCTAAGAACTTCCCAAGCGCATTGATTGTACCTGACTTTGCTGCCATTCGATCTTGGGCGCAGAGAAAAGGAATGAAGTTGGGAACAGATGAAGAAATAAGCGCATCAAAAGAAATACGTGATTTGATTAATGCTGAAATTGAAAAACGCAATCCGAGATTTGGAAAGTGGGAACAAGTAAAGGCATTCAGATTATTACCGAGAGCATTTACAATTGAGGCTGGAGAAATCACTCCAACTTTAAAACTGAAGCGCAAAAAAATCATGGAGAACTACCAACAATTGGTACATGAAATTTATAAAGATTGATGGAGGTTTTTTTATCATGGGATAAAGCTCTCATGCTTTGGTTGAACACAGACGCCTTCCCGATTTTGGATAAGGTCATGTGGTACTTCAGCGAAAAGCTGTTTTGGATTCCTGTTTATGCCATCTTGCTCTTTAGTATTTTTAAAAAATACGGCACCAAAATTTTCGTATGGGCGATTGTTTTTATTGCCTTGTGTGTGCTTTTGAATGATCAAACCGCTTCAGGCATATTTAAGACTTGGGTGGCCCGCCCAAGACCAAGTCACACTCCTGGACTAGAAGAGTTATTGCATTTTGTAAGAGAACCGAATGGCAATTTGTATAAGGGTGGTCAGTTTGGATTTTATTCTTCACACGCAGCCAATTATGCTGGAGTAGTGACGCTCTATATTTTAATCATGAAACCGCAAACTTGGATAAAATGGTTGTTGGTTTCTTGGGTGGTTTTAATCAGTTATTCAAGAATATATTTAGGGGTTCACTTCCCAAGTGATATTTTGATGGGCTTGTTGATGGGAATGCTATACGGATGGATTTGCTTTAGACTTTTTAAATTCATTTTGCATAAATTCTAACCAAGCGAATTCAGTTTATTCAATCGCGCAAGTTCTTTGCCGATGAGTTGATTGGCTTCATCTGAAGCTCTGTCCGTCTTGAGCAAACGCAAAAGCACACCTGTGTCTATAGATTCCGCTGCGGGAACATTTTCATCGGAGATTATTATTTGATTGAAACAGCGCTGGAATTGAAGGCCATACTCCAGCTGTAATCTTTCTAAAGCATCTATGGCGGCAATTAGGACCTGAGGGTATTTAGCATTGAAAATGGACAATTTGATACTTGAAAGTATGCGTTCATATTTTTCTAAAAATAGGATTTCATTTTCAGAAGCTCCCAAAGCCTCAAACTGAGGAATGGCAACATCTTCATTCATTTGAAGTGCTGTTTGTGCTTCCAAAACTTGAATGCACTTTTCTTTTCTTCTCTTTAAGAGAGCAGGTACAGCTACTTTTTGGAGGACTTCATTTTTGATTGAAAATAGATGTTCATCTACCAAATCCAAGACTTCAATTGGTTGAAAATCGGTATCAATTCCAAAAAATGCCAAAGCTTCTTCTTTTGTCATGATGCAAAGAAATGAAAATGCCCAATAAGAGCCTGAAATGAATTAAATTTGTGGTTCATGAAACAAGAAATGAAGAGAATGAACATTTTGGCAATTTATGGCGCAATAGTCATCGCTGCTACTGCGTGCGGTTCAACAAGCAATAAATCAACTCAGGAAGAACAAGTGGCAGTTGAAGCTGTGCCTACTATGGGCTATGTGAACGGTGTAAGCGATGCTAACGCTGGCATGAGGACAGGAGAAGTTGAGTTGAAAGGAACAATTCAGGCAAGAAACTTTACCAAAATGTATTTGTACTCGACCTATGGAAAAAATAATTCTGTAGTAGACTCTACGGCAATTGTAGATGGTAAATGGGATTTTGGAAAGATTAAAATTGAGCAAGGAATCTATATGCTTGGTATTGCTGAAAACAATCTTGCGCCAATTATTCTGAATCCTTCAGAGCCTGTAACTGAGGTAGGGTTTAGGTCAGGCAGAATGGATGGAAGTTTGTTTGCCATCAACTCAAACGAAAATAAAGCTTGGACAACTTATATTCCACAAGAGGTTCAATTGCAAAAGGCAATAAAAGATGCTATGATCGCAATGAATAAAAGTTCATTGAAAGGAGAGTATCAAAAACAAATCAATGATAAGCAAGCTGAATTGTCGGCACTTCAAGCGAAAATGATTGCAGAATATCCAAACACCCATTTTGCAAAAATCGTGACTTGGAAGCAAGAGCCAAGTTTGACAGAAATTGGAAAGTACTGGGAGAACATCGATTTTTCAGATCGAAGTTTAATACACGGCACTATACTTAGCGATCGCATTCAAAATTTCATGCGCTCATTCAGTAAAGGACAAGAGTCGGGTTGTATCAATTGCGTATCGGTTGTGGCTGAAGCGGCAAAAGCAGATGATGTTGTGCTTGAGTTTGCATTGAATCAAATGCTTATTGGTTTCTATGAAAGTGGAATGGAAAATATCAGCACGTTCATCATCGATAACTATGTGAATGGAGATTCATGTGGTGATGCGGACTTGTCGAACATCATCAAGAGTACAGCGGAAAGTATTCAAAAATTGAGCATCGGTAATGTGCCTCCAAATATTCAAATGACAACTTCTACAGGAGGAAGCTTTGATTTATTTAAAACGACGGCAAAAAATAAATATACGCTTGTATTGTTTTGGAGCAGCTGGTGTGAACATTGTCAAGGCGAAGCACCTGAGGTAAAACAATATTACGATTTGTGGCATCCAAAAGGATTTGAAATCATTGGTGTTTCAGTAGACAACAATAAAAATGCTTGGTTATCTGCAATTCAAGATCGTGGATTCACTTTCCCGAATGTATGTGGAATGAAAATATGGGACAGCCCTGTCGCTAAAGACTACAGAGTGACTAAGACGCCAACGTTCTATCTTCTTGACACCAATGGGAAAATAGTATTGAAGCCAAAGTCAATTCGTGAAGTCAATAATTTCTTATCTCAAAACTTGAAATAGTGGAAAGACAAGAAATTTTTGTTCAAGGTCACCGCGGCTATCGTGGCAAGTATCCTGAGAATTCTTTGATTGCTTGTGAGAAAGCCATTGTGCTTGGAGTAGATGCAATTGAAATTGATGTGGTAGTTTCAAAAGACAACTTCCTAATTGTCTCTCATGAGCCCTATATGTGCCATACATTGTGTCTCAAACCAGATGGAAGTAGCATTAGTCAAAATGAAGAAGCGGCATTGAATTTATACAAAATGTCCGCTGCTGAAATTTCCAAATACTCTTTTGGTACATTGCCTTATGCAAAGTTTCCAGATCAAGAAAAGATCAAGTCTCACAAGCTGACCTTGCTGGAATTTTGCGCTAGTTTGGAAAAGAAGTTAGGTGATGATTTATTTCCACAACTCACCATTGAATTAAAGAGTTCAAGTGAAAAGAACGATTGGTTTCCGACAGCAAAAATCTACGCGAAGCTAGTACTGGAGCAAATTTCTAAGTTGAACGAGGAATGGCCGATTGCTTTGCAGAGTTTCGATATGGAATTACTTAAGGAATTGGACAAGCAAGGTTGTGAATTGCCCTTAATCGTCTTGAACGAAAAAAATGATTTTACGATTGATGACATCTGTGAAAAGCTAGAGTTTATTCCCGATGGATACGGTGCTTTGTGTACGATTATAGATGAAGAACTCGTGGAAGATTGTATTACTTTAGGTGTTGAACTCTCTGCTTGGACGGTAAATTCAAAAGAAGAAATAGAAAAACTATACAAACTAGGAGTGAGAAATTTTATCTCAGATTTTCCTGATTTGTTTTAAGACTAACTTGATTGATTATTTTTTTTGGAATAGCTATACTTATTCTCTTCGTAAGAGTATATGGAGGAATGAAGCGAAGTGCAATATTGTACAATGGCTTCAGAGGTGAAATCAAAATGATTGATCTGTCCAAAAAAAAATACGGATTTCTGTCTCCTCGCAATTACCAAATCTGTGATGAACTGTTTACTAAAACCTTTGATTTTTACAGACAGTTGAGTCCAATTGAACGTTATAACTTCAATTACAGAGTCATTGCCATCTACAAGCAAAAGTATTTTAGAGGTATGGAAGGCTTTGAGATTACAATGAATCATAAATTGCTTATCAGTTCGGTCATAGCGAGATTAACATTTGGAATAAAGTATGGTTTTGACCTTCCTCGTTTTGAAGTGATACAAGTTTTTCCAAAAGAATTTTATTCGAGATTATTCGAACAACATGTAAAGGGGTTGACTGTTGGAACAGGTTCTATTTTGATGAGTTGGCAGGACTTTGAATCAGGTTTTTCTGACGACGATGATCGCATCAATTTGGGTTTGCATGAATTTGCTCATGCATTGAAAATTGAGTTCGATCATTTTGATGGAGTTCCTGAATGGACGCGTTGGCTTGTCCTGTCAGAAGAAATTAGAAAACGCGTTCTAGAAGGTGAAACGCATTATTTTAGAAAGTATGCGGGTTCTAATTTCAACGAGTTTTTTGCAGTATCTGTGGAGTGTTTTTTTGAACAGCCGCATCAATTTAGGGATGAGTATCCGATGCTTTATGATTCATTAAGCGGTTTGCTTGGTCAAGATCCTGCTACACGTTTTAATCCTACTAAGTAGAATTGAATATTCTATGAATATTCTTTGAATGAAATAAATAGAAATTGTTTCTATTTGTTTAGCACCTTTGCGGGGTATGTCAGGTCACGTAAATATTTCAGCGGAACATTTCGAACAACGATTGCTTCAACATTTTGCTTTTGAACCAACCTATGGTCAGAAGAGATTGTTCTATGCTTTCACGAGAATGATGTTTAGCGATAAGCCAAGATGTGCTCTGATAATTAAAGGTTATGCTGGTACGGGAAAGACTACCACGGTAAGTGCGATGGTGAAAGGAATTGAGGAGAGCGGAAAACGCGTTGTGCTGTTGGCTCCTACCGGAAGGGCGGCTAAGGTACTCGGAAATTATAGTGGCATCTCTGCGAGTACGATTCATAAACAAATTTACTACAGGAAGTCTGACCGTTCCGGTCATACTTGGTTTGAATTAAAAGAAAACGAATTAGAGAATACTGTTTTTTTTGTAGATGAAGCGTCTATGATTGGAACGGAAAGATTCAGTCTCGTAAAAGATGATATTGGAACTGGAGATTTGCTCGAAGATCTGGTTACACACGTTTTCTCTGGAGAAGGTTGTCGATTGGTGCTTATTGGAGATGGAGCTCAGTTGCCACCCGTGGGCAGCGACCAAAGTCCTGCTTTGAATTTAAATTACTTGAGAAATGAATTTTCTCTGAATATCGCTGAGTTAGAGTTAAGTGAAGTTATACGACAAAAAGAGGGGAGTGGCATTTTAGAAAACGCGACCATGCTTCGCCAGTTGATCAATAGTCAAAGCAAAGAATATCCAACTTTAAATACGGAGGGCTTTTCAGATATTTCTCGTGTCGAGTCCGACTTACAACCAATTGTGGAAGATGCAATTTCGAAATATGGTTTGGATGGGACACTTGTAATCACTCGTTCGAATAAAAACGCGAATAAATACAATCAACAAATTCGAGCAAGGATTCTTAACTATGAAGAAGAAATAAATGGAGGAGATCACATGATGGTGATTAAGAACAATTATTTTTGGTTGGAGAAATACAATATCGCTAATGGATTTATCGCAAACGGAGATATGCTTGTGATAAACCGTGTGAGAGGATTCGAGGAACGTGGAGAGTTCCGTTTTTGCAAAGCAACCGTTTCGATGCTGGACTTTCCTGATATTCCTGAAATGGAAGTTTTGTTGCTGATGAATCCAATTTGGGAAGAATCATCAGGTATGAGTTTCGAAAAGTTGAAGGAACTTGGAAATATCATCGCAGAGGACTATCAAGAATTGGAAAACATTGGAAAGATTCGAAAGGCTGTTCAAGAAGATCCATACTATAACGCACTTCATGTAAAGTTCGGATACGCCATTACTTGTCACAAATCGCAAGGAGGACAATGGCCGTGTGTCATCGTAGATCAAGGTTATGTTACCGAAGAAATGTTTGGATTGGAGCTGAACAGATGGATATATACCGCGTTTACAAGAGCGCAAAAAGAGTTGTATCTTGTCGGCTTTTCGTAGTTTCGCGTTCCAATGACCGGATTTGACCCAGAAATAGCAGCTAAATCGTTGATCCCTAAGGAGGTGATGGCAAAAGCATCTTCACTTCACTTGGCCATTCATCTACATCCAGATTTTGTAGAAGGAGCGGTGATGGATCCAGAAAACCGAGAGGTATTGTGGAACGAAACATTTTTTCTTGAAGACAGCAACCCTCAGGATTTTAAGCGCATTTCCGAATTTGTAACACTCAGAAATTGGGGAGATCGCGTTTTTAGGAAAACTTCAATCACATTTGATGATCCAGATTTTACATTGGTGCCTCATGGCTTTTTAATACCTGGAAGAGAGTCTGAGATTTTGAAATTTGCTACGCAAAGGGATCCCGAACAAGCAGAATCGTATAGTATTTCGGAAATTGGCGCTTCATTGTTGTTTAATCTTCCTTCAGAAATCCGCAAGCTCGCAGCCAGATTTCCCAACTGTAAATTCTATAATTCAGCGGCATTTTTTATCAAGGAATCTCTTCGTCAATCGAAAGATAAGTCGGGTTTTCATGTGCTATCTCAAAAAGGCTTCATGTTGGTGGTCGCTTGTTCAAATGGCGAAATAAAGCTTACCAACCACTTCGGAATACAAGGTGTAGACGACGTGTTGTATCATCTTGCCAACACGGCTATGAGACTGGAGGTTGATCTAGCATCATCGAACGTGACATTGTATGGCAAAACATCAGATGAGAAGCTTACAGAATTACTGATAAACTATGTGGGCAACGTAAAAACTGCTCCATCTCATTTGTCATATTCAGTCTTGATACATTTTTTATGCGCATAATATCCGGAAAATATAAAGGGAGATATATCGACGTTCCCAAGAACTTCAATGGCCGCCCTACAACCGATTATGCGCGTGAAAGCTTATTCAATATTCTATCACATTTGATGGATATGGAGGGAGCGAAAGTGCTTGATTTATTCGCAGGAACAGGCGCGGTATCGTTAGAGTGCTGGTCGAGAGGCGCCGAGTTAGTACTGGCCGTCGAAAAGAGTCCTGTGCATGTAAAAGGAATTCAAAAGAATTTTGATACCTTCGAAGTAGAAGGTGGAGACGTATATCGTGCAGATGTTTTTCAATTTTTAAAAAAGCATCAATTTCAATACAATTTGATTTTTGCTGATCCACCTTATGATATTG